>CAWEPD010000014.1:0-46514 GCA_963810875.1 uncultured Gaiellaceae bacterium | reverse complement strand
ACGTTTCTGTTTGGCCCTGGGTTCATCGTCCCCTTCGGAAACGGCTTGCTCCTCGGCTACCTGATGTATAAGTCCGGCCTCGTCCCGCGGCGCATGACCTGGCTCGGACTGATCGGAGGGCCGCTCCTTCTGATCGGGAGCATCGGCACGCTGTTTGACTGGTGGGGTGCGGGCACCACGGTGCCAGCCCTCTTGGTAATCCCCGAGTTCTTCTGGGAGCTATCGCTCGGAATCTACGCAGCGATCTGGGGATTCCGAAAGGATGCGCCGATTCTGTCGGCGCGCCGAACGACGGCTTCGCAAACCGACGCCGCGTAGGCGAAAGGCTTAGCCCATGAGTCCCTCAGACCGGTCAGCAGACGCGCTCCCCACGTCCTGGCAGCGGCTGCTAGCCCTGTCTGGCGTCGCGTTCGCGGTGCTCCTGGCTCTCGGCTGGTTCCTCAGCGGAGGCAACACGCCTGACTACGCGGCGGCAGACGAGGACTGGACGACGTGGGCGGAGGACAACCAGTGGAAGAGCCGGATTGGTGGGTTCCTAATCCTGCTCGCAGGCGTTGTCTTCCTGCATTTCGCGGCGACGATCCGAACCGTGCTCGGAAGCGCAGAGGCGACGGTTCGCGGCTCGGTGCAACTCGCTCGGGTCGCGTTCGCTGGTGCCATCGCGGGCATCACTGGCATCACCATGGCGATCGTCACGATCGCTTCTGCTGCTACAGAGGGTGCCGACGCGAATCCCGTGGTGAGTCGAGCGGTGACCTCAGCAGCGGCGGGCCCATACTTCGTCGCTGCGATGGGCTTTGCCGTGATGCTCGCGGCTGCCGGACTGCTGACGGTGCGCAGCGGGATCTTCGCGCGCTGGATCGGGATCGTGGCACTGATCGGCGCGCTTTCCTTCCTCATCACGTTCCTCGCGCTCATTCAGGGCATGAGCGAAGACAGCGTGTTCGGCTATGGCTTTCTTCCTGGCATTCTCGCGCTCGCGATCTGGTCGATCGCCACCAGCCTCGCCGCATACCGCGCAGTGGAGGCCGCTGCCGGCTAGTCGGCTTGCGATCGATCAGGTTCGTTCCGGGAAGGAGCACGCGATGGGCAAGGTCAAGGCCAGCATCTCCGTGTCGCTCGACGGCTACGTCGCCGGGCCCGACCAGAGCGAGGAGAATCCACTCGGGATCGGCGGAGAGCGGCTTCACGACTGGGTGGTTCCCCTCAGGGCATTCCGCGAGGGCCACGGCCGCGAGGGCGGCGAGGTCAACGCGAGCACGCCGGTCGCCGAGGCGATCCTCGGCAACGTGGGCGCGGTCATCATGGGCCGCAACATGTTCGGTGGCGGGCCTGGAGCGTGGGGCGACGATCCCTGGACGGGCTGGTGGGGAGATGACCCGCCTTTCCACAACCCGGTCTTCGTTCTCACCCACCACCCGCGCGACCCGTTGGAGATGCAGGGCGAGACCACCTTCCACTTCGTCACCGACGGCATCGAGTCGGCCCTCGAGCAGGCGCGCGCAGCCGCCGGCGACCAAGACGTGTCCGTTGGCGGCGGCGCCAGCGCGGTGCAGCAGTATCTGGCGGCGGGCCTACTGGACGAGATCCTCGTCTCGATCGTTCCCGTGCTTCTCGGAGGCGGCGCCCGGCTCTTCGACAACCTGGGCGACCCGAAGCCTGGGCTCGAGCAAGTCGAGGCCATCGAAGCGCCCGGAGTCACGCACATCAGATACGCGCGGGTGTAGGGGCGATGCTGAGACAGGAGGAGCTGACAGCGGCGCGAGAGCAGACCGCGGCGGTGCTCGCCGAAGCTGGGATCGCGCTCACGCAAGCCGAGATCGACGCCGTCGAGGTCGCCGATTTCGGCCTGGCGCGCCTCGAGGAGTCGGGGCTCCAGATCGTCGTCTACGTCAACACGGAGCGGGTCTGCGCGAAGGAGCTCGTGCTGTTTCCGCGCCAGACCTGTCCGGAGCACCGGCACCCGCCGTTCGCGGGAACGCCCGGCAAGGAGGAGACGTTCCGCTGCCGCACCGGCGTCGTCTATCTCTACACCGAAGGCGAGTCGACCCCGGAGCCCGCCGCCCGGATTCCGCCGGACGGCGTGTTCACGGTCTGGCACGAGACGGTGCTGCAGCCCGGAGACCAGTACACGATCCCGCCCGACACGCTGCACTGGTTCCAGGCCGGCGACCAGGGCGCGATCGTCTCGGAGTTCTCGACGCAGAGCCGGGACGACCTCGACGTCTTCAGCGACCCGCGAGTCCGGCGGACGACGCCCGAGGCGCAGGACTGAGCTCGTAGGAGAGAAAGGGGCGGCCGACTCGGTCGGTCGCACTGGTTTCGGCACCGTCAGCCCCAGCGCGGCATGCCGCAGACCAGCCGCCCATTCGTTTCTATCGCTACGAATCTTCGCCAGGATCCCCCATCAGAGGGATCTTCGCGGGCTAGGTCTTGTCGTCTTCCGCCGGCGGAACCGAGGGTGGCGTGGGGCCGGCTTCGGGCATCGACGTCCCGAGAGGATCGAGCGGCGCAGCGGTCGCCGGCGGCACGTCGTCGACGGCGGCCACCTGCTCGTCGTCGTGGCTGTGATCGTGGTCGCCGTGGCTGTGGTCGTGGCCGTCGTGCGAGTGGTCGGGCGAGTCCGAGCCGCCGGTGAACATCGCCTTGAGCTTGTCCATGAAAGACATCGTTGCTCCTTCCAGAGCGAGGGAGCCCCGATCCTACTCCGGTCTCAGGACGCTTTCCGGACGACGAGCCTCGCGCTCATCCCGCGCAGGCGGTGATCGGCCAGCGAGCACCAGAGCGCGAAGCGGCCGGGGAGGAAGCGGGCGGCGAGCTCCGTCGTCCCGCCTGGACGGGCCTTGCCGACGACGTAGGTGCGAGTGCCGCCGACGCGGCGCAGCCGCAGGTCGTGCTCGTCCTCGCCGAAGTTGACGAGCTGGACGATCGCGGGGCCGGCCACGATCGACTGGCGCGAGAGCGAGTAGCGGAACTCGTCCGCCGAGACCTGCACGCGGGCGGGCGCCGGGGCCGGCAGCAGCGCCGCGAGGGCGAGCGCCAACGCGATCACCGGAGGATGGCCGGGCGGGCGAAGCGCTTCGCGCCGGGGATGATCGCCTCGGCGTCCGTTCCGAGCCAGTCCTCGAGCACGGCCGAGTAGAGGCCGCGGAAGTCCGACGTCGCGCGAAGGTTCCCGTCCTTGTCCAGGGTGGAGAGGCCCGGGAACTCGCCGATCATCGTGCCCTTGACGCGGCTCCCGATCAGGAAGCCGGTGCCGGCGGCGCCGTGATCGGTGCCGTTCGAGCCGTTCTCCTTTGCGCGACGGCCGAACTCCGACCAGACGTGCACGAGCACGCGATCGGCGATCCCGCGGGCCTCGAGGTCGCGCTGAAAGGCGAGCAGGCTGTCGGCGGTCAGCTTCAATCCCGCCGCGAGCTCGCCCGGCTGGTCGTCGTGCGTGTCGTACATCCCGGGCGCGCTCAACGCGACCGCCCGTAGCGGAAGGCCGGCCGAGAGCATCGCTGCGAGCCCGGCCAGCCGCCGCGGGAACTCGTCGTCCGCCGCGTCCGGATAGGACACGGGGCTCGTGAAGCCGGGAGCCTTGTCCTTCGGCGCGAACGGCAGAAGCTGCTCGCGCAACCGCGCCGCCTGGCGCGCCACGCCCGTCGCCTGGGCGAGCGCCCGGTCACCGCCCGTCGGCAGCCGCCCGAGCGAGCCGATCGCCTCGAGCAGGCGCTTGTCGACGTCGCCCCAGACGCCGCGCGTCCAGAAGTCGTAGCGGTCGGGGCCGTCGATCGACGAGACCGGCATCCGGGCGGTCGCGAGTGCCGGCTGGAGGCGCGACTCCAGCGAGAGCCCCTGGAGCGGATTGTCCGGCGAGCCCACGCGGTCGAGGTAGCGCCCGAGCCACCCCGTGGTCATGCTCTCGCTCGTCGCCCCGACCTCCCAGTAGTGGCGCGAGGTGAAGTGCGACTGGTCGGGCCCGGTGTAGCCGACGCCGGGGAGAACGGAGACCTTGCCTTCCCCGTGGAGCTGGGCGAGCGCGCCGAGCGAGGGGTGCCAGCGCAGGCGGGCGTCCTCGGAGAACGCGAGCCCGGCCGACTCCGGGAGCGCCAGCCTGGGCCGGAGCTGGCGGTAGAGCGGGTCGCCGGCGGGAAAGAGCATCGAGAGCGAGTCGGCGCCGCCGTCGAGGAAGACCGAGACGAGCACGCGTTTCGGGCCGGCCGCGCCCGCTGCGGCGATCCCGTCCTCGAGCGCGCGCGGAAGGAGGGCGCCGCCGCCGTAGACGGCCAGCGCGAGCCCGGCCGTGCGGGCGACGAAGCCGCGCCGGGTCAGCCCGGTTCCGGCCGGAACGGGCATCCCCGGTTCGATCGAGGGCAGCCCGCGACCGGCTTCCGCGACCGCGCGCCGGAGCGCGTCCGTGCGGGTGAAGTCGTTGCAGCAGCGGGCCATCGGTCGCTCAGCAGGTCTGGAGGTCGGGGGACACGGCGACGAGCTGGCGGAGGGCGTTCGTGACGAGCACCGGATAGGACTTGCGCTTCCAGCTCTGGTCGGCGTCCTGCATCGCCCGCCGGGCGAACTCGACCAGGGCGGCGCGGGTCTCGGGCCGGATCGTCGGCGAGCCCCAGAAGGCGATTGCCGCTGCGACGAGCTTCTGCGGGTCACCCGAGAGCGAGCCCGCCTGCTTGTCCGTGACGGAGAACGCTCGTCGCCGCCTGGTTGGCCGTCATCCAGCGGCCTCGGAAGGTGGCGGTGTCCAGCCAGCGGTCGTCGTCCCAGCCGGCGACGTTCGGCGGCAGGAAGAGCCGTTGTCCGGCCAGCTCCGAGATCCACCCCCACGAGGTCGTGTCGATCCCCCGGCCGCTCCCGCGGAGGAGGCCCGCGGTGTAGACGACGGGAGGCTTGACCATCCGCGGCCCGGTGTAGAGCGCTGGGTGGCGGAGGATGGCCTCGACGACCGGACGGATCTGGAGGTCGCGCCGGTAGAGCTGCTCGAGCGAGCGGCGGGTCGCCCCGTCGAGCGCGGTCGGAACGAAGTAGCCCCAGAGCTTCTCGACGAAGAACGAGGGATGCTTCGGATGGCGGAGGCAGAGGCGAACCGCGTCCTCCCAGTCGTAGGCGCCGCTCTTGCCGAAGATCCGCTTCGTGCCCGAGTCGTGACGCTTGCGCTCGAAGCGGAAGTTGTGCGAACCGATCCCGCGCCGCCAGTCGCTGTCGAAGCCCGTCAGCGCCCGCGCCTGCTCGCGCACGTCGCGCTCCGTGTAGCCGCGGCCGGCGCCGAGCGTGAAGAGCTCCATCAGCTCGCGCGCGTAGTTCTCGTTCGGCGACCACTTCGTGTTCTCGGTGCCCGAGAGCCAGAGCAGCATCGCCGGGTCGCGCGTGATGTCACGCAGCAGCGTCTCGAACGAGCCGAGCGACCTGCTTCGCAGGAGCTTGTTCTGGTTCAGCATCAGCTTCTGGGAGCCGACGCCCGCCAGCGAGGTCGCGAACCAGTCGTGCCAGACGAGGGTCAGCCGCTCGACGAGGGGGCGCGAGGTCCGGACCATCCGATCGAGCCACCAGATGTGGTCGTGCCCCCACGCGTCGGTCGGCGCGAGGGCGCGCCCCTTGTCGTCGTGCGGGGCGGCGCCGACGAAGCGCTCGGCTTTCGGCCGGGTGAGCTTGCGCACAGCACCCTCGAGGCCGAGCTTCGCCAGCGCAGCCGCCTCGCCCCGGCGGGGGCCGAAGCCCGCGCGCCAGAGCAGGCGCTCGGCGTGCTCCCGCGAAAAGGGACCGTTGTAGACGGAGACGGCCATCGTCCTTTCCTATCGGACGCTGCGGCGAATTCCTTCAACCGGAGCGAGAACGGGCAGGAGGGGCTGCGCGCGGCGCGTTGCTCCAGCTCGAGATCAGCTCGAGATCTGCTGCACCGTGTCGCCGGTCAGCGTGTCGTGGCCGATCTTCGCGAGATCCGCCTGCGCGAGCATCCCGACGAGCTTCCCGTCCTCCTCGCAGACCGGGAGGCGCCGCAGCTGATGCTCCGCCATCAGCCGGCCGGCCTCCTCGAGCGACTGCTCCGGATCGACCGTCACGACGTCCTTCGAGGCGATGTCTCCCACCTTCGTCTCGGGATCCCTGCCTTCGGCGAGGAGCCGGATCGCGAGATCGCGATCGGTGACGACTCCGACGAGCCGATCGTTGTCGAGGATCGGCAGCGAGCCGACGTCTTCGGACTTCATCAGTCCCGCCGCTTCTCTCGCCGTGGTGCCCAACTCGATCGTCGTCGGGCTCGCGGTCATCGCATCTCGAATCGTGTGGTGCATGGGGCTCCCTCCGTCGCTTGTCCGGTAGGAGGTACCCCGGCGGGTGCGTCTCGAAAACGAGCGCTAGTCGGCGCCGGGCACGTCCTCGGCGTCGCCCTGCTCCTCCTCGGGATCCGGGATCGGCGAGCCCTCGAGCTCGTCGTTCCGGTCGTCTTCGCGGGCCTGCTCCCCCGTCTGCGGCTGAGTATCCTCATCGGTCATGAAGGCGATTCTGCCCGACGGCAAGGAACTCGAACTTCCGGACGGCGCGACCGGGCTCGACGCCGCCCGCGCGATCGGCCCGAAGCTCGCGGAGCAGGCCGTGCTCGTGCGCACGAACGGGAACGTGCAGGACGTGCGGCTCCCGCTCGAGGACGGGCAGCCGATCCAGTTCCTGACCACGCGCGACAAGGACGACCCGGACGCGCTCTTCGTGCTGCGCCACTCGGCGGCGCACCTGCTCGCGGAGGCCGTCCGCCGGCTCTACCCGGGGGTGAAGATCGCGATCGGGCCGCCGATCGAGCACGGCTTCTACTACGACTTCCAGTTCCCGGAGCCGATCGGCGAGGAGGAGCTCGCGCGGATCGAGGCCGAGATCGGCCGCCTGCTCGAGGACGGTCGCTCGTGGGAGCGGGAGGAGATCTCCGCAGCGCGACGCGCGGCAGCGCTTCCTCGAGGAGAACGAGCCGTACAAGGTCGAGCTCGTCGAGACCGCCGAGGGCCCGATCTCGCTCTACACGCAAGGCGAGTTCACCGATCTCTGCCGCGGGCCTCACCTCCAGGACTCGAGCCCGATCAAGGCGCTGAAGCTGACCTCGCTCGCGGGCGCCTACTGGCGCGGCGACGAGCGGAACACGCAGCTGACGCGGATCTACGGGACGGCCTTCTACTCCCAGGCGGATCTCGACGCGCACCTCGAGCGGCTCGAACTGGCGCGCGCGCGCGACCACCGGCGGCTCGGCCGGGAGCTCGATCTCTTCCATCTCTCGGAGGAGTCGCCGGGATCGCCGTTCTGGCACCCGAAGGGAATGGTGATCTGGAACGAGCTGGAGGATCTGCGCCGGCGCGAGAACCGGGCACGCGGGTACTCGGACGTGAAGACGCCGCTGATCTACGACAAGTCCGTGTGGGAGACCTCGGGGCACTGGGAGAAGTTCCGGGAGAACATGTTCCTCGTCGTCAGCGACAGCGATCCGGCTCCGCATGCGGGCTTGAAGCCGATGAACTGCCCGGGGCACATGCTCCTCTTCGGCTGCGCAGCTGCGTAGCTACCGCGAGCTACCGATCCGCTACGCCGAGGCGGGACGTTGCACCGGAACGAGTTGGCCGGAGCGCTTCACGGCCTGACGCGGGTGCGGCACGTGACGCAGGACGACGCCCATATCTTCTGCGCGGAGCGAGCAGGTGCCGGCGGAGATCGACGGCTGTCTCGAGTTCGCCAAGCACCTCTACTCGCTCTTCGGGGTCGAGCCGCTCGCAGAGCTCTCGACCCGACCGGACGAGCGGCTCGGCAGCGACGAGGAGTGGGACTGAGGCCGAGGGCATCCTCCGCGACGCGCTTGAGCGTCACGCGATCTCCTACGTGATCGGAGAGGGCGAGGGAACGTTCTACGCGCCCAAGATCGACCTGCATATGCGGGACGTGCTCGGCCGTTCGTGGCAGATGGGGACGATCCAGGCCGACGCTCAGATGCCGCGCCGCTTCGGACTGACGTACATGGGCCGGGACAACGTCGAGCACGTCCCGGTCGTGATCCACCGCGCGCTCTTCGGTTCGCTCGAGCGCTTCATCGGGATCCTGATCGAGCACTACGGCGGCGCGTTCCCCTTCTGGCTCGCGCCGGTGCAGCTGCGCCTGATCCCGGTCGCCGAGCAGCATCGTGCCGCAGTCCACGAGCTGCAAGGCCGCGTCGAGGAGGAGGGCTTCCGCGTCGACGTGGACGAGCGCGAGGAGACGCTCGGCAAGCGGATCCGCGAAGCCGAGGTCGAGAAGATCCCGTTCACGGTCGTCTACGGCGACAGGGAATCCGACGAGGCCCTCGCCGTGCGCGCGCGCGGCGGCGAGCAGTCGACCCGGAGCCTCGAGTCGCTGCTCGCCGACTTCCGTGCCGAGCTTGCTACGATCGATTCCTGAAAGAAGGAGCGGATCACTGCCCCTCACCTCCCGGATCGAGCGCTAGCGCCGGCATCCGAGGGGGTTCAACCGAGTCGGTTGGACGAGGAAATGTGGCCGCTGCTTGCAGCGGTTCTTGTCGTTTGAGAGAGAGGATTCAGAGCTTGGTGAAGGCCCTTTGAGACCGAGACGGCGCCCGGAAGACCGGACGCGCCCGCAGCCGCAGGACCGGATCAACGACGCGATTCGGGTTCCGAACGTCCGGCTGGTGGGCGAGGACGGGGAGCAGATCGGGATCAAGTCGACGGACGAGGCGCGCGAGTATGCGTATTCGAAGGGCCTCGACCTGGTCGAGGTCGCTGCGCAGGCCGATCCGCCGGTCGCGCGGGTCATGGATTACGGCAAGTACCGCTACGAGCAGGAGCAGAAGGCCAAGCTCGCTCGGAAGCACCAGCAGCAGATCAACATCAAGGAGATCAAGTTCAGGCCGAAGATCGGCATCCACGACTACGAGACGAAGAAGGGCCACGTCGTGCGCTTCCTGCACCAGCGCGCGAAGGTCAAGGTCACGATCATGTTCCGGGGGCGCGAGAACCTGCACCCGGAGCGGGGTCGCGATCTGCTGCTTCGGCTCGCAGAGGAGATCAAGGAGATCGGCGCGGTCGAATCGCCCCCGCTGCTCGACGGTCGCAACATGGTGATGCTGCTGGGCCCAACCAAGAACGCAGGAGTGAAGACTGATGCCGAAAGTGAAGACAGGGAGCGGGGCGAAGAAGCGCTTCAAGGTGACGGCGGCCGGCAAGATCTTGCTCCGCCGGCGCCGACGGACCACGCCCCCCGGCCACCTGATCAAGAGTCGCCCCGGGAAGCGGAAGAGCGCGCGGAAGGACGGGTTGGTCGCGTCTAGCGACCAGAAGGCCGTCAAGAAGCTGCTAGGGAGGGGCTGAAATGCCAAGGGTTAAGCGATCCGTCCACGCGCGCAAGAAGCGCCGCAAGGTCCTCGGCCAGGCGAAGGGCTACTGGGGGCTCAAGAACTCGAGCTACAAGTACGCCAAGGAGCAGGTCGAGCACTCGCTCGTCTACGCCTACCGCGACCGGAAGAACAAGAAGCGGACGTTCCGGCAGCTCTGGATCGTGCGGATCAACGCGGCCGCGCGGGCCAACGGGATGTCGTACAACCAGTTCATCTCGGGAATCCACAAGGCTGGCATCGAGCTCGACCGCAAGGTGCTCGCCGACCTCGCCGTCAGCGACCCGGCCGCCTTCGCGGCGGTCGCGGAGCAGGCGAAGGCGGCGAACGAGTCCGCCAAGGCCGCCTGAGCGAGCAGGCAAAGGTCTTCCGCCACCAGGCGGAGCAGTGCGAGCGCCAGGGCGCGGCGCTCTACGCCGACCTGTGCCGCAGGCTTGCCGAGGACGCGCGCGTGCCCGCGCTTGTCGGTGACCTCTCGGGGAAGGCCCCGTTGCGCCTCCTTGCCGGGTTGCATGCGCTGGTGCTCACCGGCCGCGCCGGTTGGGACGAACTCGACGCCGCTCTCGCGCATCCCGAGCTGCCGCGGCTCGCGGCGAGGCCGGTCCAGACGAACGAGGTACGCCGCTCGTGGCTGCTCGTGCCCTGCTTCCTCGAGCTCGCGCGCCGCACTCGCGCGGAGACGCTCGACCTAATCGAGCTAGGTTCGAGCGCGGGCTTCAACCTCCTCTGGGATCGCTACCGATTCGTGTACGAGGCGGGCAGCTGGGGCGCTGCGGAGCCGCTGCTCGAGCTCGACGGCGAGGAGCGGGCGCCCGTGCCCGGAGAGCTGCTCGAGCTGAAGCCGGTCGTGCGCCGCCGTGTCGGGATCGACCTCGATCCGGTGGACGTGACAACGGACGAGGGGGCGTTGCGCGTGCGCTCGTTCGTATGGCCGGGGCAGGAGGGACGCCTGGCGCGACTCGACCAGGCGATCGAGGCCGTCCGGCGCGAGCCGCCGCTCCTTCTGCGTGGGGACCTCGGGGAGCGGCTTCCCGCGCTGCTCGCCGCCCGTGATCCCCACGTGCTCACGGTCGTCTTCCAGACCGCGGTGCTCGGCTATCTCCCGGACGAGGACTGGGCGAGCGTCCTCGACTCGCTTGCCGTCTCGGGTCGAGACGGCGCGCTCGCGCTCGTCTGGACGGCGCATCCGGCCGAGGACGTGCACGACCACTGGGGCCTGTGGCTCCAGGTCTGGCCGGGGAACGGGCCCGAGCTCGTCGCGCACGCCGACTTCCACGGCGCCTGGATCGAGTGGCTCGCGTGATCACGTCTCGCACGAATCCGACGCTGAAGCTCGTCCGGAAGCTGCTCGCACAGAAGCGCAAGCGGGTCGAGCTCGGGCTCTTCGTCGTCGAGGGCGAGGATCTCGTCGAGGCGGCGCGCACTGCAGGGATCGAGCCGATCGAGCTCCTCGTTGCCGGCGAGACGGTCGAGGAGGAGCTGCTCGCCGAGCTCTCGACGCTTCCGCACCCGGCGCGCACGATGGGCGTCTACCGGCAGGCGGACCTGCCGCGAGGCGAGCGGAAGACGACGCTCGGGCTCTGGCGCGTCGCGGACCCCGGCAACGTCGGCACCCTGCTCCGGGCGGCAGACGCCTTCGGCGCGGCGGTCGCGCTCTCCGCCGGCTGTGCCGACCCGCTCGGTCCGGAAGGCGCTCCGCGCGTCGGTCGGGGCGATCTTCCGCGTCCCGCTCCTCGCGCTGGACGAGGCGCCGAAGCCGTGGATCGCGCTCGCGGCGCACGGCGGGACGGCCGCTGCGGGAGCTCGACCTCTCCGGCCCTGTCACGTTCCTCCTGGGAGCTGAGCGAGAGGGGTTGCCGGAGGAGTTGGTGGCTCAGAGCCAGGACGTCGCGACGATTCCGACCACGGGCGCGGCCGAGTCGCTCAACGTCGCCGCGGCGGGCGCGATCGCGCTCTACGAGCGTTCGCGCCGCGCCTGAATCTCCGCGAGTCCACGATCGATTCGTGCGCGGAGCCTGCGAGTCGTCGCTTCGTAGCGCTCGCGGTCGGCGCGGCGCTCGTCACGGATCTTCTTCTTCGTCTCCTTGCTCGCCATCTTCCTCCTCGAGAAGATTCACGATCCTGCTGACATCGCTCCGGATATCGAACAGCGCTTCGAGTACGTGAGTCATATCCTCCTCGTGCGCCACACGAGCCATGGTGCCCGCGGGAGACGGCGTCCGCAAGATGACCTCTTGAGCCAGGTCACCAGGCGCCACCGCCTCCACCGCCCCCGCCCCCACCGCCTCCGCCGGAGAAGCCGCCGCCCATCCCGCCGGAGCCCGACGAGGGTGGGGCGAGCGCCGAGCCGAAGCCGGCGGCGAGGTCGCCGATCCCCATCGAGGTGGGCCCGGAGCCGAGGTCGCCGTAGGGGCCGATCCAGTAGAGCGAGCTGGTCTGCGCGAGGGCCTCGGGCATGTGCAGCTGGGCGCCCTGGAGGACGCGCTCGGCGATCCCGAACGCGATCCCGTAGACGAGGAAGCGCTCCCACAGCTCGAGCGTCGCGGGCGGCGCCTCCTGGAGGCGCGGAAAGTCGGTGAGGTAGCGGCGGAACGCCTCCCAGCGCTCGGCCTCCGCCTGCGCGGCCGGCGCGCGTCGCCGCCACAGCCGCCGGTTGAAGGCCGCGACGATCAGCACCCCGGCGTTGACGAGCCCGCAGACGGCAAGCGCGAGCACGACGACGCTCCGCCAGGTGGGGGCGATCGCGTTGAACGAATCGACGGCGCCGAAGAGCGTCAGCCCCGCCACCAAGCGCGAGGAGCACCGCAGCACCCAGCAGGAGGACGAGGCCCTTGTTCTGGAACCACTTCCGGCCGGAGATCTCCGCATCGACCGCCGACTTGAACGAGGTGAAACGCTCGGAGTTGGCGGTCCGGTCGTCCTCGATCCGGTCGCGGAAGCGGGAGAGCCGCTCGGGGCCGGCGGCCAGGATGCTGTCCACGACCTGCGCGACCGGCGCCTCGAACGCCTCGACCGGCGCTTCCACGTCGTCGAGCGCGAGCTCGAGGTCGGCGACCTGCTGCGTCTTCAGCCCGCCCCAGATCTTCCGCTCGGTCGTCACCGGCGCGGAGCGGTAGCGCCCTCGCCGGATCAGGTCGAAGAGCGTCGCCGTGAACTCGAGCGACCCCGGGGTCCCGCCCTGAGCGAGCAGCGAGGGCACGAGCGCCGGCTGGGTCTCGGTCGGCGGCTCCTGCTCGTACTCGCGGTCGTAGGTCGTTCCTCGCTCGCGGCCGTACAGCCACCAGACGAGCCCGGCGATCGCAGCGGCCGGGCCGAGCGCGAGCAGGAGCAGGATCAGGATCGTGCGCGGCAGGTTGTCGAGCGCGTCGTCGATCTTGCCGCGGTCGCGCTCGTAGGCGGCGGCGTCCTCGCGCTCCTCGGCGGCGATCCGCTCGAGCCCCGGTCCCGCCGCGACCTGCATCCCCGCCGTCGAGGTGAAGAAGCGGCGTGGGACGAGCGCCCGCAGCTCGACGAACTGCTCCGCCGGGATGTCGAGCGCGCGCAGGCGGACGATCGCGCCGTCGATCGTCACGTCGCCGCGAACCGACACCGGATGGCCCCAGGCGCGCGTCACCTCGCCGGGCGCGACGAGGCGGGCGGTCAGCCGTCCGAGCCCGGTCTGCCACTCGTCGCCCCACACCTTCAGGTTGACGTCGACGATGTCGTCGTAGGCGGTCGCCACGCCGGACAGCCGGTAGTGGATCCGGAACGTCCGCTCCTCCGAGAGGGCCCGGTAGTGCCAGACGACGCGCACGCCGTTCTCGATCTCGGTCGTGCCGAAGGTGTCGGGCGAGCCGCTCGAGCCGAGCTCGGCCGATGCACCCGGTGCGTAGGCCCGGTCGCCCTCGAAGACGGCGACGCCGTCGATTCGCTGCCCGTCCTCGAGCGGGATCTCGCGGAAGGCCCCGCTGAAGTCGCCGTCGTAGCTGAAGGTGATGCGCTCGTCGACGACGAGCGGAGCCGTCGCGCTCCATCTGCACGAGTACGTCGGCGCTCGGGAGCGTGAAGGACTTGGCCGCTGCATTGGCCGCCGGCCCCAGGACGGCGAGCAGGCCGAGGACGAGCCCCGCTAGAACGCGACGCGTGGTGCCTCCCGGGTCGCTTCCTCCGCCTCGAAGAAGTCCCGCTTCGTGAACCCGAACATGCCGGCGATGAAGACGGTCGGAACCGTCTGGATCGCGTTGTTGTAGGTGAGGACGGTGTCGTTGTAGACCTGACGGGAGACGGCGATCCGGTTCTCCGTCTGCGCGAGCTCGTCCTGGAGCTGGCGGAAGTTCTCGTCCGCCTGCAGCTCCGGATAGGCCTCCGCGACCGCGATCAGCCGCCCGAGCGCGGCGCTCAGCATGTTCTCCGCGGCGCCCTGCTCCGCCGGGCCCTGCGCGGCCTGGGCGCGGGCGCGGGCGTTCGTGACGGCCTCGAAGGTCTCGCGCTCGTGGGCGGCGTAGCCCTTGACCGTCTCGACGAGGTTCGGGATCAGGTCGTAGCGCCGCTTGAGCTGCACGTCGATCTGGGCCCACGCGTTCTCGACCCGGTTCCGGAGCTGGACGAGCCGGTTGTAGAGGTAGACGAGGGCGAGGACGAGGAGGACGACCACGCCGAGCACGATCCAGAGCATGGCCCGACCGTACCGTTACGCTGGGACGGATGGCAACCGTGGCCGGCTTCAACGTCGCTCCGGTCAAGAGCCTCGGGTTGCAGCATCCGGACGAGATCCAGCTCGATCGGGCCGGCGTCCGGGAGAATCGCCGCTTCTTCCTCGTCCAGGAGGACGGCCGGCTCTTCCGCGGCGCCTACCACGGGCCGCTCGTCCGGATCCGGCCCGAGTACGACGCGGAAGCCGAGCGCCTCACGCTCCACTTCCCCGACGGCTCGGAGGTCGAGGCGGACGCGCTAGGAGGCGAACCGGCCGGCGGCGACTTCTGGGGGCGCCCCGTGCCGGGGCGCGTCCTCGGCGCCGAGATCTGCGCGGCGCTCTCCGACTACGCCGGCAAGCCGCTGCGGATCCTGCGCGCCGCCGAGGACGGGATCGGCACGGACTCGCTCCATCCGGTCTCGCTGCTCGGAGACGGCTCCGTGACGGAGCTGGCTCGACGGCTCGGCGACCCGGAGCTCGATCCACGTCGCTTCCGCATGCTCATCGAGCTGAGCGGCGTCGAGCCGCACGAGGAGGACGGCTGGGAGGGAAGCCTGCTCCGGCTGGGAGAAGCGGTGCTCCGCGTCGGCGGCCCCGTCGGCCGCTGCGCGAACACCACCTACGACCCGGCGACCGGGCTCCGCGACCACGACACGCTGCGCGCGATCAAGGACTACCGGGGCAAGCTCGACGGAGAGATCTGCTTCGGGGTCTACGCGGACGTCGTCGAGCCCGGGCGCGTTCGCGTCGGCGACGCGGTCACTCCGGCCTCCTAGCCACGAAGACGACGTCCTCCTCGCCGTCGTAGGGCCGGCGGTCGAACCAGCCGTAGAGCGCCTCGACCTCGAAACCGGCGCGCTCGAGCAGCCGCGACCACTCCGCGGGCGAGAGCCACGCCAGCAGCATCGTCGAGGCCTCCTCGCCGCGCCGGACCGAGAGGGTCAGCGTCCGCTCCCCCTCGTCCCAGTCGGCCCGCTCGAAGATCCCCGGCTCGCGCTCGAGCCAGCGGCCGTGGGTCGCCTCGACGTCCTCCCGGCCGGGCGCGAACACGTCGAAGACGAGCCGGCCGCCGGGCTCGAGCAGCGCGTAGGCGGCGGCGAGCGCTCGCTCGCGCTCGGCCTCCGTCGTCATGTGGAGGAGGGAGCGAAACGGCACGAGCACGAGCTCGACGCGCTCGGCCACCGGCGGCTCGCGCAGGTCTCCGTGGCGGAGGTCGACGAGCGCTTCGACCCCGGCCGCGCGAGCCCGCTCGCGCGCGACCTCGAGCATCCCGAGCGAGCCGTCGACGCCGATCACGCGCACGCCGGCGAGCGCGATCGGGACCGCGATCCGGCCCGTGCCGCACGCCAGCTCGACGACCGGACCACCTGCGGCGAGCGCCTCCTCGACGTAGAAGTCGACGTCCTCGGTGACGCTCGCGCTCCACGGGTCATACAGCCTGGCGATCGGGTCGTACGGGCTGGGATCGCTCACGCGGGCCGATGGTACAGTCGCCCGCGTGGACGTCCAGGCGCTCGAATCCCAGGCTCTGAGCGCGATCGAGGCCGCAGCGACCGTCGCCGAGGTTGAGGACGCGCGCGTCCGCTTCCTGGGCCGGAAGGCCGAGCTGCCGCAAGCCCTGCGTGCCGTCCGCGACCGCGAGACGGGGATGACGTTGAACGCCCTGCGCCGGCGGATCGAGGAGTCGGCGGACGCCCGCGAGCAGGAGCTCGAACGGGCCGAGCTCGACCGCCGTCTGCGTGAGGAGCGCGTCGACGTGACGCTCCCGGGCGACGAGCTCCCCGTGGGTCATCTCCACCCGATCACGCAGGTGCGGCGGATGGTCGAGGACGCGTTTCTCGGACTCGGCTACGAGATCCGCGACGACCGCGAGGTCGAGACCGTCGAGTACAACTTCGACAAGCTCGCGTTCGAGCCGACGCACGCCGCCCGCTCGCCGCGCGACACCTTCTTCCTCGACGAGGACCGCGTCCTCCGCACCGAGACCTCGGCCTCCCAGATCCATCAGCTGGAGGAGCGGGAGCCGCCCGTCTACATGGTCTCGATCGGCCGGGTCTACCGGCGCGATGCGATCACGGCGACGCGCTATCCGATCTTCCATCAGTTCGAGGGGCTCGCCGTCGACCGGGGAATCACCCTCGCCGACCTGAAGGGGACGCTGCGCCACGTGATGCGGGCGCTCTACGGGCCCGAGCGCGCCGTCCGCTTCCGCACCCACTACTTCCCGTTCACGGAGCCCTCGATCGAGCCCGACGTCTCGTGCGGGGTCTGCGGCGGCGCTGGCTGCCGAACGTGCAAGTACTCCGGCTGGGTCGAGATGGGCGGCGCGGGGATGGTCGATCCGCGCGTGTTCGAGAACGTCGGGCTCGACCCGGAGGTGTGGTCCGGATTCGCCTTCGGCTGCGGCCTCGAGCGGACGGCGCAGCTCCGGCACGACATCCCGGACATCAGGGCGCTCTGGGAGGGCGACCTGCGGGTTCTGCGCCAGTTCTGAGGCGTCGATCCCGATGGCCTCTTCCTGATGCTGGTTCCGGTCTCCTGGTTGCGCGACTACGTCGCGGTCGACATGCCGCTCGCGGAGCTCGGCGAGCGGCTCAGCGTCGCCACCGGCGTCGTCGCCGCGATCGAGGCACGCGGGGTCTCCGGCGAGGGTGACAATCTCGCCCTCTTCCGGGTGGGGAGGGTGCTCGAGGCCGTCAAGCACCCGAACGCCGACCGGCTGCAGCTCTGCCGCGTCGACCTCGGCGAGGGGGAGCCGCGCCAGATCGTCTGCGGCGCCTGGAACTTCGGAGCGGGGGCGACCGTCGCCGTGGCCCTTCCCGGCGCCGTGCTCCCGGGCGGGCTCGAGCTCGGCGAGCGGGCGGTGCGAGGCGAGACCTCGAGCGGGATGATCCTCTCCGAGCAGGAGGTCGAGCTCGGCGGCGACCACTCGGGGATCATGGTGCTGCCCGAGGCCGAGCCCGGAACGCCGCTCGAGCAGGTGCTTCCGCTCGCGGATCACGTGCTCGACGTCGAGGTGACCGGCAACCGGCCCGACCTGCTCTCGATCTACGGGGTGGCGCGCGAGATCGCGGCTCTCTACGAGCTCGAACTGGCTCCACCGCCAGGGCACGACCCGGCGCAAGCCGGCGACGAGCCGCTCTCGATCGAGATCGAGGACACGGCCGGATGCCCGCGCTACGTCGGTCGCCTCTTCCGCGACGTCGCCGTCGGGCCGTCACCCATCTGGCTGCGGGCGCGGCTGCTCGCGGCCGGAATGCGTCCGATCTCGAACGTGGTCGACGTCACAAACTACGTCATGCTCGCGCTCGGCAACCCGCTCCACGCCTTCGACTTCTCGACCCTGCGCGGCGAGCGGATCGTCGTGCGCCGCGCGGAGCCGGGGGAGACGCTGCGGACGCTCGACGGGATCGACCGGAAGCTCGAGGAGACCGACCTGATGATCGCCGACGGCGAGCGCTCGGTGGCGCTCGCGGCGATCATGGGCGGCGAGGAGACGGAGATCGGCGAGTCGACGACCGACGTCCTCCTCGAGGCCGCGAACTTCGAGCCGTACGGGATCTTCCGCACGTCCGAGCGCCTGCGACTCCGCACCGAGGGCTCGAACCGCTGGGAGAAGGGCGTCGATCCACACCTGGCCGGACCGGCCGCAACACTCGCGACCCAGCTCCTCGTGGAGCTCGCCGGGGCGCGCTGGGTCGGCCACGCCGACGTCCACGCGGACCTGCCGCAGCGGCCGGCGATCCTCTATCGGCCCGAGCGCGCCGACGCGGCGATCGGGATCGAGACCGCTCCGGCAGACCAGTACGGCCTCCTCGAGCGCCTCGGCTTCGAGCGCGACGGAGACCGCGTGCTCGCACCGACCTGGCGAGCGCACGACGTCACGCGCGAGATCGACGTCGTCGAGGAGGTCGCGCGGTTCCGGCTGGACGAGGTTCCGTTCACCCTGCCGGTGCGGCGGGCGATGTTCGGGACGCTGACCCGCGAGCAGCAGCAGCGCCGCCGGCTCGAGGACGCGCTCGTCGGGCTCGGGTTCGCCGAGACCTACACGCCTTCCCTGCGCCCGGAAGGAGCCGATCCCGGCTCCTGGAGCCTGCCCGAGCCGATCTCCGCCGAGCTGACGACGCTGCGCACGTCACTCCTCCCGAGCCTCGTCGAGGCGGCGCGACGAAACGTCGACGCCGGCGCCGAGCGGATCGCGCTCTTCGAGATCGCCCGGGTCTATCTCGCCGGCGACGCGCTACCGGACGAGCGCAGCCGGGTCGCCGGAATCGTCGAAGGCGGCTTCGGGCGTGCAAAGGGCGTGGTCGAGGCGATCTATCGCGCGCTCAAGGCCGAGCCGTCGTTCGACCGAGCCGAGGACGAGCGATTCCATCCCGGAAAGACCGCCCGCACCGAGGCGGGGCTCGTCGGCGAGCTGCATCCGGCGGCGCTCGAGGGGACATGGGGCGCCTTCGAGCTGGAGCTCGCGCCGCTCTTCGCCGCAGCGCAGGAGCCGGTCACGTTCGAGGACGTCGTCACGTTCCCGCTCGTCCGTCAGGACATCGCCGTCTCGGTCGCCGAGGAGATCGAAGCCGGGGCACTCGTCGCGGCGGCGCGCGAGGCCGCAGGCCCCGAGCTCCGCGAGGCCCGGGTCTTCGACGTCTATCGAGGCGAGCAGCTGGCCGCCGGGACGAAGTCCGTCGCGCTCAGGCTCGCCTTCCAGTCGCCCGAGCGAACCCTCTCCGACGAGGACGCGGCGGCGCTGCGCGACCGGATCGTGACGGCGCTCGCCGAGCAGTTCGGGGCGGAGCTCCGCAGCTAGGAGGTCCTAGAGCGCGGTCGGCGCGAGGCGGTCGGCGAGCGCCTCGAGCACGCGGATCTGGATCCTCGGCGAATGCTCGAGCAGCGTGCGGAAGGAGCCGGCGGTGATCACGAGCAGACGCGCGTCCGTCGTCGTCCTCACCGTCGCCGTTCGCGGCGAACGCGAGACGAGGGCGATCTCGCCGAAGAAGTCGCCGGGCCCCAGCTCGTTCACCTTCTGGCCCTTGCTCGTCACCTCCGCAGAGCCGTCGAGCAGGATGAAGAACTCGCGGCCACGGTCGCCCTCCTCGAGCAGCTGCTTGCCGGCGGGGACGTCGATCTCGTCGGCGATGGAGGCGATCTCGGCGGTTTCGCCCTTCGAGCAGTGGGCGAAGAGCGGCACCTTGCGGATCAGATCGACCTTCGCATTCTTCCCGAGCCTCACGCTGGCGACTGTACGCGATTGCTCGGCGCGGACGCAATCCGATCGCCGCGGAAGCCCGTACTCTCCTTCGATGCGCCTTCGGCATCTCGTCGTCGCCGGTAGCCTCGCCCTCGTCGGCGCGACCTCTGCCGCCGTCGCCTGGGCGGCCGACGGGAAGCTCTCGGGCACGGTAGGCCCCGGCTTCACGATCAAGCTCCTCGGGCCTGACGGAGAACCCGTGCAGAGGCTGGACGCCGGCACCTACGAGCTCGCGGTCGACGATCGCTCGCCCGAGCACAACTTCCACTTGACCGGGCCGGGCGTCGACGTCTCGACGCCGGTCGACGAGGTCGGCGCCCAGACCTTCACCGTCACGTTGAGGGACGGCCGGTACACCTTCGTCTGCGATCCGCACGCAGTCACCATGCGCGGCGCCTTCGACGTCGGAGCCGGCCCGGTTGCACCGCCGCCCGCTCCCGCTCCGACGAAGCTGAACGCGACCGTCGGGCCTGGCGCCACGATCTCGCTGCGGACGACCGCGGGGGCGCGCGTGCGAGGGCTCAGGGCGGGCGCCTACGTGGTCACCGTCCGCGACCGCACGAAGCTGCACAACTTCCATCTCAGCGGGGCGGGTGTGAACCGCAAGTCCGGCGTTGCGCAGGTCGCGACGCTCACCTGGAGGCTGACGCTGAAGCGCGGCACGCTCGTCTTCTACTCGGACCGGAGCGCGACGAAGCTCCGCGGCGTGGTCGCGGTCGTCGATCCCGGCGCGCGAGCGTCTGGCTAGCGGCGGCTGGGCTTGACGAGTCCTGCGTCCGGGCCGCCGGCCGCGTAGATCTCCGCCTCGCGCTCGAGCTCGGAGTTCAGCTCGGCCCCGAAGAGGAGCGCAAAGGCCGAGTAGTTGAGCCAGAGGAGGAGCACGACACCGCTCGCGAGCGCGCCGTACGTCTTCGAGTAGGAATCCGAGAAGCTCGTGTAGAGCGCGAAGAGGCCGGAGAGGCCGAGCCAGGAGAACCCGCCGACGAGCGCCCCTGGCGAGAGCCAGCGCCAGTTGCGGGTGTCGACGTTCGGCGCCAGGAAGTAGACGATCGAGAAGAAGAGGAGGATCGCCGCGAACGCGATCGGCCAGCGGAGGATCGACCAGACGAGATCGAAGGCTCCTCCGAGCTGCGCCTGTTCGGCGATCGCGTTCCCGAGCGGCCCGCCGAAGACGATCAGGAGTAGCAGTCCCGCGGTCACGATTCCGGTCAGGAACACGAGGACGACCGCGATGATCCTCGTCATCCACACCGGCCGTGTCTCCACGCGCTCGTAGGCGCGGTTGACCGCCTTCAGCACCGAGCCCATCGCCCCGCTCGCAGCCCAGGTGGCCCCGGCGAACCCGATCAAGAAGGCGAGCACCGACGTGTCCGTCGACGTCTCCTGCTGGAGCGTGTCGACCGTCTCCACGACGTCACCCGGTGCAATGGGAGCGAGGAACTCCTTCAGCGTCGGATAGGCGCCGACGAGGTCGAGCAGGCCGACGAGGAAGACCACAGCGGGAAAGAAGGCGAGCAGCGAGCTGAACGCGATCTGCTGCGACAGCCCCATGCAGTCGTCGTTCAGGAACTCCTTGAAGGATCGCTTGAAGACCTCGACCCAGCGGCTGCGGGGAAGCCGGTAGGGATTGGAGGGTGCTGTGCCGACCCGGGTCAGCGCTCGCGACCCTTGCGAGCGAAGAAGCGCATGGTCGCGCCGATCCCCCCGGCGAGGAAGAAGCCGGCTCCCAGGGCGCCGGCTGTGACGACGGGCAACTTGGCACGGAGCTTCCCGGCGACGTCGGTCGCCTCTCCCAGGCCCTGCCGCAGGTCTTCGACCGCGCTCGCGAGCCGCTCGCGCTCGGTCTCGATCTCCCGCCGCACCGTCTCGAGCGAGCGCCCGCCCTGGGTAGTGCTAGGGCTACTGCTCGTGTTAGTGGCTGCCATTGCCCTTGAGCGCCTCGGTCGTGAGCTTGGCTTCCTGGATCGCCTGCTCGGGAACGGGCGGGCTGCCCTTCTGGATCTTGGTGCGGGCGAGCAGGAGGAGGAGCGCGGTGAGCGCGAAGAGCCCGAGCGTGACGATCAGGAGCGCGAGCCAGAGATCGACGACGATCGCCAGCGCGGCGGCCACCGTCGCCAGGAGGTAGCCGAGACCGAAGAGCGCGAGGATCGCGGCGCCGACCGCGAGCCCGATCCCGATCCCGAGCGACGCGACCTTGCCCTTGAGCTCCAGGACGGCAAGCTCGAGCTCCAGCTTCGCGAGCGAGCTCGAGTGCTCGGCCACCTGCTTGGCGGCCTCGCCGACACCGAGCTTCCTCCCGGGCTGGGGCTTTCCGAGCGGAGCCCGAGTGACGTCGTCAGTGCCGGGGGTGGGCATGACCCCTCCAGTCGATGACCTTGGCGAGCAGCGTGCCGACGCCGAAGGCCGCTCCAGCGACGAGGAACGGGTTCGGGCCACCGCCGCCGGATTCCGGCTTCTGCTTCGACTTCGGGGTCTCGTGCTGGGGGCCGGACGGGGCGCGAGGCGTGGAGCCGGGATCGGCGTCCTTCGGCGCCTCACCCTTCGCGCGCGCGACGATCAGCGACGGCTTCAGCTTGCGCAGGAAGTCGGCGTCGTCGGCCAGCTCGTCGGCGACCTTCGAGGCCATGCCGCCCTTCGTGGCTGCCTTGTCGGCGAGCTCGTCGAGCTTGTCGGCTCCGCCCTCGACTGCGCTGTCGCCCTTCGTCGTCATCGTTTCGCGGGGGGCTTCTCGCCGGTCGCGATCTGCCAGATCTTCCCCGCCGCCTTGCGCGCGGCTATTGCCGCGATTGCAGTGATGGCCGAGTAGAGGCCGGTCCAGAGAAGTTTGCGCAACATGACCTCGTCGTTGCCCAGACGGCAAATCGGCAAACCAGGAGTTCCGGCCCGTTACGGTGAGGTATGGACGAGGATTCGCTGCCGCTCTCGAAGGCCGAGCGGCAGCGGCTGATCGAGAGCGTGCTCACGCGCCGCCGGGTGGGGACACAGCTCGAGCTCCGCGACGCACTCGCCGCCGCGGGCTGCACGGTCACCCAGGCGACGCTGTCCCGGGACCTGCGGGAGCTCGGGGTCGACAAGGTGAGCGACGAGCTCGGCCGCCCTCGTTATCGGGTCTCCGGACGGCCCTCGCAGCGGGATCCGCGCGTCGCGCTCGCAGAGATCCTCGCGCGTTTCGGCCGCGGGATCACGGCGGCCCAGAATGTCGTCGTGATCCGTTCCGAGCTCGGAACGGCGCCCGCGATCGCGCGCGCGCTCGACCGGGCTCGCCATCCGCTCGTCGTCGGCACGCTCGCCGGCGACGACACCTGCCTCGTGATCGCGGCGAGCGCGAAGGACGCGCGGGTGCTCGTCCGCGAGCTCGCCCAGCCGGATTCGATCTAGAGATCGGTCGTATCGGCGCGAACGACCTCCGACGGCGGCGGCTCCTCGTGCTCGCCGAGCCGGGAGAAGTCGTCGGCGTCGAGATCGAGCTCGACGCGGCCCTCGGTGATCGTCCCGACCCGCTCCGCCGGCACGTAGACCTTCGTGCGCAGGAGCCCGTGCGAGACGGAGAGCCCGTTGAAGATGTCGCTGCCGGAGTCGCCCACGACCTCCGCGATCTTGCCGAGGTCGTCGCCTTCGCGGCCGACCACCGTCCAGCCGGGCTCGATCAGCAGCCACGAGACAGGATCGGCGCTGCTCAAACCGCCTTCCCCTCGACGTACCAGACGGGGCCCTGCGTGTCGACGTTGTGCGTGTCCGAGAGCGCGCGCAGGATCGAGACGCGGCCCGTGATCCCCTCGCCGTCGGCGCGTGCGAGGCAGCGACGGGTCATCGGCTCCGAGGCGCCGTAGCCGAAGCGATGAGCGACGCGGAATCGGAACCCCGACCGGTCGGCGATCCGGGCCGGGTTGATCGGGGCGAGGAGGAGCGCGCCGCGCTGGAGGTAGTCGCTCGAGCTCAGCTCGAGCTCGCAATAGAGGTCGCTCCAGTCGGGAGGCAGCGACGCGACGGCGGCGTCCCAGCCCGCGACGAGGCTCTCCGTCGCCTCGGCCGCGACCGGCGCGGAGGAGACGACCTCACGGAGGCGCAGCACCCCGCCGACGTGCTCGCGCTCCAACCTGTCGAGCAGCCGCGCCACCGCTTCCGGCCCCACGCCGTGGCCCGCACCGCCACCGCGGCTGGCCGAGAAGCGCACCTCGTTGCCGCTGCGGCCGGGATTGGCAGGGCCGAGCAGGGCCGCGGCGCGATCCAGCCGCCGCCGCTCTGCGATCGTGAGCGAAAGCCGCGCCTCCTCCCAGCTCTCGGGCAGGACCCGCTCGATCCGACGCCAGTCCTCGACGAGTCCCATGCGGGGGTCAGCATAATGCGTGCCAGATGGCGAAGGTCGAGAAGAAGCCCGAGAGGAAGCTCGGCTCAGGCGCCTCCCTCTCCGACGAGCGGCTGCGCGAGCTCTTCCGCGAGATGCTCCTGATCAGGCGCTTCGAGGAGAAGGTCGAGGAGCGCTTCCGCGCGGGCGAGCTGCCGGGATTCCTGCACGTCGCGATCGGCCAGGAGGCGGTTGCGAGCGGCGTGATGGCGGGGCTCGAGCCCGGCGACACGATCATGTCCACGCACCGCGCCCACGGGCACACGCTCGCGAAGGGAACCCACGCGAACGCCGTGATGGCGGAGCTCTACGGCAAGACGGAGGGCTGCTCGGGCGGCTACGGCGGCTCGATGCACCTCTACGACGTCGAGAACGGGATGCTGGGCGCGAACGCCGTGGTCGGCGGCGGCCTCCCGCAGGTGACCGGAACGGCGCTCGCCTACCAGTTCCGCAAGGAGGACAAGGTCGCGGTTGCCTTCTTCGGCGACGGGGCCACGAACACGGGCACGTTCCACGAGTCGCTCAACCTCGCGCAGCTCTGGAGGGTGCCGGCGCTCTTCGTCCTCGAGATGAACGGCTGGGCGGAGTCGACGCCCATGAGCCAGCACGTGCCGATCACCGACCTCTCCCAGCGGGCCGTCGCCTTCGGGATGCGCTCGATCGACGTCGACGGCCAGGACGTCGAGGCCGTCTTCTCGGCCACGAGGGAGGCGCGCGAGCATGCCGTCTCGGGCAAGGGCCCGGTCTTCCTGAACGTGCGCACGTACCGGCTCGTCGGCCATTACATCGGCGATCCGCAGGTCTACCGCGAGAAGGACGAGATCGAGGAGCTGCGCGAGACGAAGGATCCGATCGAGCTTCTCAGAGCCCGGCTCGAGCTCTCCGACGATGAGCTCGAGCAGCTCGACACGGAGGTGACGGCGGTCGTCGAGGAGTCGGTCGCCTTCGCGAAGGCCGGCACCGACCCCGCGCCCGAGGATGCGCTGAAGTGGGTCTATGCCTGAGCTGACCTACCGCGAGGCCGTCCGGGACGCGCTCTCGCGCGCGATGCGGGAGGACGAGGACGTCTTCATCATGGGCGAGGACATCGCCGAGATGGGCGGCTCGATGGGCGTCACGCAGGGAATGCTCGACGAGTTCGGGCCGGAGCGCGTCCGGAACACGCCGATCTCCGAGATGGCGATCGTCGGCACCGGGATCGGCGCCGCGATGCAGGGGATGCGTCCGGTCGTCGAGATCATGTATCAGGACTTCCTGACGCTCTCGATGGAGCAGCTCGTCAACCAGGCCGCGAAGCACCGCACGATGAGCGGCGGGCAGCTGAAGGTGCCGCTGACGATCCGGACCCAGGGCGGCGCCGGCTGGAGCCCGGGCGCCCAGCACGCGCAGCAGCTCGAGTCGTGGTTCGTCCACGTCCCCGGCCTCAAGGTCGTCTTCCCGTCCACGGCCGAGGACGTGCGCGGCCTGCTCTGGAGCGCGATCTACGACGACAACCCGGTCGTCTTCTTCGAGCACCGGCTCCTCTACCCGCTGAAGAGCGAGGTGCCGGAGGAGCTCGAGCCGATCCCCTTCGGGAAGGCACGGATCATGCGCGAGGGCACCGACGTGACCGTGATCGCGATCGGGCGGATGGTACCCGAGGCGCTGAAGGCCGCCGAGGAGGCCGAGGGGCTCGGGATCTCCGTCGAGGTACTCGACCCGCGCACGCTGCAGCCGCTCGACGAGGACGCGATCATCGCCTCCGTCCAGAAGACGAACCGCTGCGTCACCGCGCACGAAGCGGTCACGCGCGGCGGCTTCGGCGCAGAGCTGGCGGCCGTCGTCCAGCACGGTGCCTTCGACTACCTGGACGCGCCGATCGAGCGGGTGGGTGCCAAGTTCGCCCCGCTCGCCTTCGCTCCCGCGATGGAGCAGTGGGCGGTGCCCCACGCCGCCGACGTGCTCGAGGCGGTCAAGCGCACGGTGGCGAAGGGCTAGGCCGTGGCCACGGACGTCAAGCTGCCGCGGCTCGGCCAGGGCATGGAGTCCGGGACGATCGTCAAGTGGCTGAAGGGCGAGGGCGACGCGGTCAAGAAGCGCGAGCCGCTCTACGAGCTCGACACGGACAAGGTCACGCAGGAGGTCGAGGCCGAGGCGGACGGCGTCCTCCTGAAGATCCTGGTCGACTCCGGCGAGGTCGACGTGGGCACGACGATCGGGGTGATCGGAAAGGAAGGCGAGGAGGTCGCCTCCGGGAACGGCTCCGCGCCGGCGGCCGGTGCCGGTGCGACCGAGACCGAGGCAGCGGTCGAGGAGGAGGACGAGGCCGAGACCGAGGGCTCCTCGGCGCCGGAGATGGACGAGCAGCGCCGGCGAGGTCAGGAAGCCGCGGCCGCGACGGCCGCAGCGGAGCCGGTCGCCGCCGCCACGGGCGACGGCCGGATCAAGGCATCGCCGCTCGCCCGCCGGCTCGCGCGCGAGAAGGGAATCGATCTCGGGAGGGTGTCCGGGAGCGGTCCCGAAGGCCGGATCGTCGCCGAGGACGTCGAGCGCTCGCAGGTCGCGGCCCCGGCGACGGCGCTCGCCGCGACCGCGCCGGCGGGCGAGGTCGAGGAGATCGCGCTCACCTCCACCCGGAAGACGATCGCGCGCCGGCTGACCGAGGCCTGGCAGGCGCCCGTCTTCCAGCTCACCGTCTCGGCCGACATGACGCGCGCGAACGCGCTGCGCGAGCAGCTCGTCGAGCGGCTCCGCGAGGGCGAGACGAAGCCGACCGTCAGCGACCTGCTCACGAAGGTCGCCGCGGCTGCGCTCGTCCGGCATCCGGCCGTCAACGCGCACTTCACCGGCGAGTCGATCCGCCGCTTCCCGTCGGCGCACGTGGGAATGGCGGTCGCGGCGCCGAACGGCCTGATCGTCCCCGTGCTTCGCGATGCCGACCGGCGGACGATCCAGGAGCTCGCGGCCGCGCGCGCCGACCTCGTCGCCCGCGCCCGCGACGGCAAGCTCCAGCGAGCCGACCTCGAGGGCGGCACGTTCACGATCTCCAACCTCGGCATGTACGGGATGGAGCAGTTCGTCGCGGTGCTGAATCCGCCGCAGGCGGCGATCCTCGCGGTCGGCGCGACGGTGGAGACGCCAGTGGCGCGTGGCGGCGAGGTCGTCGTGCGGCCGCTGATGTCGCTGACGCTCACCTGCGACCACCGCGCGATCGACGGCGCGGACGGGGCGGAGTTCCTGCGCACCGTCAAGGAGCTGCTCGAAGAGCCCGCGTTGGCTCTCTGAGGCCAGGAACGCCGATGTCGGAGAGCATCACCCCGGTCTGGTACCGCGTCCGCGACCTCGACGCGGCCCGGACCTTCTACAAGGAGACGCTGGGCTTCGAGGAGACCTTCGTCGACCTCGAGGATCGCTGGTCGAAGCTCACGCACGGCGGGATGGAGATCGCGCTGGCGGAGGGCGATCCGGACGAGGCCGGCGGGGTCGCGCACGTCGACGTGGCCGACGTCAAGGCGGAGGCCGAGCGCCTGCGTGGCGCGGGCGTCGAGGTCGGTGTCGTCTTCGAGCTGACGGGGGAGATCCGCCTCGTGGACGTCTTCGACCCGGACGGCAATCGCATCCAGCTCGCCCAGTCCCTGGACTAGCGAAAGTGCCCGTCGTTCTGCGGAGAGGCGGCGCCCAGGACGGTCGTTTCCTGCGCGACATGCTCCACCACGCCTACTACTGGCGCGAGCGCGTGCCCGGCTCGCTCACGTCGCGCTATGTCCGGGGCTGGGGCAGACCGGGCGACACGGCCGTGATCGCGCTCGAGAGCGGCTTCCCGGTCGGCGCGGCCTGGTACCGCCTCTTCCGTGCCGAGGAGCGGGGCTACGGCTACGTGGACGAGGAGACGCCGGAGCTCGCGATCGCCGTCGTCCCCTCGAAACGCGGGCACGGGATCGGGGACGAGCTCCTCAAGGCGCTGTTGCAGAAGGCGCGCGACGGCGGCTTCGAGCGGCTCAGCCTCAGCGTCGAACCGGGCAATCCGGCCCGCAAGCTCTACGAGCGCCACGGCTTCGAGATCGTGGACGAGGGCGCCGAGGCGTGGACGATGGTGGCCTCGCTAGCATCGAGCCCGACGAACGACTGAGGAGTTGACCCGACATGGAATGTGACGTCGCCGTCCTGGGCGGAGGCCCCGGTGGCTACACGGCAGCGATCCGCGCGGCCCAGCTGGGCGCGAAGGCCGTCTGCATCGAGAAGGAGCCGGAGCTCGGCGGCACCTGCCTGCGGGTCGGCTGCATCCCGACGAAGGCGTGGGTGCAGACCGCGCACGCGATCCACCAGGCGGAGGCGACCTTCGCCAAGCTCGGGGTCTCGACGAGCGCGCCCGAGCTCGACTTCGGCAAGGCCGCCGAGTGGAAGAACGGCGTCGTCAAGCAGATGACGGGTGGGATCGCGAGCCTCTTCAAGGCGAACGGCGTCGAGTGGGTCAAGGGCGCTGGCACTTTCAAGGACGCGAGCACGCTCGCCGTCGAGGGCGGGGAGGATGTGAGCTTCAAGTCCGCGATCGTCGCCACGGGCTCGTTCCCGTTGCGCCCGCCCATCGAAGGGCTCGACTCGCCGCGGTGCGTCGACTCGACGGGACTGCTCGCGGCGACCGAGGTACCGCGCCGGCTCGTGATCCTCGGCGGCGGGATCATCGGCTGTGAGTTCGCCTCGATCTTCCAGCGCTTCGGCTCGGAGGTGACGATCGTCGAGATGCTCGAGACGCTGATCCCGCAGGAGGACGCGGACGCGGCCAAAGAGCTCGCGAAGGCGTTCGGCAAGCGCGGGATCGGGCTCCAGCTCGGCAAGCAGTGCACGAAAGTAGAGGACGACGGCTCACAGCTGACCGTGCACTACGGAGATGGCGAGACCGTGCAGGCCGACCTGATGCTCGTCTCCGTGGGTCGAGGGCCCGTCGTCGAGGGGATCGGGCTCGAAGCCGCCGGAGTCGAGTTCGACAGGCGGAAGGGGATCGCCGCCGACGAGCGGCGCCGCACGACCGTCCCGCACATCTACGCCGTCGGCGACTGCGCCGGCTACTGGCAGCTCGCGCACACCGCCTTCCGCGAGGGCGAGGTGGCCGCGGAGAACGCGCTCGGTCACGACCTCGTGATCGGCTCCCCGGCCGTCCCGCGGCCGATCTACACCGACCCGGAGATCGCCGGCGTCGGCCTGACCGAGGCGGAGGCACGCGAGCTCCACGGCGACGACGTCGCTGTCGGCGTCTTCCCCTGGGTCGCGAATGCGCGGGCCGTGATGCAGAACGACACCGTCGGCTGGGTCAAGTCGATTCACGAGACCAAGTACGGCGAGCTGCTCGGCCTCGTCATGGTCGGCCCGCACGTGACCGACCTGATCGAGGCCGGTACGGTCGCGATCGACGCCGAGGCCACGGTCGAGACGGTCGCCGACGGGATGTGCGCGCACCCGACGCTCTCGGAGGCGATCAAGGAGGCGGGCCTCGTCGCGCTCGGCCGCGCGATCCACCTTCCGAACCGGAAGAAGGCCGCGGCCGGCGCCTGAGGCCGCGGTCCTGGGGCTGTTAGCCTCCCGCCATGAGCATCGTCAATCGTCGCAACGCCGTCCTCGGCTGGGCCACCTGGCTGACCGCGAAGCACGTGCTGAAGCAGAAGGCCAAGCAGGCCGTGCCGGGCAAGGTGGAGGGGTCGTGGCGGCCGAACAAGGGAGCGATCCTCTCCCTCGCTCTGGTGATCGGCGGTGCCCTCTGGTTCTGGAGTCGCGGCGACGACGACCAGAGCACGTTCGAGAGCTGAGCCGCGGGTGAGCCTCTTTCGGCCCTCCCTCACCGGGCTCGTCCCGTACGAGCCGGGCAAGCCGGAGGAGGAGGTTCAACGGGAGCTCGGGCTCGAGCGGGTGGTCAAGCTCGCCTCCAACGAGGGGCCCTGGGGCCCGTTTCCGGCCGCGCTCGAGGCGCTCGAGCGCGCTGCCCCGACGCTCAACCGCTATCCCGACGGCGGCGCCTTCCACCTGCGAAACGCGCTCGCCGAGCGGCACGGAGTCACGCCGGCGGAGGTGATCACCGCTGCCGGCGCCGACGCGATCATCGGCCATCTCTCGGTGGCGACCCTCGAGCCGGGCGACGAGATCGTCACCGGCTGGCCCTCCTTCATCAGCTTCGTCCTCGATGCGCTCAAGCTCGGGGCGGTCCCGCGGCAGGTGCCGCTGCGCGACCACCGGCTCGACCTCGAGGCGATGCTCGCCGCGATCGGGCCCCGCACGAAGCTCGTCTACGTCGCCACCCCGAACAACCCCACGGGGACGATGACCGGCCGCGCCGAGCTCGACGCCTACTTCGAGCAGGTCCCGGAGCACGTGCTGACCGTCGTCGACCAGGCCTACTTCGAGTACCTGGACGAGCCGGACTACCCCGACGCGATCGAGGAGTACGCAAAGGCCGGGCGGCGGGTTCTCGTGCTCCGGACGTTCTCCAAGATCTACGGGCTCGCCGGACTGCGTGTCGGGTACGGGATCGGCGCGGCCGACGTGATCCGGGGAATCGCGAAGGTCCGCCGTGCCTTCGACGTGAACACGCAGGCGCAGGTCGCCGCGCTCGCGAGCCTCGACGACCGCGGCGAGCTCGAGCGGCGTCGCCGGCTGACCGCCGAGGGGCGGCAGACGATCCGCCGCGCGCTGACCGAGCACGGGTTCGAGCCGGCCGGGCCTGCCGTCGCGAACTTCCTCTTCACGGAGGTCGGTGACGATGCCGGGCCGCTCTTCGACGCGCTCCTCCGCCGGGGCGCGATCGTCCGGCCCCTCGGCGCGTTCGGTGCTCCCGGGGCGCTCCGGATCACCGTCGGCACCGCCGAGGAGAACGCGTTCCTCGCGGACGCGCTCGCTTCGGTTCGCGCTATCGCCAGATAAGGGGGCCGTCGGAGCCCTCGGCTATCCTGGGCCCCTGCGCGGGTGCCTCGGTGCCCGCCTCTATCTATGCGCACTACGACGAAAAGAGGAATGGGCCGCGGTGCGGCCGTGAACGGGAGCGGCCGGCCGGTGCTGCCGCCGGGAACGCTCTCGCCCGTCACGATCTACCGCCAGCCCGAACCGCCCAGGCGCTCGGGGTGGGCGACCGTCCGCACCCTGCTCCTCTACGTGTTCGTGGCGCTCCTGATGAGCTCGTCGGCGCTCGCGGGCGGGCTGTACCTCTGGGTCCACGAGGACGTCGTCGGCGCCGTCGCCGTCAAGTCGGTCGACGTGCAGAAGGCCGCGGCGCGGCTCGACGTTCCCGTCGCGAATCAGCCCACCAATGCCCTCATCGTCGGCTACGACGAGCGCCGGGGCGCGGACACGGGCACGCCGGCGCGGTCGGACACGGTCATGCTCGTCCGCGCCGACCCGACGACCGACTCGATCTCGCTGCTCTCGTTCCCGCGCGACCTCGTCGTCGACGTCACCTGCCCGGGCAAGTCGACCTACCGCGGCCGGATCAACGAGGCGTACACGGAGTGCGGCACCCGCGGGACGCTCGAGACGGTGCGGAAGCTCACCGGGCTCCCCGTCAACTACCTGATCACGGTCAACTTCCGGAGCTTCCGGCAGCTCGTCGACGCGGTCGGCGGTGTCTGGGTCGACATCGACCGACGTTACTTCAACGACCGCAGCGGCCCCACCGGCTTCGCGACGATCAACCTCTTCCCGGGGTATCAGCGGCTCGGCGGCTACCAGGCGCTCGACTACGTCCGCTTCCGCCACACCGACTCGGACCTCTACCGGGTCGCCCGCCAGCAGCAGTTCGTCCGGGCGCTCAAGGACCAGGTCCGGAGCCAGTTCAGCCCCATCCGGCTGCCGAAGCTCGTCCGGACGGTGACGAAGAACGTCCAGGTCGGAGTCGGCGGAGGCAAGGAGCTCGACGTCTCCACGTTGCTCTCCTACGCGCTCTTCGCGTACGGCCTCGCTCCCGGCCACTTCTTCCAGTCGAAGATCGACGGGCTCGAGGGGTACGCCGAGCTGACGACGTCGTCGGAGAACATCCAGCGGGCGGTGCAGGAGTTCTCGCACCCCGACGTGGAGTCGCCCGAGAAGGCCACGGCGGTCGCGCTCGGCGAGACACGGAAGGCCAAGGCGAAGCCGAAGGCTCCGGCGCCTGCCGACACGACGATCACCGTGCTGAACGGCAACGGCGTCACCGGCTCCGCCTCGACCGCCAGCTACCTGCTCTCGCAGCGGGGCTACTCGATGATCTACCCGCCCGACGGGAAGCCGGCGAACGCTCCCAACTGGGACTTCTTCCAGACCCGGATCGCCTACGACCCGAAGCAGCGGGGCGGCAAGGAGGCCGCCCGCAAGGTCGCGACCCTGTTCGGGAGCGAGGACGTGATCCCGCAGACGGCCGCGCTCGGCGCCCTCTCGAACGGCGCCCTGCTCACGGTCGTCGTCGGCCAGACCTTCCACGGCTCGATCGCGGCCGCCCCGATCGACAAGACGCCGAAGCGGCAGCTGCCGAACGTCGCGCCCGGCGCGGAGGCGTCGGTCGCGCTCCTGCGGGAGCGCGCGAAGAAGCTGAAGTTCCCGCTGATGGTGCCGACCGTGCTCGAGCGCGGCTCCTGGATCGACCGCGAGCGGCCGGTCCGGCTCTACCGCGTCGGCTCGGACGACGAGCACAAGACGATCCGGCTCACCTATCGCACGGGTGCGAGCGAGTACTGGGGCGTCCAGATGACCGACTGGGAGGACGCGCCCGTGCTGCGGGAACGGAACTTCGTCCGCTCGATCGGCGGCCGGCGCTACGAGCTCCACTACTCCGGCCCGAAGCTGCACATGGTCGTGCTGCGCCAGGGCGGCGCCACCTACTGGGTCGTCAACACGGTGCTCGACACGCTCTCGAACGAGACGATGCTCGCGATCGCCAAGGGTCTCAAGCCGCTCTCGTCGATCAAGTGAGTAGGCTCACCGGCCGTGAGTAGGGTCGCGGTCTTCGGTGCGGGCTACGTCGGTCTGGTCACCGGGGCCTGCCTCGCCGATCTCGGCCACGACGTCGTGGTCGCCGACATCCTCCCGGAGCGGATCGCCGCCCTGCGCGCCGGCGAGGTTCCGATCTACGAGCCGGGGCTCGGCGAGCTGCTCGAGCGGAACCGCGAGCGACTCTCGTACACGCTCGACGTCTCCGAGGCCGTCGCGGGCGCAGACTTCCTCTACGTCGCCGTCGGGACGCCGCCGACGTACTCCGGCGACGCCGACCTCTCCGCGGTCTGGACGGTCGTCGACAGCCTCGCGGGCGTCGACGGGACGGCCGGTCGTCGTGATGAAGAGCACCGTCCCGGTCGGGACGGGCGCGAACGTCCGGCACCGGCTCGACGCGCGCGGCCTCGACGCACGTCGGCTACGCCTCGAACCCCGAGTTCACCGCCGAGGGCACGGCCGTCCGCGACTTCCAGCACCCCGACCGGATCGTGATCGGCGCCTTCGACGAAGCGGATGCCGACGCCGTGGAAGAGCTGCACCGCGGGATCGACGCGCCGGTCGTCCGCGCCGACGTCGCCTCCGCCGAGATGATCAAGCTCGCAGCGAACGCGGCGCTGATGACGCGGATCAGCTTCATCAACGAGATCGCGAACGTCTGCGAGGCGACGGGCGCCGACGTCGTCCGCGTCGCCGAGGGCGTCGGGCTCGACCGGCGGATCGGCTCGAGCTTCCTGCGCGCGGGAATCGGCTACGGCGGGAGCTGCTTCCCGAAGGACTCGCTCGCGCTGAAGCAGCTCGCCGCGAACTCCGGCTACCACTTCCAGCTCCTGAACGCCGTGATCGAGGTGAACGAGCTCCAGAAGCGCCGCGTAATCGGGAAGCTCCAGCAGCACCTCGGCAGCCTGCGCGGAACGACGATCGCGCTGCTCGGGCTCGCGTTCAAGCCGCACACAGACGACACGCGCGAGGCGCCCAGCCTCGTCCTCGCCGGTCGGCTCGTCGCCGAGGGGGCGGAGGTTCGCGCCTGGGATCCCGTGGCGGACGGGGTGGCCGTGCTGCCGCACGCGACGATCTCCGAAAGCCCGCTCGAGGCGATGCGAGGCGCCGACGCGGCGGTGCTCGTGACGGAGTGGCCGGAGCTCGGCGAGCTCGACTGGGCGGCGGCGGCGAAGGTGATGCGCCGGGCGCTGCTCGTCGACGGGCGCAACATGCTCGACCCGGCGACCCTCCGCGCGGCCGGCTTCACCGTGGACGGGATCGGACGCGCCTCGACCGCCAACGGGCGCGGGTGAGCGCCGCCGGCAGCCTCCCGGCGGTCATCCTGGTCGGCGGCGAGGGAACGCGCTTGCGCCCGCTGACCGCGAGCACCCCGAAGCCGATGCTCCCGCTCGTCGACCGGCCGCTTCTCGCCTACACCTTCGAGCATCTCGCGCGGCACGGCGTCGACCGCGCGATCCTCTCCTGCGGCTACCTGCCGACCCAGATCGAGGCGCATTTCGGCAACCGGTACGGCCCGCTCGGGCTCTCGTATCGGGTCGAGCCGACCCCGCTCGGGACCGGTGGTGGAATCCGCTTCGGGGCGGAGGGACTCTCGGAGACGTTCGTCGCCCTGAACGGGGACGTGCTCCACGGCGCCGATCTCGGCTCGATGCTCGCCTTCCACCGCGAGCGGGGAGCCGCCGGGACGATCCTGCTCGCGCCCGTCGACGACCCGAGCCGGTACGGGCTCGTCCGCTGCGCCGACGACGGCAGGGTGCGGGCGTTCGTCGAGAAGCCCCGCGCGGAGGAGATCGACACGAACCTGATCAACGCGGGCCTCTACGTCCTCGAGCCGGAGGTGCTCGACCTCGTCGACCCCGACCGGCCGGTCTCGATCGAGCGCGACGTCTTCCCGAGGCTCGTCGAGGCGGGCTCGCTCTACGGCTTCCGGCTCGATGGTTACTGGCGCGACATCGGCACGCCGGCGAGCTATCTGGAGGCGCACTGGGACGTGCTGGAGCGGAACTTCTCCTCCGAGCTCGGCGACTCGCTCGGCCCCGACTACACGCTCGTCGCCACCGACGCGCGCGTGGCCGCGGGCGCCCGGCTCGATCCCACCCGTCCACGTCGGCAAGGGCGCCGTGATCGAGGCGGGGGCGCGCGTCGGCAGCCTCGCCGTCGTCGGCGCGGGCGCCTGGATCGGCGCCGGAGCGGAGATCGACTCGTCGGTCGTCGCGGCCGCGCGCTCGCGTCGGCGAGGGAGCCTCGGTGGCCGGCTCGATCGTCGGCGAGCGGGCAGAGATCGGCAGCGGCTGCAGGATCGGGAGCCTTGCGGTCGTCGGGCCCGGCGCCCGGGTGGGCGAGGGGAATATGCTCGCGCACGGCATCCGCATCGCCGCAGGGGCGACAATCGCTCCGGAGACCCTGACGTTCTCGTGACCGCAAACCTCGACTCTCCCAACCTCGGCTCGCTCGACCGCTGGGGCTTCGACGTGCGCCGCGTCGAGAAGCCGTGGGGCTACGAGCTGATCTGGGCGCACTCCGAGGTCTACGTCGGCAAGGTCCTGTTCGTGAAGGCGGGCGCAGCGCTCAGCCTCCAGTTCCACAAGGAGAAGGACGAGTCGTGGCTCGTCCAGTCGGGGAAGGCGAAGCTGGAGCTCGGTGAGGCCGGCCAAGCGGTGCTGACCGAGGAGGTGATCGGCGCGGGAGCGGCGTTCCGCTACCGGCCGGGCACGGTCCACCGGGTCACGGCGATCGAAGACACGACCATCCTCGAGGTCTCGACGCCGCAGCTCGACGACGTCGTCCGCCTCGAGGATCTCTACGGCCGCGAGGGGACGAGCGAGGCCTGAGACGATCCTTACCACGATTGTGGTAAGGTTTGCGTCATGGAGCTCGCGATCGGAGAGACGGCGGAGCGCAGCGGCTGGTCGCCGCGGATGCTCCGCTATCTCGAAGCCGCCGGGCTCGTCGTTCCGGCGCGCACCGCCTCCGGCTACCGGCTCTACGGCCTCCGCGAGCTGAACCAGCTCCGCTCGCTGCGCGACCTCCGCGAGCACTACGGCGTCGAGCTCGACGAGCTCGCGTTCGCGGCGCGCCTCCGTCGCGAGCCGGCGCTCCGCGCCGCCGTCGACACCTGGCTCGCGGGCAGCGTGCCCGCGGCGGACTGGGTGGACTGGGAGCAGCGCAAGCACGAGCGCCTGCTCGCCGCCTGATTTCTCGAACCCCGATCCTCACCGAACGGAAGGAAACGATGGCTACGACCCGCAAGCACGACGTGAAAGACCTGGCGCTCGCCTCGGAAGGCAGGCGCAGGATCGAGTGGGCCGACCGGCAGATGCCGGTGCTGGCCGCGATCCGCGAGCGCTTCGAGACCGAGCGCCCGCTCGACGGCTACCGCATCGCGGCCTGCCTGCACGTGACCACGGAGACGGCGAACCTGATGCGGACGCTCAAGGCCGGGGGCGCCGACGTCGTCCTCTCCGCCTCGAACCCGCTCTCGACCCAGGACGACGTCGCAGCCGCCCTCGTGGAGGAGTTCGACATCTCCGTCTTCGCGATCAAGGGCGAGGACAACGACACCTACTACCAGCACATCGAGGCGGCGGTCGACCACAAGCCGCACATCACGATGGACGACGGCGCCGACGTGATCGGCGTCCTCCACAGCGCGCGGCGGGAGCAGCTCGGCGACGTGATCGCCGGCACCGAGGAGACGACGACCGGCGTGATCCGGCTGAAGGCGCTCGAGCGCGACGGCAAGCTCGGCTTCCCCGTGATCGCGGTCAACGAGGCGCGGACGAAGCACCTCTTCGACAACCGCTACGGCACCGGCCAGTCGACGATCGACGGGATCATCCGGGCCACGAACGTCCTCCTCGCCGGCAAGCGCTTCGTCGTCGCCGGCTACGGCTGGGTCGGCCGCGGGGTCGCGATGCGGGCGAAGGGGCTGGGCGCCCACGTGATCGTGACCGAGGTCGATCCGATGCCCGCGCTCGAGGCTGCGATGGACGGCTTCGAGGTCCTCTCGATGGAGAAGGCCGCCCCGATCGGCGACATCTTCTGCACGGCGACCGGCAACAAGTCGGTGCTGACGACGAAGCACATGGAGCAGATGAAGGACGGCGCGATCCTCTGCAACACGGGCCACTTCAACGTCGAGATCGAGATCTCCGCGCTCCGCTCGCTCGCCGGCGAGGCGCGCGCGGCCCGCGAGTTCGTGGAGGAGTTCACGCTCGCCGACGGACGCAGGCTCTACCTGCTCGGCGAGGGCCGGCTGATCAACCTCGCCGCGGCCGAGGGGCATCCCGCGATCGTGATGGACATGTCCTTCGCGAACCAGGCCCTCTCCGCCGAGTACGTCGTCCAGAACGCGTCGTCGCTCGAGCGGAAGGTCTACGTCGTCCCGAAGGACATCGACGACGAGATCGCCCGCCTCAAGCTCGCGACGATGGGGATCGACATCGACCAGCTCTCCGAGGAGCAGGCGAAGTACCTGGCCTCCTGGGACGAGGGGACCTAGCCCACCCGTCCGCATCCCACCTGTCCGCGCGGGACACGTCCGGGGCCAGCCCCTGGACGTGTCCCGCCGGGTAACGTCCGCAACCGACATGGCCGATCTGACCCCGGAGCGGATCGTCCGGCTCGAGCCCGGCGCCGTCGTCCTCCTCGACCAGCGCCGGCTGCCCGACGAGGAGGTCGAGCTCCGGTGCACGACCGCGGCCGAGGTGGCGGCCGCGATCCGGACGCTGGCGGTGCGTGGCGCCCCTTCGATCGGAGTGGCCGCCGCATACGCCTACGCGCTCGCGGCCGAGGAGGGGGAGGATCTCGACGACGCGTATGCGGTGCTCGCCGGCTCTCGCCCGACCGCGGTCAACCTCGTCTGGGCGCTCGAGCAGATGCGGGACGATCCCACGCCCGAGCGCGCCCTCGGGCTGCACGAGGAGGAGGTCTCCCGTTGCCGGCGGATGTCCGCGCACGCCGCCGAGCTCTTCGAGCCCGCGACTCGCGCGCTGACTCACTGCAACGCCGGCGGGCTCGCGACGGGCGGCTACGGCTCGGCGGTCGGCGCCCTCCGGGCCGCCTGGGAACGCGGCCTGCTCGCATCGGTGCTCGTCGGCGAGACGCGTCCCCTGCTGCAGGGCGCCCGCCTGACCGCGTGGGAGCTCGAGGCGCTCGGGATCCCGCACGCGGTGATCGCGGACTCGGCAGCCGCACATCTGATGGCGCTCGGGGAGGTGGACTGCGTCGTCACGGGAGCGGACCGAATCGCCGCCAACGGCGACACGGCCAACAAGATCGGCACCTACGGCCTCGCCGTGGCCGCCGCGCATCACGGGATTCCGCTCTATGTCGTCGCACCGACCTCGACCATCGACCACGACACGCCGACCGGCGCCGAGATCCCGATCGAGGAGCGGGACGGGGCGGAGGTGACGAGCCGCTTCGCCGCGCGCAATCCGGCCTTCGACGTCACGCCGGCAGCGCTGATCGCCGCGATCGTGACGGAAGCAGGCGTACACGCGCAGCCCCTGGCCGAGACCCTGCCGCGAGTGGTTCGGGCGGCTTGAGCCTGCTCGAGGAGATCGACGGCGAGAGCCGCGCCACGCTCGAGCGCTTCGGCTTCGACGAGGAGCGCTTCCTCGAGCTCCAGGCCGGGGTCGCGAGCGGCTCGCTCTCACCGGCGTCGAACGTCGTTACCGGCGAGGTCGAGCCGCCGCGGGCGAGCGACCTCGTCCCGCTCCGGAGCTCCGGCGACGGCGAGAAGGCGAGAGCGGCGGGCCTGGCGGCGCTCAGGGCCGGCGAGGTCGCCTCCGTCGTGCTCGCCGGCGGGATGGCGACGAGGTTCGGCGGCGTCGTCAAGGGCACGGTCGAGGTGCTCGACGGCCGCACCTTCCTGGAGTTGAAGCTCGCGCAGGTCGCGGAGACCGCGGCGGCGCTCGAGACCGTGATTCCGACCGCGCTGATGACGAGCTTTGCGACGGACGAGACGATCCGCGCGCTCCTGGGGGATCTCGGCGTCCCGGAGCCGCTCGTCTTCGCCCAGTACGTCTCGCTTCGCCTCGAGCCCGACGGCTCGCTCTTCCGCGCGGACGACGGCCGCGTCTCCCTCTACAGCCCCGGCCACGGCGACTTCCTCGACGCCTTCGCACGCTCGGGAACGCTGGAGCTCCTGCGGGCGCGCGGGGTTCGAACGGTGATGGTCTCGAACGTCGACAACCTCGGCGCCCGGATCGACCCTTCCGTGCTCGGGATGCACCTGCTCGGCGGCCGGCCGGTGACGACAGAGGTCGTGCGGAAGGCCGGCGAGGTCGGCGGTGCGCCGGCGCGTGTGGACGGCCGGCTGCTGCTGCTCGAGGGCCCTCGCTTCCCGCCGGGCTTCGACCAGCGGCGGATCTCCGTGCTCAACGCCAACACCCTCACCTTCGATCTCGACGTGCTCGAGCGCGCCTACGACCTGACCTGGCTCTACGTCGAGAAGCGCGTCGACGAGAGGCCGGCAGTCCAGCTCGAGCACCTCTTCCACGAGATCACGGCGTTCGTGCCGACGACCTACCTCGAGGTTCCGGGGGCGGGTCCTCGGGGGCGGTTCGTCCCGATCAAGACGCCCGAGGACCTGGAGGCGGCGCGCGAGCCGCTGCGGGAGCTTCTGGCGGCGTCACCGCTCAGTTAGCGCGATCCGGCAGGCCGAATCCGGCACGGTTTCGACACGAAGCCGTGACCGTCTCGTGACAGATCGGCCGCTAGCGTCGACGGTGTGCTCGACCTGCTGCTCCCTCGCCGCTGTGCCTCCTGCGGCAAGTCCGGAGCCGCGCTCTGCGACCATGCCGTCTATCGGTAGAACTTAAAGATAGGGAAATTCAAACATGGACTCATCAGATTGCCAAATGCAAGAATTCGGAACTGCCTGCGGGGACAACGAAACAATCGATCACCCCGAAGACAAGACAGTCGCTTTATACCGTCGTAAATTCATTCGTTTCGAACAGACGGGCTCAGGATTTCCTGAGTTGAAATTGATGCAGCAGCAGTGGCAGGAGCAATATGGCGAGGCCACACTGCATCGAAAGGCATTTGGGGGGCCTCAGATTCCCCCGAAGAATGTATCTAGGTTGATTCTGCACACCCTTCACTCAGCATGCCCATGCCAACGACCAAACGCCCACACGTTGCGAACCGTGGGGCGGCAGGTGCGAAGACTTCCGGATACATGGTCATTTCCCCGTAGCCACAAACTTCCCCCTCTCCGCCTTCTTGATCGTGATTCCTTCCGTTGATAACTGCAATTGCTCGCGATATCGTGACTCGATTCCGCTTGCTTCGCAGTAGCGGTAGCAAGTCGATCACGTGGGCCAAGCGAGTACTCGACCGATCAACAAGGGCAGCACGATGAGTACGGGAAAGGAAAAAGATCCATATCTCGCCATGGTGAGTGATAGCCGTTCAATCGATCGCGGCAAAAACAGCCCGCCTCAACTGTCCGCAGGAGACTTGCTTCTCTGCTTTTTCTTGCCAGTAATTGGCGTCTTGGTTTCGATAGTTCGTGGAATGCGGGGGAAACCGACTGCCGGGTCAATGTTTGGATTGTCGGCTCTCATTTGTACCTTCTGGCTAGTCTTCTGGTGGTCATTTCCGTATCTAAAATTCGTTGCTTCCTATTGGTTTGGCTCTGGTAGGTGAATGGGAAGTCTCAACCGTTTCACAGTACTTGGTCTCGCCCTATCTTCCGCGGCAGCCTAGCGCGCACGTTATCCACCCGACGACGCTTTGCCCCCAACGACCAAACGCCCACACGTTGCGAACCGTGGGGCGTTTAGGTGCGAAGAAGTCGGATCTGGCTCACTTCCCCGTCGCCACAAACTTCCCCCTCTCCGCCTTCTTGAACCGCGACTCCTTCCCCTTCGTGTTGATCTCGCGGAGATGGAGCTGTAAAGAGTTGCAGCTCGGCGTCTTGCCACCCGGACTCGTCCACAACTTCTTCGCCGCCATCGCCTCGATCATCTCCTTGCAGCCCATCGGTTCCTTCGAGTCGCCGAGCACCTTGGCCGCGGCGTCGAGTGGCGCTCATCTTGCCTATCGGACTTCGACTTCGCTTTCGGTTCGGACTTCTTGATCCGGACTTCTTCGTTCCAGTCGCCATGTCTTCGTTCTCCTGAGTTTGGGATTCAAAACCAATCGGCTCCACGACGGTGTTTGGAGACCAGGATGTGAGATGCGAGCGGCGGCCTTTGAACTGCCGCACTTCACCGTCGGCATCGTTAAATGAGACTTCGGTTGTTGGTCGATCTTCGCGGACGAGGGCGCGGCATTCGTTGACGCGGATCAAGGTGCCGGTGTCGTTGAGGCCGACGACTTGGACGCGGGTGCCGGGGGCGAGGTGTTTGAGGAGGCGGGGCATTTGTGTGGTCGTCTCGTTGGGCCAGTTTGGCCGATGGCCGCGGTACGCACCGCAGCGAACGAGCACACATCTACCTCGGGGCGGAGACGAGGCTAAGCAGCATTCGGAGGGATTCGATGCGAATCGGAGAACTGTTAGGCGCGCCTAAAATGGCCCTCTTCACGTGCAGTAGCTTTTGGTGCAAGGTTGGCACGAGCCGGTTCACCAGCTTTCGATGAGGCGTGCCGCCGCCTGGGCTACCCGTAAAGCTGAAAGGGCCGGAAGGTTGATGACCTGAGTGGGCTGCGAACACCTGCGACAGTAAGTCGCTTTTCGGGTGTCGTGAACGCCGTGTGATTCGACGTCAGCTCGCCTTAGTTCGAAGGCGGAAATCGGCCCCTTCAGCGATCTCGCGGATCGACTGCATTTTCGTAGAAGGCAAAGTAAACCGAAAAGTCGATCCGACTCCTTCCTGACTGACCACTGTAACCTTGCCGCCGTGTGCCTCGGTAAACGTCTTGACAATAGCGAGCCCAAGCCGGTTCCTCCGGTGCTCCCGGATCGGTTTCCCCCTTGTCGAAGACCCTTTCGAGAAGCTCCGCTGGAATGCCCGCCCCGTTATCACTGACCTGACATTGAATGACGCCTTCCGAGCCGAGATCGCGAGCCGAATGCAAATCTCCCCGCGCGGGGTGTACTTGATCGCGTTCGCGATCAGATTCTGAAAAATGCGTCGCAATAGACTGGCATCGGCGTACACCACAGGTCGTCGGGCAACCTTATTTATCAACCGAGTGCTATCGGTGCCGGCCACGGGATGAAGATCGTGAACGAGCGGCTCGACGAGCGGCCACAGATCGAACTTCGCGGCTCAAGCTTGATTCCGATTTCCGTTTGAAGATTCGGGTTCTCTTCGAGCACCTTGCCGATCAATCCTTCGAGCTGCTGAACGTTGCGGCGCAAGGCTTTCAACATCTGGGCCGTCTGCCCGCGCTCGCACCCTGATCCGGAAGGGTCATCTCCAACACTCGTCCCGGCCAGAGAAATGGCATTCAGGGGCGTTCGGAGATCGTGGGCCACGAAGGCGAGATACTCCTCACGACGCTGCTGCACCTCCCGTGCACGTTGCGTGGCATAGGTTTCCAAGGCCGTACCGATTGCATGGTCGAGAACCCGATTAAGAATGTGAAACGGTTTCCCCTGGAGCGTCAATCCATTGTGGTCAGCAAGATCGTGGATACAGCCGCGAAGAATATTGTATTCCGCGACCACCTCTTCGATATCAAACTCGTCTTGCAGGCGCTGGAGCCCATGCGAAGGAGAACTGCCCTCGCTGAGCGCCTCGGGGATCGTCTGGTCAGATTGTGCGCGGAGTGCCACAGCTAACTCGTCAAGCAGCCGGGGAATATGATCGTTAAGGGTCGGAATGTCGAGAGACTGCGCAGCAGGGAGATGTCGCACCTGCTGCCGCCAATCAGACAGAAGAGCCAGACGTTCGTCATTGATTAGTCTGCCAATTCACTCGGCCCGCTGTGTGTCATGTCGTCTCCGCGAATTCCGATGGTTTGTCGAGTCCTTGGCTGCCTACGCTCGATTGAAGGATCAAACAGCGAAGACTCCGCAGGATGATAGCAGAACGCGTTGACGGGGGTGGGCGTGAAAGTCGGCCCTCGGCACGGGTGCGATAAGGCAGGAGCCTTGGCTCGTCTCGGTCGAACGCGACATATGTGCGGTCGGCCAAACTTCGACGGGGACTTGAGGTAGTTTCCAATCTGCCTTCCGTATCTGTCACGTCACCTGATGCAAGAAATACTGAGCGGCACAATCCCCACTCTGCACACCAAAGTCCGGAGTCAGAAACGAAAAAGGCTCTCGGTTGAGAGCCTCCTGATCGGTCGCCTGGAGTTTACTTCCCAAGATGCTTCCGCACTGCGTCAGTCGAATCCCCGACTTTCCGAATCGCCTCCTGAATCTCTGCCTGCTCACTCCAAGTTCTTTCTGGTCCAATATTCCGTTTCCGATTTTTCCGAGACGCTGATCCTGGACAAGTTTTCCGGACGTTTCTTCGTTTTGTCGTCGGCCATGACACATCTCCGCACGCGACCGAGCAGTTCATTGGTTCACCAATCGTAAGTCGCGTGAACAAGTTCACACGGTTGTTTATCGTGTCACTTCTCGATTGTCCAGCGCACTTCGCACGGTGGTCACCAATGAACCAACACGGAGCATGATCTCCATCTGGACTGTTCCGACGAGACATTCAGGTACTTCGCCCAGCTTGCCACGTCTCCCTTATCGTTGATGTTGATGCGTACACCGTCAAACGCTTCGTAATTTATTTTTCAGTCATTGCATCTCCTGCACGTCGCGGCACACGGGGAAACGGCCGACCCTCGGTTCTCATCGCCGTAACGTAGGAAAAATCAGAGAACTGGTGATCGTACGTCGCGAATTGCATTCCAGACACGAGAAAAGGCTTCACAGGTTCGTGTGAGGCGAATGCGGTCCCGCCCTTGCACGTGGCGGTGGAGAACTGTTCGTGTGCGTTTGTTCCGCGGCAACCGACGCCGCTCACTGCAGGTGTTCGAGCGACGTCAGTCATTACTGTAAGACCCCGCTTCGGAGTGTCATTGTCCCGTCAGCAGGTAATAGAAGATTCGCTCGCCATCCATCGGTAGAGTCCATCGGGCAGCGTCGCTTGAGATGAAGACATTCCCCTCCGAATCAATGGCAATGCTATTCCCTTCCGTCCACCGTGTCATCGTCCTTTCTCGCTTTGTACAATCGGGCAATCTGACTCGCGTAGCCCTTAGTCCATTCTCCAAAGGAATGTCGCAGGCACTGTCTCTGTCCGAGGAACGTAAAACGGATCTCGTCCTCGTCTTGCTGAACTCCATCAAATTCGAGCGACGGGACGTGAGAGGCCAGGGACTCGATCGCCTTCGCGAACTCATCGAACTTCATCCGATTTTTTTTGTAAGCTGTTCCAACTTGTATGAAGGACTCACGATTCGGCGATTTAGGCGACGCCGGACCTGATAACGGACCCGTACTCCCTACCCCTTGCTGAGTGCAACAACGATCGATCGAGGTAGACGCAGTCTCTAAAACGGATTACGCCGGCGATTCGTCAGTCGGCGCAAGAGGCCGCGACGTTCGGTCTCGCCAGGCATCGTACCTAGAGATGCGTCCGAGCCTTTTCAGTCGCCCCCTACCACCAGGTTCCGTAGGTCTCATATTTCTATCCGACAAACAAATTAAAAATCGTTTGATCGCGGCTCTATCCGCTGCAGCAAGCGGAAATGCAATGAGCAGTAGAGATCCCTCACCCGATCCAGGCAAACACCTGCACCGCGTTCAGTTGAGTTCCCACGTTGCAAGCATCGCATTCGGGGCAGCGAGCAAACGTGCCAGCACGGCGGGATCCGGCGGTTTCGTCATATGGTGGTTAAAACCGGCTTCTTTCGAACGATTTCTGTCTTCAGCCTGCCCGTAACCGGTGAGGGCCATGATGATGATACCTCCGAGCTGTGGATCTGCGCGAAGGGCTTTGGCGACGTCATAGCCGCTCATTCCAGGCATGCCAATGTCGAGCAAAATGATTTGTGGTCGGAACGTGTGAGCCTTTTCGATTGCACTCGGACCATTAAATGCCGTCTCCACCTCATGGCCCCACTGCTTGAGCAATCGTTCAACGCTGATGGCTGCATCGACATTGTCGTCGACGACTAGAATCCTTTTCGGGGCTTTGTGTGGCGAATTCGTTCCAAGATTCCAGCCCCCCTTTTCCGTCGACGGTGTCGATTTTGACAGCGGCAATCGAACGACCATTTCACTGCCTTGAGAAAGTCCCGGGCTGTGGGCACTGACACTTCCGCCATGCAATTCGACGATCTTCTTAACCAGCGTCAGGCCAATTCCAAGCCCACCACGGGCACGTGCGATCGAATTATCGGCTTGTTCAAAGAGATTAGAAAATGCGTTTCAACTCAACGGCGGTCATACCGATGCCGGTGTCGCGAACCCGAATGACCACTGTCTGGTCGGAGGGTTCAACGGACAGCCAAATCTGACTCGGCTTATCGGTGTATTTGGCGGCATTCGAGAGAAGATTGCTTACTACCTGCGCGAGTCGGACGACATCCCCGTCGACGGTGAATCGCCGGGCCGGTCGGCTGATCATTAACTCGTGGCCGCGAGCGTCGAGGGACGGCTGCACCTCCTCGACCGCCGGTCGAAATGAACTCGCTTACGTCGATCGGTTCGATCTGGAGTTGAATTTTGCCCGTGATGATTCGAGACACGTCCAGTAAATCATCGACCAGCCGAACCAGATGGACGACTGGCGCTCGATCATCAGCGTAGTTTCTTCGAGCACCGGGTCCTTGCTCATTGCCATTTTCAGGAGCGCCGCGCCAGTTGCGAATCGGAGCCAGGGGATTACGCAATTCGTGAGACAGCATGGCTAGAAATTCATTTTTGTGTCGGTCAGCCAGCTGCAACTCTTCAACCTGTAGTTTGTCGGTCAAGTCCCGTGTGATCTTCGCGAATCCCCGTAGAGTCCCCCTGACTGTCGTACAACGCCGTCAGGACGGCATTGGCCCAAAATTGTGATCGGTCTTACGGAACCCGCCAGACCTTCGACTTCGATACGCCCTTCTTGCAAGGCGCTTTCAAGTTCCCGCTCAGGTGTACCTTGCTCGACATCCTCCGACGAGAAAAGGGTTGAAAAGTGTTGACCGACGATCTCGTCGGCCTTGTACCCGTTGATCCTCTCCGCTCCCAGGTTCCAGGTGGCGACTCGTCCCTCGGGATCCAGCATGAAGATGGCGTAGTCCTGAACGCTTTCGATCATCAAGCGAAATCGTTCCTCGCTCTGACGTAGTTTTTCTTCCGCTTGCCGACGTTCCGTCAGGTCCCGGGTGATTTTCAGGTAACCCCGAACGCTGCCGTCCGGATTCTTCGGCGCAGTGATCACAACGTTCGCCCACATGAGCGATCCATCTTTACGGACCCGCCACCCTTCGTCCTGGATTTTCCCCACCTCCGCGGTGCGCTCTCAGTTCTTCCTGAGGCCAGCCCGAATCGAGTGCAGCCTGGGGGTAAAACACCGTGAATGGCCGACCGATGATTTCTTCGGCGGTGTATCCCTTGATTCGCTGGGTGCACCGACGTTCCACGACTTGATGATGCCGTTCGGGTTTAAGAGGAAAATTGCGTGATCTTCAACGCCCGCGATTAGTTCGGTGAAATGCTGTTCAATCTCGCTGCTGGGGTAGTCGCCGGATCCGAGCCCGGACCGTACTTCTTCGCGCAGTGGCTCATCCGATCCAGGAAGATCAATCCGCTAGCAGATCGTGGTCCCGCCAATGGCCGCCCAGCCAAATAAAGGGGGAATGCCATGACACTTGCCCAGCGGTGCAATTTTCAAACCAGAATCGACCCGCTGGCGAGATTACCCGTCATCAGGGCGGTCGATCGGTCTCTAGGTCGTTGCTCTGTGGTAGGATTGTTTGCCTGCGGTGTTCAAATGTCGCGGCAATCCGGTGGGCTTCCCAAATGACCCCGAGCTCGTCTGAGAAGAGCTAAATCCCACCGCTATCTGCTGGGCCGGCGAAATTCGTG
>CAWEPD010000013.1:0-514732 GCA_963810875.1 uncultured Gaiellaceae bacterium | reverse complement strand
TAAATCAAGAAAAACCGTTTCAAGGCCTAGAATCTAAACAAATAGGCCGAATATGTCAATTCTGCTCTGTGATCCGCATCGGTCGTGGTTTTATTTTAGTGGATTGCTTTTCCCATGAATCCAACACCAAACCACTAAATGACACGAAGTAGACCACAAAAAACGCAGTCCTTCGTGGCCTACTCTTTCGTCTTCGTTTGCGCCCGGTCCCTACCTTTCGGGTCATTCAAGAAGAACCCACGCTTCTTCATCAACGCTTCGATCTGCGGATCGCGCCCGCGGAAGCTGCGATAAGCCTCCGCCGGATCGATCGTGTTACCGACTGAGAAGACGTACTTGCGCAAACGCTCTGCGACCTTCTGGTCGTACGGCCGTTGCCTTCGACAAACGCTCCGAAAGCATCCGCAGTAAGCACGTCAGACCAGAGATAGCTGTAATAACCGGCCGAATAAGCGTCGCTCGAGAAGACGTGCAGAAATGCGGCGTGCGATGACGCATCACGATCTCCTTCGGCATGCCGAGTTCCGCGAGCGTTTCGTGCTCGAAAGCGTCCGCGTCGATCTTCTGGTCGCCGGCGAGATGCAACTTCATATCGACCAGTGCCGCCGACAAATACTCGACCGTCGCGAATCCCTGATTGAACGTCGCCGAGCGTCTTGATCTTGTCGACCAGAGTCTGCGGAATTGGTTTGCCGGTCTGGTAGTGAAGCGCGAATCTCTGCAGCACCTCCGGAGTCGAAAGCCAGTGCTCGAGAAGCTGCGAAGGAAACTCGACGTAGTCGCGCGCGACTGCGGTTCCCGCCAGCGACGGATAAGTGACGTTTGAGTTCAAGCCGTGCAGCGCGTGGCCAAATTCATGGAACATCGTCGTGCGCATCGTCCCAGGAAATCAGCACCGGCTCGCCGGGCTTGCCTTTCACGAAGTTCGAATTGTTGGAAACGATCGTCGTGATCTCGCCGTTGACGCGTTCCTGAGTGCGATAGGCATTCATCCACGCGCCCGAACGTTTGCCCTGCGCGGGCATACGGATCGAAGTACCAGAGACCGATGTGCTTCTTCGAAGTCTTGTCGGTGACTTCCCAAACGCGAATGTCCGGATGGGCGACCGGAACGTTTGTGACCGGCGTGAAGTTGAAATTGAAGAGCTCGCCGGCGACCCAGAAAATTGCCTTCGCGCAGCTTCTCGAGTTGGAGATAAGGCTTGACCTCATTCTGGTCCAGATCGTATTTCGCCTTGCGAACCTTCTCCATGTAGTAACGATAATCCCATGGCTCGATCTTGATCTTCGCGCCTTCCTTGTCGGCAAGCGCCTGCATGTCGGCAACTTCTTCGTGCACGCGCGCGACCGACGGTTTCCAAACGGCTTCCATCAACTCCATCGCGCGTTCCGGAGTTTTGGCCATCGAGTTTTCGAGACGCCAATGCGCGTGCGTCGGGAAGCCGAGCAGCTTGGCGCGCTCGGCGCGCAGTTGCAGAATCTCGGTGATGATCGCGTTGTTGTCGTGCTCGTCGCCGTTGTCGCCGCGGTTGACGAACATGCGCCAGACTTTTTCGCGCAAGTCGCGACGATCGGAATAAGTCAGGAACGGATCGACCGACGAACGCGTGTTCATGATCACCCACGTGCCGGTCTGCTTCTTCGTCGCGGCAGCCGCGGCGGCAGCATCGCGCAGCGACTGCGGCAGTCCGGCCAGATCGTCTTCGCTCTTCAGCACGAGGAACTGATCGTTTCTTCAGCGAGCACGTTCTGGCTGAACTTTGTAAAGAGTCCGGCGAGTTGCTGATTGATCTGCGAGAGACGCGTCTTCGCGTCTGCGTCGAGCTTGCGCCGGCGCGAACAAAGTTGTGTAGTAGAGCCAGACGAGCCGTTGCTGCTCGGGGTTAACTTCGCCTTTCCGGGCGAGTTGTAGACGGCCTCGATGCGTTTGAAGAGCGCTTCGTTCTGCGTGATCTTATCGTTGAACGCAGCCAGCTTCGGCGCCATCTCGCGCTGCACGACCTGAAACTCAGGGCTGCTCATGGTCGATCCCCAGACGCCGTAAACCGTGCCGACGCGATCGAGTGTCTGGCCGGCGCGTTCCAGCGCGACGATCGTGTTCTCGAAAGTCGGCGCGGCGGGGTTCTTCGCAATCTTGTCGACCTCGGCGAGGTTTTCAGCCATCGCCGCTTCGAGCGCCGGTTTAAAATCAGCAACTCGAGCTCAGATCGAAACGCGGCACGCCGCCGTAGGCGCCCTCCCATTCGGCGAGGAGCGGGTTGGGTATTGAGGCGCCATCGGTTGGTTGCAGCGCGTCTAAGTTCATGTTTGCCGGCAAGTTCATGTTTGCTGCGTGAGTTGGTCTCGAATTTCAAGTTATAAGCGATACCGAGGGCCGTCAATACAGTCAGAAGCAGCAGCATTCGGCTGGAGTTGATAAAGTCGCGCATAGCAACACCTTTCTTCTTCGAGAGCAGTGATCAGTATTCGGTGGTCAGTGGCCAGTTTATCCGCAAAGCCTCGTACTCGCAAAATTCCTTTCATCCATTCAAAACCCGAACTGTTGGACTGATCGTTGGCAAACTCAGGTTGTCCGTCAAGACTGCCTGCATTTGAGATCGGTGGGCAGTGGGCAGTGGGGGGTGGGGAGTGGGCAGATAAGCTAACGTCTTAACGAGAGCATCAATCCATTCCGCAGCACCCCCGACTTCTGCGGCCAAGTCCAGGACCTCTTGACAACTTCCGTCGACAAGTAGTGCAGCCGATATGCAATCAATGTTTGTGTTTCGACCTCTCTTAACGACCCGTATGAGATCGAAAGATGCCTAAGGAAGTCTGCGGTCGACTGGCGTCCTTGTCCTTCAGCGATATTTGAAGGTCCCTGAGACGGCCGCTCGTCTTAGTTGGCTTGTCAATCCGTAAGTCTCTTCCGTGGGAAGGCCTTGGAGCTTGAATAAACAAACTCAACCAAATCCATCGACTTCTGCCACACAATGAGGTCTTGATAATTTCTGACCTTCATGAAGATTCAACAAATCTTCAGAGAGTGATCGACGGAATGCAGAGTGGACTGGCGAGCAGGACTTTCCAGAGCATGAAAGGGTTTTTGCGCTTCGGGACGGCCCACTGCCCACTGCCCACTGAACACTGCACACTCCCAAAAGCAGGCGGCAGGAAGTTAAAGCTCTCGAATCATTCGAAGGGGACATTCCGATGACTGTGCTCGCTACCTCGCGATAGCTTGTCCTGCCGTCTGCGCCTGCCGCCTTGCTTTCACCGACAGCGGTAGGAGTCATTAAGTTCGCCCATGTGGGGCTGCGCGTAATAAAACTTCCCTGCATTTCCCAATTACGAACGTTGAACCGTCGGCTCGCGCCACAGTCGAGACATGCCCGGTAAGTCTGACCCTGATTTGAAAAAGGCCTACTCATTTGTTTGTGCCAACAGCCAAATACCCGATTTACCAAATTGCCAACCCCCGCCCCGACGGAATGGTTTGCATGATGTTCGAACTTCGCATAACTGCGGCTTGCGTTTGCATGACTTCTAGCCTCTCCGAAGCGGCCCAAATCTCGCCTTCACTTACTAACGCGCAGAAAATCGGCAAACAGGGCCACCCGAAAAAAAAATCTTAGCGGCTTTGCCGCCGCACAGTGCGGTAAGGCTCTGCCTTACCGTTCAGCTGCTTAAATTGATCTGGAGGCTACGCCTCCGATCTGCTGAGGCGTAGCCTCAAGATAGAGAAGCGCTGCCGGAAAGGCAAAGCCTTTCCGCACTGTGCGGCGGCAAAGCCGCTGTGCAAACTATCCCGCGCTCCCAAGTAAGCTGACTGTGCCTTATACTAGTTTTCGCCAGCTATGATTCGTCCGCCAGGAAGAGCCCCCAAGTTTGAGCGAACACCCAACCGAGAACGTCACCAAGCTACTAATCGAGCTCTCAAATGGCGATCGTGAGGCGGTTGATCTTTTATTACCCGTCATCTACGATGAACTGCGAAAACTTGCTGCGAATTACCTGCGTCGCGAACGTCCCGATCACACCTTGCAGCCGACTGCCCTGGTGCACGAGGCCTACATACGCCTGGTGGATCAAACGCGGGTAAACTGGCAGAACCGGGCGCATTTTTTTGGCGTTGCCGCCCAGATCATGCGCCGGCTGCTGGTCGATCACGCGCGCAAGCACAACGCGGAAAAGCGCGGTCAGGATTTTCAAAAGCTCTCCCTTGACGAAAACATAGATCGGGCAGTCGAGCGCAGCGCCGAGCTGATCGCGCTCGACGACGCGCTCAAAGCTCTGGCCGTACTCGACGAGCAAAAAGCGCGCATGGTGGAACTGCGTTATTTCGGCGGCCTCTCGATTGAAGAAACCGCCGACGTGATGGGCGTGACGCCGACCACGATCAAGCGTCACTGGCGATTTGCGAAGGCCTGGCTGCTACGGTGAAATGCAAAAGAAGTAGACAGGCAGTCATGTGTCCATTGCATCTCACAGCGAATCAGGTCTGTACGACTGGAGAGTCTGTGCACTAATGCGACTTGAGATCTATGGTTCAGAACTGACATGCAAGTCCAAGGATTTTCCTTCCCACTCAATCAATATAATTTGCGCCACCGGTTTCTATGACCCCCGAACGCTGGCAACAAGTTGAGGAGATTTTCCAGGCGGCGCTCGATCTCGTACCCGAGGAGCGTGAGCGCTACGTGTCCGAAGCGTGCGCTGACGACGTCGCCTCAAGAGCGATGTCGAGAACTCTGCTGTCGCAACACGAGAGCGCCGGAAACCTGCTCGAAGATCCGCTTGTACGGCGAAACTGAACTGAGCGCGCTGGGCTCGCTTGAAGCGTTCATGCTAGTCGAGGACGACAGGATCCGATGATCGGCCGCCGGCTCGGCGCCTATCGGATCGAGCGCGAGATCGGCCGCGGCGGCATGGGCGCGGTCTATGAAGCCGTGCGCGTCGACAAGGAATTCAACAAGCGCGTCGCGATCAAGCTCGTCAAGCGCGGCATGGACACCGACTTCATCCTGCGTCGCTTTCGCAAAGAGCGCCAGATTCTCGCCGCGCTCGATCATCCGCACATCGCGCGGCTGCTCGATGGCGGCACCACCGACGACGGCCTGCCCTACTTCGTCATGGAGTACATCGAAGGGCAGCCGCTCTACCACTACTGCGACGCACATCAGCTGAACATCGCCGAACGGCTCAAACTGTTTCACGGCGATTTGCGACGCGGTTCACTACGCGCATCAGAAACAGGTCGTCCATCGCGACATCAAACCGTCGAACGTTTTGGTGACTTCCGAAGGCGTGCCGAAGCTGCTCGATTTCGGCATCGCCAAGCTGCTCGAACCCGGATCTCGTCGGCGACATCACTCACGATCCGACGGCGACCGCGATGCGTCTGATGACGCCGGAATACGCTTCGCCGGAACAAGTGCAGGGCGCGCCGACCTCGCCGACGACCGATGTCTATTCGCTCGGCGTGTTGCTCTACGAATTGCTGACCGGTCATCGTCCGTATCGCCTGCGCAATCGTGCGCCGCATGAAATCGCGCGCGTGATTTGCGAAGAAGCGCCGGCGCCGCTGAGTATCATCATCACGCGGCCGGACGATTTGTTGCCGACAGTTCGTCGTCACCGAGACGAAGCGACGACGCTCAAGCAGCTCTTCGCGACCCGAAGCGCGACGCTCGAATCGCTGCGTCGCGATCTTTCCGGCGACCTCGACGACATCGTGATGCGCGCGCTGCGCAAGGAGCCGGAGTGGCGTTATCAATCCGCCGAACAGTTGCGTGACGACATCACGCGCTATCTCGAAGGGCCTGCCGATTTCCGATTTGCCGGATTCGCCGTTCGTCGGTCACGCAGTCGCAAGTCGCAGCCGATCACGACGGAGAACTCGCTGGCCGTGCTTGCCGTTGAAGTTGTTGGACCTTGCAGCACGGCTCTGACTCCGGTCCGGACTATCTCGGCACCGGTCTCGCCGACGCGCTGATCACGCGACTGAGCGCCGTCGCGACGTTTCGCCGTGCGACCAACCAGCAGCGTGCTGCGTTACGGCGCTGACTCCGATCCGCTCGTCGCCGGACGCGAACTGGGCGTCGCGTTCGTGCTCGACGGCCGCATGCGGCGCGCCGGAGATCGCATTCGCGTGACGATTCAATTGCTCAACGTGCGCGACGGCACGGCGGTGTGGGCCGGACAGTTTGACGAGAAGTTTACCGACGTACTGAGTCTGGAAGACGCGATCTCCTCGCACGTCGCCGAAGCGATCGTTGCCGCATCTGACCGGCGACGAGCGCGTGCGGCTCGCCAAGCGCGGCACCAACGATCCGCAGGCGCACGAAGCTTATCTGCGCGGACGTTTCTACTGGAACACGTTTACCGAAGACGGATTTGCGAGGGCCATCGTCTGTTATCACCAGGCGATCGCGCTCGATCCAAACTACGCGGTCGCTTACGCCGGCGTCGCCGCGTATTACAACTGGCTGGGCAGTTTTACGGTGCTGCCGTTTGCCGAATGCTCCGCGGCGGCCTACGAAGCAGCGTCGACGGCGGTCGCGATCGATCCGACGCTGGCCGAAGGCCACGCCGCCCTGGGCCAGGCGATACTCTGTCGCGATTTTGCCTGGGCCAGCGCCGAACGCCAGCTGCTGCGCGCGATTGAACTGAATCCGAACTATTCCGCGGCGCGCATCTGGTACGCGTTGCAACTGGCGATGGAAGGTCGCTTTACCGAGTCGTTGCGCGAGGCGCAAATCGCGCGTGATCTCGATCCGCTGGCGATCATCTCGCGCTTTACCGTGGTCTGGTGTTCGTATCACGCGCGCCGTTTTGACGAAGCGCTGGGAAGCTTGTCAGGAAACGCTCGACCGCTGAACCAAACAACCTGATGATGCTTTACGGCTCGAGCTTTCTGTTCAGCCGCATGGGCCGGCACGATGAAGCGATCGCCGCCGCGCAAAAGTGCGTCGACCTGATGGGCAAAGCGTCGCACACGCTGGGCCGGCTCGGCGCGGCGCACGCCGTGGCCGGAAATATCGAAGTCGGCCGAAGCAATGCTGCCTGAGATGGACGCGATTGCGGCGCGCCGCCACATCTCGCCTTATCATCTGGCGCTGGTCCATTGCGCCCTGGGTCGCGTTGAGAGGCGCTCGATCTGCTCGAGAACGCGCTTATGAAACCAAGGACGCGAAGGTGCTCTGGATGGCCGTCGATCCCGAGCTGGATCCGCTGCATGGTCATCCGCGTTTCAACGATCTGCTGCGGAAACTAAATCACCGTCTCGGCGCGCTGCCGACGTTGCCCGCGCACTCGCTCAGCGGTCAGGAATCGATCGCGGTGCTGCCGTTCAAAATTCTCAGTTCGCCGATCGAAAACACCGGCGACGAGTATCTCGGCGTCGGACTGACCGATGCGCTGATCACGCGTCTGAGCAATGTGCAACGTTTGATCGTGCGACCGACGAGCAGCGTGCTTGCGCTATCGCGGCGCCGGCATCGATCCGCTGCTGGCCGGTCGCGATCTGGGCGTCAACTACATTGTCGACGGCAGCCTGCGGCGCGTCGGCGATCGCCTGCGCGTTACCGCGCAACTGCTGAATGTTCGCGAAGGCGTCACGCGTTGGGCCGAACAGTTTGACGAAGACTCGACCGACGTGCTGCAGATCGAAGACTCGATCTCCGAGCAGGTCGCGAATGCGCTGCTGCCGCAGCTGACTCGCGACGAGCAACGACAACTTTCAAAGCGCGGCACCGACAGCGTCGAAGCGTTTGAATCGTATCTGCGCGGTCGTTACTACTGGAACACCTACACCGAATCAGGACTGGCCAAGGCGCTCGAGTGCTACAACCACGCGATCGAGCTCGATCCGGATTACGCGCTCGCCTACACCGGCATCGCCGACTACTACAACTGGCTCGGCGTCTTTGGCATCAGGCCATTTGCCGAATGTTCCGCCGCCGCGAAGGAAGCCGCCACCAAAGCCGTCGAGCTTGATCCGACTTCCGCTGAAGCCTACAGCGCGCTCGGTTTCGCCACCGTCTGTCACGACTTTCGATTGGGCAGTTGCCGAAGGCCAACACCGCCGCGCGATCGAGATCAATCCGAACTACGCCACCGGACATCACTGGTACGGATTTCATTTGATGATGGTCGGACGCTTCGACGAGGCGATCAGCGAAATGCTGCGCGCGCGCGAACTGGATCCGCTGTCGCCGAGCATCATGCAGGGCCTTGCGCTGGTGCTTATTACCAGGCGCGTCGTTTTGACGAAGTCGATCACGACCTCGCAAAACATGCTCGAAGCGGTGCCGGACTTTGCTTACGGACTGGCGACTTACTCGTGGGCGCTGCGACATGTCGGTCGAACTCGAGGAAGCCGTCGAAGCGGCCGAGAAGGCGTTGTCGATTGTCGAGCGGTGGACAGTTTTTTGTTGCCGGCCTTGGGCGCCGCCTACGCGGCGGCCGGACGGACACGAACGATGCGCGCGCGGCGCTCGAACGACTCAGCGAGATGTCAGCGCAGTTGCTACGTCTCGCCTTATCATCGCGCGCTGATTCATCTTCATCTCGGCGAACACGAACAGGCGCTCGCGCTGCTGCGGGAGGCGTACGCCATCAACGACGGCTGGCTGGTTTGGCTGGGCGTTGAACCGCAGCTCGATCCGCTGCGAGCGGATCCGGCGTTCGCAGAGCTGTTGACGCAGAACGAGAAATCCGGCGGAACCGTCGCCGGCGTGCGCCGCATGCGCAGCGCCGCAGCGCAACGTTGAGCCAACGCTCGCGAACGAGCGTTGGATCGAGCGCAGTCCGAGCGCACGTCAGTCACCTCGCCGGTTCCGCAGTCCGGCGCCCGACACGCAGCCGAGCGGCAGCGAAGAAGCGCGCAGCTTTACACCGCCGGTCGCTACTACGCGACGCGACGCACCGCCGAAGGAATGCGACAGGCGATCGAACGTTTGACGCGCGCAGTCGAACTCGATCCGGAGTTTGCGCTCGCTCACGCGGAACTGGCCGACTGTTATGCGCTGCTGAACTGGTACGTCGAGCCGCCGCCGCCCGGAGGCCTGGCAACGCGCGAAGCAGTCTGCCGCTGCGGGCCGTCGAAGCTGATCCGGATCTGGCCGAAGCGCATGCGTCGCTCGGTTTTGTCAGACTTCACTACGATCGCGACTGGGAAGACGCTGAACGCGAATTGCGAAAAGCGATTCGTGCTGAAGCCGGGCATTCAGGTGGCGCATCGCTGGTACGCCTACAGTCTGTCGGCGATGGGCCGGCACGAAGAAGCGTTCGCGGAGATGGAACGCGCGCGCGAGATTTCGCCACAGTCGCCGGTGATCGCGACGGCGGTGGCCAATGTGCTGTTCCTCGCCGGCAGGTTCGACGACGCGATCGAGCAGTGTCACAAAGCGCTCGAACTCGATTCCGGAGCCGTCGCAGCGCACACCGTTTTGCGTTGGGCTTACGAGAAGAAGGGCATGCACCACGAAGCGCTGGCGGCTTTCGAACAGGAACGCGTTTTGCCGGCGACACGCCGACGACGCGCGCGAAACGAGCGCACGTGCTGGCCGCGGTCGGACGACGAGATGAAGCGCGCGCAATCCTCGAAGAGATCGTGGCGCGGCGGCAGGAACAATGGGTGACGGCTTACGAGATTGCGATCATCTATTGTTTGCTTGGCGACTTCAACAGCTCTTTCCACTGGCTGGCGCAGGCTGAACGCGAACATGCCGTCGGCTTCACCTTCGTTCGCGTCGACCCGCACCTGGAAGCGCTGCGCTCCGATCCACGCTTCCTCGGACTGCTCAGCGGACTCGACAGAACGATTCCATAATGTCTCCCTCTCCCCGTGGGAGAGGGTTGGGGGAGAGGGACTTAGCGATAACCCACCTATGAACTTCTTCCTCCCCAACGGGGAGGAAATCTTGAGCCTACAAAGAATCTCCCATCCAGCTGTGACACCTCAAGGCATCGACTTCTTGACAGTGTCGACAGTGAAGTGAAGGTGAGGCCGACTCGGAAAGACTCGCTCGCTTGCTAACACCCTCTCCCCAACCTTCTCCCAATGGGAGAGGGAGTTCCATCCGCTTACCGCGGACGGTACTGACCTCATCCCAAACCTAAACAAAATAAAACCGGGAGCGTTAGCAATCCCCCAATCGCTAACACTCCCGGTGGGTTCGGGTTTTACCCTCACCCCATCTCGTTCCGGCTTTACGCAGCCACCGCCTCAATCACGCTGTACGGTGATTTAGTCGGTACAATTTTCGTCAGCTTCAAACCCGCCTTCGCAAACAGCTCGCCATACTCTGCGGCCGTTCGTTCCTTACCGCCGGGCGAGACCAACATCTCGATGTCGAGCAACTTACCAAAGTCGCGTTCGCCATTTGTGGCTATCACTGCCTCAACCAACAGCACGCGTCCGTTGGGCTTCATGACCCGTCGGATATTCTTCAGTATTTGCAGCGCACGTTCGTCATCCCAATCGTGAATGATGTGCTTCATCACATAGCCGTCTGCACCGGCAGGAACGTCAGCGAAGAAATCGCCAGTAGCGAAATCACAACGCGAACGCACGGTCTTGGTCAGGTCACTTTCTTTGGCACCCTCAATCACGTGCGGCAAATCAAAGAGAATCCCCTTCACTGCCGGGTTCGCTTCGAGAATGGCCGTCAGCAACCTGCCGTGGCCACCAGCAATATCGACCAGCGTTTCAAAGCTTGAAAAATATACGCCTCAAGGACCGCTTTGATTGCGAGGCTGGGACAAACTGGTCATGGCGCGATCGAAGATCTTCGACGCCTCTTTATTTGCTGCAAAGAACCCGAATACTTCCTCGCCATGGATTTGCTTCCAGGCAGCTTGCCCGGTGCGCACGCTGTATAAAGTTTGACCCCAGACTTTCCAATGCCAGTCTTCGCCGAAACGACCGGGAAAGACGGCCGCGTCGAGTTGCAGTTCACGCTGCCCGCCGCAACTGGAGCGCGGCGACGTGCGGCTGCAGGTGAAGTTCAAGACGAAGCAGGGCGAGCAAGACGTGGAGGAAGTCGTCACCGAGCGCGTGCCGGTGGTGGGTCGCAGCGTGCTGGTCGAGTTCTTCCCCGAGGGTGGGAATCTCGTCGCGGGCGTGCCGTGCCGCGTCTACTTCCGCGCCACCACCCCGACGGGCGAGCCGGTGGACATCCGCGGCACGCTCACCGACGGCCGGCGGACGCTGGCGGAGATCGAGACCGTCACGGGCGACGTGGAGGGCGTCAATCGCGGCATCGGCTCGTTCACCTTCACGCCGGAGATCGACACGCCGGTCTGGGTGAAGCTCACCGCGCCGGTGGGGATGTACGCGCCGATCATCGTGCCCAACCGCCGCGACTTCCCGGTGGCGGCGTCCGCGGCGGCGGGCGTGCCGCTCGCGATCGCGGCGCGGGCGGGCTTCCTCCTGCCCGAGCGTAAGGAAGAGGGCGTCGCGATGACGGTGCTCGATCCGGTCACCGCGCCCGGCCAGCCGATCCGCGTGCATCTGCGGTCGGTCGGCCAGGCACGCAAGCTGGTGGTGGGGGCGTACACGCGCGGCCGGCTCTCGGACACCCAGCGCATCACGGTGGAGCCCAACGAGCGTGGCCGAGGTGCGGCTCATGGCCGAGCGCCGACCCGCGCGGCGGCGTCGTCCGCATCACCGTGTTCGAGGAACCGTCCGAAGACGACCTGCGCCGCGAGAAGGCGGGCGAGCCGAAGCCGGACATGAAGCCGGTCGCCGAGCGGCTCGTCTTCCGCAAGCCCGGCGAGAGCGCTCAACCTCGGCTTCACCGTGAACGGCGCACGCGGGCCGGGCAGCGCGGCCGAGCTCGACATCACCGCGACCGATGAGAAGGGCAACCCGGCGGCGGCGGTCCTCTACGCGGCCGCCGTCAACTCGGGCGTCGCGCGCGGCGAGAAGGACCGGCTCCTGACCACGCACTTCCTCATCGCCGGGCGAGATCACCACGCCGGACGGGCTCGAGCACGCCGACTTCCTCCTGACCGACCACCCGCAGGCGCCGGTCGTGCTCGACCTCGTGCTGGCCACGCAGGGCTGGCGGAGGTTCGCCGAGCAGACTCCGTCGGGTTACGTCCGCTGGCCGACCGCGCCGACGGAGGAGTACAAGAACCTGCTCGTCACCAACGGGCAGTATTCGGTCTGGACCGACCCGGCCGCGGTCCGCGAACAGCGCAAGCAACTGGAGACGTACTTGCCGCGGTATGAGGCCGCGAAGAAGGCCCGCGACGCGGCGCAGGCAGTGCTGGTCGCCGCGAAGGCCGATCGCTCGGCCGAGAAGCGCGCGCCAGGAACTGGCCGTGAAGGTCGAGGAGGCCCGCGCCGAAGCGCGGGCGCTCGACCGATCGCGCCGAGGCCGCGGCCGAGCCCGTCGCGCGATTCCGCCAGGCGGGGTGGTACGGCGTGGCCGGGTTCGCGCTTCTGGGGCTGCATGCTCGCCGGGTTGTGCCTGGCGCGGCCGGCGGTGCGACTGCCGCTCGGCATCGGCAGCGCGGGAGCGCTGGGACTGGTGGCGTTCCTCGTGTTCGCGCTCGGAACGGCCGAGAAGTCCCAGGCCGCGACGCGCGACCAGTCGGTGCCGCAACCCCCGCGGCGGCTGCGGCCGAGCGGAGGTCACGCGACGACCTTCGCTGCGGAGGGCGTGGTGGCCGGGGACGTTGAAGACGATGTAGGCTCGCGGCGAAGGTCGCCGATCAGCCGACGCCGAAGGTCTTGTTCGGGCGGCTGCCGGATGCGGGGGTCGAATCTGCTGCCGCAGCAGGGCGTGGGCGGGGCGAAGCGAGCCAAGATGGCCGGCAGCGGCGGCCCGTCGGGTGTCCCGATCCTTCCGCGTGTCGATCCGTCCGCGCCGTCGCCGCCGATGGCCGCCGGGTGCCCGGCGGCGGGGTGCAGAGTTTCGGCGGCGGAGTGCAGGGCCTTGGGGGTCATGGGCGGCAATGGATGCGGATCGGAGGCCGGAGGTGGGTCGGCGGAGAGTTTCCTCGGTCGCCTGACTGAAGGGCTCCAGCCGCCGCCACCCAAGATGAAGGCGGCGGCCGAGCCCACGTCGGGCGTGGCCGGCGACGCCCGCACCCCCAGCGCCGATGACCCTTGGGATTCCAGCGACCGCGTCCCTTGGAAAGGACACTGGCCCGGGTGGAATGCCCAAGGCCTACCGGATCGCACCAGTCCCGAAGATCTCCCTTGGTGAACGCGGCATGGTGGAACGATCCATGGCATTCGATCTCGAAGACTGCCCTCCCGCGCCGCTGGCCGCTCCACCTGCCATCGCGGCGGCACCGGCCGGCGGCGGGCTTCGCGCCGGGCGACCTCAGGGTTGAGCAACGATTCGATCGCTTCTTTGGCGAGTCCGCGGAGCGGGCCAGGCAGTTCGCCCAGAAACGGGCGGACGAAGTGAACGAACAGATGCTTGCGTCGCTGGCCCGGCGGCACAAGGTACCGGTAGACGAACTGCAGGAAGGCGCTCGATCAGGCCCGGAAGGGGCGGGTGGGTCCCGAAGGACAAAGACAGGACCGCCCCGTTCTGCTCTCACTCGACGAAGCGACGGCCTATTTCCACATCGAGCGGACGGTGCCGCGAATCACGCCGATGGTGGTCCGCGAGTATGCCGCGCCTCGACCCGGTGCGGACGATCTCTCCATCGATGTCGCGACACGATCCTCTGGCAGCCGGTGATCGTGCTCCCAACGGACGGCAAGGCGAAGTTGCAATTCCATCTCGGCAATGCACCGGGCGGATATCAGGTCGTGGTCGCGGGCCACACGCTCGATGGTCGGATCGGAGCGGTCCGGGGGATCATTCCGGTTACTCCACCTCAACTGACGACACCAACCGCGCCGCCCGGGCAACCCGCGCCGGTCCCGCCGCCCGCGCCGTGATCGCCGAACTGCGTCTCCCATTCACCCCGGCCCGCCGAGCGAGTCCGTCCGCCCGGCGGGCCGATGCGTTTTGTTGGGGAACCACCATCACCCAACACGCGGGTTCGTCATGGCAGACCGAAGGTGCGGGTATCGCTCAGTCGCGGCATTCATCACCGTTTGCCTGACGATGCCGGGGACCGGTCGCGCCAGGAGCTGAAGCCGGTCGATCCACCTTCCAGCGACTCGTCGCTCATCCGCCGTCAGGACTGGGAGGCCGCGGGGACGCGTGCGCGCCTATCCCGAGCCCGGCGCGCACCGGCAACTGGGAGGTCGGCATCGACGCCGGGCCGGGCAAATCACAGTGGCACTCCGGTTGGCCCTATGGACCGCGAGTCGCACCGGAGTGGGGCTACCCGGGACTCGTGGGCGGGCCGTTCGTCGGGTATCCGTGGGGCTGGCCGTTCTACTCGGGCCGCGCCGGGCAGAACTGGTCGAACGGGCTCTCGCTCTACGGCCCGCCGGTGCCGACCTACGGCCCGATCCCGGGGATCATTGGCAACGACGCGACTCGTTCACCAGTGGCGCGACGTGCCGAGCCTCGGGATCGGCTACGGCTGGGTGGGCGTCTACGCCGCGTCGCCGCGCCCGCGGCCGCTCACGGTGAGCGTCGTGGCCGGTGATCGTCGAGCACGTCCCCGGCGCGGGGTGCCCGAATGGGCCGAATTGCGCGACACCGGCCGCACCGGTCCGGCCCGCGCCGCCGACCGCGCCGGGCAAGTACGGCTCGGATACGCCTGTCGCTGGAATGGGCGCATCGCTCATCCTGTCGGTGAAGGTGCCGCAGCCGACGGCGGAGATCTTCGTGGACGGCGTGAAGACCGTGCAAACCGGCCTCGACCGCACTTTCGAGTCGCCGCCGCTGGAGCCGGGCAGGCAGTATCAAGTACGAGCTGACCGTGCGCTGGGTCGAGGGCGGCACGCCACGCGAAGTCGAAGAAGGCCGTCATCGGCACGCCGGGCGAAGTGGTGCGGGTGGATTTCACGAAGGGGGATTGATCAGGCCTCACCGGTCGCCAATCGTCAGTCTGTATCGCGTTCAGTCGCGTCAAGTTCATCATGCTGTGGGGCACTCGACGAGCACCCGCTGCGTGGGCCTCACCCCATGCCCGTTCGGGGCAGGATGAAGATCCAGAAGGCAAGGAACCCGACAAAGGCTGCGATGACAAGCCAGGCGTACGGCGGTCATGATCGTTTCTCCCGATCAACTGGGCATGGCGATGGGCAGTTCATCAGGTGACAAATAGGTCGCAAATCGTGCTCCCAGGAATTGGCATTATCAATCGTTACAGGCCGGTCGCGGTCTCCCCCTTCAGGGCCACAGCGAGCAGATGCCGTAACCGTTCTGCCAGAGGATCCTTGTCGAGCGCGTCTTGAGGATCTTGGATTCGCCAGCCCTCAGGTCGGCCAGATCTGGTTTTGACATGCTCAACCAGCTGCGTGATATGAACTCGTTCGAAACTGGGCAAATCGAACGGCGACGCGACCGCAACGCAGTTCGACGTAGGAAGCGAGCGCAGTACTGGTCGCTTGCGGGGCCCGCACCGCCTCTCCAGATCTCGGGTCCCATGTAAGCCGGGGTCCCAAAGTACACCCCGGGCTCGATCGTGCCCGGATGAACGATCTTGACCAGGCGCGCGAGGCCGTTCTCCAGGCGGATCGTGTCCGGGTTGACGTTTCCATGCGAGCGGCCACGATCGTGCAGCGCATCGATCACCATGCGATCTCCCCGACATACTCGACGAGTTCGGCCGCCGGAATACCCGGCAATCCGTCCTCGCGGCACTCATGAATGACGAGGCATCGACGCCGATCACGACCGCGGCCTGGGATCAGCGTCCAGCCGATGCCTGGGCGAGGATGGTGCAGCCCTTCAGGACTCGAAACCGCAGCCCCGTGCCAGCGCACTAAGACGAACCCAACCGTCGGAAGATCGACGCCAGCATCCCCCTCACCACTTCCCCGTGAACGTCGGTGAGGCGCATGTCGCGGCCGCCGAAGCGGTGAGTGAGCTGGTGTGTCGAAGCCGAGGAGGTGAAGGATGTCGCGTGCAGGTCGTGGACGTGGACCTTGTCCTTGATGGCGTGGTAGCCGAACTCGTCGGTCTCGCCGTGGATGTGGCCGCCCTTCGCCCCGCGCCGGCGTCGTGAAGCCGAAGGGGTTGTGGTCGCGGCCGTCCGAACCCTGGGCCATCGGCGTGCGGCCGAACTCGCCGCCCCAGAGGACGAGCGTGTCCTTCAGGAGGCCGCGCTGCTTGAGGTCGGTGAGGAGGCCCGCGATGGGCTTGTCCACCGCGCGGGCGTTATCCTCGTGGCCCTTCTTCAGGTTCGAGTGCTGGTCCCAGCGGTCGTGGCCGAGGTTCTGGCAGAGCAGTTCGACGAAGCGCACACCCTTCTCGACCATGCGCCGCGCGCGATCAGGCACTGGCGGCCGAAGGTCTCGGTCTTGGGGTCGTCGAGGCCGTAGAGCGCCTTCGTCTTGTCGGTCTCCTTCGCGAGGTCGGTGAGGTCGGGCACCGCGGTCTGCATGCGGAAGGCGAGTTCGTAGTTGGCGATGGCGGCTTCGAGCGGGTCGTTCGTCCCGTACTTCTCTTTCGCCTGCGCGTCGAGTTCTTCGGAGGAGATCGCGTTTGGCAGCGCGGGTCTTGGCCGATCTCGCCGCCGGGAGGTGTGAGGTCGGCGACGGGGTGCGCGCCGTTCTCTGAAGAGCGAACCCTGATACGCGGCCGGCAGGAAGCCCGCGCCGAAGCAGTCGATGCCGCCGGGCGGGATCATGCCGCTGCCGAGGACGACGAAGCCGGGCAGGTCGCGGCACTCGCTGCCGAGGCCGTAGGTGACCCAGCGCCCATGCTCGGCCGGCCCTGCAGGCCGTTGCCCGCGTGGATGAAGTAGTTGGCGTTGGTGTGCTCGGAGAAGTTCGGCGACCATCGAGCGGATCGACGGCAGAGGTCATCGGCACAGCGGCCGACGTTGCGGGAAGAGGTCGCTGACGGGCAGGCCGCTCTTCCCGTACTTGTTGAACTTCCAGGGGCAGGCGAACGTGTTGCCGACGTTGTTGAACTGCGTCGGCTCGACCTTCGAGGGAAACGGCTTGCCGTGGTACTTCTCCAGGAGCGGTTTGGGGTCGAAGGTATCGACCTGCGACGGGCCGCCGTCCATGAAGAGGAAGATGACCGACTTGGCCTTCGCGGGGAAATGCGGCTTCTTCGGCGCGAATGGATCGTCGCCGGCGCGGACTTCGGATTGCATGCAGCGCGGCCAGGGCGGCCGCGCCGAAGCCATTGGCGGAGCGGAGAAGGAGTTCGCGGCGGGTCAACGGATGGCGCATCTGGTTCGGGTAAATGAGAGGGGCAACTGGAGGCACAGGCGAGGCGCCTGTGCCCCCAGTCGAGGTTCCATCGACCTCGGTCCTATTGCTTGACCGGATCGGGCGGCTTTGATCCAGCTCCCTTCGGAGGGGCGGGTTTCGTGGGGATCGGGACAGCCTTGGGTACTACGAATGGCACGGCCTCGCCGGGGCCGTCGTCGGCATCGAGAGTGAGCGTCTCCCCACCGGCGCGGGTGATCGCGGCGGCAAGTTTGGCGGGGTCAGTGTGCTCAGGTCGATCCAGCGCACCGAGCCATCCGCGATGCCAATGTTGTACCCCCGTCTGGCCCGGCAGGGGTAGAGTCTTGGGGTCGATCTTGCCGTCGAAGGAGATGTCGTCGGGCTTGGTCCAGATGACCGGCTCGCCACCCTCGACGATCATGATCGTGTTCGATGTGCCGTCGGTGATTGTCAGGCGATCTTCGTCTTCGAGCCGGGGTAGAAGATGCGCGTCCTTGCCGGTGAAGACCTTGTAGTAGGTCTGGCCCGGCGGAGCTCGACCGCGAGCGGGCTCACGTAGGTCTTGGGCATCTTGCTCGATGAGCTTCTTGTTGTGCTCGCTGTCCCACGGTTCGTCGAGCTTGAACTCCCGGTAAAGTGCGTCCTGCTCGATATACGGGAGAATGTGGACGCGCCAGCTCAGTCCGCGCTTGGCCTTCGGGCCCGTCCCGCGGTCCGGCGGAGGGAAGCTGCCCGTGGCGTCGTGGTAGTTGTGCATCGCCAGGCCGATCTGCTTGAGGTTGTTGCTCTCCCTCATGCGCCGGCGGCCTGCGGACCTTGTACACCGCATCGAAGAGCATCCCGAACGCCGCGGCATAGCCGCCGTAGATGGCGTTCATCAGCGTCGCGCGGTCGGCGGAGATGACGACCTCGCTGCCCTCGCGCTTGAGCGGGGGGTTGGCGAGCAACTCGTCGAGAGTGTTGATGCCGGCGATGCCCGACGTAGGACAGGAGCGCCTCGGGAAGTTGTTCGAGTGGACGCGGTTTCTTCTGCCCCTCAGCGCCCGCCAGTGATTTCTCCAGCTTCTTCTTGAACTCGCCGAGATGCTTTCGGCCGACCTCGGCGGCTGAGCGAATACCCGCCTCCGCTTTCGCCGCGTCCTCGTCGTTCTTGTAGTAACCGCGAACGTCGAGGCGCGAATCCTCGCCGGCCACGCCGACTGCGAACGCGAAGGCATCGGCCTTGATGATGTGAATCCGCGTACTGGGCAAGATCGGCGAGTTCTGGCGGTGCGCCGCGCAGTTCCTTCATCAGCACGACGGGGTCGATGTTGAACGACTTCGTGTTGATGGCCCCGACGATGTGCCGGCCGCCCTCGGCGGCAAGTGCAATCGCGCCCTTCAGGGGACCGTTCTTGCTATCGGGCGTTTGCTTCTTGACGAACTCCTCGACTCCCGCGGCCATGCCGACCACCATGACCTTGTCGTTCGGGAAGTAGACGCCGAGGCCCTTCCCCTCATCGACGAAGTACTCCTTGCCGTTCTCGTTCTTGCCGGTGGCCTCCGGGAAGTACGCGGTCTTGACCTGCGTCGCTGTCGAACGGCGCGGTGAAGCTGAGGATGCCGACGAACGAGGGGGTTCTCGGGCGGCGTGATCGGACTGGAGCCGCGATCCTGCGGCGGCCCTCCGGGGGGATTGCCTTTCTGACTCGGGCCAGCAAGGACGACGAGCGTGGCGCGGTCGAGTGTGGAGGGCGCGGGGACGAAGCCCTCGTCGAGCATCCGGAGCGCGTCGGGCCCGGCCTTGTCGAGCACCTTGCGGAGGTCCGCCATCTCCTCCGACTTCCAGAGGTCGCGGGCGCGGAAGTGGACGAACGCGATCGCGTCGGCGGGGACCATGGCCATTTCCTCGGCGTCGCCGAGTCGAGGCCCGCCGGGGATGCCGGCCTTGCCGCGCTTGAGGACGTAGACCGCGCCGGCCCCGGCCGCGCCGCCGATCAGAAGTCCGACGAGAAGCCAGATCAACGTCTTGCCGCGCCGACCTGCGAGTGCCGAGAGTCGCATCGTGATGTCCTCCAAGTGGAAAGCCCACGGACAGGAGTCCGTGGGCTTCAACAGCCCTGATTTCAGTGTACCCGAAACGCGCACGAGAGTCACTTCTTGACTGCGGGCGGGTCGTCCTCGATCACCTCGCCGCCGTCGCGAGTAATCATGGCCTTGAGGGTCTTCTCGGTGATGCCGGACATCTTCATGCACGCGGACCGAGCCATCGCACCATCGCGGCGTTGACGAAGTCCGGCACGCCCGGCAAGGCGAGCTTGGGCAGCGCCTTCTTGGGGTCGAAGGGGATGTCGCCCGGGCTTGGCCCACGGCACCGGCTCGCCGGTCTCGACGACGAGAATCGTGTTCGAGGTGCCGTCGGTGAAGTCCGTGATCTTGAACTTCTTGCCCTTCTCGAACGCCGCGCCGGGGCCGGAGAAGACCTTGTAGTGCGTCATGCCCGGGGGCGTGGGCGGGTCGGCCTGCGGCGACATGTAAAGCTTGATCGCCACCTGCGACCACTTCTTGTTGTGCTCGGCTGTCCCACGGCTCATCGAGCTTGAACTGCTTGTAGAGGTTGTCCTGCTCGATGAAGGGCAGGATCGCGACACGCCAGCTCAGGATCGGCTTGCCGTCCTTGTCGATGATGTCGTGCGGCAGGTGGCCGTAGGTCGTTCGTAGTTGTGCATGGCCAGGCGCGATTTGCTTGAGGTTGTTCTGGCTCTGCATCCGGGCGGCGGACATGCGGACCTTCGCGACCGCCGGCAAGAGTAGCGCGGTGCCGACCGCGGCGACGCCGCTGACGCCCGCGACCAGTTCCTTCGGCAGCGTCACGCTCGCGGTCAGGTCCGCGCCCGATCGCGCTTCACGATCGCGCCGGGGTTGGCCAGCAATTCATCGGCGTGGTTGATCGCTCCGAGCGCGAAGACGTGGAACATCGCCTCGGGGAGTTCATCGAGCGGCCGCGGAGCCCTTCGTTCGCGGATCGAACAGCTTCTTCTCGATATCGGCCTTGAGCGTCGCGAGTTCCTTGCGCGGCGAACTGCGGCCAGCGCCTTGATCGCCTTCTCGGCGGCCTCGGCGCTCGGCGTCGTTCTTGTAGCCCGCCGACGAGATCGACCTTCGCGCGCCGTCGGCGAGATCGAGCGAGAGCGTGACGTGCTCGGCCTTCAGAGCGCCGTGGCCTCGGCCGGCAGGTCCTTCGAGGTCGCTGCGGCGGAATCGGCAGCGCCGCGACGTTGACCGACGCGACCACCGGCTTGCCCGAGGCGGCGAGCTTGAGGCCGTACGACAGCGGCCCGGTCTTCGGCGACTCGTGCTTCAGGAAGGTGAGTCATCGCGCCGGCCGGGGAGACGATGATGTGCCGGTCGTCCGGGAAGTAGAGATCGAGGTCGAGCCGCTCGCCGTGGTAGACGGTCTTGCCGGCGTGGAGGGTCTTCTCGGCATCCGGCAGGTACGCCTTCGACGACCTCGGCTGGGTTGAACGGCGCGGTGAAGCGCAGCACGAGGTACGGCAAGCGGGCGTTGTCTGCTCGTCGAGGAGCAGGAAGCCGGTCGCGCGATCGAAGGTGGAGACCTTCGGGACGAACTGCGCGTCGAGCGCGGCGAGCGCCTTCGGTCCGGCCTTCTCGAACGTCTGGCGGAAGCCGGCGAACATGTCGTTCTTCCAGAGGTCGGCGGCGCGGACGTGAACGAACCCGACCGCATCGGTCGGGACGAGCGCGAGATCGGCATCAGCGGCCGGCTGCGGCCGCGGCCGCGACGGTTGCGAGCCGACGGCCGGATGAAGCACGAGTCGCGGTCACGGCCAGCGACGGTCGCCAGGACCGCCAGCGCGGCGGTGCGGAGTACGCTCTGCATGTGCGACTCTCCTGGAGTGATCGAAGCCGGATCGTCATCACTGGGCTCGAAGGAGTCCGGCAGTTGATCGACCTCGGCAATCACTCGCCGCCCGCGCGTGATGAGGGCGTGGAGCGTCTGCCTTGCTCGGGAATCTTCGTCGAACGTGCGGACCGAGCCGTCGAACCATCCGAACTTGCATCTGCCCGTTGACCGACAGGCCGACGAGCTTGGTCATGTCCTTCTCCGGGTCGAACTCGAGCTCGTCCGGCTTCGTCCAGGGCACGGCCGTCTCGGCCGTCACGCACATGAGCGTGTTCGAGGTGCCGTCGGTGAAGTCGTTCGGGAAGCTGCACGCCCACGATCCAGTCGAAGCCGGCCCCGTTGCCGACGAACACGCGGTAGTGCGTGTCGGTTTCGCCCGGCTTCGTCTTGCCGGGGATCGCGTAGACCTTCGGCATCTTCGCGAGCAGTTTCTTGTTGTGCTCGCTAGTCCCACGGCTCGTCGAGCTTGAACTCCTTGTAGAGCTCGTCCTGCTCGACGTACGGCAGAATCAGCACGCGCCAGCTCAGCAGCGGCTTGCCGGTCTTGTCGCACACCGCGGCCGGCGGCATGCTGCCGTTCGTGTCGTGGTAGTTGTGCATCGCGATGCCGATCTGCTTCAGATTGTTGGTGGACGACGCTGGCGGCAGCGGCTTCCTGCACCTTCTGCTTGGCCGCGAGGTAGGCCGCCGCGAACGGCAGGTCGGTCGGGATCGAGACGGTCACCCGCGTCTCGTTGCCCAGCGTGGAGAACTTCGCGTCCTTGGCCGCGGTGCCGACGGCCTTGAGCAGCGACACCAGGTCCTTGAACGATGGGGTTCTTCGCGGCGTCGGCCTCGATGGCCTTCAGCCCATCGGTCACGAGCTCGTCCTGGATCAACCCGAGCAACACGCCGAGCGACTTCTCGCACTCGACCGCCTGGGCCGCGGTGCCGGTCTTCACCCGCACGTCGAGGTCGATCGTCTTGCCGAGATCGAGGTCGCGATGATGGATCGTGGCCTTGAACAGCGGCTGGAACGGGCGCGAACTGCGCGGCGAGTTCTTCGTCCGCGCGAATCTCATCCGGGAGGTTGGCCAGTGTGATCCCCGCGACGAGGGCGTGTTTGCCGCTGGCGGCCTCCTTGAGCGCGGCGGCAGAGCGGGCCGGTCTCGCCGCCGGCTGGGGCTTCGCGTACTCGTCGCCGAGATTCACCAGGACGAGCGCGGTGCGATCGTTCACGGCGACGACCGAACCTCTGGCGACTTCGCCTGGAAGGATCTTCTCGGCCCCCTTCTTGATCTTCTCCTTGTCGAACGCCTTCTTGAAGGTGACCACGACCCCGAACTTTTGGAGATCGCGCGGGTTCCTTCAGGCTCGGACCGAAGACCACCACCGACTTGACGTCGTCCAGGAGTCATGCCGAACAGTGCCGTTCCTTGAGTCGCGAGCTCACCGGCGAGCTGGCGCATCGGCCTTCCGGATCGACGGTCACGATCGGGTGGTTCCAGATGGCGGCGACGTCGGCGTGGACGAAGTAGCGCCGCATCCGGTGGGACATATCGCAATTCGACGGGAAGGTCCGCGGCGGTGGAGCAGGCTCGCTGGTGCTGGTCCGTGCAGGGGACTTCCGGCCGAGGGCAGGATGGCCGCGATGAGCAATCAGGCAGGCACCAGGGCCAATCCACCGCAGACTCGGTTTCGAGTCATGATTCGATCCACCAAGAAGTTGTGACCGGTGGCGTGCGGGCCGAGGGACCTGGAGGAAATCCCGGGATTTCCCGCACATGGCGCAAACCCCGAGCCCACCTCTTGCGTTCAACGAAGATGACGCCACACCGGGAGTCCGGTTTCACTGTCTGGCTCGGCCCGGAGGGGGCCAAAGCAGGCGGCTTGCCGGGCCAGGCGACCGCCGATCCATCGGTGGGTAATGTCGATTGTAGGTGAACGCTCTGTCAGATCGACAGATGCCGATCAGAGCCGAATGGCAGGACCGGTTGTTACAAGCCGTGCGACCGGCAGGGTGGAATGACTGGGAGCTGGTTTTGGTCCGAGTTCCAAGAATTCCAGTACTTCGGATACTTTGGGTGCGGGTTGACCGGGAAGTCGTTCGGGATTGTCGGAGAATATGGTAACAGTCCGGCGGGTGTGTTAACCTAGTTAGTTCAGAGAGGCCCGGAATTCCCGTCCGTCCTCAGCGAAACACAACGCGAATCACGACGATCGGGTACGCGGAACCAGATACCCAGTGCCAGAACAGCATCACCTGAGTTGAGGGTCCATTATGTTCCGTACATTCCAGCGTTGTCTTGCCCTCCTCGTGCTGGGGTTTAGTGTCTGCCGCGCCTCTTCCCGTTGACCGGAGTGGTCAGGGCACAGGCACCCTCGGCCGGAAGTTCCGCGACGAGTTCATACCGTACGTCCCGCCCGGACCGTGGCGACCGCTTCTATCAGGCACTCGGGAATGCTGGCGCAGCCCAGGGCATCCAGGGGGAACCAGGGCGTCCAAGGCCAGCAAGGCGTTGCAGGGCGGCGGGCTCGGCGGCGGGATCGGCGGACTCGGCGGCGGCGGAGGCTCGGTGGCGGCGGGCTCGGCGGAGGCCTTGGTGGACTCGGCGGCGGACTCGGTGGGCTCGGTGGCGGCGGGCTTGGTGGAGGCCTTGGTGGACTCGGCGGCGGACTCGGTGGGCTCGGTGGTGGCGGGCTCGGTGGCGGACTCGGTGGACTGCGGCGGCGGGCTGGGCGGCGGGCTTGGGCGGTGGCCTCGGCGGGCTCGGTGGCGGGCTGGGCGGTGGCCTTGGCGGGCTCGGCGGCGGACTCGGTGGCGGCCTGGGTGGTGGCGGGGTTGGTGGTGGCAGTTGGTGGACTCATCGGGTCTCGGCGTCCGATCGCACTCGTGTTCCAGCCTTCCTTCCCTCCGGCGGCAATACCTCGGCGGATTCGGGGGCGGGTCGTCGGCGGCCTGGGCGGCGGCGGGATCGGGGCGGTCTGGGCGGTGGCGGTCTGGGCGGCGGGCTCGGTGGGTTGGGCGGTGGCCTCGGCGGCGGCCTCGGCGGCGGGCTCGGTGGCGGCGGTGGGGCGGCTTCCAGATCGGCGGCGGGCCTCGGTGGCGGCGGTCTGGCGGCGGCTTCCAGATCGGCGGCGGCCTCGGTGGTATCGGCGGCGGCGGCTTCCAGATCGGTGGCGGGCATCGGTGGGGTTGGATCGGTGGGATCGGTGGGATCGGTGGAGGCTCGGCGGCAAGCAATCGGGTTTAGCGGCGACTACGGCCACTGATCCGCCCGCGATTGATCTCCAGTGAACGACACGGCCCGCGAGGATGCCTCGCGGGCCGTCGTCGCTTCACGGCTTCTGCATGTGCGAATCCGGCATCGGTTCTCCGGACTGCCGGCTACTGCGGTCCGCCCCATCCTCCTATAATCCCGGATTACTCACCTCACGCGCACCGGGGAGGCCGCCATGCACGACCGCATCGCCTACCAGGGCATCACGTTCGACGACGTGCTGCTCGAACCGGGCTACAGCGACGTCGTGCCGCAGGACGCGGACGTCCGCACGCAGCTCACCCGCAACGTCCGGATCAACATCCCGATCGTCTCCAGCCCGATGGACACCGTCACCGAGAGCGAACTGGCCATCGCGCTGGCCCAGGAGGGCGGGATCGGCATCATTCACAAGAACCTGTCGGTCGCGCTGCAGACCCGCGAGGTGGACAAGGTCAAGCGGAGCGAGAACGGCATCATCACCGACCCGATCACGCTCCCGCCCGGACGACACCGTCGGGCCACGCCCGGCAGATCATGGAGGAGCACCACGTCAGCGGCGTGCCGATCACCGTCGGCCCGGAGAAGCACCTCAAGGGCATCCTCACCCGCCGCGACCTCAAGTTCCTCGACGACAACAACCAGAAGATCGGCGAGGTGATGACGAAGGAGAACCTCGTCACCGCCCCGGAGAACACCACGCTCGACGTGGCCGAGAAGATCCTCACGCGGAATAAGGTGGAGAAACTGCTCCTGGTGGACGATCAATTCCGACTGAAGGGATTGATCACGATCAAGGACATCGACAAGATCGCAGAAGTTCCCGAATGCGTGCAAAGACGCGCGGGGGCGGCTGCAGGTCGGGGCGGCGATCGGGGTCCACGACTTCGAGCGGGCCGCGTCGCTGATCGAGGCGGGGGTGGACGTGCTGGTGGTGGACTCCGCCCACGGCCACAGCCGCAACGTGATCGAGACGGTGCGCGGAGCTGAAGAAGCGGCACGCGATCGACGTGATCGCCGGCAACGTGGCGACGGCCGAGGGCGCGAAGGCCCTGGTCGACGCCGGGGCCGACGCGTGAAGGTGGGCATCGGCCCGGGATCGATCTGCACGACGCGGATCGTGTCGGGCGTCGGCGTGCCGCAGATGTCGGCGATCGCGAACGTCGCGAAGGGGCTGGCGGGGACCGGCGTGCCGCTGATCGCCGACGGCGGCATCCGGTACTCGCGGCGACATCACCAAGGCGCTGGCGGCCGGGGCGTACGCGGTCATGATCGGCGGGCTGTTCGCCGGCCTGGCCGAGAGCCCGGGGCAGACTGATCCTGTACCGCGGGCGGTCGTTCAAGCAGTACCGCGGGATGGGGTCGCTCGGGGCGATGGTGGCCGGCAGCGCCGACCGCTACCAGCAGGGCGGCAGGCGGCCAGCCCGAGCCGTCGAACGGGAAGCTGGTGCCCGAAGGGGTCGAGGGGCGGGTGCCGTACAAGGGGCACCTCGCCCCGTTCGTGTTTCAGCTGGTCGGCGGCCTGCGGGCCGGGATGGGGTATTGCGGCTGCAAGACGCTGGAGGAGCTGCGGACGAAGGCCCGGTTCATCCAGGTGACCGCGGCGTCGGTGCAGGAGAGCCACCCGCATGACATCGCTATCACGCAGGAAGCGCCGAACTACAGCTCCGCGGAGGCGCGGTGGGGACGGCGTGTAGGCTCGCCGTGCTGCTCGCGCTCGTCGGGCGGGCCCGCGTCTGCGCGCAGCATCCCGGCCGGCACCGCCGCGCTGCAACCCGCCCGGCAGCTCGCCGGTCGACACCTGGAACCGTACCGGCCACGTTCAACCGGCCGCGTGGCCGCGACTCGAACAGCAGACCCGACCACGGCCGATCGGCCAAGCCCGACGGATGCAGAAGGACAGAGCGGCAGCAGGAGAAGGTCGACCGAGCCGAAGTACGTCCGGCTTCCCGCCGCGCAGCGACGTCTTCGCCGTCCCGAACGACGCGCAGCTGGAACAGGGCGATCCTCGACCGGCTCCGCAAGGACGAGGAAGCGCGGTACGAAGCGCGACCCGTTCGCCAAGTACCCCAAGGACGCTGACGTTCCCGCCGCTCCCGCCGGTCGGCGGCGGCATGGCGTATCGAGCCCAAGACCGCCGATTACCCGCCGATGCGGGTCGACTACGAGCCGCTCTACGTCGTCCACCGCCGGCTGCACTTCGAGGAGAAGAACGCCGAGCGGTACGGGTGGGACCTCGGGCATCATCCAGCCGCTCGTCTCGGCCGCGTACTTCTACAAGGACGTGCTGCTCTGGCCGAACAGCCTGGCGTCCGGCGTGCGCCTACGGCTTCTGGGACACGAACGCCGGCAAGTGCCTGCCGGGCAGCCCGATGCCGTACATGCTCTACCCGCCGGGGCTGACCATCACCGGCACCGTCGTGCGAAGGGCTCGTCGTCACCGGGGTCGCGTTCGCGATTCCGTGATCGGACAGTCTCAGGTCGTCAGGCGCAAGTCGACGGGTTAGCACGCCTCGAGGCGTGTGACTCGACGACCCGATGACCTGGCAACATGATGACTTGATGACTGCCTCCCTGGCTCGAACCGCGAACCGCCTACATCCACGTCCCGTTCTGCGCCCACCACTGCGGCTACTGCGACTTCGCCGTCACCGCCGGCAACGACCACCTCATCGAGCTGTACCTCGACGCGCTCGCGCTCGAACTGGCGACGCTCGGCGAGCCGCGGCCGGTCGAGACGCTGTTCATCGGCGGCGGCACGCCGACGTACCTGAATCCCGATCAACTCCGGCGGCTGCTGGACGAGCATCAACCGGTGGCTGCCGCATGCCGCGCGGCAACTGAGTTCTCCATCGAATCCACGCCCGACAGCCTCGACGACGAGAAGGCCGCCGTGCTCGCCGCGTACGGCGTGACGCGCGTCAGCGTCGGCGTGCAGTCGTTCCGGCCGGAGTCGCTCGCCGCGCTCGACCGCCGGCACACGGCCGAGCAGATCCCGCGGGCCGTCGAGGCGGTGCGGCGGCACGCGCTGGCGCTGTCGCTCGACCTGATCTTCGCCGCGCCGGGTCGACGCTCGATCGTGGAGTGCCGACGTCGAGCGTGCGCTCGGCATTCGCTCCCGACCACCTCTCCACCTACGGCCTGACCTACGAGAAGGGCACGCCGCTCTGGAAGCAGCGGCGCGGCGGCGAGGTCGCGGCCCGTGGCGGAGGACGACGAACTGGCGATGTACGAGCACGCCATCGACCGGCTCACGGCGGCGGGGTTCGAGCACTACGAGGTCTCGAACTTCGCCCGCCCCGGGTTCCGGTGCCGGCACAACGAGCGGTACTGGGCGAACGAGGCGTACTATCGGCTTCGGCGTCGGGGCTGCGCGGTACGTCGGCGGCGTGCGCGAGTTGAACATCCGCGACACGAAGGATCTACATCCGGAAGGTGCTGGCGGGCGAGTCGCCGATGTTCCAGAGCGAGCAACTCGGCCCGCGCGACCGGGCGTTCGAGACGATCGGCACGCAACTCCGCCGGGCCGACGGGATCGACCGGGCGCGCTTCCGCGAGCAGACCGGGCTTCGACCTCGACGAGCTGGTCGGCGAGCGCGCTGAGCGCGCTCGTCGCCAACGGGTTGCTGGCTCGACGACGGCCGTTCGGTGCGGCTGACGCGCCGCGGGATGTGCGTCGCCGACGGGTGATCGAGGAACTGATGAAGGCTGCGAGGGCGAAGCGCTGAGTGTAAGGCCTGCGAGCGAGCCGGCGACGCTCGACCTCGGCGGCGCTACCCCCGCCACTGCCAGTCGCAGGCCCGGATGAGCACCGCCCCTTCCCCGTTGCGGAGCGGATCGACGTGATCACCGGCCCGAGCGTGCCGTCCGCGTTCACGCGCCGGTAGCTGCCGCCGAGTTGGTGCGTCGTCGCGGTTTGCTCGTTCCGCGTCCCCTCGCCGATGCCGCTCTTGTACGACAGCGGCTTGTACAGCACCAGGCCGTTCTCGTAGTCGCGGGCGAACACCTTGTACGTCAGCGCCGGGTTCAGCGGGTCGGTGCCCGTGGCGAAGCGCGCATCGCGCCGGTCGGCGCGCCGACGTCCACGGCCGCGGCCGGCGACCAGTGCTGGGTCCACGACGAGGCCGGATTGCTTCCCGCCGAAGAACATCAGGAACGTGCGGTCGGGGTCGGCGACGAGGTAGTAGTACGCGAGGCGCCGCGGTCTGCGTCCGGGCGTCGGTGGAGGAGCCGCCGCCCGGGTGCGTGTCGATCACGAGGTACGGCGCACCGCCGGGGGCCAGCCGCGAGTTGACCAGGTTGACCGCGTCCCCGACCTCGGACCAGTTCGCCTGCAGCGGCCGGAGCAGGAACTCCTCGAACACCCCGACCGAGTTCGCCGCGATGGCTGCCGCATCCGCGCCGGCCGCCGGCGGTGTTCGCCAGCACCCACTTCGGCTCGATCGCCCGGCTGATCGCGCCCATGAGCGCGCCGGAGTCGATGCTGAAGTTGTTCGTCGGCTCGAGCACCGAGATGCCGGGGAACGGCACGCGGCCCGTGGCGTTGTCCACGAAGATCCCGTCGGCCAGCGGATTGCCGCTCAAGCAGCCGGACGTGGTAATCGGCCGCCCACCGCCGCACGTTCGGGTCCGACGGGTTCGTGACGAACCGCATCTGCCCGTAGAACGGGTAGAACAGCCGCGACTCGTACACGAACCGGGCGTTGAGCCCGGCTGCGCGGGTCGCGTACTCGGCGTCGTTCAGGTAGCCGTCGTCGTTGGCGTCGGCCGCGTGGTCGAACGCCGGGATCACTCCCGAGAAGGTGCCGTCCGCATTGACGTAGTCGCGGCCGAAGACGGTTTTCAGCTCCGGGCCCTGGGCGGCCGTGCCCGCGGTGACGCGGAACCGGACGTAGTACAGCCGGTCGCTGCCGCCGACCGAGGCCGCGACCCAGTCGGCCGGCGGGTCGAACGTGATCGTGCCGGATTGTCCAGACCGTTCGTGCCGTCGGTGCGGAGCGACGCAACGGGAGCAGCCTCCCCTATGGCTCCGTGATCAGCATGAGCTTCAGGTCGGTCGTGGGCTGGACGACGAACGGTGACCAGAACTACGACTACGGCGCGATCATCATCCCGACGGAGCTCGGCGACACGACCGGCTGGTTCGGCTTCGGCGTCTGGTCGGACGCCGAACTGGTCACCTCGACGGGAAACATCTCCGGCTACCCCGGAGACAAGCCGTCCGGAAGCCAGTGGTATCACGCGCGGAAGATCGTCTCCGTGAACAGCCGGAAGGTGTTCTACGACATCGACACGGCCGGGGGGCAGAGCGGGGCCGCCGTCTACCGGATCATCAAGGGCGCCAGGTACGGCATCGCGATCCACGCCTACGGCGGAGCCACGACAAACTCGGGGACGAGGATCTCGACGCCGGTGCGCAACAACATGCTGGCGTGGAAGGCGTGACGCAGGAGCGTCCGCCCCTGCACGTCGAGCCGTGGCCCACCTGATCCGTGGAACGGTGCGGGATGCCGCCGGTCGACCTGTCCCCGATGCTCGAGCGTACTTCGTGAGTGGACCGGGCTCCTTCCCGGACACCGCCGCGGTCACGGACGAGCAGGGTCGGTTCGCGCTCGCCGCCCCGTCAGGAGGGAGGTACAGCATCGGCTGCAGCGCGGACGACTTCGACTCCGAAGTCACACCCGTCGAGCTGACCCGGGCCGAGGAGACGCACGTCGAAATCCTCCTCGGCCGTTCGAGCGACCAGTGAGGAGAAGCCAGTGAGCTACGACAACGTCACAGCGACCAGGGAAGAAGCGCCCGAGGACGACTCCGAGGCCACGGAGGTCGAGGGTGTGGCAACGATCGACCTGCTCGCGCCCCAGGAAGAGGCCGAGCTAGGGGCTGCGCCTGACGTGGCGCTCTCCGCCAACTTCTCGCTCTCCGAGTTCCACTGCTGCCGAGGGCATTGCGCCAAGGAGGCCGTGCCCGCGAACGCGGTGCCTGCGCTCCGCCGGCTCGTCACGCAGGTCCTCCAGCCGATGCGCGACCGCTTCGGCCTCTGCACGGTGCACTCGGGCTACCGGAACGCGGCGCACAACGCCCATGTGGGGGGTGCCGATCAGTCCCACCACCGCTACGACGTGAGACCGGATGCTCCCGCGGCGGACGTCTCGTTCGCGGGAGGCAGCGTGAACGAGTGGGCCGTCGAGGCACGACGGCTGCTCGGGAACATCGGCGGCGTCGGGCGGTATCCGAGCTCGGGCTTCGTCCATGTCGACCTCGGCGCGTTTCGCAAGTGGGACGGCTGACGAAGCAGCGGCCCGACTCGTGCAGGTGCCTCAGGCCGGCTCGTCGCCGGCAGTCTCCGGGTCGCGGTCCCGTTTCCGCATGGTCGCCGCTTTCTCCTTCGCGTCGACGTACGAGGACCTGACGAGCGTCTTGCCGCCGGTCCAGCCGAACACCACGACCACGAGGACGATCGCGAAGAGGATGTTCCAGGCCGTCGTGATCAGCTGCTGCGCCGTCGAGTAGGCAGTCGCGTTCGCAGGAGAGGTGACGTCGGAGAGGGTCGCGGTGTTGATCGCCTGATTGACTCCGACCCCGCCCGGCGTCACCGAGGTGACGTTGGCGAGAGAATTTCCCCCGACCACCGTCATCACCGTGTGGAAGGTGACGGGGATCGCGAAGGCCGCGAGGAAGACGGCAACCACGCCGAGCTTCGCGGCATACGCGATCGTCTCGGGGAGGAAGACGCCCAGGAAGTAGCGGCGCGGACTGCCGAGAACCTGCCCGCCTTCCTTCATCTGCTCCCACAGCCCGCGGAGCTTTGGCCAAAACGAGCGAACGAGAACCATGACCAGGAACGCCGCGCCGCCGACGATTCCCAGCACGAGGACGGGGTGATCGCCGAGGAAGCCGAGTCGCCGAAGCCGCCCGAGAGCGCGGGTGAAGCCGACGAAGGCTGACTAAAGGCTGACTATTCACCGCTCGCACGAACCGATGAGCAGCTTCGGGGAAAGAAACACCCCACCTGAGCGGGGGTTTCGTAAGAGCGGATGATGGGACTCGAACCCACGACCTTCTGCATGGCAAGCAGACGCTCTAGCCAACTGAGCTACATCCGCGCGGGCGTCAGTATAGCGGCGGTGCTGGGGTGCGACCCGGCGACTCAACCTCCGGGGAGAGCGTCCAGTGCCTCGTTCACGAGCTGGTCGGCGAGCGTGTTGTGCTCGCGCCTCACGGCCCGGTAGCGCACCTCCCCGACGGCTCCCGCCAGCCGCGCCGCACGGAGCGAGAGCTCGCGCAGTGCCTCGTTCTTGACCTTGTACTCCCCGCGCATCTGCTTGACCATCAGCTCGGAGTCCGAGACCACCTCGACCTCGTCCAGGCCCAGCGCGCCCGCCTGCTCGAGCCCGGCGATCAGAGCGCTGTACTCGGCGACGTTGTTCGTTGCGATCCCGATCGACTCGCCGTGCGCAGCGAGCACCGTGCCGTCTTCGGCCTCCAGGACGTAGCCGTAGGCGGCAGGGCCGGGGTTTCCGCGCGCCCCGCCGTCCGTGAAGAGCCGCACGAGCACCCGCTCTCAGCGACCGCCGCGCTGCACCCGGCCGTTGACGCGAAGCACGTAGTGCGCGTACGCACTCTTGGCCTCGGTCGGCTCGTCGTAGGTGACGATCGCCGCGACGACGTCGTAGCCGGGAGCGAGGAGGCGGCGAAGCGCGGGGCCAGCGAGCGTGCTGCGACCCTGCCCATCGAGCGTCAGCTGCTGCACGAAGGCGCGCCTGCCAGCCGTCGAATAGCCGACGAGCTGGACCGTGAAGGCCGCTGTTCCCACCTCACGCGTGACCTGCGAGAACGAGCGCCAGCCGGACAGCGAGCCACCGTCGCCGAGGCGCGAGCCCCCGAGCCGGATGTCGTCGATCCACCAGCCGGGCAAGGCCACCCGTGGATCGCTCACGTAGCGGAACGCGAGCAGCACCGACCGCCCGCGGTAGGCGCCGAGGTCGTACGACGCCGTCGTCCACCGCGACAGCTGCCCTCCGCCCGAGCGGCCCGTCATGCCCGGCAGGCTTCGACGAACGACCGGGGAGGCGGTCGGATCGGCGGTTCCCCTCGTGAGCGGGCTGCGCAGGCTTCGCCAACTCTTGCCGTCGTTCGTCGAGACCTGCACGAAAGCGAAGTCGAGGCCCGGCGATAGGTCGTAGCGCGTCGCGAAGGAGAGTGTCGCACCCGTCCTGGGCACGGCGATCCTGCGGACGATCCCACGATCGAGGCCGCCACCGGACCCGGTGTGGAAGGCCGCGTTGCCAGCGTGCTCGAGCGGGTTCGGGTCGACGCGCCACTCGACGGGGCGACGCGGGAAGGCCACCGAGCCGTCGAAGGCGATCGAGCGGATCTGGCTCGAGGGAAGGAAGGCGCGGTTCGCGCCGGTCAGGCGAACATAGTCGGAGCCATTTGGCGGCGCGCCGGGCCGGAGGTAGGACTGCGGCGCGGCCCAGTTGACGGCGGCGTCGAGCGTCGGGACGCGGAACCGGGCGGCAGCTCCTCCGGAGAGCCGGCCGCCGCGATCGAGGACGCCGTCGAGCGCCAACATGACCGACCAGTCGTGGATCAGGGCTGCGACGTCGATCCCGGCACCGGCCGCGAGCTTACGCAGCGAGCGGAGGCCGTTGTCTGGATCGCGGTGGAAGGCCGTGAGGAACCCCGGCCCGAGGCGCGCGGCCAGGTAGTGCATGAACATCTCGGCCGCGCCGTAGTCGCAGACGATCTCCTGCGTCGCCCTGGTCGCCCCAGACGCGTGAGGCCGTTCTCCGGTCCGCCCGGGGGCGGATGCGGGTTGGCGCCGGCGTCTGCATCGCCGTGTTGCCGAGCAGGCACTGGACGTAACCGCTCGTAGCCGACCTCGGTGATCGGCGTGCGAAGGTCGCGTAGCCCGTGACGCGCCTCGGCGTACATCGACAGGCCCTCGTTCACCCAGGTCGCCTCGGCCGGGTCCTGGTAGGACTCGAGGAGGTGCTGGTACTCGTGCGCGAACGTCGACTCGATCAGGAAGGGGCGGGCGGCCCGGCTTCGGCAGAGATCACCCGCGACCGGCTCGTCGGGCGGGTTCGCGCCGGGCGGTGCAGCCAGTCGAACCGTCGACGTGATCACGTTGCGGTCGACCTCTCGTCGAGCGAAGGAGAAGACGCCGCCTACGCCCACCCGCACGTTGACGTCGAAGAACGTCCGGGTCGCGGATGTTGTCGACGAGCGCGACGACGCGGTTGCCGGGGGCCGCGTAGTAGTCCTGCGGCAGGCCCGAGCGAGCGGGGAGCGTGGCGGCAGTGCCGTCTCGCGGTGGCGGGGCGCTGAACGCCTGCGACATCCGCGGCTGGATCGTCCCGTCGAACTGCTGCGCGAGCAACTGCGCCTGCGCGTCGCTGAGCTGGACTCGATCGTCGTTGCGGCAGTCGCCAGGCGGAAACTCGAGCCCCTTCGAGACGCCGTCCTGGTCGCTCGCGACCCAGACCTCGATGTTCGCTCCGACGGCACGAAGGGTGAAGTACTTCACGTACAGCTTGTTCGCGGAGCGGTCGAGCGCGGGCCAGAGACGTCGGTCGCCGACGACCGCGACCGCCGCCGAGGATCGAGCCGCGAGGCGGGCCTCCGTTCTCAGCTTGTCCGCGGCCGGCGGAGCGAGTGTCAGCGACTCGAGGTACTCCGGGCTCGGCTCGGCGAAGATCCGCCCCGGCTCCTGGAGTGCCGAGGAGCCCGGCCGGGCCGCAGGCGCAGCGAAACCGAGGAGGGCAACGCAGCCGGCCACGCCCGCACCGGTTGCCGCCCGCTGAAGGTGTGCTCGACGACTCACCAAGCCCGTCCTAGACGATTCTCGCGGAGAAGCTCCTCGTCGCCACGAGCCCCTGCGACGAGACCCTGACGGTGCCGCGAATCGTCTTCCCCTTCGATCCGGCCGGAATTCGGAAGGTGCAAGTCGCTCGGAGGCCCACGACGCTCCGCGCCGCCACGGCGACGGCGCGGCCGGCGATCGTCGCGCGGCAGACCGCAGTTCCCGAGGTGGCTGCCGTACCGTCGCTTCGCTCGAGGGTCGTGAGCACGGTGTAGGCCCTGCCGGGCGCCGGTCGCAGCGGCCGGGTTCCCCCGCTCCGGAGGGTGAGCCTCGGCGGCGTGATCCGGACGTCATAGAAATGCTGGCCGTTGTCCGGGGCGAGATCGACGCGGGCGTTCGTCAGATCGAGCTCCCCGGTGGGAGTCAGCGCGGCACCCGAGACCGCGAGCACGCTGAACCCGAATCGACGGGTTCCCCCGAGCTCGGATGCGTTGATGCTGATCGACGCGCCGGCCGAATACGAGAAGACGAGGCTGCTCTGAGGAACGCCGCTCGAGGTCAGGCTCGTCCCGTTCCAGCGGGCGAGAGTGGTTCCGGCCGCGCTGCCGCCGAGTGGCCCGTCGAGCTCGATCACGTAGTCGGCGCCGCCGAAGTCGGGATCGCCCGACGCGGGGTTCGCGTCGGTGTCGAGCAGGACGAGAAAGACCATGTCGGGCGCGAGCGTGGGCCGATTGGGGATGTTGATTCCGAAGGTCAGCCTGCCCCGGTCGTCGTTCGAGACCGTCAAGGCCGAGATGTCGGCGGCGCTCGGGTCCTCGCCGATCGAGTCGGGGAACGTGGCCGAGTTCGCCGCAGCGGCAATCGTGGCCGCGTCGACGTCGATCGAGAGCAGCCCGAACAGGCAGAACGCGCACAGCAGCGCCGACGCAACCGCTCTCATCTAGTGCCTCCGAGGTCCAAAGCGAACGTGTCGGTCGCGAGTGTAGCTACGTGGAGAAGGCACTCCGGCCCGCTCAGAGCACTCGGTCTCAGGGAGCGGTGGTCACTGCTCGACGTTGTCGATCTGCGCCCGCTGGAGCCTGCCGGAATAGTCGACGTAGATCGACTTCCACTCCGTGAAGACGTCGAGCGCCGCCTGACCGGCCTCGCGGTGGCCGTTGCCGGTGTCCTTCGTGCCGCCGAACGGGAGATGCACCTCGGCGCCGGTCGTGCCCGCGTTGATGTACGTGATCCCCGTCGCCAGGTCGCGCATCGCGCGGAACGCCTTGTTGACGTCGCGCGTGAAGATCGAGGAGGAAAGGCCGTAGCGGATCCCGTTCGTGACGCGAACCGCCTCCTCGAAGTCCTTGACGCGGATCAGGGCGGTCGTGGGCCCGAAGATCTCCTCCTGCGCGATTCGCATCTGCGGCTCGACCTCCGAGAAGATCGTCGGCCGGTAGAAGAACCCCTTTCCGAGATCCCCCTCGGTGGCGACCTCGCCGCCGGTGAGGAGCTTCGCGCCTTCGTCGGAGCCGACTCCGGTGTAGGAATGGATCTTGTCGAGCGCCTCGCGGTTGATCACGGGGCCGAGATCGGTCTCGGGATCCCAGCCGGGCCCGATCCGCATCTTCTCCGCCCGCACCACGAGCCGCTTCTGGAGCTCGTCGTAGATCGCCTCGTGCGCGATCACGCGGCTCGCGGCGGTGCAGCGCTGTCCGGAGGTGCCGAACGCCGACCAGACGATCCCCTCGACGGCCAGGTCGAGGTCGGCGTCGTCCATCACGACGATCCCGTTCTTGCCACCCAGCTCGAGGTGCACGTGCTTGAGGTTGTCGGCCGCGTTCTTCGTCACGAGGACGCCCGTCTCGCGCGAGCCCGTGAAGGTGATGATCGGGACGTCCGGATGGCGGACGAGCCGGTCGCCGGCCTCCTCGCCGAAGCCGTGGACCAGGTTCACGACCCCGTCCGGCAGGCCCGACTCGGAGAGCAGCTCGATGAAGCGCTCCGCGAGCAGAGGCGTGTCCTCGGCCGGCTTGAGGACGACGGTGTTCCCGCAGACGAGCGCGGGCGCCAGCTTCCAGGCGGGAATCGCGATCGGGAAGTTCCAGGGCGTGATCGCACCGACGACGCCCACCGGCATCCGCACCGACATCTGGAACTTGTCCCGCAGCTCCGACGGCGTCGTGTGGCCGAACATGCGCCGCCCCTCACCGGCCATGTAGACCGACATGTCGATTGCCTCCTGGACGTCGCCGCCGGCCTCCGCGAGCACCTTGCCCATTTCGCGGCTCATCAGCTCGGTCAGCTCCTGCTTCTCGTCCTCGAGCAGCCGCGCGAACCGGAGCAGAACCTGGCCCCGCTCCGGGGCCGGCACGAGCCGCCACTCCTCGAACGCCTCCTTGGCGGCCGCGACGGCGCGATCGACGTCCTCGGCGCCCGAGCGCGGGAAGCTGCCGAGCGCCTCGCCGGTGGCGGGCACGTGCGACTCGAAGGTCTCGCCCGAGGCCGAGCCGACCCACTCGCCCCCGATGTAGTTCTTGAACTCCTTCGCGCCCGTGACCGCCATCGGCGGCCAGTCTACTCGGGGCTCTCCGTGTCCGGAAACGTGCCCGGGATACGCGCGCGGCGGCGGTCGCGAATCTCCCGCAACCCGCCGAAGTCGCGGCCGTTGCGGCGGTCGGCGCCCTCGCGCCGGTCGATGATCACCGTCACGTTCGGGTTGTCCTTGTAGTACTCGACCAGCTTGTCGTACAGCTCTGCCTCGAGCTCGGGCGGGATCACGCAGTAGATCATCGTGATCGCAGTGTAGGGAGGGAGACGGTCAGTTAGTGGCGCTTGGCGAGGGCGGTGACTGCGCCGAGACCGACGAAGACGCCTCCCGAGACATACCGCTGGACGGCGAGATAGGTGCGGCTGTCCCTGAGCCGGGCAGACGCGGTGCCCGCCGCGAGCGCCCAGACGGCGTCGCTGCAGAGGGCCAGGACGACGAAGACGAGCCCGAGCACGAGGATCTGGAGCGTCACGGAGCCTCGCTCCGGATCGACGAACTGCGGCAGGAACGCGAGGAAGAAGAGCGCCGTCTTCGGGTTCAGCACGTTCACGACCAGCCCTTGCGCGAACAGGCGGCCTGGACGCCGCTCGCGGCGCACCTCAGCTCCGGTCTCGTCTCTGCGAACGAGCAGGGTGTAGAGGCCGAGCCCGACCAGATAGGCGGCGCCGGCGAGCTTGACGACCGTGAAGGCAGTCGCCGACGAGAAGACGAGCGCTGAGAGCCCGATCGCGGCAGCCGTGACGTGAACCAGTCCTCCCGCCCCAACGCCGAGCGCCGAGACAAGCCCGGCGACGCGACCCTGGTCGAGGCTCCGCGCGACGATGTAGAGGACGGCCGGGCCAGGAACGACGATCAGCGCGAGCGCGGAAGCGGCGAAGAGCGCGAGAGTTCCAGCGGAGGGCACGTCAGACCCGCGCGATGTCGGGCATCAGGCGCCCATCCGGCGCGAGGCCGGCGTTCCAATCCTGGAAGCTGCTCTCGAGCTCGGCGAGATCGTGGCCCGCGCTCGGCGAGCCGCACCGGCTGGGCCGACTCGGGACTGACGCGGTACTGGTACCAGGAGATCTCCCAGGCGACCGAGACGATCATCTCCCCGCTGACGCCCGAGAGCGGGACGATCGAAGCCCTCGGCTCGCCGAGGCTCTTGGCGATCCCGGCGACGGTTCGGCGATAGGGGCTCGCGTTGAAGAGGTCGGCGGCCTCCACGAGGTCGAGCTCGAGCTCGGAGAGGCGCCGCAGGATCGGCTCGGCCGCGACCGGCGCCTCCGCCGGCCGCTGGGGGCCGAACAGGCCGGCCCACGGGAGCTTGCGGCGGCGGTGGTCCCTGGGAACGGTCGGCGTCGTCGGGCTGCCCTCGCGAACCCACCCGTGCTCGAGCGCGATCTCCTGGCAGAGGGAGCAGACGTCGACGTACTCGCGTCCGCCCGCCGAGTAGCGGACTGCATGCTCCCCCATGAGCAGCGTGCGCTCGCAGATGGCGCACGTCCGCGTCGCTGCTGATCGCGTGACGCGCATCCCTCCGACCGTAGCAAAGGATCGGAGTTATCCACAGGCGTTCGAGCTAGTGGGCGGCTGCCGTCTCCCGCTCTCGCTTCGTGGTCTCGATCACCTTCTGGGCGACGTGCGCGGGCACCTCCTCGTAGCGGAGGAAGTGCATCGAGTAGTCGCCCCGGCCGCCCGTGATCGAGGTGAGCGTCTGCAGGTAGGTGAGCATCTCCGCCATCGGCACCTCGGCCTTGATCGTCGTGCTCCCCGCCGCCGGCTCCATCCCGTGCAGCCGGCCGCGGCGCGAGTTGAGGTCGCCGTTGACGGCGCCGACGGCCTCGTCGGGAACGGTCACCTCGAGCTCCATGATCGGCTCGAGCAGCACGGGCTCAGCCTTCGAGTACGCCTCCTTGAACGCCATCGAGCCGGCGATCTTGAACGCCATCTCGGAGGAGTCGACCGTGTGGTAGGAGCCGTCGACGAGCAGCACCCGGACGCCCTGCACCGGCGCGCCGGCGAGCTCGCCCTGGCTCATCGCCTCCCGGACCCCCTTGTCCACAGCGGGCCGAAAGCCCTGGGGGATCACGCCCCCGACGATCTTGTCCACGAACTCGTAGCCGACGTTGCCCTCGATCGGCTCGAGCACGATCGTGCAGTCGCCGAACTGGCCGCGGCCGCCCGTCTGCTTCTTGTAACGCGCATGGGAGCGGGACTCCTTGCGAATCGTCTCGAGGTAGGGCACCCGCGGCGGGTGCAGCTCCACGTCGACGCCGAAGCGGCGCTTGGCCCGCTCGAGCGCGACCTCGACGTGCATCTGGCTCATCCCCGAGAGGATCTCCTCCCCGGTCTGCTGGTCGCGGTGGAGCCGGAGGGTCGGATCCTCCTCGGAGAGCCGGCGAATCGCGCCGGCCACCTTCTCCTCCTCGCCCTTGATCCGGGGGGTCACCGCGAAGCTCATCACGGGCTCGGGGAAGCCGATCTCCGGGACGTCGGCCGCGACCTCGCGGTCGAGCAGCAGATCGCCGGTCTGTACCTCCTTCAGCTTCGCGACGGCGCCGATGTCGCCAGGGCCGAACGCCTCGGCCGCGATGTGCTCCTTCCCCTGCTGGAAGAGCAGCGAGCCCATCCGCTCCTTCGCGTGCGTCCGCGCGTCGACGAGCGTCTGGTCGGGCCGAACCGAGCCCTGGAGGACGCGGAAGAGGTTGATCCGGCCGGCGAAGGGATCGGCGATCGTCTTGAAGACGAACGCCGCGGTCTCCGCCCCCTCGATGTGCGTGATCGAGCCCATCTTGGCCGGCGAGGGGACGCCCTCGACGATCAGGTCGAGCAGGGCATGCGTGCCGAGGTTCTTCGTCGCCACGCCGCACGCGACCGGGAAGACGAGGCCGCGCGTGACCGCGTCCTTGAGCGCGTGGGCCACCTCCTCGATCCCGAGCACCTGGCCGTCGAGGTAGCGCTCCATCAGCGCCTCGTCGGTCTGCACCACCTCGTCGAGGAGCTTCTCGCGGTACTCCTGGACGAGCTCGGTCAGGTCGGCCGGGATCGGCCCGGGCTCCGCTTCCTTGTCGCCGTCCGGGCTCGTGTAGGCGCACATGTGGAGCACGTCGACGATCCCGGTCAGCTCGTGCTCGCTGCCGATCGGGAGCTGCACGGCGACACAGCGCTCCGAGAGCTGGCTCTGGAGCTGGGCGAGCGAGCGGAAGAAGTCGGCGCGCTCGCGGTCGAGCATGTTGACGAAGAGGACGCGCGAGAGCCCGAGCTCCTCCGCGCGCTTCCAGAGCCGCGTCGTCCCGACCTCGACTCCCATCACGCCGCTGACGACGAAGAGCGCGCCCTCGACGACGCGCAGAGCGCAGCGTGCCTCGCCCTGGAAGCTCGGGTCGCCGGGCACGTCGACCAGGTTCAGCTTGCGGCCTTGCCAGTCGAGGTGGGTGAGCGCGAGCGAAATCGACATCCGCCGCTTCTGCTCGTCGTCGTCCCAGTCGCCGACGGTCGAGCCAGCCTCGATCGTGCCCAGGCGGTTCAGCTCGCCCGCCTGGAAGAGCAGCGCTTCTACCAGCGACGTCTTGCCGGTGCCGCGATGGCCGACGACGGCGACGTTGCGGAGCTTTCCGGGCTCGAGAGCGGGCATTCGGGCAGGTCCTCCTCGGCTGGGTTGCAGAGGCCCCCATCCTAGACCGACTACGCCAACGCGCTCCCCGCCCTCGGCCGGATGTTCTGGTTGCCGCGAAAGACGTTGTCCGGGTCGTAGTCGGCCTTGACCGCCGCGAGCCGCTCGTAGGCCTCCCCGAACGCCGCCTTGACCCGCTCCTCGCCCTCCTCGCCGACGAAGTTGAGGTAGACGCCGCCGCTCGCCCACGGTGCGAAGACGTCGCGGCACGCGCGTCCCCAGGCGATGTGCTCGGCGTCCCGTTCGGCTCCTTCCCAGACGCAGAAGGGATGGATGACCCACTGCGCGTTTCGCTTCGCGAGCGGCGTGTCCGTGCGCCGGGCGACCTCGCCTCCCCAGGGCAGGACGAGGAACTGGGTGAAGCTCATCGGCATCTGCTCGCCGTAGGAGACGAGCGCGTCGAGCGCCTCGTCCGAGAGCTCGTCGAGGTATTCGGCCGTCCACCAGTTCCGCTTGCCCGGCGGATCGTCGATCATGCTCTGGAGCTCTGCATACGGGATCTCGCCGTACAGGTCGACGATCGGCTCGGCCAGCGCGCGCAAAGGAGCGAACGCGCGCTCGCCCTCCGCGACCGGCCCGTTCCACATCCCGACCGTGATCGCGACCAGCTTGCCGTGCCACTCGGCCGGGATGAACTCCTCGGGTGGCGCGGCGATGTACCCGCACGCCAGTCCTGCGGCGTCGGGACCGCCGTCCGCATGGAACGCGCGCATCGCCTCGAAGACCGCCCGGCCGTGTCGGGGATCGTACGCGGCGAGGCCGCCAAAGACGGTCGGCCCCACCTCGTACAGCCGGAACTCGAGCGCCGTCACGACACCGAAGTTGCCGCCGCCGCCGTGAAGCGCCCAGAAGAGCTCGGAATGCTCGTCGTCGCTGGCGCGGACAAGCGCGCCCGCCGCCGTCACGAGCTCGACGGCGATCAGGTTGTCGCAGGCGAGTCCGTACGAGCGCTCGAGCCAGCCGGAGCCGCCGCCGAGCGTCAACCCCGTCACGCCGGTCGAGGAGACCCGGCCGCCGGTCGTCGCGAGCCCGTGCGCCTGGGTTGCGGCGTCGAACTGCGCCCAGGTCGCGCCGGCGCCCACACGAGCGGTGCGGGCCTGCGGGTCGACCGTCACGTCGTTCATCCGCCGCACGTCGATCACCAGTCCGTCGTCGCACATCGAGACCCCTGCGACGGAGTGTCCTCCTGAACGGATCGCGACCGGCGTCCCGGCGCGGCCCGCGGCGGCCAGGCACGCAACGACGTCGTCGACCGTCTCGCAGCATGCGATCGCCGCAGGCCTGCGATCGATCATCGCGTTGAAGAGCGTGCGCGCCTCGTCGTAGCCCTCGCCGTCGTCCGGCGCGAGCAGCGCGCCGTCGAGGCTGCGCGCAAGTTCGCGAATCGCTGTGGCATCCATCGCCCAGATCTCCTGTCGAACCCCTCGTTGCGAAGAAGCTACTCCTTCGCGAGATCGCGAACAAGCGTTGGCTAGGAGCTCAGCGGCACGCGCGCGGCGCCGCCGAGACGCGCCTTCAGGCGCAGGATCGCCTTCGTGTGCAGCTGCGAGACGCGGGACTCGGTGACGCCGAGTACCTCACCGATCTCACGCAGGGTCAGCTCCTCGTAGTAGTAGAGCGTGACGACGAGCTTCTCCCGCTCGGGCAGCCGCGCGATCGACTCGCCGAGCGCCTCTCGCATCTCGCTCTGTGCGAGCGCCGTCTGCGGCTCCGGGACGAGCGTGTCCTCGATCGTGTCGAGGAGCGCGATCTGATCTCCGCCGTCCGAGGACGTCCAGAGCTCGTCGAGGGCGGCGATCGACGAGCGCGAGATCTCGGTGAGGCTGCCGTCGAGCTCGTCCTGGGTCAGCCCGAGCTTGTTCGCGATCTCCTCGTCGGTGGGGGCGCGATGGAGCTTCTTCTCCAGCTCCGCGATCGCGCGCTCGATGTCGCGGGCGCGCGCGCGGACGGAGCGGGGCACCCAGTCCAGCGCGCGCAACTCGTCGATGATCGCGCCCTTGATCCGCGTGATCGCGTACGTCTCGAACTTGATCTCGCGATCGGGGTCGTACCGCTCGATCGCCCCGATCAGGCCGAGCAGGCCGTAGGAGACGAGATCGCCCTCGTCGACATGCGCGGGGAGGCCGCTCCCGAGCCGGCCGGCGACGAACTTGACGAGCGGCGCGTAGGTGAGGATCAGCCGGTCCCGGACACCGCGGTCACGCGTGCGCCGGTACTCCTGCCAGAGCGCGCTCGTGTCGTCGGGCCTCGCCACAAAGGGAGAATACGTCGTTGGGGCGCGATTTCTTCTAGCGTCCGCGCAGACCGCGCCAGGACATCGTCCCGAGCCACGCGCCGAGAGCAGCCGCGGCCAGCGCGATCACCCAGACGCCCGGCGTGTCGGAAGCGGCACGGGCGGCGGCGAGCGCGACCCCGAGAAAGCAGGCTGCGAGGAAGAGAAAGAGGAGTCCGAGCGCCCGCCGCTGCTGCACGGCCGCCAGCCTACTCGCCGTCCGCGAGCACCCCGACTACAATCTCGCTCGACAGAGGGGCGTAGCTCAGTTGGTAGAGCGGCGGTCTCCAAAACCGTAGGTCGCAGGTTCGAGCCCTGTCGCCCCTGTCGGCTTGATCAGGCGGAACCCGCCCTCACGAACGCCTAAGTGCCCTGGCGCCTTAGCAACCGATCACTGAGCGGACGCGCATCGCTGCGAGGCCGAGTTGAGTGGCCTGCGCCGCCGTGATCGACTTCCCAGACTGAGCGCGGACCTGGTTCAAGAATGCTCGAAGGCTGCCACAGGCCGCCGCGTCGTCATGCTCGGTCAGAGCCTTGAGCGCGGCTTGCAGCTTCGCGCGAAAGCTTCTTCCGGGGCCGAGGCTCTGACTGGTCACGAGGTTGATCAAGTCCTGCAGCTGTGCCTGCGCTCCTGTGACGTGGACATCGAAACTCGCGGCCGCGCTGTTTCCGGCCGCGTCCGTAGCAGTGCAAGCAACGACCGTGGTGCCGATCGGGAAGATGTTGCCGCTGGCGGGAGTGCATGTGACCGTCGGTGCGGGGTCGGCGTCGTCCGTCGCGGTCGCAGTAAACGTCACCGTCGTACCTGCCGAGCTGGTCGCGTTCACGGTGATGTCGGACGGAACGGTCAGTACCGGGGGCGTCTCGTCGCCCGCGTTGATTAGAGGCTGCCAGTCAGGAAACCGGTCCATCGCGACGTTGAAGTCGAGGATCGTCGGGTCTCCGCCATCAGCGGAAATGACCAAGATCGCGCAGTTCGCCTCGTCACAGCCCCTCACGTAGAGGATCTTTGTCCCGTCGGGCGCCCATGCTGGCGTCATGTCCTGCCTTCCCCCGGTTAGCTGCCTCCGGTTTCCGCCGTCGGCGTCCATGATCCAGACGGTGGGCTGGGGACGGCCGGTGTCCACGGGGCGGGCCACGACCGCGAGTTGCCTTCCATTCGGCGACCAGTCCGGTTCCCACTCGTGGGTTTCGGGACTGTTGCTCAAGTTGTGCAAGCCGGTGCCGTCGGCGTTCACCGCATAGATGTCAAGGTTTCCGTCGCGCAACGTTTGGAAGGCGATTTTCCCGCCGCCCGGCTGCCACGATGGCCAGAGATCCTGGGCGGGATGGTTCGTGATGTTCCGCTCGCCGCTGCCATCCGCGTTGATCACCCAGATGTCGGAGTTCGCGCCGGCGCCGCAGCAGCCGTAGCTCGCGAACGCGATCGTCGCACCGTCCGGAGACCAGGTAGGAGAGATGTCGATCGCGGTTGGCCGGTCCGTAACCCGCTTCTGACCCGAGCCGTCCGCGTTCATCACCCAGATCTCGGAGGCTTGGCCGTTCCCGCGTGTGAAGGCGATCTGCTTTCCGTCGGGCGACCATGCGGGATACTCGCCTCCGGCCGTCGTCAGCCTCCTCGGATCGGATCCGTCGGCGTTCATCACGTAGACGTCGTGCTGGCCAATGCCCGGATCGTCTCGGTTGCTTTGGAACGCGATCAGGCCGTTGGAGCCGGGAAACGCCGCCTCTGTGTCTGCCGTCACGACGCCCAGCCATGCCGCAACGCAAGCCAAGTAAACGAACACTCGTGAAAAGCCACGCATACCCATGACATCCTCCGTCTCGACCGGGTTATCGCGACCATGACGCGAGCCACTCACACGGCGCTCATACACGACTCACGGCGCCTCCTTTCACCCCCTGGTCGAGCGGCGCGCCCAGACCCTACTCGGCTCAGGGCGCCTGGAGCTGCTCCAGCTCGGCTTCGGCCTGCTCGAGCGCCTCGGCTGCCTCGGCCGCCGCCTGCTCGGCCGCCGCGAGAGCCTTGCGGGCGGCGGCGACGTCCTTCTCGGCCCGGATCGCGAGCTGCTTCGCCTCTCGGACGCGCTCTCGGGCGCGCTTCAGCTTCGCGTTGTCGGGCTTCGGCTTCTTGGCCGGAGAGCGTCGTGGCGCGGCCGGAACGAGCGACGGGTCGAAGGCGAACCCCGCCGCCTCGGGCTCCTCCGCGAGCAGGCCCTTCTCGAGCAGGGGCTGCAACTCGGGATCGAGGGCTGCGGTGCGCAGCGTCGAGGCGACGCGCGTGAGCAGCGCGTCCGTGAGCCCGCGGCTCCGAGCCTGCCGCTGGACGCGCTCGAGCGCCTCGCGGAACTCGGCGGTCGCGCCGGCGAAGCCCGACGCCTCCTCCTTGCCGCGGACGACGTCCTCCTGGAGCTTCCTGAGCCGCTTGCCGGACTGGATCAGCGCCCGGATCTCGGAGGGATCCTCGCGGGCCAGGTGGTTGATCGTCGCGAGCGGCCGGCTCGGCTTCGGCAGCTTTGCCACGGCCGCCGCAAGCTCCGGATCGGTGGCGCGGAGCTCCTTCGCCCGCGCGTTCCGCGCCTGGGTGTACTCGGCTTCCGGAAGCGCGTACAGCTCTCCGGCCTCACGCGAGAGCGGCGCGTCCATCCGGCGGCTCAGCCGTCCGGGTAGGGATCGTCGACGCTGTCGCCGCCCGTGATCGCCTCCCAGGCGTAGGGGCCGTCGCACTTGGGGCACGGCGGCAGCGAGACCACGGACTGGACGCCGAGCTCGTAGCTGCAGCTGGTGCAGCGGTACGTGCCGGAGCTGACGTCACTACCCACGGGGATCGAAGCCATCTCGAAGACCTCCTGCTTCGGGAACGAGCCACTCTCCCCCGCTCCGCGAACCGGAAAACGCAGCCGCGACACGAGCGCGCGCTCGAAGGCAGGATCCCCCGATGGAACTCCGATCGGAGTCGGTCGACGTCGAGGGCACCCGGGTCCGCTGGCGGATCACCGGCGCCGGTCCGCCGCTCGTCCTCGTGCACGGGCTCGCGGGGTCGTGGCGCTGGTGGCGTCCTGTCATCCCGGCGCTCGCCGCCGAGCGCACGGTGCACCTCCTCGACCTGCCGGGCTTCGGGCGCGTTCCCAAGATCCGGGCGTTTCACCTCGATCGCGCGCTCGACTGGCTCGCGGCCTGGGCACGAGCTGCTGCGCTCGGCCCTGCCGACGTCGTGGGCCACTCCCTCGGGGCCGTGCTCTGCGCGCGCCTGGCCGCACGGCATCCCGAGACGGTGCGGCGGCTCGTGCTGGTCGCGCCGGCAGGCGTACCCGGGCGCAGCGCGTCCGGCTCGGCGCTGCCGCTCGCGCTCGAGCTGCTCCGCTCGCGGCCACGCCTACTCGCGCTCCTCGCGCGAGATTCGATCCGCTCCGGCCCGTTCACGATCGGCACCGCCGCCCTCGCGGTCGCCACCGCCGACCTGCGCCTCGACCTCGCCCGAGTGGAAGCGCCCACGCTCGTCGTCACCGGCGCCCGCGACGCCCTGATTCCCGCCTGGCACGGCGATCAGCTCGCGCGCGTCCTCGCCGACGCGCGGGTGGTCGTGCTCGACGGAGCCGGGCACGTGCCGATGGCCGACGCCCCGAACGCGTTCAGCCTGACGCTGCTCGAATTTCTGCGCGAAAGCGGCTGAGCTCGGCGACCAGCTCGCGCGGATGCGAGTAGTGCACGGCGTGAGCGGCGCCGGCGATCGTCACGAGGCGGGCCCGCGGGAGCAGCGAGACGACCTCCTCGCACCAGCGGGCGGAGCTGAGCGGGTCGCGTTCGCCGCGCACGACGAGCGTGGGCGCCTCGATTCCCGGCAGCCGCTCCTCGATCCGGTCGTCCAACGCGAAGCGGATCTGCCGGAGCAGGTCGAGCGGCCGGGCCGAGAAGTAGTCGCGGACGACGGTCACGGTGAGGCGAGGAGGCTCGTACCACCCGTCGACCAGCAGCCGGAGCAGGTGCCGGGCGATGCTCTTCGACCCCGAGTCGACCGTCGGGCCGACGAGGACGAGGCCCTCGACGAGCTCCGGCCGCTCGGCCGCGAGCGCGGTGGCCACCTGGCAGCCCATCGAGTTGGCAACGAGCACGACGGGGCTCTCGAGCGTCTCCCCCAGGCGCCGGCCGAGCTCCGCGATCGGCAGCGGCTCCCGGAGCTCGGGACGGATGCAGGCGTCCTCGAGCGCCAGTGCGAGCGGCTCGAAGTAGCCCTGGCCGACTCCGAGCCCGTGGACGAAGCAGAACACCCTCGGACCGTAGCGATACGCTCCGGCCGTGTCCTTGCTCACGCCCACGCTGGAGCGCGATGCCACCTTCGCGGAGCGCGCGGAGCGGATGACCGCCCTCGTCGCCGAGCTTCGAGAACGAAGCGCGCTCGTTGCCCGCGGCGGCGGTGAGAAATCCGTGGAGCGGCACCGGTCGCGCGGGAAGTTGCCGGCCCGCGAGCGGATCGACCGCCTCGTCGACCCGGGCTCCGCGTTCCTCGAGCTGAACGCACTCGCCGCCTGGGAGCTCTACGACGGCGCCGCTCCCTCGGCCGGGATCGTCACCGGAATCGGGGTCGTCGAGGGGCGCGAGTGCGTGCTCGTCGCGAACGACGCGACGGTGAAGGGCGGCACCTATTTCCCGCTCACCGTCAAGAAGCACCTGCGCGCGCAGGAGGTCGCACAGCAGAACCGGCTCCCCTGCATCTATCTCGTCGACTCGGGCGGCGCCTTCCTGCCCCTCCAGGACGAGGTGTTCCCCGACCGCGAGCACTTCGGCCGGATCTTCTTCAACCAGGCCCGGATGTCCGCGCTCGGGATCCCGCAGATCGCGGTCGTGATGGGCTCGTGCACGGCCGGGGGTGCGTACGTGCCGGCGATGTGCGACGAGACGATCATCGTCCAGGGAACCGGGACGATCTTCATCGGCGGGCCGCCGCTCGTGAAGGCTGCGACCGGCCAGGACGTGTCGGCGGAGGAGCTCGGCGGCGCCGATGTCCACACGCGCCGCTCGGGGGTCGCAGACCATCACGCCACCTCGGACGAGCATGCGCTGGCGCTCGCGCGCCAGATCGTGCGCAACCTGCACGGGTCGAAGCCGGCGCCGCCCTGGGACGTGGCGCCGCCGGAGCCTCCCGCCCTCGACCCCGCCGAGCTCTACGGGTTGATCCCGGAGGACTTCAAGCACGAGCTGGACGTCCACGCGCTGATCGCCAGGCTCGTCGACGGCTCCCGCTTCGCCGAGTTCAAGGCGCTCTACGGGGAGACGCTCGTCTGCGGCTTCGCCCGGATCGAGGGCTATCCGGTCGCGATCCTCGCGAACAAGGGCGTCCTCTTCGCCGAGTCGGCCCAGAAGGGGGCCCACTTCATCGAGCTCGCCTGCAAGCGGCGGGTTCCGCTCGTCTTCCTCCAGAACATCACCGGCTTCATGGTCGGCAAGGAGTACGAGGAGGGCGGGATCGCTCGTGACGGCGCCAAGCTGGTGACTGCGGTCGCCTGCGCGGACGTGCCGAAGTTCACGGTCGTCACCGGGGGCTCTTTCGGGGCGGGCAACTACGCGATGTGCGGGCGCGCGTACGAGCCGCGCCAGCTCTGGATGTGGCCGAACGCGCGGATCTCGGTGATGGGCGGCGAGCAGGCCGCGATGGTGCTCTCGATGGTCGGCGACGCCGATCCGGACGAGATCCGGGCCAAGTACGAGCACGAAGGCAACCCGTACCACTCGACGGCGCGGCTCTGGGACGACGGGATCATCGATCCACGCGATACCCGGCGAGTGCTCGCGTTGGGGATCTCGGCCGCGCTGAACGCACCGATCCCGGAGTCCACCTTCGGGATCTTCCGAATGTAGGAGGAAACGATGATCGCGGAAGATCGACTACGAACCCTCCTCCGCGTCGCGGAGAGCGCGCACGCTGCCTACGAGGCCGAGCGCGGCGAGCCAGACGACGACTGGCCTGCCTGGTACGCGGCGTTCATCGTCACCCGCTGGCGCGAGGACCCAGGCGCCACGACGCATGAGCTGCTTCTCGACGACGAGGAGCTCCGTCTCCTCGAAGCCGCCGTGCACGCTCATCTCAACGACTTCGGGCACGACGAGGCGGACATCCTGCGCCGCCTCAAGGATCTGCACGCGAAGGTTCGCGCCGCGTAGGTTCGGCTAGCGGATGCGGAAGCTGCTCGAGCCGAGGACGCGGCCGAAGCGCGGCCGCTCGATCGTTCCGAGCGCCGGGAAGACGAACCAGCGGTACGGGCCTGCCGTGAGGGCGAAGCTCTTGCCGGCGTACCGCCAGGAGCGTGGGATCCGCAGCTTCGGCTGCTTGGGCCAGAGGCTGAGGATCTTGACGCCGTTGCGATAGAGCTGGACGTTGTAGTAGCGCGCGCCGCGCGAGGGCTCCCAGGCGAGCGCCACGGGAGCGCGGACGACGGCTCCCGCCGCCGGGAGGTAGAGCGCCGGCCGGGCCTCGGCGGTGACCGCGACCTGCATCGCGTTCCCGGCCTCGTCGACCGCCTGGAGCTCGTAGCGGTAGCGAACCCCCTTGCGCACCGTGCGGTCGACGAACGTCTCCTTCGTGCCTCGGAAGACCTCGGTGCTGCGCCGGCCGTTCACGCCTGGAGTGCGGACGATCTGGACGCTGACCGCGTCTGCGGGCCGCTTCCAAGCGAGCCGCGCGATGCCCTTCGCAACCTCGGCCTTGACTGCGGTCAGCTTCGGCGCCGTCGCGTCGTACTGGAGCGCGAAGGGGAGCTCGCCGGCCGTGTTCCCTGCCATGTCGCGGCAGGTGCCGGCGACGCGCGCGTCGCGAGCGTCCGGACCGGCATAGCGCGTGGCGCCCGTGCACGCCTCGATCCCAGAGGTCGCGTCGGTCCCGCTGAAGCTGATCGCGACCGGCTTGCGGTACCAGCCCTTCTTGTTGTCGGGAGGCCGTTCGGCTGCCGCGCTGACCACGGGTGGAGTCGCGTCGTATCTCACGGTCACGGATGCCGACGGACTCGTGTTGCCGGCGTTGTCGCGGCAGGTCGCCTCGACGGTCGCGCCGCCGGTGTCCGGCCCCGAATACGACGACGAGCTGCAGGAGGCGATGCCCGAGAGCGCGTCGGAGCCCGTCGCGGACACGTTCACGGGAGCGCTGTACCAACCGTTCCGATCCGGGGCCCGCTCCACGGATGCGCTTGCGGTCGGCGAGGTCGCGTCGCGCTTGATCGTGACCGTCTCGGAGTAGGTCGTCGAGCCGTACTCGACCGTGCAGGTTCGCTTTGCGTCCGAGGTGTCGCTGTCGACGGGGCCGGACTCACACTTGACGATGTTCGTCCAGCCCGGCGCGATGCTCCAGCTGACGCTGACGTTCGACGTGTGCCAACCCGAGCACCCACCGGGCGAACAGCTCGGAACCGGCGGGGCACCGGCCGCTTCGGCCGCAGACGGGACGAGGAGGACGAGCCCGAGCCCGAGCAGAAGCGCGAGGTAGGTCCTCATGCCGCGAGCTCCCTCAGCGCCTGTCGGCCCGCGACGAGCACGACGGCGCCGCCGAGCGCGGCCAGCGCGAGCAGGGATCCGCCGAGCGCCAGCAGGCGCCGATCGAGCGGCTCCGCTCGAACGACGGCGGCGGCGGCGAGGCGCGGCAGCAGCGGCCGGTCGCGTGGCGTCGCGCGCGGCGGCGGAGCCTGCTCCGCAACGACCTTCGGCGTCGCGGGCTGCGCCACCCGCCGTGGACGCGTTCGCTTCGCCGGCCGCGTGACCGCCTTCGGAGCGACCGTTGCTGCGGGAGGAGCGACGTCGGGCGGAGTCATCGCGACACGAGGAGTCACGACGGCCACCGCGGGTCGCGGCGTCACCTGCGTGGGCTCGACGGTGGCCGGGGCCGCTTGAACCGCCGGTGCCTGAACGGTTGGAGGATCCGCCTGGCCCGGCAGATCCGGAGCGACGGCGAGCGGCGGCGGATCGGGAGAGGGGGTCGCCGCTCCAGCGGCGGCGACCGGAGCCACACCCGCCAGTACGGAGAGGAACAGCAAGCCTCCGCCCCGACATGATCGGCGCCGCAACGAACCCTGATCACGTGTTCGCAACCCAGCTCCCCCCGGACTGATTCCCTCGAAGCTACTGCGGTTCGCAAGTCGTGTCAATCGGCCCGCAGGCCGGTCCCGGGACCGGCCTGCGGGCTGCGTTCTCCGACTGCTGCTCGTTGTCTAGAAGGCGAACCACCTCCCGTTCCCGCGCGGCGAGCTGCAACGCTGCCGACAGGCCGATCGCGTACTGGCTGTTCTTCGCCGACTGACCGGTGGCCTGGATCCCGCCGCCGGAGGACTGAGCCTGGGTGGCGCCCTGGTAGAGGGCGTTCAGGTTCAGCGCGGTCGCCGAGGAGTCGACGCTGTTCGACTGGTCGACCGAGCCGCCGGAGCCGTAGCCGCCGACGCCGACGGGAGCGTTCGAGTTCCCGCCCGACGCGCAGCCGCACTTGCCGTGGCCGAAGACCTGGAGGGCCAGCGAGCCGGCTAGCGCACCCTGCTCGTTCTTCGCCTCCTGGCCGATCGCCTGGATCCCGATCCCCGCGCAACCGCACATGTCACTGCCGCGCTGGTTCTGCTCGGCGTGCTGTCCGGTCAGGTTGAGGTTGAGCGCGGTCGCATCCGAGTTGACGCTGTTGGACTGCGACACGTCCCCGCCTCCGCCCTTGCTGTCGACCGCGACAGGGCTCGAGCTGTTCGACGCACCGAGCTGGAACGCTGCGGACAATCCGAGCGCCCCCTGCTCGTTCTTCGCCGTCTGGCCGATCGCCTGGATCGCGATCCCTCCGCCGCCGGCCTGGTTCTGCTCCGCGCCCTGGTGAAGCCCGTTCAGGTTCGCGGCCGTCGCCGACGAGTCGGCGCTGTTCGACTGCCACACGTCGCCGCCGTGGCCCTTGCTGTCGACCCGCACCGGAGCGTTCTCGTTCTTCGCCCCGTACTGCAGCGCGGCCGACAGGCCTGCGGCGGACTGCTCGTTCTTGGCCTCCTGGCCGATCGCCTGGATGCCGATCCCGCCGTAGCAGCCACAGTCCCCGCCGCCCTGGGCCTGAGCGGCAGACTGCCCCGTCAGGTTCAGGTTGGCAGCGGTCGCCGACGAGCCGACGCTGTTCGACTGCGAGACGTCGCCGTCGTGGCCCTTGCTGTCCACGCGCACCGGGGTGTTCGTGTTGCTCGCACCCTGCTGCGCCGCCAGCGAGGCGGCGAACGCATCCTGCTCGTTCTTCGCCTCCTGGCCGATCGCCTGGATCCCGCCGCCGCCCTGGCCCTGATCCGCGTCCTGCTCGAGCGCGTTCAGGTTCGCCGCCTTGGCGTCGGACTCCACGCTGTTGCTCTGGTCGACGCTACCGCCGCCGCCATAGCTGTCTACACGCACCGGAGTATTGGTGTTGCCGCCCGTCGGGCAACCGCACGCGTCGCGGCCGCCGCTCTGAGCTGCCAGCGACGCTGCCGTCGCCGACTGGTCGTTCTTCGCCTCCTGGCCGATGGCCTGGATCCCGGTCGACGCGCAACAGCGGTCGTAGCCGCCGCCCTGCGTCTGCGCGGCATGCTGGCCGGTCAGGTTGACGTTCAGCGCAGTCGCGTCGGACTCGACGCTGTTCGACTGCGAGACGTCGCCGTCATGGCCCTTGCTGCCGACGCGAACCGGCGTGTTCGTGTTCGAGGCACCGGCCTGCGTCGCCGCCGAGAGGGCGACAGCGGACTGCTTGCTGTCCGCCTCCTGGCCGATCGCCTGGATGCCACCGCCGGCGCAGCGACAGTCGCCGCCACTGCCGGACTGGCTCGCACCCTGTCCGAGCCCGTTCAGGTTCGCTGCGGTCGCCGACGAGCTGACGCTGTTCGACTGCGTCACGTCGCCGCTTCCGCCCTTGCTGAGCACGCGAACCGGGATGTTCGTGTTGCTCGCGCCATCCTGCGAGGCAACGGACAGGGCGCCTGCGGACTGCTTGCTGTCCGCATCCTGGCCGATCGCCTGCGTGCCGCCACCGCCCTGAGCCTGCTCGGCACCCTGGCCGGTCAGGTTCAGGTTCGCTGCCTTGGCGGACGAGTCGACGCTGTTCGACTGGTCGACAGACCCGTCGTTCCCGGAGCTGAGCACACGAACGGAGATGTTCGTGTTCTTCGCTCCGCTCTGCTCGGCTGCCGATGCGGCTACGGCTTCCTGCTCGTTGTCCGCCTCCTGGCCGATCGCCTGCGTGCCCGACCCGCCGGCCTGGCCGGCGTCCTGGTCCGCTGCGTTCCCGTTCGCGGCGGTCGCGTCGGACTCGACGCTGTTCGTCTGCGAGACCGAGCCGTCGTTGCCCGGGCTGAGGACGCGAACCGGGATGTTCGTGTTGCTCGCGCCGTGCTGCGTCGCCACGGAGAGCGCCTGCGCGGCCTGGCTCGAATCTGCCTCCTGGCCGATCGCCTGCGTTCCGCCGGCACACTCGCACGAGCCGTCCTGCGCCTGGTCGGCCGACTGGCCGGTCAGGTTCGCGTTCCCGGCGGTCGCATTCGAGTCCACGGTGTTCGACTGCGTGACGTTCCCGCCGTCGCCGGGGCTCAGGACGCGCACCGAGATGTTCTGGTTCGCCGGTTGGCTCTGCGAGGCGCCCGAGTGCGCTCCGGCAGCCTGGCCGCTACCCGCGGCCTGGCCGAGCGCCTGGGCGGCTGGGCCTCCCGGCGGGTCGCTCGCCGTCGCCACGCCCGGGCTCGCGAGGAGCCCGAGGGCGGCGGCAGCGATCACCGCACGTATCCGTCTCATTCGATCCTTCTCCTTCCAACCTCGAAAGTCAGGTGAGCGGTCGCCCACCCGGATTGGGAGCGAAGGGATCGCTAGCCGGGTCGTTCTCTCCTCGAGCTCTCCACCTGCGCCACGACCGCCGGATGCTCGCGCGCGACGCGACGCGCGAGATCGGCGAGGGCGAAGGCGAAGGGAATCAGGAGCAGGAAGGGGAAGCCACCGTCGCCGCCTGTTCCGGGCGCGGTGCCACCGAGGCCGAGCGCCGCGACCGGAACTCGCTCCGGCAGCGTCGGCAGCGGCCCGCGCCGCGGAGGCGCTGCGCTCGAGGCCGGCTTGCCGTGGCGGGAGCGCCGGGCCGCGGCGCCGGGATGATCGGGCTGCGACGTCGACCCGCGCAAGGAGGGCCGCACGGTGGGCAGCGGAGCCCGCCAGTCGGACGGCGTCACGAGAGCTGCCCGGGCGACATCCGGGATCCGTCGCGAGGCCGGCCGGCCCGGCGCGAGCTGGGCGGGCCGATCGCTGCGGACGTCGAGGAGCGCAAGAGTCAGGAGCTCGTCGGACGCAGCGAGCGCGGGCGTCGGCTCGTCGATCGAGGTCGAGGAAGGCGACGGCGGAAGCGACCGCGCTCTCCACCGTTGCGACCGCGGCTGCGACGGCCGCCTGCGGTGTCGCAACGAGCTCGAGAGCGTCTGCGCCGGAGCTCCCGAGCGGGAGCGCCGGCGGGACTAGGAGCGGCGGCGGGGGCAGCCCAGCGTCGGTCGAGCTCGGGGCCGGCGCGGCCGGAGCCTGCGGGCCGGCCTCCTTGGCGACCGCGACCGCGAGATTCGCCTGAACGACGGGCCCGTTGTCTCCCGGGCTCGCAATCCGGATCGAGACGTTGAGATTGACCGGTTGATACTGCGTTGCCCCAACGTGATACTGACCAGGTAATTGATCCGGCGCATTGGAATCTGAACTCGCCGATGCACCGCAGTTCCAGTTCCAGATCCAATTCGCGGCAAGGACCTCGGTCGACAGCGTGGGCAGCGACGAAACATCTGTCGCCGGATCGCCACAGTTCCAGTTCCATGTCCACGTGTCAGGTGCGGCTCCGGCCGTGCCGGCGGCCGCCTTTTCGCTGGAGCGCGCCGGAGCCGACGCGGCGGCGTCGGCCGGGGGCCGGGCCGAGGACTGCCCGGACGAAGTCAGCGGGGCGTCCGGCGCCGGGGCTACCGACGAATCGGCCGCGCTCGCGTTGACCTGTTCGACCGCCCCGTCGTCTCCCGGGCTCGCGATCCGGATCGACACGTTCACATTTGCGGGCTGCGCCTGGGTGGCCGCCGCTCCCTGTGTCGCTCCCTGGGCCGGCGGGCCTTCGGAAACGACCGGCTGCGCGTCGGGCGCCACGGCGGAAGTGGCAGTATCAGGCGCATCAGGCGTGATATCAGGCGCTTGTGACTCTATGGGAGCTTCCGCAGCCGGGGGAGCAGCCGCCGGGGAAGGCGCGTCGGACAACGTCGCCTCGGGCGGCACGGCGGCGGGCAGCGTCGAGCCTGCGAGCTCGAGCACGGCGTCCGTGAGCGCGGCCGCGTCGGTCGTGACCGCCGCCGCGTCGGGGAGCGCCGAGGCCTGCGGCAGCACCGGCGCGATCCCCTCCGCGGCAGCCCCCGTGGGCGCGAGCAGCGCTGCCGCGGCGCAGGTCGCCGCCGCAAGCGTCCCGCGCCGCAACCCCGAACGCGCTCGATCGACGATCACGAGGGAGAAATACCCATCCACACTTCCGGTGATCCATTTCTTTTTGCTTTCGTATTCCCCGAGCGGATCGGCATCGCTAGTCACTAGGAATTCCTTGCCGGATCCGGTAGGTTCGAACGAGCGGACGCTGGAGGGGGAAAGCACGTGCGGACCGAGACCGATCGACTGCTCGTGGCATGGTGCGACGACGGCGACGTCGACGCGCGCGCTCGCCTGATCGAGCTGCATCTGCCGCTCGTGCGAGCGCTCGCTCGGCGCTTCTCGCACCGGCCCGAGCAGCTCGACGACCTCACCCAGGTGGGAGCGCTCGGGCTGATCAAGGCGGTCGACCGCTACGACCGTCGCTACGGGACGCCCCTCGCCGCGTATGCGATTCCGACGATCGCCGGCGAGATCCACCGCTACCTGCGGGACAGCGGCTCGCTGCTTCGGCTCCCGCGCGGCCGGCAGGAGCTCGCGGTCGGCCTCAACCGTCGCCGCGACTCACTGGCGGCCGAGCTCGGCCGAGCCCCGACGCTCCAAGAGCTGGCAGCCGCGGCGGACCTTCCCGCCGAGAGGGTGGCCGCGGCACTCGCCGAGCTCGCGGCGTCCCGTCCCGTGGCGCTCGACGAGAGCATCGACCGCACGGAGGACCGCGACGCCTTGCAGAGGCTGGAGCGCGGAGTCGAGCGAGTCGTGCTCGCGCGGGGCCTGCGGCGCCTGAGTCGTCGCGAGCGGCGGATCGTCCAGCTGCGCTACTACGGCGGCCTCAGCCAGCGCCGGATCGCCGCCGAGGTCGGGCTCTCGCAGGTGCACGTCAGCCGCCTCCTGAGCCGCTCCCTCGGCAAGCTCCGGCAGGAGATCGGGCAGCTCTAGGTCGCTGGTATCCGCTGGTATCACCGGGAGAGGCTTGGCTCGCCTCTGCTCGAGGTCGTACAATTGGAGACATGGCCAGCCGGACCGCCCAGGCAGCGATCGCCCGCGTCGAAGACGGTGAGAAGTCGCCCAGCGGCCGGCTGCTGCTCCGGATGCCGCGACCACTCCACGCCGAGCTCGCCCGCGCGGCCGAGCGCGAGGGCACCAGCCTGAACGGCTTCATCACCGGCGCCCTCGCGAGCACCATCGGCTGGCGGGGCGAGGACGGCGAGCTCGTGGCCGGCCCCTCGACCCGCGCGCCCGCCGACCGGCGCCAGACACGGCTTCTGCTCGTCGTGCTCGTCGCGAACGCCGTCGTCGTCGGGCTCGCCGCCCTCGCGGCGCTGGGCGTCCTGCTCTTCGCCTGGCTCGGCTAGGCGGACCGACTCAGAGGATCAGCGTCTCGGGGAAACCGGCCCCCTCGGCGAACCGGTCGAGGCGGTACGGGGTCAGGTCGAACGGGACGGTCTCGCCGAGCAGCTCGGCGGCAACCGCCGCACCGACGGCCGGGGACTGCATGAAGCCGTGCCCGGAGAAGCCGCAGGCCGCGTAGACCCCGTCGGAGACCTCGCCGATGATCGGATGTCCGTCAGGCGTCATGTCGTAGAAGCCCGCCCAGGCGTGCACGAGCGACGCGCCCGCCGCGGGCGGAAAGCGCCAAGCGAGTCGCGCGCGCCAGTCCTCGACCAGATCGGCCCGAACCTCCGCCGGGCCGTCCCAGCGAGGCGCCGGCTCCCCCATCGCGAGCCGGAGATCGGCGCCCACGGGGCGGAAGTGAAAGCCGTTCTCCTCGATCGTCATCGGCAGGTCGGCGGGGAGGCCGGCGACAGGCCCGACGTCGGCGAGCTGGCGGACGAGCGGCCGGACGGGAAGCTCGACGCCCCTCGTGGCGCCCACCGCGGCCGAGGCCGCCCCACAGGCGAGGACGAGCACGTCGGCGTCGAGCTCGAGCGCATCGGTGTGCTCGCGCACCTCGACGCCGCCTGCCGCCGCGCGACGAACGAGCTCGCGGGTCACCCCGGCCGGGTCTGCGACTCCGTCCTCACGGCAGATCACGGCGCCGAGCACGTCGTCGACGCGAAGCCCGGCGACGTACGAGGGATCGACCCGCTCGACCGGGACGCCGAGCTCGCTCTGGATCGCGCGCCGCTCCTCCAGCTCGGCGAGGCCCCGCTCGCTCGTCGCGAGGAAGAGGTAGCCGACCTGCTCGAAGAGCGGCGCGCCGAGCTCCGTGAAGAGCCTGACGCTCGCCTGGGCGAGCCGCACCTCGGCCTCGGTCGTGAACTGCTGGCGCACGCCGCCCATCGCCTTGCCGGTCGCCCCGCCGGCGATCGTGCCCACGTCCGCGAGCACCACGTCGTCGGCGCCCGCGAGCGCGAGGTGGTAGGCGATCGAGGCGCCGATCGCGCCCGCGCCCGCTACGACGATTCGAGCCATCCGAGCAGCTCCTTCCGCTCCTCGCTCGTCAGCGCTCGCAACGGGGCGCGCACGTCCTCGCCGACGGGCACGCCGCGGGCGCCGAGGATGCACTTCAGGGCGGCATGCCGCGGGAAGCGCTCGATCGCCGCCCGCAGCTCGCCGAGCGCCGCGGACGAGCCCGGAGACGGCTCGCGCACGGCGGCCGCGACCCGCTCCGGAAAGGCCGAGCCGAGCGCGGAGACGGCACCAACGGCACCGGCGGCGAGCCCCTCGGCGATCAGCGCCTCCGGGCCGACGAACACGTCGAGCCCCTCGACCAGGTAGGGGGAGAAGCGCTCGAACGGCGCGTCCGAGACCTTCAGGCCCGCGAGGTTCGGCGCGCGCTCCCGCAGCGCCTCCAGCACGGCGAGCGGCACGGCGTACCCGCTCGCCCGCTCGAACTCGTAGACGTAGAAGGGAACCGGGGCGCATGCCGCCGCGGCGGCGGCGAAGTGCTCGAGCAGCGCCCGGTCGTCGAGCTGGAAGTAGGGCGGCCCGATCACCGCGACCGCGTCGGCGCCGGTCTCCGCCGCGTGACCGGCGAGAGCGACCGTGTCGCGTGTCGTCTGGGCACCGCAGTGCGCGGCCACCTGGAGCCGTCCCCCGGAGGCCGCGACGTACAGCTCGACGACGCGACGGCGCTCCTCCGCGTGCAGCAGGATCCCCTCCCCCGTCGTGCCGAGCGCGAGGATCCCGTCGAGGCCGCCCGCGACGAGGAAGTCGACATAGGGCCCGAACGCCTCCTCGTCGAGCCCGTCGCCCGCGAGCGGCGTGACCGCAGCGGCGAGAGCGCCGCTCAGCTTCGGCATCACCGGAGGGGACGTCCCTCGCGGACGCGCTCGACCGTGCCTGCGATCCGCCGCACGCGGGTCTCCGGACGCTTCGCCCCTTCGATCCACTCGACGTACTCGCGCTTGTGCGTATACGAGAGCCGCTCGAACAGCGAGAGGGCATCGTCGTCGGCAGCGGCCAGAGCCTCGCGGAGGTCGCTCGGAATCGCCACGGTCCGGGGCTCCGTGTCGAGCTCCATCGCCACCTCGACCCGGTCGCCGGCGTCGACTCCGGTTGCCGCCTTGACCGTGCGGTTGACGACGATGTGCCCGACGCCGCCGTAGACGCCCGGCGTCGTCCGCCACTCATGCCCCTTGATCGCCACCCGCACCGCCGGCCGGGCGCGACCGAATGCATCCCTCAGGTCGAACGGGACGCGGAACATCGTCGCCGTCTTCCCGACGCGCTCGAGCTCGACGGAGAAGCGTCTGGCGGCCACGCGACACCTTAGAGTGCGCCCGATGAGCGCGCTCCGGATCGAGCGGGACGGCGAGCTGCTGCGGCTGACGCTGGCACGTCCGGAGACGCGGAACGCCTTCGACGCAGAGCTGATCCGCGAGCTCTCGGAGGCGTTCGTCGACGTCGGCAAGGCGCGCGCGGTCGTGCTCGCCGGCGAGGGCCAGAGCTTCTGTGCCGGGGCCGACGTCGAGTGGATGCGCGCCTCGGTCGAGCTCGACTACGAGGCCAACCTGGCGGACGCGAACGCCCTCCGGGGGATGCTGGACGCGATCGACCGCTGCCCGGCGCCGGTGCTCGTGCGCGTCCAGGGTCACGCCCTCGGCGGCGGCGCGGGGCTCGTCGCGTGCGCCGATATCGCCGTGGCCGACGCGAACGCCGTCTTCGGCTTCTCCGAGGTCAAGCTCGGGATCATCCCGGCCGTGATCTCGCCGTACGCGCTGGCGAAGATCGGGCCGAGCGCCGCGCGCCGCTACTTCGTCACGGGCGAGCGCTTCGACGCGGCGACCGCGCTCCGGATCGGGCTCGTCAACGAGGTGAGCGCCGATCTCGACGCGGCGGTCGACGCCATCCTGGGTGAGCTCCGCACGGCCGGGCCGAAAGCGGCGCGCCACGCAAAGCGGCTCGTCCTGGATCGGCCCGATGGGCCCGAAACGGCGCGGCGGATCGCCGAGCGCCGCACGAGCGACGAGGGGCAGGAGGGCTTGAAAGCCTTCCTCGAGCGACGCGGGCCGAGCTGGACGTAAGCCGTCAGCGCGGGTGGACGCTGACCGCGCCGCCCGCGACGAGCGGCGACGCGAGCCGGTAGCTCGTCGGCCGGCGCGGCGAGACCGCCGTCGTGAAGCGGCCGTCGGGCCGCGTGCGGATCCGGCGCACGGTCGTCCACGCGCCGCCGTTCACCTGCCGCTCGAGCCGGACCTTCGTCAGCCCGCGCACGAACCCGGTCAGCTTCAGCTCCTGGCTCGCGGCGGCGCTGCGCTCGGGCGGATCGAGGTTCAGCACCCGAACCGAGAACCAGGTCGAGCGGAGGCCGAGGGTCCGGCGGAAGTCCTGCCCCTCGATGCGCTTCAAGCCGTTCCCGACGATCGAGATCTCTGCGACCCGCCCCGACGCGGTTCGCTCGACCCGCACGTCGCGGACGCCCGAGGTGCCCGTCAGCTTCCCGACGTCGCCCGGCGTCAGGCGGAAGGGCCCCCAGCGGTGGTGCTTGGAGATGTCGTCGTGGGGATCGGGAACCGAGACGAGGTACGGCACGACCTTCGCCTTCGGCCAGACGTCCGCTACGGAGGCCGTGCGGCCGCCGGAGGTCGAGTGGTAGAAGGTCGTGGCAACCCGGCTCCGCCAGAGCAGGACACGCCCGGCGGTCGCTCCGATCGCCCGGTTCGTGGTCGGCTCCTCGGCGCGGATGCCGCCGTAGACCTGGCTGCGCGTGTCGGCGTAGAGGTCGAAGAGCTTGCCGGGCTTCAGCGTCGCGAGCGCGTAGGAGCGCGCGACGACCGCCTGGGCGCGCAGCGCCTCGCGATGCCATTCCTCCGGCATCTCCCAGGGCACGACGCCGCGCAGGTAGCGATCCAGCGGGACGTGGTTGACGACGGTGAGACCCGACCCCGCGCGGTGGACGACGAGCGAGCCGCGGTAGCCGGCCCCGTCGAGCTGCAGCGGAGCAACGCCGGGATCGAAGCGGAGCGGCGACTTCAGGCCCTTCAGGAGCTGGCGCGAGGCGGCAAGCGTGCGAGTGCCCGGCTTCAGCTTCCGGATCTGTCCGGTCGCGTCGATCACGCGATGCGGCTTCGTCGACGAGATCCGGACGACACCGAGCCCGTCGCCGAGGAGCACCCGAACCGGCCGCGCCGGCATCACGCGGAGCTTGGTTCCCCGGTAGTAGTGCGCCAGGATCCGGCGGTGCGACCAGCCCGCCTCCGCGTAGCCGCGGGCGCCGTACTGGCTCATTCCGACCCCGTGGCCCCAGCCGCGGCCGTCGATCACGAAGACAGTGCCGGCGCTCGCCGATCCGGCGCTTGCAACGGCAGCACAGGCGAGCCCGAGTCCAAGGATCAGCAGGAGTCGCCGCATTCGGCGGCCCACGCTACCAGGGCTCTACGATCCCCACTCGATGCGGATCCAGAAGCTCCTCGTGGCGAACCGCGGCGAGATCGCCGTGCGCGTCTTCCGGACGTGCCGCGAGCTCGGGATCGCGACCGTGGCGGTCGCGGCCCCCGACGACCGGGGCTCGCTGCACGCCCGCTCCGCCGAGGAACTCGTGGAGATCGGGAGCTACCTCGACGCCGCCGAGCACGTCCGAGCGGCTAAAGAGGTCGGCGCGGACGCGATCCATCCCGGGTACGGCTTCCTCTCCGAGAGCGCGGACTTCGCAGCCGCGGTCGACGCGGCCGGCCTCGTCTGGATCGGGCCGCCCGCGGAGGCGCTGAGGCTCGGCGGCGACAAGCTCGCCGCCAAGCGCGTGGCCGCAGAGGCAGGCGTGCCCGTCGTTCCGACCGGCGAGCCCTCCGAGCTCGGCTATCCGCTGCTCGTGAAGGCGGCCGCGGGCGGAGGCGGGCGGGGAATGCGGATCGTTCGCTCCCCGGAAGAGCTGGAGGACGCGCTCGCGGCGGCGAGCCGCGAGGCGGAGTCCGCGTTCGGCGACGGCACCGTCTTCTGCGAGCGATACGTCGAGCGCCCGCGCCACGTCGAGATCCAGCTGCTCGCCGACACCCACGGCACCGTGCTCTCGCTGGGCGAGCGCGAGTGCTCGGTGCAGCGGCGCCACCAGAAGGTCCTCGAGGAGTCGCCCTCCCCCGCCCTCGATCCGGCGCTGCGCGCGGCGATGGGGGACGCGGCGGTGGCCTTCGCCCGTGCGATCGGCTACGTCGGCGCCGGCACGGCCGAGTTCATGCTCGCCGACCGCGAGTTCTGGTTCCTCGAGCTCAACGGCCGGATCCAGGTCGAGCACCCCGTGACCGAGCTCGTGACCGGGATCGACCTCGTCCACGAGCAGATCCGCGTCGCCGCCGGCGAGGCACTTCGTGCGCAAGCAACACACAGTCCCTCCGGCCATGCGGTCGAGGTGCGCCTCTACGCCGAGGATCCACGCACGTTCCTCCCCCAGGCCGGGCCGGTCGAGCGGCTGCGGCTGCCGACGGGGATCCGCGTCGACGCGGGCGTCGAGGAGGGGGACGAGGTCGGGGTCGAGTACGACCCGATGATCGCGAAGCTGATCGCCCACGCCCCGACGCGGGCCGAGGCGCTTGCGCGGCTCGCCGACGCGCTCGCGGAGACCGAGGTCGAGGGGATCACGACGAACCTGCCGTTCCTTCGCTGGCTCGTCGGGCATCCGGCGCTGCTCGCCGGGGAGACGACGACGGCATTCCTCCTCGAGCACCCGCCGCTCTCGGAGCCTCCGCTACGACTCGCCGCGCCGGCCTGGCGCGGGCCGTGGCGCCTGAACCTGCCCTCCGCGCCCGTCGCGCCGCCTCCGGACGTCGACGACCCGGCCCATGCCCGGATCGCGGCTGGAGGCGAGAGCGCGCTAACGGCGCCGATGCCCGGGACCGTGCTCCGCATCCTCGTTCGACCCGGCGATCGCGTCGCAGCGCGCCAGCCGCTCCTCGTGCTCGAGGCGATGAAGATGGAGAATCCGATCGTGGCGCCCTACGAGGCGACGGTGAAGGCGATACACGTCGAGGAGGGCGCTCGGGTCAGCGGCGGCGCGCTCCTCGTCGAGCTGGAAGCGGACTAGTCGGTCGCGGCCGCGACTTGCGGCCGGCGCAACGGGGCGAGGAAGACCGCCGTCAGCACCGCCAGGATCGCGGCGCCCAGCAGGATCACCCAGCCGTCGTCGCTGGTCGGCTTCACCGTCATCGCGAAGAGGATCGCGTACATGAACGCCAGGTCGACGCGCGAGACGATGAAGATCCGCCGCGTCAGCTCCTGGCCCTCCGGGGTGTCGGCGCCGACCGCGCCGATCTTCTTCGCCGTCGGCCCGATCACGAACGCGCCCGTGAGGAACGAGCCCGCGAAGGCGGCGAGTGCGAAGACGATCCAGAACGTCCCCCAGCTCCAACTGCCTTCGATCGTCAGGCCGACGCCCGCCAGGATCACGGTCAGCGAGGCCGGAATGAAGACACGGTCGCCGAGCCGTCCGACCCGCGCGGCGAACTGGCCCATCTCCTGCGGGTCGCCGCCGCGCTGCACGGAAATGGCGTAGATCTGCAAGAAGAGCCCGCCGCCCAGCCAGAGCGCGGCGGCGGCAACGTGCGCGAAGAGAAGGAACTCGTACCAACTCATGGCGCGATTTCTACAACGCTAGAAGAGCTTCTGCAACTTCATCGCGGCGCCCATGTCGCCCTTGATCTTCAACTTCCCGGTCATGTAGGCCGTCGTCGGGTTCAGCTCACCGCGGGTGATCGAGAGAAAGTTGTCCTCGCTCGTCGTGATCGTCGTGTCGGCCTCGCCCTCGCCCTCGGTCACGCTCACCTTCCCGTCCACGACCGCGACGACCCACGTGCCGGCGCCGTCGATGTCGAAGAGGTACGAGTTGTTCATCCCGGCCGTCTTGGACTCGTCCACCCCGGCGCCGAGCTTGTCGAAGAACTCCTGCACGGTCTCTGCCATCTCGATTCGCTCCTTTGACTGGCGGTTCAATCTCGGAGCCGCGAGCGTAGCGGTTAGCATCCGGCGGCGCATCGCCGACCGCATGGACCTCGACCTCACCGCAGAGCAGGAGCTCGTCCGCGACACCGTGCGCGAGTTCGCGCGCGCCCGCGTCTCACCGGTCGCCGAGGAGCTCGACCGCGAGTCGCGCTTCCCCTACGAGCTCGTGGCGGAGCTCGGAGAGCTCGGGCTGATGGGCCTGCCGATCCCGGAGGAGCACGGCGGCGCGGGCGGCGACACCGTCTCCTACGCGCTCGCGATCGAGGAGCTGACGCGGATCGACTCGTCCGTCGCGATCACGGTCGCCGCACACACCTCGCTGGGGACGATGCCGATCTTCCTCTTCGGCTCGGAGGAGCAGAAGCGGGACTGGCTCCCCGACCTCGCCTCCGGCCGCAAGCTCGCCGCATTTGGGTTGACCGAGGCCGGCGCGGGCTCGGATGCGGGCGCCACCCGCACGACCGCCGCGCTCCGCGACGGCAGCTGGGTGATCGACGGCTCGAAGATGTTCATCACGAACGCCGGCACCGAGATCACGGGCTGCGTCACGATCACGGCGCGCACGGGCGAGGACGAGATCTCGAACATCGTCGTCCCGAACGGGACCCCGGGCTACGAGATCTCGGCGCCGCTGAAGAAGCTCGGCTGGAAGGCCTCGGACACGCGCGAGCTCTTCTTCCGTGGCTGCGCCGTCCCCGAGGGCAACCTGCTCGGCCCCCGGGGTGAGGGCTTTCAGCAGTTCCTCGAGATCCTCGACGGCGGCCGGATCTCCGTCGCCGCGATGGGGGTCGGGCTCGCCCAGGGCGCGTACGACCTCGCCTTCGCCTACGCGCAGGAGCGCGAGCAGTTCGGCAAGAAGATCTCTCGCTTCCAGGCGGTCCAGTTCCGGCTCGCCGACCTGGCGACCGAGATCGAGGCGGGTCGCGCGCTCACGCTCAAGGCCGCCTGGCTGAAGGATCAAGGCCGGCCGTTCGCGCGCGAGGCGGCGATGGCGAAGCTCTACACCGGCGAGCTCTCGAACCGGGCCGCGAACTGGGCGCTCCAGATCCACGGCGGCTACGGCTACATGGACGAGTACGCGATCTCACGCCTCTATCGCGACCAGAAGATCCTCGAGATCGGCGAGGGGACGAACGAGGTGCAGCGGATGGTGATCGCCAAGCACCTCGGCCTCTGACGGGCCGCTAGCGGCGCGTCGGGGAAGTCGGGGCCGGCGCGGGCCCGACGCCCTCGGCAAGCGCATGCCTGAGCTTGCGGCGGGCGGCCTTCCGCTCCTTCATCGCGCGCGGATCGGGGATCGGCACCGCGGAGAGCAACGCCTTCGTGTAGTCCTCCTGCGGCGCGCTGTAAAGCTCCTCCGCCTCCCCGATCTCGACCAGCTTGCCCTTGCTCATGACGGCGATCCGGTCGCTCATCGAGCGGACCACCGCCAGGTCGTGCGCGATGAAGAGGTAGGTGAGCCCGAAATCGTGCTGCAGGTCCTTCAGCAGGTTGAGGATCTGCGCCTGGATCGAGACGTCCAGGGCGGAGACGGGCTCGTCGCACACGATCAGCTTCGGGCTCAGGGCGAGCGCGCGGGCGATCCCGATGCGCTGGCGCTGCCCGCCCGAGAACTCGTGCGGATAGCGGTTGGTGAAGCTCGGGTCGAAGCCGACGACGTCCAGCAGCTCTCGCACGCGTGAGCGCCGATCCTTCCTCGTGCCGATCGAATGGACGACGAGCGGCTCGCCGACGATGTCGCCGACCGTCATCCGCGGGTCGAGCGACGAGTACGGATCCTGGAAGACGATCTGCATCTCGCGCCGCATCCTCCGCATCTCCTCGCGGCCGAGGCTCGTCAGCTCCTGGCCCTCGAAGCAGATCGAGCCCGACGTCGGCTTCAGCAGCTGAAGCACGCAGTAGCCGGTGGTCGACTTGCCCGAGCCCGACTCGCCCACGAGCCCGAGCGTCTCGCCCTGGGCAATCTCGAAGCTGACGTCGTCCACCGCCCGGACGTGGTCGACGGTGCGCTCGATGAGCAGGCCCGCGCGCACGGGGAAGTGCTTCAGCAGATTCGTGACCTTGAGAAGCGGCGGCTTTCCGCCGTTTGCCGCTTGCTCGCTCGCCGGAGACGCGCTGCTCATGCCTGCACCGGCTCCCGGGCAGCGCCGGCGCGCTCGCTCGCGGGATGGGCGGTCCGCACCCAGTGGTCCTTCCTGAGCTCGCGCAGCTCGGGCATCACGGTGGCGCAGTTGTCGGCGGCGTTCGCATACCGGCAGCGGGGCGCGAACCGGCAGGCGGGCGGCGGGTTTCGCAGATCCGGCGGCCGCCCGGGGATGGCGGTCAGGCGGCCGGTGCGGATCCCCTCTCCCTCGATCTGGGGCAGGGCGCCGAGAAGCGCCTCGGTGTAGGGGTGCTCGGGCCGGTCGAAGAGATCGTTTACCGACGCCTGCTCGACGATCTGGCCGCCGTACATGACGACGATGTCGTCGGCCGACTCGGCAACGACGCCCATGTCGTGCGTGATCAGGATCATCGCCATCTCGTGGGCCTGGCGGAGGTCGTCAAGGAGGTCGAGCACCGCCGCCTGCACGGTCACGTCGAGAGCCGTCGTCGGCTCGTCGGCGATCAGCAGCTTCGGGTCGCAGGAGAGCGCGATCGCGATCATCACGCGCTGGCGCATCCCGCCCGAGAAGCGGTGCGGATAGTCGTGGAGCCGGTGGGCCGCGTTCGGGATCTGCACCTCCTGGAGGAGCTCGATCGCCTTCTTGCGGGCCTGCTCCTTGGGCACGTCGAAGTGCCGGCGGATCGTCTCCGTGATCTGCGTCCCGATCGTGAGCGTCGGGTTCAGCGACGTCATCGGATCCTGGAAGATCATCGCGATCTCGCGGCCGCGGACGTCCTCGAGCTGCTTCTCGGAGAGCTTCGTCAGGTCGCGGCCCTCGAAGAGCACCTCCCCGCGCACGATCTTGGCGGGAGGCTGCGGGATCAGGCCCATGATCGAGAGGGCGGTCACCGACTTGCCGCTCCCGGATTCACCGACGATCCCGAGCGTCCTCCCGGGCTCGAGCGCGAAGCTGATCCCGTCGACGGCGCGCACCGTCCCCTCGCGGGTGGAGAAGTGGGTGGCCAGGTCCCGGACCTCGAGCAGCGCCATCAGGCGGTCTCCCTCGTCCTCGGGTCGAGAGCGTCGCGCAGTCCGTCCGCGATGAAGTTGGCGCAGAGGACGAGGCTCGCGATCGCCACGGACGGGACGATGATCGCCGTCGGATGCGTGCGGTAGACGCTGCGGCCCTCCTGGGCCATCGCCCCCCAGGAGGCGTCCGGCGGGCTGATCCCGAGGCCGATGAAGGAGAGGAACGCCTCGCCCAGGATCACGGCAGGCAGTTCGAGAAAGATCGCGATGATCAGGATGCCGAGCGTGTTCGGGAGCAGGTGGCGGCCAAGGACGCGGTACCAGCGCGCGCCGACCGCCTTCGCCGCGCGGACGTAGTCGTTCTCCTTCAGCGTCAGCACCTGGCCGCGGACGATCCGAGCCGTCGTGAACCAGCTCGCGATCGAGAGCGCGATCATCATCGTCCAGACGTTCGTCTGCCCGATGATCGCGAGGGTGATGATCGCGAACGGCAGGTACGGGAGCCCGTAGAGCGCGTCGAGGAAGCGCATCATCCCGTTGTCGAGACGGCCGCCGACGAAGCCGGAGATGGAGCCGTAGACAACGCCGATGAAGAGGATGGCGAGCGTCGCGCCGAACGCGATCAGGATGGAGACGCGGCCTCCGAGGGCCACGCGGGTGAACAGGTCGCGGCCGAACTTGTCCGTGCCGAACGGATGCGCGAGCGAGGGCGGCTCGTTCGCGATCGCGAAGTTGACCTCGTTCGGATCGTAGGGCGAGATGATCGGCACGATCAGGCAGAAGAGGAGGATGAGCACGAAGAAGATTCCCGCGACCAGGGCGCCCTTGTTGTGGATGTAGCGCCGCCAGGCGTCCTTCCAGAGGTTCGACTGCCGGATCGGCGCACCCGAGGCGGTGCCGGCGCCGGGCTCGACGACGAGCCCCTCGTCGCGCAGGTCGGTGGGGTTCGCGACCATTCGGCTCAGGTCCTCGCGTCCCGCGTTCGCGGATCGAGGATCCCGTAGAGCACGTCGACGACGAGATTCGCCATGATTACGATCACCGCGAGCAGGACGGTGAGGCCCATCACGACCGAGTAGTCACGCGCGTTCACCGCAGTCACGTAGTACTGGCCGATGCCAGGGATGTTGAAGATCAGCTCGATCACGAACGAGCCGGTGATGATGAACCCGAGCAGCGGACCGGCCGCGGTGACGACGGGGATCAGTGAGTTGCGCAGGACGTGGAGGCCGACGACGCGGCGATAGTGCAGGCCCTTCGCGCGCGCCGTGCGGACGTAGTCCTGCTGGAGCGTCTCCAGCATCGTCCCCCGAACCAGTCGTGCGAACAGGGCCATCGGCCCGAAGCCGAGGGCGATCGCCGGCAGGATCTTGTGCTGCCACGACGACCAGCCGCTGGTCGGGAGCAGCCCCCACTCGAGGGCGACGAAGTAGATCAGGATGGTCGCGATCAGGAAGCTCGGGACCGCGTAGAAGACGTTCGAGACGATCATCGCCCCGTAATCGACCTTCGTGTTGTGGCGGAGCGCCGCGATCATTCCCAGGGGGATCCCGACGCAGAACGCGAAGATGAACGCATAGACGCCGAGCTCGACGGAGGTCGGGAAGTGCGTCTTGACGATGTCGTTGACGTCGCGGCCGCGCACGACGAGCGACGGGCCGAGGTCGAACGTGAAGACGCCCTTCACGTAGTAGACGTACTGCAGGTACCAGGGCTCGTCGAGGTTGAACTTCCGCTCCAGGTTCCGCTGTACCGCCTCGGGAACCGCTCGCTCGCTCTTGCGGAACGGGTTGCCCTCGATCTGCCGCATCATCAGGAACGTGAGCAGGATGACGACCAGGAGCACCGGAATCGTCCAGATGATCCGCCTGAGCACGAACTTCAGCATCGGCTTCCCCTACCCGAGCGTGGGAATTTGGAACGGGGACGAGATGCGGCAGCACCCCGTCCCCGTGTCCAACGTCGCTACTCCGTCACGACGACCTTGGTCAGGTCGGCCTGGTTGAGCAGGTTGTACTCGAACGTCTCCTTCACCGACTCGCGCTCCTGAGCGGTGTAGGTGTAGTAGTAGATCGGCATGATCGGCATGTCGCCGTTCTCGCCGCCGAGGATCTCCTCGGCCTGCGCGTACAGGTCGAACCGCGCGTCGTTGTCCGGCGTGCGGCGCGCCTTCTCGATCAGCGCGTCGTACTCCTCGTTGCAGTAGTTCGTCGAGTTGTTGCCCGAGTCGCACGTCCAGAGCTCGAGGAAGTTGATCGCATCGACGAAGTCGCCGATCCAGCCGAGCCGGTAGACGCTGACGTCCTGGTTCGGCGGCGGCCCGAGGAACTCCAGGAACTGCTGGAACTCCTGCTGCTTGATGGTGCTGTCGATCCCCAGCTCCTTCCACGCGGCCTGGATCGCGACCGCGATCTCCCGGTGGCCGGGTGAGTCGTTGATGTAGAGGTTGATGTTCTCGACGGGGTTGGCGACCTCGCTCATCAGCTGCTTCGCCTGCTCCATGTCCGCCGTCTCCGGCTGCCAGGGCGAGTCCGGGTTGATCACGTCGAACCCGGGCATCCCCTTCGGCGTGAAGCCCGTCGTCGGCAGCTGATCCTCCTGCGCGATGTTGTCGATGATCGAGCGCCGGTCGATCGCGAGCGACATCGCCCGCCGCTGCTTCACGTCCGTGATCTTCTTGACGTTGAAGCCGTAGTAGTAGGTGCCGAGCCCCGGGTACTGGGCGTAGGTCTCGGTTTCGCGGAGTCGCGGGATCTCGTCCGTCGCCAGGGAGTCGTTGACGTCGAGCTCGCCGGCCTCGAACGCCTGGATGGCGGTCGTGCCGTCGGCGATCATCCGGCCGTTGACGCGCGTCAGCTTGACGCTGTCGGCGTCGCGCCACTCGTCCCACTTGACGATGTCGATGTTCGCGTTGTGCTCCCACCGCTCCAGCGTGAAGGGGCCGTTGGTGACGATGTTCGCCGCCTCGGTCCACTTGTCGCCGAACTTGTCGACGGTCGGCTTGTGGACGGCGAGGAACGAGTGGTGTGCCGCCTGCTGCACGAACCAGGGCTGCGGCGTCGTCAGGGTGACCTCGAGGGTCTTGTCGTCGACTGCCTTGACGCCCATCTTGGCCGCGAGCGCGGCACAGTCGTCCTTCTTGGCGTCGCAGCCGTTGTAGTCCTGCGCGCCCACGATCCCGTAGAACTGGTACGCATAGTCGGCACCAAGCTCGGGCGAGACCGTGCGCTTCCACGAGTAGACGTAGTCCTCCGCCGTCACCGGATCGCCGTTCGTCCACTTCACGTCGTCGCGAAGCGTGAACGTGACCGTCTTGCCGTCCTCGCTCGTCTCGATCTTCGAGGCGGCGTTCGGAACGGGATTCAGATCCTCGTCGAGCTTGACGAGCGGATCCATGATGTTGAGCAGGATGTTCCCGGAGGTGACGTCACTCGCCAGACCAGGGTCGAGCGAGGGGGGCTCCGTGCCCCAGTTGATCGTGATCGTCTGGTCGGCAGCTTCGCTGCCTCCGGTGGCCTCGCCGGTGTCCGTGCCTGCCGCGTCGCCGCCGTCGTCGTCGCCGCCACAACCGGCTCCGACCAGGGCAAGGCTCGCGACCAGCATGGCCAAGAGCAACAGCCAGGGGGTCTTGATCCTCATTGTCGTCCTTTCATCTGCTTGCGTCTGTGCACGCGTACGGTGGGTGAGCTTCGTTGTAGCCGGGTTAACTACTCCGAAACGCCAGAAAGCGTCTTTTCTTACGTGGGCTTAATCCTGACGCAAACGACCTTCTTGAAAACACTGCTCATTGCGCTTGCGGCAGGTCTCGTGCTCGCGAGCCCGTCGCTCGCACACGTGACCGTCAGCCCGGGACTGCTCGAGAGCGGTCGCGAGGCGACGCTGCGGATCGAGCTGCCGGTGCTCCGCGCCGGCCCGCCGCCCACGGCGCTCGACGTCTCCGGCCCGGGGCTCCGGATGCTCTCGAGCTCGAGCGCCGGGCGCCTCGGGGAGGAGTCTCGCTGGCGGGTCCGGGTCGCGGTCGAGACCGAGCCAGGGCCGCTGCCGCTCCTCCTCACCGCGAGATATCCGGACGGACGCTCGGTCTCCGTCCGGCAAACGGTGACCGTCCTCCCGGCGACCGCGGCCGCACCGTCGTCCCGGCCCGTCCTGCTCGCCGGCGCGGGAGTCCTCGCGCTGCTCGCAGCGACGGCCGCGCTCCTCCTCCGCCGCCGGAGCCGCGCAGCCCCACCCCGAAGCGGCTGACTTCAAGAAGGAAAGCCGGGACGCGTGCTAGCGTCGTGCACCGTGCTCTTCCAGCAGTTCCTGGACGACGATCTCGGCTGTGCCTCCTATCTGATCGGCGACGAGGACGCCGGTGTCGCGGTCGTCGTCGATCCGCTCTTCGCGATCGAGCCGGTGCTCGAGGCAGCCGAGCGTCACGGCGTGCGGCTGACCCGCGCGCTCGAGACGCACACGCACGCCGACCATCTCTCCGGCCACGGGCGCCTGGCGCTCGAGCACGGCGTGCCGGTGTCGATCCATCCGGCGGCGGAGGCCTCCTACCCGCACGAGCCGCTCGAGGACGGGCAGGAGCTCGAGCTCGGCCAGGTCGTCCTGCGCGCGATCCACACGCCCGGGCACCGGCCCGAGCACATGTGCCTGGTCGCGATCGACCGCTCCCGGGGCGGCGAGCCGTGGCTCGTCCTGACGGGAGACTCGCTCTTCGTCGGCGACTCCGCCCGGCCCGACCTCGCCGTCGGCGCGAAGGAGGGCGCCGAGGATCTCTACCGCTCGCTTCGGCGGCTGCTCGAGCTGGCCGACGGGGTCGAGGTCTTCCCGGGTCACGTTGCAGGCTCGCTCTGCGGCAAGGGGATGAGCTCGAAGGCGTCCTCCACGATCGGATACGAGCGGCTCTTCAATCGAGCACTGCTGCACGAGAGCGAGCGCGAGTTCGTCGCCGACGCGGGAGCGTCGGGCCCGCCGAAGCCGCCGAACATGACCCGGATCGTGGCGCTGAACCGAGGGCCGTTCGTCGGCGCGCCGGCTGTCGTGGCGGAGCTGCCGGCTCCGGGAGAGGCGACGGTGCTCGACGTCCGCCCGGCCCGCGACCACCTCGCCGGACATCGGCCAGGGGCTCTCAACGTCCCCGTCTCCGGCAGCTCGTTTGCGACCAAGGCGGCGTTCGTGCTCGATCCGGAGCAGCCGGTCGTCATTCAGGCCGCGAGCCACGGAGAGGCCGGGCGGGCGATCCGCGGGCTCCGGTCGGTCGGCTTCCTCGAGCTCGACGGCTACGTGCTCGGCGGCGGCGGCGAGCAGAGGGAGGCTGTCGGGCTCGACGAGCTGGAGGAGCTGCTCGCAGCCGGGGCGGAGCTGATCGACGTGCGGGAGCGCGACGAGCGCGATACCGGCTACATCGCCGGCAGCCGCAACATTCCCTACCGCCTCCTCGCCGTCTGCGGGGCGGACGTGCCCACGGATCGCCCGGTCGTGACGATCTGCGAATCGGGAGCGAGAGCCGGTATCGCCGCCTCGATCCTGACGGCGCAGGGGATCGACGCGCGCCCGGTGCTCGACGGCGGTGTCACCGCCTGGGCGGCTCGGGGCGGCCACACGGTCGAGTTCCGCCGCTGCGGCAACTAGGCGCGGCCGCGGCTACCGCACGCGTTCGACCTCGTAGCCGCGCTCGCGGAGCACGCGCTGGAGCTCGTCGCAATGGGCGGCATCGCGGGTCGAGAGCGTCAGCTCGACCTCGGTCTGCGAGATCGGCAGCGCCATCCCCTCACGATGATGCTCGACCGAGACGACGTTGCCCCGCTCCTCCGCGACGAGCTCCAGGAGCTTGATCAGCTCGCCCGGGCGATCCGGGAGCCTCGTCCGGAGCACGAGGTACCGGCCGGCGGTCGTCAGCCCGTGGCGCATCACCTGGATGAGGAGCGTCGGGTCGATGTTCCCGCCCGAGAGGAGCGCGCAGGCCTCGTCGTCACCAGGCACCTTGCCTTCGAGGAGCGCCGCGACCGACGCCGCTCCGGCTCCCTCGACCAGGAGCTTCGTCCGCTCGAGCAGGAGCACGATCGCGTAGCTGATCTGCTCGTCGGTCACGGTCACGATCTCGTCGAGCCGGTCGCGCAGGATCTCCTGCGTGAGCGCACCAGGCTGCTTGACCGCGATCCCCTCGGCGATCGTGAAGCCGTGCTCGGTGCCGCCGACGAACGGGCAGACCGCCTCGGCCTGGACGCCGACGAGCCTCACCTCCGGGCGAACCTCTCGCATCGCGAGCGCGATTCCCGCAGCCAGGCCGCCGCCGCCGATCGGGATCACCAGGGTGCCGAGCGAAGGCAGCTGCTCGGCGAGCTCGAGGCCGATCGTCCCCTGGCCGGCGATCACCCTTCCGTCCTCGAAGGCATGCAGGAAGGTCGCGCCCGTCGCCTCCATCCGCTCCTCGGCGGCAGCCATCGACTCGTCGAAGCCCACGCCGGAGAGCTCGACCGTCGCGCCGTAGTTTCGGGTCGCATCGACCTTCGCCATCGGCGAGTCCTCCGGCATGAAGACGGTCGCCTCGATCCCGGCCTCGCGCGCCGCCCAGGCGACGGCCTGCCCGTGGTTGCCGGCGCTCGCGGCGACGACCCCCGCCCGCCGCTCCTCCGCCGTGAGCGACGCGATCGTGTTGACGGCGCCGCGGATCTTGAAGGCCCCCGTGCGCTGGAGGTTCTCCGCCTTCAGCTGCACGCTGCGGCCGCATCGCCGTGGAGAAGCGTCTCCGAGGGATAGACGGGCGTGACCTGCGCGATTCCCGCGATCCGGGCTCTCGCCGCCTCGATCTCGGCGAGCGTCGGCGCCGTCAGGGTCTTCACCGGGGCACCGTCGTCATCGCGCCAGCCTCGTCATCGGGGCAGCGTCCGGCTGTCGCTGATCCCGTAGACCTTCTCCAGGATCTCTCGGACCGCGGTGAGAGGGTCGAGCTCGCGCGCCTGAACCTCCTCGAGAAGCCGGCGCAGCTCCTCGTCGTCGGCGACCGCGGCCTGGAGGTGGGTCTTGGCACGGCTCGAGGCGACCGCGAAGACCTCGCCGGCCAGATTTCGGCGGCGCCGCTCCTCGAGCAGGCCGCCGGCGACGAGGAAGTCGCGGTGCTCCTCGAGCTTTCCCCAGAGCTGCGGCACGTTCTCGCCCCGGACCGCCTCGGTGAGGACGATGGGCGGCTTCCACTCGCGCTCGCGGTCGAGCGAGAGGATCGAGCGGACCTCGCTCTGCATCGTCTTGGCTGCGGGATGATCCATCTTGTTGATCGCGATCACGTCCGGGATCTCCATGATCCCTGCTTTCAACGCCTGCACCGAGTCGCCGGATCCCGGCATCAGCACGAGCAGGACCGTGTCCGCGATCCCGATCACCTCGACCTCGCTCTGCCCCGCCCCGACGGTTTCCAGGAGGACGAGCTCCTTGCCGGCCGCATCCAGTAGGAGGGCCGCCTGGAGCGTCGCTTCGGAGAGCCCGCCGAGATGGCCGCGGGTGCCCATCGAGCGGATGTAGACGCCCGGGTCGAGGAAGTGGTCGGAGAGTCTGATCCGGTCGCCGAGCAGGGCGCCGTGTGTGAAGGGACTCGAGGGATCGACCGAGATCACCCCGACCGTCTTCTCCTCCTGGCGGACGTGGCGGACGAGGGAGCTGATCAGCGAGGACTTGCCGACCCCGGGAGGCCCGGTCACTCCGATCACGAACGCGTTGCCGGTCTCGGGATAGAGCTCGCGCACGAGCTCGTACGAGGTGGGGTCGCCGTTCTCCACGAGCGAGATCGCCCGGGCGAGCGCGCGCCGGTCGCCTGCCCGGACGCCTGCGGCGAGCTGCTCGAGCGTCCAGTCCGCGCGGGCCACGCTCAGATCCTGGAGGGCACGGGGTCGTCGAGCTCCGCGGCCGCCTGGTCGGCGTCCACCTCGGCGTCCACTCCTCGGGCGAGGATCGCCGCCGTGGCTGCGCCTGCCAGGAAGGCGATGCTCGCCGCGCCCCAGAGCCAGCGGGCGCCGAACTCGTCCACGACGAGGCCCGAGACCACCATCCCGACGCCGAAGACGACGTAGTTGAACGACATGATCACGGTGAAGACCCGCCCCCGCAGCTCATCCGGCGCGGCTCGCTGGACGAGTAGGGCATTGCAGACGACCGCGACCCCGTTGCCGAGGCTCCCGAGGAGGACGCCGGCCATCGCGAGGGCGATCGTCGGAGCCGCAGCGGCCACCCCGAAGCCGATTCCCATCGCACCGATCGAGCAGGCGTAGCCGAGCCGCGTTCCGAACCGGTCGAGAAGCGGCGTCGCGGCGATGCTGCCGACCGTCAGCCCGAGCCCGGACATGCCGACGAGGAGCCCGAAGCCGACGTTGCCGGCATCGAGCGAGACCTTGGCGAGCACGATCTCGCCGACGTTCACCGCCGCGTTGCCGAGGAAGACGATGTTCCAGACGACGAGCACGGCGAAGAGCGTCCGCGACCGGAGCACGAACCGGAGGCCGTCCCCCAGATCCTGCCAGTGACCGCGGCTCTCGATCGTGCCCGCCTGGAGCCGCCGCGCCGGGATCCGCAGGAGCAGCGCCGCGGAGAGCAGGAAGGAGACAGCGTTCAGCCAGTACGCCAGATCGGGACCCTGCGCCGCGATCAGGATCCCCCCGAGCACCGGCCCGATCATCCACGTCAGGTTCTCAGCCGCCTGGAGCAGCGAGTTCGCGTTCGGCAGGTCCTCGTCGGTGACGAGGTTCGGCATCCCCGCGTAGACGGCCGGCCGGAAGAGCCCGGTCGCGATCCCGGACGCTGCGGCGAGGACGACGATCGCGGTCGCGCTGCCGGCGAAGGGCAGGGCCGCGAAGATGACCACGCGCGAAAGGTCCGAGGCGACGAGGAGCCGCCGGCGGGAGAACCGGTCGACGAGGGGGCCGAGCAGTAGCCCGATCAGGATGATCGGGAGGAAGTCCGCGATCAGCAGGGCGCTGACCCACTTGCCCGAGCCGGTGCGGTCGAAGACGTCGACCGTCAACGCGATCGCCGCGAGGTACGTCCCTGCTCCGGACGCGAGCGTTGCGAGCAGGAGTCGCCGATAGTCCGGTTCGCGGTGAACGAGACCCAGGCGACTCATCGACTCGACGCTACCACTCCAGTCAGGCCGACTCCTCCGGTTCGGGCTCGTAGCCCAGGTTCGGCCGCAGCCAGCGCTCGGCCTCGCCCACGTCGATGGCCTTCCGCGCGGCGTAGTCCTCGACCTGGTCGCGCCCGATCCGGCCGACGGCGAAGTAGCGCGAGCGCGGATGTCCGAAGAGGAGGCCGCTGACGCTCGCGGCGGGAGCCATCGCGAACGACTCCGTCAGCTCGATCCCGGTCTCCGGAGCGGCGAGCAGCTCGAAGAGCCGCTGCTTCTCGGAGTGATCCGGGCAAGCCGGGTAGCCGAAGGCCGGCCGGATTCCGCGATAGCGCTCCGCCGCGAGCTCCTCGCTCGTCGGCCGGGCGTCCGGCTCGTACCAGGCGCGCCGAGCCTCGAGGTGGATCCACTCCGCGAACGCCTCGGCGAAGCGGTCGGCGAGCGCCTTGACCATGATCGCGCTGTAGTCGTCGTGCTCGGCCTCGTAGCCGGCCGCCAGCGCGTCGGCCCCGTGGATCGCGACCGCGAAGGCACCGAGATGGTCGTTGGCCGGAGCGAGGAGGTCGGCAAGCGAGCGATTCGCCCGCGAGTCCCCCCACGCCGCCTGCTGGCGCAGCATCGGGAACCGGATGCCGTTCTCGACGACGAGATCGTCGCCCTCCGCGTGCGCCGGCCAGAAGCCGAAGGCGCCTCGCGCCTGCAGGAGCCCGCCGCGCACGAGCTCGTCGAGCTGCGCGAGCGCGTCGTCGTAGAGCTCCCTCGCCGCCGGCTGCTCCAGGATCGCCGGGAACTTGCCCTTCAGCTCCCAGGCGTGGAAGAAGAACTGCCAGTCGATCAGCTCGCGAAGAACTGCCAGCTCCGGCCGCACCGTTCTCGTGCCGGTGAACTCGGGAACCGCGAGCTCGTCGAAGTCGAGCCGCTCGGCGTTCGCGCGCGCCTCGGCGAGCGGCAGCAGCGGCCGCCGCTCCTTCTCCGCGTACTGGTCTCTGAGCCGCTCCTGCTCGTCCCTGTTCTCGCGGTCGAGCTCGCCGGCCCGTACGGGATCGAGGAGGCTCGAGACGACGCCGACGACCCGGGTGGCGTCGAGCACGTGCACGGTCGGCCGGCCGTACGCGGGCGCGATCCGGACCGCGGTGTGCTGCCGGGAGGTCGTGGCGCCGCCGATCAGGAGCGGCAACTCGAGCCCGCGACGCTCCATCTCCTTCGCGACCCCGACCATCTCGTCGAGCGAGGGGGTGATCAGCCCGGAGAGGCCGACGGCGCTCGCGCCCTCCGCGACGGCGGTGTCCAGGATCCGCTCGCCGGGCACCATCACCCCGAGGTCGATCACCTCGTAGTTGTTGCAGCCGAGCACGACCCCGACGATGTTCTTGCCGATGTCGTGCACGTCGCCCTTGACCGTGGCGAGGACGATCTTGCCCTGGACGCGACCGCCGTTCGCGCGTCCCTCGAGCAGGGCCAGCTCCTTCTCGGCCTCCATGTACGGCTCCAGGTACGCCACGGCTCGCTTCATGGCCCGCGCGCTCTTCACGACCTGCGGCAGGAACATCTTCCCGGCTCCGAAGAGGTCGCCGACGACCTTCATCCCGTCCATCAGCGGCCCCTCGATCACGTCGAGCGGGCGCTCGGCGACCGCCCGCGCCTCCTCGGTGTCCGCCTCGATGAAGTCGACGATCCCGTGCACGAGCGCATACGAGAGCCTCTGCGCGACCGCGTGCCTCTCGCCAGGTGAGATCGCGCTCGCGCCGCGTCCCCTCACCTCGCACCGACTCGGCGAACGAGACGAGCCGGTCGGTCGCGTCGGGGCGGCGGTCGAAGATCACGTCCTCGACCCGCTCGAGCAGGTCGGCGGGGATGTCCTCGTAGACGACGAGCTGACCCGCGTTGACGATGCCCATGTCGAGGCCCGCGCGGATCGCGTGCAGGAGGAACGCGGAGTGCATCGCCTCGCGCACGACGTCGTTGCCGCGGAACGAGAAGGAGAGGTTCGAGATTCCGCCGCTCGTGTGGGCGCCCGGACAGCGCTCCTTGATCAGCGGCAGCGCCTCGATGAACGCCTTCGCGAAGCCGTTGTGCTCCTCGATCCCCGTCGCGACGGCGAGCACGTTCGGGTCGAAGACGATGTCCTCGGGCTCGAAGCCGACCTCCTGGGTGAGCAGGTCGTAGGCGCGTCCGCAGATCGCGACCTTCCGCTCGACCGTCTCGGCCTGCCCCTGCTCGTCGAAGGCCATCACCACGACGCCGGCGCCGTAGTCGCGCACGCGCCGGGCCTGCTCGAGGAACGGCTGCTCCCCTTCCTTGAGGCTGATCGAGTTGACGACGCCCTTGCCCTGGACGCACTTGAGTCCCGCCTCGAGCACGCCGAAGCGGGAGCTGTCGACCATGATCGGGATCCGGGCGACCTCCGGCTCGGTCGCGATCAGATTCAGGAAGGTCGTCATCGCGAGCTCGCCGTCCAGCAGGTCGGCGTCCATGTTCACGTCCAGGAAGTTGGCGCCGCCGCGCACCTGCTCGAGCGCGACCTCGACGGCTGCCTGGTAGTCGCCGGCCTCGATCAGCGACCTGAAGCGGGCCGAGCCGGTCAGGTTCGTGCGCTCGCCGATCATCACGAACCCGGTGTCCGGCCCGAGCTCGAACGGCTCGAGCCCGCTGAAGCGCGCCCGCTTGTGTTCATTGCGCACAAGCTCTCGCGGCGGCAGGCCGGCGACAGCGGCTGCGACCCGCCCGACGTGCTCGGGCGTGGTTCCGCAGCAGCCGCCGACGAGGTTGACGAAGCCCGCCTCCGCGAACTCAAGCAGGAGCGCCGCCGTCTCGTCCGGCTGCTCGTCGTAACCGCCGAAGGCGTTGGGCAGTCCCGCGTTCGGGTGACAGCTCGTGAACGTGTCGGCGAGACGCGCGAGCTCGGCGACATGCGGGCGCATCTCCTTCGCGCCGAGGGAGCAGTTGACCCCGACGAGCAGCGGCTCGGCGTGCTCGACGGACGTCCAGAACGCCTCGACGGTCTGACCGGAGAGCGTTCGGCCGCTGAGATCGACGATGGTGACGGAGATCCACAGCGGCAGCTCAGGCGCGACCTCGCGCGCGGCGGCGATCGCGGCCTTCGCGTTCAGCGTGTCGAAGACGGTCTCGACGAGCAGGAGGTCGACGCCGCCTTCGGCGAGCGCGGCGATCTGCTCCGCGTAGGACGCGCGCACCTCGTCGAAGGAAACGGGCCTGAAGGCGGGGTCGTCGACCCTCGGCGAGAGCGAGAGCGTCACGTTCAGGGGGCCGATCGAGCCGGCGACGAAGCGAGGAGCTCCTGTGTCTCGCGCACAGGCGTCGACCGCCTCCCGCGCCAGCCGCGCGCCCTCGAGGTTCAGCTCGCGGACGACGCTCTCGAGGCCGTAGTCGGCCTGACCGATGCTCGTCGCCGTGAAGGTGTTCGTCGTCGTGATGTCCGCGCCCGCCGCCAGGTAGCGCCGGTGGACGTCGAGGACGAGGTCCGGCCGAGTCAGGTTGAGCAGGTCGGGATCGCCCGCAACCTCGCTGGGATGCTCGAGGAAGCGCTCTCCGCGGTAATCGGCGGCGGTGAGCCCGGCGCCCTGGATCATCGTTCCCCAGGCACCGTCGAGGACGAGGATCCGCTCACGAAGGAGCGCTTCGAGTCTCTCGCGCGTGCCGCTCATCGTCGCTCCCTCCTCGAGGCTCGTGCCCAAAGAGGTCGGGAGCCGGAGCTCGCAGGCTCTTTAGGCGTTTTTTATCCTGGTCGCCAAGCTGCCGTCAAAGCTCTCCAGCGGTGGCGTCAGGCTATCAGTAGCCCGAGAACTTGTCGGCGAGCACGCTCGCCTCGGGGACCCCTGCGCCGTGGAGCTCGTCGACGACCGCCTGGGTCATCTCCGGCGGGCCGGCGACGAGATACCGATAGCCGTCCAGCTCGCCGAGGTGGTCGCGCAGCAGCTCGGCGTCGATCCGGCGGCTCTCGCCTTCCCAACTCTCGTCCTCGGTCATCGTCAGGACGAGCTTCAGGCCGGGGATCTGCGCCTCGAGTGCCTGCAGCTCGTCGAGGAAGGCGGCCGACTCCTGGTCGCGGTTCGAGTACACGAGGGTGATCTCGTAGGGGAGCCGCTCGTCGGCGACGTAGCGCAGCATGCACCGGAAGACCGTGATCCCGATGCCGCCGGCGACGAAGACGTACTTCTCGTCGGTCTCCTCCGGCAGGAGGAAGCTCCCCTTCGGCTCCTCGACGATCACCTCGTCGCCGACCTCGAGCTCGGCGAGCGTCCGCTTGAAGGCCGTGTCGCGGATGCGAGTCGCCAGCCCGACCACGCCTTCCTCGGTCGGAGACGTGACGAGTGAGATGTGGCGGCGAAGTCCCTTCTCGTCCGCGTGCCCGCGCTCGGGCAGCTCCACCCAGAAGTACGCGCCGGGACGGTAGGCGGGGTAGTCCTCGACCGAGAAGGTCACGTGCAGCGTCCCCTTGGCGACCTCGCGCGTCTCGGCGACGGTGGCGCGCACCCGCTAGCCCCGGCCGGAGACGGTGAGCTGGTTCTCGGCGTGCTTGATCCGCTGCTCGAGCTGCCAGCGGTCGGCGGTCGAGTCGCCCGCTTCGACCCGCTCGAGCTCCGCCTTGGCGGCCTCGAGCTGCTGCTGGGCCCGAGCGTCGTCGATCTCCTTCACGTCGGCGGCGTCGTCGACGAGGGCGATCGCCCGATCGAGCTCGACCTTGAAGAAGCCCGGCCCGGTCGCGAGCTCGACGACGTTGTCCGCCTCGCGGTCGAGATAGATGCGGGTCGAGCCGGCCCGCAGGGTCGCGACGAGCGGCGCATGGCGCGCGAGCACGCCGATGTCACCGGCGGCGCCGGGGACGACCAGCATCTCGGCCTCGCCGCGGAAGGCATCGCCCTCCGGGGTGACGATGGCGACGTCGAACCTGGGGTGCGTCTCGGCCACTGGCTACGCGGCGGCCGCGGCGCCGGCCTTCTCGACGGCGCCCTCGATCGGGCCGACCATGTAGAACGCGGACTCGGGCAGCTCGTCGTGCTTGCCCTCGATGATCTCCTTGAAGCCGGCGATCGTGTCCTCGAGCTTGACGTACTGGCCCGGCGTGCCGGTGAACTGCTCGGCGACGAAGTTCGGCTGGGAGAGGAAGCGCTCCACCTTGCGGGCCCGCGAGACGATCACCTTGTCCTCGTCGGTCAGCTCGTCCATCCCGAGGATGGCGATGATGTCCTGCAGGTCCTTGTAGCGCTGGAGGATCTGCTGCACCTGGCTCGCGACCGTGTAGTGCTCCTCGCCGACGATTCCCGGCTGGAGCGCTCGCGAGGTCGAGTCGAGCGGATCGACCGCCGGGTAGATCCCCTTCTCGACGATCGCCCGCGAGAGCGTGGTCGTCGCGTCGAGGTGGGCGAAGACGTTCGCCGGGGCAGGGTCCGTGAGGTCGTCGGCGGGGACGTAGATCGCCTGGATCGACGTCACGGAGCCGGATCGCGTCGAGGTGATCCGCTCTTGAAGCTGGCCCATCTCCGTCGCGAGCGTCGGCTGGTAGCCGACCGCGCTCGGCATCCGGCCGAGGAGCGCGGACACCTCGGATCCGGCCTGGACGAAGCGGAAGATGTTGTCGATGAAGAGGAGCGTGTCCTGGCCCTGGTCGCGGAAGTACTCCGCCATCGTCAGGCCCGAGAGGCCGACCCGCAGGCGCGCCCCGGGCGGCTCGTTCATCTGGCCGTACACGAGCGCGACCTTGTCGAGCACCTCCGACTCCTCCATCTCGAGCAGGAGGTCGTTGCCCTCACGCGTGCGCTCGCCGACGCCTGCGAAGACGGAGACGCCGCTGTGCTCGCGGGCGACGTTGTGGATCAGCTCTTGAATCAGCACGGTCTTGCCGACGCCCGCGCCGCCGAAGAGGCCGATCTTGCCGCCCTTGATGTACGGCGCGATCAGGTCGATCACCTTGATCCCGGTCTCGAAGATCTCCACGTTCGGCGAGAGGTCGCGGAACGCCGGCGGATCGCGGTGGATCGACCAGCGCTCGACGTCGTCGCCGGCGGGCGGCTTGTTGTCGACCGGCTCGCCGATCACGTTCCAGATCCGCCCGAGCGTGGCGTCGCCGACCGGCACCGAGATCGGCTGGCCGGTGTCGACGACCTCGACTCCGCGCGCGAGCCCGTCGGTCGTGTCCATCGCCACCGCGCGCACGCGGTCGTCGCCGAGGTGTTGCTGCACCTCCGCGATCAGCGTCGTGCCCTCCGCGCCGCCCACTCCGGGCATCGCGATCGAGAGTGCGTTGTAGATCGCGGGCAGGCTGTCCGTGAAGCCGACGTCGATGACGACGCCCTTGATCTCCACGACCCGGCCGACGTTCCTCGCGCCCTCTTCCCGGCCGTTCCGGCGCTGCTCCTCCTGGGCGTGCTCAGACATGTGTCTCCTGTGGCTCCCCGGTCGACAGGGGGCGGTCGCTCGTTGATGAGATCGCAGCGCGAGAGCGCCGCAAATGCGCCCGCAGTCTAGCGAAGCGACTCGCCGCAGGACTCAGTTCTCCCGCGTAGCGCGAGGCCTCGAGCGCCGACGCCACCCGGGCGTCGTGGTCGAGGCGTCAGCAGTGGACCGTGATCGAATTCGCGAGCATCCGGCGAGCCTACCCGCTCGTCTCTGAACTGCCGGTTAAGGGTGCTAGGCGGGCTGGTCGCCGAAGTGGCGGCTCGCCGTCGAGTCGGCGACGGCGACGAGCATCGTGCGGCGCAGATCGCGCATCTCGTCCATCTCGGCGCGCTCGTCCAGCCCGCTCGCGGCGAAGGTCGGAGCGCGAAGGGCGTCGCTGCGGGCATCCGAGGGGAGCGGCGCACGTGAGGCGACGCCGAGCGCCATCGCGGCAACGGCTGCCGCGGCGCCCACACCGCGGAGCCGCGCGTACGCGGTCCGGCGGCGCCAAGAGGGGACCGACACGGGATACGCGAGCGGCTGGAGCGGCTCGTTCCTGAGCGCTTCGGTGGCGGCGCCGACCCGCACGGCAAAGCGGCTGCAGCTCGCGCAGCGCTCGAGGTGCGCGTCGAGCAGCTTGCGCTCGAGCTCGGAAAGCTCGTTGTCGGGTGCGAGCGCAGCCCACGAGCGGGCGCGCTCACAGAGAACCTGGTTTTGGAACCTGGTCATGCTTACTCTGACGATCGACCTTTCGCGAAGTTAGACGACCCCCGTTCGGGGCGGGCTCCACACGCTAGACGAGCTCGACCCGGGCGTCCACTCCGGCCGCAACCGCGATCAGCACGAGCCCGATCACGACCATGATCGCCGACGTGTTGAGCGACTCGCTCTGCTCGGTCAGCGGCGCGGCCCGCAGCCGTCGGGGCCGGCGGAGCCCGACCATGGATTCCTCGTTGGCGACGCGGAACGGGCCGCGGTTGCCGAGGAAGAAGCCGCTGGCGAGCAGGAAGCAGCCGACCAGGTAGAGCCCCACCGAGATCGAGCGGTTGGCGGAGGAGCCGAGGGCGAGGCCGGCGAGGAACGAGATCACGGATGTCCCGACGACGGCGATCGCCAGGATCACGACGAACCGCTTGGCCGCCGCGAGCAGCACGGTCCCGCGGCGCCTAGCTCGGGGCGGTGACGGGCCGGTCGGCGACGCGCATCTCGTCCGCCTTCATCGGCCAATGCTCGAGCGGGTAGTGGCAGGCGGCCCGATGGCCCTCGCCGAACGAGAAGAGCTCCGGCTCCACGACGTCGCAGTGACCCTCGTGGAAGCGCGGGCAGCGAGGGTGGAAGCGGCAGGCGCTCGGCGGGTTCAGGGGGCTTGGGACGTCACCCTCGAGCACGATCGGTTGCCGCTCGCGGCCGAGCTTCGGATTCGGGATCGGGACGGCCGAGAGGAGCGCGCCGGTATACGGATGCTTCGGCGTGACGTAGAGCTGGTTGCGGTCGGCGATCTCGGCGACCTTGCCCAGGTACATCACCATCACCCGGTCCGAGATGTGCCGGACGACGTTGAGGTCGTGCGCGATGAAGACGTACGTGAGGCCGAACTCCCTCTGGAGGTCCTTGAGCAGATTGAGGATCTGCGCCTGCACGGACACGTCGAGCGCGGAGACGGGCTCGTCGCACACGATCAGCTTCGGGTTCACCGCGAGGGCGCGGGCGACCCCGATCCGCTGCCGCTGGCCGCCCGAGAACTCGTGCGGGAAGCGGTTGTAGTGCTCGGGGTTGAGGCCGACCACCTCGAGCAGCTCCTGCACGCGCCGCTTGACCTCGGCGTCGCTCCCGATCTTGTGCACCTGGAGCGCCTCCGCGACGATGAAGCCGACGCGCTTGCGCGGGTTCAGGCTCGCGTAGGGATCCTGGAAGATCATCATCAGCTCGCGCCGCACCGGCCGCATGTCGGTTCGGCTGAGGTGCGTGATGTCGCGGCCCGCGAACGTGACCCTCCCGCCGGTCGGGTCGAGCAGACGCATGATGCAGCGCGCCATCGTCGACTTGCCGCAGCCGGACTCGCCCACCACGCCGAGCGTCTCGCCCTGCTTGACCGTGAAGCTGACCCCGTCCACCGCCTTGACGGTCGCGACCTCCTTCTGGAAGACGATCCCGCGGGTGACCGGGAAGTGCTTCTGGAGATCCTCGACGACCAGGAGGTCGTCGGAGCTCCCGCCGATCGTGCTGCCGTTCGAGCTCCCGAGATCGGTCGACACGGCCTAGCTCGCCTCGGCCAGGGCGCCGGCGAGCAGCTTGGCCGCCTCCCGGTCCTTCGTCGCCTCGTCGAGATGGCAGGCCTGGAGGTGCCGTGGCTCGTCGGGCACGGGCGCCAGCAGCGGCTCCTCCGACTTGCAGACGTCCATGACGTACGGGCAGCGGGGATGGAACCGGCAGCCGCGAGGTGGGTTCAGAAGCGACGGCGGCTGGCCCTGGATCTGGACGAGCCGCTCCACGTCCGCGTCGAGCCGCGGGAGCGAGCCGAGCAGGCCCCACGTGTACGGGTGATGAGGACGCGTGAAGATCTCGTCCACGGTCCCTTCCTCGGCCACGCGCCCGGCGTACATCACGACCACGTCGTCCGCGATCTCGGCGACCACCCCGAGGTCGTGCGTGATCATGATGATCGCGGTGTTGAACTCCTGCTGGAGCTTCAGCATCAGGTTGAGGATCTGGGCCTGCGTCGTCACGTCGAGGGCGGTCGTCGGCTCGTCGGCGATCAGCAGGTCGGGCTCGTTGATCAGCGACATCGCGATCATCACGCGCTGCCGCATTCCGCCCGAGAACTGGTGCGGGTAGTCGTCGATCCGCCTGTCGGCGCGCGGGATCCCCACCGCCTTCAGGAGCTCGACCGCGCGCTGGCGCGCCTCCTTCTTGGAGACGTCGCGGTGGAGCAAGACCGCCTCGATCAGCTGCTTCCCGATCGAGTGGACGGGATTCAGGGAGGTCATCGGATCCTGGAAGATCATCGCGACGTCGTTGCCGCGCAGGTCTCGCAGCTGCGAGGAGCCCATCTTCAGCAGGTCCTCGCCCTTGAAGACCGCCTCGCCGCTCGAGATCGCGGTGCGCTTGTTGTTCAGGCCCATGATCGAGAGGCAGGTGACGCTCTTGCCGCAGCCCGACTCGCCCACGATCCCGAGCGTCTTTCCCTTCTCGACCGAGAACGAGATCCCGTCGACGGCCTTGACGACACCGTCGTCCGTGCGGAAGCTCGTCCGCAGGTCGCGCACCTCGAGGAGGGCCATCAGGTGAGTCTAATGCGTGGGTCGATTACCGCGTAGAGAAGATCCACGACCAGGTTGAAGATGATGATGCAGAGGGTCGAGAAGACCACGATCCCCTGGATCACCGGCAGATCGAAGTTCTCGTAGCTCACGAGCACCTGTCTCCCGAGCCCCGGTAGCGAGTAGATCGACTCCGTGAAGATGGCGCCGCCCAGCGCGAGCGCGATGTCCATGCCGAGGATCGTCACGACGGGCAGCAAGCTGTTGCGCAGGACGTGGGAGCGGATCACCTGCCGCTCGGGAGCGCCCTTCGCGCGCGCGGTGCGCACGTAGTCCTCGTTCATCGTCTCCATCACGTTCGCCCGGATCAGGCGCACGTAGAGCGCGGCGAAGAGGATCATGAACGTCGTCCACGGCAGGATCATGTGGTAGGCCCACTGCACCGGTCCACCCTTCTCCGTGGAGGGGTTGAAGAAGTCTGCGTACCCGGTGATCGGGGTCCAGCCGAGCTTGAAGCCGATGAAGTAGGCGAGGATCAGCCCGATCCAGACGGGATGGGCGGAGATGCCCACGAGGACGAACACCATCCCGGCCCGGTCGATCAGGGAGCGTGGCTTGAGCGCGGAGATGATCCCGATCGGCAGCGCGAGCATGAGCCACATCACCGCTCCACCGAAGACGAGCGAGGCGGTCACCGGTGCCGAGCGGATCACGATGTCGTTCACCTCTTCGCGGTTGACGAAGGAGGTTCCGAGCGACTGATGGCCCACGAGCTCCCAGAGGAAGCGGCCGTACTGCTCGTAGATGGGGTCGTTCAGGTGGAGCCGTTCCGCGACCCGCTCCACGTCGGCGGGCGTCGCGCCCTGGCCAGCAGCCAGTCGCGCCGGATCCGCAGGGGTGATGAAGAAGATGACGTACGTGACCAACGTGACGGCGACGAAGAGGACGATCGCCCACAGGATGCGCCTGACCATGTACTGGAACACGAGGGCCTCGCTTGCTCGGGGGTGGTGGTTGCGTGGGGCTTCGAGCGGAGTATGAACGGGAGAGGCGCCCGGGTGGGCGCCCCTCCCGCGTGGAGCGTGCTACTTGATCGCTGCTGCGTTGACGATCATCCCGGAGTAGACCGGGTGGTAGATGTAGTTCGTGATGCGGTTCGAGATGAACTCGCGGGTGTTGCCGTTGGAGAGCGCCGCCCACGGAGCGACGTTCCGCATCAGGTCGATGTCGAGCTGACCGTAGGTGCGGTAACGGGCCTCGCCGGACAGCTTCGCCGCCGCCTTCATCCGCTTGTTGTACGTCGGGTTGTTCAGGTAGGCGTAGTTCGAGTTGTTCGCCTCCTGAATGTTGTCCCCGTCGAGCAGCACGTTGATGAAGTCGAACGGATCCGGATAGTCGGCGAGCCAACCGATCAGGAACATGTCGAAGTCACCGGCCTGCGCCTGCGACTTCGTGCCCGCCGTCTTGATCGCAACCGCGAACGGCTGCGGCTTCAAGGTGACCTTGTAACCGGCCTGCGTCAGGTTGTACTGCAGCACCTGCGCACGCGCGATCGAGGTGGACGACGTCGTGTGCAGGATCGTCAGGTTCGAGCTGTCGCCACCTGAGACCTGCTTCGCCCGCGTCGGGTTCGCACCCTTGAGCGGGTAGATGTCGGCCTGCTTGAAGCCACGCATGTTCGGCGGCAGGATCTGATCCGTCCGCGCACCGGCGAACTTGCCGGCCACGCGAAGCAGCGCCGGGCGATCGATCGCGATGTTGACCGCCTTGCGGTTCGCGAGCTTCCCGAGCGGCCCACCGATCGTGTTCAGCGACAGGTAGGTCGTCGAGACGACCGAGTTGACGAAGTAGCGGTACGGGCCGCCCTTGTGGACGCCGTACGTCTTCGACAGGTCGTCGTGCGCCGTCGGCGGAAGCCCGCCGGCGTCGTAGTCGGCCTGACCAGCGCGCACCTGGAGGAGGCTCTGGTTCAGCTCGGTGTTGACCGTGTAGATGATCCGGTCGGCGTTCGCCGGGCGGTTCCCCTTGTACTGCGGGTTCCGCTCGAGCACGAGCTGACGACCGACCTCACGGCTCGCGATCTTGTACGGCCCGGCCGAGGGATACACGCTGATCCCCTTCGCGTCGATGGCCATGCTCGGCTTCACCGCGGCGAAGAACGGCATGGCGACCTCGGCGAGGAACGTCGGGTCGGCCTGCGTCAGCTTGACCGTCAGGATCTGACCCTTGGCCGTGACGCCCGAGATCGAGCCGGCCTTCCCGGTGTTGCGCGCATCCGCACCGACGATCGTGTGCATGAACGCGATCGCAGGCGACGCCTGCTTCGGGTCGGCGGCACGCTCGAAGGCCCGCTTGAACGCGGCAGCGGTCAAGGCGGAGCCGTCGCTGAACTTGATCCCCTTGCGGACCGTGAACGTGTACGTCTTGCCGTCACGCGAGACCCGCGGGAAGCCCGCAGCGGCCTCGGGGACGAGCCTCGAGCCTTCTGCACCCGGCTTGTCCGGGTAGTTCAGCAGGCCCATGTTGACCGCAAACAGCATCTGCCAGCCCAGCGAGTCGTACGCGAGGGCCGGGTCGGTGTACTCGAAGTCGGTGTTCGAGGCGTTCAAGCGAAGGGTGCCGCCCTTCTTCACCTCGGACGAACCTGACTTCTGGGGTGCACCGCTCGCCGCCCCAGCAAAGCTGGACGCGACGAGCAAGCAGGCTCCGATCACCGCCATGGCGACCGGGAGCGACAGCTTTTTGTGCATCGGACTCCTTCCGTAACTGAGGGCCGCCGTAGCCGGCGCGCCCAACGATTGCAACCACCGAGCCCTAAGACGCACGCGCACGCGTTTAGTTAGAGCGTGCTGAAAGAAGTTTCGACTGTTTCCGCTTCCCGCCGCTCGCGGTTCCTGGCGTGCGGCTGGGCGTGCACGGCCGGAGGGGATAGGCCGCTAGGCCAGACCCGGAGAGCCGGGTGCGTTCAGCCGCACGAGGCGGCGCCGGAGGGCGGCTCCGCCGCCCGGGAGGCGACGCCGGCCAGGAGCCGCGAGCTAGCGGGCGTGGCGCGGGTCGAAGGCGTCGCGTAGACCGTCGCCGAGCAGGTTGAAGGCGAGGGTCGTGAAGAGGATCGCGAGGCCCGGCCAGACCATCAGCCACGGCTGGGAGAGGTAGTAGTTCGGGCCTTCGGAGAGCAGCGTTCCCCAGCTGGCGGTCGGCGCCTGGATCCCGAGCCCGAGGAACGAGAGCCCGGCCTCGGCGATGATGTTGCTGGCGACGATCAGCGTCGAGAACACGATCAGCGGGGCCACGAGGTGCGGTAGCAGGTGGGAGCGCATGATCCGGAAGTCGCTCGCGCCCGTCATCCGGGCGGCCTCGACGAATTCCTTCTCGCGCAGCGAGAGGATCTGAGAGCGGATGATCCGGGCCGGATAGAACCACCCGAAGATCCCGAAGATCATCACGAGCGTGAAGACCCCGGGTTGGATCGCGCCGCCGAAGGTGATCGTGTTCAGGCGCTCACCGACCGTCGCGGCGACGGCGATGATGAAGAGCAGGGCGGGAAAGGCCATCACGATCTCGGTCAGCCGCGAGATGATCGAGTCCACGCCACCCCGGTAGTAGCCGGCCATCAGTCCCATCACGAGGCCGATGAAGACGGAGAGGAACGTCGCCAGGACTGCGACCTGGAGCGAGGTCTGGGCGCCGTAGAGCAGGCGCAGGAACATGTCCCGGCCGAGCTGCGAGTCGGCGCCGAGCACGAAGAACGTGTCCTCGAAGTTGCCCGGTGCGCCCGGATAGGGCTCGGTCGAGATCCAGGTCAGCGGCCCGACCGGCAGTTGCGAGTCCGGATCGAGGCCGCCCGCGAAGATCTCGTTCGGGCCATGGCCGAGGATCCTCGCGGCGATCGGCGCCCCGGCGAACGCGACCACCATGAGCACGATGATGAAGACGCCACCCGCGATCGCGACGCGGTCGCGCTTGAACCGGATCCAGACCTGCTCCCAGTAGCCGCGCGCCTTGATCACCTCGACCTCGCCGAGCTCGCCGTGCGACTCGAGGGCGACTGCAGTCGCGAGCCCGGCGCCAGAGGACATCAGGTCGGTCTGCTTCTGCGCCACGACGGGAGCTTAGACGATGCCGCGCGCGCTTTGTTGGCCGGGAAGAGGTTGCGCCAAGGTTTAGCTCGCGTTTAGCAGAGGTTTAGTCAGGCCAAAGCCTCGGCGCCCGCCACCACTTCCAGGATCTCCTGCGTGATCTCCGCCTGGCGGGCGCGGTTCATCTGGAGCGTGAGCGTGTCGATCAGCTCGCCGGCGTTCTTCGAGGCGTTGCGCATCGCGGTCATCTGCGCGCCCTGGAAGGACGCCGCGGACTCGAGCAGGGCGCGGTAGATCTGGGTCTCGAGGTAGACGGGCAGGAGCCGGGCCAGGATCTCCTCCGGCTCGGGCTCGAAGATGAAATCGCCGCGCATGGCGTCGTCGCGGCGTTCCTCCTCGTCCGTCTCGAGGATGTCGGCGGAGATCGGGAGCAGCTCCTGCTCGGTCACGCGCTGGGTCATCGCGGAGACGAACGCGTTGTAGATGAGCACGACCCGGTCGAGGGTGCCGTCGGTGTAGAGCTCGGCGACGCCGTGGGCGATCGCCTGGGCGTCGGAGTAGGCCGGGCGATCGGCGAAGCCGACGTAGTCCGCGACCGGCTCGTAGCCGCGGAAGTCGAGCGTCGTCCGCCCCTTCTTCCCGATCACGACGAAGCGCACCTCTTTGCCCTCGCCGCGCAGCTCCCGCTCGAGCGCGAACGCCCGGCGCAGCACCTGCCCGTTGAAGGGGCCGGCCAGGCCGCGGTCGCCCGTCAGGAGCACGATCCCGACCGTCCCGATCTCCTCGCGCTGCTGCAGCAGCGGCAGCCCGCGCAGCGACGTGGCCGAGCGGCCGACGCCGGCGATCAGCTCGCGCATCGTCTCGGCGTAGGGGCGCATGGCCTCGATCCGCGACTGGGCCCGGCGCAGCCGGGCCGAGGCGACGAGCTCGAGCGCCTTCGTGATCTTGCTCGTGTTGCGGACGGAGCGCGTCCGCCGCTTCAGATCCTGAACGGACGCCATCGGCTAGACGAGCCCGCTGTCTTCCTCGACGTTGAAGCCGTGGATGAACTTCTTCAGCTCCTCGTCGAGCTTGGCCGTGAGCTCGTCCGAGAGATCCTTCGTCTCGTCGATCTCCCGGTAGATCGACTCCTCCGTGCGCAGGTGCTCCCGGAGCTCGTCGTGGAAGCGGGAGATCTGAGGCGTCGGGATCTCGTCGAGGAAGCCGTTGATCCCCGCGTAGAGCGCCACGACCTGCTCGGCGTGCGGCCACGGCTTGTACTGCGGCTGGTTCAGCGTCGCCACCATCCGCTCGCCGCGCGCCAGCGTCTTCTGGGTCGCCGGGTCGAGCTCGGAGCCGAACTGCGAGAACGCCTCGAGCTCCCGGTACTGCGCGAGCTCGAGCCGCAGGCGGCCTGCGACCTTGCGCATCGCCTTCGTCTGCGCCGAGCCGCCGACGCGCGAGACCGACGTGCCGACGTTGATCGCCGGGCGGATCCCCGAGTAGAAGAGATCGGCCTCCAGGAAGATCTGCCCGTCGGTGATCGAGATCACGTTCGTCGGGATGTAGGCGGAGATGTCGCCCGCCTGCGTCTCGATGATCGGGAGCGCGGTCAGCGAGCCGCCGCCGAGGTCGTCGTTCAGCTTGCAGGCGCGCTCGAGCAGGCGCGAGTGGAGGTAGAAGACGTCGCCCGGATAGGCCTCGCGGCCCGGCGGGCGGCGCAGGAGCAGCGAGAGCTGGCGGTACGCGTCGGCGTGCTTCGTCAGGTCGTCGTAGACGATCAGTGCGTGCTTGCCGTTGTAGAGGAAGTGCTCCCCGATCGCCGCGCCCGAGAAGGGGGCCATCCACTTGATGGGCGCGGCCTCGTGGGCCGCAGCCGAGATGATGATCGTGTAGTCCATCGCGCCCTCTTCCTTCAGGCGCTCGTAGACCTGCGCCACGGTCGAGCCCTTCTGGCCGATCGCGACGTAGATGCAGATCACGTCCGTGTCCCGCTGGTTGATGATCGCGTCGATCGCCACGGCGGTCTTGCCCGTGCCTCGGTCGCCGATGATCAGCTCGCGCTGGCCACGGCCGACGTTCGTCATCGAGTCGATCGCCTTGACGCCCGTCTGGAGCGGCTCCTTGACCGGCTGGCGCTGGACGACGCCGGGCGCCTTGAACTCGAGCGGCCGGCGCTCGCTCGTGTCGATGTCGCCGGCGCCGTCGAGCGGCTGCCCCAGCGGATCGACGACGCGGCCGAGCAGGGCGTCGCCCACCGGAACGCTGACGACCGCCCCGGTCCGGCGGACCGGCTCGCCCTCCTTGACCTCCTGCCACTCGCCGAAGAGCGCGACGCCGACGTTGTCCTCCTCGAGGTTGAACGCGATCCCGACGACGCCGTGCTCGAACTCGAGCCGCTCGAGGGCGATGCAGTTCTCGAGCCCGTGGACGCGCGCGATCCCGTCCCCGATCTGGAGCACGGTGCCGACCTCGGAGAGATCGGTCTGGACGTCGAACTGCTCGATCCGCGACTTGAGGATCGAGGTGATCTCTTCGGGACGTAGCTTCACATCAGCTCCTTGCTGGTTTCAGGTGGGAGGGCCGGGGATCTTCAGCTCAACCGGATGATCGCGCAGCTGCGCTCGCTCCGGTTGCCGGCCCGGTCGGTGGCGGTCGCGCAGACGGTGAACGTCCCGCGGAGGCTCTTCGGAGCTCGCCAGGTGGCGGTCGAGAGCGACCCGTCGGCCCGGGCGGCGAGCGTCGCCGACTTCACCACGCGGCCGAGCCGCCGGATGCTGAAGTCGAGCGTGGCAGGCGTGGCCGCGTTGTCGCTCACCCTGGCGCGGAGCGGCACGGCCGACCCGGCCTTGCCGGTCCAGCCGAGCGCGCTCACCCGCGGTGCGGCGGTGTCGAGCACGGGCTTGGGGCGGGTCGCGGGCGAGAGCGACTCGAGGCTGCCGCACCAGTCCGTGGTGATCCCCTCGTCCTCGAAGTACTTGCCGGCGAAGACTCGCTTGTCGTCGTCCCGGATGATCGAGACGGAGAAGCTGCCCGACATGAAGTCCTCGCGGCCGTTGAAGCGTCCGATGATCGTCCTCCCGTCGGGGCCGGTCGTGCAGGCGACGAGATCGCCGCCCTCGACGTAGCTGCCGCGGAAGAAGATCGTGCTCGGATCGGTCGGGCAGCCCTCGAAGAGCCGGCCGCCGAAGTTCCGCCCGAGCAGAGCAAGCCCTTCCTCGTGCCGGATCTGGCGCCACTTGAGCGTCCCGAGTGGATCGGTGACCTGGCCGCCCTCCATCAGGAACGCCGGCCACGAGCCGGTCCAGAAGTCCGGCGTCGTCTGGCTTGCGGTCGCGCCACCCGACGGCACAATGACCAGGGTGAGCGTCGCGAGCACGAGAACGAGGAGAGCGCGCATGCGACCGAAGCGTAGCGCCGCGCTCCTGCTCGTCGCGCTCGCGCTCGCAGGCTGCGGCGGCGACGAGCCGGCCGCGAGCGAGGACGAGCTCGAGGTGGTTCGGAGCTCGATCGTCGGGTTCGGGACGACGCAGGGCGTCCGCTGCGAGGACGCGGACGGCGCGAGGGTGCGTGGGCTCGCGGTCGTCCGCTGTACGTTCGAGGAGGAGGAGGATGTCTCAGGCGCCATGCGTGCTCAGGATCGCTGCTACGTCGTCGAGGCCGGTGCAGTCGTAGACGTCACGCGCGAGCTTCCGATAGGGACCCTGCGCACGTGCACGCTCAGCGGCTCCTGACGAGGTCGTGCCGGAGCTGCTCGATCCGGCCGCGGACGCTCGCGTCGACGCGGAGCGTGCCGGCCCGCAGGACGATCCCGCCGATCAGCGCCGGATCGACCTTGCGGGTCGCCTCGACCGACCGTCCGGAGGCCTGCTCGATCTTCTTCAGAATCGAGGCGGCTTCCTCCTCGGAGAGCTCGAAGGCGGTCGTCAGCTCAACGTTCAGCCGTTTCTCCTCAGCGGCGACGAGCCGGTCGAGCTCGCGGTAGATCTCCTCGAGCTCGCCAGCCCTGCCCTTCTCGGCAGTGAGGAGGACGAAGTTGCGGGTGAGCTCGTCGGCCTCGCCGAGGATCTCGCCGAGCACGTCGGCCTTGGCGCGCGTGTCGAGCTCGGGGTTCGAGAGCACGTTACGGAGCTCCGGGACCGCGGCGATCGCCGCCGCGAAGTCGCAGACCTCCTCGTGGACGAGCGTCAGCTTCCCCTGCTCCTGCGCGGCCTGGAAGAGCGACCGCGCGTACATGCGGTGGGAGACGCCCAAGGCGGCTAGACGCGTTCCTGCTCGAGCGCCGAGAAGTCGAGCTCCCCGATCGCGTCCTCGATCAGCTTGCGGTGGTCGTCGCGGTCTAGCACCTTGCCCGCGACCTTGCTCGTGGCGACGAGCGTCAGCTCGGCGACCTCGGACCGGATCTGCTCGAGCGCGCGGGCCGTCTCGGCCTCGATCTGCTTGCGTGTGTCCTCGAGCCGGCGCTGCCGGTCGACCTCGATCTCCTCGCGGGCGCGGTCGCGCTGCGAGTCGGCGACCTTGCGGGCCTCGGAGAGGATCTCCCCCGCCTCGTTTTTCGCCTGGCCGATCAGCGCCTTGTGCTCCTCGAGGAGCTTCCGCGCCTCCGCGCGGGCGTGCTCGGCCTCCTCGACGGACGAGCGGATCCGCTCCCGCCGGTCGTCGATCGTCTTCTGGATCGGCCCGAACGCGAACTTGCGGAGGACGAAGAAGGTGATCGCGAAGCAGACGAGCGTCCAGATCATCAGACCCGGGACGACGTCGATCAGCGGCGAAGCCGCCACCAGGGTTGCTGATGCTGCGCCGAGCACGGGCTAGACCAGCACGAAGGCGAGCAGCCCGCCGATCAGGCCGTAGAAGACCACGGCCTCCGTGAGCGCGAAGCCGAGCCACTGGATCCCCGTCAGCTCGCCGCGGAGCTCGGGCTGGCGGGCGACTGCCTGGATCATCGACCCGAAGATGTTGCCGATCCCGATCCCGGCGCCGAGCGAGCCGAGTCCGATGCCGAGCGCGAGCGCGATCGCCTTGCCGGCGTCCACGTTCGAGGCGGCTTCCTGAGCGAGCAGTGTGAACATGAAGCGGTGTCCTCCTTGGGGGTTAGCGAGAGATCAATGCTCCGGCTCGATCGCCGAGCCGATGTAGATCGCGGAGAGAGCGGCGAAGATGAAGGCCTGGATCGAGACGACGATCACGACCTCGAACAGGTAGAACGCGGCGGCGGCCGGGACGGCGAGCACGGCGATCCCGAGATTGCCAATCACGAAGATCAGCCCGATGAAGGTCAGGATCAGCATGTGGCCGGCGAGCATGTTCGCGTAGAGCCGGACGGAGAGGCTGATCAGGCGCATGAACTGGCCGAGGATCTCGAGCGGCACGATCAGCGGGTACATCGCCTTCGGTACGTCGGGAATCCAGCTCTTGAAGTACTTGACAGGGCCGTTGTGGCGGATCCCCTCGACGTGCGTGAAGACGAACGTCATCAGCGCGAGCGCGAGCGTGACGGAGATCGAGGACGTGGCGGCGTAGACCGCGAGCGTTGGTAGCTCGACCCCCCAGAGCTCGAAGGTCTCGTTCGAGAGGGGCAGCGGGATGAAGCCGAGCATGTTCACGACCCAGATGAAGAGCATCAGCGTCGCCACGTAGGGGAACCAGCTCCGGATCGCCTTGTGCGGCAGCCCCTGCTCGGCAACCTGCGTCTGGGCGATCTCGTAGACGATCTCGCCGACGGCCTGGCGGCGCGACGGGTCGTTCTTCGAGCCGACCTTGATCCGCATCAGCACGATCCCGAGCGTCATCGTGATGACGGCGCCGAGGATCAGGTAAGCGACCGCCTTGTTGATCGAGAGGTCGAGCGGGCCGATGTGGATCGGGATCCACTCGCCGACCTCGAAGTCGTGCTCGGGGTTGAACTCCTCGCTCTCGGCCGCTTCGGCGCCGAAGGCGACGCTCGGGGCCAGGAGCGCGAGGCTGAAGAGGAGCGTCAGGGCCCGCTTCATGCCGTGTCCGCCGAGAAGTAGAGCGCCAGCGAGACCGCCAGCTCGAGGGTGTAGGCGAGGGCGTACAGCAGCAGGACGGCGAGCGCGAGCTGCGCGTCCGTTGCTGCGAGCGCGAGGACGACCACCATCACCGCAAGCGCTCGAAAGGTCATGCCGAAGCCCATCGCTCCACCGGCGGCGAGGTTACCCGCGCCCGGAAGCAGGTGCGTCAGTAGCAGCGCGAGCAGCCGCGAGGCGCCCCAGAGCACACCGCCGATCAGCCAGCCTCGGATCGGCCAGCCGGCGGCGAGGAAGACGGGCAGCGCGAGCGCGATCACGGCGCCGCCGGCGAGCAGCGGCACGATCGGGCTCGGAAGGGGGCGCGGCGTGGAGAAGGCGGTGCCGAGCATTAGATGGCGTGGCCGTACCGCTTGTAGGTCATGAAGACGCCGACGGGGATCCCCAGGAGCGCCCCGACGAGGAAGCCGTAGGCCGCGTTGCCGAGCAGCCACCCCACCCCCGCGGCGATCGCGATCACGGCGAGCGTCGTCCCGATCAGGACGGAACCGGCGCCCGCAAGGCTGAGGCTCGAGCGAGAGGGGGTTGGCTCCATCCGGCGCCAGCATACCAAACCCCCCGGAGATTGTGACAGCGAAAAACCCCAACTTTGCGGCTTTCACGCCTACTTTGTACGATCGCGGGATGGAGCGGCTCGTGCTCGTCCACGGCTCGGTTGCGAACGGCGCGACGACCTGGGGCGCGCAGCGGCCGCTCGCCGCGCGCTACCGGCTCGTCGTGCTGGAGCGGCCCGGGTTCCCACCAGGCCCACCGGTCGAGCGCGTCGACTTCGAGGAGCACGCGGACTGGCTCGAAGCCAGGCTCGAGCCGGGCGACCACCTCGTCGGCCACTCCTACGGCGGCGTGATCGCCCTGCTCGCGGCCGCCCGTTGTCCCGGCCTTCGCTCGCTGACGGTGATCGAGCCGCCCTGCCTCGACGTCGCCCGCGGGATCCCGGCGGTGGAGGCCTTCGTGCGCGGGGCGGTCGCGCTCCGGGACGAGGGCCCGCGCGAGCCCGAGGCGTACCTGCGCCAGTTCCTCCGCGCGGTCGGCTCGACCTTCTATCCTCCCTCCCCGCTTCCGCCGGACGTCGAGCAGGGGGCGCGCACCCTGATGGTGGAGCGACCGCCGTACGAGGCTCGGATCCCGCTCGCCGCGCTGCGCTCGCTCTCCTTCCGGAAGCTCGTCGTCTCGGGCGGACACGCGGCCGCGTTCGACGCGGTGTGCGACGTGCTCGAGCGCGAGCTTCCCGCCGAGCGCCTCGTCCTCCCGGGCGCCGGCCATGCGGTGCAGCGCGCGCCCGGCTTCAACGAGCGGCTTCTGGCCTTCCTCGAGCGCTGAGCTAGGCGGAGCGGCGGTGACGCGCCGCTTCCTCCGTCCGCCGCACCCGAGGGTTCGCCAGCTTGACGATCTCGAGCAGGTAGACGACGTAGATCGAGAACCCGACCGCGACAAGCGCGATCGCGCCGGCGCCGAGGGTCTCCCAGAGGTGCCACTCGCCGCCCGCCCGGAACGGGATGAAGCGCGTCGCGAGCGCCGCCCCGGCCAGGGTCGCGCACCACGCCCACATCGTCACCGTCGCACGCCGCTGCGTGAAGCCGCGCCGGAGGAAGCGGAAGTGGAGGTGCGACTGATCGGGGGCCGAGAGCCGCTCGCGGTGCTTGAGCCGCCTGGCGACGACGAACGACGTGTCGAGGATCGGCACGGCGAGGACGAGGAGCGGCAGGAAGAGGACGATCGTGGACGCGGTCTTGAACAGTCCCTGAACCGAGACGGCCGCGAGGATGAACCCGAGCGTGAGCGCGCCCGAGTCGCCCATGAAGATCCGCGCCGGGAAGAAGTTGTGCCGGAGGAAGCCGAGGCAGGCACCGGCGACGATCGCGGAGAGGATCGCCGGATCCGTCTTCCCGAGCGAGAGGGCGAGCACCGCATAGGTGGCGGCCGAGATCCCGCAGACGCCGGCCGCGAGGCCGTCCAGCCCGTCGAGGAAGTTGACCATGTTCATCACCGCGACGATCCACAGCATCGTCAGCGGCACTCCGACCATTGCGGGGAGATCGACGGGCCCGAAGAACGGGAACGTGAAGTGGTCGATCCAGACCCCGAAGAACGGCGGGATCGACGCTGCCACGATCTGCCCGGCGAGCTTCCAGCCGGGCTTCAGCATCCGGAAGTCGTCGATCGCGCCGACCGTCGTCGCCACGGCGGCGCCGAGGAGGACGCCGCGGGTCTCCGGGCCGAGATCGAGGAAGGCGAGCGCCGGGACGAAGATGCCGAAGAAGATCGCGATCCCGCCGAGCCGCGGGATCGGGTTGACGTTCAGCCGCCGCCGCTCGGGCACGTCCACGACGCCGAGGAGGCGCGCCATCCCCCCGACTGCGGGGGTGAGCAGGATCACGATCACGAGCGCGACCACCGCCCCGTAGAGGACCTCAGGGTTGTCGACGAGCTCCTGGGGCATCGCCCGCTACTTCGTTCCGTAGAGGCGGTCGCCTGCGTCGCCCAGGCCGGGCACGATGTACCCCTTCTCGTTCAGCTCCCGGTCGATCCCGGCAACCACGATGTGCACCTCGGGATGCACACGGTGGATCCGCTCGATCCCCTCGGGCGTCGCGATCAGCGCGATCAGCCGGATCGAGCTCGCGCCGGCCTCCTTCACCCGCGCCACGGCTGCCGAGGTCGAGTTGCCCGTCGCGAGCATCGGGTCGAGCAGGATCACGTCGCGCTCGGCGATGTCGGCCGGGAGCTTCACGTAGTACTCGACCGGCTCGAGCGTGTCCTCGTCGCGGTAGAGGCCGATGAAGCCGACGCGCGCACCCGAGATCAGGGAGAGGACGCCGTCGAGCATTCCCATCCCGGCCCGCAGGATCGGGCAGATCGCCACCTTCTTTCCCGAGATCCGCTGCGCGCTCGTGTGCTCGAGCGGCGTCTCGATCTCGACCTCTTCGGTGGCGAGGTCCAGCGTCGCCTCGTAGGTCAGGAGCAGCGTCAGCTCGTTCACGAGCTGGCGGAACATGTGCGTGTTCGTCGTGACGTCGCGGAGCAGCCCGAGCTTGTGCTGGACGAGCGGATGCCGAACCTCGGTCAGATTCGTCATGCGTACGAGCAGTAGCCGCGGAAGCCCTCGTAGAGCGGCCGCCTCGCGCAGAGAGCCTCCGCCCGGCCGGCGAGCTCGGCCACGTCCTCGTCGGCGAGCGCGCCGGCGATGATCCGGCCGACCTCGCGGAAGTCCTCCTCGTCGAAGCCGCGCATCGTCGCCGCCGGCGTCCCGATCCGCACACCCGAGGCGACGGTCGGGGGACGCTCGTCGAAGGGCACCGTGTTCCGGTTCACGGTCAGCTTCACTTCGTCGAGCCGCTCCTCGGCTCCCGCGCCGGTCCAGTCGGTCGCGCGGAGGTCGAGCTGGAGCAGGTGCGTGTCGGTGCCGCCCGTGAGGACGTCGAGACCGCCGGCCGTCAGCTCTTCCGAGAGCACGTCGGCGTTGGCGCGCACCTGCACCTGGTAGTCCCGGAAGGCCTCGGTGGCGGCGATCCGGAAGCAGGCGGCCTTGGCCGCGATCGCGTGCTCGAGCGGCCCGCCCTGCATCCCCGGGAAGACGGCGCGGTCGATCGCCTGCGCGTGCTCCGAGCGGCAGAGGACGAACCCGGCGCGCGGGCCGGCGAGCGTCTTGTGGGTGGTCGACGTGACGACGTCGCAGTGCTCGACCGGGTTCTGGTGCAGCCCGGCTGCGACGAGACCGGAGAAGTGGGCCATGTCGCACATCAGCAGCGCGTCCACCTCGTCGGCGATATTCCTGAACTCGGCCGTGTCGACGGTGCGCGGATAGGCCGAGCCGCCGCAGACGATCAGCCGCGGGCGGTGCGTGCGGGCGAGCTCGAGCACCTCGTCGTAGTCGACGAGGTTCGTCTCGCGCGAGACGCCGTAGTGGACGATCGTGTAGAGCTTCCCCGAGAAATTGACCTTGAGGCCGTGGGTCAGGTGGCCGCCGTGGTCGAGCCGGAGCGAGAGGATCGTGTCGCCCGGGGCGAGCAGGGCGAAGTACGCGGCCATGTTCGCCTGAGCGCCCGCGTGCGGCTGCACGTTCGCGTGGTCGGCGCCGAACAGCTCCTTCGCCCGGTCGATCGCGAGCTGCTCGATCTCGTCCACGACCTCGCAGCCGCCGTAGTACCGCTTGCCGGGATACCCCTCCGCGTACTTGTTCGTCGGCACGGAGCCCACCGCCTCGAGCACGCTCGGCCAGGTGAAGTTCTCCGAGGCGATCAGCTCGATCTGGTCGCGCTGCCGGTCGAGCTCGCGGCCGAGGAGCGCCGCGATCTCGGGATCGACGTCGGCGAGACCGGCGGCGCGGAGCTGGTCGAGCGAGTGCTGGGCAACGGCCATCTGGGCTCCTTCGACGAGGTCGTCCCCGATGCTAGAGCACGGACGCGACGATCCGGAGCGCGTCGGCCCCCGGCGCGGCGCCTTCGCGGAGGACGCGCGGCTCGGCGCCGGTGAAGTCGAGCACGGTGGAGGCCGTCCCGGGCAGGCGACCGCCGTCGACCAGGGCGGCCGCGGCCCCACGCAGCTCGTCCGGCACCTCCGCGAGGGTGCACGGATCGACTCCGCCGGTGAGGTTCGCGCTCGTGGCAGCGACGGCGCCGGCGAGCTCGAGGAGCCGGCGACCGTGCCCTTCGAGCGCGGGAACCCGGACGCCGATCGTGTCCGGCCGCGAGCCGGCCAGCCGGCCGTAGCGACGCGCCGGATTCGGGAGCACGAGCGTGTACGGCCCGGGCAGGAGCGCTCGGGCGATCGCCTCCGGCCGGCCGGCCAGCTCCGGGATCAGCTCGAGGAGGCGGGCGAGATCGGAGGCGACGAGCGCGATCGGCTGCGCCTCGTCGCGGCCCTTGACGCGGGAGAGCTGTCGGACGGCGGTCTCGGAGCCCGGATCGGCCGCGAGGCCGTAGACGGTGTCGGTGGGCAGAATCACGAGCAGCCCGGACCGCAGGGCCGCGACCGCCTCCTCGACGCTCGAGCTCACGTCCGCGCCTCGACGACGCGCTCCCGCCCGGTCAGGTCGCGCGTGACCGCGCCCTCGCGGTAGCCGAGCCCGTCGAGCAGCTCCAGCGTCTGCGAAGCCTGGCCCTCCCCCACCTCGAGCACGAGCCAGCGCCCGCTTCTGAGCACCTCCCGGGCGGCACGCGCGATCGCCTCCGTCGCCCCCACCCCGACGAGCGCCACGTGCGGCTCGTAGTCGCGGACGTCGGGCATCAGGCCGTTCAGCTCGGCGGGCTCGACGTACGGCGGATTCGAGACGACGAGGTCGTAGGGGCCGCCGGGCAGGCCCTCGCGGAGATCGTGCTCCACGAGGTCGACCTCGACGCCCGAGCGCTCGGCATTCTCCCGCGCGAGCTCGAGCGCGGCGCTCGAGAGGTCGATCGCGGTCACGCGCGCGCCCCCGTGCTCGTCCGCGATCGCGAGTGCGATCGCGCCTGTGCCCGTACCCACGTCGAGCACCTGCGGGCTCTCCAGCCCGGCCAACCGCGCAAGGCAGCGCTCGACGACGATCTCGGTCTCCGGTCGCGGGATCAGGGCGCGCGAGTCGACGTTCAGCGTCAGCCGGCGGAAGCCCCACTCGCCGAGGATGTACGCGACGGGCTCGTGCCGCGCGCGCCGGGCCACGAGCCCGCGGTACGCGGCGAGCTCGGCCTCCGTGAGCGGCCGGTCGAAGTCGGTGTAGAGCTCGATCCGGCTTCGGCCGAGCGCGTGGGCGAGCAGGAGCTCTGCGTCGAGCCGAGCGGTCTCGGAGGTCTTCGCCAGGTGCTCCGTGGCGAGGCGAAGGACCTCGCCCAATCTCACTCGGAGGGGCTCACTTTGGAGGAGCTCACGCCGTGGCGGTCGCGGTCTCGAGCGCGCGCCGGCGATCCTCGGCCTGGAGCGCGTCCGTGAACTCGTCGAGGCCGCCGGGGAGGACCTTCTCCAGATTCAGCGTCACCTTGACGCGATGGTCGGTGACCCGGCTGTCCGGATAGTTGTACGTCCGGATCTTCTCGGCGCGCTCGCCGGAGCCGATCTGCGACTTGCGCGCGGCGGAGAGCTCGGCCTGCTGCCGCTCGCGCTCGGCCTCGTAGATGCGGGCGCGCAGGACGCGGAGCGCCTTGACCTTGTTCTGGAGCTGCGACTTCTCGTCCTGCATCGCGACGACGATCCCGGTCGGCACATGCGTGATCCGGACGGCGGAGTCGGTCGTGTTGACGCTCTGGCCGCCGGGGCCGGTCGAGCGATAGACGTCGATCTTGAGGTCGTTCTCGTCGAGGTCGACGTCGATCTCCTCCACCTCGGGCATGACTGCGACGGTCGCCGTGGAGGTGTGGATGCGACCCTGGCTCTCGGTCTCCGGAACGCGCTGGACGCGGTGCGTGCCGCCCTCGTACTTGAAGACCGAGTAGGCACCGCCGCCCTTGACGGAGAAGACGATCTCCTTGAAGCCGCCCGACTCGCTCTCGTTCGCCGAGAGGGTCTCGATCTTGAAGCCGCGGCGCTCGGCGTAGCGAGTCAGCATCCGGAAGACGTCCCCCGCCCAGATCGCGGCCTCGTCGCCGCCCACGCCCGAGCGGATCTCGAGGATCACGTCCTTCGCGTCGGCGGGATCGGTCTCCACGAGCGCGAGTTGCAGCTCCTCCTCGAGGCGGGAGACGTCGGTCTGGAGATCGTCGGCGAGCGAGGCAAGCTCGGCGTCGCCGCGCGCCGCATCGAGGTCGGCGCTCGCCTGGCGCCATTCCTGAGCCAGCTTGTAGGCGGACTCGAGTTCCTTCAGCCGGCGCCCCACCTCGGCCGCCTCCCGGTGGTCGTTGTAGACCGAGGGGTCGGACATGCGGGCGCGCACCTCCTCGTAGGAGCGCTCGAGATCGTCGATCAGCTGATCGATCGCGGCCATGCGGCCTAGGGTAGTCGGCCGCCGCCGCGCTAGGTGAGCTGCGCGTCGAGCGTGATCTCGCCGACTCCTGCAAGGGCCTTCGAGATCGGGCAGTTCGCCTTGGCAGTCTCGGCCGCGGCACGGAACGCGTCGGCGTCGAGACCGGGCACGCTGCCGCGCACCGTGAGCGCGATCTTCGTGATCCCAGTTCCCGGAACGAACGTCACCGCGGCGGAGGTCGAAAGCCGCTCGGGTGGCGTGCCGGCCCTGGCCAGCCCGCCGGCGAGCGACATCGAGAAGCAGGACGCATGTGCCGCGGCGAGCAGCTCCTCCGGGCTCGTCATCCCGCCCGATTCCTCCTCGGAGCGCGCCGGCCAGCTCACGTCGAGCGGCCCGAAGGCGCCCGAGCCGACGCTGTCCACGATCCCCGACCCGCTCAGGAGGTCGCCCGTCCACGTCACGTCTGCGCGACGCTCCGCCACTCGCCCTCCTCGGTCAGCCGTCGAGGTGAGCGCGCACGGTGACCGTCGCGGTCGCCCGGATGAGCGTCGAAAGGGTGCAGCCGTCATGGGCCACGGCCACGATCCGCGCGAACTCCTCTGCGTCGAGACCGGGGACGCGACCGCTCGACGTCGACCTCGGAGGCCACGACCAGATGGCCCTTACCCTCGACCTTGTCCACGATCACGCGCGCCGTCAGCGCCAGCACCTCGGGCGGCGACCCTGCCCTCGTGAGCTCGCCCGCCACCGAGGTGGCGAGACAGCCGGCGTGAGCCGCGGCGAGGAGCTCCTCCGGGCTCGTCTGCCCGTCGGGGTTGCCGATACGAGACGGCAGCGAGATCGGCAGCTCTGCGAACGCTCCGGTGTCGGCCGAGACGCGACCAGACCCTCGAGCCAGGTTCCCCTCCCACGTGACCTGCGCGCTGCGCTCGAGCCGCGGCATCGCTAGCGAAGCCCGCTCACGCCATGACCTCGACCTTGCGCTCCTCGGTCGAGAGCCCGCCCTCGCGGGTCAGGACCTCCTGAAGAGCGCGGATCGAGACCTCGATCTGATCGAGCGAAGGCTGGCGCGTGGTCAGCCGCTGGAGCCACATCCCGGGCGCGAGGAGCGTCATCAGGATCCGATTTCCCTGGTGCTTGCCGGCGAACCGAATCAGCTCGTACGCGATCCCGGCGATCACGGGCAGGAGCAGGATCCGGCTCAGGATCAGGTAGTACCAGTCCGGCTGACCGACGAAGGCGAAGACGAAGATCCCGATCACCATCACCCAGAGCAAAAACGCCGTACCGCAACGCGGGTGGATCAAGCTGAACGTCTGCACGCGCTCGGGGGTCAGCTCCTCGCCGGCCTCGTAGGCGTTGATCGCCTTGTGCTCGGCCGCGTGGTACTGGAAGACGCGCCGCAGGTCGGGAAGCAGGGAGATCAGGACGAGGTAGAGCAGGAAGATGCAGACGCGGATCACGCCCTCGATCACGACGAAGGTGCCCGTGGTGTCGATCGGGAGCCAGCTCGTGATCAACGCCGGCGTCACCTTGAAGAGCATCAGCGCGAAGCCGATCGCGATCGCGAACGAGAAGATGATCTGCCCGCGCGTGATCTCCGTCTGCACCTCGTCGGATGCCTCGGCATCCGGATCCTGCGCCGCGTAGTTCGCCGAGATCGCGAGCGCCCTGAACCCGATCGCGAGCGACTCCCCGAGCGCCACGACGCCGCGGATCACGGGCAGCCGGAAGATCCGGTTCCGCGCCATCGGCGAGCGGATGTCCGTGACGACCTCGGCAATCTGGCCGTTCGGCTTGCGGACGGCGACGGCCCAGATCGACGGGCTGCGCATCATCACGCCTTCGAGGACGGCTTGTCCTCCGATGTTGTTGGCCAAGACCGGTGCTAGCCGCGGCGGGCGCCGCCGGCCTTCTCGAGCCGGCGCTGGAAGCGCTCGACGCGACCGCCCTGATCCATCAGCTTCTGCTTGCCCGTGTAGAACGGATGGCAGGCCGAGCAGATCTCGACGTGGATCTCGGGCTGGGTCGAGCGCGTCTCGAACTCCGCGCCGCAGGAGCAGCGGACGTGCGTCATGACGTACTCGGGATGGATGCCGGTCTTCATCGCGAGGCCAGGATAGCAGAGGCGGTTTCGGCCATTACGTTTCCGCCGGAGACAACGGCAGCCACCCCTGGACCGGCGATCTTGCCTGCCAGGAGCGCCGCGACGCCGACTGCCGCCGCGGGCTCGCACGCGAGCTTCGCCCTCGCGTAGAGGAAGCGGAAGGCGGTCTCGATCTCGGCTTCGGTGACGAGGATGCTTTCTACGTCGTAGCGGCGGAGGACCGCCAGCGCGTGCTCGCCGGCGAAGGGCGCCGAGAGCCCGTCGGCAATCGAGTCCGGCGTCACCGGCACCGAGCGGCCGGCTGCGAGCCCGCTTCCGACGGCGGTCGAGCGCTCCGGCTCGACGGCGACCACGCGCCGATCGGGCGCCGCGGCCGCGATCCCCGCGACGAGCCCGCCGCCTCCGGTCGGGACGAGGATCGTCTCCGTCTCGGGCGCGTCCTCGAGGAGCTCGAGCGCGACCGTCCCGGCGCCGGCCTGCACGACAGGGTCGTCGAAGGGATGCACGAGCGTCCGGCCCGTCTCGTCGATCAGCACGGCCAGCCGCTCGAACGCCTCCTTCGGGTCGGCAGCATCGAGGTCGGCCGCGGCACCGTAGCCCCTCGTCGCCGCGATCTTCGCCACGCTCGCGCCCTCCCACATCACGACGAGGCAGTCGATCCCCTCGGCCGCGGCTCCCCAGGCGAGCGCCTGCGCGTGGTTGCCGGCCGAGATCCCGATCACCCCGCGCGCCTTCTCCTCGGCGGACAGCGAGGCCAGCTTGTTGAGGACGCCGCGCACCTTGAACGAGCCCGTCTTCTGGAAGAGCTCGGCCTTGAGGACGATGCCCTGGCCGAGAGTGCGCGAGGTGAACGTCGGCGTGCGGTGGACGCGGCCGCGGATCCGACCGGCGGCGGCGAGCACGTCGTCCCGGGTGAGCAGCGCCTCGCCGATGCGCTCGATCCTATGCCTCGCTCATACTCAGCCCGATGGACTCTCCCGTCAGGCTCGTGATCACCGACGATCTTCGCCGCTCACGGCTGACCGTCTTCTTCCGTCTGCTCCTCGCGCTCCCGCACATCGTCTGGATCATCCTCTGGACGATCGCGGTGATTCCGGCCTCGCTCGTGACGTGGGTCGCGACCCTCGTGACCGGCCGGCCGCCGGAGGGGCTGCACCGCTTCCTCTCGGCGTACACCCGCTACAGCACGCATCTCTCCGCCTACCTGTTCCTGGCCGCGAACCCGTACCCGGGGTTCACCGGCGAGCCCGGGTACCCCGTCGACCTGGAGTTGCCCGACCCCGCGCCTCAGTCTCGGTGGAAGACGGCCTTCCGGCTCGTGCTCGCCCTTCCCGCCCTGCTCCTGACGGCGGTGCTCGGAGCGGGCTTCGGCGGAGGCGGCGGTGGCGGCAGCACCAGCGGCGGCGCCGACCCCGATTGGAGCTACCTCCTCTCGGGCGGCGGGCTCCTCGCGGTGTGCGGGATCCTCGGCTGGTTCGCGGCGCTCGCGCTCGGGAGGATGCCGAGCGGGCTCCGGAATCTCGCGGGCTACGGGCTCGGCTACTCCGCCCAGACGTATGCCTACTTCCTCTTCCTGACCGACGTGTACCCGAACTCCGATCCGGGCGCGTCCGGCCCACCGTGGGGGCTTCCGGCTCACGCGATCCGGGTCGAGACGGACGACGACGGCCGGCGCTCGCGGCTCACCGTGCTCTTCCGCTTCCTGCTCGCGCTGCCGCACCTCGTCTGGCTCACGCTCTGGAGCGTCGTCGCGCTCCTCGCCGGCTTCGTGAACGGGATCCACGCCCTCGTGCGCGGCCGCTCGGCCGCCCCGCTCCATCGCTTCCTCGCCGCCTACGTCCGCTACTCCGCCCACGTCACTGCGTTCATCTCGATCGTCGCCAACCGCTTCCCCGGATTCACCGGCGAGCCCGGGTACGCCGTCGACGTCGCGATCGCCCCGCTCGAGCGCCAGAACCGGTGGGTGACCCTGTTCCGCGGCGTGCTCGCCATCCCCGCCTTCCTCGTCTCGGGTGCGCTCGTGGTCGTGCTCGGCGCGATCGGGCTCCTGGGCTGGTTCGCGGCGCTCGCCACGGGCCGCATGCCCACCGGGCTCCGGAGGCTCGGCGTGATCGCGGTGCGTTACCTCGCCCAGACGAATGCCTACTGGTTGATCGTCACCGACGACTACCCGCATGCGAGCCCGGCCGTGACCGAGCCGGGCGGCGAGCGCGAGCCGGTGGCGGAACTGCCTGCCTCGGAGCTACCCGACTCGGAGTCGCCCGGCTCGGAGCAGGCCGGCGAGGCGGCCGCCTGAGCCGACGCTCGCGCCTCGCTCGCGGGCTCGGCCTGCTCGCGCTCGCAGCCGCATGGGGCCTTGCCGCCTGGTCGCTCTGGCAGACGCGCGTCCCGGACGGCCTCGCCCGTCCCGACCTTGCGGCCCGCCGCCTGTTCGACGCCTCGCTGCTCGAGCGGGTCGAGACGTACGAGCGCTTCCTGCGTGCCGACCTCGTCGCCTCGCAGCTCGTGCTGCTCGTCGTGCTCGGGCTCTACGCCTGGCGCGGGGCCGTGTTCGCTCGCGAGTCGGCGGCCGGGCGGATCGGGACGGGGATGCTCCTCGGGATGATCGGCCTCGCGCTCGTCTGGCTCTCGCAGGTTCCCTTCCGGCTCGTCGAGACGTGGTGGAACCGCCGCTACGACCAGACGGACGCCGGCTACCTCGAGACGCTGCTCGAGAACTGGCTCGTGCTCGGCGCCGAGTTCCTGTTCATCTGCCTGGCGCTCGTGATCGTGATGGCGCTCGCCGGCCGCTGGCCACGCCGCTGGTGGCTCGCGGCGGCGCCGGCGTTCGTCGGGCTCGCGGCGCTCTTCGCCTTCGTGACGCCCTACCTCTTTCCCACCGAGCCGGCCGGCGCGAGGCTCCAGCAGGACGCGCGGCGCTTCGCGCGGGAGCAGGAGACCGAGACCCCGCGCATCTCGGTGCAGGACGTCTCGGACTTCACGGACGCGCCGAACGCGTTCGCCGCGGGCTTCGGCCCGAGCCGGCGCGTCGTGCTCTGGAGCACGCTCCTCGACGGTCGCTTCGAGGATCAGGAGGTGAACGTCGTCCTGGCGCACGAGCTCGGCCACCACTCGCGCAACCACATCCTGGAGGGGCTCGCTTGGTATGCGCTCTTCGCCCTCCCCGGCGCATGGCTGATCGCGGTCGCGACCAGGCGGCGGGGCGGGATGCGCAACCCGGCCGCCGTGCCGATCTCGCTCCTCGTCCTCGTCGGCCTCCAGCTCGTCGCGCTCCCGGTACAGAACTCGATCTCGCGGCACATGGAGGAGGAGGCGGACTGGGTCGCCCTCGAGACGACACGCGATCCCGCCGCTGCGCGAGGGCTCTTCGGCAAGTTCACGACGCTCGCGCTCTCCGACCCGGATCCGCCCGCCTGGTCGGTCGCCCTGCTCGGCAGCCATCCCTCGGTGCTGGCGCGGATCGAGCTCGCCGAGGCGTGGCGCGCCAGGAGCAGATGAGGGCGACGCCCGGCTCATATGAGGGCTGCGCCCGGGCTCAGGTGAGCGTGTACTCGGGGCCCGAGCCGCCCTCGGGGGGCGTCAGCCTGCCGCCCTTGGCGGTGATCGCGCCGCACTGAACGCAGTTCGACGGGGCGAGGCTCACGGTCACCGTTCCGTCCCCGTCGGCGGCGCCCACCTCGTAGACCTGCGCTGGGCACATGTGCGCCCAGAGCTCCGCGAGCTCGCGCGGCACCCGCTGCTCGACCCTGATGTGGTTCGGCTGGTCGTCGCGCGTGCGGTTGCCGGAGAGGAAGACGGAGGAGAGCTTGTCGAAGGTCAGCTTCCCGTCCGGGCTCGGATAGCTGCTCGCCCGATTCGTCCGCAGGAGCGAGTGGGCCGCGTTCGACTCGGAGTGATAGTCCTTCGGCGGCAGGTTGCCCTTCGTGATCGTCATCGCGCTCGCGAAGGCGCCGCCGAGGTAGAAGCCCTTGTCGAAGACCTGGCGCATGTTCCGCACCTCGCGCAGGTCCTTCAGCACGTAGCTCGCGCGCAGCTCCTCGTCGTAGGAGTCGAGGGCGCCGGGGCGCGAGGGGCTCTCGCCGCGCTGCAGCGCCCGGAACGCGGCTTCGGCGGCCATGATCCCGGACTCGATTCCGTAATGGATTCCCTTCAGTGTCGGCACGTTGACGAGCCCCGCACCTTCCCCCACGAGCAGCAGGCCCGGCGCGTTGAAGCGCTTCGGAAGCGCGTGGAAGCCGCCCTCGGTGATCGTCTTCGCGCCCCAGCCGACCCGCTCGCCGCCGCGGAGGATCTTCCGGACGAGCCGGTGGGTCTTGAACTCCTGGAGCACGTCGTGCACCGAGAACTCGACGTCGCGGTACTCGAGCCCGGCGACGAAGCCGATCGATACGTGGTCGTCGCCCATGGGATAGATGAAGGAGCCGCCGAACTCGCCGTAACGCGCGCGCTTGCGCAGCGGCCACCCCATCGTGTGGACGATGTGCCCGAGCGGCCGCTCGACCTTCCAGACCTCCTTGACTCCGAGCGCCCACACCTGCGGGTCGCTCCCCTCGAGCCCGAAGCGGGACATCGCGGCGCCGGTCAGGTGGCCCTGGGTGCCCTCGGCGAGCACCGTCACCTTGGCGGCGATGTCGGAGCCGGGCTCGAAGTTGCCGAGCTCCTGGCCCTCGCGCCCGCGACCCTTGTCGCCGGTGCGGATCCCGTGGACGCGGCCGTCGGCGACGAGCAGCTTCTGCGCGTCGGTCTCCGGCAGGATCGCCGCGCCGGCGGCCTCGGCCTGCTCGCCGAGGAAGCGGCCGAGCTGCGCGACCGAGGCGATGAAGTTGCCGTGGTTGCGCATGGTCGGCGGCGGCGGGACTCGGTTTGCCGTCCCCTTGGTGAGGACGTAGACGGCCTCGCCCTCCACGTCCCCGAAGCTCGGCACCTGCTGCAGCTCGGGCCTTCCCTTGAAGAGCCGCCGGAGCGAGGTCGGGTTGACGACGGCGCCCGAGAGGAGGTGCGAGCCCGGCTGCTTCCCCTTCTCCACGACCGCCACCGGCACCTCGCCAAGCCGCTCGGCCGTCTCGGGCGAGCCCTCGAGGAGCTGGCCCAGCCTGATCGCGCACGCGAGCCCCGCCGGGCCTGCCCCCACGATCAGGACGCCGACCTCGATCCGCTCGTCGGCCGGATCGGTCGGAGCGGCGATCACCTCGGCCGGAGAGAACGGCGGTGGATAGTCCGCGGGGATGATCCCGCGCGCCTTGCTCGCCCGGCTCATCCCCTGCGGGCCCGCACGAGCTCGGTCAGCTTGGGCACGATCGTGTGCAGGTCGCCCACGATCCCGAGGTCGGCGAACTCGAAGATCGGCGCGTTCGCGTCCTTGTTGATCGCAACGATCACCTTCGAGCCCTGCATTCCGACCTTGTGCTGGATCGCGCCGGAGATCCCGCAGGCGACGTAGAGGCCCGGCGCGACGTTCTTGCCGGTCTGCCCGACCTGCGCCGAGTAGGGGTACCAACCGGCATCGACCACGGCGCGCGTCGCGGCGACCGCACCCCCGAGCGCCTTCGCCAGCTCCTCGATCATCCCGAAGCCCTCCGGCGCGCCGAGGCCCCGGCCGCCGGCGACGATGATGTCCGCGTCTTCGATCGAGGGGCCGCTCGACTCCTCGTGCGCCTGCTCGAGCATCTCCGCGGCGAGCGAGTGGTTCTCGAAGCGAACGTCGAGCCGCTCGACGCTCGCCGTGCCCCCGGTCTCGACCGGGTCGGCCACCCCCGCGCGGAAGAGCGCGAGCCGCGGCGTCGAGGTCCAGCCGACGTCGACGAGGACGGAGTCGCCGAGCGCGGACTGCTTGCCGACGACCGCCCCGTCCTGCGCGACGACATCGACGAGCTGCCAGTTCAGGCCGGCATCCAGACGGGCCGCGAGGCCAGCGGCGATGTCCGCCGAGAGGATCGACTGCGCGAAGAGGATCGTCTCGATCCCCTTGTCCTGGACGAGCTGCGCGATCGCGTCGACGCGCGGCTGAGGCAGTGGCGCCGCGAGCTTCGGGTCGTCGGCGACGTAGACGGTGCCGGCGCCGTAGCCGCCCGCCTCAGCCGCGAGCTCTTCCACACCGGAGCCGAGCACCACCCCGGCGACATCCGTTCCGAGCTGTGCGGCCTTGGCGAGGATCCCGAGCGAGCCCTTCTGGAGCTCGCCCTCCCCACTCTCGGAGAAATGGTGCTCGAGGAAGACGAGGACGCTCATACGAGCCGCTTCTCCGCGAGGAACTCGACGATCTTCTCCGCCCCGGTCCCGTCGTCCTCGAGCTTGCGGGTGTCGCCGCGCGGCGGCGGGTCGGAGAGCGCCAGCACCTCGGTGCGCGAGCCCGCCGGGCCCGCCTGCCCGGCCTCGACCCCGAGGTCGGCGAGGGAGAGCACGTCCTGCTGCTTCTTCTTCGCGCCCATGATCCCCTTCAGCGACGGGTACCGCGGCTCGTTGATCGAGTCCGCGACCGCGACGACTGCGGGCAGCGGCGCCCGGATCACGTCGTAGCCGAACTCGGTCTGGCGCTTCCCGGTCACGGCCCCCTCGGCCAGCGTCAGCTCGGCGGCCTGGGAGATGAGCGGGAGCCGCAGCCGCTCGGCGACCGCGGCCCAGAGCACCGCACCGTCCGAGTCGGACGACTGCTGGCCGAACAGGATCAGGTCGGCTCCCTCCCGCTCCAGCGCCTTGGCGAGGACGGAGCTCGTCGCAACGAGATCGGAGCCGGCAGCCTCCGGGTCGGAGACGAGGACGGCGCGATCGGCCCCCATCGCGAGCGCCTTGCGCAGCGAGTCGAGCGCCTTCTCCGGGCCGAGCGAGACGAGCACGACCTCGCCTCCGTCGCCCGCGTCGGCATCCCGGAGCCGCAGCCCCTCCTCGACGGCATTCGTGTCCACAGCGTTCAGCGCGCCCTCGCCCGAGCGGTCGAGGCGCTTCGTCCCGGGATCGATCCGCTTCGTGGCGGCGGCGTCCGGGACCTGCTTCACGCAAACGGCGATCTTCACGGGTTGGGACTCTAACGACGCCGCACGCGGCGACCCCGAGAGAGCCGTGCGGTCCCGAAATCGGCCCTCCAGACGAAGGAACTTTCTGCCGATGGTGCTAGGCTTGCGCGCTTCGAGCGCGAACCGGACATCGTGATGGCACCCCGGACCTCAGCCCGAGGAACCCTCTTCCTCACACTCGCCGCCCTCCTCTGCGCGGGCCTGGCGGCCGCGTCCGCGCAGGCCGGAATCCAGGCTGCGCCGAGCGGGAAAGTGCCGCGGCTCGTCTTCCCGATCCTCGGCGAGGCGACCTGGACGGACGACTTCGGCGATCCGCGGGGTCAGGGCTCGCACGAGGGGAACGACATGCTGGCGCCGCGCCGCGCCCTCGCCCTTGCGGCCGAGCCCGGCCGGGTCAAGTTCTGGACGACCTCCGCCCGCGCCGGCTGCATGCTCTATCTCGAGGGCGCGAGCGGCACCGAGTACCTCTACGTCCATCTCAACAACGACCTCACCGACGCGAACGACAACCGCGGCAAGTGCGTCCCCGGCGTGGCCTACGCGGCGGGTCTCGAGAGCGGCGACAAGGTCGCGGCGGGAGAGCCGATCGGCTTCGTCGGCGACTCGGGAGACGCCGACGGGATCCATCCGCACCTCCACTTCGAGGTGCATCCGAACGGGGGCGCCGCGACGAGCCCGACGCCGCATCTGAAGCGGGCGAGCCGGCTCCTCTTCGCCGCAGCGCGCGGCACCATGTTCACGGCGGCCCTCACCGGCAAGGTCGTGGCGGCCGCGGGCGAGGATCTCCAGCTCGCCGTCGAGCAGTCCCGCTGGTGGCCCGGCGGGCGCAAGCTGAAGCAGGCGGGCCAGAAGCTGAGCGTCGCCGTTCCCGAGACCGCCTCGGTGGAGGGTGTCGCGACGGCTCCGGGAGGCGTCGCGTTCCCGACGATCGACCTGCTCCTGCGAGGCAGCACGGTGACCGTCTGGACCGAGCCGGCCAAGGTCACGCTCGCCGCGCAGGCCGGCGACAAGGGCACGCTCTCCGCCGCCCGCGTCGTCGTCAAGCGCTAGCCCGCCTAGGCGGGGATCTTCGCGCGGAGGAAGTCGACGATCTCGGAGGTCGGCGCCCCAGGGGTGAAGACCGCCGAGACCCCCTGCTTCTCGAGCTCGGCCGCGTCGTCGCCGGGGATCGTCCCACCCACGACGACGAGCACGTCCTCGACGCCGTTCTCCTTCAGGCCGGCGAGGATCCGGGGGACGAGCGTCATGTGCGCGCCGGAGAGGATCGAGATCCCGACCGCGTCGGCGTCCTCCTGGATCGCGGTCTCGACGATCTGCTCCGGCGTCTGGTGGAGACCGGTGTAGATCACCTCCATCCCGGCGTCCCGCAACGCCCTCGCGATGATCTTCGCGCCCCGGTCGTGACCGTCCAAACCGGGCTTCGCGATCACCACTCTGATCTTCCGGGCCATCGGTTCGGCAAGTATATGGCGGTGCAGCTCGACGTCATCGGCTCCTCCCCGGCCTGGCCGAACCCCGGCGGGGCCTGTTCGGGGTACCTCGTCGAGCGGCGGCTGCTGCTCGATTGCGGGCCCGGAGTCCTCGCGAAGCTCCGCGAGCGGCCGGAGTCGAACGGCTGGCCGAAGGTCGAGGGAATCGCGATCACGCACCTGCACCTCGACCACTGGGGCGACCTCGTGCCCTGGGTCTGGGGCGCGCTCTTCGGCCCCGGCTCGGCCCAGCCGAAGCCCGAGCTTCGCCTGCCGCCGGGCGCCATCGCGACCCTGCGCCCCATCCTCGCCCAGCTCGGCAGCGAGGACATGTTCGAGCGGGCGTTCGAGGTCTCCGAGTACGAGTCGGGACGAGCCGTTCGAGCTGGCCGGCCTGAGCGTGACCGCCCTGCCGGTCATCCACTACTCGATGCCCGCGTTCGGCTTTCGCGTCGAGGGCGACCGGACGCTCGCCTACTCGGGCGACACTGGCCCCTGCAGCGAGCTCGTCGCGCTCGGGCAGGGGGCCGACCTCTTCATCTGCGAGGCGACGCTCGACGACCCGAAGCCGGAGGCAACCTCACGCGGCCACCTCTCGGCAGACGAGGCGCGGGCCGCGAGCGACGACGCAGGCGCCAAACGGCTCCTCCTCACGCACCGCCCCGACGAGCGGGCGCTCGCGCCGGGCCACGAGCTGGCGAGCGACGGCCTCGCGCTGACGTTCTAGCGGCCCTACAGCTGTCGCGACGCCTCGTAGGCGCGCTGGGCCTTGTGCGAGCGCCAGCGTTCCACCCCGAAGATCCCGAGCGGCACGAGGAGCGCGCCGCAGATCAGGAGCACGATCGGGAAGATCAGCCAGCCCGAGCCGAGGCGAGTGCTCGACTCGTACGGCTGCGCCACTGCGGCCGCGGCGCCGCCGAGATCGAACGGCGAGCCCTCGCTCTTGCGCACGGTGCTGCGGCCACCGCCGCCGCCGCGCGGAACCCAGGAATCGACGAGCCACTGCCTGGCCTTGCCGGAGCCGACGGCTTTCAGGGACATGTTGAAGACCATCGGCCGCAGCTCGGAGGTCGCCGTCGGGAAGACGAGCACCTGCAGGCCGATCTCGTCGGCGTAGGAGTAGTCGAACTTCCAGCGCGCGTCGTCGACGGGGTACGGCACGACCGGGATGTTGCCCTCGACCCAGTTCTCCTTCGTCGTGCCGTTCCTGATGCTCGGGCCGGCGAGCTCGAAGGCGCGCTCGGTGTGCTCGCGCCGGACCGCCGTGTCCACGAAGCGGGCGGCGATCGCGATCACCTGGCGCCGCTCGGACGCGGCGAAGGTGACCGGAAGCTCGGGCACGTAGACCTGAGCCGGCAGGTTCGAGTGCGGAGTCTCGACCGGCTCGGCGGTGTTCCAGAAGAAGACGCTGACGAGGGCGCCGGCCCCCACGACTGCGAGCAGCAGACCGCCCTTGGCCAGGCGTCGGCGGAAGCGCGGCGAAGCCAGGTGGCGTCGCTCCTCCGCGCGGCCCACTAGCGGGCGCCCATCACCGTTCGCCGCCTACGACCGGTCGCTAGTCACGGGCGTTCGGGACCTGGAGGGGGACGCGCGGGACCCAGTAGTTCACCTTCCACGCGGCCTCCGCGCCCGAGCCGACCTTCTTCAAGCCGATGTAGAAGATCTGCGGCTCGATCTTGACGTTCTTCTTGGGCAGCAGCGCGACCTCGAGAATCGCCTCGTTCGGGTACGACTCGTCGACCTTGAAGGTCGCCGTCTCGAGCTGGTCGGCGGGGTAGTAGGTCACCGGGATGTTCCCGGTCAGCCACTCCTTGCGGGAGAGCCCCTGGCGCAGCTCCGCATGGGTGAGCTCGTACGACTCGCCCAGGCTCTTGCGGGCGACGGCCGTGAGGATGAAACGGCCGGCGACGCGACGTGCGTCCGTCTCGAGCGGGATCTGCTTGCGCGGCGTGAAGATGCTCGCGGCCTGATTCGACTTCGGCGACTCGAGCGACTCGCCGGTGTTGCCGAAGAACGCGATCGTCGCCGCGGCCACACCTGCGACCAGGACGAGCAGGCTGACCGCGAAGATCGTGCGGCGGCCGCGCCTGGAGGCGAGGAAGGACTGCTTGGACTCGGGCTGGGGCTGGGCGCTCAAGGTCACTCAGGGTAGACGACGAGCGGCTGTTTTCGGTTAGGCGACGGTTAAGTGGGGATCTGGAACGTCGGGCCGGACTAGAACACCGGCGTCTCCCGCCAGGTGCCCCACACCTCGCGCCAGGCGTCGCACATCTCCCCCATCGTCACGTAGTCGCGGGCGGCGTCGAGGATCACGGGCATCAGGTTGACGCCCTCGCGCGCGGAAGCCCGCTTCAGCTCCGCCAGCCGCGACTCGACGAGGGCGGAGTCGCGGCGGCCCTTCAGCGCCCGCACCCGCTCGATCTGCTGCCCCTCGAGCGCGGCGTCGATCTTCAGGATCTCGAGCGGCGGCTCGTCCTCGCGCACGTAGCGGTTGACCCCGACGACGATCCGCTCGCCCCGCTCGACCTCGCCCTGGTACCGGAATGCGGCGTCGGCGATCTCCTGCTGGGGGAAGTTCTGCTTGATCGCCTCGACCATGCCGCCGAGCTCGTCGATCCGCTCGAAGTACTCGTAGGCGGCCGCCTCGAGCTTGTTCGTCAGGTCCTCGACGTGGTAGGAGCCGCCGAGCGGATCGATCGAGTTGACGACGCCCGTCTCGTGCGCGAGCACCTGCTGGGTCCGAAGCGCGATCCGGACGGCGTCCTCGGTGGGGAGCGCGAGCGCCTCGTCGATAGCTGTTCGTGTGCAGGCTCTGCGTGCCGCCGAGCACCGCCGCGAGCGCCTCGATCGCCGTCCGGACGATGTTCACCTCCGGCTGCTGAGCAGTCAGCGAGACCCCGGCCGTCTGCGTGTGGAAGCGCATCAGCCAGGAGCGCGGGTTGCGGGCGCCGAAGCGGTCCCGGAGCTCCCGGGCCCAGATCCGCCGGGCCGCCCGGTACTTGGCGATCTCCTCGAAGAAGTCGAGGTGCGCGTTGAAGAAGAAGGAGAGGCGCGGCGCGAACTCGTCCACGTCGAGGCCCCGCTCGATCGCCCACTCGACGTAGGTGAAGCCGTCCGCCAGGGTGAACGCGAGCTCCTGCGCTGCCGTCGAGCCGGCTTCCCGGATGTGGTAGCCGGAGATTGAGATCGGATGCCACTTCGGGAGCTCGGCGGCGCAGTGCTCGACCATGTCCGTGACGAGCCGCATCGACGGCTCGGGCGGGAAGATGTACTCCTTCTGGGCGATGTACTCCTTGAGGATGTCCGTCTGGATCGTCCCGCGGAGCTCCGCCGCCGGCACGCCCTGCTGCTCGGCGACCGCGACGTAGAAGGCGAGCAGGATCGGGGCGGCGGAGTTGATCGTCATCGAGGTCGAGACCTCGCCGAGCGGGATCCCGGTGAACAGCGTCTCCATGTCGGCGAGCGAGTCGATCGCGACCCCCTCGCGGCCGACCTCGCCCTCCGAGCGCTCGTGGTCGGAGTCGTAGCCCATCAGCGTCGGCATGTCGAAGGCGGTCGAGAGGCCGGTCTGGCCGTGCTCGAGGAGGTAGCGGAAGCGCTCGTTCGTCTCGGCGGCCGTGCCGAAGCCGGCGAACTGGCGCATCGTCCAGAGCTTGCCGCGGTACATCGACGGATAGACGCCGCGGGTGAACGGATAGACGCCGGGATAGCCGAGGTCGCGCTCGTACTCGACCTCGACGGTGTCCGGGCTCGCGAGCGGCTCGTTGTCGACGCCCGAGATCGTCGAGAAGAGCTCCCCCTCGCGCTCCGGCGTCCGCCCGTACAGCTCCTCGCGCCACGCCCGAGTGGCGTCGAGCGAGCCGCGATCCTCGGTGGTCGCCATCGCTTCCGATTGTACGAGTGAGCGCCCGCCCCTGCTGGTACGCGCGCGCTAGCGCGAGCCCCCGGGCTTCCACAGCGGCTCGTCGACCCCCGCGTCGGCGTTCGCCGTCCGCGCCAGGATGAAGAGCAGGTCGGAGAGCCGGTTCAGATAGGCGAGCACGAGCGGGTTGAGCTCGAGCTCGCCGGAGGCGAGCAGCGTCTCGCGCTCCGCCCTGCGGCAGATCGTCCGCGCGACGTGGAGCCGCGCCGCCGTCTCGGTCCCGCCGGGCAGGACGAAGCTGCGCAGCTCGGGCAGCGACTCGTTGAAGCGGTCGCACAGCTGCTTCCAGCCGGTCGATCGACGCCTGGTCGACGCGCAGCCGCTCGCCGACGCCCCAGGGAACCGACAGATCGGCGCCCACGTCGAAGAGCTCGTTCTGGATCCGCTCGAGCGGCTCGCGGAGGTCGGGCGCGACCGGTCCTGCGAGCACGACGCCGAGTGCGGAGTTGAGCTCGTCGACCGTCCCGAACGCCCCGATCCGGCAGTCCAGCTTCGAGACGCGCGAGCCGTCCCCGAGCGACGTCTCCCCCGCGTCGCCGCCCCGCGTGTAGATCTTCGTCAGGCGGACCGGCTCGTCTCGCTGCCTCATCGCCGCTGTCTCATGGGGCGGGGGCTCATCCCGCGACGGCGGGCTCGCGCTGGAGCTCGAGGATGCTGCGCGCGATCACGAGCCGCTGGATCTCGCTCGTGCCCTCGTAGATCTCGGTGATCTTCGCGTCGCGGTAATAGCGCTCGACGGGGAACTCCTTCGTGTAGCCGTAGCCGCCGAGGATCTGGATCGCCTCCGCCGTCTGCCGCCGGGCCATCTCCGACGCGAACAGCTTCGCCTTGGCGCCCGCCTCGGTGTGCGGCTCGCCCTGCTCCTTCAGCCACGCGGCCCGGTAGACCAGGAGGCGGGCTGCGTCGATCTCTGTCGACATGTCCGCGAGCTTCCACTGGATCGCCTGGTGCTCGGCGATCGCCTTGCCGAACGTGCGCCGCTCCTTGGCGTAGGCGCGCGCGACGTCGTAGGCGGCCTGCGCGATCCCGAGCGCCTGCGCGGCGATCCCGATCCGGCCGCCGTCCAGGGTGGACATCGCAATCGCGAAGCCGCGGCCCTCCTCGTGCAGGAGCCGGTCGCGGCCGACGTGCGCGCCCTCGATCGCGAGGTCGACGGTCGACGAGGAGTTGAGGCCGAGCTTCTCCTCCTCGCGCGTGACCCGAACGTGCTCGGCGTCCAGCAGGAACGCCGACACGCCGCGGGCGCCGGGCTGGTCCTGGTCGGTGCGGGCGAAGAGAAGGAACGTGCCGGCATGGCTGCCGTTCGTGATCCACTGCTTCGCCCCGGTGATCGTCCAGCCGTCTCCGTCGGGCTCGGCGCGCGTGCGGAGCGCCGCCGCGTCGGAGCCGGACTCGGGCTCGGTCAGTGCGAAGGCGCCGATCCTCTCTCCCCGCGCGAGCGGCGGCACGAAGCGCTCGCGCTGCTCGTCGGTGCCGAACGCGAGGATCGGCAGAGTGCAGGCGCTCGTGTGCACGGCGACGGTGACGCCCACGCCCGCGTCCGCGCGCGAGAGCTCCTCGAGGACGAGGATGTAGGAGGGGAAGTCCGCGCCCGCGCCTCCGAGCTCCTCGGGCACGCAGACGCCCATCAGCCCGAGGTCGGCGAGCTTCCCGAAGAGCTCGAGCGGGAAGCGGTGCTCGCGATCCCAGGCGGCGGCGTTCGGCTCGATCTCGGCCTGCGCGAACTCGCGCGCCAGCGCCTGGATCTCCCGCTGGTCGTCGGTCAGGGAGAAGTCCATCTCCCTTCGAGTCTATGCCGCCTCGAATCTAGGCCGCCGTGAGAAACTCCCGCCTGATCTCGTGGAGCACGTGCTCGCGGTCGCGGAACGCGTCCACGACGTCCGGGTCGAACTGCTCGCCGCTCTCGGCCAGGACGACGCGGTGCGCGACGCGCCAGCTCTGCGCCCCGCGGTACGGGCGATGATTCGTGATCGCGTCGAGCGCGTCCGCGACGGCGAAGATCCGGGCGCCGACGGGGATCTCCTCGCCGACGAGGCCGTCCGGGTAGCCGCCGCCCGCCCAGCGCTCGTGATGCGAGCGGACGATCCCGACACCCGTGCCCTGGAGGAAGGGGATCCCGCCGAGCATCTGCGCGCCGAGGACGGTGTGCCGCCGCATCAGGCGCCATTCGGACTCGTCCAGCGAGCTCGGCTTGCCGAGGATCTCGTCGGGGATCCCGATCTTGCCGATGTCGTGGAGCAGGAATCCGTACTCGGCCGACTGATCGTCGACGAGCGCAGGCGCGACCACCCGGGCGAGCTCGATCGCATAGCGCTGCACCCGCTGCGAGTGCTGGCGCGTGCGCGTGTCCTTCGTCTCGAGCGCGCTCGTGAGCGCCGAGACGGTCTGGCGGTAGGCGGTCTCGAGCAGCGAGCGCTGGCTGCGCTCGAGCTCGATCAGGTCGCGAAGGTCGCGCGCGTAGAGGAGCAGCTGCTCCTCGCCGGACTGCGGCTGCACCTGTGCGAGGCGCGGAGAGGCCGTCCGGTGCCCGCCCGCCACGCGCTCGACGACCGCGAGCAGCTCGAGCGGCCGGAACGGCTTCAGCAGCATCGCGTCGGCGCCGCCGAGGTCGTCCACGTCGTCGCGACCGGTCAGGAGCACGACGCCGATCCCGCGGGTCTCGGGATCGGCCTTCAGCATCCGGCAGAAGACGTTTCCGTCGATCCCGGGCAGGCCGACGTCGAGGACGACGACGTTCGGGCGCTCGCGGCGGATCGCAGCGGCCGCCTCGGTCGCGTCGCCCGACTCGCTCACCTCCACGGCAACCGCCTCGAAGGTCGTCCGGAGCAGAGCCCGGAATCCAGCATCGTCATCCACGAGCAGCAGGCGCATCATCGTCCCCCCGGATCGAAGTCGTTGCTCCTTCTTCGACCGAATGGGCCGAAAGGTTGAGCGCGGCCTACCCCCTTCGGGGGACGCGCTCGCCGGTCAGCGCAAACCGTACTCGTAAAAGCCGCGCCCGCTCTTGCGGCCGAGGCGCCCGGCCTGGACATATTGGCGCAGGAGCGGGCACGGCGCGTACTTCGGATCGCCGAGCCCGTCGTGCAGCACCTCCATGATCGCGACGCACGTGTCCAGGCCGATCAGGTCGGCGAGCGCGAGCGGCCCCATCGGGTGCGCGAAGCCGAGCTTCGCGATCGTGTCGATCGCCTCGGCCTCGGCGACCCCCTCCATCAGCGCGTACGCGGCCTCGTTGATGAACGGCATCAGGATCCGGTTCGAGACGAAGCCCGGGAAGTCGTTCGCCTGCGCAGGCACCTTGCCGAGCTCCTCCGCGAGCTCGGTGATCGCCGCCGCCGTCTCGTCCGACGTCTGGACGGCACGGATCACCTCGACGAGCTTCAGCACCGGAACGGGGTTGAAGAAGTGCATCCCGATCACGCGGTCGGGCCGGCCGGTCGCCGCGGCGAGCGAGGTGATCGGGATCGAGGAGGTGTTGGAGGCGAGGATCGCCTCCGGCGGGAGCACCTCGTCGGCGCGCCGGAAGATCTCCGTCTTGACCGCGGCATCCTCGACGACCGCCTCGATCAGCAGGTCGGCCGCAACGAGGTCGTCCACGGCGGCGATCCGGCCGAGCACCTCGTCGGGGTCGGCGCCGCCCTTCTCGGCGAGCTTCTCGAGGCTCTTGCGGGTGGCGGCGAGCCCGCGCTCGACGGCGCCCGGGGCCGCGTCGTAGAGCGAGACGCGCCGACCGGAGGCCGCGACCACCTGGGCGATCCCGGCGCCCATCTGGCCGGCGCCGACGACGAGGACGTGCTCGAAGCTCACGGCGCGGGACGGTATCTGTTCCGGACCAGCTTCCTGCGGAGGACGTAGGCGCCCGCGCCGAGCACGAGGACGCCGACGACGATCCCGCCCCAGTTCACGATCTGCTCGTCCTCACGCGTCGCCTCGACGAGCTCCGACGAGGTGACCTGGCCGCAGAGACCACCGAGCCAGAGCCCGTTCTCGCGGTTGAGCGAGGATCCCGGTCGCGACATCGCGCTCGAGGGAGAAGCCGAGCGCGTCCCGGCCGACGCCGCTGCGAACCGAGACGCGCCGACCGAGCTCTCCCTTGACGACCTGGTCGACGACGAAGACGTAGTCGAGTCGCTCCGGGACGTCCGCCACCTCGACCGTGCGCTCGAGCCTGCCCACGAACGCCGCGTCCGCTGCCTCGAGCTTCACCCGTGGCGGCGCCGGCGCGCACGTCGCGCCGAGTGCGTCGCCCGCGACGACGAGGTAGACCGCGGCTGATAACATAAGTGTTCTCATGATGAGTTCAGATCTGATCTACATGGCGCGGAACCGCGCCGGGCTCACTCAAGCAGAACTCGGTCGCCGCCTCGTTCTGCCCCAGTCGCAGATCAGCCGCTGGGAGCGCGGACAGGTCGAGCCGAGTCTCGAGACGCTGCGCCGGCTCGTTCGCGCCTGCGGGCTCGAGCTCACGCTCGGGCTTGCGAACGGGGACGACTCATACACCCTCGACGTCCGGGAATACCTGCAACTCGAGCCCGAGGCGCGCGTCGACCACGCACTGCGTCGCGCTGCCTTCGTCCGGGAGCTCGCTGCCGCGAGATGACGCCCGAGTTTGACCCCTACCGAGCTCTCGACGTTCTGACTCGGCATGGAGTTCAGTTCGTGGTCGTGGGCGCGTTCGCGGCCGTCGTGCAGGGCTACCCCCTTCCGACTCAAGACCTGGATGTCACGCCGGCGCGCGATCGGGACAACCTCGAGCGACTCGCCGGTGCACTGCGCGAGCTCGAGGCCAAGCTTCGCGTGCCTGCCGGTGACGGCGTCGCGTTCCCGATCGACGCGAAGATGCTGGGACAGGCAAGCTCATGGACGCTCGCGACGGCGGCCGGCCCCCTCGACCTCGTCTTCCTCCCGGCTGGAACAGCCGGATTCGAGGACGTCCGCAGAGACGCTGTCGAGCGATCCCTGCGCGGGGTTCCGCTCGTGCTCGCTTCGTTGCGAGACATCATCCGGATGAAGGAGGCAGCCGGGAGAGAGAAGGATCAGATCGCCCTGCCAGCACTGCGAGCGACGCTCGAGGTGATCCGCGAGCGCGAGCGTCGCGGCGATTCGACCTAGCTAGACCTCGAGGAGGAGCGCGTCGCCCTGGCCGCCGCCGGAGCAGATCGCCGCGAGGCCGAGCCCGCCCCCGTTCCGGCGGAGCTCGTGGATCATCGTCCCGACGATTCGGCCGCCGCTCGCGCCGACCGGGTGGCCGAGCGCGACGGCGCCGCCGTTCACGTTCACGATCGCCTCGTCGGCGCCAAGGAGGCGGGTGGAGTTGAGCGCGACCGACGAGAAGGCCTCGTTGATCTCGACGCGCTCGACGTCCCCGATCGACTTGCCCGCCTTCTCGAGCGCGCGGTGGCCGGCCCGCGCGGGCGTGCGCGCGAGGTAGGCGAAGTCGTCGGCGACGTAGGCCTGCGCGAGGATCGTCGCGAGCACGGTCAGGCCGCGGCGCTCGGCGAACTCCTCGGAGGTGACGACCACGCAGGAGGCGCCGTCGTTCACGCCCGGCGCGTTGCCGGCGGTCGTCGTGCCCTCGGGGTCGAAGACGGGCTTCAGCTTCGCGAGCGACTCGAGTGAGGTGTCACGGCGAATGCCCTCGTCTGCGGCGAGGCCGTCGACCGGAACGATCTCGTCGTCGTAGCGGCCCGCGTCCTGGGCGGCGGCAGCGCGCTGATGGGAGCGATAGGCCCACGCGTCCTGCTCCTCCCGCGTGATCCCGAGCTCGCGGGCGACCTGCGAGTTCTGCTGGACCATGTGGAGCTTGTCGAAGCTCGAGGTCAGCCCGTCGGAGACCATCGAGTCGATCAGCGCGCCGTCGCCGAGGCGATAGCCGAAGCGCGCCTTCTTCAGCAGATAGGGCGCGTTCGACATCGATTCCATCCCGCCGGTGACGACGACGTCGTGCTCGCCGGCGCGGATCATCGCGTCGGCGATCTCGACCGCGCGGATCGACGACGCGCAGACCTTGTTGATCGTGTCGGCCGGGATCTCTTTCGGGAGCCCGGCGCCGATCGCGGCCTGCCGCGCGGGCGCCTGTCCGGCTCCGGCCTGCAGCACCTGGCCCATGATCACGTACTCGACCTCGTCGTTCTCGACGCCCGCCCGGTCGAGCGCTGCGCGGATCACGAGCGAGCCCAGTGCCGTCGCCTCGTGGCCCGCAAGCCCCCCGCCGAGCTTGCCGAAGGGGGTTCGAACGGCGGCGACGATGACCGAGCGACTCATCCTCTCAGCCTAGCGAGCGAGCTTCGCGCCGGGCTCGAGCAGCCGGGCGAACGCGACCACGAGGCCGATGCACGCCTCGAGGTCCGCCAGCTCCACGATCTCGATCGGCGAGTGCATGTTCCGGAGCGGGATCGAAACCACGCCGGTCGGGATCCCGTCCCGCGAGGCGAAGACGCTGTCGGCATCCGTCGCGGACTTCGAGCCGGTCTCGACCGTGTACGCGATGCCCTCCGCCTGCGCCGCCTGGACGAGGAGCTCGAACACGCGGGGGTGCACCGTAGGTCCGCGGAAGATCGCCGGGCCGCCTCCCAGGCGGTGATCGCCGGACTCGCGGACGTCGCCTCCCGGCCCATCGGTCGCGTAGGTGACGTCGAGCGCGAGCGCGACCTCGGGCCGCAGCACGTGTGCCGCAACCTGGGCGCCGTGGCCGCCGAGCTCTTCGTGGGCTGCGGCGACGACCGCGATTCCCTCTCCCTCCAGCCTGCGGAAGGCTTCGAGCGCGACGTACGCGCCGGCGCGGTTGTCCAGGCTGCGCGAAGCGAGGCGTCCGGCTGCGAGCTCGACGGGAGGCGCGACGGGCAGCATCGGGTCGCCGGGCGCGACGAGCTCGCGCGCCTCCTCGCCGGAGCGAGCGCCGATGTCTACGTAGAGGTTGCTCCACTCGATCTTCTCTGCCTCGGTCGACCGGAGGGCCACGACACCGGGAACGACACCGCCGGCGGTCCGGATCTCGACCCGCTGCCCGTACCCGACGGCGGCACGCCATGGAGCGAGCGCATGCACCGAGAGCAGGCCGTCGTCGCCGATGTGCGAGACCGCCAGCCCGACGACGTCGAGGTGCGCGAAGAGCGCGAGCCGCGGCGCGCCCTCGGCGCCGGCCCGTCGCGCGACGAGGTTCCCGACGGCGTCCGTCTCGATGCGCACGCCCTCGCCGAGCGCATCGCGGACCACGTCGTGGGCGAGCTGCTCGTGCCCGACCGGGCCGTGAGCTCGCAGCAACGCGTCGAGGAGAGGAGGAATTGCCATCTGCGGCAGTGTATGGAGGTGCCCCCGGCCGAGATCTCGACCGACCTGCTGACCCCGCTCGCCGCCTATCTGCGGCTGCGGGCCGGCGCCGGCGCGAGCTTCCTGCTCGAGTCCGTGGAGCAGGGCCGGCTCGGACGGCACTCGTTCCTCGGCTTCGGCTCGCGCATCGTCTCCTTCGAAGAGGCGGAAGCGCTCGACGAGCCGGTCGTCGGCTACCTCGCCTATGACCATGTCGCGAAGCTCGAGCCGACGGTGCCGCTGCCCGCGGCCGGCGACGGCCTCCCGGAGAGCCGCTTCGTCGTCGCCGACGCCCTCGTCCGCTACGACCACGGCAGCGGCACGGCGACCGTCCTCGCCGGCGACCGGGACGAGATCGCGGAGCGCCTCGACCGAGAGCTTGTGCTTCAAGAACACAAAGTCCGCTCGCCGCGCGGCCCCACCCGCCGCTTCCCCGACCGCGCCGCGTACGAGCAGGGCGTGCGGGAGATCCAGGCGTCGATCCGCGCCGGCGACGCCTTCCAGGTCGTGCTCTCGCAGCGGGCGGAGCGGCCGACGGGGGCCACCGCGCTCGAGCTCTACCGGGCGCTCCGCCGCGTCAATCCCTCCCCCTACCTCTTCCTCCTGGAGCTCGACGGGCTCGCGCTGATCGGCTCGTCCCCGGAGACCCTCGTCAAGTGCGAGGCCGCCCGCGCGAGCCTGAACCCGATCGCGGGCACGACACATCCGGGCGCGGGCGACGCCGAGCGGCTGCTCGCGTCGGCGAAGGATCGAGCCGAGCACGTGATGCTCGTCGACCTCGGCCGGAACGATCTCTCCCGCGTCTGCCGCGCAGGGAGCGTCCGGGTGGAGCGCTTCCTCGAGCCGGAGCGCTTCTCCCACGTCACCCATCTCGTCTCCGAGGTCACGGGCGAGCTCCGCGACGGCGTCACGCCCTTCGAGCTCCTGCGCGCGTGCTTCCCCGCCGGCACCGTCTCGGGGGCGCCGAAGATCCGCGCGATGCAGATCGTCTCCGAGCTCGAGGGTCACCGCCGAGGCCCGTACGCCGGCGCCGTCGGCTACGCGCTGCCCGGTCGCGCGGGGGCGGATGGGACGCTCGACACGTGCATCGCGATCCGGACGATCGTGCTCCACGACGGGGTCGCGCGGCTCCAGGCGGGAGCGGGGATCGTGGCAGACTCCGACCCGGGCGCCGAGCACGAGGAATGCCTGAACAAGCTGGCCGCGCTGGAAGCGGCAATCGATCTGGCGGAGGCCGAATTTTGCTGCTGATGCTCGATAACTACGACTCGTTCACCTACAACCTCGTCCACCTGTTCGAGGAGCTCGGGGCCGAGGTGCGGGTCTTCCGGAACGACGCGATCACGGTCGAGGAGGCCGAGCGGCTCGCTCCCTCGCACCTCGTCGTCTCCCCCGGCCCCGGCCGGCCGGCCGAGGCGGGGATCTCGGTCGAGCTGATCCGCCGGCTCGGACCGCGCGTGCCGACGCTCGGGGTGTGCCTCGGTCACCAGGCCGTCGTCGAGGCCTTCGGGGGCCGGGTCGGAGCGGCGAAGGCGCTGCTCCACGGGAAGTCGTCCCTCGTCGAGCACGACGGCAAGGGCGTCTTCGCGGGCCTGGAGCAGAACCTCGAGGCGGGCCGCTACCACTCGCTCGCGGCCGTCGAGGTCCCGGACGAGCTCGAGGTCTCGGCCCGGACGGCAGACGGCGAGGTGATGGGCGTGCGGCACCGCGAGCTGCCGATCGAAGGCGTCCAGTTCCATCCGGAGAGCGTCCTGACCCCGCTCGGGCCGGAGCTGGGGAGGAACTTCCTCAGGTGATCCAGGGCTCGCTCGCCCGGTTGCTCGAGGGGCAGGATCTCTCGCGGACGCAGGCCCGCGAGGTGATGAACGAGATCATGAGCGGCGAGGCGACGCAGGCGCAGATCGGCGGCTTCCTCGTTGCCCTCCGGCTCAAGGGCGAGACGGCAGACGAGATCGCCGGCTGCGCCGAGGCGATGCGCGAGCACGTGCTCCCCGTCAAGCCGAAGCGCGACGACCTCGTGGACGTGGTCGGCACGGGCGGCGACGGCGCGAACACCTTCAACATCTCGACCGCGGCCGCACTCGTGGCGGCAGCGGCGGGTGCGGCGGTCGCGAAGCACGGGAACCGCTCCGCGTCGTCGACCACCGGCGCCGCGGACGTGCTCGAGGCGCTCGGCTTCATCCTGGAGCTGCCGCCGGAGCGGATCGCCCGCTCGATCGACGAGCTCGGGTTCGGCTTCCTCTTCGCCCAGGCGCACCACCCGGCGATGCGCCACGCCGCGCCGGTACGTCGCGAGCTGGCAGCGCGTACGGTGTTCAACGTGCTCGGGCCGCTGACGAACCCCGCCGGAGCCAGGGCGCTCGTCCTCGGCGTGTACGCGCCGGAGCTCGCGCCCACGCTCGCCCAGGCGCTCGTCCAGCTCGACGCGCGACGCGCTTTCGTCGTCCACGGCGCCGGCGGGCTCGACGAGCTCTCCCCGACCGGCCCGAACCTCGTCTGCGAGGTCGAGGCGGGGAACGTCCGGAGCTACGAGCTCGATCCGCTGGAGCTCGGGATCCCGCGCTGCGACCCGGCCGAGCTCGGAGGCGGCGACCCGGCGACGAACGCGCGGGCGCTGCGCGGCGTCCTCGGCGGCACCGACGGAGGTCACCGCTCGGCGGTGCTGCTGAACGCAGCGGGCGCGAATCGCCGCGGCGGGTCGCGCGGCCGACCTCCGGGAAGGGCTGGAGCTGGCGCGGGAGGCGATCGACTCCGGGGCTGCGGCAGAGCGTCTCGAACGGCTGGTGGAGTTCTCGCATGCGGTTCCGTGACGCGCTCGCCGCGCCCGGACTGGGCGCGATCGCGGAGATCAAGCGGCGCTCGCCCTCGCTCGGCGCGATCCGCGTCGACGCCGATCCGGCGGAGATCGCGGCCGGCTACGAGCGCGCGGGCGCAGCCGCGATCTCGGTGCTCGTCGACGAGCGCTTCGGAGGGGACTGGGACGACCTCCGCGCCGCCCGCGCGAGCGTGACCGCGCCGCTCCTCGCGAAGGGCTTCTTCTCGACCGAGGAGCACCTGCGGACGGCGAGGGACGCCGGCGCCGATGCCGTCCTGCTGCTCCTGCGCGATCTCGACGACGGCCGGATGGCTTCGCTGCTCGCGCTGGCGGGCGAGCTCGGGCTCGACTCGCTCGTGGAGGCGCACGACGCGGAGGAGCTGGAGCGCGCGATCGCCCTGGGCTCGCCGGTGATCGGCGTCAACGCCCGCGATCTCTCGACCTTCGAGATCGACCGCGCGGCGCAGCTCGAGCTGGTCGCGCGGATCCCGGCCGACCGGATCGCGATCGCCGAGAGCGGGATCCAGAACCGCGCGCAGGGAGCCGCCGCCGAGCTCGCGGGAGCCGACGCGATCCTCGTCGGCTCGGCGTTGATGCAGGCGCCCGACCCGGCAGCGAAGCTCGCGGAGCTGCTCGCGCGCCCGCTCGTCAAGGTCTGCGGCCTGACCCGCGAGGAGGACGTGGCCGCGGCGGCTGAGGCCGGCGCCGATCTGGCGGGCTTCATCCTCGCCAGAGAGAGCCCTCGCCGCGCGCCCGCCGTCCTCGACGTCCCGGAGACCATGCTCGCCGTCGCGGTCTGGGTCGGCGAGACCGGCGACTCGCCCGCGGCGCTCGACCAGCTCTACGAGCGCAACGGCGACCACCGGAGCCGCGACGCCGTGCTGCTCCGCGGCGGTGCGCAGGTCGGAACGGTGCTCGACCTGCCCTGGCAGGACGACGACCCCGAGCACTGGCGGCGGGCCGCGGAGGTCGAGGGCCGCGTCATGCTCGCCGGCGGCCTCGACGCGGGCAACGTGCGGGAGGCGATCGACGCCGTCCGGCCCTGGGCCGTCGATGCGAGCTCGCGCCTCGAGCTCGAGCCCGGCGTCAAGGATCACGACGCCGTTCGGGCCTACGTCGAGGCGGCGCGCGGTTGAGCGCCACCTACGGCGCCTACGGCGGCCGCTACGTCCCGGAGACGCTGATTCCCGCGCTCGACGAGCTCTCGAGCGCCTGGGCGGCGGCTCTCGCGGACGAGTCCTTCCAGGCCGAGCTCGACGAGCTCGGGCGCACGTACGCCGGCCGCCCGACCCCGCTCACCCGCGCGGAGCGGTTCGCCCCCTCGAAGCGGCTCTACCTGAAGCGCGAGGATCTCCTCCACACGGGCGCCCACAAGCTGAACAACGCGCTCGGGCAGGCGGTCCTGGCCCAGCGGCTCGGCAAGCGGCGGATCGTCGCGGAGACCGGCGCCGGCCAACACGGAGTCGCGACCGCCACCGTCTGCGCCCGCTTCGGCCTCGACTGCGTCGTCTACATGGGCTCCGAGGACATGCGCCGGCAGCGCCCGAACGTCGAGCGGATGGGCCTCCTCGGCGCCGAGGTGCGCCCCGTCGAGTTCGGCACGAAGACGCTGAAGGAGGCGACGAGCGAGGCGATCCGCGACTGGATCACGAACGTCGAGGACACCCACTACCTGATCGGCTCCTGTGTCGGCCCCGCTCCCTACCCGGAGATCGTGCGTGAGCTCCAGGCGGTGATCGGGCGCGAGACGCGGGAGCAGATCCTCGAAGCCGAGGGCCGCCTGCCCGACGCGGTGATCGCCTGCGTCGGCGGCGGCTCGAACGCGATCGGGATGTTCGCCGGGTTCCTCGACGACCCGTCGGTCGAGCTCGTGGGCGTCGAGGCCGCCGGCGCCGCCAGCCTCGGAACCGGCCGCGCCGGGGTCCTCCACGGCTCCCGCTCGTCGGTGCTCGCCGACGAGGACGGCCAGATCGCCGACGCGCACTCGATCTCCGCCGGGCTCGACTACCCCGGCGTCGGCCCCGAGCACGCCTTCCTGCGCGACTCCGGCCGCGCCCGCTACGTGGGCACGACCGACGAGGAGGCGCTCGAGGCGTTCCGCCGGCTGACCCGCACCGAGGGGATCATCCCGGCGCTCGAGCCGTCGCACGCGCTCGCCCGCGTCGAGGAGCTGGACGCGGAGCTTGTCGTCGTCTGCCTCTCGGGCCGGGGCGACAAGGATCTGGCGGAGGTGCTGGCCCGATGAGTCCCGCCCGATGAGCTCGGACAAGGAGCGCACGGCGCTCTCCTCGTATGCCTTCCCGGGCGAGCTCCGCGTCGAGGAGCTGCTCGTGCGACCACCCCGCCACGAGGACGTCGACCGGATCGTTCCCGCCTTCGTCGATCCCCTGGTCGGCGGCGAGGCCGGGCTGCCGCCGTTCGACGCCGAGGCCCTGCACGTCTTCCTCGACGATCAGCTCGTGGCGATGCGGGCCGCGGGGATGCTCTCGCCGTACCTGATCGAGGACTCGACGACGGCGAGCTCCTCGGCGGGTGCGCGATGCACCACCTCGACCGGATGCGCGACGTCGTCGAGCTCGGCTACTGGTTGTTCGTCGCCGCGCGCGGCCGTGGGGTCGCGACGCGCGTCGTCAGAGCGATGTGCGAGCACGCCTTCGCCGGCGGGATCTACCGCGTGGAGGCCGTCGTCCGGCCCGCGAACACGGCGTCGGTCCGCGTGCTCGAGCGCGCGGGCTTCCGCGCAGAGGGCGTCCGACGCGGCATCCTCCGACACGAGGGCGCGCGTGTCGAGGCGCGGCTCTTCGCACGCCTGGCCGTCGATTGAGCCGCAAGACCCTCGCGATCTACCTCATGTCGGGCCCGGAGACCCCGGCGCTCGCAGAGGCCGCGGTCGAGGGCGGCGCGGATCTCGTCGAGCTCGGCTTTCCCTTCTCCGACCCGCTCGCCGACGGGCCGGTGATCCGCCGCGCGGCCGAGAGAGCGCTCGCCCGGGGGATGCGGACCGGTGCGTGCCTGGAAGGGCTCGCCGCCGTGCGCGAGCGTGTCGATGTGCCGCTCGTGCCGATGACGTACTCCTCTCTCCTCGAGGCGTACGGCTGGGAGCGCTTCGGCGAGGACGCGCGGGCCGCGGGCGCGAGCGGCCTGATCGTGGCGGATCTGCCGGCCGGGGAACGTCCGGAGCTCCGCCGGATCCAGCTCGTCGCCCCCACGTCGACCGACGCGCGGCTGCGTCTCGCCGCGGAGCAGACCGACGGCTGGCTCTACCTCGTGAGCGTGGTCGGCACGACCGGGAGCCGCACCGAGCTCTCGTCGGCACTGGCCGGCCTGGCGGTGCGTGCGCGGGTGGCCGCAGGCGGGAAGCCGCTGTATGCGGGCTTCGGGATCTCGACCCCCGACCAGGCCCGCGCGGCCGCTGAGCTGACGGACGGAGTCGTCGTCGGGTCGAGGGCCGTCGAGGTCGCCGAGGACGGCCCGGCCGCGCTCCGCGCCTACGTCGCCTCCCTCCGCCGCGCCCTCGACGCCTGACACGAGTGTTGCGTTGATGTTGCGTTTCTGTTGCACCTTTGTTTTACCCAACTAAACAAGAGACTCCTCGTCTGATCGCGTGACGGATCGATCGGGCCCGCAGCCGCGGCCCCGGATGACGAAGGGAGTCCGATGCACAAGAAGCTCTGGCTTTCGGTTGCCATGACGGTGATCGGAGCGGGCTTGCTCGTCGGGGCGAGCATGGCGGCACCCGCGGGCAACACCCCCGCCAAGGCGGGCGCGTCCGAGGTGAAGCGCGGCGGGACGCTGCGCGTCAACGTCTCCTCCACCGACTTCGAGTACCTCGACCCGGCGCTCGCGTACGACGCGGTCGGCTGGTCGGTGCTCTACATGACGAATCTGATGCTCCTCAACTATCCCGACAAGCCGGCCCCCGAGGGCTCGCGGCTCGTACCGGACGCGGCCACCGGCTTCCCGGTCGTCTCGAGGGACGGCAAGACTTACACGTTCACGGTCAAGAGCGGGCTCAAGTTCAGCGACGGCTCGGCCGTCACCGCCGCGGCGTTCAAGCGTGCGTTCGAGCGCGCGGCCGACTCGAAGCAGGCCTCGCCGGCCACGGCGTTCATGCACTCGATCGTCGGAGCGGACGCCCGCACCGAGAACAAGGCCTCGGCGGTCGCCGGCGTGATCGCCAAGGGCCAGAAGCTGACGATCAGGCTGACGCAGAACGACCCGACCTTCCTCGCGGAGGTCGCGATGCCGTTCTTCGCGGCCGTCAAGCCGAGCATGGCGATCGACTCGAAGGGCCTCAACGTCTATCCCTCGGCCGGGCCGTACAAGATCGTCAGCCGGGAGATCGGCCGCCAGGCGGTCCTCGAGCGGAACACCTTCTACAAGGGCAACCGTCCGGCGAACGCCGACCGGATCGTGTTCACGACCAACACGGACGTGAACCAGAGCCTGCTCCAGGTGCGCGCCTCGCAGGTCGACTACGACGCCGGCGGCCTGCCGCCGACCGCGCACGACGACCTCGCGAAGCAGTTCGGCGTCCGCAAGGGCGGGAACGGCCGCTACTTCGTGAACACCGGCGTGAACACGCTCTACCTCGCGCTGAACACGAGCCGGACCGCCTTCCAGAAGGTGAACCTGCGGAAGGCCGTGAACCACGCGGTCGACCGGCCCGCGATGCTCCGCGTCGCAGGCAAGTTCGCCGGGAGGCGCACGGATCAGATCCTGCCGCCGAACATGCGGGGCTACCGCGAGGCGACGCTCTATCCGCTCAAGGGAGCGGATCCGACGAAGGCCAAGCAGCTCGCGGGCGGTGCGAAGGACGAGATCACGGTGCTCCACACGACGACCCCGACCTCGGTCGCCCGGGCGCAGATCATCCAATACAACCTGCGCCAGATGGGGCTGGACGTGAAGCTGAAGCCGCAGCCGTTCGCCGTGGCGATCAAGACCGCGGGAACGAAGGGCTCCGACTTCGACATGTTCCTGATCGCCTGGTTCGCGGACTACCCGGATCCGTTCGACTTCATCAACGTGCTGCTCGACGGAACCAACATCCAGGGTGCGAACAACTCGAACTACGCGTACTTCAACAACCCGCGCTACAACAAGGCGATGGCCGACGCGGCCAAGCTCTCCGGCGATGCGCGGTACGCGGCGTACGGGAAGCTCGACGTCGACCTGATGAAGAACGCGGCTCCGTGGGCCCCGCTCTCGAACGCGAACACCCGCGAGTTCATCTCGAGTCGGGTCTCGAACTACCTCTACCACCCGGTCTACGGCGGCGCGATCATGAACGCGCTCGCGATCAAGTAGCAGCAACCACCACCAGCAGGAAGGAAGAGGGCCGTGCCGCGGCCCTCTTCCTCGTTGGCGCTCGCCCGTCGGGAACGGCCGGTAGATTCCGGGCGATGGCGGAGACAACTTTGCGCGGCAGGCTGCTCGTCGCCGCTCCCTCGCTGCGCGACCCGAACTTCGCCCGCAGCGTGATCCTGATCGCCGAGCACGGCGACGAGGGCGCGATGGGTCTCGTGCTCAACCGCCCCTCCGCCACGTCGGTCGGGGAGGCGGTGCCGGAGCTCGGCTCGCTCTCCGCGGACGACGAGCCGATCTACGTCGGTGGGCCCGTCGCGACGGGCTCGGTGCTGGCGCTCGCCGAGGTGGAGGACCCCGAGGACGCCTCCGAGCTCGTGCTCGGCGACGTGGGCTTCGTCCAGGATCCCGACGTGACCGCGCGGCGCGGCCGGATCTTCGCCGGCTACGCCGGCTGGTCGGCAGGCCAGATCGAGGCGGAGCTCGAGGAGGAAACGTGGATCGTCGTCCCGGCGCACGCCGACGACGTCTTCAGCGACGAGCCGGACACGCTCTGGAGCGCCGTGCTCCGCCGCCAGGGAGGCCCGCTCGCGTTACTCGCGACGATGCCGCCCGACCCGTCGCTGAACTGACGTCGATCGGGCTATCCCTCCGCGACCGGCCGGTAGATACACACCTGGACACCGTTGTCGCTCGTCGTCGTGGAGACCAGCTCGAGCGGCCGGAGCTCCCCGTCGTCGGGGAAGATCGTCTTGCCTCCTCCCAGGGTCACGGGCATGAGCACGAGCCGGAGCTCGTCGACGAGACCCGCGCGCAGGAGCGACTGCACGAGCGTGGAGCTCCCCATCACCAATAGGTCGCCGCCGGCTTCGTCGCGCAGCTCGCGAATGCGGGCGAGCGCCCCGTCTCCCGGAATGCGCGTCGTGTTGTTCCAGGTCAGCTCGTCCTCGCCGAGGGTCGCGGAGACGACGTACTTCGGGAGCGCGTTCATCCGGTCGGCGAACGGGTCGCCCGCCCGCTCGGGCCACGCCGCGGCCATCGTCTGCCAGGTGCGGCGTCCGAAGAGCAGCCGCTCGGCCCCGGCCAGCGCCTCGTCGAAGGCGGCGCCGACGATTTCAGGATCGAAGAACCGTTGCGACCAGCCGCCGTGGGCGAAGCCGCCGTCGGTGTCCTCGTCCGGCCCGCCCGGCGCCTGCACGACGCCGTCCAGGCTGATGAACTCGATCACGGAAATGCGCATGGACCGCTCCTTTCCTTCGCCCTGCAAGAGCACGTGGATGTAACAGCGGTATAGACGCCCGTGGCCCTCGAGAATCACCGGGAGGGCTGCTTCGTCGGTGGCGGCGGGCTGCGTATACTCGCGCTGCGGAACGAAGGGCGTGCTCAAGCCCTCGCTCCGTCCCCCACATCCTCAGCCGGAGCGCTGACCCAACAAGGAGAGAGCATGGCAGTCGGCCCCGTCGACGTCTACATCATTGGCTTTCCGGGCAACAAGTTCTCCGGGCGGATCGCCCCGGCGATCATGGAGCTCGTGGAGAACGGCACGATCAGAATCATCGACCTGCTCTTCGTGATGAAGGACGCAGACGGCGTCGTCACGACGCTCGAGGCGGAGGACATCGACGACGAGGGCGCGGCTTTCGTCGCCATCGACGTCGCGCAGCCGGGCGCGCTCGGGCCCTGAGGACGCCGAGGAGGTCAGCGACGACCTTCCGGCCGGGAGCGCCGCCATGCTGGTCGCGTTCGAGAACCTCTGGGCCGGGAAGCTCGTCGACGCCCTGCAGGCCGCGGACGCCGTCGTGATCGACTCGATCCGGATCCCGGTCGATGTCGTCCAGGCCGCGCTCGAGACCAGCTAGCCCGTCCACTTCGAGATCGAGAGGAAACGCATGGGACTTCTTCGTATGGCAACCCGCACCGCCGTCGTCGCGGGAACCGCCACCGCCGTCTCCGGGCGCGTGGCGCGCCGACAGGACGCCAAGTTCGCCGAGCAGGACGCGCAGCAGTACGCGCAGCAACAGCAGCAGTACGCACCTCCTCCCCAGGCGCCGCCGGCGGAGGACGACGCGACCGCGCAGCTCCAGAACCTGGCGGCGCTGAACAAGCAGGGCGTGCTGACCGACGAGGAGTTCGCGGCCGCCAAGGCCAAGATTCTCGGCATCTGAGCGATCCTCGGCTCGGCCGGGACGCGCCGCGTGTGAGGCAGGTCGAGGCGTACTCGCGGCTGGCAGGGGTCTACGACGAGATCGTCGTCGACCCCTGCCATGGCCGCTGGGCCTCGTTCCTCCACGAGCTCTGGAGCGCAGACCCGCACGGCGTGCGCTCGGTGCTCGACGTCTGCTGCGGCACGGGCCTCCTAGCGGGCGAGCTGGTCGCGCGAGGCTATCGGGTGGTCGGTGTCGACGCATCCGAGGAGATGCTGGCGCTCGCGCGCGAGCGGCTCGGGGAGAGCGCGCTGTTGAGCCGCGTGACCCTGCCGGAGCTGACCGTCGCCGGTGTGTTCGACGCCGCCGTCTCCACGTTCGACGGCTTCAACTACCTGACCCCCGACGAGCTGCGATCGACTCTTGCCGCGCTGGCGGGGCGGCTTCGGCCGGCTGGGTGGCTCGTCTTCGACCTCCATACCGACGGGATGCTGAGCTTCACGATCGCCAACCCCGTCGTCGCGGGCCGATCGGCCGGGAACGACTTCGTGATCAGCAGCGTGGTGGATTCCGACACGCGCATTTGCGACACCGAGATCGAGCTGACCCGGCCGCGAGACGGCGCCCCCTTCAGCGAGCGACACCGACAGTACTTCCACGCGGATGCGGCGGTGCACGCCTCACTCCGTGACGCGGGCTTCACGGTGACGTCGGTGACCGACGAGTACACGAGCGAGCCGGCGGGCGCCTCGACCCTGCGCGCGACGTGGATCGCGCGGCTCCTTCCCGAGCGATCGGCCGAGGTATAGGGTCGGCCGGACCCGCGACAAGGGAGGCTGTGGTGGCATTCGCACGAGTCGTGACGTTCGACGGCGTCAGCAGCGAACGGATGGCGCAGATGCAAAGCGAGATGGAAGGGGGCGAGCGGCCCGAGGAGATCCCGGCAAAGGAGATCGTCGTCCTGCACGATCCCGAGGCGGAGAAGTCGCTCGTGGTCGTCTTCTTCGAGACCGAGGACGACTACCGCAAGGGCGACGCCGCGCTCAGCGCCATGCCGGCGAGCGAGACGCCCGGACAGCGCACGTCGGTCGCGAAGTACCAGGTCGCGTTCCGCATGGCCGACTAGCTCGACGGGCGCGCGCCTCCACGGGGCCCGGGTCGGCTCCTCCGGGCCCCGCTACTGCCTCGCCATCGCGACCCGGAGCCGCTCCTCCGGGCTAATCAGGTGATCCATGTCCTCGGCGGCGGCGTCGATGTCGAGCTGCACCCAGCGCACCGTGCCCGTGAACTCGCTGTCCTTCGAGCTGTAGTCGTCGCTGACGGGCGTCGCGGTGTCGCTGCCGACATCGGTCGTCTCGTCGCCCGAGAACAGCATCGGAACCGTGCCGTCGATCCGTCCGTCGCCGACCTGCTCGCCGTCGACGTAGAGCTTGACGTCACCGCCCTTGCCGAGCCCGCCGCCGTCGTAGGTGAACTCCATTCGCACCTGGTGCTCGCCGGCGGGAATCGACTCCTCGCCGTAGACCTTGAACTGCTGTAGTCCGAAGAGGTTGTAGCAGTACGCCGGCTTGCCGTCCTTCGCGTAGAGAGCGAAGCCGCCGAACGCACCGCCCTGGGCGATGATCACGCCGTTGGCGCCGGCGTCCGGGACGTCGATCTGCGCCGTGATCGAAAACGACTTGTTCTTGTTGGGGACGACGGAATTCTCGGACAGCCGGCCCATACGACCGAAGAGCAGCTGCGAGGTGCCGCGGACGAGCTGCGGCCGGCCGGCGAGGTCGGGGTTGAACCGCTCGAAGCGGCGGTCGTCGAGCGGGAGCACGTTGTACTTGCCCGCCTCGATCAGGAAGAGGCGTTGGAGGTCCCGCAGCTTGTCCGGCTGATCCTCGGCCAGGTCGTAGGCCTGCGTCCAGTCGTCGGGGCCGTAGAGCTCCCACACGTCGTCGTCGAAGGCGGGCATCTCGGTGGCGACCCACGGAGTGCTGTGCCGCGTCACGGCGGTCCAGCCCTCGTGGTAGATGCCGCGGTTGCAGAACATCTCGAAGTACTGGGTCGTCCGCCGGTCCGCGGCGCCCGCGTCGTCGAACGAGTACGCCATGGACGTACCGTGCAGCGGCTCCTGCTGGACGCCGTTGACGCTCAAGGGCTGCGGGAGGCTCGCCGCGTCGAGCACGGTTGCGGCCACGTCGATAACGTGGTGGAACTGCGAGCGGGTCTCGCCCTTCGCCTTGATCCCGCTCGGCCAGTGCACGATCGTCCCGTTCCGCGTCCCGCCCCAGTGCGACGCCACCTGCTTCGTCCACTGATACGGCGTGTCCATCGCGTGCGCCCAGCCGACCGCGTAGTGGTTGTAGGCGGCCGGCGTGCCGAAGTCGTCGATCTTCGAGACCATGAACTCGGTCGTCTCGAGCCCGGCGGCGCCGTTCAGCACCACCAGCTCGTTGAAGCAGCCGGTCGGCGTACCCTCGGCGGAAGCGCCGTTGTCGCCGATGATGTAGTAGACGAGCGTGTTCTCGAGGATCCCGAGCTCGCTCAGCGCGTCGATCAGCCGGCCCACGTGGTGGTCGGTGTGCTCGAGAAAGCCGGAGTAGACCTCCATCTGCCGCGCGAGCACGGGCTTCAGGTCGTCCGGCATGTCCTCCCAGGCGGGAATCTCGTCGGGACGCTCCGTCAGCTCCGCTTCGGGCGGGATCACGCCGAGCTCCTTCTGCTTCGCGAACGTCCGCTCTCGAAGGGCGTCCCAGCCGTCGTCGAACCGCCCCTTGTACTTGTCCGACCACTCCGTCGGCACGTGGTGGGGCGCGTGCGTCGCGCCGGGTGCGTAGTAGACGAAGAAGGGCTTGTCCGCCATCAGCGCCTTCTGCTGCTTGATCCAGTCGATCGCCTGGTCGGTCATGTCCTCCGTGAAGTGGTAGCCCTCCTCGGCCGTCTTCGTCGGCTCGACGGGCACGGTGTCGCGGTAGATCGCGGGCGCATACTGGTTCGTCTCGCCGCCGATGAAGCCGTAGAAGTGCTCGAAGCCCGAGCCCGTCGGCCACGCGTTGAACGGCCCCATCGGGCTCGTCTCCCAGACCGGCACCTCGTGGCACTTGCCGAACTGCGCGGTCGAGTAGCCGTTCAGCTTCAGGGTCTCGGCGAGCGGCGCGCACGTGTTCGGACGGATCGAGTTGTAGCCCGGCGCCGATGTCGCGATCTCGGTGATGCCTCCCATTCCGACCGCATGGTGGTTGCGACCCGTGAGCAGCGCCTGGCGCGTCGGCGAGCAGAGCGCCGTCGTGTGGAAGCGGTTGAACTTGAGGCCGCTGGCGGCGAGCCGCTCGGCGTTCGGCGTCGCGATCGGGCCGCCGAAGGCACTCGACGAGGCAAAGCCGGCGTCGTCGATCAGCACGATGAGGACGTTCGGCGCACCCTCGGGCGGCCGCAGCGGCTCGATCGGCGGGAACGACGTCGCCGGATCCTTCGCGTCGTACGTCGTCAGCCCGACGGGGGTGACGTCCGGCACGGGCAGGACGTCGCGCCGCGGCTCTGGCCTCTCTGACATGGGTACTCCTCGGTGGCGGGCCAGGAACCATCTCAGTCGGCCGAAGACGCCGCATCGCCCAGGTGGGATGAACGGGCGTGCCCTACGGCCGGCCGTCGAGGAACATGCGCAGGTGGACGGCCGTGTTCGCCTCCTCGCCCGCGCCGACACGCGCGTTGATCGCGCGGCAGACCCAGCCGAGGCGCAGCGCGATCGTCGCGGCGGCCTCGAGGTCGCCCCGCCCGGCGAAGCGCTCGAACGGCGCCAGGTAGGCGTCGCGGAACGGCGTCACGTCGACCGATCCCTCGACGTCGTCGAGCCCCCAGGCGAGGGCTCCCTCCAGCGTGACCGAGAGCGTGAAGAAGGGATGCGTGATGCAGGCGTCACCCCAGTCGAGGACGAGGTAGCGCCCGTCACGCACGTAGACCTGGGCGTCGTGGAGGTCGTCGTGCTGAACCGTCTCCGGCAGGCCGTACGCGGCGAGCTCCTCGCAGAGCTCGTGCACGCGCGGCACACTCGCCTCGACTCGTGGGCGGTCCTCGACCGGGAGCTCGACCTCGTCGAGGAGCCGCTCGAAGCTCCCGGGCAGCACGGCGAGACGAAGGTCGGGGACACCGAGACCAACCAGGTCGTCCGCCGCGTCAGCCACGTCGAGCTGCAGCCCGGCATAGAGCGGGAGGATCTCGAGCCAGCGGACGAGCGCGCGCTCCTCCTCCACGACCTCGCGCAGCCGCCTCCCCGCGTCCTCCATCAGCAGCCAGCCACGCTCGAGGTCGACGGCGAGGAGCGGCGGGACGCAGTCCGGACGGCGCTCGGCGAGCAGCGCGACGAGCGGGGTCTCGAAGCGCAGCGCTGGCGCATTCGCCTTGAAGTAGACGTCGCCGCGCTTCGTGGGCACGCGCAGCACGGTCGCCCAGGGCCGGTCGTGAGGCTGCTCGATCTCGCCGGCCGGGCTGGTGCCGAGCTCCGCGAGCCGGGCGTGGATCCACGCGTGCGCCTCCGCGAGCCATGCCGGATCCGTCCACGCGGACTGCGTCACGCGCGCGAGGGCTGGCTCTCGAACGGCGGCTCCGACTCGTCCTCGACCGGCGTCGGGTGCGCGCGGATGAGCAGGACGCCGACAAGCAGCAGCGCCGCCTCGACGACCGTGATCGCAAGGCGGTTCAGGACGATCACGCCGAGCGCGACCCCGGGGGTGGCGACGGCGAGCAACAGGCCGTAGACCGAGGCCTCGCGGACGCCGAGCCCCGACGGTGCGAAGACGACGAGCACCGCCACGATTGCGCCGATCGCGCTCGCGCCGCCGAGGAACGGAATCGACGCGAGCGCGGGATCGCCGCCGACCGAGCGGAGCAGGAAGAAGAGCGCGAGCCCCCCCAGCGGCCAGGTGCAGGCGTAGAACGCGAGCAGGGAGATCGCCGTGCGAACCGGCAATCCCTCCACCTCGGGCGCGCCGAACGGCCGCATCAGCCGCGAGGCGACCGCGCGGAAGATCGGCGGATAGAGCAGCACCGCGACGAGCACCGCGAACGCGGCGATCGGCAGCAGAGGCGCGTCGACGCCGTCCACGAACGCGAGCCCCACGACGAAGACGCCGACGCCTGCCAGCGCGGAGAGGCCGGCCTCGAGGAGCACGGACGCGAGGACGATGGGCGTGTCGCGGACGCCGTACCGACGCAGCGCGACGACGCGCGCGGCGGGGGTCCAGACGCCGCCGGGCACGTACTTGGCGAGCATCGAGAGCATCTCGGCCTGCAGGGCGACGCGGTACGGGATCCGGATCCCGTACGCGACGAGGATCCGCATCCAGCCGAGGATGAAGACGAGGTAGTAGGCGGCGAGCACGGCGAGCGCGAGCACCAGATCGACGACGTCAGCGTTGCGCAGGCGTGGCGCGGCATCCTTCCAGACGTCGCGCAGCGCCCAGCTGAGCGCACCGAGGAGGACGGCGACCGCGGTCAGCTCAACCGCTGCAACGAGCCGCTTGTTGGCGACGAATCGGGCGAGCAGGCTGCGAAGACGAGCCACAGCTCAAGCGTACTCGCGGGCGCGGAGCCGGAAGATGCCGCCACGCGGGAGCTCCGCCGCCGCCGACTCCGTCACCAGCCAGTGCTCGAGGGCGCCGTCGAGGAACGAGCGGAGCGCCGGCCGGCCGGGATCGGCGACGAGCGCCTCGGCGCCCAGGAGCGGCAGGAGCTCGAGCAGCGGCTCGACGTTGCGTCGCTCGTAGAGCACGTCCGCGGCGAGCACGAGCTGCCACGGGCCGCGCTCGACGAGCTCGGACGCGTCCGTCCACGCGACGAGCGCCGTCTCGACCGCGGCGCCGTTCAGCGCCGCGTTGCGGCGGGCGAAGGCGAGCGCATCCGGCGACCAGTCGGTCGCGAGCACCTGCGCGCCGCCGAGCGCGGCTGCGATCGAAGGCAGGGCGAGCCCGCAGCCGAGCTCGAGCACGGCCGTGCCGGCCGGCCCCCGTTCCGCCACCGCGCGTGCGAGAGCGACCGCGCTCGGCCAGAGCTCGGCCCAGTACGGCAGGAACTCCTCGTGCTCGAACGCCTCCTCGTCGATCAGCTCGACGGGGTCGGGCGGATGCACGATCCTCAGCGTTCGCCCGGCCAGCTCGACCGTCGTCTCGACCACGTTCATCGCCCGCGCGGCCAGTCGGCTTACGTCAGCCGCTTCTCGAGTACCGCGGCCAGGCGCGTCAGCGGGAACGAGATCATGAAGAAGATGATCGCCACTCCGGCGAAGATCTCGAAGGCGTGGATCTCGCCGAGTCCGATCGGCGGGATCGCGGTCAGCCGCTCGTTCTGGCGCTCCGCCGCCTCCAGGAGCTCAAGACCGCCGATCACCTGCGCGAGCGTCGAGTTCTGGATGATGTTCACGAGCAGGCTCACGAACGGTGGCAGCAGGCGGCGGAGCGCCTGCGGCAGGATCACGAACCGGTGCCGGCCGACCCAGCCGAACCCGAGCGCCGCCGACGCCTCGTGCTGCTCCTTCGGGATCGACTGCACCGCGCCCCTCGTCGCCTCCGCCACCTGCGCGCTCCCCCAGAGCACGAGGGCGATCGCCGTGGCTGTGAGCGGATCGAACTCGAACCCCGGCCACAGGGACGGAAGGCCCAGGTAGATCACGAAGACGGTGACGAGCAGGGGCAGACCGCGGAAGATCTCGATGTAGGACCGGATCAGCCCCCGCAGCGGCAGGAACCGGATCGTCATCAGCGTGCCGAACAGGATCCCGATCACCGCGCTGCCCACGACCGCGATCGCCGAGACGCGCAGAGTTCCGGGCAGGCCCTCCGTCAGGATGTAGCGGAAGACCGGCTCGAACCAGTCGGGCGGTTCCACCTAGGTGCTCTCCGGGAGGGCGAGCCGCGACTCGAGCATGCGGATCAGCGCCGACAGCGACCAGACGAGCGAGAGATAGACGACCGCCAGCACGGTCAGCGCCTCCTTCGTCTCGAGTGTCAGGTTGCTGATGTTCAGCGCGGTCGTCGTCAGCTCGGCGTAGCCGATCACGTACATCAGCGAGGTGTTCTTCAGGACGGAGATGTACGTGTTGATCGACGAGGGCAGGGCGATCCGGCCGCCGATCGGGAGGATCACGTTCAGGAACGTGCCGAACTTCCCGAAGCCGAGCGCGTAGCCCGCCTCCCGATACCGGTACGAGACGGCCTGGAAGCCGGCGCGGAAGTTCTCGCTGTTGAACGCGCCGCCCCAGATCATCACCGAGAGCCACGCGACCGTGAACTGGTCGAAGACGATCCCGAACTGCGGCAGCGCGTAGAAGATCATGAAGATCTGGACGAGGATCGGCGTGTTCCGGATCACCTCGACGTAGACGGCGGTGAACTGGCTGACGACCGGGATCCGGTACGCGCGGGCGGCGCCGAGAACGAGTCCGATCACGAACGCCCCCAGGATCGCGATCGCCGAGACCTTGAGGGTGTTCAGGAGCCCGTCGAGCAACTCCTCGTGGTTCTCGGAGACGAACGCCCAGAGGTCGTAGGTGGCGAGGATCATCGGCAGACAGAGGAAGCGGCCGCGTGGGCGCGGCCGCTTCCTCCGATCGTGATGGTGCGGTCGACCGCTGCTAGCAAACGGTGTCCGCGCTCGGCGAGCCTGCCGGGGCGTACGCGAACGTGTTGTTCGGCCGCAGGATGCTCTTCGAGAAGCCGTTCACGAAGCGCGCCGGGACGTTGTTCTTGAGGATCGTCATGAAGATGTCCTTCTGCTTCATCAGCGTGAGCCGCGCGTCGACCCAGCGCTTCAGCGCGACGTTCCCCTGCCTGATCCCGATCCCGTACGGCAACGCGAGGAACAGGTCGTCGGTGAGCTTCGCCGAGCGATCCGCCGCGGCAACGCCGACGAGCACGGTGTCGTCCCACATCAGGGCGTCGGCTCGACCCTGGTTGAAGGCGAGGAGGGCGTTCGTGAAGCTGTCCGTCACCGTCACCGAGGTGTCCGTGTAGCAGCGCTTCATCCAGCGGTCGTAGATCGAGCCGCTGGTCGTCGACACCCTCTTGCCCTTGATGTCGGCGAGCGACTGCACCGGCCCGTCGTTCTTCACGAGCAGGCGGCCCGTGGCCTTGTAGTAGGCGCGCGAGAAGTCGATCCGGGTATCGCGGTCGGCCGTGTAGGTGAACGTCGAGATCACGAGGTCCACCCGACCGGTCGTCAGGAGCGGCTCCCGGGCGGGGGTCGGCGCACAGAAGAACGAGACCCGCTGCTCGCGGCCGAATGCATAGCGCGCGAACCACCGGGCGATCTCCACGTCGAAGCCGGCGTTCTTGCCCTGCACGTTGATGTAGCCGAACGGCGGCGCGTCACACTTGACCCCGACGTTGAACCGCTGCCGAGACTTGATGTCGGCGGGCAGCGGCGGCAGCTTCGGCGCGGCGACCTGGACGGTCCTCGCGGACGCCCCGCCCGTCGAGGCGGTGGGCTGCGCGAGCCCCAACGCCGCAGTGATCACCGCGAGCAGGCCAACCGCGGCCGTGACCAGGAGGATCCTCTTCATTCGTCGACTCCTTCTTCGTTGACTGTCAGCTCTTCCAGAGACGCGGGAAGCTGGAGCGTACGCCGCAGGAAGCGGCGCGTGCGCTCGTCGTTCGGATTGTCGAGCACGTCTGCGGGCACGCCCTCTTCGACGATCCGGCCCTCGTCCATGAAGACGAGCCGGTCGCCGACCTCGCGGGCGAACTGCATCTCGTGGGTGACGACGAGCATCGTCATCCCGACCCGAGCCAGGTCGCGCATCACGATCAGCACCTCGCCGACGAGCTCCGGATCGAGCGCGGAGGTGACCTCGTCGAAGAGCATCACGTGCGGCTCGATCATCAGCGCGCGGGCGATCGCGACTCGCTGCTGCTGGCCGCCCGAGAGCTGATGGGGGTAGTGCGCCGCCTTCTCCTCGAGTCCGACCGTCCCCAGGAGCACGCGCGCCCGCGCCTCCGCCTGCGAACGCGACAGCTTCCGGATCTTGCGCGCGGCGAGCGTGACGTTGTCGATCGCGCTCAGGTGCGGGAAGAGGTTGAACTGCTGGAAGACCATCCCGATCCGCTGGCGCACGCGCGAGACGTCGACGCCCTTGGCGGTGATCTCGTCGCCCTCGAAGAGGATCCGGCCGGCGTCGATCGGCTCCAGCAGGTTGATGCAGCGGAGCAGCGTGCTCTTGCCGCTCCCGCTCCGGCCGATGATCACGAGCACGTCGCCGGCGGCGACCGTCAGGTCGATCCCGTCGAGGACGAGGTTCGTCCCGAAGCTCTTTCTGACCCCCTCGACCCGGACGACCGGCCCGGCACCGTCCACCGCCTCGCGACTCCCCTCGGTCGCGACCTCGAACGCGGTCACGCGGCGGAACCGCCCTTCGTCTGTGTCTCCGGCGGCCGCACGCTCTCCCGATCAAAGGCGAGCGGCGCCAGGAAGTCAAGCTGAGGGCAGGCGGCCGCTCTCAACGGGCCGAGATGTACTCGGTCAGGTACTGGATCTGGTAGCTCTGCTTCTGCGAGGTGAACTTGACGAGGTCGCCGATGGAGATCATCCCGACGAGCGCGCTGCCGTCGACGACGGGCGCGTGCCTGATCCGGCGGTCGGTCATCAGGGCCATCGCCTCCTCGACCGTGGTCTCGGGCCTGACGACGAGCACCGGCGACGACATCACGTCTCTGACGATCGTGTCGCGCGAGCGACGCCCCTCGACGGCGATCCGGCGCAGGTAGTCGCGCTCGGTGAAGATCCCGGTGATCTCGCCGCTCCCGCTCCCGCCCTCCCCACTCTCGGTTCCGCTGGGGCCTTCCGTGATCAGGAGCGCGCCCACGTTCGCGTCGACCATCGCTTTGACCGCCTCGAAGACGGTCGCGCCGCCGTCGATCCGGATCACCTCGCCGGTCTTCTCCTGCAGGATCTCGCCGATCGTGCTCATCCGGCCTAGCCGTTCTTCTTGGCCGCGGCGCGCTTCTCGTTGCGCTTCTCCTTGAGCGTCTTCTGCGGAGCTTTCTTGGCGAGCTTCTTCGGCTTCTCCGAACCCTTCATCGCAACCTCCTCTTCGGGAAGACTCCGAGGAAAGCCTAGACGCCCGGCTGGACCGGCGCTACTCGATGACGAGCACGGAGAGGATGTTCCCCGCCGGATCCTTGAACCAGGCGACGTTCGGCCCCTCGCCGCGACTGATTCCTTTCTCGTCCTGCTCCATGCCCTCGTACCGCTCGAACGTGACACCGGCGCTCCCGAGCTTGTCCACGGCCTCGTCGATGTCGCCGACCGCGAAGTTGAGCACCGTGAAGCTCGCCGGCTGGTGGTCGTCCTTCGGATAGATGTAGACCTCGCCGCCGCCTGCCAGATGGAGGGCGAGCCCGCCCATCTGATCCTCGACGTTCAGCCCGAGCGTCTCGCCGTAGAACTGCTTCGCCCGCGGGATGTCGTCCGCCGAGAAGGTGGAGAACGCCATGCTGTCCTTGAACATGTCCTGCTCCTTTCGTTGGTGGTCAGTCCGTTGCGAGGACGCCGGCCTCGTCGCCCACGTGGCCGGGCTCGGGCTCCGGCGAACGTAGGAGCAGGCCGCCGATCGCGGCCGCGGCGGCAGCGAAGATCGCTCCGCCCAGGAAGGCCAGGTGGTAGCCGCCGGTCAGCGCCGCGAGCTCGTCGACACCCGAGGCCAGCAGGCTTTCGGTCCGGGAGGCGGCCAGGCTGGCGAGCACCGCGAGCCCGAGCGCCCCACCCATCATGAACGAGGTGTTGACGACGCCCGAGGCGAGACCGGCCTCGCTCGGCTCGACGTCGCTCATCGCCGCGAGCAGGACCGGGTTGAACGCCATCCCCGCCCCGAGCCCGAGCAGGATCATGCTCGGCAGGACGTCGACGACGAAGCTCCCATCCACGGGCGCGCGCGCGAAGAGGAGAAGCCCGAGCGCCGCGAGCAGGAGGCCGGTCGCGAGCGGCGGCCGGAAGCCGAAGCGCATGACGAGCTTGGCGGAGAGCCCGACCGAGAGGATCCCCATGATCACGTTCCCGGGCAGGAACGCCAGGCCCACCTGCAGCGGGCTGTAGCCGAGCACGAGCTGCAGGTAGAGGGCGGAGAGGAAGAACCACGCGAACATCGCCGCCGCCCAGAGGACGCCGACGACGTTCGCGACCGCGACGTTGCGAAGCCGGAAGAGCCCGAGCGGCACGAGCGGCGAGCGCACCTTCGCCTCGATAGCGACGAAGACGCCCAGCAATACCGCTGCGGCACCGAGCAGGCCGAGCGTCTGCGCGGAGAGCCAGCCTTCCTGATTGCCGTTGACGATCGCGTAGACGGCCAGCATCAGCGCCGCCGTGACGGTGACCGCGCCGGCGACGTCCAGGCGTCGCTCCGCCGCGGCACCCTCGCCGCGCTCCGACGGGACGAGCTTCCACGTCAGCGCGATCACGAGGAGCCCGAGCGGGACGTTGACGAGAAAGATCCAGTGCCAGTTGAGCACGTCCGTCAGGATCCCGCCGAGCAACACCCCGATACTGCCGCCGCCCGAGGCGACGAAGCCGAAGATCCCCATGGCCTTGGCTCGGTCCGCCGCTTCGGTGAAGAGGGTCATCATCAGCGAGAGCGCGACCGCCGACACGACCGCCGCGCCGAGCCCCTGCACCGCCCGAGCCCCGACGAGGAGCGCCTGTGTCGTCGCGAGCCCGCACGCGAGCGAGGCGAGCGTGAAGAGCGCGATCCCGCCGAGGAAGAGCCGCCGGTGCCCGAAGAGGTCGCCGAGCCTGCCGCCGAGCAGGAGGAAGCCGCCGAAGGTGAGCAGATACGCGTTCACGACCCACGCGAGCGAGGTGTCCGAGAAGCCGAGCTCCTCCTGGATCGACGGGAGCGCTACGCCGACGATCGAGACGTCGAGCACGATCATCAGGTCGCCCAGGCAGAGGACGTAGAGCGCGAGCCAGCGGGTGCGGCTGTCCGTGGTCATCGGTCATCCCTTCCGAGTTGCAGTTCGAGAGGTCAGACGGGGCGACGGCCCGGGATTCATCGGTGAGGCGACGATGAATTCTGCCTGGTGGGGCGGTCACTCTTCCAATGGCCGCCGGTCCACCGAACATCGTCGAGTTCGCGATCCGCGGCCCCATCGGCCGGGACGATCTTCCCGGCCTATGCGATCGAGTGTGCGCGCTGTTCGAGCGGAGCGCGCCGACCCTCGCGCTCTGCGACGTGAGCGGAATCGACCCGGATGCCGTGACCGTCGATGCTCTGGCCCGGCTCCAGCTCGCCGCAGGGCGCTACGGCTGCCGGGTCCGGCTCCGCCGGGCCTCCCCCGCGCTCCAGGAGCTCGTCGCGTTCATGGGCCTCCGCGACGTCCTGCCCGTATGAGCAGTCCGGGCTACGACTCGAGCCGCGCGGGCAGTCCGAACAGCGGGAACACGCGCTCGGTGTCGAGGAAGAACGTGAAGCCGGCAATCCCATCGCCCGCGACCTCCAGCACCTGCAGCGCCCAAGCGTCGTAGCCCGAGCCGCTCGGGCTCGGCTTGTACTGGCCGAACGCCGGCGCGCCGTTTGCGGCCACCGTCGGGACGACGCGCGAGTTGCGGCAGCCGGCCCCCGGACCGAACCACCAGGCCAGGATGTCGGCTCGTCCGTCGAGCCAGAGGTCGAACGGCGGCATCGACTGCGTCGCGTCCTCCCGGATCAGCGAGGTGAGCGCGTCCATGTCGTAGCGCTCGAAGGCCTCGACGTACCGCGCGAGCAGCTCGGCGTCGGCTTCGCCCACCGTCGGCGACGTCTCGGCGGCGCTCACGTTGCTCTCCTCGAGCCGCGCCCGCGCTCGCTGGAGGGCGCTGTTCACCGACGCGACGCTCGTCTCGAGGAGCTCGGCGACCTCGACCGCCTTCCAGCGCAGGACCTCGCAAAGGATGAGCACGGCGCGCTGGCGCGGCGGCAGGTGCTGAAGGGCGGCGACGAACGCGAGCTTGATCGTCTCGCGGGCCACCGTGACGTCGGCCGGATCGCCCTCGGGAACGACGCGGCCGTCGGGGATCGGCTCGATCCACGTGACCTCCGGCAGCAGGCTCAGGTTCGCCTCGATCGGCTCTCGGGCAGGGCCGAGATCCATCGGCAGCGCCCGGCGCTTCCGGCCGTCGAGGAGGTCGAGGCAGACGTTCGTCGCGATCCGGTAGAGCCACGAGCGCAGCGCCGCCCGGCCCTCGAACCGGTCGTAGCCCCGCCAGGCGCGGATGAACGTCTCCTGGACGGCATCCTCGGCCTCGAACGCCGACCCGACCATCCGGTAGCAGTAGGCGGTGAGCTCCTTCCGGTGTTGCTCGAGCCGAAGCTCCAGCTCGCCGGTGGACGTGCCGGTCGAACGTGGCGGTGCGCGACGAGGCCTGCATCCCGAGCATCGTAAGCGCTCACGGCCCAGTGCCGACGGTCGAACCTTGAATGCCAGGTCTGGCCGGACGGCCTCAGTAGTGGCTGTTGTTCCCGAGCGCGTCGCCGCGGCCGAGCTTGCGGCCGGACGTGTCTCCGATGTCGACGTAGGGCCACATCACGACCGTGTGGTCGTTCTTCGAGGAGTTCGTGACGTGGTCGAACTGGATGACATGGCCGATCTCGTGCGCTGCCACGGACTGGATGTCGTAGGCGCCGGGGGCGCCTGTCGTCGACCACTTGAAGTCGGTGTTGAACCGGATGTCCGCCTCAGCCGGGTTTCCCTTCTGGTCGTACGCGATCACGGTGCATGCGAGCGCTCCGCTGCAGTCCTGGTCGTTCTTCAGGCTGCCCCAGTCGACCGTGCTGTAGCCGTCGTGCTTGGCTGCGCGAGAGGTCTTGCCCTCGTAGTGGGCGGGCGGGTTTGCCTGATCCTTGATGCCGCACCAGTTGATGTTGTTCGTCCACTGGCTCTGCGCGTTTCGGACGGCCTGGACAACCGTGTCGCGGTTGATCCCGGGCACCGTCGCGCCGATCCACCACTTCCTCGTCGTCCGCCAGTACGTGCTCCCGATCGACGCCTGGGAGGAGCTGTCGCACTTGACGTCCGACCCGGTCTCCGCGGGAGTCACGGCATACACGGCATCGGACGCACTCCACAGCACCCCCGACGGCCGGAAGAACGCCACGGAGAGGACACGTTGCTGCGAGTCGCTGTACAGGCGGGCGAATCGGCTGCCGTCTCGGCGGAACAGCGTGCAGAGCGCCAGCCGTCCGGCCAGCCGACGACGGGCGGCGCGACCGCCGGAGGGGATCCTGAAAGCGAGCTCGCCTCGGACCGGCGGTGGCAGGCGCAGACCGCAGGCCCGGGGGACATCAGCGGCGGTCGGCGCTCGAAGCGCGACGGACGCGGAATCTCCAGCGGCGCCGCCGGCGCACGCTGCGGCGGCGACCACGATCGCGACCGGGAAGAGGCGCCGAGAGAACGACACTCAGGGCCTGCAGGTGCTCGACGGGTACGGCTCTCGGACGATCAGACTCCGACTATAAGCGGGAATCGGGCCAAAAGCGACCGGCGGGCCACGCCGTTGACATACGACCAGGGCGGCTTCATAACTCGAAGGGCCCCGCCTGCGGGGGCCCTTCGATAGCAGTAGCGGGGGCAGGATTTGAACCTGCGACCTCCGGGTTATGAGCCCGGCGAGCTACCTGACTGCTCCACCCCGCGACGCGGCGTCGATTGTAGCACCGCTCCGGCTCTCGAGGCGCGTCCCGCTAGCATCGCGCCATGGTCCTCTTCTGGCTTGCGCTGGCCGTTTCCATCGTCGTCAGCGTCGGGGCGATGATCTTCCTCGTCGTTCGCGGGCTCGAGCTGTTTCGCGACTTCAAGCGCGTCTCGACGGCTGCCGGCGAGCGGCTGGACGAGATCTCGCGCACGAGCGCCGAGATCGAGGTCCACCTCGAGGCGGCAGCGACGAGCGGAACTGCGCTCGAGGCCTCGCTCGAACGCCTGCGCAGGTCGCGCGCGGAGCTTGCGGTGCTCCTCGAGGCGTTCGCCGACGTCCGCGCCTCGGTCGACCGGGTCATCGCGTTCGTGCCGCGCAGCAAGTGAGGGTCGCCGCAGTCGATCTGGGCACGAACTCCAGTCGGCTCCTCGTCGCAGACGTGAACGGGGAGCTGACGGAGGTCGTCCGGCGGCTCGCGATCACGCGTCTCGGCGAGGGGGTCGACACACGCGGCAAGCTGCTGCCGCTGCCGATCGCGCGGGTCCGAAACGTGCTCTCGGAGTACCGGCGCGAGCTCGAGTCGCTCGGCGCGGAGCGGACGCTCGCGATCGGAACGAGCGCGATCCGCGACGCCGACAACGGCGAGGCGTTCCTCGGCGAGATCGAGTGGAGCTACGGCTTCGAGACCCGTCTGCTCTCGGGCGAGGAAGAGGCGGCGATGACCCTCCGCGGGATCGGCGATCTCCGCGAAGGCACGCTCGTCGTCGACATCGGCGGCGGCTCGACGGAGCTCCAGGTCGTCGGCACGGATCTCCGTACGAGCCTCCAGATCGGCTGCGTGCGCCTGACCGAGCGCTTCGGCGAGGACGTGGCCGCGATCCGGGCTCACGTTCGGAGCGTGCTTCCGGAGCTCCGCGCCGATCGAGCCGTCGGTGTCGCCGGCACCATCACGACCCTCGCCGCGCTCGACCTCGGCCTCACCGAGCACGACGCGGAGCGGACTCACGGGCACGCGCTCTCGTGCGAGGCGGTTGCCGAGCAGACCGCCCGCCTAGCCGCGCTCTCCGTCGACGAACGGGCGCAGATCATCGAGCCCGGCCGCGCACCCGTGATCGTGGCCGGCGCGGCGATCCTCCTGGAGATCGTCGAGCGCTACGACCTCGCGGGCATCGAGACGAGCGAGCGCGACATCCTCCACGGCGCCGCGCTCGCGGCCGCCGAGCTGCCGGAGCGGGAAGAAGGCGCCGCGCCGCCCGGCGCCTACACCTGCTGCTGACGAAACAAACCCGGCTAGTCCTCCAGGTCGGCCGGCGGCTCGTCCTCCGCCAGCCGGCGCTGCAAGACCGCCCGCGAGAGCACGCCTACGAGCTTGCCGTGATCGACGACCGGCACGCGCTCGAGATCCTGCTCCTCGAGGAAGCGGAACGCCTCGTCGAGCGGGACGTCGGAACCGATCGTGTTGTGCGGGCGCTCGGCGATCCGGCGCAGCTCGGTCGAGCGCGGGTCGAGGCCGGCCGCAACCACCTCGCGCACGAGCGTCTTCCGGGTCACGACACCGAGCAGGCGGCCGTCGTCGCAGATGAACAGCGCTCGCACCTCCGGACGAACGAGCGCCTCCCCTGCCTCCTGCGCGCTCGCGCCGCCGCCGAGCTGGGGCGGGTCGGCGACCATCGCGTCGCGCACGCGGTCGCTCACGGATAGAGACCGCGGGCCTCGAGCGCTCCCGCGACCTCGCGGATCCCGGCGACGAGCGCCGCGGTGCGAAGCGTGATCGAGCGCTCGGCGGCCACGTCCCAGACCCGGTCGAAGGCGTCGTCGAGCTTCTCGGCGAGCTTCAGCCGGATCTCGTCGCGATCCCAGAAGAGCCGGCCGAGATCCTGCACCCACTCGAAGTAGGAGACGGTCACGCCGCCCGCGTTCGTGAGGATGTCCGGCAGGATCGGGACGCCACGCTCGGCGAGGATCGCGTCTCCCTCCAGCGACGTCGGCCCGTTCGCGCCCTCGGCGATCAGCCTCGCGTTGATCCGGCCGGCGTTCTCCTCGGTCACCTGGTCCTCGCGCGCCGCGAGGACCAGGATGTCGCACGGCAGCTCGAGCAGCTCCTCGTTCGTGATCCGGCGGCCGCTCTCCCACGTCTCCAGCGAGCCGTTCGTCTCGGCAAAGGTCCGCATCGCGTCGACGTCGAGCCCCGCCTCGTCGAGCACCCCGCCGGAGACGTCGGAGACCGCGATCACGCTCGCGCCGCGCGCGACGAGCTCGTGCGCCGCGATCCCGCCGACGTTGCCGAAGCCCTGGACGACGCAGCGCTGCTCGGCCAGGTTCCAGCCGAGCCGCTCGCACGCGCGGGCGACCACCATCACGACGCCGGCTCCGGTCGCCTCGTGCCGGAAGACCGAGCCGCCGATCGAGATCGGCTTGCCGGTGACGATCTCCGGGACGGCATGGCCGATCTGCATCGAGTACGTGTCCATCATCCACGCCATCGTCTGCTCGTTCGTCGCCATGTCCGGCGCGGGGATGTCCTCCTGAGGCCCGATCACGGGCAGGAGCTCCGAGGTGAACCGGCGCGTCAGCCGCTCGAGCTCGCCCTGGGACATCTGGCGCGGGTTGCAGCGGACGCCGCCCTTCGCGCCTCCGTAGGGGAGCTTGAGGAGGGCGCACTTCCAGGTCATCCAGGCGGCCAGCGCGGCGCACTCGCCGAGTGTCACCTCGGTGTCGTAGCGGATCCCGCCCTTCGTCGGCCCGAGGACGCTCGAGTGCTGGACGCGATAGCCGGCGAAGACGACGCGGCGCTCGTCGTCCAGACGCACCGGAACGGAGAGCATGATCGCGCGCTCGGGGTAGCGGAGCCGCTCGGCCACGCCTTCCGAGATGTCCGCGTAGGGCAGAGCCTGCTCGTACTGGGCGACCGCCGTCTGGAAGAGCGGCGTGTCCCACTCGAGGTGGGTGTGGGAGGCGGCCTCCTCGATCTGAGCCATTGGCGGAGTCTATTCAGCCCGTCGAGGAGTCATCCTGGGCGCACGAGCCTGGAGGCTCCGATGCCGGGGGAGGGAGTCGAACCCTCATGGCCCGAAGGCCACCCGATTTTAAGTCGGGCGCGTCTGACCGGTTCCGCCACCCCGGCGGGGCCGGATCAGTCTACGAGCCGGTCAGTTGGCGCCCGGCGTCAGCTGGTCGACCGGGAACCGCTCCGGCCCCTTGCCGCGGTGCTCGTCGACGAACGTCGAGAAGGCGGACTCGTCGAACTCGGTGCATTCGGCGAGATAGCCGCGACCCCGGTCCGGCGTGGCGCCGGGCGTCGCCTCCGGCGCCGTCCAGGCGGTGAGCGCGATCTTCGTCCCGAGGTCCGGGAGCGGCGCGACGATGAGGCCGTTCGGATCCTCCTGGTAGAAGGCGCGAATCGCCTCGATCTCGGCCGCCGGCACGTCCTTGCCGTAGTGGATGACCACGCCGCCGTGCTCGAGATTGTGCGTGGTCTGGACGAGCGGGATCGACTCGTCGTAGGAGCCCCAGATCGCCGTCTGGCCGTAGTGGGGCCCGCTCGAGGGCGGATACGAGTTCCACTTCGGCTTCGTCTCGAGCGTCGGCACGTCGGAGTGGTCGGACACGTTCGCCATCGCCTCGAAGCTCTGCAGCGTGCAGCCCGCCTCCTCGAGCACCGCGGCCTCGCTCTTGTCGCCGCCGCCACTCAGGAAAAGAAAGCCGAGCACGACGACGAGCGCGGCGAGACCCGTGCCCGCGGCGATGTAGAGCATGCGCTTCTGCCGCTCGGCGTCCGCTGCGGTCGGGGGCGTGCTGCGGCGTTGCGGCGCCTGGACGGATCGCTTCGGAGGTGGGGGAACGCGGTCTTTGCGGGCCATCGCCGCGGCGACTGTAGCACCGGCGGAGAGTCCGTCCGACCCGCTCTCTACCGTTCGTCGGCCCGATGCTCGTGCTGACTCTCATCCTCGTTCTCGTCCTCGCCGCGGGGCTCGCTTTCGGCGGATTCCTGCTCGTCCGCTCGCTCCGCGGCGACCTCGGCGGGTCGCTCGGCCGGCTCGACGGCTCGCTCGGCGAGCTCGAGTCGCGGCTTGACCGGCGGCTCGGCGACCTGGACGCGAAGGTCGACCGTAGACTCGAGGGCCTCGACGGCCGGCTCCTCGCCACGCAGCGCAACGCGGGCGAGACGGCGACGCAGATCTCGGAGAAGCTGGCCCGGGTCGAGCAGGGAACGAAGAGCATGCTCGAGCGGGCGAACGACCTCAAGCGTCTCGAGCAGGCGCTGCGCCCGCCCAAGGCGCGCGGCGGCTTCGGCGAGCTCTTGCTGGCGAACCTCCTCGCCGACATGCTCCCGTCCGCCGCCTACGAGCTCCAGCACGGCTTCACGAGCGGCGAGCGGGTCGACGCGGTCGTGCGCGCCGAGAAGCTCCTCCCCGTCGACGCCAAGTTCCCGCTCGACAACGTCCATCGCGTCCTGGACGCCGAGGACGACGAGCAGCGCCTGGTCGCGCGCCGGATGCTCGCGCGGGACGTGAAGGGGCACGTCGACGCGATCGCGACGAAGTACATCAAGCCGGGCGAGGGCACCTACGACTTCGCCTTCATGTACCTCCCGGCCGAGACGGTCTACTACGAGATCGCCTGCGGCGGCACCGGCGACCTGCACCAGTACTCGCTCGAAAAGCGCGTCTTCCCCGTCTCGCCGGCCACCTTTCACGCCTACCTGACGATGATCGTGCTCGGCCTCCGCGGCCTGCAGATCGAGAAGCACGCCCAGGACGTGATGGCGTACTGCGGGCAGCTCGCAAAGGACTTCTCGCGCTTCAAGGACGATTTCGACGTCGTCGGCAAGCACATCGGGAACGCGCAGGCGAAGTACGGCGAGTCGCAGCGTCGGCTCGAGCGGTTCGAGACCCGCCTCGAGCAGGCCGTCGACGAGGACGCGCTCGAGCAGCGAGCCGTCAGCGACGTCGAGCCGCTCCGGGCGATCGACGCCGCCTAGCCGGTCGCCGACGCCTAGTAGCGGAGAATCGCCCCGATCCCCTCGACGGGGTCGAGATCCCGGCGGTGCTCGATCGCACGTACCTCACCGCCGTGCCCGAGGGTCAGGCGGACCGTGAGATCGAGCCCGTCGTCGCGCGGCTCCATCGTCGTGCCGTCGAGCGGACAGGCGCCGGCCGCAGCAGCAGCGCGACCGCAAGCGGGGCAGCGGAACGCGTCGCGACTCGCACCCTCCTGGTAGAGGAGCGTCTCGACCCGGCCGTCGGAGGCGGCCTCGAGCGTGGCCTCCCAGCCCGAGACACCCCGTGCGCCGCGTCCGGTCTCCTCGCGCCAGCGCTCCACGAGCTCCCCCTCGCGCTCGGCGCGCCATTGCTCGAGCAGCGGCTCCGCCGCCTCCTGGAGCTCGGCAGGCCCTGCGTGCTGCTCGACGGAAGCCCAGCCGATCACGGCCTCCGCCACCTCTGTCTGGAGCGCTGCGGCGAACTCGGGCCGGACGTCGTCCGAGCACGCGATCACGATCCGGGGCCGGCCGAGCCGCCGGAAGGCCCGCTCGAGCTCCGCAGCCACGGTCTTGTAGTGCTCGTGGGCCACGTTGTCGACGTGGCGCTGGAAACGGCTCTGCGACCAGCCACCCTGGTCGTGTCGGTTCGGCGCGTCCTCGGTCCGGTCGGCGATCTCGTCGAGCGTGCCGTCGCGCAGGGCGAGCACGCGACCCTGCTCGCGGTTCACCACGGCGACGAGCGCGCCGTTCCCGCGCCCGAGCAGCGGCACGAGCGGAGCGAGCAGGAAGTCGTCGGCGACGCGGGCCGAATCCGGCACCGGAGCAGACAGCGGGAGCACGCTCCAGACGTTGTCGAGCCCGGCCACGAACACCGCCAGCCCGTGGGCACCGTCGCGGTCGAGCTCCTCGGCGAAGAAGCGCTCCAGCCGCTCGAGGTCGGCCTTCAGCCCCTGGCGCACCTCGTGTGCGAGGTCGTTGCGCGTGGCGCCGTGCGACTTCGCAGCCTGGTCGAGCAGCGAGTTGACCCGCGTCGCCGTGTCGCCGGCCGTGGGGCTGACGCTCGGACGCAGATCCAGGTAGACGCTGATCGCACAGCCGTTTTGCGCGCGGAACGCCGCCAGGTCGCGGAGGCTTTCGAGGCTCACCGTCGTCGTCATCTCGACCTTTCTGCCGGACGAATCGGATCTTAAGCATCTGCGACTCTCGCGTCCCCCGCAAGCCGTACCGGAACACCTGCTGCCCCCGATTCGTTCTCTATGGTGAGGTCGCACAAGCGGCCGAGAGAGGGGATACGAAGCAGTGAGCGACGTTCGTGACGTGATCATCATCGGTGGCGGGCCCGCCGGGTACACCGCCGCGCTCTACGCCGCGCGGGCGAACCTGAAGCCGCTCGTGATCGAGGGCTTCCAGTGGGGCGGCCAGCTGATGATCACGAGCGAGGTGGAGAACTATCCTGGGTATCCGGAGGGCGTGATGGGCCCCGCGATGATGAGCCAGTTTCGCGAGCAGGCGGAGCGCTTCGGGACCGAGTTCGTGACCGACGACGTGACGAGGGTCGACTTCTCGGAGCGCCCGTTCCGCGTGTTCGTCGGCGACGACGAGTACCGCGCCGAGACCGTGATCGTGGCGACCGGCGCGACGGCGCGCCAGATCGGGCTCGAGTCCGAGCGCGCGCTGCACGGCCGCGGCGTCACCTACTGCGCCACCTGCGACGGCGCCTTCTACCGCGATCGCGAGGTCGTCGTGGTCGGCGGCGGCGACTCGGCGATGGAGGAGGCGCTGTTCCTGACCAAGTTCGCCTCGAAGGTGACGATCGTGCACCGCAGGGGCGAGTTCCGGGCGTCGCAGATCATGGTCGACCGGGCGAAGGCACACGAGAAGATCGAGCTCCTGACGCCGTACGTCGTGGACGAGGTGCTCGGGGTCGAGAGCGGCAAGCTGACCGGTGTCCGCCTGAGCCACGTCGACACGGGCGAGCAGCTCGACTACTCGACTGACGGGCTCTTCGTCGCGATCGGCCACGACCCCACCACCAAGCTGTTCGTCGACCAGCTCGACCACGACGACGCCGGCTACCTGATCACGAAGGGCAAGTCGACCGAGACGAACGTCCCCGGCGTCTTCGCGGCCGGCGACGTCCAGGATCACGTCTACCGGCAGGCGATCACGGCCGCAGGATCGGGTTGTGCCGCGGCGCTCGACGCCGAGCGCTTCCTCGCCGATGCCCACGGGCACCTCGAGGCCGCGTTGACGGCGCCGCGCGAGCAGACGCAGCCGGCCTGACGCCGCTGGGACGCTAGGCTCGCGCTGTGGCCCGCGGCGTGCGCTGGATCGACCTCCTCGACGCCTCGCGGGAGGAGCTCCTCGGCGAGTCTCCGGTCGAGCTTCACTGGAGCGCGCTCGAGCAGCTGCTCGCCGACCCGCCCGTGCGTGCGACGGCACGTCCGAGGCTCGAGGGTCACGGCGAGTACGTCTTCGGCGTCCTCGTCGTCCCGGTCGCCGTCCCGGAGGACGATCGAGTCTTCTACCAGGAGGTCGACTTCGTGCTCACGCCCGAGGTCGCGCTCACGATCCGGAAGACGCCGCCGGGCGAGGAGGCCTTCTCGATCGAGCAGGTGCAGGACGCCTGCGACGCGCACGGGTCCCCCTCGGCCGGGCTCGTCGTCTACTACCTCGTCGACGACGTGGCCGAGCGGTACCTTCGGCTGCTGGACTCCCTGAACGACGAGATCGACGAGCTCGAGTCGGGGATCGAGATCTGGCCGCACGAGCAGAGCAGGCGCCGGCTCGCCGAGCTCCGCGAGGACATCCTCCAGATCCGGCGCACACTTGGGCCGACTCGGGACGCAGTCCGTCGAATCGTGGACGGCAGGGTCGACGTCGGGGACGACGAGCTCTTCGACCGCCAGCTCGAGCTCAGCTTCGCGGACGCCTACGACAAACTGCTCCACGCCGTCGAGTCGCTCGACATCGCCCGCGACCTGATCTCGAACGCACGCGACTACCACCAGTCGAAGATCGCGCAGGACCAGAACGAGGTCGTGAAGAAGCTGGCCGTCGTCGCCTCCCTGCTCCTCCTCCCGACCTTCATCGTCGGGGTCTACGGCCAGAACTTCGACCACATGCCGGAGCTCCACTGGCGGTTCGGCTATGCGTTCTCGTGGGCCGTCGTGATCCTGACGACGATCGGCCAGCTCGTCTTTTTCCGTCGGAAGCGCTGGATCTGACCGCGTCGCTACCCTGGCGCGGTGCCGTTCTTCATCTGTCCGAACTGCAAGGATCGCTCGCTCGACCACGACGGGCGCCAGGGAATGCTGAACCAGGCGGTCGCCTGTGAGCGCTGCGGTTTCGGCTTCCTCTTCGAGCTGCTGGACGACTACTACCCGGGCCCGAATGCGGGCCTCGTCGCGTGCGACTCGAACGGGCGGATCCTCGCAGCGGGCCGCGGCGTCTTCGAGCTGACGGGCTTCCGCGAGCCCGAGCTGATGGGGAAGGACGTCGTCGAGGCGTTCGGGCTCACCGGCTTCGAGTCGGGCCGGAACCCGATCGCGCTCGCGCTCGAATGGGGCGTGCGCCGCCTCGACGAGCGGATCGAGCTGCGCTCCCGCGCGGGCAGCCTGAAGCGCGTGACGGTCGACGTCTTCCCGGGGTACGACAACGACGGCGGCCTCCTCGTCTCGCTCTCGCCCCGACGGGCGACGAGACCACGAGTCGCGGACTAAGGAGCCGGCGGAACGCGGCTGGCCGGGCAGAGCGCGTTCAACACGCACACCTCGCAGCGCGGCCGTCTCGCGTCGCAGACGCGCCGCCCGTGCCAGATCAGGAGGTGCGGAAACCGGCCCCAGTCCGACCGCGGTACGAGCTTGACCAGGTCACGCTCGATCCGGACCGGATCCTCCTGCCTCGTCAGCCCGAGCCGCTGCGAGAGCCGGCGGACGTGGGTGTCGACGACGATCCCCTGAGGGTCTCCGAGCTCGGCGGCGACCACGTTCGCCGTCTTGCGGGCGACTCCGGGAAGGCGCAGCAGCTCGGGGAGAGTCCGCGGCACGATCCCGTCGAACTCCTCGAGCAGCATTCGCGCCGTGCCGCGGAGCGACTTCGCCTTCTGGCGGAAGAAGCCGGTCTCGTAGATGTCGCGCTCGAGCTCCTCCACCGGCACGGCCAGGTAGTCCTCGAGTCGCCTGTACTTCGCGAACACCCGCTCGGTGACGCGATTCACGTTCACGTCCGTGGTCTGGGCGGAGAGGATCACCGAGAAGAGGAGCTCGACGTCGCTGCGGAACCGGAGCGCGATCGTGGCGTCCGTGTGCTCCTCCGCGAGCAGAGCGATGATCGGGCGAATCCGGTCTCGCCGGCGTCCGACCGTCCTCCGAGCCTCGGCGACGAAGCTACGCGGCAAGGCTCTCGAAGTACGCGGTGACCTCGTCGGGATCCTTCGGCTCGACCAGCGTCGCGCAGAGGTCTTCGGCCTCGGGATACGCGGTCGCGCGGATCGCGGCGACGGCGGCGTCGATCGCGTAGGGAGTCCGGCGGAGCTCGACGTCCTCCCCGTCGACGAGCGCCCAGAACGCGCCGTCACGACCCTCGTACGGCATGCCGACGCTGCCCGCGTTGACGAGCCTGATAGCGCCGAAGCTCAGGTCGAACTGGACGTGAGTGTGGCCGCAGACGACCAGCTGCTCCCGGACGTCAGCAAGTGCCGCGGCGAGCCGATCGGGCGGGGTGATTCGGGTGAGGATCTCGTCGTCGCGTCGCGGCGAGCCGTGGCAATAGAGAGCTGCCCCGAGCCGACGGACGTGCGGAAGCTCCGCGAGGAACTCCTGCTCAGGCTCGGTCAGCTGCTCGCGCAGCCAGGGCGAGAGCTCGCGATCGGCGTTGCCGCGGACGAAGACCGCCTCGTGCGAGCGCAGCCGTTCCAGGCACTCGCGCGGAAACGGGCCGGCCGCGACGTCGCCGCCGCAGACGATCGCGTCCACGCCGGCCGACGCAACCTCCGCGAGCACGGCCTCGAGCGCGGGCAGGTTGCCGTGCACGTCGTGGAGCGCTGCGACCCGCACCGCTAGACGGAGGCCGTCGCGAGCGCGGCGGGACGCGCCGGCGCCCCCGGGAGGCGCGGGCCGGCGCAGACGACGTCGAGCGCAGGGCAGCCGGCGCAGGTGAACTCGCTCGGAGTCGGGACGAACGCGCCCGCGCGGATGCGGCCGATCGCCTCGGAGAGCTCTGCCTCGAGCTCCGGCAGCTCCTCGCGCTCGAATGTCCGGCTGACCACCGCATCCGCGCGCTCGAGGAAGTGGTAGACGACCTCGACCTCCTCCGCGCCCGCCCGGAAGCACGCGAGCGCGTAGACGAGCCGCTGCAGGCGGTAGTCGGCGTCCACGATCTCCTCCGGACTGCCCTCGGCCAGGGAGTTCGTCTTGTAGTCGAGGACGAGGGCGTGCGTTCCCTCGCGCTGGAGGACGTCGAGGCGGCCGTGCAGGAGCACCCCGTCGTGCTCGAACGCAAACGGGCGCTCGGGCCGCGCGCCCTCGAGCCGCGCGATCCGTCGCGCGAGCTCGGAGTCGCAGTAGGTGGCGACGAAGCGGCCGATTCGCTCAAGCTCCTCCTCGCTCACGTTCGGGTACCAGCCGCGCACGCGCTCGAGATCCGGTGGCTCCGGCGAGCGGAGATCGACGAGCTCGAGCAGCCGGTGCGCCGCATCGCCGATCTCGGTGGCCGCGAGCCCGGTACTGCCGGGCAGCGCGCCGCTCGCCTCCGCCGGCTGCATCCCGACGACGCGCTCGGCGAAATAGCGGTAGGAGCAGCGCTCGAAGAGCGCGAGCGCACTGAAGGACAGCCGCTTGACGTCGTGCAGCGGCGGCGCAGGCAGCGCCTCGATCGGCCCGAGCGCCGGCGCGAGCGGCGGCAGTGGCGGCGCGTTCTCCGGCGAGAAGAGCGCCAGCTGTCCGGACAGGTCGGCGACCGGCTCCTCCGCCGACGGCTCGGCCTCCGGCTCGAGCGCTCCCCCGCGATCGACGCGGAGCAGGACCCGCGCTCCCTCCCGCTCCAGCTCCACCGGCCCCGTCGCGGCGGCTGCCTCGTCGGCGCAGTCGAGCCGGTTCAGGACCCAGCCGATCGGCGTCCGCTCGTCGGCCTTGCGCCCGGGATCGATCGAGCCGGAGACGATCAGCCGGTCGATCGCGCGCGTCATCGCCACGTAGTAGAGGCGCAGCCGCTCCGCCTCCTCCTCGGCCTTGCGGACCTCGCGCACGTCGTCGTAGCCGAACGCGGGATAGCGGGTGCCGGTCGCCGGGTCGGCCACCCTGAAGCCGAAGCGCCCGTCGGCCAGGCAGAGGATCTCGTCGGCGCCGGGAGCATTCCGGTCGCGACCGGCGTCTGCGACCACCACCACCTTGAACTCGAGCCCCTTCGCGGAATGGATGGTCAGCAGCCGGACCGCGTCCGCGCCCTCCTCCACGGCTGCGGCATCCCGCTCGGCGGCGCCCACGGCCTCCTGCTCCGAGACGAACCGGACGAAGCCCTCGACGTCGGGTCCCCGCAGCTCCTCGTACGAGCGGGCGAGCCGCCCGAGCTTGCGCAGGTTGGCATAGCGGCGCCGGCCGTCCCACTGGGCGAGCACCGCCAGGTCGTAGTCGTGATCGGCGACGATCCGCTCGCAGAGCCGCTCGAGCGAGAGCCGAGCAGACGCCTCCGCGAGCCGGTCGAAGCGCTGCCGAAACGCGCGTAGGAGCTGCTCGTCGCGCTCCGACAGCCCCTGCGGGACACTGCGCTCGATCCCGGTGAAGATCGGTCGCCGGCCGGCCGCACGCCGCACGAGGAGGAGAGCGTCGTTCGAGACGCCGACGAACGGCGAGGCGAGCACGGTGACGAGCGCCTCGTCGTCGTAGCGGTTGTGCAGGAGGCGCAGGTACGCGAGCAGGTCGACCACCTGCTGCTGGCCGAAGTAGCCGCGCCCCGTCGCGCGATACGTGGGCAGGCCGGTCGCGCGCAGCTCCTCCTCGTACCACTCGGCGTCCGTGCCGGCGGCGAAGAGGAGCACGATCTCGCCCGGGCTCGCAGCGCCGCTCGCGACGATCTCCTGCACGCGCCGCGCCACGTGCCTCGCCTCCGCGCGCCGCCAGTGGACACCGCTGCCCTCGTAGGCGGACTTGTCGGTGACGAGCAGCTCGACCGGGGTGCCGAAGACCGGATCGACGAACTCGCCCGACGCCGCGAGCTCCTGGAACTCGTCGCCGAACTCGGCCGCGAAGAGATGGTTGACGACCTGGAGGACCTCCGGCCGGGAGCGGTAGTTGCGCGTCAGCGGCAACAGCGTCTCGGCCGCGCCGCGCCGTTCGCGAAAGACCTGGACGTCGGCGTGCCGGAACCCGTAGATCGACTGGAACTCGTCGCCGACGAAGAAGACCTCGGTCCCCGGCCCGGTGAGCTGGTCGACCAGCTCGCACTGGAGCCGGTTCGTGTCCTGGAACTCGTCCACCATGATCGCCCGGAAGCGAAGCTGCTCGCGCTCCCGCAACTCGGGACGCTCGCGGAGCAGGTCGCGTGCCCGCAGCTGGAGGTCCTCGAAGTCGAGCGCCGACTCGCGATCCTTCGCGCCTGCGTACGCCTCGGCGAACGCTCGCAGGAGCTCCTGCAGGAGCTCGCGGTCGCGCAGGGCGAGCTCGTCCAGGGCAGCCTGCTCGACGGCCTTACGCGCCTCCTCGTAGCCGGCCGCGCGCTCGCCCTGCGCCCGCAGGCCGCTGAGGTCGAGCAGACGCTCGGGAAGCTGGCCTTCGCCCGTGAGGGTCGCGGCCTGCGCTGCCGCCGCACGCGCGAGCTCGGTCGCCTGCGCGTCGTCGGCGAGACAGCGCGCGACCTCGGCGAGCTCACGCGAGCCGTGCGTCGAGCCCGGGCCTCCTGCCGAGCTCGAGCTCGAGCTCCCGCCCGGCCGAGCGCAGAGTCTCGTAGACGCTCGTCAACATCCGTCGCAGCCCCGAGGCGCCGTAGGTGGCGAGGAGCTGCAGCCGCTCGGGCTGCCCCGAGGCGCAGAACGCGCCGAGCGCCGTCTCGAACGCCTCGCTGCGAAGCACGCGGCCCTGGCTCTCGTCGAGGATCCGGAAGCGCGGATCGACTCCGGCCGCGAAGGGATGCGACTTCAGGAGCCTCAGGCAGAAGCCGTGGATCGTCGAGATCCAGGCGCCGTCCAGCGAGCGCGCGAGGTCGTGGCGGCCGAGCTCGGCGAGGCGCGCCCGGATCCGGCCGCGGAGCTCCCCCGCGGCCCGCTCGGTGTAGGTGATCACGAGCAGCGACTCGACGTCGAGCCCGCGCTCGCACACCGCCTCGACGAAGCGCTCGACGAGCACGGTCGTCTTGCCCGTGCCGGCCCCGGCGGAGACGAAGACCTGCCCGCGCGCCGCGATCGCAGCGGCTTGCTGCTCGTTCGCGCGCTTCATGCCGCCCGCCGGCTCACGCGCGCCGGATCCGGCACATCCGCCAGAGGTCGCACCAGGCGGGGCACTCGCCGCCTTTCGGGTCGTGCCGGACGTCGCCCTCCTGGATCCGCTGCGCGAGGCCACGCGCCAGCTCGCGCGCTCCGTCCACGCGGCCCCAGAACGCGTCCTCGTCCAGGTAGTCGTTCTTCGCGAAGCCGGGGATCCCGTCGTCCCTGGCCTCGAGTCGCAGGAGCCCGCGCGGACGGCGCTCGCCGGCGAGCGGCCGGTAGAGGCCTCCGAGCGGCTCGATCCCGACGAGATCGCGCAAGACGAGCATGTAGAGCGGGATCTGGAGGCGAAGCTCCTTCTCGATCTCGACCGCGGAGTGGCCTCTGCGCCCCGCCTTGTAGTCCTGCACGATTCCGCGGGCGCTGCCCGGGTCGACGTCGATCCGGTCGATCTTTCCCGAGAGCGAGATCCCATCCCCGAGGTCGAGCCCCCGCTGGAGCTCGGGTGCCGACCGCTCGGAGCCGAACCCGACCTCGAAGCGGCGCGGCACGAGGGGGAGCTCGGAGCCGGCCTCGTCGCGGACGAGCTGCTCGAGGTCGCGCCGCAGGCTCTGCTCGAGCTCGCGCCGCTCGAGCTCGGTCATCTCCATCTTCACGCCGGCGAGCGCGCCCTCGAGGCACTCGCCCAGGAACTCGAGCGAGCGGTCGAGCAGCGACTCCTCGACGCGCTCCGAACCGACGGCCTTCGGCAGGCCGGCGTAGAAGCGGTGCAGGGTCGTGTGGGCGACCGAGCCGCGCAGCTTCGCGTCTACCGGGCGGTCGATCTCCTTCGGGTCGATCAGGCGGTCGAAGAACCATGCCGACGAGCAGTCCGCGAAGCGCTCGAGCTCGGTGACGTTGAAGGTCGACTTGGCGGCCAGCTCGGCGAGCACGCGCGGATGCACGAGCCGGGTGGGCTTCGCGAACGCCCGCTTCGCGCGCTCGAGCCGGCGCTGCCAGCCGTTTGCCGAGGCGAGCGCCTCGGCCTCGTGCGGCTCCCGCGCGGCGAGCTGCGCCAGCGCGCGCAGTCGCTCCCGCTCGCTCGGCGCCTCGTCGAGCGGCCACGTGAGCTGGGAGAGCGGGCGCCGCCGGGTCCAGCGAGCGACGTCGTCGGGCTCGAAGAGCGCGGCGACCTCGTCCCAGAACGGGCTCGGCTCGCGCGGGCTCCCCTCGTCGGTCGCAGCCTCGCGGACGAGGGTGAGCCGACGGGTCGCGCGGGTGCAGGCCGTATAGAAGAGGTAGCGGTCGCGCGAGACCGGATCGGGCCGCAGCAGCCGGGCGTGCGTGCGGCTCTCGAGCTCGCCGCGGGCCTCGTCGTCGAGGAACGGGGAGGCCTGGCCGCGCCGCGGCAAGCTTCCCTCCTCGAGGCCGAGCACGAAGACCGAGTCGAAGCGGCGCGTGCGGGCACGGGCGAGGTCGAGCACGGCGACCCGACCGGTCTCCCCGGCGCGCTCGAGCCGCACCTCCGTCCGCTCGAGCGCGGCCAGCGCCTCGTCGGCGCTGAGCTCTCCGCCGGCCACGATCCAGCCCTCGAGCTCGTCGAGGATCCGGGCGACCGCGTCGTACGCGCGGAGATCCTGCTGCACCGCGGGCGTGATCGATGTGGCGTCGACGCCGTGTGCCGCACGCGTCATCGCCTGGATCAGAGTCCGGACGCCCGCAACCGGATCGGCGGCAGCTCCGCAGCGTCTCGAGCGCCGGAATCCGCTGTCCGTCGCGCATCGCGTTCGTCTCCTCCTCGACGAGGGCGCCTTCCGAGATCGCGCGACCGCGCAGCCGCCCCTCGAGGAAATCGACATTGGAGCGCCCGAAGCCGGAGAAGGGCGAGCGCAGGTAGGCGTAGAGGTCGCGCCGGCCGCCGTCCTGCCAGGCGAAGCGAAGCAGCGCGAGGAGCGCCTGCCCGAACGGGGTCTGGCCGAGGCGGACGCGGCCCTCCACGGCGAACGGAATTCCGAGCGTGCCGAGGACGGTCTCGACCGGTGCCCGCCACCGCTCAACGGCCGGCACGACGAGCGCGATCTCGTGCAGCGGCGTTCCCGCGCCGGCGAGCTCCCGGATCTCCTCGGAGACGAGCTCGAGCACCCCGCGTCCTCCCGCTCCCTCGAAGAAGCGGATCGCGCCGCCGAGCTCCGGCCCGGCTTGCGGCTCGTCCGCGAAGAGCCAGCGCTCGACGTGCGCGAGCGCGGGATGGCCGTACTCGGCGGAGCGGGCCGGCAGCTCCTCGATCGACCCCGTCGCGAGGACGGCGAGATCCTCGACCGTCCGTTGCAGAGATGCGTACGCCGCCCGGCCGGGCTCGTACGGAAGCGAGACGGTCACTTCGGCCCGCCCGGAGAGCGTCTCGAGCAGGCCCCACTCGGCGCCTGTCAGATCCTCGAAGCCGTAGGCGAAAACCGGGCGGCCGTCCCAGGCCTCGAGCTCGGTCCGCAGGCGCTCGACCGCTCGTCGGCGGAGGAGGTCGCGATCCCACAGCTCCAGCCGGTCGAGCTCCGTTCGGTAGGACGCGTAGAGCCCGGCCAGGTCGCCGTCGAGCTGATCCGGCTCGAGGAGGCCCGATTCGAGCTCGCCGAGCGTCGAGAGGAGCGCATCCGCGAAGCCGCCGAAGCGTGCGGAGCGTCCGAGCCCGTTCAGGCTCGTCCCGGCGATCGCCCGTCGCACGAGCAACGTGCGCTGGGCGTCGCCAACGACCGGACGGACGTCGGATCCTGCGTGGGCAAGCTCTCGGAAGAGGTCGTCGAAGGTGCCGATCGAGCCCGCGAGGAGCGCGCCGGTCCGCCGCAGGAGATCGCGCTCGATCCGCTCGACGTCGGTCGCGTTCGGGACGATCAGAACTGGATCGGAGTCGAGCTCGGCGAGGTACGCGTCGAGGAGCCGGGCGATCTTGCCGGCCTTCGCGGGTCCGACGACGAGAGCGAGGCCCATCCGTTCATCCTAGTCAGGGGCCTCGACGGCCTTTCGGGCCGAAAATCGGAAAGTTCCGGCAAAGAGCGGGAATCCGCGGGCGGGTTCGCCCCGCCCGGGAGCCCGCAGTCTAGGCGGTCGCGGACTTCGGCCGGCGGCCGCGCCGCGCGACCTGGCGGCCGCCCATCTCCTCGGCCTCGGCGTCGGTCACGTCGAGCTCGCGCACGCCCTTGCGCGCGTCGTGAAACGTGATCCGGATCGTGGCGCCCTTCCCCTCGGCGATCTCCGAGCCAGAGATGTCGGACACGAGAACGGTCTTTCGAGCCATAGTGATTCCTCCTTTGATTTCGGAAAGATCGGCGAGACGATACACGCAATTCGAGGGAGAATCAGGCGGCCTCTCGACCTCGCCGAATTCGCCACGAGTGGACGAGACTGACGAGCGCCCGCTCCTCGGGATCGAGACCGATATCTCGCGCCTTCACGATCCGCAAATGGCGTGGTCGAAAGTCGTCGATCGTGCGGCCGTCGAGATACTGCTCGACGACCGCAGGGCTGACGTACGACGAGCGTGCAACGGCCGGCGTGTTTCCGAGCCGCTCGCCAACCGAGCGCATCACCGAAGCGAGGACACGCTTCTCCTCCTTCGCGCTTGCGACGGGCCCGCGCTCGGCGAGCGCGATCGCCGCGGTCAGCGTCCCGCCCCACGTGCGGAAGTCCTTGGCGGTGAACTCCTCACCCATGTACTCCCGGATATACGCGTTCAGGACCGCGCCGGTGAGGTTGCAGCGCTCTCCGTCGGCGCCGTAGCGGAAGAGGCGCGACCCGCCCGGCTGCTCGAGCAGCTCGCGGATGGCGCTCGCGAGCTCGACGTCGACGAGGGTGGTGCGCACGAGCAGCCTGTGCTTCGCGCGGAACGTGAACGAGACCCGCTTGCCGCGCACTGAGACGTGGCGCTTGGTCAACGTGGTGACCCCGTAGGTGCGGGAGGTCTTGGCGTAGCGGTCGGATCCGACCCGGAACCAGCCCATGTTGATCAGTCGCACGGCGACGGCGCAGACGCGCTCGCGCGCGTACGGCTCGAGGAGCATGTGCTCGCCCATCGCCTGGCGCAGGTCGGGCAGCCGTTCCGCGAACCGAACGAGCTTGTCGAACTTGGCCTGCTCCTGCTGGGCCCGGAAGTAGGGGTGGTAGAGGTACTGGCGGCGGCCGGCGGCGTCGAGCCCGGTCGCCTGCAGCTTCGAGCCGGCCCGAGGCGAGATCCAGACGTCCTTCCAGGCAGGCGGAATCACGAGCGACTCGATCCGCTCGAGCTTCGCCGGATCCTCGATCCGATTGCCGCGCGCGTCGAGGTAGCGAAAGCGATTGCGTCCCCCGGCGCGGCGCCAGCCTCCTTTACGCGCCATGCGCTCCAGCTTCCCAAAACACGGCCAGTAGAATCGCCGCCGATGGATTCACGGACGATCGTGGTGCTCGAGGGCGACGAGACGGGGCAGGAACTGCTCGAGCAGGCCCTCCGCGTGCTCGCCCCCGACGCGATCGGGCTCGAGCTCGAGCTGCCCCGGTTCGACCTCTCCCTCGCCCGCCGCCGCGAGACGCAGAACGCGGTCGTCGAGGAGGCGGCGGCGGCGATCCGCGAGTCGGGGCTCGGGCTCAAGGCCGCGACCGTGACCCCGGAGACCCGCGGCGACGTCGGCTCGCCCAACCGGCTCCTTCGCGAGCAGATCGGCGGCCAGGTGATCGTCCGCACCGGCCGGCGCATTCCGGGCGTCGTTCCGGTCGGCGGCGCCCATGCCCCGATCTCCGTGGTGCGGATGGCGGTCGGTGACGCGTACGGGGCGAAGGAATGGCGCGAGGGCGAGGGGACGGACGAGGTGGCGTTCCGGACCGAGCGGATCGAGCGGCGAATCTGCCGGTCGGTGGCCGAGTTCGCGTTCCGCCAGGCCGACCGGATGGGCGCGAAGGTCTTCGGCGGCCCGAAGTACACGGTCAGCCCGACGTACGAGGGCATGCTCAAGGAGGAGATGGACGCCGCGGCCGAGCGGCATCCGGAGGTTCCCTACGAGCCGCAGCTGATCGACGCGACCTTTGCGCTGCTCCTGAAGAACACGGGTGCGCCGCTCGTGATCCCCGCGCTCAACCGGGACGGCGACATCCTCTCCGACCTCGTGCTGCCGCTCTTCGGCTCGATCGCCGGCTCCGAGTCGCTCCTCGTCGCCTTCGACGACGACTATGTGCCGAAGGCGCTGATGGCCGAGGCGGCGCACGGCACCGCGCCGGCGCTCTTCGGCAAGGACGTCGCCAATCCGATGGCGATGATCCTGGCCGGTGCGGCGCTGCTGTCGCACGGCGACGAGCCGGCGCAGCAGGCGGGTCGCGCGATCCGCGAAGCATGTCTCGAGGCGGTGGCCGAAGGCGTCCGGACCGCCGACCTCGCTGGTCACGCGAGCTCGACGGAGTTCACCGATGAAGTGATCCGGCGCACGCGCTCGAAGCTCGAGGTCTGGTCCACCCTCTAGGTCTGACCGCCACTGGATCGGCGCTCGCCCGGCCGGCTCCGTAGAGTTGCGCTCGGTGCGGATCGCGGTTCCCAGAGAGTCGGCGGCGGGCGAGCGGCGCGTGGCCCTCGTCCCGGAGGCCGTGAAGCGGCTCGTCGCCTCGGGTTTCGTCGTCGCCGTGGAGCGGGGCGCGGGTCTCGCGGCCGGTTTCTCCGACGAGGCCTACCTCGAGGCGGGCGCCGCGATGCTGGATCGGGACGAGCTCTACGCCGATGCCGCGACCGTGGTTCGCGTGGCGCCGCCGGGCGCCGAGGAAGTCGAAGCGCTCGAGCCCGGGACGATCCTGATCGGCTTCCTGAATCCGCTCGGCGATCCGGCCGCGATCGAGCGGCTGACCGCGCAGGGCGTGATCGCGTTTGCGATGGAGTCGATCCCGCGGATCACCCGCGCCCAGGCCATGGACGCGCTCTCCTCCCAGAGCACGGTCGCCGGCTACAAGGCCGTGGTGCTCGCCGCTGACCGGCTGCCACGGCTCTTTCCGCTCCTGATGACGGCGGCCGGCACCGTCGCCCCGGCGAAGCTGCTCGTCCTCGGCGCAGGTGTCGCCGGCCTGCAGGCGATCGCGACCGCGCGGCGGCTCGGTGCGGTCGTGTCCGCGTTCGACACACGCCCGGTCGTCCAGGAACAGGTCGAGAGCCTGGGCGCGACGTTTCTCGACCTCGGTGTCCGCGGCACGGAGAGCGAGGGCGGCTACGCCGTCGAGCTGACGGCCGAGCAGCAGTCCCGGCAGCAGTCGGCCCTCGAGGAGCGGATCGCCGACATGGACGTCGTCGTCACGACGGCGCTCGTGCCCGGCCGCCCGGCACCGCTCCTGATTCCGGCGTCGGCCGTCGCCCGGATGCGTCCCGGCTCGGTGATCGTCGACCTCGCCGCGGAGACGGGCGGCAACTGCGAACTGACGGAGCCCGGTTCGGAGATCGTGAGTCGGGGCGTGACGATCGTCGGCCTCACCAACCTCGCCGCGACGATGCCCTACCACGCAAGCCAGCTCTACGCCCGCAACGTCTCGGCCTTGCTGCAGCATCTCGCGCCGAGCGGCGAGCTCGCGCTCGACTTCGCCGACGAGATCACCGCTGGCGCGTGCGTGAACCGCAGCCAGGTGGCGGCGTGAGCCACAACGCGACCCTGGTGGTCGAGCTGACGATCCTCGTGCTCGCGGTCTTCCTCGGCTTCGAGGTGATCTCGAAGGTCCCGCCGCTGCTCCACACGCCGTTGATGTCGGGCACGAACGCGATCCACGGAATCGTGATCGTCGGAGCGATGCTCGTCGCCGGGATGGAGGATGCGGACGGCCTCACGCGCGTGATCGGATTCGTCGCGGTCGTGCTCGCCTCCGCGAACGTCGTGGGCGGCTTCGTCGTCACCGACCGGATGCTCGAGATGTTCAAGAAGCGGGAGCCGCGTGAACGAGACCCTGACTGAGCTTCTCTACCTCGTCTCGATCGTCAGCTTCATCCTCGCGCTCCGCTTCCTCTCCTCTCCCGCACACGCGCGACTCGGCAATCAGATCGGAGCCGCGGGGATGCTGCTCGCGATCGCGGTCACGTTCGCCCAGTCGGAGGTCGTCGGCTACGCCTTGATCGCCGCCGGCATGGCGGTCGGCGGCCTGCTCGGGCTGGTCAGCGCACGCCTGGTGAAGATGACTGCGATGCCGCAGATGGTCGCGCTCTTCAACGGCGTCGGCGGCGGTGCGGCGGCGCTCATCTCGCTCGCAGAGTTCCACAACCGGACGTCGTCGTCCGAGGGCGTGCCCACGGACGTCGCGATCGCGATCGGCCTCTCGGCGCTGATCGGCGCGATCTCCTTCGCCGGCTCGCTCGTCGCCTTCGCGAAGCTCCAGGAGCTGATCCAAGGGCGGCCGATCACCTACCGGGGCCAGCAACTCGTGAACGCGCTCGTCCTCGCCGCTGCGGTTGCCTGCGGCATCGCGATCGCGGCCGGCGCGGAGAGCGAGTGGCTCCTCGTCGCCCTGATCGCAGGTGGCCTCGCCTTCGGCACGCTCTTCGTGCTCCCGATCGGGGGCGCGGACATGCCCGTCGTGATCTCGCTCCTGAACGCCTTCACGGGAGTCGCCGCCGCCGCGACCGGGTTCGAGCTCGAGAACAACGTCCTGATCGTCAGCGGCGCGCTCGTCGGCGCCTCCGGGACGCTCTTGACGATGCTGATGGGGAGGGCGATGAACCGCTCGATCGGGAACGTCCTCTTCGGCGCCTTCGGCCAGGTGGTTGCCGACCCGGCCGCCGGCCCCGTGAGCGACGACGGGCGCACCGTACGGGCCACGACCGCGGACGACGTCGCGATCATGCTCGCCTACGCCCGGCGGGTCGTCGTCGTGCCCGGCTACGGGCTCGCGGTCGCTCAGGCCCAGCACGACGTGCGGCAGCTCGCCGACCTCCTGGAGGCCCGCGGCGTCGACGTTCGCTATGCGATCCACCCTGTCGCGGGCCGGATGCCGGGGCACATGAACGTCCTGCTCGCCGAGGCGAACGTGCCCTACACGCAGCTGCAGGAGATGGAGGAGATCAACCCGGAGTTCGCGCGCACGGATGTCGCGCTCGTGATCGGCGCGAACGACGTCACGAACCCCGCCGCGCGCGATAGCCCCGCGAGCCCGATCTACGGGATGCCGATCCTGGACGTCGATCGGGCCGCGCGCGGTCGTCGTCCTGAAGCGAGGAATGAGCCCCGGCTTCGCGGGGATCGACAACGCGCTCTATCTCGACCCGAAGACGCAGATGCTCTTCGGCGACGCGAAGGACTCGGTGCTCCAGCTCGCCACCGCGGTGAAGGCGCTCTAGCGGGACAAGCGCGCTTCGCGGCGTGTCCCGCAGTTGGTGGTGGGACGAGGTCCCGCCACCCGCCCCCCACCCTCTTGGGTGGGGCAATGATGCGGCGCGAGGCTGTACGGATGTGCAACGGGTTCGTGCCAATCCGGTAACTACTCTTCCACCGATGGTGCCGTTCTTCAGCGCGCGCGACGTCGCCGCGGCGGTGCCCCCGGAGGCGGCCTACGCAGCCGTTCGCGAGGCTTTCGTCGCGCACGCGCGCGGCGAATGGACGATGCAGCCGAAGCTGTACGTCACGAACTACCCGGCCGGGGACTTCAGGGCGATGCCCGCGCTCGGCGGCGGCCACGCGCTGCTGAAATGGGTGACCTCGTTCCCGGGGAATCCTCTCCTTGGGCTGCCGACGGTCACCGGGCTCGTCGTGCTCTCGAGCGCCGACACAGGAATGGTCGAGGCGATCCTCGACGCGGCGGCCGTGACCGCACTCCGGACTGGCGCGGCGGCGGTGATTGCCTGCGACGTGCTCGGCCGGCCCGACGCCGAGAGCGCTGCCGTGATCGGCGCCGGCGTGAACGGCCGGGCGGCGGCACGGACGTTCCTCGCACTCGGTCGGTCGGTCTCGCTCTGGGACGTCGATCGCGCCCGCGCGGAGGCTGCGGCAACGGAGCTCGGAGCCGCCGTCGCCCGCAGCCGAGAGGAGGCGCTCGCGGCGGACCTGCTCGTCACGGTGACGCCGGGGCGCGAGATCCTCCTCGCCGAGGGGTCACTCCAGCCAGGCCAGCACGTCAGCCTGATGGGCGCGGACGGCCCCGGGAAGGCCGAGATCGCGATCGCCGAGCTCGCCCGTGTCCGCGTCTTCTGCGACGAGTGGGAGCAGGCAAGCCACGGTGGCGAGCTCGCGGCCGCGGTCGCGGCGGGCGCGCTCGCTCGCGACGACGTGACCGAGCTGGGCGCGGTGCTGCTCGGCGACTCGCCGGGGCGGGCGAGCAGCGGCGAGATCACGGTCTTCGACTCGACGGGTCTGGCGATTCAGGATCTTGCGATCGCGAAGGCCGCGCTCGCACGAGCGGACGAGCTCGAGCTCGTCATGATCGATCTCTAGTCAAGATCCGGGCCGGATCGAAGAGCTCGAGCTCAGGGGCGGAGTCGCCGACGATCGCGGCCGCCACGAGCTCGCCGCAGACGAACCCGAGCACGTTGCCGTGGCCCGAGTAGCCCGCCGCGACCCAGAGCCCCTCCCGCTCCGGGACGGGGCCTGCCGAGCGGAAGTCGGTCGGGGCTGGAGCCGAAGATCCCCGCCCACCGGTGCGTGATCCGCGGCAGCCGGCCGACCAGCTCCAGGACGAGCGCTTCGAGCCGCTCCTGGATCGCCGAGGTCAACGCCTCGTCGCTCGTGTTCTCCGTCTCGTCCTCGTTCCGGCGTCCTCCCGCGACGAGCCGCCGGTCGGGTGTCTGCTGCCAGTAGTCGTAGCCCTGCCGAGCGTAGTGCGGCAGCGGGTAGAGCAGTTCCTCGAGCGGCTCCGTCACGACGACCTGGTTGCGAATTGGCCGGATCACCGCGTCCAGCTCCGCCACCAGCCCATTCGTGTAGCCGTCGGTCGCGATCACGACGGTCGGCGCGCTCAGATCGTCGAGCGTTTCCACCCGCGAGCCTTCCCGGATCTCCGCACCCGCCTCGGCCGCCCGCTCCGCCAGCCGGCGCACCCAGCGGGCCGGCTGGATCGCGCCGTCGGGTAGGTGGCGAACGCCACCGGCGAAGCCCGCGAGGCTCGGCGGGAGCTCGTCCAGCCACTCGACCGCGAACCCGTCCAGCTCGAGCGCCCGGAACTCGACCTCGAGCTCGTCCCGCTCGGAGAGGCCCGAGGCGAGCCGCAGGCTGCCCGTCCGGCGGTACGCGTCGCCCGCCAACGCTCCGATCGCCTCGAGCCCACGCTCCGTGAGCGTCCACAGAGCCTTGGCCCGCTCGGCTCCGAGCGTCGCCCGCGCCGCCTCGTAGGGCATCGCGCCGCCGCGGAGCGCGAAGCCCCCGTTTCGCCCACTGGCGCCTCCCGCGATCGTGCGGGCCTCGTGCAGCCGGACCCGCACTCCGGCGCGCGCGAGCGCAAGCGCGCAGGAGCAGCCGGTGACGCCGCCGCCAACGATCTCGACCTCGGGCGCACCCGGCAGTGGTCGGACCCGAAGAGCCGGGGCGGGCTCCGCGAGCCAGTAGGGATCGGCCATCCGGCGATGCTAGCCAGCCGCACGAACGAGCCCCTCTTCGACGACGACCGCTCCCGCCAGCTCCAGCTCGGTCAGAACGGCGGCCAGCTCCCCCGCTCCGAGCCCGGTCGCCCTGGCCAGCTCGTCCGCGCTCGTCGCGGCCTCACGCACCCGCTCGAGGACTGAGGCCGCCGCCGGGCCGAGGGTGGGCGTGACCGCTTCGATCGGCGAGAGGCCGAAGCTCTCGAGCACGTCGCCGCTTCCGGTACACGGGGTGGCGCCAAGGCGAAGCAGCGCATTCGAGCCGGCGGAAAGCGCGGACGTGATCTCTCCCGGCACGGCGAAGACCTCGCGCCCTTCCTCGAGGGCCAGGTCGGCCGTGATCAACGCGCCGCTCCGCTCGCGCGCCTCGACGACAACGGTCGCCGCGCAGAGCCCGGCGACGATACGGTTGCGAGCCGGAAACCGCCACGGCGCGGGCTCGACGCCGGGGGCGTACTCGGAGACGAGCAGACCGGTCTCGGCGATCTCGCGCGCGAGCGGGCGATGCGCCGCCGGATAGTCGCGATCGATCCCGCAGCCGAGGACGGCGATGGTCGTCCCGCCCGCCTCGAGTGCGCCGCGATGCGCTTCTCCGTCGACCCCTCGCGCGAGGCCGCTGACCACGGCGAGACCCGCTCCGGCAAGCTCCCGGCCCAGCCGTCGCGCGACCTGCCGGCCGTAAGCCGAGCAGGCGCGGGCGCCCACGATCGCGACTGCCGGCTCGAGCAGCGACGTCTCGGCCGCTGCACCACGCAGGAAGAGCCCCGGTGGCGGATCGTGAATCGCCCGCAGGAGCGGCGGGAAGCCGTCGGCGCTGCGGGCCAGGAACCGGTAGCCGAGCGCGGCGAGCCGCTGCCGCTCGGCCGCGGCGTCGAACGCTGCTCTGAAGCGCGCGAAGCGGGCGCTGCGCGGCTCCGCGACGAGGTGCGACTCGGTCGCAGCCGCGAACGAGGCGAGCGCCAGCTCGTCCATCAGGCGGCGAGCTCCTTCGGCGAGCGGTAGGCGAGCGCCTCGGCGACGTGTTCCGCCTCGACCGCATCCGCCTCCGCCAGCGCAGCCGCCGTGCGCGCGACTCGCGCGACGCGGGCCCGGCCGCGGCCGGAGAGCGGCAAGCGCTCGACGGCGCGCGTGAGCAGCTCGTCCGCCGCGCTGGTGCGGGCTGGAGGCGCCTCGCGGAGGCGCGCCCGGGCTCCGACGACGCGGGGACGCACCGTCCGCGACGCCTCGGACGGCCCGGCCGCCAGCTCCACGGCTCGCGGTCGCGGGACGGTCACGATCAGGTCGAAGCGATCGAGCAGGGCGCGCGAGAGCTTGTCCCGGAAGGCGGCGAGCCGCTGCGGAGAGCACGAGCACTCGGCTGCCGGATCGCCTCGGCCTGCGCAGGGGCAGAGGTTCATCGTCGCCACGAGCTGAAAGCGGGCCGGGAAGAGTGCCTGCCCGTTGGCGCGGGCGATCGCGATCATCCCGTCCTCGAGCGGTTGCCGCAGCGCCTCCAGCGCCGGCCGCTGGAACTCGGGTAGCTCGTCGAGGAGGAGGACGCCCCGATGCGCCAGACTCGCTTCGCCGGGGCGCGGTCCGGGGCCCCCGCCGACGATCGCAGCCATCGACGCGCTGTGATGCGGAGCGCGGAACGGCGCGCGTGAGACGAGCGGCCGCTCCGGGGCGAGCAGACCCGCGACCGAGTGGATCCGCGTCACCTCGAGCGCCTCGGCCGGCGCGAGCAGCGGCAGGATCCCGGGCAGCCTCCGGCCCAGCATCGTCTTTCCGGTCCCCGGCGGCCCGGCGAGCAGGAGGTTGTGCCCGCCGGCGGCCGCGAGCTCGAGCGCCCGGCGCGCCCGCTCCTGTCCGCGGACGTCGGCCAGATCCGGCGGGTCGGGCTCGACGGCATCCGCGGGCGGCTCGACGGGCGGCGGCCTCAGCTCGCCGCGCAAGTACGCGACGGCCTCGCCGAGATGACGCACCGCGACGGCCTGGACGCCCGCGAGCTCGGCCTCGGCGCCCGACTCTGGCGCGCAGAGGATCAGCTCGAGCCCGACCTTGCGCGCGCCCTCGGCAACCGCGAATGCGCCCCGCACCGGCCGGATCCGCCCGTCCAGAGCGAGCTCACCCACTGCCGCGTGCTCCGCGAGCCGCTCGGCCGGGATCTGGCGCGACGCGGCCAGCACGGCGAGCGCGATCGCCAGATCGAAGCCCGAGCCCTCCTTGCGCAGGCCGGCCGGAGCGAGGTTGACCGTGATCCGCCGGTCGATCGGCCACTCCAGCGAGCCGACGAGACGCCGCTCCGCACCCGGTGCTTCGCCTCCTGACAGGCGCGGTCGGCGAGGCCCACGATCGCGAAGCCGGGCACGCCGCGCTCGAGGTGCGCCTCGACCTCGACGCGCCGCGGCTCGAGGCCGACGAGAGCATGGGTGACGGCGCGGGCGAGCACGCTCCGACGCTACGCGCGAAGGTGTGTCGAAAGCGCTACGGCTTCGTCACGGGTGTGTCGCAATCAGGATCGACTCGAAGTACTCGCCCGAACGCCGGCCCGTCCGCCGGTTCACGTGGCGCTCAAGCCGGTCGGCGAGCACGAGCCCCGCCCGCCGGAGGATCTCCGGGTAGAGCATCCGGCGATCGTTGACGACGATGCAGATCGGCGCGTCCGGACCCAGCGACTCGCCGACGCGATGCAGCACCTTCGCGATCCCCGCCGTGTACTCCTCGATCGCCGCTCGGCTCGTCCCTCGCGCGGCCGCGCCGACCTCGCGCTCGCGCCGGTCGTCGAGCCCGAGCAGCTCGTACGCGTAGCGATGCTGCTCGTGGTAGTCGATCAGGCCCGGATAGGGCGGTGAGGTGACGACTCCGTCGTACGGCCCTCCGAGCTCGAGGTCCCGCGCATCGCCGTGGAGGACGAGCGCCGCACGCTGCTCGCTCCTGACCTCGGCGAAGGCCGTGAGTCGCGCCAGCGTGTCGAGGAGGTAGCGCGCGATGAACTTGTCGGCGCTCTCGACCGGGCGGCACCTGCGGCGGTGCTTGTGGCACCAGTACTCGCCCACCTGGGGCCGCTTCGGGAAATCGAGGTCGAAGTGGGTCGTCCGCCGGGCCGATCGGGCGGCGCGCGCGAGCACGACGCGGAGGACATCGGCGTGGACGTACCGCGGCAGCTCCGCGCGGAAGTGGAGCAGCTCGGCGGCGGCCTCCGGAGCGAACCAGTCGGCGGCGTAGCCGCGCGGCCGCGCCCGCGAGCGGCTGCGCCGGGAGTGCGCCTCCAGGATCTCCTGCTCGAGCGAGGGGAGGTCGTGGTCGGCGGTCTTGACCCGCATCAGGAGGGCGTTGAACGCCGCCACGTCGACCCCCACCGCGTCGTAGCCGGACTCGAGCGCCTGGACGAGCGTCGTCCCCGAGCCGGCGAACGGATCGAGCACGCGGCCTCCGGGGAGCACGTAGCGGTCGAGGAGCGCCTCCACGAGCTGCGGCACGAACTTGCCGAGGTACGGGTGCAGCCGATGCACGTGCTTCGTCCGCTCTCGCTCGGGCAGCTCCTGCTCCGACCATGAGAGCGCGAGCTCGACCTGCGGGTAGAGCTCGGTCTGCGTCAGCGCCACGACACGGGTTTCGCCGCCGGCGGGCAGACCCTTGCAAATGGACTCAGGTGACGGGAAGCCGGAACTGCAGCGTTGGGCCGAGCGGCACCCGGCCCAGCCTCCAGGTCACCCGGTAGATCCCGGGCTCGCCTCCCGGGAACGTCGGCCGGAGCCGCACCGAGCCGTACCACACCCTGCTGCCGCGGAAGATCGGGAAGGACCCGCAGCGAGCCCGGTCGGCTTCCCCGTTACCGCTGGCGCCGCCCGGCGGCAGGACGCAGAGCATGTAGCGGCCGAAGTAGCGGGCGACGGTCGCGATTCCGAGCCGCACGCCGCCGTTCTTCACGACGACCCGGAAGCACACGTCGCCGGTCGGGCCGCAGTAGCTCGCAAGCGGCTTCGGAGCAGGCGCGGCCGCGCCTGCGGGAGCACCGACCAGAGGGATCAGCGCGAGCACGAGCGCGACTCCGGAGGCGCAGATCGTCCGTCCGGGCACCGCTAGCCCTACTCGCGCCCGCGCGCGTCGGTGTCTCGAGGCTCGTCCGGCAGTTCGAGCGCGACGGCGTCGCTCCCGAGCGGCCGCTTCGGGGGGCCGCTCGGGACGAGCGCAGGCTCGTCGTCGGGCGGAGCCGGGGGCGGCTCCGGCGGCGGGGCGAACCCGAGAGCCCGCTTCAACCGCTGCCAGAGCCCGAGCCGGCGCACGCCCGTCTAGTAGTGGATCCCGTTTGCGGCGTCGAGCTCGTGCAGCCGGCGGATCCGTTCCTCCATCGGCGGGTGCGTCGAGAAGAGAGCCGCCATCCCGACCTTGCGCAGCGGGTTGGCGATGTAGAGCGCCTCGGTCGCCGGGTTCACGTTCATCGGCACCGCCTCGACGCCCTTCTGGAGCGTGCCGAGAGCTTCGGCCAGCGGCCGGCCCTCGCCGAGATACTGCGCGGCCGTCGCGTCCGCGAGGTACTCCCGCTGGCGAGAAACGGCCAGCTGGAGGATCATCGCGGCGAGCGGCGCGACGATGATCGCCACGAGCGCTCCCACCATCCCGAGCGGGCTCGAGTCCTCGTCGTCCCCGCCGCCGAAGAGCATCGAGAACTGGAGCATGTTCGCGATCGCGGAGATCGCGGCGCCGATCATCGCGGCGATCGTCATCACGAGGATGTCGCGGTTCGCGATGTGCGCCATCTCGTGCGCGAGCACGCCACGGACCTGCTCGCGAGGGAGGTGGCGGAGCAGGCCCTCGGTGACCGCGACCACGGCCTTCTTCGTGCTGCGACCGGTCGCGAACGCGTTCGGCTGCTCGGACGGGATCAGGTAGACGCGGGGCATCGGGACTCCGGCGCGGCCCGCGATCTCCTCGATGTCGCGGTAGAGCTCGGGCGCTTCGCTGCGGTCGACCGGACGGGCCTTGCTCGCTTTCAGCGCGAGCTTGTCGGAGTACCAGAACATGATCAGGTTGAAGGCCACCGCGATGATCAGGAAGAGGAAGATTCCCTTCGAGCCGCCGACGAGCCCGCCCAGCGCGACGAAGAGCGCGCCGAGGCCGGCGATGATCACCCACGTGCGAGCCTGGGTTGCGAATCGTGTGCGCGTGATCGACATTGGTGTTCGGGGTTCCTTTCCGCTGAGGCGTTCGGTGTTGCACATCGTAGCCGCGGGTTACCGGGTCACGCGTTGCGCCGCGAGCCATCCGCCGCGTCCGGAACGGCGTAGGAGGAGCATGAGGATCGTGGCCCGGATCGTGGTCGCTGCGGCGCTCGCCGGCTTGGCCGGAGCCGGATGCGCGGGCGGGGAGACCGAGCCCGACTCGGGGGCCGCCGACCGAGTGGCCGTCGATACGGTGGCGAGCGACGCCGAGCTCCGGGGCGCGCAGGCCGTGCGCGAGGTCGTCGCGATCCGGACGGCGGGCGCAGAGGCGGGTGTCGTCTCGACGCAGATCTTCGCGGCGATCGCCGCCGCGGGCCAGCAGCCGCGCGCACAGGGAGCTCGGACGCTCCGGCGGGAGCTCCCGCCGCTCCTCGCGGCGGCGGCGACCGTCTGGCCGCAGTCGTACCGCGCGATCGAGGCCCAGGCGCCGAGGCGCGAGGCGGCACGGCGGCAACGAGCGATCCTGCTGCGAGCCGTGCGGAGCGAGCAGCAGTCGCTCGCCCGCCTGCGGCGCGAGCTCCGCGGAGACGGCGATGCGTGGCCGCCGGTCCTGCGCTTCGGAGCCCGCAGCGACGACCTCCGCCGCGTGCTCGCGGGTGAGATCGACGCGATGATGGCGGCGATCCCGCCGAACGAGAGCGAGGCGCTCCGCCGGGCCTTCGCCGGCGGCTGACCTCAGAGCTCCGTAGCGATCCGGTCGAGCCTCCTTCCCTGGACGGCGACGAGCTCGAAGCGGCAGTCGAGCGCGCGGCATTCCGGATGGTGCGCGAACCAGGCCTCGGCCGCCCGACGGATGCGCCTGCGCTTCTCGGGCGTCACCATCTCGAGCGGGTGGCCGTAGGCGCCGGCCCGCTTTCCCTTCACCTCGCAGAAGACGAGTCGGCGGCCGCGCCGGACGATCAGATCGAGCTCGTTGCCACCGGCCCAGACGTTGGTGCCGAGCACGCGATAGCCGCGCAGGCGGTAGTGGAGCGCAGCTCGGCGCTCGAAGCGGTCGCCGATCCGCCGCGTGCTCCAGCGCGCCGGTTGGAGGCGGCGAGCGTTCAGGCAGCCGCCACCGGGAGCGGGTCGTGGAGGTAACAGAGCGCCTGGAAGGACCGGCGGTGCTGCTCGCTCGGGCCGTGGGCTCGAACCGCCGCAGAGTGGCCCGGGGTGATGTAGCCCACGTGCCGCGCGAACCCGTAGCGCGGATACACGGCGTCGAGCCGGCGCATCACCCGGTCGCGGGTCACCTTCGCGACGATCGAGGCGGCGGCAATTGCGGCGCTCTTCGTGTCCCCGTCGACCACCGCTCGGTGCGCGGGCGCGAGCGGCCCCAGCCGGAAACCGTCGACGACGCACGCAAGCGTGCCGAGCTCGAGGGCGGGTGGCGCGAGGTCCGAGAGCACCGACCGGAGACCCCAGAGATTCGAGCGATGAAGGCCGTTCCGGTCGATCTCGCCCGACGAGATCACCCGGACGCTGATCCGCAGCGCGCAGCCTGCCACGGCTCGAAAAAGCTCCTCGCGCCCGGCCGGTGAGACTTGCTTCGAGTCGTTCAGCAACGCGAGCGGCCGCACGCGATGGTTCCTGAGGCAGTCGTAGTCGAGCAGGACGCCCGCGACGACGAGCGGCCCCGCGAGCGAGCCGCGCCCGGCCTCGTCCGCGCCTGCGACGAGCCGCGTCCCCAGCCGCCGGTCGAAGGAGAGGAGCCGTTGGCCACTCGAGCGCGCCATCGAGGCGAGGATAGCCGGGGAGCTCGGACGGCTTCGTCACGGCTCTGTCACGAGAGTGTGTCTATTCCGGGAGCACGCAGCCGGCGTCCGGCTCGGCGAGGCGAACCCTGGCGCCCTCTCGCGCCAGATCGACCCGAAACCAGTCGCAGCCGCCCGATTCGCGGCGGACGGAGCAGACGAACGTCTCGGTCTCGACAATCACGAACCAGCCGGTGCGGGCGCTCTCGGTGCAGTGCGATTCGCCGATCTCGTACTGCTCCGCATCAGCGAGCGACGCGACATGGGCCTGGGCCTCCTCGCGCGCGACCTGCTGCTGCGCGTCCTCGCCGCAACCGGCGACGACACCGACGAGCAGCGACGCAAGAACTGTCGCGCCGAGCAGGCGCACCGCGCTAGTCCGGGGCTGTTTCGGCGGCCGGCTCGACCGCCGGCTTGTCCAGCTGCTCGTCCGGCTGTTCTTCCAGCTGCTGGGCCGCCTGCGTCGCCTTCGACGCCCGACCGGCGCCGGCGGGCTGCCGCAGCTCGCGGATCCGGGCCTTCTTGCCCACCTTGCCGCGCAGGTAGTAGAGCTTCGCGCGATTGACGTCGCCGACGGAGCCGACCTCGATCTTCTCGATCTTCGGCGAATGCACGGGGAACGTCCGCTCTACCCCGACCCCGAAGGACTGCTTGCGCACCGTGAACGTCTCGCGGACGCCGGAGCCCTGCCGCTTGATCACGACGCCTTCGAAGACCTGGAGCCTCGAGCGCGTCCCCTCGATCACGCGGAAGTGCACGCGGACGGTGTCGCCCGCCTTGAAGAGAGGCACGTCCTGGCGCAGCTGGCGCTGCTCGATGCTCTGGATGATCGTGCTCATGGGGGGAGGCGGCCACTCGGCCGGGGGCGAATGGTAGCGCACGCGCCTCGCGCGAGCGGCTTCAGCGAACCGAGATCCTGTTCGGCGGCCAGTAGGTGGCGAAGACCTTGCCGATCAGGTTGTCGCGCGGAACCGTCCCCCACTCGCGCGAGTCGCACGACTGGCTTCGGTTGTCGCCCATCATGAAGTACTCCCCGGCGGGGACGGTGAAGGTCTCGGGGCCGCGCGAGTCGCGCCGGCCAGGCTGCAGGTACGGCTCGGGGAGTCTCCTGCCGTCGATGTAGACGAAGCTCGAGCCTCTTTCGGTCCGTAGCTCGACCCGCTCGCCGGGTAGGCCGATCAGCCGCTTCACGAAGGTTCCCCCGGCGCCGCAGCGGACGCGCGCGGCGGGCGGGGTCTCGAAGACCACGATCTCGCCCCGCTCGGGGTCTCGAAAGCGGTAGATCAGCCGGTTCGCGAGCACCCGGTCCGAGAAGCGGGCCTCGCAGCCGTTCGCCGGCCGCGCGCAGTGCAGCGTCGGCTCCATCGACGACGAGGGGATGCGATAGGGGTTGACGACCCACGCCTTGATCGCGAGCACGATCGCGATCGCGCCGACGATCGTCACGACCCAGTCGATCGTGACCCGCAGGCCGTGCGGGAGGCGGCGCGTCAGCCGGTCGACCGGGTTGCGCGAATGGAACTCGCGCTTGGCGGGCGGAGGATGCGAGTTCCCTCCGTCGAGCCAGACGTCGTACCGGTCACGCCGTTCGGGATCGGCGAGCGTCTGGTAGGCGACCTGAAGCTCGCGCCTGCGCGCCTCGTCCCACGTGGCGTCGGACGCACGCCGGTAGGCGTCCTCGATCTGGGTCTCCGACGCGTCCTTCCCGACGCCGAGCAGCGCGTAGTAGTCGCTCACGAGAGCACGTTCCGCACGCGGCTCTGCTCGCGGCGCCAGCCCTCGATGCGCGCGTGGTCGCCCGAGAGGAGCACCTCGGGCACCGACCAGCCCCGGAACTCGGCGGGGCGTGTGTAGTGCGGATACTCGAGCCCGCCCTCGAGCGCCGCCGAGAAGCTCTCGTTCTCGCCCGAGCCCTCCGCGAGCGCGCCCGGCAACCGCCGGGCGAGCGCGTCGAGGAGCACCATCGCCGGGAGCTCGCCTCCGGAGAGCACGTACGGCCCGATCGAGATCGCGTCGGAGGCGAGGTGGGTGACGATCCGCTCGTCGAATCCCTCGAAGCGCGACGAGAGGAGTGTCAGCTGCGGCTCGACCGCGAGCTCCTCGACGATCGCCTGGGTCAACGGCCGTCCCTGAGGCGTCAGCGCCACGACTCGGTGGGCCGGATCGCCCTGGTAGACCGCGTCGAGCGCGGCGGCGACGACGTCAACCCGCAGCACCATCCCGGCGCCGCCGCCGAACGGCTGGTCGTCGACCTGCCCGGAGCGGAGCGGAGACGAGTCGCGATAGTTGAAGAGGCGCAGCTCGAGCTCGCCGCCGAGCACGGCTGCGAGCGGGCGCTGCTCGGTCATCCACGCGAAGGCATGCGGAACCTGGGTGAAGACGTCGAGAAGCACGGCGGAGCAGGTTACTCGTCGTCGGCGAAGCCCCGCGCCACGAGGACGCGTTCCGCTTCGAGGTCGACCTCGAGCACGCAGGCGGCGACAAGCGGCAGGAGCAAGCCCGAGTCGAGCTCGAGCGCGTCGTTCGCCGGTCCGTTGTGCACCTCGACGACGGTGCCGAGGCTTCGTCCGCCGACCTCCTGGACGGCGAGGCCGACGAGCTGGAAGACGTAGTAGGAGTCCTCCTCCGGCTCCGGCAGCGCCTCACGCGGTACCGAGAGGTTCGCTCCACGCGTCACGGGCCGGTCGAGCTTGAGCACGGGTCTGCCTCCGGAGCCCCGTTTCGAGACGACGATCTCGGCCACGGCGCCGTCGACCCAGAGGCTCGCCCCGCAGGCAAATCGCCCCTCCACCTCGCTCGGCTCCTCGACGAAGAAGGAGCCGTCGACGCCGTGCGGCCGGCCGACCCGGCCGACCGGCACCAGGTCGGGCTCACTCAACGATCTCGAGGACGAGGCGGCGTCGAGACCTCGCACCGCTCGCGCGCACGATCGTTCTGAGCGCCCGCGCGATCCGACCCTGGCGGCCGATCACCTTGCCACGATCCTCGGGCGCGACGTACAGCTGCAGGATCGTCGCGTCCTCGCGCTCGACCGCCTCGACGCGCACCGCGTCGGGGTCGTCGACGAGCTGGCGCGCGAGCCACTCGAGCAGCTCGGCCATCGAGCTACTCACTCGCCGCGGCGGCCGGAGCCTCGCCCTTCGCCGCGATCTTGATCAGCTTCGCCACGGCGTCGGAGGGCTGGGCGCCCTTGCCGATCCACTCCTGGATCTTCTCCTGGTCGAGCTCGATCGTCGAGGGGTCGGTCTGCGGGTTGTAGCGACCGACGATCTCGATGAACTTGCCGTCGCGCGGGGAGCGCGAGTCGGCCACGACGACGCGGTAGATCGGGTTCTTCTTCGAGCCGACTCGCGTCAGCCTGAGCCTTACTGCCACTGTTACCTCCGCCCTGCTTTGGTCATTTGCTGCGGAAGGGAGGGCATCTTGCCCTTGCCCATCTGCTTCATCATCTTCTCCATCTGCTTTCGCGCGGAGAGCAGCTTATTCACGTCCTGGATCGTCTGCCCGCTTCCCTGAGCGATCCGCAGGCGGCGCGAGCCGTTGATCAGATGCGGCATCCGCCGCTCCTGCGGGGTCATCGAGAGCACGATCGCCTCGACGCGGGCGAGCTGGCGCTCGTCGATGTCGACGTCCTTGAGCTGGTTCCCGACCCCCGGGATCAGCTTCAGCACGCCCTGGATCGGCCCCATCTTCTTCAGCATCTTCTGAGCCGAGAGGAAGTCGTCGAAGGTGAACTGGCCGGCGCGCATCCGCGCCTCCATCGCCTCCTGCTCGTCCTCCTCGACGGCCGCCTCGGCCTTCTCGATCAGGGTCAGCACGTCGCCCATGCCGAGGATCCGCGAGGCCATCCGCTCCGGATAGAAGTACTCGAGCTGGTCGAGCTTCTCCCCGACCGAGACGAGCTTGATCGGCTTGCCCGTGACCGCCTTTACCGAGAGCGCGGCGCCGCCGCGCGCGTCGCCGTCGAGCTTCGTCAGCACGACGCCGTCGAAGGCGATCCGCTCGAAGAACGACTCGGCCACGTTGACGGCCTCCTGGCCGGTCATCGAGTCGAGGACGAGAAGGACGTTCGTCGGCTTGGCGGCGTCGCGGACGCGCGCGAGCTCCTGCATCAGCTCCTCGTCGATGTGGAGGCGGCCGGCGGTGTCGAGGATGACGACGTCCTGGCCGGCGGTCTGCGCGGCCTGGATGCCGTACTTGACGACCTCGACGGGATCCTTCGTGTCCTTCCGGTAGACGGGGATCTGGATCTGGCGGCCGAGCTGCTCGAGCTGGTCGATCGCGGCCGGGCGCTGGAGGTCGGCCGCGACGAGCGCCGGCTTCTTCCCGTCCTTGCGGAGGAGCAGCGCGAGCTTGGCGGAGGTCGTCGTCTTGCCCGAGCCCTGGAGCCCGGCCATCAGGATCACCGTCGGCGGGCGGCCGAACGCGAGCGCGCGAGTCGCCGGAGCCCATCAGGGTCGTCAGCTCCTCGTGCACGATCTTCACGACCTGCTGGCCGGGGGTCAGGCTCTTGAGCACGTCCTGGCCGGTCGCGCGCTCGCGGACCCCGGCGACGAAGCTCTTGACCACCTCGAAGTTGACGTCGGCCTCGAGCAGCGCAAGGCGGATCTCGCGCATCGCCTTCGAGATCGTGTCCTCGTCGAGGCGGCTCTTGCCGCGGAGGTCGCCGAGCGTCGCCTGGAGCTTGTCTGAGAGGGTGTCGAACATGGGCGGACAGTGTAGATAGCTCTCAACTAGACGAAGGAGACGGCATGGCGAGCATCGCGAAGGTCATCACCATCATCGGCAACTCCCCCGACGGGTTCGCGGAGGCAGCTCAGGTCGCGGTCACGGAGGCGTCGAAGACGCTGCGCGGGATCACGGGCGCCGACGTCGTCTCGATGAGCTGCGAGGTCGAGGGCGACAAGATCACGAGCTACCGGACGACGGTGAACATCGCGTTCGCGCTCGAGCGCTGAGCCTAGTACCAGTCTGTTACGAGGCTCAGCCGGCGACGAGCGCGCGAGCGAAGTCGTGCGGGTCGAACGGGCGCAGGTCGTCGAGGCCCTCGCCGACGCCGATCAGCTTGACCGGGAGGCCGAGCTCGTAGGCGATCGCGACCGCGATCCCGCCCTTCGCCGAGCCGTCGAGCTTCGTCAGCGCGACGCCGGTGACCTGCGCGGCCTCGCCCGAAGAGGCGCGCCTGCTGGAGGCCGTTCTGGCCGGTCGTCGCGTCGACGACGAGCAGCGTCTCGTGCGGCGCGCCCTCGAGGCGGCTCTCGATCACGCGGCGCACCTTCGCGAGCTCCTCCATCAGGTTCGACTGGGTGTGGAGGCGGCCGGCCGTGTCGACGATCGCGACGTCGTGGCCGCGGGCACGCGTAGCCTCGACGGCGTCGTAGGCGACCGCGGCCGGGTCGGCTCCTTGCGCCGCGCCGACGAAGTCGGCCTTCGCCCGCTGCGCCCAGATCTCGAGCTGCTCCTCGGCCGCGGCGCGGAAGGTGTCCGCCGCGCCGAGCAGGACCGAGCGGTCGTGCTCCCGGAGCTTCTGCGCCAGCTTCCCGATCGTCGTCGTCTTGCCGGTCCCGTTGACGCCGACGACGAGGATCACGCTCGGCTTCGCACCGATGTTCAGCGTCGCCGGCTCGCCGAGCAGGTCCGCGATCTCCTCCGCGAGCGCCTCCCCGAGATCCCCGAGCGTCACCGCGCGCCTCGAGCCGGCGGATCAGCTCCGCGGTGGCGCGAACTCCGACGTCGCCGCGGATCAGCGCCTCCTCGAGCCGCTCCCAGTCCTCCTCGTTGCCGGGATCGAACGCCGCCGCGGCGAGCTCGCCGGTGAGCGCCCGGCGGCTCTTGCCGAGCGAGTCGCGGAGGCGGCCGAAGAACCCGGCCCGTTGCTCCTCGCTCTCCGCCGGCCCGTCGGCATCGCCGAGGAGCTCTGCCCACGTCCGTGACATCGCGGCAGGTTAGCCTCGCGTCGTGGTGAAGCGGGAGTGGTGACGTGGGAGCGGGTGGCGGAGCTCGCACGCGAGCTGCCCGAGATCGAGGAGACGACGTCGTGGGGCAAGCCGTCGTTCAAGGTCGGCGGACAGACGTTTGCCGGCCTCTCGACGCGCCACGAGGGTGCGATGTGGACGCGCTGCGACCGCGACGAGCGGCCTCTCCTCGTCGCCTCGAATCCGGACGCCTACCGGCTGACGCCGCACTTCGAGGCGTCGCCCGCGTTCCTCCTGATCTGGCTCGAGCACGTCGACGAGGCCGAGGTGCGCGAGCGGCTGATCGACGGCTGGCTGATCCAGGCGCCGAAGCGGCTCGCGGCGCAGCACGAGTTCGACTGACCCGTTTCTAGGCGCTGATCACGACCTCGCCCGCAGAGATCTGTGGCGCCGCGACCTTCAGATCCGGCACGTTCTCGACGATCCAGGCCGCCGCGATCCGGTTCGACTCCTCGGCTCCCGCCTCGTTCTCGTAGACGCTCACCGAGGCGGTGCTCTCCGCCGAGCGGACCAGGTAGTACGCCTTGAAGCCGTCGATCCCGCTGATGAGCCGCTTGACCTCGTCCTGGCGCTCGACGAGCGCGTCGGCCAGGTCGGGGCTTCCGGAGTAGAGCCGAACGGTCGCGAACACATCGATCCCTTCTGTCGCAGGCGGTGTGCGCGCAACCTCTCACGGCTCGGAGCCGGGATCAACCGCTGGCGGCCACCGCCTCCTCGCGCGGGAGCCGCCGCGAGACGATCTGGCTGATCCCGTCGCCGCCCATCGTGACGCCATAGAGGACGTCGGCCGCCTCCATCGTCCGCTTCTGGTGGGTGATCACGACGAACTGGGCGCGGTCCGCGTAGCGGCGCAGGAGCTCGACGAAGCGGCCGATGTTGGCGTCGTCGAGCGCTGCCTCGACCTCGTCGAGGAGGTAGAACGGGCACGGCTTGGCGAGGAAGAGCGCGAACAGGAACGAGATCGCGCCGAGTGCCTTCTCGCCGCCCGAGAGCATCCCGAGCCGCGTGATCTTCTTCCCGGCCGGACGCAGCTCGACCTCGACGCCGACCTCGCCGTCCTCCTCGTCGGGCTCGACGAGCCGCAGCCGGCCCTCGCCGCCGGGGAACAGCGTCTCCGCGACCTCCTCGAAGTGGGCCGCGACTGCCGCAAACGTCTCGTCGAAGCGGCGCCTCACCGTCTCGGCGAGCTCGGCGCGCAGCTCCTCCAGCTCCTTCAGGCTCGCCTCCAGGTCGGCCCGCTGGCCCTCGAGCTCCGCCAGCCGCTCCTGCTCGAGCGCGTACTCCTCCTTGGCGAGCGGGTTGACCTGCCCGAGCTGGATCCTCCGCGCCTCGAGCCGCTCGACCCGCGCCGCCAGCTCGGACTTGCTCTCCTGCGCCTGAGCCTCCTCCGCCTGGGCCTCCTCCTCGGCCGGCTCTGCCTCGGTCTCCGCGAGCCGCCGCGCGCATCGGCGGCGTCCGCCTCGATCCGCGTCAGCTCGATCTCGATCTCGGTCGCCCGCTGCGCCGCGTCCTCGTCGGCCTGCCGGAGCTCCACCTCGGCGGCGCCGAGCTCGCGCAGCCGCCCTCCGAGCCCGCCGGCGCGCGCCGCGCCAGCGTCGACGCGGGCACGCAGCGGCGCCTCGAAGCGCGAGGCTGCGGCCGCGGCCGCAGCCAGGGTCTCGTCCAGCCGCTCGGCGCCGGCGAGGACGCGGCGGAGCAGATCCGGGTCGACGCTCGGTGCTCGGCGGGCGCCGCCGTCGGCGGCACTGGCCGCTGCGGCTCGTGCGGCCTCGGACGCAGCGGCCGCAAGGGCCGCAAGCCGCTCGGCCTCCGCGGTCAGCTCGCGCGCCTCCCGCTCGACCTCCGCGCGAGCGCCTTCCGGCACGTCGAGCAACCGGATCTGGCCGGCGCCGCCGAGCCGGGCGCGCGTGAGCTCCGCGGTCGCGGCGCGCTCGTTCGCGCGAGCCGCCTCCCGGCGCGCCTCCTCCTCGAGCCCGCCGATCCGGGCGAGCTCCGAGCCGAGCGTGCCGGCGCGCTCGGCTCCCGCGGCGGCTCCTGTCCGGAGCGGCTCCTCCAACCGGGTCGCGACCGCGACCGCGGCGAGCAGCGCCTCGTCGAGGCGTTCCGCGCAGGCGCCGATCCGCCGCAGCCCGACGGGGTCGACCCGGCCCGCAGATCGGAGATGCGAGACCTTGGCGTAGGCAGCCTGCGCCTCCTCGGCCTGACGCGCCGCGGCCACGGCAGCGGTCTCCGCCTCGGCGGCGCCGCGGGCAAGCTCTGCGACCTCGGACTCCAGCTCGCGCCGGCGCGCCTCGAGCTCGAGCAGGACGGCCTCCGCCGCCTCGCCGGCGAACCAGAGCTCGCCGCTGCCCGGGTCGTAGCCGAATCCCTCCGCGGTGACCGCCGGGCGACGGGTTTCGAGCAGCTCGCCGAGCGGGACGACCGGCAGCGCGGCGAGCCGCTCCGCGGGCCTTGCGCCGACGAGGACGACGAGGCTGCCGAGACCGGCCTCGCGCGCCCGCTGCAGCAGCTCGAGCCCGGCCGCGGGATCGTCTGCCACGAGCGCCGAGGCGCGCCAGCCGAGCGCCGCCGCCACCGACCGCTCGGAGCCCGTGGGAACCTCGACGAGCGAGAGCGCGAGCGGCGTTCGAGCATCGGCGAGCTCCCTCGCGGCCGGTGGGATCCCCTCCCGCTCCGAGAGCGAGCGCTCGAGCGCAGCCAGCCGCTCCCTGGCGGTCGTTGCCCGCGCGGCGAGATCGTCTCGCGCGTGCGCGGCTTCGCGGGCGACGACGGTCGCCTCGCTCGCCGCGACCTCGAGCTCCTCCGGCGTCGGCCCGGGCCGGCGGGCGAGCGCCTCGGCTTCGGCGAGCTCGAGCCGGAAGCGCTCGCGCAGGCCCGCCGAGGATTCCCTGCGAATTGCGATCCGCTCGCGGGCCGCACCGAGGCGGTACAGCGCCGCCGTCGCGCCTTCGCGCCTGCCCGCCACGTCGGCGAGCTCCCCCTCGAGCTCCCGCCGCCCGGCGGCGATCCCGGCGAGCCGCTCCTCCGATCGTCCCGCCGCGGCGCGCTCGAGCGCGGCCAGCCGTTCCTGGGCGGCGCGCGCCCGCTCGGCTCCGGCGCCGCTCGCGCCGGCGGCCGCGCGAGCCGCCGCAGTCGCCTCGGCCGCCGCCCGCTCGAGCGACCGCAGTGTCTCGTCGCTCGCCTCTGCCGCGGCTGCCTCGGCGTCGGCGACATCCGACCGGAGCCGCTCGACGAGGCCGGCTGCACCTTCCCGGCGCAGCGCCAGCCGCTCGGTCACCGACTGGAGGCGGTACATCGCCTGGAGCGCGGCCTCGCGCCGGCCGGCCGCGTCCGCGAGCTCGTCCTCCGCCGCCTCGCGCTCGGCGAGCAGCGCCCGGAGGCGCTCCTGCGCGGCCCGGCGGGCGATCCCGGATGCCGTCTTCCGCTCTTCGGCCTCGCTGCGCCGGGCCTCGGCGGCGGCGAGATCGAGCCGCGCGATCCTCGCCCGCAGCCGTGCGAGCTCGGCGACCAGCTTCTCGGCCCGCTCCGCGGCCGTCGCCTGGAGCGCGAGCGGGCGCAGCCGCTTGCGCACCTCCGCCTCGACGTCGCGCGCGCGCTCGACCTGGATCCCGACCCGGTTCAGCTTCAGCTCGGCGCGGTGCTTGCGGTGCTTGAACCTGCCGAGCCCGGCCGCCTCCTCGACGAGCGCGCGCCGCTCCTCGGGCCGCGACGCCAGCACCGCCTCGACCTTCCCCTGGCTGACGATCGAGTGCATCGTCCCGCCGAGGCCGACGTCTGCGAGCAGCTCGACGAGATCGGTGCGGCGGACGTGGGCGCGGTTGACGAGGTACTGGCCCTCGCCGCCGCGGTGCAGCCGTCGCGCGATCGAGACCTCCGAGAAGTCGAGCCGAGTTCCATCCAACGCCGAGCCGAAGCCGCCGTCCTCGTTGTCGAAGACGAGCTCGACCTCGCAGCTCTCGGCGGGCTTGCGGCCCTCGGCCCCGTTGAAGAGCACGTCGTCCGGCTTCTCCGCCCGCAGCTCCGAGGGGGTCAGCGAGCCGGCCGCCCACACGATCGCGTCGGCCACGTTCGACTTCCCGGAGCCGTTCGGCCCGACGACGACGGACACACCGGGCTCCAACCTCAGCTCGAGCGCGTCCGGAAACGACTTGAAGCCGCGCAGGCGAAGAGAGCGCAGGTGCACGGAGCGAGGCTAGCGACCGCCGCGGACGGCGAGGAGCCGTTCCGACGAGGCTAGGGCGCCGCTCCGAGCGCCGCGAGCGCGCGCTGGGCGGCCGCCTGCTCGGCGTCCTTCTTCGAGCGGCCGCTGCCCGTCCCGAGCTCCTCGCCGTCGACGAGCGCAGCGCACGAGAAGCGCCGCTCGTGCGGCGGTCCCTCGACGTCGATCACCGAGTAGGAGACCGAGCGGCCGGACCGGGCGAGTGCCTCCTGGAGCTCGGTCTTGTGGTCGACGTGGGTCGATGCCGCGTAGTCGATCCGGTCCGAGAAGGCGGCCACGATCGCAGCCTCGATCGGCTCGTAGCCGTGCACGAGGAAGAGCGCGGCGATCGCCGCCTCGAGGAGCGCGGCGGTCACGTTCCTGCTCTTGACGATCCGCGCCAGCTCCTCGGGCGCGATCCCTCCCGCCGCGGCCGCGGTGCCGAGCCGGGCCCCGAGATCGAGGTCGCGGGCGACGAGCGCGCAGCTCGCGCGCGAGACGACGTGCGAGCGGATCTTCGCGAGCCTGCCCTCGGCCGCCTCCGGATAGCGGTTGTAGAGCTCGCGGGCGATCGCGAGCTCGAGCACGCTGTCGCCGAGGAACTCGAGCCGCTCGTAGGAGGATCCCCGATCCTGAGCCCAGGAGGTATGCGTGAAAACGTGCTCGAGCCGCTCGGCGGGAAGCGAGTCGATCAGGCGCCCGAGTTGCTCCGGGTCGCCTGTGGGAACGGTGCTACTGGTGGGTCGAGACGTAGTCGACGGCCTGCCCGACTGTCGTGATCTTCTGCGCGTCCTCGTCCGAGATCTTGATTCCGAACTGATCCTCGAGCTCCATGATCAGCTCGACGAGATCGAGCGAGTCCGCGTCCAGGTCCTCCTGGAACGACGCTTCCTCGTTGATCTCCGCGTCGTCGACGCCGAGCTGCTCGCTCAGGACTTCCTTGACCCGCTCGTAGACCTCTTCCCGTGACGCTGCCACATCGACCTCACTTGAATTGTTTGGGCTGGAGCGCGCCGATCATACAGCCGCGGTCGAGCGGCGCTCGGGCATGCTCGCGGCGAGCCGCCCGACCACGTCGCGCTCGACGCCGCGGGCGGCCAGCCGGATCGCATTCGCGATCGCCCGGCGGGACGAGTTGCCGTGTGCGACCACCGCGAGGCCGCGGAGCCCGAGCAGGTAAGCGCCGCCGTAGGCGTCGGGATCGAGGCGCTCGCGGAGCCGCCGGGCGGCCGGGCGGATCAGGAGGCCGCCGAGCTTGCCGCGCGAGCTCGACTCGACCTCGGCGCGCAGCTCGTCGAGCAGCGTCGCGATCGTCCCTTCGAGCAGCTTCAGCGCGACGTTGCCCGTGAAGCCGTCGCAGACGACGACGTCGGCGGCGCCCGCGAGCAGGTCTCGGCTCTCGGCGTTGCCGGCGAAGCCGGCGCCGTTCGCGGCGAGGAGCGCGTGCGCCTCCAGGGTCAGCTGGTTGCCCTTCTCCGGCTCCTCGCCGATCGAGAGCAGGCGGACCTCGGGGCTCGCGACCTCCAGCAGCTCGCGCGCGAAGATCGAGCCCATCGTCGCGAACTGGAGCAGGTGCTCGGGTCGGGCGTCCGCGTTCGCACCCGCGTCGAGGAGCACCGACGGGCCCTTCGCGGCGGGAATCACGACCGCGATCGCCGGGCGCAGGACTCCCGGCACCCGCCGCAGGTGGATCAGCCCCGCCGCCAGCATCGCGCCCGTATTGCCGGCGGAGACGACGGCGTCGGCGTGTCCGGCGGCGACCGCCCGGCAGGCCGCGACGAGCGAGGAGTCGGGCTTCGAGCGAACTGCCTCGGCCGGCTTCTCGTGCATCTCGATCACGTCGGGCGCCACGACGAGCTCGAGCCCGCCGGTCTCGAGCCCCGCGGGCCCGAAGAGGACCGGTGTCAGGCCCTCGGCGGCGGCGAGCTGCGCCCCGGCGACGATCTCGGTCGGCGCCCGGTCGCCGCCCATGGCGTCGATCGCAATTCGTGCGTGAGCCATGTCGCTACCGCGCTGGGCCGCTACGGCGCTGGCGTGCGGAGCGGCTCGATCTCGCGGCCCTTGTACGTCTTGCACGTCGGGCACACGTGGTGCGGGCGCTTCGGCTGATGGCAGGTCGGGCAGACGTTGACGCGCGGCGACTCGATCCCGTGCTGGGCGCGGCGCTTGTCTCGACGTGACTTCGAGGTCTTTTTCTTGGGGACTGCCATCGGCGGCTGCGGAGTGTAGCGAAACGTTGCGCAGAATCGGCCCGCGCGCGATGATGCCGCGTCGTCACCTACGGGGAGGAATCCTTTGTCTCGCACGCTCGTCCTGATCTCGCTGCTCGTGCTCGCTTCCGTTGCCGCCGTCTCGGCTGGCGCCAAGAGCGGCGGCGCGCCCTACACGACCGACCACGATCTCTGGCGCGCCGACGGAGGTGGCTTCGCCGGCTGGTCGCTCGACGGCGTCGCGCTCGCCTCGGGCGGCGTCCTCCGGCTCGACCTCGCAACCGCCGATTCAGAATCCGACCCGTATCCGGCCGGCGGGTATCAGGGGCACAACTACTACAACGGCGGCAGCTATCTCGTCGGTGAGGCGGTTTCCCCGGAGATCTCTGCCGCTCCCTTTACGCAGGCGATCCCCTCCTGGAACGCGGAGACCCCGGACGGCTCCTGGGTGGAGATGCAGATCAGGGCGCACGTCGGCAGCCACTGGACGACGTGGTACACCGCAGGCCCCTGGGCATCCGGCACCGGCACGATCGAGCGTCACTCGGTCAACCTCCAGGCCGACGGCGTGGATGGGACGTTCGCGGTCGACACGCTGATCCTGAACGGGAAGAAGGCGCCGCCCGCGGACGCCTACCAGGTGAAGCTCCGACTCTTCAGCACCGCCGGGGCGGTTCCGGCCGTTCGCTTCGCCTCGGTGGCGCTCTCCGGCGCCGCGCCGGCCGAAGCCGACGCTCGAGGCCGGCGATCCGGCGAGCTGGAACACGCCTCGTCGACGTGCCCGAGTACTCGCAGATGGTCTACCCCGACGGCGGCAACGTCTGGTGCAGCCCGACCTCGGTCTCGATGGTGCTGGCGTACTGGCAAGGCTATGCGGGAGCGTGCGGAGCCGCGCGTTCGCCGGACGGTCGAGGGCGTCTTCGACTGGCGCTACGACGGGCACGGCAACTGGCCGTTCAACACCGCCTGGGCCGCGCACGAGGGCATGGAGGCCCAGGTCGCGCGCTTCACCTCGTTCCGCGACGTCGAGCGCTGGGTGAGACGCCGGCGTGCCGGTCGTCTTCAGCTGGGCCTGGAAGAAGGGCGAGGTCACGGGGAGCGCGGTCTCGTCGAGCGACGGGCACCTCGCAGTGATCGTCGGCTTCGACGCGGCCGGGAACCCGATCGTCAACGATCCCGCGGCGGCGACGAACGAGGATGTACGGCGGACGTACGACCGGGCCGAGCTGGAGACCGTCTGGCTCCGGGCCTCGGGCGGCACCGTCTACCTGATCTATCCACAGGGGTACGCCACCCCGGCGATCGGCTAGAGAGCAAGCTCGCGCGTCGGTGCGACGCGCTCGAGGAAGCGGCGGTCGTGGGAGACGACGACCACCGTGCCCTCGTAGCTCGCGAGCGCCGTCTCGAGCTCCTCGATCGCCTCCAGGTCGAGGTGATTCGTGGGCTCGTCCAGGACGAGGCAGTTCACCCCGCGGGCCATCAGCTCGGCGAGCTGGGCGCGCGTGCGCTCGCCGGGCGAGAGGGTCTCGCACGGCCGCTCGACGTGGTCGGCGCCGAGGTTGAACTTCGCGAGCAGCGTGCGCGCCTCGAGCGGCGTCAGCCCGGTCCGCTCGCGGAAGCGAGCCAGTGCAGGTGTCGGACCGTCGTAGGCCTGGCGTCGCTGGTCGAGCGAGCCGAGCACCGTCGCGCGGCCGACGATGCGTCGGCCGGCTGCCGGCGGGAGCTCGCCGAGGAGCAGCGCGAGCAGCGTCGACTTGCCGCTGCCGTTTCGACCCGTGACCGCGAGCCGCTCGCCCGGGGCGAGCTCGAGGTCGATCGGCCCGAGCCGGAACTCGCCGCGGACGGCGACAGCGCCCTCGAGGGTCGCGACGCGGTCGCCCGGGCGCCGGCGCGCGTCCAGCGAGAGCCGGAGCTGCCAGGGCTCGAAGGGCTTCTCCACGTGGTCGATCCGCTCGAGCGAGCGCTTGGCCTGGCGCACCTTCCCGGCGAGCGCCTTCGTCCCCCGGCGATCGGCCATACCGCCCGCGGCGTGCGCCTGGCCGCGGCGGGCGGCGAGCAGCGCCTCGACCTCGCGTCGCCGCTCTTCCGTGTCGGCGAATGCCTCGTACTGGCGGGCGCGAGCGAGGTCGCGCGCGGCCTCGTAGTCGCTCCAGGTACCGGCCCACTCATGCACGCGATGCGTCCAGGGATCGATCTCGGCGATCCGCTCGATCGTCCGGTCGAGGAACGCGCGATCGTGCGAGACGAGCGCGAGCCCGCCGTCGAAGCCGGCGAGGAAGCGCTCGAGCCGGTTCAACCCGTCGAAGTCGAGGTCGTTCGTCGGCTCGTCGAGGAGGAGCAGGTCGAACCGCGAGAGCAGGATCGCGGCCAGGCCGGCCCGAGCCGCCTCGCCGCCGGAGAGGGTCGCGGTCTCCTGTTCGAGCGAGACCTCGAGCCCGAGCTCGGCACAGACCGCCCGGGAGCGGTGCTCGAGGTCGCCCCCACCGAGCGCGAGGAAGCGCTCGAGCGCGAGGCCGTACGCACCGGGATCCCACGCTTCGGTGTGCCGCTCGACGGCCTCTTGCGCATCGGCCACCCCCGTGCGGCGGGCGAGGTAGCCGAGCAGCGTCTCTCCGGCTCGTCGGTCGTGCTCCTGCGGCAGGTAGCCGACCGTGATCGTCGCTGGAGTCCGCTCGACGCGGCCCTCGTCCGGAAGCTCGACCCCGGCGAGGAGCCGCAGCAACGTCGACTTGCCGGCGCCGTTTCGGCCGACGACGCCGAGCCGCGAGCGCGGCCCGAGCGTCAGGTCGACGCGATCGAGAACGGTGGTGGCGCCGTACGCCTTGACGACGCCGGCGAGCGAGACTCGCACGGGCGGTACCTCCTGCGGGAACGAGGACGGGCGCCTGCTGGAGGCGCGGAGGACGTCGATGTGCTCGTTCAGTCCGTCATGGGCGGGCGCCGGAGCGCCGTCGGCATCCTACAGCCGGTCGCGGAGGCTTTCGAGCGCCGACCAGCGAGGATCGCTCACGACGTCGTCGTGCGTGTGCGGCTCCACGTTGAGATCCTTGCCGCAGACCGGGCAGAGGCCGGCGCACGCGGGGTCGTGGAGGATCTGGTCGGGCAGCGCGAGCGCGATCGCGTCGCGAGCCCAGGCGGTCAGGTCGAGCTGCTCCTCGACGACGTACTCGCTCTGCAGCTCCTCGTCGCTCTCCGCGGCCGCCGCGTGGTACTCCCGCGCGTCGACGCGGAGCGGGAGCGTCGCGTCCGCGAGGCAGCGCATGCACGGCCCGTGCAGGCGCACCTCGAAGCGGAGCTCGAAGAGCAGGCCGGTCGTCGCCTGCGTGATCGTGAGCTCGGTCTCGACCTCCTGCGGCACCGGCAAGTAACGCTGGCCGCCCAGCTCGAACGGCTCCAGCTCGATCTCGACCGCGTCGCGCTGCACCTCGCCTGAGCGAAGCCGGAGCCGCCGAAGCGGAAAACGTGTCATTCAACGAGGGTAACGCGTCGCGCTAGTTCGCCCAGACGCCGGTCGGGAGCGCGAGCTAGAGGTAGGAGCCGTCGTCGTCGGCGTCGCGCGGCCCGATGCCCGCGACGACCGTCTCCTGCGAGCGCTCGTGTAGCCGCTCACGGCCCCGCTTGACGGCGGTGAGGAACTTGTCGAGGTTGACCTCGAGCGTCGAGAGGATCCCGTCCGCCCAGTCCTCCATCTCGAGCCGTGTCTCGCGCGCCTGGCGGCGGGCGTCGTCCACGATCTCCTGCGCCTGGCGCTCGGCGAGCTTGACGATCTCGGTCTGCGAAGCCTCGCGCACCGCCTGCTCGCGCGCCTCGCCCACCAGCCGGTCGGTCTCGCGCTTCGCCTCGGCCAGCATCTCCTGGCGCTCCTTGACGATCCAGCGCGCCTGCTTGATCTCCTCCGGGATCGTCGCCCGCATCTGGTCGAGGATGTCGTAGATCTCCTCGCGGTCGATCCGCACCTGGTCGGTGAGCGGCACGGCCTTCGCGTTGTGCACGAGGTCGTCGAGCTTGTCGATCAGAACGAGAACGTCCATCAGGTCTCCCGAAGTTTACCGGCGGTGGCTATTCGCGTGGATTCTCCGGCGCGCCGGGTCTGCCGTTCGGGAACTTCTCCGCGAGTCGGCGCGCCACAGGCTCCGGCACAAGCTCGTCCACCTTTCCCCCGAAGGCGGCGATCTCCTTCACGCCGCTCGAGGAGACGAAGCTGACCTGCGGGCTCGCCATCACGTACACCGTCTCGATCTCGGGAGCGAGATGCCGGTTCAGCTGATTCATCTGGAACTCCCACTCGAAGTCGGAGATCACTCGGAGGCCCTTGACGATCACCTTCGCCTGCCAGCGCCGGGCGAAGTCGACGACGAGCTCCGAGAAGACGTCGACCTCGACGTTCGAGAGGTGCGTGAGCGCCTCGCGCAGGAACTCGACCCGCTCGTCGAGCGTGAACATCGGCGTCTTGTGCTGCGGGTTCCCGACGACGCCGACGACGATCCGGTCGAAGATCGCGGCCGCGCGCTCGATCACGTCGACGTGCCCGTGCGTGACCGGGTCGTACGTGCCTGGGTAGATGGCCGTGATCATGGGTGCTCGAAGAGGGTGAGCCGCGCGGAACCGTACCGCCGGGAGGTGCGGAGCGCGAGCGGCAGCACCGGCTGGGTCCGCGAGCCCGTTTCCACCACGAGCAGGCCCTCCGGAGCGAGGACCCGGACGAGCGGCTGTGCGAGCCTCGGCTCCAGGTCGGCCCAGTCCTCGTATGGCGGGTCGACGAGCACGAGGTCGTAGCTCCGCTGCTCCTGGCGCACCGTCCAGACGGCGTCGGCACACGCAACGCGGGCACCCGTGAGCCGTAGCTTCGCGAGGTTCTCGGCGATCACGCGGCAGGCGGCCCGATCGGACTCGACGAACGTCGCGCTTGCCGCCCCGCGCGAGAGGGCCTCGAGGCCGAGCGCGCCCGAGCCGGCGAAGAGGTCGAGCACGGTCGCCCCGTCGACCGGGCCGATCAGGTTGAAGGCGGCCTCGCGGACGCGATCTCCGGTGGGCCGGGTCGCGAGCCCCGGGGGAGCGGCGATGCGCGCGCCACGGTGAGTGCCGGCGACGATTCTCATCAATGGTATGCTGGCATACCCATGAAGCGGACGACGATCAAGATCAGCGAGGAACTTGACACAAAGCTGCGACATATCGCGGCGCAACGGGATGGCACGCTCTCGGAGGTGATTCGTGAAGCCCTCGACCTCTATGCGAACGGCACGACTCCGCGCCGCCGCTTTCTGTCCGCTGGCGCCGGTAGCGGTGGCGGTGAGAACGTCGCCGCGCGAATCGAGGAACTCCTCGCCGAAGAGTGGACCGACCCACGCGACTCGTAGTCGACGCCGGGCCGCTCTACGCCCTCGTCGATCGCGACGATCCCAATCACTCGGCCTGTCTCGATCTCCTCGAGAGCGCAGCAGGCTCGCTGTTCGTCCCGCAACTGACGATCGCAGAGGTTGCGCACTTCATCGGCCGTCGACTCCGTCCGCAGGTCGAGTTCCGCTTCGTCGCCGAGTTCGCGGTCGGCAACCTCATCGCCGAGCCGGTCCACGCCTCCGACTGGGTGCGAATCGCGGAACTCGTCGAGGAGTACGCCGACCTCCCGCTCGGCACGGTCGACGCCTCGGTAATCGCCGCCGCCGAGCGGCTCGGAGCGACCACGATCGCGACGCTCGACCGGCGGCACTTCTCGGTCGTCCGGCCGAGACACGTCGAGGCGTTCGAGATTCTGCCTCAGCTCTGACCGAGGTGCTCGGCGCCGCCGAGGAGCGCCTCGACCTCGGCCGCCATCGTCTCCGGAGGCAGCGCACGCGCGGCATCGCGCGCGGCCTCGAGCAGAGTGAGGTCCTTCGTGATCCGCGCGAAGCGGAGGTCGGAGAGGCCCGACTGGCGGGCGCCGAGGAGCTGGCCGCCGCCGCGGATCTCGAGATCGCGCTCGGCGAGCTCGAAGCCGTCGGTGGAGGCAACGAGGGCGGCCAGTCGCTCGGTCGCGGACTCGGTCAGCTCCTCCTTCGCCCGGGAGATCAGGAGGCAGTACGACTGCTCGGCGCCTCGGCCCACGCGGCCCCGGAGCTGGTGCAGCTGCGCGAGCCCGAAGCGATCGGCCTCCTGGACGATCATGATCGTCGCGTTCGGGACGTCGACGCCGACCTCGATCACGGTGGTCGCGACGAGCACGTCGAGCTCGCGTGCCTTGAAGCTCGCCATCAGCTCCCGTCGCGCCGCGGGCTTCAGCCGCCCGTGCATGCAGCCGACGCGAAAGCCCTTCAGCTCGCCGGCGCGGAGCTTGTCCGCCTCCTGCTCGGCCGCGCGGGCGTCGCTCGTCGCGGATTCCTCGACCAGGGGGCAGACGACGTACGCCTGCCGTCCTTCCGTCAGGTGCGCGCGCAGCCGCGTGTACGCCTCGGAGCTCCGCTCGTCGGTCACCCACGCGGTGACGATCGGCTTGCGCGAGGCGGGCGGCTTCGCGATCTCGCTCACCGCCAAGTCGCCGTAGACGGTGAGCGCGAGCGTGCGGGGGATCGGCGTAGCGGTCATGTGAAGGACGTGCGGCGAGCGACCTTCCGCGAGCGCCGAGCGCTGCTCGACGCCGAAGCGATGCTGCTCGTCGACGACGGCGACGGCGAGGTCGCGGAGCTCGAAGCCCTCCTGGATCAGCGCGTGCGTGCCGACGACGACATCCGCGAGCGCCGCATCCGGCGAGCGCGTCGAGCCCGTGACGAGCGCGCAGGAGACGCCGAGCTGCGCGCAGATCCCCTCGATCGTCAGGAAGTGCTGCTCCGCGAGCGTCTCGGTCGGCGCCATCAGCGCTCCCTGGCGCCCGGCCTCGACCGCGCGGAGGAGCGCGTAGAGCGCGACGACCGTCTTCCCGGAGCCCACGTCGCCCTGCAGGAGCCGCTGCATCGGCGTCGTCCGCGCGAGGTCGGCGTCGAGCTCGGCGATCGCGGCTTCCTGGTGCTCGGTGAGCGTGAACGGCAGCGCGGCTCGGTAGCGCTCGATCAGCTCGCCCGCCGCCGGCAGCGCCGCCGCGACGGCCTGCTCGTTCTGCGCGTTCTGGCGCACGAGCGCGAGCTGGAGGACGAGCAGCTCGTCGAAGGCGAGCCGCCGTCTCCCCTCCTCCGCCTCCTCGAGCGAGCGCGGCGCGTGCAGCGCGACGAGCGCGTCGGCCTTCGGCGGCAGCCCACGCTCCAGCTTGAGCGAGACGGGCAACGGGTCGGGAGAATCCCGGGCGTAGGCGAGGGCGGCCGAGACGAGCTCGCGCAGCTTGGCGGCGGAGAGCTCCTCGCTCGCCGGATAGACGGGCGCGTAGTCAGCGGTGGCGCTACCGCCGTTCAGGTCGTAGGAGCGCACCTGGAAGCCGTAGCGGTTCGTCGTGCCGCGCAGGCGCACGCGCGTGCCCGGCACGAGCTTCTCCTGCAGCCAGGGCTGGTTGAACCAGGTCGCGGTGATCTGGCCGGAGTCGTCCGCGATCTGGGCGGTCAGGATGCGCAGCCGGCCGCGCCCGTGGCGGGACGAGGTCTTCAGAACCTCGCCCGCGATCAGCACCTCCTCGTCGCCGAAGAGGTCGGCGATCCGCCGCTCGGGCGCGGGCTCCTCGTAGCGGCGCGGCCGGTGGGAGAGGAGATCGCCGACCTGGACGAGGCCGAGCTTCGCGAGCCGCTTCGCGAGCGCCGGGCCGACGCCGGGAAGCGTCTCGACGGAGACCTCGAGCCGCTCGGGCCGGAAGCGGCCGCGGGTCGGCGACCAGCCGCCCTCGGGCGGGTCCAGCGCAGCGAAACCGGGCGGGGGCCGGCGCATCGCCCGAGTATCGCAGCCGGTCCGCGGCCGGACTAGTCCTGGTAGAAGAAAAAGCCGATCGTCCCCGGGCCCGCGTGGGTGCCGACGACCGCGCCGAGCGAGGTCACCAGCTCGACCTGCGCCTGCGGACGCGCCTCGAGCACGAGCGCCCGGAGCCGGGAGACCGCCTCGTCCGCCTCGGCGTGCGCAATCGCGACGTGCAGCCCGTCGGCGTCGGTCGTCGCCGCCTCGAAGCGCCGGCGGAACTCCTGGAGCGCCTTCTGGCGGCCCCGGACGCGGGTGAGCGGCACCACCTCGCCGCCCGCGATCGTCAGGATCGGCTTCACGTTGAGCAGGCTTCCGGCGAGCGCCCGCGCCCGGCCGATCCGGCCTCCCCTGGCCAGGAACTCGAACGTGTCGACGGTGAAGAGGAGGCCCGCCCGCTCGCGGTAGCGCCGCGCGAGCGCCTCGATCTCCTCGTCGCTCGTGCCCTGCTCGAGCAGCCGCCGGATCCCGAGCGCGAGCATCGCGATCCCGACCGACACGGACTCCGAGTCGACGAGCCGGATCCGGTCGCCGCCCGCTTCCTGGCAGGCGAGCGACGCGCTTCCGAACGTGCCCGAGAGCCGCGAGGAGATGTGGAGCGAGTAGACGCGCTCGTAGCCGGCCAGCTCCTCGTAGGTGGTGAGGAAGTCCTGCGGGGTGGGCTGCGAGGTCGTCGGCGTCGTCGTCGCCGTGCGCAGCCGCGCGTAGAACGTGTGCGGATCGAGCTCGACGTAGTCGCGGAAGCTCTCGGCGCCGAAGCTCACGTAGAGCGGGACGACGCGCACGTTCGAGAAGCGCTCCTGCGCGTCGGGGAAGTCGGCCGTCGAATCGAGCACGATCGCCGTGTTCTCGTTCGTCAGCCTCACGTCGGCGCTCCCGCGGCCCGGCTCGCCGCCGCGCGAACCGCGCCGACGATCTCGTCCAGCGACTGATCCTTGCGCAGGCAGGTGACGGCGCCGGCCCGCGCGAGCGCCTCGAGCTCCCGTGGGCTCGCGGACGCCGTCAGGCAGACGACCGCGACCTCGGGCCGGGCGGCCTGCAGCGCAGCGGTCGCCTCGACGCCGTCCATCCCGGGCAGCCGGAAGTCCATCACGACGACGTCCGGATCGAGCGCCTCGCACGCGGCCACCACCGAGGTCCCGTCGACGACGGCCCCGACGACCTCGAAGCCTGCCTCGAACCCGAGCAGGAGCTCGAGCGCCTGGCGGAAGACGTCGTTGTCCTCCACGAGCAGGATCCGGATCGGCTCGGACACGGCGGTCACCTATTCGGCCGCCAGCAGGAGGGGATAGTGCGGCTGGCCGCCCGGCTGCACGTCGAGCTCGACGTCGGGATGGCTCTGCTCGAGCCGCCGGAGGATGCCGGCCAGCTCGGGCTCGTCCGCGCCGGTGAGAATCGTCAGCACCTCGCGGCCCGACCCGAGCAGGCGCTCGACGACGGCGAACGCGACCTCGTCGAAGTCGGGTGACGAGGCCACCGCCTCACCTCCGGCGAGACCCAGATACGCCCCCTTCCGCACCGCGACCCCGTCGAGCTCGACGTCGCGGGAGGCAATCGTGACCTCGCCCGTCGCCACCTGCTCGAGCGCCTCGACCATCGCGGCCTCGTTCTCGGCGGCGCTCAGGGAGGGGAGATAGCGGACGATCGCGGCGAGACCGGCCTGAACCGAGCGCGAGGGGATCACTCGCACGGGTTTCGTCGCCAGCCTGGCCGCCTGCTCCGCCGAGAGGATCACGTTCGAGTTGTTCGGCAGCACCAGCACTTCGGTTGCGGGCGTCGCCTCGATCGCCTGGACGATGTCCTCGGTAGACGGGTTCATCGTCTGCCCGCCCTCGATCACGCGCGTCGCGCCGTAGCTCTCGAAGAGCCGGCGGTTCCCGGCCCCGGGGACGACCGCGACGACGCCGGTCTCGAGGATCAGGGCGAGATCGGGACCCTGATCAGGCCCCATATCGGGCACCGCCTCGAGCAACCGCTCCGAGCGCTCGACGGTCTGCTTGTGCATGTTCGCGATCTCCACGCCTTCGATCGTGCCGACCGCCGTCGCGAGCGCGAGCGCCGCTCCGGGCTCGTCGGTGTGGACGTGGATCTTCAGCGCGGTCGCGTCGCCGACGACGAGCAGCGAGTCGCCGAGCCGCTCCAGCTCCGCCTCGAGCACGCTCGCATCGAGCTCGGCGCCCTCGACCACGAAGACCGTGCAGTAGCGGAAGGGCGAGAGCTCCTGGTGGATCGCGTCGATCCCCGCCTCGTGCGTGGCTTCCACGGGTGCATCCGGGATGGGCTCGCCCGCGAGGGCGGCGGAGATCCCGCGCACGATCTCGAGCAACCCCGCGCCTCCGGCGTCCACGACTCCGGCCTCGCGCAGCACCGCGAGCTGCTCCGGGGTCCGCGCGAGCGCGTCCTCCCCGCGGGCGACGAGCACCCGGAAGAGCTCGAGCGGCTGGAGCGCGGCGTGTCGCGGGCTCTCGGCCTCCTCGGCGAGCTCCCGGATCACGGAGAGCATCGTCCCCTCAACCGGCCGACGCACCGCGCGGTACGCGGCGTCGCTCGCGGACCGAAAGGCACGGCCGATCCGAGGCGTGTCGATCGCGCCCGGCTCGCCGAGCACCTCGGCTGCGCCGCGCAGGATCTGGGAGAAGATGACCCCGGAGTTTCCCCGCGCGCCCATCAGGGCCGCGCGTGTGAGCTCCTTGGCGACGGCTGCGCGGTCGGCCGCGGTCGAGCCCTCGAGCGACTCCACGATCGCGCGCGCGGTCAGCGTCAGGTTCGTGCCCGTGTCGCCGTCGGGAACGGGATAGACGTTCAGATCGTCGATCCGGCTCCGGTTCGCCTCGAGCGTCGCGAGTGACCCTCGCGCCAGCTCTCGGGCGCGCTCTAGTTCCGTCATGCCGATTTCCTCACGTCCTGGATGTGCACCTCGACCGCGGAGACGGTGAGGCCGGTGAGCCGCTCGACCTCGTAGGCGACCCGCGAGCGGACGGTGGCGGCGACCTCGGCGAGGTTCAGCCCGTACTCGACGATCACGTAGAGGTCGAGCGCGAGCCCGCCCTCGCGCGTGGAGACCTCGATTCCCTGGGTCAGCCGGTCGCGTGTGAGCCGGCGCTTCAGCCCCTTGCCGGCCATCCCGACGACGCCGTAGCACTCGGCCGCCGTGTGACCGACGATCTGGGCGATCGCCTCGCTCGCGATCGTGATCCGCCCGAGCGGCGACTGTCCTGTGAGATACCCGCGTTCCACGCCGCGACTTTAGACGGGAACCCGGCCGGGACGGTTGCTCGTGCTCGAGAAACACAAAGTCCCGCCGCGGCGGGACCGGATCGAGCGCGGACGCGAGAGCGGCTAGACGGCCTTCTGCACCTTGCCCGCCTTGAGGCAGCGGGTGCAGACGTAGGCGCGCGTCTTGACGCCGTTCACGAAGATGCGGATCTTCTGCAGGTTCGGGTCGAAGCGACGGCGCGTCGCGACCATCGAGTGGCTCCGGTTGTTCCCGAACGACGGCTTCTTGCCGCACTGTGAGCAGACCTTGGACATCGGTCGCCGATGATAGCAGTCAAGTAACAGACTGTTACTAGGCTATTTCTTGAGCTCAGCGCGCCGCTGCGGCCCTCAGTTGGGCGAAGACGTCGGCCATCTCGAGTCCCGTGCGGACGGCCTCGGCGCCCTTGGCGAGCCGGTCGTCCGCCTGGCCCGCCTGCTCGAGCGTGAGGACGCCGAACGAGACCGGCACCCCGGTCTCGAGGGCCGCGAGCTGGAGGCCGCTCGCCGCCTCGCCGGCGACGAAGTCGAAATGGGGCGTGTCGCCGCGGATCACACAGCCGAGCGCGACGATGCACGCGTAGCGGCGCGTCTTCGCGAGCGCCATCGCGGCGAGCGGGAGCTCGAACGCGCCGGGCACGGGCATCACCGTGATCGACTCGCGCGCGACGCCCGCCGCGTCTAGCTCCGCCAGCGCCCCCTCGAGCAGCTTGCCGGTGACGGCGCCGTTGAACCGGCTGACGACGACCCCGACCGAGCGGCGGGCGCCGTTCGGCGCGCCCTCGAGCACGCCGTAGCCCTCGGGAACCGCGAACGCGCCGGCCGCATGCTCGCTCACGTCGGCCGCCTGCTCCGGCTCGGCAGAGGTCTCCGGCTCGGTGACCGGCTCCGCCTCGGCGGCGCTCTCCGGCTCGGAGTCCTCGACGTCCTCTGGAGTCTGGTCGACCTCTGGAGCCTCGTCGACCTCGGGAGCCTCTTCGACGTCGGGCCACGCGTCGCGCTCGGTCACGCCTCGGCCCCCTCGAAGAGCTCGGGCTGGAAGCGGAGATCCTGGTGGTGGAGCTTGTGCCCGAGCTTGTCGCGCTTGGAGTCGAGGTAGCTCCGGTTCTCGGCGTTCGGCGGCACCTCGATCGGCACCTGCTCGACCACCTCGAGCCCGAAGCCGGAGATCCCGGAGATCTTCTTCGGGTTGTTCGTGAGCACGCGGATCGTCGTCAGGCCGAGGTCGCTCAGGATCTGGGAGCCGATCCCGTACTCGCGCTGATCCGCGGCGAAGCCGAGCCGGAGGTTCGCCTCGACCGTGTCGAGCCCCTGCTCCTGCAGCTCGTACGCCTTGAGCTTGTTCAGGAGCCCGATCCCGCGGCCCTCCTGCGAGAGGTAGAGGAGGACACCGCGGCCCTCGGCCTCGATCCGGGCGAGCGCCAGCTCGAGCTGCTCGCCGCAGTCGCAGCGCAGCGAGTGGAAGACGTCGCCGGTGAGGCACTCGGAGTGGACCCGGACGAGTACGCCCTCCACGCCGGCGACGTCGCCCTTGACGAGCGCGATGTGATTCTTGCCGGTGAGCGTCTCGCGGAACGCGACCGCCGTGAAGTCGCCGTGAGCGGTGGGCAGCCGCACCGTCGTCGTCCGCTCCACGAGCTGCTCGTGGCGGCGCCGGTACTCGATCAGGTCGGCGACGGTGATCATCTTCAGGCCGTGCCGCTCGCAGTAGGGAACGAGATCGGGCACGCGGGCCATCGTGCCGTCGTCCTTCATGATCTCGCAGACGACGCCCGCCGGGTTCAGGCCGGCGAGCCGCGCGAGGTCGACCGCGGCCTCGGTCTGGCCGGAGCGCTGGAGGACGCCGCCGTCGCGCGCCCGCAGCGGGAAGACATGGCCCGGCTGGACGAGGTCGGCCGGCTTGGAGGTCGGGTCGATCGCGACCTGGATCGTGTGGGACCGGTCGTGCGCGGAGATCCCGGTCGAGACGCCCTCGCGCGCCTCGACGGAGACCGTGAAGGCGGTTCCGAACGGCGTCTCGTTCTGCTCGGTCATCTGGCGCAGCCCGAGCTCGTCGCAGCGCTCCTCGGTGAGGCAGAGGCAGACGAGCCCGCGCGCGTGGGTGACCATGAAGTTGACGGCCTCGGGCGTCGTGAACTGGGCTGCGATCGTCAGGTCGCCCTCGTTCTCGCGATCCTCGTCGTCCACGACGACGACGAACCTGCCCTCGCGGATGTCCTCGATTGCCTCCTCGACCGTGGCGAAAGGCGTGCGCTGGAGCGGCATCGTGCTCACGGGCGGATCGTAGCGGCGAGCAGCTTCTCGACGTACTTGGCGAGCACGTCGACCTCCAGGTTCACTGCGTCGCCCGCCGCGAGCCCGCCGAGCGTCGTCGCCTCGAGCGTGTGCGGGATCAGGGCGACCTCGAAGCCGGACTCGGTCAGCGCAGCGATCGTCAGCGAAACGCCGTCGACCGTGATCGAGCCCTTCTCGACGCAGTAGCGGCGGAGCTCGGCCGGCGCGTCGACGGCGATCCGCGCGCCTTCGCCCTCCGCGGCGATCGTGACGACGGTGCCGACTCCGTCCACGTGCCCCTGGACGTAGTGGCCCCCGAGAGGCTCTCCGGCCCGCAGCGCCGGCTCGACGTTCACGCGCTCCCCGAAGGGCTTCACGCGGGCGAGGGTCTCGGGCACCGCCTCGAACGAGAGCGAGCGGGCGTCTCCGTCCACGACGGTCAGGCAGACGCCGTCGAGCGCGACCGAGTCGCCGACCGCGGCCGCCGTCACGCACTCGACGACGATCCGGCCGTCCGCCGACGAGACCACACGCCCCACCTCTCGGACGAGCCCGGTGAACATGCCCGAACCTTACGGCTCGCGCAGATACGCCTCGAGCAGGACGTCGCCGCCGACGGGGCGGCTCGTCAGGCGCGAGAGCGCGCGCGGCAGCTCGAGGCGGTCGACGACCCCCGGCCCGGAGCCGGCGAGCGTCGGCGCCACGAAGAGCAGCACCTTGTCGACGAGGTCGGCGCGGAGGAACGCTCCGGCCAGAGTCGGGCCGCCTTCCAGCAGGATCGACTGGACGCCCTCGGCGGCCAGCGCCCGCAGCTCGTCGTCGAGCGCGCCGGAGCGCAGCTCGAGCTCGGAGCCGTCCGGGAGCGGTCCCGTCCCGAAGGCGAGCCGTCGGGGTTGGCGGCGGACGGGGACGTCGCGCGCATCCAGGCGCGGATTCTCGAGCCGGACCGTCCCCATCCCGACCGCTACGGCATCCGACGCGGCACGGAGCTCGTGCACCAGCCGGCGCGAGGCGGCCCCGGAGACCCAGCGCGATCCGGGCACGGTCACGCGCCCGTCGAGCGTGACGCCGGCCTTGTAGGAGACGAACGGACGGCCGCTCGCGATCCAGCGCCGCCACGCCTCGTTCTGGCGCCGGGCCTCGAAGGACTCGGCGAGCTCGACGCCGAGCCCGGCTGCGCGCAGCCGCTCCAGCCCGCCTGCGGCCTCGGAGTTCGGGTCGAGCGAGCCCGCGACGACCCGGGCGATCCCCGCCGCCAGGATCGCGTCCACGCAGGGCGGGGTCGAGCCGTGGTGCGCGCAGGGCTCCATCGTCACGTAGAGCGTCCCGCCGCGGGCGCGCTCACCGGCGGCCGCGAGCGCGACCTGCTCGCCGTGGCGGCCGCTCTCCTCGGTCGCTCCCTCGCCGACGATCTGCCCTCCGACGGCCACGACAGCGCCGATCGTCGGCTTCGGATACGCCCGGCCGCCCGCCAGATCCGCGAGCTCGAGAGCACGCTCGAGGCTCATCTCAGAGCTTCGGCGAGCGTGCGGTAGGCGAGCCCCGGATCGTCCGCCGCGAAGATGCCGCTGCCGACGACGAGCAGGTCGGCGCCGGCGGCGCGGACAGCCTCGAGGTTTTCCGCGTTGACGCCGCCGTCCACCTGGACGTGGCAGTCGACAAGGGATCGCAGCTGTTCGATCCGCCCGTAGGCGTCCTCGAGGAGCGCCTGCCCCGAGTACCCCGGGACGATCGACATGCAGAGACAGAGGTCGGCGCCCAGGTTCGCCGCGGCCGCCGCGCGCTCCACGCCGGTGCCGGGGTTAAACGCGACCCCGACTGCCAGCCCGTGCTCGCGGGCCCGCGCGATCACGGCGCCCGCGTCGTCGACGGCCTCCACGTGGAAGGTGACGCTGTCGGCGCCCGACTCCGCGAGCTCCGGGAAGTGATGCGCAGGGTTGTCGACCATCAGGTGGCAGTCGAGCACGCCGCCGCGCTCGTGGATCAGCGGGGCGATCGAGCGGAGCACGACCGGGCCGATAGTGACCGGCGGGACGAAATGGCCGTCGCCGACGTCGAAGTGGAAGACGCGCGCGCCCGCGTCGAGAAGCTCCGTGATCTGGTCGCCCAGGTGCGCGAAGTCGGCGGCGTAGAGCGACGGCTCGACCTCGACGGTCCGCACCCAGTCCCGCCATCCCATCCCAGCCTGGCCCATCAGGGGATCCTAAGCCGGGCGATGAAGAAGCCACTCGTGTCGTCGCGGTGCGGGTAGGTCTGGAGGAACTCCGGCCGGCGCGGATGGCGGTAGCGGTCCCAGCCCTGGATCGGCTCTACCTGCAGGCCGGAGGCGTCCACGACTGCCTCCGACTCGTCGGCGTTGATCGTGCAGACCGAGTAGACGAGCGTGCCGCCGGGCCGGACGCGCTCGGCCGCGGCGAGCAGCAGCTCGAGCTGGAGCTCCGGGAGCGGCTGCGAGCGCCAGCGCAGGTCGGGCCGCGCCGCGAGCACCCCGAGGCCCGAGCAGGGAGCGTCCACGAGCGCGTGGTCGAAGCCGTCGAGCTCGGCCGGGAGCGCGCGGCCGTCGGCCTGGAGAACGCGCACGTTGGTCGCACCCAGCCGGCGCACGTTCTCGACGAGCTCGCCGGCGCGCGCCTCGTTCAGCTCGACCGCGACGACCTCGCCGGCGAGCATCGTCGCCTTGCCACCCGGCGCGGCGCAGAGATCGAGGGTGCGCTCGCCGGGCTGCGAGCCGACGCAGAGACCCGCGAGCTGCGAGCCGCGGCTCTGCGGCCACACTTCGCCGCGCGCGAACGCCTCCGCGTCGAGCCGCTCGACGCGGAAGGCGCCCGGGATGTCCGTTTCGGCCCCGTCCGGGGTCTGACCCCGGACGTGTCTGACAACGACAGGTGGTGGCTCGTTCTGCGCCCGCATCAGGGCGAGCGCTTCGGTCTCGCCGAGGTCGTGGCGCCAGAGCTCCCAGATCCAGTCCGGATACGAGTGCTTGAGCGGCCCCTCGGGGAGCGCGTCGAGGAGCGGGCGAATCCCGGCGCCGACGCGACGCAGCACGGCGTTCGTGAACGGGACCGCGCGCTCGAGCCGCGCCCGGCGCACGAGCTCGACCGACTCGTTGACGGCCGCATAGTCCGGGACGCCGTCGAGATAGCCGAGCTGGTAGGCGCCGAGCCGCAGCGCCGCCCGGACCGGCGGATCGAGCTTCCGCACCGGCCGCTTGCCGAGCGTCTCGATCGCGTGGTCGAGCGTCCGCACACGCTGAACCGCCCCGAACGCGAGTCGCCGGGCGAGCGCGAGGTCGCGCTCGTCGAGACCCTCCGACGCCGACCGGAGGGCGCGGTCGGCGTAGGCGTCGTCCTCGAAGACCCGGCGCAGCACCTCGTAGGCGGCCTTGCGCGCCGGCGCGACGCTCATCGAAGGCCGTTCAGGAACTCGTCGTAGCTCATCCGGCGCTTCCCCTCCGGCTGCACCTCGACCGGCACGAGCTCGCCGTCCTCGAGCCGCGCGCGCCAGATCGTGACGCGCCGGCCGTGCAGCTCGCCGCGGGCGCCGATGTGGGGCGAGAGGGCGCGGATTCGGTTCAGGCTCTCCTCGGGCCGGGAGAGCTCGAGCTCCCGGTCCTCGGGGCCGATCTTGGCCGCATACGTCGGCTCGCCCTCCTGGGGCCGGAACGCAGGCGTCGGGAGTACCTCATCGAGCAGGTCGACGGCGAGCTCGGCCGAGTGGGCGAAGACGGAGCCGGCGTCGTCCTCGGCCGTCAGCGGGAAGCTCCGCTGAGCGGCGATCGGCCCCGCGTCGAGCTCCGCCACCGTCTCGTGGATCGTGACGCCGGTCTCTCTATCGCCCGAGAGCAGCGCCCGCTCGACCGGCGCCGCTCCGCGCCAGCGCGGCAGGAGCGAGGGATGAACGTTGAGCCAGAGCCCGCGCGCGAGCAGACCCTCCGGGATCAGGAGCCCGTACGCGCAGACGACCACGACCTCGGCCGGAAGCTCGAGCTCGGCCGTCGGCCGCTCAGGCTGGAGCACCGGGATTCCCAGGCGTTCGGCGACCGCCTTCGCAGCCGGCGGCCTCAGCGTCCGCCCCCGGCCGGCCGGCTTGTCGGGGCGGGTCAGGAGCGCGGCGACCTCGTGCCTGGCGGCCAGGCGCTCGAGCACGTCCGCGCCGAACGGCGCCGTGGCCGCGACAGCGATCCTCATGAGCTCGAGGCTACTGAGTCGGAGCTAGAGCGACGGACGGTGGCGGAGCGTGGCGAGCGCCTCGCGTCGCGACTCGGGATCGGTCCGCTCGAGGATCAGGACGCCGTCGAGATGATCGAGCTCGTGCTGGACGACGCGTGCGGTCAGCTCGTCGAGCTCGAGCCGGAGGGGCTTGCCCTCGAGATCGACGCCCTCGAGCGTGACGGCGCGACTTCGCTCGACCGGCACGTGTACACCCTGCAGGGACAGGCAGCCCTCGCCGGAGAGCTCGGTCTCCTCGGAGCGGGTGACGAGCTCGGGGTTGACGACGGCCGTCGCCTCCTCGGCGTCGTGCGGCTGGAAGACGAAGAGCCGCTGGAGCACGCCCACCTGCGTCGCAGCGAGCCCGACGCCGCGCGCGTCCTGCATCAGCGCGGTCATCCGATCCGCGAGCCGGACGAGGTTCTCGTCGAAGCGGTCGACCTCGTTGGCGCGCAGGCGCAGGACTGCGTCCGGGTACTGGCGGATCTGCGCGAGCGCGAGCCGGCGCCGCGCCTCGATCTCGGGATCGAGCTGCTCGTCGTCGTCGACGTGCGGCTCGTACTCCGACTCCTGATCCATCTCCGCAGAGGCCATCGCCCGAGTGTAGCCCGGCGGCCTCCGGCTTCCGTCACCCCGCCGGGGGAACCGTCCGAGGCGGCGCATCAGAGGGACTGCGGGTCCACGTCGACGACCGCCATGACCCCGGCGCGGCGCATCGCCGGTGCGGCCGAGGCGAGCAGGCTCGCCGCCTGCGCCGCGAGCGCTCGAGGCCGGTCGGTCTTCGCGAGCAGCCGGGCCCGGTGCCTGCCGCGGAGCCGCAGGAGCGGCGCCGGGCCGAGCAGCTCGGCGCCGAAGCCGGCCGGATTGGAGCCGCCGGCATTCGATTCGGCGAGGCCGTGCCGGAGCTCCCGCAGCAGTCGGTCAGGCGCGGCCGGATCGGGGCCGGAGGCGAGGATCGAGACCAGGTGGCCGAAGGGCGGGTAGCCGAGCTCGCGTCGGCGCTGGAGCTCCTCGGCGAGGAAACCGGCGACGTCGTGACGGGCGGCGAAGGAGAGCGGGCTCGCGTCGGGCTGGAACGTCTGGACGATCACACGGCCCGGAGCGTCCCGGCCGCTGCGGCCCGCGAGCTGCGTCACGAGCTGGAAGGTGCGCTCCTCGGCCCGGAAGTCCGGGAGCCCGAGCCCGGTGTCCGCGTCCACGACCGCGGCGAGCGTGACCCCGGGGAAGTGATGGCCCTTCGCCACCATCTGGGTTCCCACGAGGACGACGCGATCGGTTGCGGCGAACCGCTCGAGCGCCTCCTGGAGCGCGCCGCGCTTGGACGTGGTGTCGGCGTCGAGCCGGATCCGCTCGAGCTCGGGGACGTGCCGCTCCAGCTCGCGCTCGAGCCGCTGCGTGCCGGCGCCGATCCGGGCGAGCTCGATCGAGCCGCAGGCAGGGCAGCTCGCCGGCTCGGGCTCCGAATGACCGCAGTGGTGGCAGTGGAGGCGGCCGTCGCCGTGCACCGTGAGCGAGACGTCGCAGCGGCCGCAGCGCCGGGAGGCGCCGCAGGCGCGGCAGTGGAGCGCGGGCACGAGCCCGCGCCGGTTCAGGAGCAGGATCGCCTTGCCGCCCTGCTCGGAGATCCGTCCGAGGGCGGCGAGGAGCGGCGCCGAGAGCGGGTACCCAGCCTCGCGCCGGAGGTCGACGATCCTCACCCTCGGCATCGGCGCGCCGAGCCGGGCCCCGAGCTCCAGCCGCTCGAGCCGCTCCCAGCTCTCGGGCCGCGGGGTCGCGCTCCCGTAGACGGCGACCGCGCCCTCGAGCGCCGCGCGCTTCGCGGCGACCGTGCGCGCGTCGTAGCGGGGATCGGACTCCTGCTTGTACGACGCGTCGTGCTCCTCGTCGATGCAGATCAGCCCGAGCCGCGGGACCGGTGCGAAGACAGCAGAGCGCGCCCCGACGACGATCGGCGCCTCGCCCGCGACGACCCGCTCGCGCTCGTCGCGCCGCTCGGCGTCCGTGAGCCCCGAGTGGAAGACCGCGATCCGGTCGCCGAACCGGGCCTGAAAGCGTCCGAGGGTCTGCGGGGTGAGGGCGATCTCGGGGACGAGCACGATCGCGCCGCGGCCGCGCTCGAGCGCGGCGGCGCAGGCCTGGAGGTAGACCTCGGTCTTGCCGCTCCCGGTGGCGCCGGCGAGCAAGAAATGGCCACCGCCGCCGTCCAGCGCCTCGACGAGCCTCGCGAGTGCTCGCTGCTGCGCCGCGGTCAGCTCGGCCGGCTCGGCCTCTCCCGTCAGCCCATCGCCCTGCCGCCGGCGCTCGCCACGGCGCGCGCGCAGCGTCGGCGCGACGAGCTCGAGCGCACGCGCCGGCGTCGAGCCGTAGTAGTCCGCCACCCAGAGCGCGAGCTCGACGAGCGGCGGCGGCAGCTCGTAGAGCACGCGCTCGATCGGAGCGGTCTTGACGCCTGCGGGCGCCTCGACCCCGGTCGCGACGACGACGCCTCGCGCGGCCGACCGGCCGAAGCGGATCGAGACGACGGCGCCGATCCCGACGTCGTCCGGAACCTCGTAGGTGAACGGGCGCGCGACGGCGCGGGAGGAGACGAGCGGATAGATCTCGGCGAGCGACACCCCCGCCGAGGCTAGCGGCGGGTTCGGGCTACAGTGGTCGCGATGGCCGGCCACTCCGTCGACGAGTACCTCGAGACGATCTACTTCCTGGCCTTCCCGATCGGCGAGTACCGGCCGGATCCGAACTCCTCCGCCGCGATCGCCTCGCGCGTCGCGGAGATGCTCGGCGTCTCGCGCGCCTCTGCCGGCGAGATGCTGAAGCGGCTGGAGGCCGACGGGCTCGTCGAGCGCGGCGAGCACAAGGAGGCGATCCTGACCGAGACCGGGATCGAGCGCGCCGAGCGGGTCGTGCGCAAGCACCGGCTGATCGAGCGGCTGCTCACCGACTTCATGGGCTACACGGCGGCCGAGGCGCACGTGCACGCCGACGAGCTGGGCGACACGTTCTCCGACGACATGGTCGAGCGGATCGACGTCCGGCTCGGCAACCCCGACCGCTGCCCGCACGGCTGGCCGGTCGACCCCGCATTCGAGCAGCGCGAGAACAAGGAGCTGGCGTCGCTTGCCGATCTCGAGACGGGCCGCGAGGCCGAGATCGTCCGCCTCGCCGAGCACGACGGGGCGCTCCTGCACTGGTTCTACGACGAGGGCTTCACGCCCGGCACGCGCGTCGTGATCCGCGAGCGGCAGCCCGCCGCCGCGCAGTTCAAGGTCGTGCTCGGCGCCGACGGCGAGCGCTCGATCGGCGAGAAGGCCGCGTCGGGCCTCTTCGTCCGCCCCGGCTAGCCCCAGCTTTAGTCCAGGCGCTTCGCCAGCCTCGTTGCGTTCAGGTGCGCGATCGCCTCGATCGTGATCATCGGGTTGACGCCCGACGCGGTCGGGAAGGCGGAGCCGTCGGCGACGACCAGGTTACGGACGTCCCACGTCTCGCCGGTCGGTGAGGCGGCGGACTGCTCCGGCGATGCGCCCATGCGAGCCGAGCCCATCAGGTGGAACGAGTAGAGCGAGCCGCGTCCGGGGCCGAACCGGAACGCAGCGTCCGGGAAGCCGTCGGCCCAGCGCTGCCGCCGCGCGTGGGCTGTGAAGAGCTCGCGTGCGCCCGCCGCTGCCAGGACGCGACCCGCGCCGTCGATGCCCACGGCGAGCCGGCGCACGTCGTCCCTCGCCGGCCGATAGGCGGCGATCGCCTCACCGTCGCGGCCGATCCGGACGCGACCGGCGCCGGCGTCACGGCCGATCACCGCGATCAGCGAGAGCTGCGGCAGGCTCGCCATCAGCTGCGCGTGCGCGGTCGCGCCGTCCCACGGCAGCGCCGCCGCCAGCAGCGCCGGATGCAGCGGCACCGTCTCGAGCTTGACGCCGTAGCCGCCGTCGAGGAACCGGAAGTGATCCGAGTAGAGCGCCTGCAGCGTCCCTTCCCACGGCCGGATCTCCTCGTCGAAGATCCCGAACACCGCTGTCGCCGGATGGAGGCGCAGCCCGCGGCCGACGTTCGGGTTCTCGAGCCCGGAGCGCAGCAGCAGCGCCGGCGTCTCGATCGCGCCCGCCGCGGCGACGACGGCGCGGCACCGCACCTGAACCGGGCTCGCGTCGACGCCGACCGCGCGACCGCTCTCGACGAGCACGCGCCGCGCCCGGGCGCCGACGACGATCCGGGCGCCGGCGCCGGCCGCGTCCTCGAGCCACGTTCGCAGCGTCGACTGCTTGGCGCCGAGCGGGCAGCCGTAACAGCAGGATCCGCAGACCACGCCCTGCTCGCAGCCGAGCACGTCGCGCGGCATCGGCTCGACGTGCCAGCCGAGCCTCTGGAGCCCTCGCGCCATCACCTCGTCGCGCCGCGAGGGGCTGTTGTGGTCCGTGTTGACGCCGAGCCGCTCGCAGACGGCATCGAGGCTCGGCCGGAGCTCGCCGGAGGGGAAGCCGAGCCCCTCCCACTCCGCCAGGACGTCGTCGGGCGTCCGGAACGAGGTCGTGTAGTTGACCACCGTGCCACCGCCGAGGCACGTGCCGGCGAGCAGCGCCACGCCCTGGTCGTCGGTCGCCGCTGCACCGCCACCTCGGTACAGCCGCCTGAGGCCCGCACGCTCGGCGCCGTCGAAGTCGCGCTCCGACCAGTAGCCGCCCGCTTCGAGGACGACGACGTCGAGGCCGGCCCCGGCGAGCACCGCGGCCGCCACGCCCCCGCCGGCACCGGAGCCGACCACACAGACGTCGCATTCGAGCTCGAGCCCGTTTCCGATCGCGAGCGGCTCGAGGCGCGGCGCCGGCGCATCCTCCCGCGCCCCGAGCGGGCCTGGGTAGCCGATCTCCTCCCAGCGGCCGGGGAGCATGTAGGCGAACGCGAGCGACGCCTTTCGCAGCGCCTGGAAGCCGGTGCGCAGCAGCGGCACCGGGCTGTCGCGCCAGAGGCGCAGCACCGCCTCCCGCCGCGCCCGCGACAGGCGCGAGTACCCCGGAAGCCAGGTTCGGAGCAGCAGGAGCAGCCGCGTGCGCTCCCGCGCGGTCAGATCGTGCTCGAGCGCGTCGAGCACCGCCTCCGGCACGCCTTGCTCGATTGCTCCGGGCGCGAACGTCTCGCAGATCGCGTCGAGCGAGCGCACGCTCACTCGCCGCGAACCGCGGAGTGGAGCGCGGCAGCCGTTTCGATTGCCTCTGCAACCTCCGCCGCGCCGAAGAACGCGGTGCCGTACTCCGAACGATTGCGGCGCCGGCGCATCGCTTCGAGGCGCCGCCCGAGTTCGCCGTCGATCGCAGCGCCTGCATAGGCTGCCGTGAGTGCGTGGCCTCCTTCGCCGCGTCGGACGCGTAGACCCGAAGCGCGCATGGCCGCGACGACCGCTTTTCGGGCAGCGTCATACGCCAACTGGTAGGCGCCGTTCGGATCGGTGCCCGAGATCGCGCGAGCGGACTCGAGGTGCCGTCGCGCCTCTTCGACCGATTCCGCGGCGCTCTGCGAGTCAGGTTCCACTCGCTCCAGCTCGCCTCGGCCGAGCATGTCGTCGATCGTCACGCGTCAGCCTCAAGCAGCGGCACCAGCTCGCGCTGCTGCACAGTCCGAATGAAGCCTCCAGTCGGCGCGTCCCAGTCTTCCGGTGGGACAACCTGGATCTGTACGCGTTGCCCCAGGCGATCCTCGGCCTCGGCCTCGATCTCCTCGATCCGGCCGATCGACGGTCGGCCGACCACCACAACGTCGAGGTCGGCCGGAGGCGGCCCCGCTTCCCCGGCGTAACGGGCGGCCCACGAGCCGAACAGGAATGCCTCGCGAATCCCCGCTACCGGCTGGAGCAGCTCGGCAAGAACCTCTCTGGGGCCGTATGCCTTGAGCAGCAGCGCCCGCAGCTCCTCATAGAACGGGTGACGCTCGTTCGGACGCACGACGCGAGAGCTGGCGAACCTGGTCGACTGAACCAAACCGGAGGTCTCGAGTCGATCCACCTCACGTTGCACAACGGAATAGGCGAGACGGGTTCGATCGGCGATCGAGCGAAGATGCAGGCTGTCCGGGGAGAGCACGATGGTCGCCAGAACGCGGGCAAGCGCGTCCGAGCGCAAGAGCGGGAGGAGTGCCGACAGGCGAGACCGACCCACCGCCGCATCATACCTATAGCTGGGTACTTATTTGCATCTATCGGGTAACGTACGACCGGCAGGTGGTCGAGAGACGCCTAAGCGGGTGCTGCCGCAGCGAGCCCGGCCGCAGCGCGGAGCGTGTCGGCCTTGTCCGTCCGCTCCCAGGTGAAGTCCTTGTCCTCCCGGCCGAAGTGGCCGTAGGCGGCGGTCTTGCGGTAGATCGGCCGCAGGAGGTCGAGGTCGCGCAGGATCGCCGCGGGCCGCAGGTCGAAGTGCTCGTGCACGAGCTCCTCGATCCTCGCCTGGGTCAGACCCTCCGCCTCGGTGCCGAAGCAGTCGACGAGGACGGAGAGCGGATGCGCGACGCCGATCGCGTAGGCGACCTGGATCTGGCAGCGCTCTGCGAGCCCGGCGGCGACCACGTTCTTCGCCACGTAGCGCGCGGCGTACGCGGCCGAACGGTCGACCTTCGTCGGGTCCTTGCCCGAGAAGGCCCCGCCACCGTGGGGCGCGGCGCCGCCGTAGGTGTCGACGATGATCTTGCGCCCGGTGAGCCCGGTGTCGCCCATCGGCCCGCCGATCACGAACTTCCCGGTCGGGTTGACGTAGACGAAGTCCTTCTCCTCGAGCCGCTTCTCGTCGTAGAGGTCGTGCGGGAGGATCGGGCGCAGGACGTGGTCGATCAGGTCGGGCTTGATCAGCGTCTCGGCGTCGAGCCCGTCCCGGTGCTGCGTCGAGATCAGGACGCGCTCGATCTCGACCGGCCGCTGGCGACCGTGCTCGTCGACCTCGTAGCGGATCGTGACCTGCGCCTTCCCGTCGGGCCGCAGGTACGGAAGCACGTCCGCCTTGCGCACCTCGGTCACGCGCTTGCAGATCCGGTGCGCGAGCAGGATCGGCAGCGGCATCAGCTCCTCGGTCTCGTTCGAGGCGTAGCCGAACATCATTCCTTGGTCACCGGCGCCGACGCGGTCGAGCGAGTCGTCGTCGCCCTGCTGGGCCTCGTACGACTCGTCCACCCCCTGGGCGATGTCCTCCGACTGCTCGTCGAGCGCGACGATCACGCCGCACGTCTCGGCGTCGAAGCCGTACTTGGCCCGCGTGTAGCCGATCTCGGCGATCGTCTTCCGCACGAGCCGCGGGATGTCGACGTACGTCTCGGTCGTGATCTCGCCGGCGACGACGACGAGCCCCGTCGTGATCAGCGTCTCGCACGCGACGCGACCCTTGGGATCGTCCGTGAGGACGGCGTCGAGGACGGCGTCAGAGACCTGGTCGGCGATCTTGTCCGGATGGCCCTCGGTGACCGATTCGGACGTGAACTGGAAGGAGCGGACAGACACGGCCGACGACCCTAGCCGATCCCGAGGAACGCGCCGCCCTCGACGTCGTTCGGATCGGATGCGTCGCCCCAGAGGACGAAGCTCTCGAGCGGCTCGAGATTCTGGCGCGCCTCGGCAGGGATCCCCGTCTCGGCGAACCCTGAGATGTCGTCGGCGAGGTCGACGATCCGCCGCAGGTCGAGGTAGGCGAAGACCTCGTCCTCTTCGCCGACGCCCGCAGCCTCGGTGGCGTCCTTGAACGCCTCGTCGTCGGCCAGCGAGGGCCCGCCCGCGGCCAGCGCCTCGATCCCCGCGCGCCCGGTCGTGACGGCGATGTGGCCGTCGTTCTCGCCGTAGAGGATCGAGACCGGCCCGAGCTGCACGGTCTTCGCCTCCGTCCCGGCCACCGTCGTCTGCCGCACCTCGCCGCCGCCGAGCTCCGTGGCCTTCTCGGCCAGGCTGTCGAGCGTGTCGAGGCCCTTCGCCGCGTCCTCGGGGGCGAGCAGGAGGGTGATCTCCGGAATCAGGGCGCCCGGGCGCAGGTAGAGCGCGAGCCCGCCGGCGAAGAGGTCGAGGATCTCGTCGTAGCGAACGCCGAGCTCGTTCTCGATGTCGGGAATGCCGCCGGATTCGAGCGCGCAGCGGAGCTGCTCGGAGAGACCGAGTCCGGCCGGCTCGAACGCCAGGCGAGCCGAAATAGGCGTATGCGCCGGACGGCACCTCGGAGAGCAGCGACTCGCCGCTTCCCAGGGTCTGCTCGGCACCCTCGCTCACCACGGCGACGCCCATGCGCACGCCGTCGTCGGCGGCGGTCAGCGTCCCCGCCGCATACCGAAGCGTGCCGCGCTCCGGCGCGAGCTCGCAGTCCTTCGCCGCCGACTCTCGCAGCGCCGCGTCGATCGGTGCGCCGTTGGCGAAGAACGTCACGAGCGCGTCCTCGTCCACCCGCTCCTGCGCCTCCCCGAACCAGTCCGCGTCGGCGAGCTTCTCCCCGGGCTGCTCGAACCGCGCCAGCGTCTCCTCGTTCTCGGCGATCGCCGTCCAGCCGTCGATCTCGCGCGTCACCGTGTCGTGGTCGGACTCCTCGAGGAGCTGCTTCAGCTTCTCCTCGTCGCGCGGCTTCGTGAGGACGACCGCCTCTTCGGCCTGGTCGGCGCCGTTCTGGAGGCCGGAGGTCTCGAGGTCGAGGACGACGAGGTAGGTCTCGGGGCCGAGCGCGGGCAGGAGCTCGTCGTCGACGTCGATGCCCTCGTCCGCGAGACCCTTGCTCACTTCGGCGAGCAGCCGCTCGCGGCCCGGGAACTTGCCGAGCAGCTCGTCGGCCTGCTGCCACTGCTCCGAGTCGGGGTCGGTCTCGAGCGCGATCAGGACGGCCGCGCTCGCGGGAACGATCTCCGCCACGTCGCCGACGACCGAGCCGGAGGTATTGACGCTCCCGCCGCCGCAGCCGGCGAGGACGAGCGCGAGGAGGGCGGTCAGGACGATCAGGCCGGCACGCATGGATTTCACTGTAGTCACTCCTCGGTCTCACTCCTGGGTCGGGACTCGGCTCATCAGCCCGGCGACGAGCGCGTCCAGCGACGTGCCTTCGAGCACGCTACAGACACCTTCGGTTATCGGAAGCTCGATCTTGAGTCGATGTGAGAGCTCGCGGAGCGCGGGTGCCGTCGTGAGGCCCTCGACGACCATCCCGATCTGGCGGACCGCCTCGTCCGGCTCGGTTCCCTGCGCGATCAGCTCCCCGGCCCGGCGATTCCGGGCCGACCTCGACCAGCAGGTGACGACGAGGTCGCCCATCCCCGCGAGCCCGGCGAAGGTCTCCGGGCGGCCGCCTGCCGCTTCGGCGAGGCGCCCCATCTCCGCGAGCCCGCGCGCGACGAGCGCCGCCTTCGCGTTGTCACCGAGCCCGAGCCCGTCCGCCCCGCCCGCGGCGAGCGCGATCACGTTCTTGGCGGCCGCACAGAGCTCGACCCCGACCGGGTCCTCGTTCACGTAGACGCGGAACGTGACCGAGTTGATCGCCTCCTGGAGCTCGAGCGAGAGCTCCCGGTCGTCGCTCGCGATCACCGCGGCGGCCGGGAGGTCGCGCGAGATCTCCTCGGCGATGTTCGGCCCCGAGAGGATCGCGACCGGCCGTCCCCGCACGAGCGTCGAGAGCCGCTCGCCCGTCGCGGGATCGAGCCCTTTCGTGAGCGAGAGCACCGGCGCGGTCCCGGGCAGGGCGGCCGCGACACTCTCGTAGGAGGCGCTCGGGACGGCGAGCACGACGAGCTCCGCCGTCTCGAGCGGCGCGGCCTCGATCGTCGTGGCGGCGACGCCCGTGAGGTCCGTGTGGGTGAGATAGCGCGGATTGCGTCCGGTGGCCTGGATCGCCCGCGCCTGCTCCGCGTCGCGGCAGGCCAGCGTCACCTCGTGGCCGCGATTCGCGAGAACCCGCGAGAACGCGGTTCCCCAGGAACCGCCACCGACGACAACCACTCTCACGAGCGCTTGACGAAGTCGATGGAGACGGGCACCCCTCCGAGGCCGAAGCGCTTCCGCAGCTCGTTCTCGACCCAGTAGGCGTAGTCACGGGTGACGATGCCCGGGTCGTTCACGTGGATCCGGAGCCGCGGCGGGCGCGACGAGACCTGGGCGCCGTAGAGCAGATTCAGGCGGCGGCCGCGCTGCGACGGGGGCTGGCGGGCCTCGCGCAGCTCGGCGAGCGCGTTGTTCAGCGCCGGCGTCGGCACCCTGCCGGCGTGCTTCTCGAAGAGCGCGACCACGTGGTCGAGGAGCCGGTCGAGCCCGCGGCCCGTCTTCGCCGAGACCGCGATCACCGGCGGGCGCTGGCGCAGGCGCGACTCGATCCGCGGCTTCACGTCCTCGAGCGTGACCTCGTTCACGTCCCACTTCGAGAGCACGACGAGCGAGGAGCAGCCGGCCTTGCGGGCCACGTCTGCGACGGAGAGATCCTGCTCGACGATCCCCTCGCTCGCGTCGATCAGGATCAGCGCGACGTCCGCGCGCTCGGCGGCCTCGAGCGCCCGCAGCTCCGAGTAGTACTCGATTCCCTGCCGCTGCTTGCGCTTGCGGCGCAGCCCGGCGGTGTCGACGAGCAGGAACTGCTGCCCGTCGCGGACGAGGATCGTGTCGATCGCGTCCCGCGTCGTCCCCGGGACGTCCGAGACGATCACCCGCTCGCGCCCGACGAGGGCGTTCAGGAGCGACGACTTGCCGACGTTCGGCCGGCCGAGGATCGCGACGCGGATCGTCTCCTCCCCGATCGGCGCGCGTCCCTCGCCCGGGAGCTTCGCGACGACCTCGTCGAGCAGGTCGCCGGTGCCGAGGCCGTGCAGCGCCGAGAGCGGCCACGGATCCCCGAGCCCGAGCCGGTGGAACTCGGCCGCCTGGAAGTCCTTGCGCGGGTCGTCGATCTTGTTCGCGAGCACGAAGACCGGCTTCTTCGAGGCCCGCAGCGTCACCGCGAGCTCCTCGTCGCCCGGCGTGATCCCGTGCCGAGCATCGACGACGAAGAGGATCAGGTCGGCCTCCAGGATCGCCGCGCGCGCCTGCTTCGCGATCTCCGGGCTGAAGACGTCGGTGGCGAGGTCGTCCACCCCGCCCGTGTCGATCAGGAGGAAGTGGACGCCGTTCCACTCGCAGACGAGCTCCTTGCGGTCGCGCGTCACCCCCGGCGTCTCGTGGACGACCGCCTGGCGGCTCTCCGTGAGGCGGTTGACGAGCGTCGACTTGCCGACGTTCGGGAAGCCGACGATCGCAACGGTGCCGGCGATGTCGGCGGATCGCTCCTCGATGCTCATGCGGGCGGCACCGCGCTCCTGGGGACGGCCGAGGGCGTGGATCTCGACGAGCCAGTCGTGGAGCCCGTGGATCCGCCGCTCGATCTCCGCGGAGGCCTCCCGGTAGCCCTTGCCTCCCTTCGGCAGCCCCTGAAAGCGCAGCGGCTCGCCCCAGGCGACCGAGACCGGGTTCCAGTTCCCGGGCCGCCACTCGTGCGAGCCGTGGATCGCAGCCGGCACGACGGGCACGTCCTCCTGGAGGGCGACCATCGCGGCGCCCGGCTGCACAGGCCCGGGGACGCCCGAGATCTGCCGCGTTCCCTCCGCGAAGAGACCGAGCGCATGCCCGTTCCGCACGGCCTCGCGCATCAGCCGCACCGCCTCGCGGTCCGACTCGCCGCGACGGACGGAGATCGTCCCGAAGCTCCGGATCAGCTGCCCGAGGCCGGGGACGCGGTGGGCCTCGACCTTCGCGAGGAAGTGGACGGTGCGTGGCGACGCGGTGCCCATCACGGGCGGATCGATCCAGTGGAAGTGGTTGAACGCCAGGACGACGCCCCCGGAGCGCGGCACCCGGTCGAGGCCGTAGACGCGCAGCGGCACGAGAAGCCGGGTGAGCGGCTGCAGGGTGACGCGGCCGACCGCCCAGACCGCGTCGACGCGGTTCATCCTGGTCCGTTCACGCCGGCGCGGCGTGCGCGCGGACGAGCTGCTCGATCCGGGCGACGACGTCCTCGACGGCGAGGTCGGTCGTGTCGATCTCGACCGCGTCCGCGGCCGGACGCATGTTGACCGCGTCCTTCTCGTCCCGGAGGCGAAGATCGGTGGCGAGCGCGTCGGCCGCGATCTCCGGCTGGTCGGCCGAGCGCCGACGCGCGCGGATCGCCGGGTCGGCGACGAGGTAGACCTTCACCTGGGCCCGGGGAGCGACGACCGTCCCGATGTCCCGGCCCTCGATCACGACGTCGCCGGCCTCGCCGAGCGTCCGCTGCCGCTCGCGCATCACCTCGCGCACCGCGATGTGCCGCGCCACGACGGGGACGAGCTTGTCGATCCCGGGTCTGCGGATCGAGGCCGTCACGTCGGCGCCGTCGATGAAGACTCGTCCCGCCTCGTCGAACTCGACCGGAAACTCGCGCGCGAGCTGGGCGAGCTCGTCGGCCCGGTCGAGCGCGAGGTCGCGGCGCTGCGCGAGCCACGTGAGGGCGCGGTACATCGCTCCCGTGTCGAGGTAGCGGAACGACAGGCGCTCGGCGAGCAGCCGGGCAACCGTGCTCTTGCCGGCCCCGGCGGGGCCGTCGATCGCGATGATCATCGTCTGAGGGACTCCAGGAGGTCGAAGAAGCCGGGGAAGGATACCGCGACCGATTCGGCGCCTCCGACCTCGACCCCCTCGCGCGAGGCGAGGCCGGCGATCGCCGCGACCATCGCGATCCGGTGGTCGCCGCGAGCGTCCATCGAGCCGCCGCGCAGGCGCGTCGGAACGCCGCGGACGACGAAGCCGTCGTCGGTCGCGCGGATGTGGGCGCCGAGCCGGCGCAGGCCGTCGACGACGGCCTCGATCCGGTCGGTCTCCTTCGCGCGCAGCTCGGCGGCGCCCCGGAGGACGCTGTCCCCGCGGGCGTGCACCGCGAGGAGCGCGAAGAGCGGGAGCTCGTCGACGAGGCGCGGCACCTCCTGCGCGTTCACCTCTGTGCCGACGAGCTCGGCCGACCGGACGTCGAGGTCGCCGCCGGCCTCGCCGCCGATCCGCCGGCGGTTGAACACGGTGACGCGCCCGCCCATCCGCTCGAGCACCTCGAGGAAGCCGGTTCGCCGCGGGTTCAGGTTGACGCCGTGCACGGTCAGCTCCGAGCCCGCGAGCAGAGTGGTCGCGGCGAGGAGCGGCGCCGCGGACGAGAAGTCGCCCGGCACGTCGACCCTTCCGAGCTCCAGCCGCTCGACGGGCCAGACCGAGGCGCTCTTCTGCCGGCGCCGGATCCTCGCCCCGGCGGCCTCGAGCATCGTCTCGGTGTGGTCGCGCGTCGGCAGCGGCTCGACGACGGTCGTCTCGCCCTCGCTCGCGAAGAGCCCGGCGAGCAGGACCGCGGACTTCACCTGCGCGCTCGCCACGGGCAGCTCGTACGAGATCGGCCGGACCTCGCCGCCGACGATCGTGAGCGGCGCGTGGCCCTCGACCGTCTCGATCGCGACGCCCATCCGCCGCAGCGGCTCCGCGATCCGCTCCATCGGACGCGCGCTGAGCGACTCGTCCCCGGTCAGCTCGAAGCGCCCTTCCTGACCCGCGAGAATACCCGGAAGAAGCCGCATCAGGGTGCCGGCATTGCCGCAGTCGAGCGGGCGGCGCGGAGGTTTCAGGCCGCGGAGCCCGGCTCCGAAGACGCTCAGGGTCTCCGAGTCGCCCTCGTAGACGCGGACCCCGAGTGCGCGGACGACGGCGATCGTCGACTCGGTGTCGGCCGAGCGGCCGAACCCGGCGATCCGCGTCTCCCCGTCGGCGATCGAAGAAAGCAGGACGGCGCGGTGCGAGATCGACTTGTCGCCCGGAACGGCGAGATGGCCGAGGACCGACGCGGCCGGCTCGATCTTCACGCGTCGGCGGTGTCGTCGTCGTCGAGGACGGGGGCGACGACGACGCCGTAGCCCTGCGCCTCGAGGATCGCGGCCGCCCGGTCGGCCTCCTGCTCGCCGGTCACGAGGATCGTCAGCGTGCCGCCGCGGTCGGTGGAGAGGTGCTGGAGGTCGAAGTCGGCGATGTTGATCCGCTCGGCCCCGAGCGCCTGGGCGATCCCGGCGATCACGCCCGGCCGGTCGGGGACGTGGACGCGCAGCCGCTGGAGCGCTCCCGGATCGTCGTAGGCGGTCTCGAGCAGGCGGCGCCGGTTCGCCGAGGCCTCGCCGATCCAGCGGGCGAGAAAGCCCGCGTCCCCGGCAGCGAGCGCCGTCTCGACCTGCTCGATCCGGCGCCGGTGCTCGGCGAGCGCAGCGGCCAGAGCGCTCCGGTTCTCCAGGAAGATGTCGACCCAGATCCGCGGGTTCGCCCCCGCGATTCGCGTCATGTCGCGGAGGGAGCCACCGGCGGCCGCGAGCGGCTCGTGCCCGTCGACGCGCGCCCCGCCGGCCTGGTTCAGGAGCACGTTCGCGAGCGCGTGCGGGAGGTGGCTCGTGACCGCGACGAGCCGGTCGTGCGCCTCCGGGTCGACGGCGACGGGGATCGCCCCGAGCGCCGAGACGAAGCCGTGCACGAGCTTGTAGCGCTCGGGCTCGGTCGCCGCGACAGGGGTCAGGAACCAGGTCGCGCCCTCGAAGAGCTCGGCGGTCGCCCGTTCGGGCCCGCGCGCCTCCGACCCGCAGATCGGATGACCGCCGATGAAGCGGCCCTCGCCGGCCGCGGCCGCGCAGACACCGCCCTTCGTCGAGCCGACGTCGGTCACCGTGCAGCCCGGCGCCGCTCGCGTCGAGGACGGTACGCACCTGGGCCGGAAGCGCGGTCACGGGCGCGGCCACCACCGCGAGCTCGGCCCCGGCGAGCGCGCCGGCGAGATCGGCAGCGGGCTCGACCGCGCCGCGCTCCCCTGCGGCCTCGAGATGATCGGCGTTGGGGTCCCAGCCGGTCACGCGCTCGACTCCGGCTCGACGCGCCGCGAGCCCGACGGACGCGCCGATCAGGCCCGTGCCGACGACGGCGAGGGAGCGGAGCGGCGGCATTGCGTCAGTGCCCCTTCCAGTGATGCTGTCTAGCTTCTGGGCCGCAAGCACCAAGCGAGAGGCCGCACGCGACCGCGGCGCAGGCCGGCAGCCTGCGCAAGGGCGCGGGTGGTCTCTCGCGCCGCGTGATCGCTGCCCAGAAGCGGGCGTGCATTGCTGGAAGGGGCACTAGGCCCGCATCAGCTCGGCCACGCGAAACGCGAGGTCGAGGGACTGGCGCGCGTTCAGGCGCGGGTCGCAGAGGCTCTCGTACCTGGCGGTCAGCTCCTCCTCGAGCACCTCCGCCGAGCCGCCGAGGCACTCCGTCACGTCCTCGCCGGTGAACTCGAGGTGGACGCCGCCGGGCCAGGCGCCCTCCGCGCGGCAGACCTCGAAGAAGCCCTCGACCTCGGCCATGATCGCGTCGAAGCTCCGCGTCTTGATCCCGGACGAGGTTCGGAAGATGTTCCCGTGCATCGGGTCGCAGGCCCAGACGACGGGGTGCTCGGCCTCGGCGGCCGCGCGGAGCAGGCCGGGCAGCCTCGCGGGAAGCAGGTCCGCGCCGAGCCGGACGATGAACGTCACCCGGCCCGGGATCCGCGCCGGGTTGAGCTGCTCGCAGAGCTCGACGGCCTCCTCGGGCGTCGCATTCGGCCCCAGCTTGACCCCGAGCGGGTTGTGGACGCCGGTGAAGAACTCGACGTGTGCCCCGTCGGGCTGCCGCGTGCGCTCGCCGATCCAGAGCATGTGGGCGGAGCAGTCGTACCAGTCGCCGGTGAGCGAGTCCTTCCGCGTCAGCCCCTCCTCGTAGTCGAGCAGAAGGCCCTCGTGGCTCGTCCAGACGTCGACCTGGTGGAGCTGCGGCGAGTCGACGAGGTCGATCCCGCAGGCCCGCATGAAGCCGAGCGCGCGCTCGATCTCGACGGCGATCGCCCGGTAGCGCTGGCCCTCGGGCGCGCTCGCCGCGAACGCCTGGTTCCACATCTGCACCTGGGTCAGGTCGGCGAAGCCGCCCTTCGTGAAGGCGCGGAGGAGATTCAGGGTGGCGGCCGACTGGTGGTACGCGCGCACCATCCGCTCGGGGTCGGGAATCCGCGCCTCGGCCGTCGGCGCGTCGTCGTTGACCATGTGACCCAGGAAGGACGGCAGCTCGGCCTCCCCCACGCGCTCGGTCGGGCTCGAGCGCGGCTTCGCGAACTGGCCCGCGATCCGGCCGACCTTGACGAGCGGGAGCGCCGAGCCGTAGATCAGGACGACCGACATCTGGAGCAGGATCTTCAGCTTCTCCCGGATCGAGACGGCCGTGAAGTCGTGGAACGACTCGGCGCAGTCTCCGGCCTGGAGCAGGAACGCGCGGCCGGCGGCGACCTCGGCGAGCGAGGCCTGGAGGTCGCGCGCCTCGCCCGCGAAGACGAGCGGCGGCATCGCCTTCAGCTGTGCGAGCGCTGCGGCGGCGCGCGTCTCGTCGGGCCACTCGGGCTGGTGCCGCGCCGGGCGGCTGCGCCACGAGGAGGGCGTCCAGGTCTGCGGGCGTGACGGTCACGCAGGCCAGTCTAGTTTGCGGCTTTCCGGTGCCCGCTCTATCCTGAGCGGGATGAAACCCGGACACCGCAGCGAGCTCTGGTTCTGGCCCAGCGGGCGGTGCGGGAGCGTGCGCGCGAGCTAGCGCGCAACCCGTTCCGCTCGACCGTCGACCTCCGTACCCGGAGGTCGTTCTCGTTCCACGACCAGAGACGGAGACACCACATGCGCATCTTCAGCGGGATCCAGCCCACCGGCGCGAAGCAGCTCGGCAACCTGATCGGCGGCTTTCGCCAGTACGCGGCGACGCAGGAGCAGGGCGAGGCGTTCTTCTGCATCGTCGACCTGCACTCGATCACCGTCGAGTACGACCCGCAGGACTTCCACGAGCGGACGCTCGATCTCGCGGCGATGCTCTTCGCGACCGGGCTCGACCCCGACCGCTCGACCGTGTTCTGCCAGAGCCACGTGCAGGCGCACGCCGAGGCGGCCTGGCTGCTCGGCTCGGTCACGAGCTACGGCCAGCTCGGCCGGATGACGCAGTTCAAGGAGAAGGGAGAGCGGCAGGAGGTCGTCACAGCCGGCCTCTTCACCTATCCGGTGCTGATGGCGGGCGACATCCTGCTCTACCAGACCGACATCGTCCCGATCGGCGACGACCAGCGTCAGCATCTCGAGCTGGCCCGCGACCTCGCCGAGCGCTTCAACGCGCGGTTCGGGGAGACGTTCACGGTGCCGAGGGGCGTCTTCCCCGAGGTGGGTGCACGGATCATGGACCTCCAGGAGCCGACGCGGAAGATGTCGACGACCGCCGGGACGCCGCAGGGGACGGTGCTGCTTCTGGACGAGCCGGACGTCATTCGCAAGAAGTTCCGCTCGGCGGTGACCGACTCGGGCCGCGAGGTGCGCCGCGATCCCGAGAAGCCTGGGGTCACGAACCTGATCGACATCCTCTCCGCGCTGACCGGCGAGCCCGCCGGCGCGATCGAGGCGCGCTACGGCGAGAGCGGCTACGGCCAGTTCAAGCAGGACGTCGGCGAGGTCGTCGTCGAGGCCGTCGTACCGATCCAGGAGCGCTACCGCGAGCTGCGTGCCGATCCGGCCGAGCTGCGGCGGCTGCTCGCGGTCGGCGCGGAGAAGGCGCGGGAGGCCTCCGCGCCGACCCTCGCCCGCATGTACGAGCGGATGGGCTTCGTCCGCTAGCGCCGGTCGCAGGTACGGCTACAGACGTGGTCGCAGGTACGGTCGCAGACGCGGTCGCAGAGCTGGACTGTCCCTTCAGGACGGTGACGTGCCGCAGCCGCTCGACCTCGGCGCGGGTCAGCTCGCGCCACTCGCCCGGCGTCAGCTTCCCGAGCTCGAGCCCCGCGTAGGCGCTGCGGTGCAGTCGTCGAACGCGGTGCCCGGCCGCCTCGACCATCCGCCGCACCTGGCGGTTCCGGCCCTCGTGGAGGACGAGCTCGAAGCGCGCCCCGGAGAGCCGCCGCGCCCGCGCAGGCGCGGTCGGCCCGTCCTCGAGCTTCACGCCCTCGGCGAGCTTGCGCAGCGTCCCGTCGGTCGGCTGCTTCCAGGTCTCGACCTCGTAGACCTTCTCCACGCCGTAGCGCGGGTGCGCGAGCCGGTGCGCGAGCGGGCCGTCGTTCGTCAGGAGCAGCGCCCCCGTCGTCTCGACGTCGAGCCGGCCGACGGGGACGACGTGCGAAGCATGCTCGACGAGCCCGACGACCGTCGGCCGGCCCTGCGGGTCGCTCGCCGTCGTCACGACTCCCGCGGGCTTGTGCAGGAGCACGTAGGCGAGCTTCTGCTTCGCGACCGCCGCGCCGTCCACCTCGACGACGTCCTTCGCGCCGACGAACGTGTTCAGCTCGCCGGGCTCACCGTTCACGCGGACGCGGCCGGCCTTGATCAGCTCGTCGGACTTGCGCCGCGAGGCGACGCCCGCGCGGGCCAGATAGGCGTTCAGCCTCACGCCTGTAGTCTGCCGCGCGATGCAGGATCGCAGCCGCGACCTGGAACGCCTCGCCGACCTGCTCGTCGGCTTCGGCGCGAACCTGCAGCCCGGCCAGATCCTCGCGGTCACGACGTACTTCGAGATGGCGGACGCCGCTCGCGCCGTCGCGCGCGCCGGCTACGCGCGCGGAGCGCGCTGGGTCGACGTGCTCTGGTGGGACCCGCTCGTCAAGCGGGCGCGGCTCGAGCTCGCGCCCGAGGACTCGCTCGAGTTCGTGCCGCCCTGGCTGGGGGAGCGCATGCACTGGCTCTCGGAGGAGCGCGCGGCTCGGGTCTCGCTCTCGGGGAGCGACTCGGCGGTCTTCGACGGGATCGACCCCGCGCGGATGGGCCGCGACCTGCTCCCGTACCTGAAGGAGGTTCCGGAGCTCGTCAACGACCGGACGACGAACTGGACGGTCGGCCCCTGCCCGAACCCGCGCTGGGCCGAGCGCGTCCACCCGGAGCTTCCGCCCGACGAGGCGCTCGACCGGCTCTGGGACGAGATCGTCCACGTCTGCCGCCTGGACTCGGACGACCCGGTCGCGGCGTGGCGGGAGCGGATGAGCGCGATCGTCGCCTCGGCGAAGCGGTTGAGCGAGCGGCGCTTCGACGCGATCCACCTCACGGGGCCGGGCACCGACCTGACCGTCGGCCTCCTCCCGAGCCATCGCTGGCTCGGCGCGGACTTCACGACCGTGGACGGGCTCACCCACTACCCGAACATCCCCACCGAGGAGGTCTTCACGACGCCCGATCCCGAGCGCGTCGACGGGCACGTCAGCGCGACCATGCCGCTCGAGGTCTACGGCTCGCTGATCTCGGGGATCAGGATGACCTTCGAGGGCGGTCGCGCGACGGCGGTCGAGGCCGAGTCGGGCGAGGAGGCGCTCCGCTCGATCGTGGCGAGGGAGGGCGCCGACCGGCTGGGCGAGCTCGCACTCGTCGACGGCGAGGGCCGGATCGGGCCGCTCGGGACGGTGTTCAACGAGACGCTCCTCGACGAGAACGCCGCCAGCCACATCGCGCTCGGAAACGCGTACACGTTCCCGCTCGACGACGAGGCAGACCGCGCCCGCGCGAACCGCAGCGACCTCCACGTCGACTTCATGATCGGGAGCCCGGAGATCGACGTCGACGGGATCACACCCGAGGGCGCGGCCGTTCCCGTCCTCCGGGGAGGCGCATGGCAGATCTGAGCGACGCGCAGCGCCTGGCCGAGCTGATCGTCGAGGTCGGCGCGAACGTCCAGGAAGGCCAGGAGGTCGAGATCCTGGCCGACTTCGGGACGGAGGAGGTCGTGCGCGCGCTCGCCGGCGCCGCCTATCGCAAGGGCGCTCGCTTCGTCGACGTCTGGTGGTGGGACGCGCTGCTGAAGCGCGAGCGCCTGCTCCACGCGCGCGCCGAGACGCTCGACTACGTGCCGCCCGAGCCAGGCGCCCGGCTGCTGCGGTTCGGCGAGGAGCGCGGCTGCCGGATCTGGATCATCGGCAACCCCGAGCCGCACGCCCTGGAGGGAGTCGATCCCGAGCGCGCGGGCTGCGACCTGATGCCGCGCCTGAAGGAGAGCGCCGAGGTGGTGATGGCCCGGACGACGAACTGGTGCATCGCCTCGTGGCCGACCGCCGGCTGGGCGCACCAGGTCTACCCGTCGCTCGAGCCCGCCGAGGCTCTCGAGCGGCTGCGGCGGGAGCTCGCCCACGTCTCGCGGCTCGACGAGCCGGATCCGGCCGAGGCCTGGCGCTCCCGGGTCACGGAGCTGCGCGGTGCGGCCGGCCGGCTCTCCGAACGAGCCTTCGACTCGCTCCACTTCAGCGGGCCGGGTACCGACCTCACCGTGGGGCTCTTCCGGAGCAGCGGCTGGCATGCCGGCTCACTCGAGCGGATCGACGGCCTCGAGAGCATCGTCAACATCCCGACCGAGGAGGTCTTCACGACGCCCGATCCGGCCAGGGTGGAGGGAATCGTCCGCGCGACGAAGCCGCTCGAGCTCGCGGGGAGCCTGATCGACGGGATCGTGGTGCGCTTCGAGGGCGGCCGCGCGGTGCAGATCGACGCCGATTCGAACGCCGACGTGCTCCGCGCCGTCGTGGACAAGGACGACGGCGCGGCGCGCCTCGGCGAGGTCGCCCTCGTCGACGGGTCGGGCCGGATCGGCGCGCTCGGGACCGTCTTCTGGAACACCCTGCTCGACGAGAACGCGGCCAGCCACATCGCGCTGGGCGGCTCCTACGACTTCGTGGTCGAGGACGAGTCGGAGCGCGAGCGGGCGAACCAGAGCGAGATCCACTACGACTTCATGATCGGGAGCCCCGAGGTCGAGGTGGACGGGCTCACCGTCGAGGGCGAGCGCGTCCCCGTCCTGCGCGGCGGGGCCTGGCAGATCTGAGCTGGTAACAGTCTGCTGCTAGGCGGTCTTGCCGACGGCGACCGAATGGAGCCGGTCGCGGATCTCCGCCGCCGACTCGCCGACGTCGTCGAGCCGCGGTAGGGCGGCGAGGCTCTCCAGCCCGAAGACGCGCTCGAAGAGCGGGGTCGTCCGGTAGCGCACCGCTCCTCCCGGGCCGTCGTCCCGCCCGGCCTCGGCGATCAGCCCGCGCTCGAGCAGTCCTGCGACGGCCGAGTCGGCGGCGACGCCGCGGAGGCGCGCGATCTCGGGACGGCTGCAGGGGCCGAGATAGCCGACGATCGCGAGCGTCTCGAGCGCGGCCTGCGAGAGCCCGCGCTCGACCGGCCGCTCGAACAGCCTCCCGCAGGCCTCGGCCGCCTCCCGCGAGGCGCGGAACGCGAACCCGCCGGCGACGTGCTCGAGGACGATCCCGCTCCGGCCCTCGCGGTAGCGGTCGGAGAGCAGGCCGAGCGCCGTCTCGATCCGGACGACGTCGTCGTCGGCCGCCTGCGCCAGCTCGTCGACGGAGAGCGGCGCCGAGGCGACGACGAGCAGCGCCTCGAGCGTGCGTGCGAGCTGGTCGACGGGGTTGGCGGTGATCAGGCGGAGCGGACGGTCCATGCGGACTTCCTTTCTGCGTCGGCGCGGGAAACCCTTATCGGGGCGAATGCGGCTGCCTGCTCCAGCGCGATCTCGTCGCTCTTGCGGAGCTCGAGCAGGGCGAGGAACGCGACGGCCTGCTCGACGCGGCTCAACTCGGCGACCTCGCTGTCGAAGTCGAAGCGGCGCCGGCGGCCGAGCACGGCCCGAAAGCGCTCGAGGAACTGGGCGACAGGCGGGAAGCGGAGGCCCATGTGGGCGAGCGAGACCGGCGGCGGCGGCTCGGCGAGCGCGCGCACGGCCGCGGCCAGCTGCTGCGGATCCTGCGCGGCGAGAGCCCGTTCCGGCCGCGGCGCGAGCGGGGCCGGGCCGACGCGGAAGTAGCGCTCGCGCTCGCCGGCGAGCCGTTCGGCGAGCCACGCGGCCGCATCCTTCATCTGCCGGTACTCGGCGAGGCGCCGCGCCAGCTCCTCGGCGGCCTCCTCCGGCTCGAGCTCGGCGAGCTCCGCGGCCTCCTCGGGGAAGAGCGCGCGCGCCTTCAGCTCGAGTAGAGAGGCGATCAGGACGAGGAACTCGCCGCAGGCCTCGAGATCGAGCTGCTCGCGCTCCACGAGCCGCTCGACGAAGGCGACGACGATCGCGGCGACGTCGATCTCGGCCGGCTCGAGCTCCTCCTTCAGGACGAGCGTCAGGAGCAGGTCGAACGGGCCCTCGAAGGCGTCGAGGTCCAGAGGTAGGTCGAAGACCGCCGGCAAGCCGGAAACGCTAGCGGCGGGATCGGACGCGGCCGCGCGGGACGGCCATCGCGGGCGGCGGCTCGGCCTTGCGCTCGCGGCGGCCGGGGCGCCGCCCGCCGCGGAGGAACTGCCACCAGATGAAGAAGGCGAGCGAGGCGAGGAAGAGGACGAGCGAGACCCACGCGTTCAGGCGCATGCCCGCAAGCTCCTTGGACGGATCCACGCGGAGCTGCTCCAGGAAGAAGCGGAAGCCGGTGTAGAGGACGACGTAGAGCGCGAAGAGCGCGGGCGGCTTGAAGCGGAAGAGGCGATCGAGGATGAGCAGCAGCGCGGCGGCGGTGAGGTTCCAGAGCCCCTCGTAGAGAAACGTCGGATGGAATGTGCTGTCGAGCAGATAGCCGTCGGGGCGACGCTCGGGGTCGATCTCTAGCCCCCAGGCTGCGTCGGTCGGCTTGCCGAAGAGCTCCTGGTTCCACCAGTTGCCGACCCGCCCGATCGCCTGCGCGACGAGGAGGCCGGGCGCGGCGGCGTCGAGGAGCGCGAGGACGCTCGCGCCAGACCGCTTGGCGACGATCGCGCCCGCGGCCACGCCACCGGCGATCCCGCCCCAGATCCCGAGGCCGCCCTCCCAGACGGCGAACGGCCCGACCCAGCCGTCGGGCAGCTCGTTCCAGCTCGTCAGGACGTGGTAGAGCCGCGCGCCGACGATCCCGAAGCCGACGCCCCAGACGGTGACCCGGAAGATCAGCTCCCAGTCCCCGCCTCGCGCGGTCCAGCGAAGGCCGGTGATCGCGACACACGCGGCGATCCCGGCGAGCAGCATCAGCCCGTACATGTGGATCGTCAGCGGCCCGACGTCGAGCGTGCCCGTGGAGGGCGACGGGATCGAGGCGACAGGCAGCGTGGCGAGGAGGAGCACGGGCACGTGATTCTGCCCACGCGCCCGGACACGCGTGCCGAGAGCCGTCTAGAGCAGGATCTGAAGCGCTAGGTCGGGCGAGCAGCCCGCGCGCAGGAGGTCGATCGCGTGGTGGAGGTCGATGTCCGCCCTCCGCGAGAGGAGGACCGCGGCGGACGGCTCGAAGCCGGCCCGCTCGAGCTCCTCGGCGCGCCAGCGCTCGATCCGCTCCTGCTCCGTCTCTGTTGCCTGTAGCTCTGCCGCAGCCATCTGAGTGGGTCCTCCACGTCGTTTGCCCTACGTACTTCGTCCATTGAAACGATGCGGTTGTCCCCTTTTGTGGTGATTGGGATGAAGCTTTCGTAAAAGAATTACGCAGGGAACGCAGAAGGCCCGCCGCACGCGACGGGCCTTCGGGTCGAGCGAGCGGGCTACCGGCCGGCTGCGGCAGGCTCCGGAGCGCTGCGGGAGCGGCGCAGGAGGAAGATCGCGACCGCGCCGAGCAGGACGACCGCGAGGCCCCCCACGGGCAGCGTCGGGAAGGACGAGCCCGAGCCGGGCGCGCCGATCTCGACCGGCTTGAACGAGTGCGTCCGAGCCCCGCCGTACTCCGTGAAGCCGTCGTGGACCTCGTACGACCACGTTCCGGCGCCCGGGAAGCGGACAACCGCGTGGTAGACGCCTGGCTTGCCGGTGGGTGCGGCGACGAACGTCGCTTCCGCGACGCCGGTCTCGAGGTTGCGGACCGTGATCGAGGGCTTGACACCGGTGAGCGGCGTCTCGCCGTGCTGGAGGACGGTGACGTCGACCGGCCAGTCCTGCTCTGCCTTGAGGCCGCTCGGCGGCAGGGAGCTGAGCCCCGTGGTGGCCCAGCCGCCGCCGGCCGCGACGGGCGCGAGAACGGCAGCGAGGCCGAGGGCGAGGAAAAGAACGAGCTTCTTCATCGAGATCCTCCGTTCACTCAGGGATCGACTTGGGCCGGCGCGATCGTGACCGGCCTGAACGTGTGCACCCGCGCGCAGTTCGGGACGAAGCCGTCGAAGACCGAGAAGCTCCAGCGGCCTGCGCTCGGGAAGACGACCCGGGCGCGGTAGGAGCCGGCCGTCGCGGTCGGGCGAGCGGCAAACGCCCTCACCTTGCCGGTGCCCTTCCTGATCCGAACCTCGGGCTCGGCGCCCTCGAGCGGCGTCTGCCCGTGCTGCATCACCTTCACGGTCACGAGCCACGGGGCCCCGGCCTGGTGACCGGCCTTCGGCAGGGAGCTCAGACCGACCGTCGCCCAGCAGCCGGCGGTCGCCGGCTGGGCGGTCTGGGTCGCCTGGGCCGCGAGCAGCGCGGCAGCGGCCACGAGCAGTACGAGTCGTCTCATGCGGACCTCCGATCGAGTATGCCCTGACTACACCGCCGCTTCGGGATCGGTTCCGTCCGCGCTACTCGACTGCCGCGGCGAGCTCAAGCGCCTTCGCCCGGTCGACGTCGGCCTCGAGCCGGAAGAGCACGTCGCCGCGATTCCAGAGCAGCGTCGTCCCGGCGAGGTAGGCGAGATCCTCCTGGATCACGCCGCTCGGATCGAGGTACATGACGAAGTGCGGCTCGCCCGAGACGAAGAGACCGCGGTCGCCCTCCGACATCGACCTCCTCGATCGACGTGCCCAGGCTCCCGACCTTCTTGACGAACCCGTCCCAGACGCTGCCGCGCACCTGCGAGAGCAGGAGCCTCGGCCGCTCGAGCGGGCCGTAGACGAACGTGACGAGCCCGTCGCCCGCGCAGGTAGACGGAATCGGGCTCGCCCAGGTCGGCGAGCGGGAAGCCGGCCTGGCGCTTCGCCGTGGCGAGCGGCACGCGGACGCCGAGGAGGTCGACGCGCTCGATCAGCTCCACCTGCGGCAGCCGCTCGACCTGGGTGACCGAGGCGCCGCGGAGCCGGAAGAGCTCGAGGAACGCGCTGCGCGCGCCGGGCGAGAGCGCGAGCACGCCGAGCAGCGCGACGAGCGCCACCGCGAGGCCGAGCGCGAGCGGACGGAGCGAGCGCCGCCGCTGCGGCCTCTGCGCGACCGTCCGCTCGACGGCGCCGGCCAGGTTCGGCGTCGGCGGGAAGTCGATCTCCTCGCGCAGGGCGAGCAGGCGGAGCTCGAGCTCGCTCATCGTTCCTCCCCCAGCTGCGTGCGCAGCCGCTCGAGCGCCCGCGAGGTGCGCGACTTGACGGTTCCCCGCCGCAGCGAGAGCACCTCCGCGGTCTCCGCCTCGGCGAGGTCGAGCAGGAAGCGGCAGGAGAGCACGAGCCGGTCGTCCTCGCCGAGCGTCTCGAGGGCCGCGAGGAGCTCGGCGCGGGCCTCGGCCGCGAGGAGGCTCCCCTCGGGCGACGGAGCCGCGCCGCCCGAGGGAAGTTCACCGGCCGCGGCGGGAAGCTCGTGAGCGGCGCGAAGGGCGAGCGCCTCGCGCCGGCCTCCCCCACGGCGCCGGTTCCGCGCCTCGTTGGCGACGATCGCGAGCAGCCACGGCCGCAGCGGCGCTCCCCGGCGAAAGCGCGGCAGGGCGTAGAAGGCCTTCACGAGCGCCGCCTGGGCGGCGTCCTCGGCGTCGGCTGCGTTGCGGGTGATCAGGTAGGCGGTACGGAAGGCGATCTCCTCCTCGTCGCGGACGAGCGCGCCGAAGGCAGCGCCGTCTCCCCTGCGCGCCCGTTCGACCAGCTCCTCCTCGCTCGGTGGTCGGCTCACCACTCGATCCTCCTACACCCGTCGGGCGATCGAGGTTCCTTCCACTGGCCGTTCCGGACACGTCCGGGCTTTGACCCCCGACATGGCCGATCGGGACGCGTACGCTTCGGGCGTGGCTCGCGCGGTCGGAATCAACCACGTTGCGCTCGAGGTCGGCTCGATCGACGAGGCGCTCGCGTTCTACGGCTCGCTGTTCGAGCTCGAGCTGCGGGGGAGGATGGCCGGCGCGGCGTTCGTCGACCTGGGCGACCAGTTCCTCGCCCTGATGGAGGGCGGCTCGGCCGCACCCGACGCTGCCCGCCACCTCGGGCTCGTCGTCGACGACCGCGAGGCCGTGCTCGCCGCCGCCGACGCGGCCGGAGCGAAGGTCTTCGGCGGCAACTCGTTCCTCGACCCGTGGGGCAACCAGATCCAGGTCGTCGCCTACGCGGACGTCCAGTTCACGAAGACGCCCGAGATCCTGCGCGGCATGGGGCTCGAGCTCGAGAAGTCGGAGCGGGCGCTCGCCGAGCTCAGCGAGAAGGGCCTGGCCTAGCGCCGTCGGGCTACTGGATCGCCTCGGCGCCGAGCAGCTGCCGCGCCTCGGCGAGGAAGTCCGAGTCGATCGTGACCCGGTGGTTCGGCCCGAGCGCGAGCGTCTTCGGGCCGAGCGAGGTCTCGAGCGAGACGTAGACGGGCGACTCGCCCGGGTACTCCCTGACGAGCCCGGCGAGCTCCTTGATGATCCCGGCCCTGGCGGCGCGCGCGTCGAGCTTGAAGCGGATCTCCTTGCGCTCCGGAACTCCCTCGAACGCGGTCAGCTCGAGCGCGATCAGCTTGGTCTCCCCCTGCTGCTTGTGGTCGATCCGACCCTTGACCACGAGGATCCGGTCTGCGACGCAGAGCTCACGCGCGGCCGCGTAGGTGGAGTTGAAGACGACGACCTCGCCGCCTCCGGTCGGGTCGTCGAGCGCGAGGAAGACCATCGGCTCGCCCTTCTTCGTCGTCAGCTGCTTCAGCGAGCTGACGATCCCGCCCACGGTCACGACTTCTCCGTCGCGGCGCCGCTCGAGGTCGGCGAGCGCGCAGTCGGTCTTCCGGCGGAGCTGGTCACGGACCGCGTGCAGGGGATGCTCGGAGACGTAGAGGCCGAGCGTCTCCTTCTCGAGCTTGAGGAGCTCCGCCTTCTCGAACTCGCCCGGGGAGATCGACGGGTGGTGCCGCATGGGATCCGTGGCCGGGTCGGCCTCCACCTCGCCGAAGCCGATCGCGTCGAAGATCGAGCCCTGGCCGGCGAGCCGGTCGGCTGCGTACTTCTGGCCCCAGGCGAGCGCCTGCTCGAGGCAGCCGAGCATCCCGAGGCGCGAGGCGCCGGTCGAGTCGAAGGCGCCGCACTTGACGAGCGCCTCGAGCGCGCGCTTGTTCACGGTCTGCGGATCGACGCGCTCGGCGAAGTCCCAGATCGACTCGAAGGCCCCGCCCTCCTCCCGGGCGCGGAGCACAGTGCGCGCGGCCGTCTCCCCCACGCTCTTGACCGCGTTCAGCCCGAACCGGATCTTCCCCTCGACGACGACGAAGTCGGTTCCCGACGAGTTCACGTCCGGCGGCAGGACCTCGATCCCGAGCTCGTGGCAGGCGTTGACGTAGAGCGGCACCCGGTCCTTCGTGTTCATCACGGAGGAGATCAGCGCCGCCATGTACTCGCACGGGTGGTTCGCCTTCAGCCAGGCCGTCCGGTAGGCGATCAGGGCGTAGCAGGCCGAGTGCGCCTTGTTGAAGGAGTAGTCCTGCGAGCTCTCCATGTCCTTCCAGAGCTGGGTCGCGACCGACAGCGAGACGTTGTTCGCAGCGCAGCCGGCGAGGAACTTGTCCTTCAGCGACGCCATCAGCGCGTGGATCTTCTTGCCGATCGCGCGGCGCAGGGTCTCCGCCTCGGCGGGCTCGAAGCCGGCGAGCTCCTTGGCGATCCGCATGTACTGCTCCTGGTAGATGCAGATTCCGTACGAGTCGCTTGTGATCGGCTTCAGCCGCTCGTCGATGTAGGTGACCGGCTCGCGGCCGTTCTTGCGCGCCGCGTAAGCCGGGATGTGGGCCATCGGGCCCGGGCGGTAGAGGGCGACGAGCGCGATCAGGTCCTCGAACTGCGTCGGCTTGACGGCCTTCAGCGCGTCGCGCATCCCCGACGACTCGAACTGGAAGACGCCGTTCGACTCGGCGCGGGCGAGCATCGCGTATGTCTTCCGGTCGTCGAGCGGGATCGCGGCGATGTCGAGGTTGCCGCCGACGAGCGCGACGGCCTTGTCGATCACGTCGAGGTTCCGCAGGCCGAGGAAGTCGACCTTGAGCAGGCCGAGCGCCTCCACGTTCTTCATCGAGAACTGGGTCACGACCTCCTGGTCTGCGCCCTTCTGCTGGAGCGGGACGACCTCGATCAACGGCCGCGCCCCGATCACGACGCCGGCGGCGTGGATCGAGTCCTGCCGCACGAGCCCTTCGAGCGGCTTCGCGAGGTCGACGATCTCCTTCGCGAACGGGTCGGAGTCGTAGGCCGCCTTCAACTCGGAGCCCGGCTTGAGGCAGTCGGCGAGCGTCTGCCCCGGCCCTTCCGGGATCAGCTTCGCGACCTTGTCGACGACGCCGTAGGGGATCTCGAGCACCCGGCCGGCGTCGCGCACGGCCGCGCGCGCGGCCATCGTCCCGAAGGTGATGATCTGCGCGACCCGGTCGCGGCCGTACTTCTCGGCGACGTAGTTGATCACCCGCTCGCGGCCCTCGACGGCGAAGTCGATGTCCATGTCGGGCATGTCCTTGCGGGCCGGGTTGAGGAAGCGCTCGAAGAGGAGCCCGTAGCGGATCGGGTCGATGTCGGTGATCTCGAGCGCGTACGCGGCGAGGGAGCCGGCGGCCGAGCCGCGGCCGGGCCCGACGCTGACCCCGTGCGTCTTCGCGAAGTGGATGAAGTCCCAGACGATCAGGAAGTAGTCCGCGAACCCCATCTCGCGGATCGTCTTCAGCTCGAACTGGAGCCGCTCCCGCAGCTCCGGCGTCACCTTGTCGTAGCGCCGCGCGAGCCCCTGCTCGCAGAGCTGGACGAGGTAGTCGAACGCATCGCCGCCGTCCGGGACGGGGTACTCGGGCAGGTGGATCGTGCCGAGCTCGATCTCGACGTTGCAGCGCTCGGCCACCTCGAGCGTGCGCCGCATCGCGTCCTCGTGCCCCGGGAAGTCGAGGGCCATCTCCTCCGGGCTCTTGAAGTAGAACTCGTTCGTGTCGAAGCGCCAGTGATTCGGGTTCTTCAGCGAGTCGCCCGACTGGATGCAGAGCAGCGCCTCGTGCGAGTAGGCGTCGGCGGCGCTCAGGTAGTGGACGTCGCCGGTCGCGACGAGCGGCAGCCGCGCCTCGGCCGCCAGCTTCACGAGCTCCGGGTTGACGCGTTGCTGCACCTCGAGGCCGGCGTTCTGGAGCTCGACGTAGGTGTTCTCGCGGCCGAAGACCTGCGCGAGCCGGTCGAGGCTCGAGCGCGCGTCGGCCGGCCGGTTCTCCTCGAGCGCCTTGCAGACGCGGCCCGAGAGGCAGCCGGAGAGCGCGATCAGGCCGGGCGCGTAGGTCTCGAGCAGCTCCCAGTCGACGCGCGGCTTCGCGAAGTAGCCCTCGAGGTAGCCGAGCGAGGAGAGCCGGACGAGGTTCGCGTAGCCCTCGTTCGTCTCGGCGAGGAGCGTCAGGTGCGCGTAGCCGCGGGTGCGCGAGCGGCGGTCGTCGGCGACGTAGACCTCGCAGCCGACGATCGGCTTCACACCCTCCTGCTTCGCCGCCTTGAAAAGCTCGATCGTGCCGGCGAGGGAGCCGTGATCCGTGAGCGTGACGGCGGGCATCTCGAGCTCGGCCGCCCGCTTCGCGAGGGCCGGGATCCGGCAGGCGCCGTCGAGGACCGAGTACTCGCTGTGGACGTGCAGGTGGACGAAGGGGGCAGGCACCGGAGGGCCATTATCGCGAGGGGACCTGACGACCCCGGCGGCGCCCGGAAGAGATTCCCGCTCTTTGCGGGCTCAGCTAGAGGAGGGCTTGGCGGAGTGCCGCTCGTCCTAGAGGACGCGGCGGTAGCCGATCTCCCAGAGCGCGGACCAGCTCTCGCCGCCGTCGTCCGAGCGGGCGTACTCCCACTCGAGCGAGTCGTGCTCGATCGAGTGCCAGCGCATCCGGAAGAGCGCGACGCCTGCCTCGGACTCGACTCGGCGGCGGAGGTCCATCTCCTCGTCCACGAAGGCGCCGACGAAGTCGAGGTAGTTGGCGTCGGTGTCGACCCAGGTCTGCTTCCAGCAGCCGACGCCGCGGTCGTACACGGAGAAGCTCAGCCCCTGGTACTCCAGCGTCGGCCGCGCGTCGAAGCTCTCGACGACGACCGCGTCGCCGAGGTCGAGGTAGACCGAGTTCGTGCCCCGCCCGTCCTCGCCCCAGGAGCAGTCCCATTCGCCGAGCCAGAAGTCGAACTGGCGCGCCGCGTCCTGCTGGGCCGTCAATCGCTTCGGCGGGTGCGTGATGCCCATACGTGGACTTCTACGTCAAGCACCATCGGGGAGTTAGCCGCTTAACGAGAGCACAACACGGACGCAATCGCGGCTTCATCGCCGGTCGCGCGCTCGTCGCTTGCGCGCTAGAAAGAAACCGTGATCCGATTCGCACTTCTCGCGGTCGTCGGCGCTGCTCTCGCCTTTCCGGGCGCTGCCTCCGCCGGCGACGCGGCCGTGGGACTGCGAGGGCTCGACCGGGCGGTGGCCGCGCACAGGCTCTCCTCGCTGGAGGCGTTCGAGCACGGGCAGCGGGTCCGGTTGGCCCAGCGCCTGCTCGGGAAGCTGCCGACGGACCGGCGCGCCACGCTCGCGGCAGTGCTACGGGACGTGGCGGCGCAGGCCCCCGGCTACGACGGCCCGCGGGCGCTGACGCTCTTCACGACACTCGAGCTGAACGCGAAGCATCTCGTCCACGACCGGCTGCCCGCGCCGGGCCACGACGTCGCCGACGGGCTCGGAGTCGTCTACCGGTCGGTTCCGGGCCGCGGCCTCCGCTTCCACCCGCTCGCGAGCTTCGGCCAGCTGAACGCCTACGTGACCGCCGGCCGCTCGCGGGATGCGACCTCGCTCGCCTACGCGCTGCTCGCGCGGGCCCGGACGAGCGAGAGGGCGCTGACGTGGGAGTACGGCTTCCGAGCGGCCGGTGGAGCGCCGCCGTGGACCTCCGGGATGGCGCAGGCCGTCGCCGCGCAGGCGCTCGCCCGCGCCGGGCTCGTCCCCGAGGCTCGGCTCGCCTTCGCCGCGATCCCGGGCCGCCTCCTGAACGAGCGCCCCACCGGGACGTGGATCCGCCTCTACGGCTTCAGCGACCTCGCCGTCCTGAACGCCCAGCTCCAGGCCGCCCTCTCGCTCGCCGACTACGCGCGCCTCGCCGACGACGAGCGAGCCGCGCGGCTCGCGACCCGCCTTCGGCGCGCCGCGCTCCGCGCCCTCCCCGCCTTCGACACGGGCTACTGGTCGCTCTACGCCCTCGGCGGCGGCGAGGCGCCGCTCTCCTACCACCGGTACGCGACGTCGCTTCTGTGGAAGCTGGCCCGGAGCACGGGCAACGCCCGCTGGGCCGGACAGGCGGCGCGCTTCAGGGCCGACTGGCGGCGACCGCCCGCGGTTCGGGGGCTCGCCGCCCGGGCACCGGCGCTCCCGCTTCCCCGGGACGGCTTCCGCGACGCGGCCGCGATCCGCTTCTGGCTCTCGAAGCCCGCCCACGTCGAGGTCGCGGTCGCCGGCGAGCGCCTCTCCCGGAGACTCGGCCCGGGGCTCCGAACCGTCCTCTGGGATCCGGGAGAGCGCGGGCCGGGCCGTTACGCGGTCGGGCTGACGGCGGTCGACCGCGTCGGGAACCGACTCGAGACGCGCCTCGAGCCCGTGGTCGTCGCCCGGGACACGACGGCACCCGTACTACGCGCCTCCGCGGCGGGCCGGCGGGTGTTCTGGCGCGCGCGCGACCGGCAGACACCGTGGCTGACGATCGAGATCCAGCTACGCCGTGGCTCGGTCACCCGCGTGCTGCGTCTCCCGCGGCGGCGGCTCGCCGGCTCCGCGTCACTCGAGCTTCGACGGCCCTGGCACGCCACGCTCACCGGCCGTGACTCCTCCGGCAATACGAGCGAGGTCGTCCTAGGCCGAGTCGGGCCCACGCTGCGCGAGCTCGCCCTGCGCCGTGCCCGCTGATTGGCGGCCGCGCAGCGTCTGCCGGCGGCGGTAGGCCTTCATCCCGAGAGTCCAGAGCTTGCGTGCGATCCAGAGCAGGATGACGGTGCGGATCCGGAAGAACATGGCCGCTGTCTCTCCCGGCCGCCGCGGCCGCAAACCCGCTAGGCGCGGGCGGTCGCGACCGCGGCACAGAGTCGCGCATGCACGTCGAGCTCGCGCTCGACCGGCGCGATCGACGAGCTCCTGCGCGACCTCCTCGACCCCGGCCCGCAGGGAGCGGCCGGCCGCGCGGGCGCGCCTTCCCGCACCCGCCCCGTTGACGAGCCGCGCGAGGAATCCGAGCGCGATCCCGGCGACGACGCCGCCCAGAAGGAGCCAGGTCGGGATCGGGATTCCATAGACCTCGGGGAGAGGCACGACGTCCTCGATTCTCAGGTAGCCGAGGACGGCGAGCACGACGAGCCAGAGGGAGCCGGCGACGACCGCGGCCACGAGCAGGCTCTGGAGCAGCCCGGCGACGCGCCACCAGCGCGGCCGGGAGGCATGCAGCTCCGCGGCCGAGACGGCGCGGTCGAGGCGGTCGGGAAGCCGCGCCTCCTCGGCCAGCGCCGCGTCACGAACGAGCCGCGGCCAGGGCGGCGGGAGGCTGCCCGAGGCCCGATCCGCGAGCGCGCGCGCGGCGGTCGCGACCTGCGCGCGCTGGACGTCGGTGGGTGGCGGCAGTGACGTCCGGACCGCCGGCTGGGGCGTCTCCGGGAGCCGGAGCCTGCGCAGCGGATCGGGTCGCAGTCGCCTGATCCAGCGGGCGAACGGCCAGCCACACGCCAGCGCGCCGCGCCGGCGATGCGCCTCGGAGACCGCCCGCAGCACGGTCGGGACTCCGGCGGCGTCCTCGAGCGCGGCCAGCAGGCGAGCGCGCTCCTCGCGTCCGACGCTCCCGGCCGCCTCGCCGGTGCACGCCGCCGCGAAGGCGGCCGCGGCGTCGTCGACGTCCGCGCCGAGCCGGGCCAGGGCCGCATCCCGCGCGGCGACGCGGTCGTGCAGCAGCCGCCGCAGCTCGGGCAGGCCGTCGCCCGTCCGGGCCGACACGACGAGGAGGGGAATGCCTCGGAGCCCGTCGTCCGCGAGGAGGCGCTCCGCGTCCGCGCGCCAGGCGGTGACGTCCGCCGGCGGCAGCAGGTCGGCCTGGTTCAGGACGACCGCCATCGAGGCGGCGTGCGAGGCGAGCGGCCGCAGGTAGCGCTCGTGCAGACTTGCGTCGGCGTACTTCTGCGGCTCGACGACCCAGAGGACGAGGTCGGCGAGCGCGACGATCCGATCCGCCTCGATCCGGTGAGACGCCTCCACGGAATCGAAGTCCGGGAGGTCGAGCAGCACGAGCCCGCCGAGGCCGTCGGCCCCGAGCCGGTGGCGGCGCCCGAGCTCGAGCCAGTCGAGAAGCGCCTCGGCCCCGTCCCCCCACACGGCCGCCTGTCCGGACGAGGTCGTCGGACGCCGCCGGCCGACGGCCGCGAGGTCGGCTCCGGTCAGCGCGTTGAAGAGCTGCGACTTGCCCACTCCCGTCGGGCCGGCGAGCGCGACGACCGTCGACTCGAGGCCGAGCCCGAGCCGCACGCCCGCCTTGGCGACGATTGCCCGCGCAGCCTCGACCGCGTCGGCGCCGAGCCGTCCCTCGGCGAGGTCGGCCGCCTCGGCGAGCGCCGCGATCCGCCCGTCCAGCTGGCCGTCCAGCTGCCGGGTCATGCAGCCCGGCGGATCGCGTCCAGCGAGGAGTGGAGACGCGCGAAGCTGTCGGCCTCGGGCGCGGCGGCGTCGAGCAGCGCGTCGAACCGGGCCGCGTCGGCGCGGAGCAGCCGGTCGACGCGCTCGACGAGGTCCTCCCGCGCGCGGGCGGCGAGGGCCCGGACGGCCTGGTCGCCGAAGATCGCCTCGAGCACCTTCTGGCCGACCGCGGAGGTGCCGCCGGCGACGACGATCTCCGCGCCGGTGAGGCCGCCGGTATGCGCGAAGACGGCGAGCATCACGGTCAGCCCCGCCCCGTTGACCCCGAGCGAGGCGATCCGGGCGGTGGAGCGCTTGGCGGCGCCCTCCTCGCTGACGAGCTCGAAGACGACGCCCTGCCAGGCCCGTACCTCCTCCTCGGTCGCGGCTTCGAGCGACGGCGAGGCGCGGTCGAGCTCCGGTGCGCCCTCGAGCAGCGCGCGGCCCGGCACCCGCCCGCGCCAGGCGGTGGCGGTCCGCTCGGCCGCCCGCTCGGCGGCGGCCCGGACGACCGACTCGACGCGGTTCTCGACCGCGACCCGCAGCTCCGCATCGGCCGCGGGCGACCCCGAGAGCAGGCTCTTCAACTGGTCGCGGAGCCAGCCGACGCGCGTCTCGAGCGCGCGCATCACGTCGCCCGTCCCCACCACCTCGTGCCAGCGTGCGAGCACCTCGCCGCGGAGCAGCGAGCCGCTTCGCAGCGCGGTCTCGACCTCGCGGAGCGCGGACGAGTACGCGCTGTCGAGCTCGGCCCGGAGCTCCGAGGCCGCGTTCAGCTGCTCGACCGCGGCTCGCTCGACGACGGTCGCCCTCGCGGGCAGGCTCGCGATCGCGCCCCGCAGCGTCCGCCGGACGAGCGACGCCCGCGCCTGCGCGTCGGACGCCAGATCGTCCAGCCACGCGCGCACGGGCGCGAGAGCCGCCGGCGGGATCAGCTCGGCAGCGAGCTCGACCTCGGGGACGACGAGCACCTCGGCGTCGCCGAGCTCCTGGTCGCGGAGCATCTGCTGCAGGTGGACGGGCACCTCCCTGCCGGCGTCGTCGGGGACGCGGTTCAGGACGACCGAGAGCGTCGTCCCGCGGTCGCGGGCGGCGTGGAGGAACTCCCAGGGGACGGCGTCGGCGTAGCGGGCCGCCGTGGTGACGAAGAGCCAGGCGTCGGCCGCGGCCAGGAGCTGGTTCGCGAGCGCGCGGTTCTCCTTCAGGACGGAGTCGATGTCGGGCGAGTCGAGCAGCGCGAGCCCCGGGCTGAGCGCGGCCGTCGGGACGAGCTGGAGCGCGCGACCGGCCCCCTCGGTCGGTGCTTCCCCTGTCATCCGGGCGAGCCCGGGCAGGATCCGGTCGTCCTCGAACCAGCGCACGTCGTCGGGGTGGCAGGCGAGCACAGGGAACCGCGTCGTCGGGCGCAGGACCCCACCGGGGCTGACGACGGCGCCGATCAGGCTGTTCACGAGCGTCGACTTGCCGGCCCCGGTCGAGCCGCCGACGACCATCAGGACCGGCGCCTCCATCTGCCGCAGGCGGGGGAGCAGGTAATCGTCGACCTGGGCGACGACGTCGTCGCGGACCTGCCGGGCCGCGTCGGCACCCGGCACCTCCAGCTCGAGGCGCACGCTGCGCAGGTCGTCGCGCAGGCGGGCGAGCGGCTCGACGACCTCGGCGGACACGTCCTGGAGCTACCCGCCGCGGACGAACGGTATCCGCGCGTCCGCCACTTGACCCTCATCGTAGAGCCGTTCAAGATCGGCGCCCTGATGTTCGACTCCGCAGTGCTCGACGTCGCGATCGGCCTCGTCTTCGTCTTCGTGATCCTCAGCCTGGCGTGCTCGGCGCTGAACGAGACGATCTCCAGCATGTTCAACTGGCGCGCGCAGTTCCTGCGCCGGGGGATCGCGAACATGCTCGAGCCGGCGAATCTCGAGCGCGGGCTCGAGCAGACGGGAAAGCTGCTCGAGCACCCGCTCCTGAACGCGCTCGTCAAGCCCGTGAGCCCGCGCTCCAAGCGGCGCAACTACCCCTCCTACGTCCCCTCGCGCACGTTCGTGGCGGCGCTCCTCGACTTCGACCAGGCCGGCACGAGGCGCGGCGTCGAGGAGGCGATCGCGGCGATTCCGAGCGCGGATGCGCGGAAGGCGCTCTCTGTGCTGCTCGCGCGGGCCGACGGCGACGTGACGCGCTTCACGCGCGACGCCGAGCGCTGGTTCGACGACTCCATGGAGCGCGTCTCGGGCTGGTACCGGCGCCGCGTGCAGAAGGTGCTCTGGGCACTAGCGCTGGCGCTGGTCATCTCGCTGAACGTCGACAGCTTCCGGATCGCCGAGCAGCTCTGGACGCAGAAGGCGATCCGCTCGGCGGTCGTGGCCCGGGCCGAGGCCCTTCGCCCGCCGACGGGATCGACCGGGCTGCGCGAGATCGCGAACGACGTGACCGAGCTCGAGCAGCTCTCGATCCCGATCGGCTGGACGACCGAGACGCGTCCGGAGGGCGGCTCCGACTGGCTGCTCTTCGGCTCCCTGAAGGCGCTCGGGCTTCTCCTGACGGCGGCGGCGCTGACCCTCGGCGCGCCGTTCTGGTTCGACGTGCTGAGCAAGGTCGCGCGGCTCCGCTCCGCCGGCGCCCCGCCGCCCGCGACCGACGCGATCCGGCGCGGCGAGGGCGAGGAGACGAGGGCCGGTCCCGGTGTCGTCGGACCCGGTGCAGCCGCCCCGGGTGCGATTCCCCGCGAACCGACGCCGCCTCCGTCCGGCTCGAGCTAGAAGGGCGGCAGCAGGTCGTCGAGGGCGATCGCCGCGGCCTGCGGCAGCTCGTCACCGAGGCAGACCGCGTCCTGCAAGGCCCCCTCCTCCTCCCGCACGAGCCAGCTCTCGTACGCAACCGCCCTCGCGAATCGGTTCAGGGCAACGACGATCGCGGGGCGCGCCGTGGCGAGCGGGATCGCGCCGAGCACCGTGGTCGGCCCCTCGGTGCGGACCTCGACCCGCTCCTGGAGGCTGCGGACGAAGCCACTGCCGCTCAGGGAGAAGGTCCGGCGCGGCGCGAAGGTCTCGAGCGCGAGCCCGCGCGAGCGCCCGCCGAGCCATCCGACCGGGCGAGACGCCTCGACCTCGCGGGCCTGCAGACCGGCGTAGGTCGTGTGGAACGCGGCGACTGCGCCAGGCGCTCGGGGGGCGAGGCTGGAAGCGCGAGCGAATCGCCTCGCGTCGGATCTCGTCGGCGAGCAGCGCGCGGGCGGCCGTCCGGCCGAGCCGGGCACGGGCGAGCGCCGCACGGTAGGCGACGAGGCTGCCGCCGTAGCGCTCCTCGACGAGGGAGCGTTCCGCCGCGAGCACGTCGCCGGGTTCGAGCTCGACCTTCGACTGGAGCACGAGTCGCTCGAGCACGACGCTCCGGGCGACGTCGCGGTCGCCGAGCGCGCGCAGGAGCGGGGCAACCGCCTCCGTCCGAAGCTCGCCCGCGGGCAGCGTGCAGATCACGCCGGCGGGAAGCGCGAGCTGGCCGGCCGTGAGCGAGGCGTCGAAGGCCGGGCCTCCCGCTCCCGGGCCGCTGCAGAGGCTCGGGTCGCGCACCCACAGGTAGACGCAGACCGCCTCGCCCTTGTCGCGGTCGATCCCCGCGGTGCTGAAGGTCGCCCACCCCCACGACCAGATCGAGTGCGTGCCGAGCTCCTTCGTCACCTGCCGCGCGGCGAGCGCCTCGAGCTTCACGATCTCGAGCCATTTCGAGCGGGGCTGGAGCCCCTCGCGGCCGCCCTGCCCCGGCGCCGAGTGGAACTGGAGCTCGAGCGCGACGCGGCTCGCGGGGATCCCGATCTCGGTGAAACGGCGGACGAGCCCGCGCATCCCGCTGCGCATCGCCCGGCTCGCGCGCACCGGCCCGAGCGCGTGCAGCTGGGGCACGTTCGGGGAGGTGAAGAAGACCTGCCGGATCAGGAGCGCCGTCGCCGCGGCCTCGCGCCACCAGTCGGCCGCCTCGCCCCCGGTGTAGGGCGGGTTCGCGATCGTGATCGCCGGCCGGGCACCGCGCTCGGCCAGGCGGCGGAGCAGGACGAGCGTGTTCTCCCGGTACTGCGCGGTCGTCGCGGTCCACGGCGTCGGCGTCTGGGCGCCGAAGAGCTCGTTGAGCGCGATCCAGGGGGTCGCGCAGCCCGTCACGGTGACGGCGAAGTCGAAGAGCCGGTCGGCCCGCTCGACGATCGTCGCGGGGTCCGCGGGAACGGTTGGGGTGCCGACGCGCTTGTTGAAGTTGAGGTCGAAGAAGACTGTCGCCGCCCCCGCCGCGCGCGCCGCCGCGGGCTTCTCGGTGCCGGAGGTGTAGGCGAGCGTCAGACCCGGCTTCTGGGGCACCGGCGCGTCGTGGCCGGCGAAGTCGACCCAGAGCGGCTTCGAGTCCGGGATCCCGCACTCACGCGCGTGCGCCGGCGCGGCGGCCAGCAGAGCGGCGAGCAGCGCAGCCGGCAACGCGAGAGCAAGGGCGAGCCTGGACATGCTCTGAGTTGTAGCGCGCGGGTCGGCTCCGAGCGGTTAGGCGGCGGCGGGACGCCATCTGTTTCGACCCACGGCTTTCGCTTCGTAGAGCGCGCTGTCGGCGCGGGCGAGCACGCTGTCCATGGAGTCGTCCTGGCCCGCGAGTGCAAGCCCGGCGCTGCATCGTGCCCGTAGTTCGATCGCGCCCAGCGCGGGGAAGACCATCCTGGCGAGGGTTTGGACGACGCGCGCGGCGGTCATGTCTGCCTGCTGCCGGCTGACGCTCGCAAGGAGGACGACGAACTCGTCGCCGCCGATCCGCGCGACGATGTCGCAGGGCCTCACCGTCGTCAGCAAGGTCTCCGCGACTCCGCGAAGGACGTCGTCGCCGGCGGCGTGGCCGTGAGTGTCGTTCACTTCCTTGAAGTGGTCGAGGTCGATCGCCAAGACCCCGACTGCCGTACCCGCGAGCTCCGCCTCGAACGCCAGCCGGCGGTAGGCGCGTTCCAGGGTACGGCGGTTGAGCGCTCCGGTCAGGGGGTCGTGGGTTGCCAGATGTGCGAGCTCCGCCCTCTGTCGGATCAGTTTCCGGAGCAGCCAGAGGGCCGCACTGGATGCCAGCGCGAAGGCGAGGAGGACGATCCAGGGGATCCACTGCTTCGGTCCTGAGAGCGGCGCGAGGAGTTGCGCGGATGGGGCGAACGTGAGCAGCCGCCAGCTGGTGCCCGGCACGGGCTGTGTCACAAACCGGTACGTCGTGCCGGCCACCATGACGTCACCAGTTCGTCCCCGGGTCTTAGGCGGCAGTGCGAGGCCGTCTGAACCTCCGGCAGCGATCACGGTGCCCTGGGCATCGATCAGGTAGGCATGTGAACGCTTGAAAGGGAGCGTGTTTTCGAGAAAGTGCCCGAGCGGGGTAGCGGCGATCGGTGCCCCGCCGCTGAAGACGCGCCGCCCGAACGGTGTCTCGAACGGGACGGCGAGCGCGACGATCGGCTTGGCGCGGGCGGCGGAGGGCACGACACCCGAGACCGCCGGGCGACCTGCGACAGCCGCTCGCAGATGCGCGTACTTCCCGTCCAGGCGCTTGCCGATCAGCTCGGGCTTGGCCGGGAGAACGTGCAGGACACGGCCCTCTTCATCGAGAAGCACGGCCGCGTCGAAGCCGAAGGTGCGACTGACCAGCGCGAACTCCGCCGCCGTGACGTGTCTGCCCGCGAGAAAATTGGTCGCATACGCGGTTTCTCGCGCCTGCACATCTCTCACGTACGAGCTGACGAAGCGGCTCCCTAGAACACCGCGCAACGCGTAGCGCTCCTCGAGCTGGCCGCGCGCGTGACCCTCGCTGCGGAGCAAGAGGACGCCCATCCCGCCCACGAGCGCACTCAGCAGACAGACCGCGGGCAGCCACACCCGCATCAGCTCCGACCTGTGGAGGCCATGGAGACCGCGGCGAAGAGAATCTCTGTTCCAAGTAGACATCAATGCGCTTATCGGGCACAAACCCGATCTCCTTGATCCAGAGACATCGAAGCATCGCTGGCCCACGGCATTGCTCGTCTTACGGCCTAGGATTTGCTGGTGGAGTTTCGACACCGGGCGCCGGGTGCAACCGCAGGCGAGTGCGAGCGGACATGACCGGCGCCGATCCCGACAGCGTGCGCTTCGATTCCGTGCCGTTCGCGCTCGAGTGGCTCCGCCCGCCCGCCGAGTGGTCTGCCGACGCGGCTCGGCTCCACGTCAGCGCACCTGCGCAGACGGACTGGTTCGTCGACCCGATCAGCGCTCGCGCCGTGCGCACGGCGCCGGTCCTCGTGGGACCGCCGCCACCGGGCGACTTCACCTTGGAGGCGCGCGTCGTCCTCGACGGCGACGCCCTGTTCGACGCCGCCGGCCTCTTCGTCTACGACGGCGACGACTGCTGGGCCAAGCTCGCCGTCGAGGTGACCGCGTCCGGCCCGACGATCGTCTCGGTGGTGACCGACGGATTCTCCGACGACTGCAACTCGACCGTGCTCGCGCAGAGCAGCGCCTGGCTGCGACTGGCGTGTGTCGGAGAAGCGATCGCCTTTCACGTATCCGACGGCGGCGGACGCTGGGAGCTCGTCCGGGTATTCCGCCCGCCGAGCGCGACGCCACGCATCGGCTTCGTCTGCCAGGCCCCGACCGGCGCCGGGTGCACCGGGATCTTCGACGCAATCGCGTTCACTGCCCGCTCGCTCGGCGACATTCGCGACGGCAGCTGAGCAAGATGCGGCCGAGCCTTCAGGCGAGAGGACGCTCGCCCAGGCCACGGACACCTTCCCTGGGCAACGTTGCGCGCGGCTTGCGGACCTGTGAGGATCGTGCGGTCACCTCGGCTGCGGTGCCGGGGGCTATTGAGAGGACAGTCAATGAGACGGTCTTTGCTTGTCGTGGGCGCGGTCGCCACGCTCTTCGGTGCATCGCTTTTGGCAAGCGCATCGGCGCAGGAGACGCCGGTGTGCGGACCACCCGGAGGGGAAGTCCCCGCGACCATCGTCGGTGCCGGGAACATCCATGGCACACCGGGGGACGACGTGATCGTCGGCAGTCCCGGTGCCGACCGCATCGATGGCGGGCCGGGCGACGACATCATTTGCGGAGAGGGCGGAAACGACGTCGCCAACGGAGGGCCGGGAGACGACGAAGTGATCGGCGACGAGCTCGACTCGGCACCGTTCCTGCCCTCGAACGGCAGCAACGACGATCGGCTCAGCGGCGGCCCGGGCAACGACGTGCTCGCCGGCCTCGGCGGCAACGACACGCTCGCCGGCGGGCCTGGTGACGACCAGCTGATCGGATTCGGCGGAAACGACCGGATTGGCAGCGGACCGGGTGCAGACACGGCCTTCGGCGGTCCCGGCGACGACAACATGAGCGGCGATCCCGGCAACGACACTCTGTGGGGCAACTTCGGCAGCGACGTCATCTCGGGCGGGCCGGACAACGACTTCATCGACGGCGACAATCCGTTCCCGCCGCCTCCAGGCGGGCCGCCGTTCCCGCCGGGAGGAAACAACGACGACTGCACGGGCGGCCCCGGCGTCGACGAGATCAACAACTGCGAGGTGACGACGCCCTAGTTGATCGCGGGGGCGGCGTGCGCCCCGGCGCGCGCCGCCCCCGCGGAAGCGACTTCACTTCTTCAGGGGGATCATTCCCGAACACTGGCGCAGGCGGCTACCGTCTTCCTCGGAATGGCCGCGGCACAGAGGACTCCCCGGCAATGGCGATCCGAGTAGCCCTTGGAGCGGCAGTCGCCGTTGCGGCAGCAGTCGCCGCAGCGGCGGTCTCGGCAACAGCTCACGCCCAGCACGCCGGCTGCTACTCAGGGCAAACGTTTCGCGTCCCCGATCCGCACCACGTCTACCTGATTCCCTCCGGGTGCACATGGCTGTTGCGTCCGGGCACGGGGCACGCCTCCATCGGCCCACAGTTCCGCACCCGCGTCAACGGCAATGAGGACGGCGCCGCGCTCCCCCGCGGCCCGCTCGGCGCCGCCGCCGCAGCGTGCGGGATGAGCACCTTCCTCGTTCGATGGCCAACCTTTGTGGTGACTGCGCGCCGCGTTTCCTGGGGCGACGGAACCGGCTGCCACCTGCTTCCGCGCCGTCAAGCCGTTACATGGACGGGCCAATTCATCTGGCGCCCTGGCGAAGGTAGGCGCCCCGCTCGTTGGGAGCCCGTCTTACAGCGATCATCGCCGCCGCTCACCCGGTAAGAGCGTGATTACACCCTGTCCCACGACGGCGAGGCGCCGCTCAGGGAACATTCCCGAACACTGGCCCAGGCGGCGCTGCTCTGGCGTGATACGCCAGCGCCGCGTCGTTGAGTTCAGTGTGCATGTTCGTGCTTGTTCCAGCCACTCGGCGTGAGGCCGAGTTGCAGTGGGGCATCGGGTGCGGGTTCCCAGAGGCGAAAGAGTTCGAGCGTGCGCTGACGGAGCCACGCTTGGTCGAGAGGCGGTACCAGGCGAAGTGCTTGAGCCTCGATCTCGTCGAGGGTCGCCCACTGGACGCGACTCCCGTGCATGTCGTCGCCCGGCCGCGGGACACCACCGACGTACGCCATCAGGTAGGTGACGCTGATCATGTGCGGTACGTGGGCGTCGTAGGCGAAGGTGGACGCGTGCACGACCCCGAGGGGACGGACACGCAGGTCAGGCCCCGCTTCCTCTCGAACCTCCCGTAAAGCGGCTTCGAGCAACGTTTCCTTCTTCTCGACGGCACCGTTCACCGGCTCCCACCAACCGGGGCGCAGCGGATTCTCGAGGAGCAGCATCTCTTCGCGCCGGTTGAACACGGGTACGACGACCGCGGCAGGATGCGTCTCGAAGAGGCGTCCACTGGCGGCGGCGATCACGTGAAAACCGGGGCCGTTGGCATTGCCGCGAGCCTACCCCCGCGGCTGGAACGCGTCGAACTAAGGCCCGCACGGCTGTCGGTGCCGGTCGCGCTCGCGTGACATTTCCGAACACTGGCCCATCGGACGATCAGTACGCTCGGCGTGGTGGATGCCTGGACCGATGCTCGCTGGCTCGCTGGTGTCAAAAGCTGGCTCGCTCAGCAACTGGAGGAGTTGGGCCTTCAGCCAGCCGGTCCCGTCGAGCAGCCGCACGTCCGGCCGTGGGCGACGGTGTTGCGAATCCCGACAACAGCTGGAGACGTGTGGTTCAAAGCAAACACTCCGTTGCTGGCGTACGAGGCCGCCGTCGTCGGCCTGCTCGCCGCGCGGCGACCGGACTCCGTCCCCGGGCTGCTCGCAACCGAGGTCGACCGTGGTTGGATGCTCATGGCGAATGGCGGCGAGCGCCTGCGCGAGGTCGTGGAGCGCGAACGCGATCTCGGCCGCTGGCTGGACGTCCTGCCGCGCTACGGCCAGCTCCAGATCGACATGGCGGAGGACCGCGATCGGCTCCTCGGCCTCGGTCTTCCCGACCGCCGGCTCGAGACGCTCGCAAGCCAGTACGAGGACCTGATCGGCCGTGTCGACACGCTGACGGACGAGGAGAGCCGCCGGCTACGCGCGCTCGTTCCGACGATCGCTGAGTTCTGCGCGCGCCTGGCGTCGACAGGCGTGCCCGAGACGATCCAACACGACGATCTCCATGACGGCCAGGTCTTCGTCCGCGACGGCCGCTATCTCTTCTTCGACTGGGGCGACTCCTGTGTCTCGCACCCCTTCTTCAGCATGTCGGTGACGCTCGAGGGCCAGCTCGCCTGGGGGCTCGACGACGTCGAGGGTTCGGAGGACATCGCTCCGTACCGGGACGCCTACGTCGAGCCGTTCCGCGGCTTCGCCGCCTGGTCAGAGCTCCAGACAGCCCACGAGATCGCCCTCCGTCTCGGCTGGATCTGCCGGGCGCTGAATTGGCACCGCTTCGCGTCGGGCCTCCCAGCGCCGCACCGGGAGGAGCATCTCCAAGGCGTCGGGCTTCGCCTGCGGATGCTGCTGGCCGGATTCGACTGACGGACGCTGTCTGCTCGGGGAACATTCCGGAACACTGGCGCACTCGGCCGTCGTCTACCTCGCACGCCGCCCGAATCCTCGTGTGGAGCTTCGGAGGCATACGATCGGCGGACCTAGGTCTAGCGTTCGTGCTCGGCCCACGACCCGCCCCGGTCTCCATCGCGCCCGTTCTGCGGGTCGACGAACGTGCGGAGGCCATGGCTCATGACGACGTGGTGCCCGAGAGCTTGGTGATTCTCGTCGAGGCATAGCAGCTTCCCGCACGCTGGCCCAGATAACGACTCGATCGCCCGACTCCACTCGTGCCGTCGACTCGCCGATCAACCTGGCGAGAGAATCTGGCCGGCGCCGCTCCGCAACGAGTATCACGTGGCCTGGCCAACGTTCTACGATCGGTCGCGTGAACGAGTTCGTCCCGCCCGACTTCGACGTCCCTCGGCGGCTCGAGACGCCGCAGTTCGTCCTCGAGCCGCTCGGCCCCGAGCACAACGACCAGGACTACGACGCGTGGACCTCGTCGAGGAAGCACATCCACGCGACCCCCGGGTGGGAGGACAGCGGCTGGCCGCGGGAGATGACAACCGACGAGAACCGTGCAGACCTGCAGCGCCATGCCGACGACTTCCGCAACCGGACGGGGTTCACCTACACGGTGCTCGATCCGGCGAGCCGCGAGGTGATCGGGTGCGTCTACATGTACCCGCGGCCGGACAGCGACCACGACGCTCGTGTGCTCTCCTGGGTCCGGGCGAGCCACGCGCAGCTGGACACCCCGCTCTGGCGCGCCGTGAGTGAGTGGCTCGCGTCCGACTGGCCGTTCGGGAGCGTCGAGTACGCGCCGCGCGGCTAGGAGGGATTGGCGTATCGAAGATACGTGCGCTGACGAGCCGCAGCGGTCGTCAGTCCTCCGACGCCTCGGCCATCGACCGTGGCGCGGGCACGTTCTCGAAGCGGACGTTGCCCGCGGGAACCATCCAGGTCATCACCTCGACCGCGAGCCGGCCTGCCCGCACGGCCGGGTCATCGTTGCAGAGCCGGCGCGCCGTTTCTGGCTCGCACGCCATGATCGAGATGCCGCGCAGGCGCTCGTCGTCCTGGTCGACGAGGGGGCCTCCGCCGACGAGGTAGCCGCGGTCACGCAAATCGGCTCGGAAGGCGAGGTGCCGATCCTGGAGCTCGGCCGCCGCCTCATCGGTGAGCTCCGGTGCATCGGGCGGACGCACGAGCAGAACGAGCGTGTGCCGGTCGAACTGCATGGGCTTAGACCCCCCTGCGCTGGGCGACTCTCACGGCCACCGCGAGCGCGCCGACGATGAGCAGGATGCCGATGAGCGCGAGGCCGGGGGCATCGTCGGCTTCTCCGTGCATGGCGGCGGTGACGCCGAGTGCGACGACGGGGAGCGCGGCGGCGAGGATGGCGAAGTACGTCTTCATCTGTCTCCTTTCGAGAGCCTGTGATACCTTGCAGCTCTATGCATAGCACAGCGAGCCATAGGCGCAGTCCGTGCACATCGACAAGGACCTGATCGCGGCCTCCGCGACGCCGCTCGTGCTCGCGATCCTGTCGGAGGGCGAGAGCTATGGGTACGCGATTCTGAAGCGGGTCCGCGCCCTCTCCGCGGGCGATCTCGAGTGGACGGACGGGATGCTCTACCCGTTGCTCCATCGCCTCAGTCGGCTCGGATACGTGACGACGGAGTGGCGGACGCCACCGGAAGTGCGTCGCCGCAAGTACTACGCGCTCACCGACGAGGGACGGGAAGCACTCGCGGAGCAACAGCGGCAATGGCTGGCGGTCACCCGTGCGCTGAACGACGTCTGGCCGGGTGCGGTCCTCACGGCCGCCGGCGAGGCATAGCCCGTGGAGAATCTCGAGTCGCAGATCGCGGATTGGCGGGCCTACGTCGCAGGCGCCCCGGGACTCAACGGGCACGACGTCGACGAGCTGGAGGATCATCTTCGCCACCAGATCGCAGAACTGAACGCGGCCGGCCTCACGGCCGACGAGGGGTTCCTGATCGCCGTGAAACGGCTGGGGGACGTCGACGGCCTCTCGCGGGAGTTCGCGCGCGAGCACAGCGGCCGCCTCTGGAAACAGCTCCTCGCCGGAGGCGACGAAGAGCCGGCGCGCTCGGCGAGCGGCTGGGTCGAGACGCTCGTCTTCGCCGTGGCCGCGGCCGTCGTCGTCCAGGTTGCGCGCCTGGCCGCCGAAGCGCCCGGTGAGGAGCCGACGTGGCTGGTGCGGAACGCCGGCCTCTTCGTGCTGCCGTTCCTCGCCGGGTACTTCGCACACCGGCGCCGGCTCGACGCGCGGGGGTGGGCGCTGACGGCGGCGCCGTTCGTCCTGGCGGCGCTCCTGATCAATCTCTACCCGTACGACGCGGACTCGGCCACAGAGATCCTCGTCGCGCTCCATCTGCCCGTCGTGCTGTGGTTCGTCGTCGCGATCCCGTACATGGGCGGCACGAGCCGGTCGCACGAGCGGCGCATGGACTTCGTCCGCTTCACGGGCGAATGGTTCATCTACTACGTGCTGATCGCGCTCGGGGGTGGCGTGCTCATGGGTCTGACCGCTGCTGTCCTCGAGCCCGCGGGGGTCGACGTCGAGCGGATCGCCGAGTGGGTGCTGCCGTCGGGAGCGGCGGGTGCCGTGATCGTGGCCGCCTGGCTCGTCGAGTCGAAGCAACGGGTCGTGGAGAACATGGCGCCGGTGCTCACGATGCTCTTCACGCCGCTCTTCGCGGTGATGTTGGCCTGCGCCGCCGTCGTCTACGCCGTGACGGGGCTCGGCGGCGCGTTCGATCGCGATCTCGTCAGCGTCCTCGATGCCCTGCTGGTGGTCGTCCTCGCGCTCGTCCTGTACGGGATGTCCGCCCGGGAGCCATCCACGTCGCCGGGCTGGATGGACGGGATCCAGTTGGTGGCCGTCGTCAGCGCCCTCGTGCTCGACGTGATGGTGGTCGGCGCGATGGTCGCTCGGATCGGCGAACTCGGGTTCACCCCGAACCGAACGGCGGCGCTCGGCCTCAATCTCGTCCTCCTCGTGAACCTGGCGGGGGCCGCCTGGCTCTCCGCCCGCTTCCTCCTGCGGCGCAGCAGCCTCCACCGGCTCGAGCGCTGGCAGACCACCTACCTCCCCGTCTTCGCCCTCTGGGCCGCGACGGTCGTGATCGTCCTCCCACCACTGTTCGGCTTCAGCTGACCGAACGGGGGGAGCCCGGGCGGACTCCCCCGTTCGCCGGCCTAGCCCCTTCCGAGGTTGACCACGTCGTACTCGGCAGCGTCCGCGTCCGGGATGCCGAAGCGTGCGTTGGGCAAGTAGAGCCGACTGCCCGATCGGTCGATCGTCGTCGGCACGTCGAGCGCGGGATGCGTCAGGAACTCGAGCACGGTGCCCGACCCGTAATCCCTGGACAGCTTGACGACGGCCACGCGGTTGAGGCGGTTCTGGACGATGTAGAGGGTGCGGCCCTCCAGCAGGAGGCCGTCACCGTTCGTCGTCGCGTCGCCGCCGGTGATCTCGATCCTGTCGGCGACTCCGGTTTCCGGGTCGATGCGAAGCAGCGCCGCGGCATTCGTCTGGATCGCGATCAGGGTCTTGCCATCCCTCGTCGCGACGATCCCGTTGAGGTTGTTGCCGGCCCCTTGCACGTAGTCGCCCGAGAGCGGAACCGTCTCCACCTCGCCGGCCGCCGGCAGCGCGCCTCGCCGTCCGAGCGGCAGCCGGTACAGCCAGGGCCGCCGCGAATCGGTGAAGTAGACGGCGTCCTTGGTCAGCACGACGTCGTTGATGAACGTCGGCGTCGTCGGCGTGAGCGTGTACGCGGCGATCGGTGCGCCCGTCCTGGCGTCGTAGACGTAGGCCTGGCCCGTTCCGCCGCCGGCGACGAAGAGCCGCTGGTATCTCCGGTCGTACTCGAGGCCGATCGCGGCCCGGCCCGCTGTCGGCTGGACGAGCGTGAACGACTCGCCGGTCCGCGCGTCGACCTGCCGCACGGCACCGGTTGGGATCGAACCGACGTACAGCGTGTGCGCACGGCCGGCCTCGATCCCTTCAGGACGCCACCCGTTCGGCAGCGGGATCACGTCGGGAAACGACGCCGCGGCGGCCGCCGCTACTGCGATCGTCCCGAACAGGCCGAGGATTGCGGTCAAGCGGAAACGGCTCATTCGTCCCTCCTCCAGAGATGATGATCCTGTCTGGGGTACTACGGACGAGCGCCGTTCAGCGGTTCGCACGAACCGACCGCGACCGCCCGAGCCGGCTCGCGCGCCGCATCCGGAGACGACAAGATTGCCCCGATGAGAGCGAGTCGAGCCAACCAGCTGCTCTTCGGGTCCGGCGCCAGGATCGCCGGCATGGTCTATGGGACGATCGTCGTGATGGCGACCGTCGCGGCCGGGTCTCGCGGCGACGGCACGGACATCGGGCGGCTTGCGGTGATCGTCGGGACGACCTCCCTCGTCCTCTGGGTGGCGCACGTGTACGCCCACACGCTCGCCGAGAGCCTCGAACGAGGTCGGAGGCTCGACAGGGCGGAGCTCGGAGACGTCGCCCGGCGCGAGCTCGCGATTCTCGCGGCCGCCGTGGCGCCACTCGTGGCGCTCGTGCTGGGGGCCTTCGGCGTTCTCGCCGAGCAGACGGCCGTGTGGCTCGCACTCGGGATCGGGGCGGCGACGCTCGCCGTCCAAGGCGCGCGCTATGCGGTTGCCGAGCAACTCGGCCCGGCGGGAACGCTCGCGGTGATCGCGCTCAACGTGCTCCTCGGGCTCGTGATCGTCAGCCTGGAAGTCCTGGTGGCCCACTAGCCGCGGCTAACCGTGAGCCCGCGGCCTAGGCTACGGGTGTGGGCTTTCGCGTGATCCAACCGGCCGAGCTCGAGTGGCTCACTCGTCCCCACGAGCCCGGCGAGCCGGCGCGCCACGTCGCGGAGCTCAGCGAGCGGGCCGGCTTCGCCCACACGCGCGCGAACGTCTGGCGCTACGAGCCCGGCGCGAAGGGGCGCCGCCACCGGCACGTGCAGCAGGAGGAGACCTTCGTCGTCCTCGCCGGGACACTCTCGATGTACCTCGGCGAGCCGCCTGAGCGCCAGGACGTGCCGACGGGCGGGCTGATCCACGTCGAGCCGGGCACGCCGCTCCAGACGGTGAACCACGGCGGCGAGGAGCTCGTGCTCTACGTCTACGGGACGCCGCCGGAGAGCGAGCACGCCGAGCTGCTCGAGTCGGCGCTCTAGGAGCCGCGCGAGGCGAGCCAGCGGTCTTCGGCCGCGTAGTCGAGCAGCGGCGCGAAGAAGGGGTCGTCGAGCCGAGGGACGCTCCCGCCGCCACGGGCCTCGGCGACGAGCCAGTCCACCTCCTCGGCCACCGTCGTCGCGTAGTCGCCGGCGGGCCGGTAGCCGAGGTCGGCGGCCGCGGTCAGGTCGAGCACGAGGGGGTGCGGCGCGTCCCACGGCGTCCGGCCGAGCGTCGCCGGAGTCCTCGTCGAGCAGCACCTCCTCCCGGTCGTGGTCGAGCTGCCGCGCGATCGTGCGGGAGATCTCGAGGGCGCTCGGCGCATCGGGATCGGCGCTGTTCAGGATCCGACGGCCCGGCTGTCGCGGCAACGGTCTCGAGCAGGGACGCGATGTTCGCGGCGGCGGTGGTGTGGTCGACGCCGGCGCCGCGGTTGGCGAGGAAGACGGCGGGCCGGCGATCGAGCGCTCGCTTGACGAAGACCCATTCGCGCGGTCTCGCCGCTCCCGCGCCGTGGATCTTCGACGGGCGCAGGACCGTGACGGGAAGGCCGCTGTCGAGGACGACCTGCTCGGCGGCGACCTTGTTCGCGCCGTAGCCCTCGCGCGAGTCGTAGGGGGCGTCGCCGGGGGCCATCGTGGGCTGCGTCTCCGGGATCGGGCCGTCGAAGCGCGGCGCCGTCGCCGAGTTCGAGTGGTTGCCGGCGGCATCGACGTAGACCGCCTTGCTCGAGATCAGCACCGTCGAGGTCGCGCTGCGCGGCGAGCGGCAGGAGTCGCGTCGCGTCCGCGGCGGTGAAGCAGATGCAGTCGACGAGGAGGTCGGCGCCCTCGCCGAGCGCAGCGCGCAGCTGCTCCTCGTCGCCGCGATCTGCGGCCACGAACCCGGCTCCGGCGCGGGCGAGCTCGGCCGGGAGGTGGGTCGGATCCCGGCCGGTCAGGTCGACCTGCCAGCCGAGCGGCAGCAGCCGCGCGGCGGCCGCGCGACCGATCGGCCCGGTTCCGCCGAGGATGAGTGCGCGCGGCATACAGCTCCGTCCCGCTAAGAGCTGCGGCGGGTGTCGGCCCGGAGGCTGCTCAGCTCGAGCCGGCCGGCCGCGAGGAGTCGCGGAGCCGCTTCGTCAGGTTCTCGAGCAGGTGCCAGGCGACGGTGGCGTTCTCCTGGACGAGCGGCCGGAACTCCCAGGAGGTCATCGCGTAGCAGCGAAGAGGCGTCGTCGCGGTCACGGTCGCCGTCCGCGCGCCGTCGTCGATCAGCGCCAGCTCGCCGAAGTGGTCGCCCGCGCGGAGCGTCCCGCGCTCCTGGCCGTCGACGGTGACCGACGCCTCGCCCTCGGCGATGATGAAGAAGCCGACGCCCGACTGTCCCTCCGCCGCGATCGTGTCGCCCGCGTCGAACGAGCGCTCTTTGAGCGACTCGCTGAGCATCTTCAGGTTGCGCTCCTTCAGCCCGACGAAGAGCGGAACCTGGGCGAGCTGCTTGGTCGAGAGCTTGTCGGCCACGGCCCGAGGATCGTATAGCAGGAGGACGCGGGAAACCAAGCGATCCGACGGCTCGTCGTGAGTTGCGCCTATCTTGACAGGTCGATGTCGGAACCCGAGCCGATCCAACTCGTCGAGAGCGCGTCCGCCGCAACGCTCGAGATCGTCTGGCAGGACGACGCGAGCGCCCACGTCTTCAGGCGGAGCGGCGGCGGCACGCTCTCCGACGACGGCCTCCGGCTCGGGCTGCCCGCGAGGCTCGAGCTTCCCGGCGCAGGCGAGGCCGCAGGGCGCCGGCTCGACGTCCGCGAGCTCGTCCGGCTCGCAGATTCCGCTCCCTCCGAGCTCGGCGACAGCGCCCGCGGGATCTTCGCGCTCGTCGAGCTCGCGCGCCGGTCGGTCGCCGAGGGGCTCGTCCACCCCCATCTCGACCACGGCGACGGCTGGTGGTACGCCTTCTGGGGCGCGACGCTGGACGAGAGCGTGCAGGCGGCGCTGACCGGGATCGCGGCCGCGCTCCCCGCGATCTCGGCGAGCGCGTTCCGCGGCGACCGCGACGCGACCGTCCACGATCTCTACCCCGTCCTCGTCGACCAGATCGCGCGCGACCGGCTCCGCGCCACCGGCGTGCGGCTCGCGAGCGCCGCGTTGCACCGCCGGCCGGGCGCGCTCGAGCTCTTCCTCGAGGGCCTGACCGCCCCCGAGCCCGTGCTGCCGCGGCACAGCGGCTACCCCGCGCTCGAGCGGCGCCTCGCCCGCTGGGTCGACGATGGGCTCGGCCGGCTCTCGGCGGCGCCCTGGAAGCTCACGCTCCAGCTCGACGAGCGGCCCACAGCGGACGGCCCGCCCACCCTCGTGCTCGAGCTCTGGCTCCGGGCCGAGGACGACCCGACGCTCGGGCTCCCGGCCGCGCTCGTCTGGAACGGCGAGGACGGCATCTTCTCCTTCCTGCGGGCGAGCGATCCGCGCCGCGACCTGATCCGCGGGCTCGCCGAGCTCGAGCCGCTGCTGGCGGAGGCCGGGATCGAGCTCGGCGCCGAGCCCGCCGAGGTGGAGCTCGAGCCCGGGGCGGTCGCAGCCTTCCTCCGCGAGACGATCCCACAGCTCGAACGGCTCGGCGTGCCGGTGCTCCTCCCGTCCGCGTGGCTGCGCGCTCCGAGCCGCCTCCGCGTCAACCTGACCGCGACGAGCGGGCCTGCGGTCCGTGCGAGCGGGCTCCTCTCGCCGGCGGCGCTCGCCCGCTTCGACTGGCGCCTCGCGATCGGCGACGTCGCCCTCACCGAGGCGGAGCTCGCCGAGCTCGTCGCCGCCAAGGAGCCGTTCGTCCGCGTGGCCGGCCGCTGGCACGCGCTCCGCGAGTCCGACGTGGAGCGGGCGCTGAAGTTCCTCGAGCGGCGCCGGACGAGCGCCGGGATCGTGGAGCTCGTCCGGGCGGTCTCGGGGCTCGAGACGGAGGAGGCCGGCCTCGAGCTCGGCGAGGTGACCCTCGACGCGCCCCTGGCCGAGCTCCTGGGAGACGGCGACCGCCGCTTTCGCCCCCTCCCCACTCCGGCCGCGATGGAGTTCGACCTCTTCCCGTTCCAGGAGCGCGGCCACGGCTGGCTGCGGCTGCTCGGCGACCTCGGGGTGGGCGGGATCCTGGCCGACGACATGGGCCTCGGGAAGACGGTGCAGGCGATCGCGATGCTCGTCTCCGAGCGCGAGGAAGCGGCGCCGGAGGAGCTCGGGCCGACGCTCGTCGTCTGCCCGATGAGCGTCGTCCGCCAGTGGGGCGCCGAGATCGAGCGGTTCGCGCCCTCGCTGCGGGTGCATCTCCATCAAGGCGTCGGCAGGCTTGCCGGACCGGGGCTCGTCGCCCTGGCGCCCGAGTGCGACGTGGTCGTCACCTCCTACGACATCGCGACGCGCGACGCGGCCGCCCTCGCCGAGGTCGCCTGGGACCGGCTGCTCCTCGACGAGGCGCAGGACGTCAAGAACCCGGCCACCAAGCGCGCCAGGACGCTCCGGCGGCTGCCCGCGCGGCGCAAGCTCGCGATGACCGGCACGCCGATCGAGAACAGGCTCGGCGAGCTCTGGGCGATCATGGACATCGTCAACCCGGGGCTGCTCGGCTCGCGCGAGTGGTTCGAGCGCACCTTCGCCCGGCCGATCGAGCTGTCCGGCGACGAGGACGCGCTCGCACGGCTGCGCTCGATCGTCGAGCCGTTCGTCCTCCGCCGCGAGAAGGACTCGCCCGAGGTCGAGCTCGAGCTCCCGCCGATCACGATCGCGAAGGACTACTGCCGGCTCACGGTGGAGCAGGCGAGCCTCTACCAGGCGACCGTCGACCGCTGGCTGCCGCGGATCGAGGAGCACGCCGAGACCTTCGGCCGCCGCGGCGCCGTGCTCGCGATGCTCGGGCAGCTGAAGCAGGTCTGCAACCACCCGGAGCTGCTGCTGCCCACGGGGAGCCCGCTCGACGGGCGCTCCGGGAAGCTCGAGCGGCTGCTCGCGCTGCTGGAGCAGGTTCCCGCCGGCGACAAGGCGCTCGTCTTCACCCAGTACCCCGGCTTCGACCGGCTCGTGCCCCACCTCGAAGAGCGGCTCGGCACGGGCGTCGGCTTCTTCCACGGCCGCCTGAACGCGCGGCAGCGGAACGACGTCCTGGCGGCGTTCGAGCACGGCGACGGCCCCTCCGTGCTCGTGCTCTCGATCAAGGCGGGCGGCCGCGGCCTCAACCTGCCCGCCGCGAACCACGTCTTCCACTTCGACCGCTGGTGGAACCCTGCTGTCGAGCAGCAGGCGACCGATCGGGTGCACCGATTCGGCCAGCGCAAGCACGTCTTCGTGCACAGCCTGATCTGCACCGGGACGCTCGAGGAGCGGATCGACCAGCTGCTCGACTCGAAGCGGGAGCTCGCGGAGAAGGTGATCGCCGGCCGCTCCGAGGACTGGCTCGGCAGCCTCGACCTCGGCGCGATCCGGGCCGCGGTCGCGCTCGCGCCCGACTCGCTGGAGGACGCGGCATGAGCGACGAACGCGCAGGTCGCGGGCCGTGGTCGCGCCTCCTCGCGAGCGCGATCGTCGGCGACGAGGGCTCGTCCCGGGCGGAGCTCGGGCGCCGACTCGCGCGCGAGGGACGCGTTCGCTCGCTCCGGGTCGAGGCGGGCGAGCTCGGTGGGCTCGTCGACGGGCACACCGTCGCGCTCACGGCCGAGCGGCTGCCGCCGCGGATCTGGGCCGCGATCTCGCGCTTCGCCCGCGGCAGCAGGCCGCTCGAGGCGGCGGTCGCCGGCCGGGAGCAGTCCGTCCACCTCGAGCACCTGCTGACGGTGGACTGGGAGGCGCCGCTCGTTCCGCCGCGCGCCGCGATCGGCCGCTCCTGCTCGTGTCCGGCCGAGGGGGCATGCGAGCACGTGGCCGCGCTCGCCTACGTGCTCGCGGACGAGCTCGACCGCGACCCGTCCCTGCTCCTGCGCTGGCGCGGCTGCACGGACGACGCGCCGCCGCTGCCGGAGCCGGCGCCGGTTCCGGAAGCGGCGCCGAGCCCGTCGAGCCGGGCGACCTCTGGCGCGGCGGGCGGCTCCCGGAGCTGCGGCCGCCGCGGCCCCTTCCACCCGGCGCGGTGCTGAAGCGCCTCGGGCCGAGCGGGCTGCGGGCGAGCGGCGGCGACCTCGCCGAGGTGCTCCAGCGGGCTTACGCCTCGTTCTCGGCGTCCGGAGGCGACGCGTGACGCGGCCGCGCGACCGGTCCCTGCAGGAGGCGATGCGGGCGCGCCGCCAGGCGCGGCCTCTCCTGACCGTGGAGGAGCTGCGGCAGCGGGAGCTGGCCCGCGAGCGCGAGGCGATCGAGCAGGAGGCCGCCCGGCTCGTCGAGCGCGCGCGGGCAACGAATGTCGCCGTCGACAAGGACGGCGCGCTCGCACCCGCCCTCTATCGCGCGATCTTCGCGCTCGACCGCGACGCCTATCTCGCCAGCCGGCACTGGGCTCGGCGCGCGAAGGCACAGCTCGCCGCGGCGCCTCGGTGCGAGGTCGAGCGCTGCGGCGAACGAGCTGAGCTCGGAGTCCGGCAGCTCAACCTCCGAGCGCTCGGCGAGGAGCAGGTTGGGATCGACCTCCTGACGCTCTGCGGCCGGTGCGAGCGACAGGCCGATCGCCGGGCTCGAGAGCTCGGCCGCCCGCTCACGCGCCGGGAGCTCACCTCCCTCGATCCGCAGCGGCCGCTCTACGACCCCGCCGCGATCGCAGCGCTGAAGGCCAGGTACGCCCGTCCGCTCCGCCGCTCCGACCTCGGGAGCTAGACGACCGCCGCGTACGCGTCGAGGTAGGCGTCGACCATCCGCTCGATCCCGAACCGGGCGACGGCGTGCTCGCGGATCGCGGCCCGGTCGAGACCGTCCGCGCGGCCGACGGCGGCGACCGCCCCGGCGACGTCGTCGACGAGCAGCCCGGTCGCGCCGTCCTCGATCAGCTCGGGCATCGAGCCGCGGGGGAAGGCGATCACGGGCGTCCCGCAGGCCATGGCCTCGACCACGCTGTAGCCGAACGGCTCCTCGAAGGAGATCAGGTGTAGGAGCGCCCGGGCGCCGCCGAGGAGCTCCGCGCGGTCGGCAGGCCCGACAGGGCCGAGGTAGCGCACCCGCTCGTCGTCGAGCCTCGGCTCGACGAGCTCCTGGAAGTAGCGCTCGTCCTGGACGATTCCGGCGAGGACGAGCGGGATCCCGGCCCGCTCGGCGACCTCGATCGCCTCCACGGTGCCCTTGTCCGGGTGGATCCGGCCGAAGAAGAGCAGGTAGCCGCCGGGCGCCGGATGCAGCGCGAACGCGTCCGTGTCGATCCCGTGGTGGATCGTGGCGAGGTAGTCGAGGCTCGGATGCCGGTCGGCGTCGCTGATCGCCACATAGGCGGTGCTCCCGTTGTAGCGCTGGTAGACGGGCAGGATCCGCGGCGAGGAGAAGCCGTGGATCGTGGTCAGGACCGGCGTCTCCACGAGCCCGCTGTAGGTCAGCGGCAGGTAGTCGAAGCTGTTGTGGATCAGGTCGAACTCGGCCGCGCGCTCGAACGCGTGCGCGATGTGGAGGCATTCGCTCACCTTCGCCTCGGCCTCGGGATCCTCCTCGTAGCCGCGCGCGACGACCGAGGCGAGGTTCCCGGCGGTCTCGGAGTCGCCGCTCGCGAAGAGCGTCACGTCGACGCCGGCTGCGACCAGGCCCTCGGCGAGGAGCGAGGCGAACTGCTCCCAGGGCCCGTAGTGGCGCGGCGGCACGCGCCAGGCGACCGGCGCGAGGAGCGCGACGCGCAAGCTGCTCAAGCGGTGTCGGGGGCGGCGGCGCGCGCGGTCAGGAGCTCGATCGGGACGACCTCGAGCGCGCGGGCGTGCGTGGCGCCGAGCACGACCTCGGGCGCGACACCGGCCTCGTGCGCCTCGAGCCAACGCGCCGCGCAGAGACACCAGCGATCGCCCGGCCGCACGCCCTCGAAGCCCCACTCGGGCCGCGGGGTCGAGAGGTCGTTCCCTGCCGCGCTGCTGAACGCGAGGAACTCCTCGGTCATCACGGCGCACACCGTGTGGCTGCCGACGTCCTCCGGCCCGGTCGCGCAGCAGGCGTCCCGGAAGAAGCCGGTCAGCGGCTCGGCCGAGCACGGGAGCAGCTCCCCGCCGACGACGTTCACATCGGGGTCACGGCTCATCGGGCGAGAGCGTAACCACCTCCACGGCGTAGAGGTCGTAGGGAAAGGCCTCGAGCACGCGCTGCCGCGGCTCGGCGACCGTGAAGAAGCGCGGGAGCGCGCGCTCGCGCAGCCAGCCGAGGTCCGCCCGCGCCGCAAGCACCGCGTCGACGGCGCCGCGGTCGCCCCCGAGCGCGACGAACTCGATCCGCTCGCGGTGCGGCCCGAGGACGCGCGCGGCGACCGCGGCCGCGTCGTCGACGAGCTCCCGGGCCTGCTCCTCGCGCCGCCGGCGAAAGCGATTCGCGGACGAGCCGCCCTTCTTGTGCCGGTTCTTGACGAAGCGCGAGCCGACCTTCGAGGCGACGAGCCGCTCGCCCTCGAAGACGCCGACGGCGTAGCCGCCGAGCCGCACGAGGAGGGCGCCGACGACGTGCTCCTCCTCGAGCTCGTCGAGGAGCGGCCCAGCCCGGACGCGGTCGTACTCGGCCACGTGGTCGAGTCCGAAGGACGGACGGATCTCAAGGCTCTCGCCGTCGTCCGGCTCCAGTCGGACGGCCCCGCCGGCGTAGGTCGTCCGCCCCGGAGCGCCCTCGCCCGGCGTCAGCCGCTTGCGCAGGTTCTCGCGTCCGATGTAGCGGCTCATCCCAGGTCGGCGATCGTCGCGCCGTCGGCGGAGTCGCTCTCCTGCCCGCCGACGAGCGGGTGGCTTGCCAGCTCGTCGCGGACGGCCTTGCGCACCGCCCCGGTGCCGCGGCCGTGGATCACGCGAACCGTCGGGAGCCCCGCGAGCGCGGCGGCGTCGACGAAGGCGCGGACCGCCTCGCGCGCCTCCTGCCCGCGTGCGGCCGCGGACGTCGAGCTCGTCCGAGACGTCGCCGCTCGCGGCGGCGAGGACGCGGACGGCCGGCGCCTCCTCCTGGGCGCGGGCGCCCTGCGCGTCGGCGCGGAGCCGCGCGAGCGCGATCCGGACGCGATGGCCGCCGGTGCCGACGACCTCGGCCTCGTCTCCGTCGATCGCCGCGATCGTGCCGCGGACGCCGACGGCCGGCGCCTCGACCGGATCGCCGACCGCGAGCGGGCCCTGCAGCGCCACGGGCCGCTCGAGCTCGCGCAGGGCCTGCTCGGCCCGGGCCGCGCGCGTCGAGGCCGCGCCGAGGCTCCGATCGCGCTCGCGCTCCGCGCCGGCCGCTGCCGCTGGCGCGGTCAGCTCCGCCTCCCGCTGCCGACGCCGCGCCACGCGGATCTCCTCGCGCAGCGCGTCCAGCTCGGCGCGGGCGGCGGCGAGCTCGCGGGCGGCCTCGGCGATCGCGAGCTCGCGCTCCTGCGCCGCGGACGCGCGCACGCGCTCGATCTCCGTCGCGAGCTGCGACTCGCGCTCGCGCGCCCGATCGCCGAGCTCGCGCGCCTCGCTGCGCTCCCGTCCCACGGCCTCGCGCTCCTCCAGGGCGGCCTGCTCGGCCGCCTCGGCGTCGGCCAGGAGCTCCGCGATCCGCAGCCGCTCGGGCGCGACTCGGCCGCGCGCGTCGGCGACCAGCCGCTCGTCGAGGCCCAGGCGCTCGGCCGTCTGGAGGGCATGCGACGTGCCCGGGCGGCCGAGCGCGACTCGGTAGAGGGGCGCGTGCGTCTCGGGATCGAGCCCCGTCGCGGCGTTGGCGGCGCCCTCGGTGGCGCTCGCCCACTCCTTCAGCTCGGGGTAGTGCGTCGTCACGATCGTCAGCCGCGCCTGCTGCGCAAGCCGGGCGAGAAGAGCCTGGGCGAGCGCCGACCCCTCGACCGGATCGGTGCCGGACGCGAGCTCGTCCACGAGCGCGAGCGACCGGTCGGTCGCCGATTCGAGGATCCCGATCAGGTTCCGGATGTGACCGGAGAAGGTCGAGAGGCTCATCTCGATCGACTGCTGGTCGCCGATGTCGGCGAGCACGTCGTCGAACACCGGCAGCGCCGCCGTCACCGCCGGCGGACGCAGCCCGGACTGGTGGAGCAGGGCGGCGAGGCCAAGTGTCTTCAGGGCGACGGTCTTGCCACCCGTGTTCGGACCGCTGAGTACGAGCGCGCGGAGGGGGCCGAGGTCGAGGTCGATCGGAACGGCCGTCTCCGGGTCGAGGAGCGGGTGGCGCGCGCCGAGCAGGCGCACCTCGTCGGAGAGCTCGACCGGGCAGCCGCGCCAGCGCCGGGAGACGATCCCGCAGGCGAGCGCGAGGTCGATCGCTCCCGTCGCCTCGACGAGCGCGCGGAGCGCCTCCGCCCGCTCGCCGACCGCGGCCGAGAGCTCGCGGAGGATCCGCACGACCTCCTCGCGCTCCGCGCCGGCCGCCTCCGACTGGCGGTTCACGAGCTCGACGACCGCGAACGGCTCGACGAACAGCGTCTGGCCCGACCCTGAGGAGTCGTGGACGATCCCGGGCACGCTGCTCCGCGAGCCGGCCTTGACCGCGAGCACCGGCCTGCCGCCTCGCTGGACGACGAAGTCCTCCTGGAGATGCTCGCGCAGGCCCGGCGAGCGGGAGAGCCGGCGCAGCTCCTCGGCCACCCGCTGCCTCCCCTCGCGGAGCTCCGCGCGCAGCTTGCGCAGCCGAGGCGAGGCCGTGTCGCGCAGATCGGAGCCGTCCTCCTCGACGCGACGGCCGAGCTCCTCGGAGAGCGGGGCGAGCGTCCGGTCGAGCGCGGCCGCGAGCTCCGCGAGGAGCGGCGCGCGCTCGGCCTGCTCGTCGAGCGCGCCTCGCGCCCGGAGGCCGCCCGCGATCGTGGAGGCGACGTTGCTCAGCGCCTCCGGCGTCAGCACGCCGCCGAGCGCCGCGTGGGCCACGGGCTCGCGGACGTCGCGGATCCCGCCGAGCGGCGGCTCGAGCGACTCGTCGAGGAGCGCGATCGCCTCCGCGGTCGTCGCCTGCCGCCGTACGACCTCGCCGGGCTCGGCCGAGGGGGCGAGCGCCCGGGCGAGCTCGGTCGCCGTACGAGGTCGCGGCGGCGCCGGCGAGCCGCTCGGCGATCGCGGGAAACTCGAGGACGGCGAGCGCCTCCGTGTCCATCAAGCGAGTGTACGACCGGTGCTACCGGCGCCGGATCAGGGTGATGCCGTCGCGGATCGTCAGCATCGCGCAGACGACCCGCTCGTCCTCGACCAGCTTCGCGTTGAAGTTGCGGAGCGCGCGGGTGTCGTCGGTGTCGTCGTCGCTCTCGCGGACGACGCGGCCGCTCCAGAGCACGTTGTCGACGACGATCAGCCCGCGCGGCTCGAGCCGCTCGAGCGCGGCCTCGTAGTACGACGCGTAGCCGGCCTTGTCGGCGTCGATGAAGACGAGGTCGTAAGGACCGGGGAGCCGCTCGAGCGCGCGCTCGGCCGGCCCCACGTGGATCGTGATCCGGTCGGCCCACTCGGTCCGGTCGATCCAGCGGGAGGCGAACTCGGCGTGCTTCGGCTCGATCTCCAGCGTGTCGATCGTCCCGTCGGGCGGCAGCGCGCGGGCCATCGAGATCGCCGAGTAGCCCGAGTAGGTGCCGACCTCGAGCACCCGGCGCGCACCGGTCAGGAAGACGAGGAACTCGAGCAAGCGTCCTTCGACCTCGCCCGTGAGCATCTGCGGCGAGGGCAGCGTCTCGCGCGTCTCGGCTGCGAGCTCGTCGAGGAAGCCGCCCGCGGGCGTCGTGTGCGCGGCCGCGTAGGCCTCGATCTCCTCCGGGATGACGAACGCCATGGCGCGAGTCTACGGCGTGGGCGGACGGCTACGGTCTGCGGATGGGAGTCACGCCCCTGCCGCAGGCCCGGCGCCTGCGGATCGCGGCGGTGGCGCTGATCGTCGCCTGGTTCTTCCTGCCGCGGCTGCAGACCTGGATCCCGCTCTGGGTGCCGTTCGTCGCCTTCGCCGCGCTCGAGCTGCACTTCCTCGTGTGCTGGGCTCCGGGAGGGCGGCGGCGTGCCCCAGCCCCGCGGCCGAAGTCCTCAGGCGGTGGACGTCGCCGAGTTCGGCGGCGAGGAGTGGCTCGAGCCCGCGCTCGTCCGGATCGAGGGCCGGGACGTCTGGCTCCCCGCCACCGGCAAGACCGAAGAGGAGCTCGAGGAGCTGGTCGAGGAGGCTCGCGAGCGGCTGCGCCGAGGAGAGGATCCGGACTGGCCCGACGAGCAGCCCGTGGCGGCGGCCGCTCCCGAACGCCGTCGGCTCCTCCCCCGCCTCGAAGGGCTCGCCGTTCTCGGGGCGCTCGCGTTCGTCCTCCTCGTCCTGGTTCCGGACCGCGGCTGGAAGGGGCTCGACGCCTCCGAGCGCGAGCGGACCGAGGCGCGCCTCTCGGCAGAGGCCGGGCGGATCGCCGGTCACGACGCGCGCGTCCGCTGCGACGCCGAGGGCGAGGCCGTCGGGATCGTCCAGCACGCCGACGGCCTGGCCGAGGTCGGCGGCACGAACGCGTATCTGACACCGGCGATCTGCTTCCGCCTCCACCGGCTCGCGTTCGACGGAGACGAGGGCTCGTTCAGCCAGACGGCCCGCGCGCTCGCCGTGCTCGCGCACGAGGCGTGGCATCTCCGCGGCGAGAGGAACGAGGGGATCGCGAACTGCTTCGCCTTCCAGAGCGGGGTCGAGCTCGGAGCGCGGCTCGGCCTCTCGGAGCGGACCGCCGCGCGGATGATGCGCCAGCAGCTCGCGGACAACGCGACGGTCGCCCGCGCGGCGCCGGAGTACCTCGTCCCCGCCGACTGCCGCGACGGCGGTCGGCTCGATCTGGATCCGGGCCGGAGCCGGTTCCCCTAGTAGCCGCCCAGCGCCGGGAGTGGATCGACCGCGGCTCCGCGCAGGCGCGCCTCGAAGTGGAGGTGCGGCCCGTCGGCCCGGCCGGATGCTCCGACGAGCCCCAAGCCCTCGCCGGCCCCGAGCCGCTGACCCAAAACGACGTCGATTCGAGACAGGTGGGCGTAGAACGTCCGCAGCCCGCCGCCGTGGGCGACGACGACGAGCCTGCCCCAGCCGCCGGGCCTCCAGCCGGCCCAGGTCACGCGGCCGGCCGCGGCGGCAACGACCGGCGCGCCCGCGGCGGCCGGATAGTCGAGCCCGGAGTGGAAACGGTTCCCGCGCGGGCCGAAGGCATCGCTCGGCGCGCCGTCGACCGGGCTGCGGAGGGCGATCCCGACCGTGCCCGGCTCGGCCGCGAGCGCGGCGATCGTGGCTGCGTCTCCGCGCCCGGTGGGATCGAGCCCGGCCCACTGCTGGTAGCGCCGCAGGGCGCCGCCGACGCGCGGCCCGAAGACGCCGTCGAAGGCCCCCGAGGGGAAGCCGTGCTCCGCGAGCAGGAACTGGAGCTGGGCGACGTCCCAGCCCACGTTGCCGAGCCCCGACAGACGGCTCCCGAGCGCCGGCCTGCCGAAGAGCCCGAGTGCCGCCCGCGTCTTCGGGCCGACGACGCCGTCCACCTCGAGTCCCGACCGCCGCTGGAACACCCTCACCGCTCGCGTCGTCGCGGGGCCGAGCGCGCCGTCGACCGTGCCCGCGTAGGCGCCGTGTACGCGCAGGCCGACCTGGAGCGCGGCGACCGTCGAGCTGTCCACGGTCGAGCCGCCCGCAGCGCCCGGGGCAGCGGCAGCCTGACCGCAGAGACCGAGGAGCAGCGAGCAGCAGATGAGGAATCGCAGCAGCATCGTCCCGGAAAGTGTGGGGCAAGAACGCGCAAAACGCCAGCTCAGCGCCGAAATCGGCAGCGCTCGCGACGCTCAGCCGGACGATGCGGTCTCGTCGTGCGGCGCGCCGACCGGCTTCGACTCCGGCGAGCCCCGCTGGCGCAGGTAGATCGTGAAGACGACCATCGTCCCGATCGCGAGGAACTCGGACTGCCAGTTCTGAAGCGACTTCTCCCAGAAGTCGGGGTCGAGCAGGTAGCGGCCCCAGGACACCGTCTCCTCGTCGTGCTCGCGCTGCTCCACGTTGAAGACGCGCCAGTTGTTCAGGGACTGGCCGAACCAGGTCGCGAAGAAGATGAGCGTCATCGCGAGCACCAGCGAGTTCTCGTAGATCCGGGTGCGCCAGTCGTCGAGCCGCGCGAGCGCGGGCGCCCGCTCCGGCGCGTGCTCCCCGATCTCTTGTTTGCGCTTCGACTCGAGCCCGACGTCCTCGAGCCGCTTCGACTCGTTCGATCCCTTCTGGACGAGCCAGATCGTCGCGGCGATGAAGAGCGAGAACTGGAGGAACTCCGACTGCCAGTTCTCGAGCACAGCGCCCCCGAAGTCGGGCGAGCGCACGTACTCCCACCACGACAGCTCCTCGCCGCCGTGCTGGAGCGCCTCGCCGTTCGCCGCGCGCTGGCCGGCGAGCGACTGGCCGACGAGAGCGCCGAGGAAGAGCGTCCCGAAGAAGAGCGAGAGGCCGTTCTCGAAGGCGAACCGCCTGAGCGCCGAGAAGCGCGTCATCGCTGGGTCATCCCTGGGTGATCCCGACGAGGACGAAGGCCAGGATCCCGCCCGCGATCAGCAACCAGTATGAGATGAACATCGTCCGCATCGCGCGCGCTCGACCTCGGAATCTCCGGCGCCTGCGGGCCGAAAACGCCCGGCCGGCTAGTCGGCCTACGGCCGGGCGAGCTCGACGAACCGGCAGAGCGCGTTCGCGAGCCGCATCTGGTCGATCGAGCGCGCGTTCACCTCCAGGAGGCGCGGCGAGCAGACGAGGTAGGCGAGGCATTGCGCCCGCGAGATCGCGACGTTCAGGCGGTTCCGCGAGAGGAGGAACTCGAGCCCGCGCGGGACGTCCTCGCCGCTCGAGCTCGCGAGCGAGTAGAGGACGACCTGCGCCTCTTGCCCCTGGAACTTGTCGACGGTGCCGACGCGCACCCCGCCTCCCAGCGCCTCCTTCAGCGCGTTCACCTGGGCGTTGTAGGCGGCGACGACCATGAGCTCGGCAGCGGGCACCCCGGCCGCGACCAGCCGGTCGACCTCCGCGCGCACCACGGCGATCTCCTCGGCCGACTCCTGCCGCCGCCCCTCGTGCTCGACCGGCAGGTAGCGCAGGCCTGTTCCGAGCGGCGTCGTCCGCATAGCGGTGACGGGATCTGCCGCCAGCCGTCCGTCGTAGAACTCCTCCGAGATGTAGCTGCAGATCTCGGGGTGCAGGCGGAAGGTTCGTTCGAGGAAGATCCCGCGGTCGGGGGGAACGGTCGCGTCGTCGCCGAGCAGGTGCTTCAGCACCGACGCGCCGCTCCCGGGCGGGTGCGTGCCCTGGAGCACCTGGTCGAGCTGCTGGGGATCGCCGACGAGGACGACGTTCCGTGCGCACGTCCCGAGCGCGAGCCCGTCGGCGAGCGAGACCTGCCCGGCCTCGTCGACGAAGAGGTAGTCGAGCGTCGCCTCGTGCCGCTCGTGCGAGAAGAGCCAGGCCGTGCCCGCGGCGAGGTCGCAGTCCACGCAGTCCTCCGAGCGCTCGACGCTCGCGACGTGCTCGCTCGCGTAGAACGACTCGGGATTGCCTCCGCTCGCCTTCTTCAGCCCGTGAAACGCGAGCCCGAGCTCGGCGGCGCCGGCCTCGACCGCGTCGAGCAGGTTGTGGATCGCCTTGTGGCTGGTCGAGGCGACACCGACGCGCTTTCCCGCCGCGAGCAGGTGCGCGATCAGGCGGCCCGACGTCCACGTCTTCCCCGATCCAGGCGGGCCCTGGATGACGAGGTGGCGACCGTCGAGCGAGAGCACGAGCTCCTTCAGCTCGTCCAGGTCGCTCGTCTGGATCGGCCGCTCGAACGGCTCGCGGCGGAGGATCGACTCGAGTGCCGGATAACGGCCGTCGCCGGCGAGCAGTGAGCGTCCGAGCCGCTGGAGCGCGTCCTCCTGGTCGGGCGTCCGGTACGGCTCGCCCGGGATCAGCGCCTCGGGAAGGGGCACCTCCGCGAGCGACGGGCCGCGCTTGAGCACGAGCCGCCGCTCCTCCCGGTCGAGCGCCAGGATCTCGCCCGCGCCTTCCCGCGTCTTCGGATCGAGCACGTCCTGCCCCTGCCCGAGCTTGTGCTCCTGGGCGGGAAAGGAGAGCACGTAGGCCTGCGAGCGCTTGACCGGCTCGGGCCCGCTCAGCCGCTCGAGCCGACCGATCGACTCCGAATCCTCGACGAGCTCCTCGGCGGTCTTCTCGACCCGGTCGAAGAACGCCCACCACACGGGCTTCCGCTCGCGGTCGTGGTAGTCGAGGAGCTGGGCGGCGAGCTCGTGCCCGGCCGTGAGGAGCTGCTCGCGGAGCGCAGCGCGTTCCGCCTTCCGCTCGGGAATCGGCTTCGGCTCCTTCGGCTCGGGGAGCGGGAACGGGCCGAACCGCTCCAGCGCCTCGGCGCGCAGCCCGAGCAACCAGTCCCGCAGGAGGCGAGTCGCGATGCAGTCCTCGCGGTTGTACGCGTCGATCTGCTCGAGCAGCGCCGCCTCCCCGGTCTGCATCCACTGCTCGAAGACGACGATCGAGGTGCCGCCGTCCTGAACCTCCGCCTCGCGGCGGAAGTCGAGAAAGACCTCGAGCTCCTTCAGGCCATAGCCCGGAACGGAGGCGCGGATCCCGTTGCGGACGACCTTGAGCAGGTCGACGAAGACGTTGCGGCGGAGCAAGTCGTCGAGCTCCGCCTCGCGGGTGCCGTAGCGGCCCATCAGCCGGCGGAGCGCCGTGATCTCGTACTGCGCGTAGTGGTAGACGTGCAGGTCCGGGTGAGCGACGAGCCGCTCGTGGACGAGATCGACGAACGTCTCGAAGGCGAGCTGCTCGCTGGCGTGATCGTGCGCGTGGAGCGGCGTGAAGGCGCCGTCGACGTCGAGGATCCCCCAGAGGTACTCGAGCCCGCCGCTCGAGTCCCAGAACGGATTGCCCTCGAAGTCGAAGAAGAGGTCGCCCGGAGAGGGGTCCGGGAGCAGCGCGAAGCCCGCCTCGGGCTGCGGCGGCTGGAGGATCAGCCGGATCTCGCCCGTCTCGCGGCGGCCGAGCTGGAGCTCCGCCTGCTCGTGCAGCCGCTTCCAGACGTCGGCGTCGAACCCGGCCGGCACCGGCTCCGCGGCTGCGCTTCCCAGTTGCGCGAGCGTGCCGATTCCGGCGGCGGCGAGCTTCTCGATCTGGCTCCGCCTGATCCCGGCGACGCGGCTCGGATGGTCGACGCGATCCCAGTGGGTCTCGCAGATCGGCTTGAACTCGCAGATCGCGCAGTGTGAGATCGGGTACGGCTCGGTGGCGGGCGGATCGGCGACGAACTCCTCCAGCCGGGAGCGCACGCGCCGGTAATAGGCGGCGAACTCCCGCGGGCGGAACGGCACCTGCTCGCCCGAGCCGAGGAGGACGTGGATCCGCTCCGGCTCGCGTCCCTGGATCCGCGCCAGCTCCTCGTTGTAGAAGAGGAGCTGGAGGATGTAGGCCGGCTTCGCGGAGCGCGCCAGCTTGGTGTCGAGCGCCTCGTAGGTTCCGTCCGGCTGCTTCAGGAGGAAGTCCGCGACGCCGCGCCAGCCGTCGCTCGCGAGCACGCCCTGGTAGATCACGTCGGCCTCGCCGGCGCGGATCGCGGTCGCTGTCGCGCGCGCGGCGCCCTCGTAGTCGCCGCGCGGATCCTCGACCTCGAGCACGGTCTTCCCCTCGGCCCGGAGGCTCTCGAGATAGGCGCGCTCGTGCTCCAGCCCCTTGCGGAAGATCAGCTCGGCCTGCTCGTTCTCGACCTCGGGCCGCTCGACCTCCCCGCGCGCGTGCGCGAGCGAGAGCGTCGTCAGGTGCTCGCAGGCGAGGAAGGCCGTGACGTCGGACGGCGAGAGGTGGAGCCGGTCGGCTGAGACGTGCATCCAGGAAGAGTCGCGGAAGCGGCGGCCGTTGCCTTACGGCCAACCTTCGGTTGGACGCTTACGGCCGAGGCGGATGCGAATGTCGATTCCGGCGTCGGCCGCTCGTCCAGCAGATAATCGACGAGGAGGAACCGTGCGCTATCTACTGCTGATGTACGAAGCCGAATCCGTCTGGAACGAGCTACCCGCCGAGGAGCGGAAACGGCACATCGCCGTCTACGACGCCGTTCGGCAGGAGGCGGAGCGGAACGGGCACCTCGTCGCCGCGGACGGGCTCGCCGCGAGCGGGCAGGCGAAGACGGTTCGCCGGCGCAGCGGCCGCCTCGGCGTCACCGACGGCCCGTTCGCCGAGACGAAGGAGCAACTCGGCGGCTTCTATCTCCTCGACTGCGCGGAGGCGGAGGCGCTCGAGTACGCGGGCAAGCTCCCGGCCGCCGAAACCGGTTCAGTCGAGGTACGGGCGGCCGGCGTCCCGCACTGAGTCACCCGGCGCGACGATCCGGTCGGGCGAGCGCGCCGAGGTAGACGCCCGCGCAGACGATCGCGCCGCCGAGGAGCGTCGTCGCGGTGATCCGCTCGTCGGCGACGAGGGCGCCCAGCGTCACGGCGACGATCGGCATCAGGACGAACACGTACGAGGTCGACGAGGCCGTCCAGCGCTGCACGACGACGAGCACGAAGAGGAAGAGCGCGACGGTCGCGACCCCGAGATAGGCGACCGCGAGCTGCGTCTTGCCGGCTTCCGGCAGCGCCAGGCTCTCACCCGCGAGCGCCGCCACGACGAGAAGCACGACCGCCCCGGCGCTCATCGCGACGAAGTTCATCATCACCGGATGCTCGGGGCCGACGCGCTTCGAGATCACGACCGACTCGGCCGCCGCGAGCGCCGCGACGACGAGTAGCGCGAACGAGCGCCAGCCGAAGTCGACCGAGCCCGGCTGGAAGAAGATCAGCGCCGAGCCGGCGACGGCGACCAGCGCGCCCGCCACGGCTCGGCCGCTCAGTCGCTCCATCCCGTGCGCCACGGCGAGCAGCAAGGTCAGCAGGGGGCCGATCGCCAGCACGACGGCGGCGACCCCCGCAGGCACCTCCTGCATCGCCCAGTAGAGGCAGCCGTACGCGCCGGCGAAGGCGAGCAGCCCGTAGATCACCACCAGGACGAGCGGCCGCCCTCGCGGGAACGGCAGCCGCAGCGCCGCGGCGACCACGCCGAACACGGCCGCGGCGAGGGCGAAGCGGAGAAACGCGCCCCAGAGCGGGTCGAGCTCGCGGTTCGAGTAGCGGATCGCGACGAAGTTGCTGCCGCCGAAGAGGATCGCGCCGGCGAACGCGGCGAGCGCGAGCCGATCCGGCGCCTCCGCGCCGGCGGCCTCCTCCGTCGTCGCCGCGGGAATGCTCACGGCGTCGAGCTCCGCGACTCAGCCCGGCGGGTTCGCGAGCACCTGGAAGACCGCGCCGACCGGATCCTGGAGGACCGCGAACCGGCCGATCTGCTGGATGTCCATGGGCGGCACGAGCACGCTGCCGCCGAGCTCCTCCGTCCTCGCACAGGTCGCGTCGGTGTCGGCGACGGCGAACGCGGTGGCCCAGTTCGGAGGAACCTCGCCCATCTCCGGAGTGAGCTCGAGCATCCCGCCGACGCTCCGCTCGCCCACCTTGAGCACGCGGTATGTCGTGCCCTCCCCCATCGGCACCGCCTCGATCTCGTAGCCGAAGACGGCTCTGTAGAACGCCGCCGCGGTCTCGACGTCGGAGGTCTGGCACTCGTTCCAGGTGAACGAGCCCGGCTCGTTCGCGAGCTGCGCGCCGTCGTGGTCGCCGGCCTGCCAGATCCCGAACACGGCGCCGGTCGGATCCTGCGCGACCGCCATCCGGCCGGAGTCGTAGACGTCGAACGGCTCGAGCAGGAGCGTGCCGGCGGCCTCACGAACCTTGGCGGCGGTGGCATCGGCGTCGTCGCTCGCGAGGTACGTCGTCCACGCCGACGGCATCTCCTCCTCGGGTGAGGGGCCGGCACCGGCGACGTACTTCCCGTCCTTCGAGAGCATCGTGTAGCCGCCCGCTTCCCGCCTCGAGTCCTCCGTCGCCTCCCAGCCGAAGAGGTCGGAGTAGAACGAGATCGTGCGGTCGAGCTCGGAGCTCGTCACGTCGACCCAGCACGGCGTGCCGGGGGCGTACTCGGTGAACTCGGGCATGGCGGCGGCGTCCTCCCTGAATCGCGGCTTACGGCTGCGCGGGCGGCGGGAAGGCCGCCCAGCCCAGCTCTTCCAGCGACGTCAGGCTACTCGACTTGACGCCCGCGTCCGACACCGTGAGCACGGCGTTCCGGACGACGAGCGAGCGCCGCACGCCGGGCGTCCACTCGAGCCTGCCGCGCTCGTGCTCGATCCGGCCGACCCGGTCGATCCCCCGTGCGCGGCCGACGCGATACCCGACGGCCTGCTGCTCGAAGGGGACGACGACGAGCCCGGTGCGCGGCCAGAAGAGGAAGGCATGGTGATCGGACTCCGCCTCCGACCAGCCGGGTCCGAGCGGCTCGCTGTGCAGCCGGGTAGGCCGCCGGAGGTTCGAGACGTCGAAGAGCGAGAGCTGCGTCCCGAGCGGGCGCCCCTCCTCAGTCGCATCCTGACCGACCCCGAGCAGGAGGTCTTCGCCGACAGGGTGCAGGTACGCGGAGTAGCCGGGGATCTTCAGCTCGCCGAGGACGCGCGGCCGCTCCGGGACGGCGAGGTCGATCGTGTAGAGCGGGTCGATCTGCCGGAAGGTGACCACGTAGCCGACGTCGCCGATCATCCGGACGGCGTAGACGCGCTCGCCCTTCCCGAGGCCGCCGATCCGGCCCGCCTGGACGAGCGCGCCGCCCGAGTGACGGAGGGTCGTCAGGAACGACTCGGTCTCGCGGCCCTCGCCCCACCACGCCGGCGACTCGGTGCTGACGACGCGCAGGACGCCGCGGTGCTCCGAGAGCGACCACTGGTTGAGGAGATAGCCCGGGACCTGGCCGCTCCCGCGGTACTGCGTCCGCACCGGGCTCGAGATGTCGAACTTGTGGATCTGCGTCGTGACGCCCTGCTCGGCCCGCTGCGGCTCGTCCGGCGCGGGGCGGTCGGCCCACCGCTCGGTCGCGACGTAGAGGCTCTCGGGCGAGGCGTAGACGATCCGCCCGTCCGTCAGCACCGCGACCGAGTCGACGGGCTCGAGCCCCTTGGCGAGGTCGACGGTCAGCACGGTCAGCAGCCCGAGCCCGGAGAAGGAGGCGGCGCGCCGGACATGACGGCACTGGACGAGCGGGCGCGCCTTCCCCGCCTTCGCGCCGGCCCGCCTGAGCCGGTAGGTCGGGAGCCAGCTCGAGACGCGCGACGAGGCGACGACGGCACGGTTCCGAGAGGTCGCGGCGGCGAGCTCCTCGCTGGAGCCGTCCTTGGGCTGGACGAAGGGCAGCTCGCCGGGCACCTGGGCCGAGGTGACGATCCGCGCGCTGCCGCCGACGAGCCGCGCGGCCACGTACGAGCCGTCGAGCGTGAGCGTGCGGACGAGCCGAAGCCGCTTCGGATCGGCCACGTTCACCTCGGCGAGCACCGACTTCGCGGGCTGATAGGGCGCGATCCGCGCCGCCATTGCCGGGAGCGGATCGATCCAGTAGCCGCCGCGCGAGAGGACGAGGAGCCGGTCGCCGTGGAGCAGCAGCTCGTGGCTCATGGCCCGGTCGAGGGCGAGCGTGTCGAGGAGACGCGGCTTCGGGTCGCTCACGTCGACGGCGTTCAGCCTCCCGTTCGCGACTGCGAAGACGGTGTTCCCGTTCGTCTTCACGAGGTCGGGCTCGTCGACGCCCTCCTCCTGGACGTTCGTGCCGGAGTAGTCGACGCCCTGCTTCGGTGGCCCGGCGGCGCGCGCCGCATCGGCGATCCCGCCACGGCCGAGCGGCGAGCCCAGGCCGTAGGGACCGACCAGGCGGCCGGCGTTCGACTTCGCGTAGGCAAGGAGCTGCCCGCAGGATCCGAAGGCGGCGAGCCGTGGCGCCTTCGCCGTCTCCGACGCAGCGCTGTCTGCCTGCCCGCCGAGCGCCACGGCCAGGAGGACGGCCGGCACCGCGAGGAGGGCGAGACGCTTCATCACCCTCTTATACGTCGGAGCTCAGGGAAATGTCACCGGATCCGGTAGGCCATCAGGATCGCGTCCACGAGCTCGCTCTCACGGCGGTAGTGCTCGCGCCGGATTCCCTCGCGCTCGAAGCCGAACGCCTGGTAGAGCGCGAGCGCCGGCTCGTTCCAGGGGAAGACGTGGAGCTCGAGCTTGCGCACGCCCGCCTCGCGCGCCCACGAGACCGCCTGCTCGAGCAGTGCGCGGCCGATCCCGCGCCGCCGGTGCCCGGCGGCGACCATCAACCCGAGGTCCGCTACGTGGCTGCTCGCCGGATGCGGGTCGCGGGCGAGCGAGAGCCGGCCGACGAGCTCGTCGTCGAGCTCGGCCACGAAGACGGCCGCATGCGGGTGCCGCTTCAACGCCCGGAGGTAGCGCCGTTCCTCGGCGACGCTGCGCCACCCGTTCGCGGTCAGGAGCCAGGCGCCTTCCTCGCCCCCGATCGCGGCGCCGAGGTCGACCAGAGCCGCGGCGTCCTCGGGGCGAGCCGGTCGCACGAGGATGCTCAGACGACGATCCCGTGGCCGCCGCGGCGTGGATCGCCCGCGGCGTCGAGCGTCCCGTCAGCACGGAGCTCGACCGCCGCCGCGCCGCCGAAGTAGAGGTTCAGGCTCTGCCACGGGATCACTTCCCAGGCGCCCTGCGGCAGCTCCTCGGTCACGGCTGCCGGCCAGCCTCCCTCGAGGTGGAGCTCGCGCTCGCCGACGACGTGGAAGCGCGGCGCGGTGATCGCGTCTCGCACCGCGGCGCCCTCGAGAACCGCGGCGGCGACCTGGGCGATCGCGCCTGCGAGCCGGACCGAGCCCGCGCTTCCGAGCACGAGCCGGGGGCGTCCGTCCTCGAGCACGAGCGTCGGCGTCATCATGCTCTGCAGCCGCTCGCCTGGAACGAGCTCCCCCGAGCCGATCACGTCGAACTCGCCGAGCATGTTGTTCAGCTGCGTTCCGCCGCGATGCACGCCGGAGCCCGCCCCGAGCGTCGAGGAGAGCCCGGCGGCGTTCCCGGCCGCGTCGATCACGGAGACATGCGTCGTCCCGGCGATCCCGCCGAAGGAGTCGGAGCCGTAGGCGGAGCGCAGGGCTCGCGCCCGCTCGTGGAGGCCGCTGCTCGTGGTGAAGCCGGCGAGCGCCGCCGCCACGATCGCGCCACCGCGGGAGGGCGGCGGCGTCGTCAGCACGTCTCTGTCCGCGATCGTGGTGCGCAGCGGCTCGCGCTCGATGGGTGAATACGCGTCCAGGTCGGACTCGAGCTCGGGCAAGAGCTCGCGGACGGCCGCTTCGGGATCGTCGCGGACGCGCTCGAGCGTGGCGGCGAGATCGGCCGTCTCGAGGTGGGCCACTGTTCCGTAGATCCTGCGCCCGCCCTCGTCCCGCTGCAGGACTCCGACGAGGATCTCGTGCAGGAACGCCTGCGCCTCGCTGACTTCGACACCCGCGCGGGCGAGCTCGATCGCCGGCGCCACGAGCTCGCGCCAGGGGAGCTGCCCGAAGCGCCGGTGGGCCTCGCTCAGGCCGGCGAGGAGGCCGGGGACGGCGATCGACCCGTCGCCGACGTGGTAGCTCTGCGTCGACGAGCCGAAGTCGACGGTGAGGTGCTCGATCTCCCCGAGCGGCTCGGTGGGGACGGCGAAGAAGCAGTCGAGCAGCGTCACCTCGCCCTCCACGTGCGCGAGGAAGAAGCCGCCGCCCGCCGGGCCGGTGAGCGGGCCTTCGGCGACGAACGCGGCAAACGCCGCCGCAACGCACGCGTCCACGGCGTTGCCGCCGCCCTCCAGTACCCTTGCGCCCGCCTGGGCGGTGAGGGGATGGCCGGCTGCGATCGCTCCTTTCACTCACTAGAGGGTAAAGCTCTCGTGTTTCTGCCGATAAGGAAGGCAGGACCTGCCCCGCCCCGCAACCGTTGGAGCTGCATGCACGCGATCGGAAACCACAAGCGCCAGCTCGCCCTCGGCCTCGCCTCGCTCGCGATCGTGGCCGCGATCGCCTCGATGCCGCAGCTCCTCGGCGACCAGGTGCGCGAGGGCTTCGCCGGCCTCGATGCGGCGAACCCCGCCTGGTTGTGGACGGCGGCCTTCGGCTTCGCGCTCTCGCTCGCGGCCTCAGGCTGCGCCTGGCGTTCCGCGCTCCTGCGCTGCGGCGGGAAGACGTCGAGGCTCGATTCGGCGGCGCGGTACGGCTGCGGCTCGCTCCTCAACTCCTTCGCGCCCGCCCGGCTCGGCACCGCTCTGCGCTTCGCCCTCTTCTCCCGCACCCTCGACGGCGAGGGGCGGCTCTGGACGGCCGGCGGAGTCGGAACCTCGGTCGGGGTCGCGCACATCGTCTGGCTGGCCGCGCTGCTCACGTTCGGCGCCGTCACCGGCGCGCTGCCGGCCTGGCCCCTCGCGATCATCGCGCTCGTCGTCGCGGTCGCCGTCGGCGTCGCCTACTTCACGCGCAGCTTCCACCCCCGGAGTCGCGTCGCGCACGCGCTCGACGCGTTCCGCGCTCTCGGGCGCTGTCCGCGCGCGGCGGGCCAGCTGCTCGGCTGGATCGGGCTCGCGACCGTCGGCCGCCTCGCCGCCGCGACCGCGGTGTGCACGGCGTTCGGGATCTCGCGGCCGCTCGCCGCCGCGCTCCTGATCGTACCGGCGCTCGAGCTCGCGGGCACCTTGCCGCTGACGCCTGGGAACATCGGCGTCGCGAGCGCCGCGATCGTGTTCGCGCTGAAGGCCCACGGGGCCGAGGTCGACACCGCGATCGCGGCCGGGATCGCCTTCAGCGCGGTCGAGACGGTGACGAGCATCGCCTTCGGGATCGGCGGGGCGCTCTACCTCGTCGGCGGCCAGGCGCCCGGCTTCCAGGCACGCGGCTTCCGGCGCTATGCGCTGGCGGGCGTCTCCTTGACGGGCTGCCTCGCGCTCGGCGCCGCCTTCGGCGCCACCGTCGTCATGCCGCTCGTCTAGCGACGAGCTCTCGCCGCGACGCGAAACCGTCCGGAACGGACACGGCCGGGCTTTGACCCCAGACCTGTCGGTTCAGGACACCTCTCATCTCGCCCCATCTTCCTGGCCAACGCGTTTCGACACCGAGGGCCAGGTCTTGATCGGACACGGCCGGGGTCAAAGCCCGGACATGTCCATCGCCGCGGCCGGCGGAGCGAGCGACCGCCTCTCTAGCTGCGGAGGAAGCTCGGCGGCTCGAGCTGGTCGTCCGAACGGGTCGTGCGGAGGCTCGAGCTCGTGAAGCTGGGCACGGACTGGCGTCGCGCCCGGCCACCGGCTGAGCCGCCGAGGCCGGTGGCGACGACCGTCACCCACACCTGCCCGGCGAGCCGCTCGTCGACGGTCGCGCCGAAGATGATGTTCGTGTCCTCGGTCGCCGCCTGGCGGACGAGCTCGGCGGCGTCGTTCACCTCGAGCAGCGTCAGATCCTCGCCGCCGGCGATCGAGAGCAGGATCCCGCGCGCGCCGACGATCTCGGTGTCGATGAGCGGCGAGCGCAGCGCCCGCTCGGCGGCCTGCTTGGCGCGATCCTCTCCGGTCGCGAAGCCGATCCCCATCAGGGCCGAGCCCGCGTCGGACATGATCGTGCGCACGTCGGCGAAGTCGAGGTTGATCAGGCCGGGCATCGTGATCAGGTCGGTGATCCCCTGGACGCCCTGGCGGAGCACGTCGTCGGCGATCTTGAACGCGTCGAGCATCGAGGTCGAGCGGTCGAGCACCTCGAGCAGCCGGTCGTTCGGGATCACGATCACGGTGTCGCAGGCGGCGCGAAGCTCCTCGACCCCGGAGTCGGCCGAGCTCTTGCGGCGCGTGCCCTCGAAGCGGAACGGCGTCGTGACGATGCCCACGGTGAGCGCGCCGACCTCGCGGGCGATCCGCGCGACGACGGGCGCCGCACCGGTTCCGGTGCCGCCGCCCTCGCCGGCGGTGACGAAGACCATGTCCGAGCCGCGGAGCGCGTTCTTGATCTGGTCGTAGCCCTCCTCGGCCGACCGGCGGCCGATCTCGGGCTCCGCACCGGAGCCGAGGCCCTGCGTCAGCTCGCGGCCGATGTGGAGCTTGACGGGCGCGTCCGAGAGCTGGAGCTGCTGCAGGTCGGTGTTGACGGCGACGAACTCGACCGCCGAGATCCCGGCGTCGATCATCCGGTTGACGGCGTTCAGGCCCGCTCCGCCGACCCCGACGACGCGGATCACGGCGAGGTAGGACGACGCGTCCGGGCGGGTCGCGTACTCGAGCCGCGGAGCCGGCTCGGGGAGCGGCTCCAGGAAGCGGCTCGCGGGCGGCTCGTAGGGGCGCTCGCGCGGAGCGGCCGGAGTCGAGGCCGGCGCGGCGGGCGCCGCAGTCGCGGCCGACTCGGCCGGCTCGGGCTCGGGCTCGACCGACTCGGCATCGGCGCGCGCGAAGTCCGGGACGTGCTCGACCGTCTGCTCCTGCGGCTCCTCGGCCGAGGGCGTCGGCGCGGCGGGCTCAGGCGTCGAAGGCGACGTCGAAGCCTCGGGCGCCGCAGCCTCGGGCGCGGCCTCGCCTCCGCCCGCCTCCTGGGCCTGTACTTCCTGGGCCTGCCGCTGGGCGGCCTCGGTTGCGCGGAAGAGCTCGGCGAGCGGCCCCTCACGCATGCTCGCGCGATTTCGCGCCATGGAGCACCTCCTTCGCCAGGTCGCGGTAGGCCTCCGCGGCCGGGCCGGTCGGGTCGTACTTCAGTATGGACGAGCCCTTCACCGGCGCCTCCGCGTAGCGGACGGTCTTGCGGATCCGCGTCTTGAAGACGAGCTCGCCGAAGTTCTCCTCGAGGATCTCGATCGCCTCGCGCGCGTGCAGGGTGCGAACGTCGAACATCGTCGGCAGGATCCCCTCGATCCTGACTTCGGGGTTCAGGTTCTCGCGAACCATGGCAAGGGTGTTCTCGAGCTGGACGAGGCCGCGCAGCGAGAGGTACTCGCACTGGACAGGCACGATCACCCCGGTCGCCGCGACGAAGGCGTTCACCGTCAGCAGGCCGAGCGAGGGCGGCGTGTCGATCATGATGAAGTCGTAGGAGTCGCGCACCTCGAGCAGCGCCTTCTCGAGCGCGCGCTCGCGTCCGATCATCGCCGACAGCGCGAGCTCGGCGCCCGCGAGGTCGATCGAGGAGACGGCGACGTCCACCTCGGCCCGGTGGATGATCTCCGTGATCGGCAACCGGTGGACGAGCACGTCGAACATCGAGCGCTCGATCGCGTCGGGATTCATTCCCTGGCTCATCGTCAGGTTGCCCTGCGGGTCGAGGTCGATGACGAGCACCCGGTAGCCCTGCTCCTTGAACGCGACGCCGAGGTTGAGCGTCGTCGTGGTCTTCGCGACGCCGCCCTTCTGGTTGGCGAACACGATCACCCTCTGCAACGACGTCTCCTCGGTGACGGTGTGCGACCGAACGTGCGGTCGCGGAAGCAGGCGCATGAGTCCCATCTGCGCTTCCGGTTCAAGGCTCTCGCGGCGATTCCTGCACCTTCAGTCCTCTCCGTCCCAGTAGTCGAGGCGCTCCAGCCGGGTGATGAAGCCGATGCCCCGGAAGTTGACCTTGTCCGACCGCGGGTAGTAGGCGATGTCGCCCGGATCGCGCGTCCCGTACGAGAGCAGCGTCAGCCCGCCCGCTCCGGCGCGGAAACAGTGCGCCGCCCGCCCGCCGGCCGGTCGCGCGACCGTCGAGCCGGCGCGGACGGGGAAGGTGCCGGTCACGACATCGGGCCATGTCGACGGAGTCGGCGTCAGCACGAGCTCGCCGTCACCGTCGAGGACGACGAAGAGCTCCTCCTCTGCGGAGTGGCAGTGCGGCGGCACGTTGAGCTTGCCCGCGGGCACCATGACGAGGTTCAGGCCCGTGCGGACGCTCCCGGCGGCGCGACCGAGGTCGCGGGCCACGCTCGAGACGCTCCCGCGGCCAAAGGGCTCCGCCTCGACGTCGTCGGCGTTGACGATCCAGGCCGGACGCTCTACCGGGTCCGAGAGCTCCGGCTCGCCCGCCTCCGCCTCGAGCTTCCACGGATGCTCGTCCTCGACCCCGGTGCGAACCCAGGCGCCGAGACCCCAGGAAACGCCTGCCCGCGGCAGCCGCGCCCCGCTCCCGGAGTGGCGCTCGCCGAAGGCGAGCACTTCCAGGCCGTCCGGGCCGGCGCGCAGGGTATGCGCCTCGGTTCCCGCGGTGTGGACGAGGCAGTCGCCCGCGCGGACGTCGTAGCAGGCGCCGTCCTGCCACGAGATCCCGGAGCCGGAGAGGACGTAGAAGATCTCCTCCTCCGAGCTCTCCACGTGCGCCGGGGTCGACCACTTGCCGGCGTCGACCCGGATCCGCTTCACACCGGTCGCGACCGAGCGGTCGCCGGTGAGGCTCTGCCAGTCGCCGCCGATGTGGCCGCGCTCCATCCGCTTCCAGGGAAGCTCGTCCCAGTGCGAGGTCACCCGGCGATTATGTCCCGTGCGGGGTCATGCGCCGCCGGAAGGCACGCCTAGATGTCGAGGTCGGCGTAGATCGCAGCGTGGTCGCTGGCGGCGTGGACGGCAGCGGTCATCTTGGGATAGTGCGGCCAGAGGGTGCCGTTCTTGCCGCCCCAGACGCCGGTGCGGAAGATGCGACCGCCGGTCACGAGCGCGAAGAGCGCCGGGGAGAGGAGGATGTAGTCGATCTTCTGCCCCTTGGTGCCGTTCTTGTAGGTGCCGGGACGGCCGTCGTTCGAGAAGAGCTCGTGCTCGGAGACATCGCGCAGCCCGGCTGCGAACAGCGCGGCGAGAGGATCTGAGTCGGGGGTGTCGTTCAGGTCGCCGAGGACGACGATGTTCCGCTCCCCGTCGGCGAGCAGCCGCTCATAGATCTCGGCTGTGCGGGCCGCCTGCCGCTTCCGCCTGTCGTTCGAGTCCGACGGCCCGCCCGTAGCCCTTGCTCTTGAAGTGATTGACGAGCACGACGAGACGCGCGCCCGTCGGGGTCGTGACGAGGAACTCGGGGCAGTCTCGGCTGAAGACCTCCCCCAGCGCGTCCGTGTCGTCGACGTGCGAGCGGATCGAGATGAGCTCGAAGCCGACCCGTGTCATCAGGCCGACATCGATCCCGCGGTCGTCGTTGCCGTCGATCACCATCACATGCGGATAGGGCTGGCCCCCGACCTTCTTCAGCAGCTGTCCTGAGAACTTGTCGAGCACGATCCGGTTCTCCGCCTCGACCACGCCGACGATGTCGGCCCCGACATCGCGGATCACCATCGCCGTGTGCTCCATTGTCAGTCCATCCACGGGCTCGGTCTTCAATTCCACCCAGCCGATCCAACTCGAACGGCCACTCGCGACGATCTCGACGCCCCCCGACCTGGGACGGCGCAGGAGGCGCCCTCGCACCTGACGCAAGAGGACATAGCGGCCTCCGTCGTCCTCCTTCCACAGGCCGAGCTTGCGCAGGAGCCCCTTGATCTCCGCCTTGTCCGAAGCGGTGTAGACGCGCCTGTTCAGAAGCTGATTGAGCCGAGCGGAGCGCTCGAGGATCTCGCGTCCGTCCGTCCCAGTCGAGCTTCAGCGCCTTGGCACGGTCAAAGAGGTTCTCGACGTTGAACGACGCGATCCGCACCACCAAGCCTCCCGGCTCTCGAAGGGTCAGCCGACCCTAACGCGCCGGCGCGCACCCGCCCAATCGCGCTACCCGGCGCGCGCCAGCCGCGCGGAGGAGCGCAGGCCGAGCAGCTCGTCGTCCAGCGTACGCAAGACCGCCGGGCGATCGCCGTTTCGCAGCACCTCGACGAGCGACCGCCGAACCGCGTCGGCCGCCGAGGGCAGGGCCGGCTCCCCAGACCCGAGACCCCGTAGGGATGCATGCAGCGACCGCCGCTCCTCCGAGGAGCGTCCGAGCAGAACGGCGGCACGCAGAGCCCACGTCTCGCCGAGCAGCGCCGCGAGAGCCCCCCGTAGCTGCTCCGAGCGGAAGGGCTCGTGCTGGAAGAGCGAGAGCTCCCAGCGGTCGAGCGCCTCGGCGAGCACGGCGTCGGCGTCGGCGAGCGGGAGGGCCAGGAGCACGAGCCTCGCCACGTCGGCCCGGAAGCTGTCGAGCCGCGTTGCCTCGCCGGGCGGCTGCGTGGCCGCGATCGGCAGCACGGGCCGGATCCCGAACGGCCGCCAGTCGAGCCGCTCGAAGAGGACGGGGCCGGCCGAGACGGGTGCTCCCGTCGCGAGCCGCAGAGCCGTGACCGCGTCGGCGAGCTCTGCCGGCGCGTCGGGCGGCTGCTCCGCGGAGCCCAGGCCCCGCTCGAGCTCGAGCACGCAGTAGCGGTCGACCTCCTCGCCGAAGCCGGGCGGAAGGAGGCCCTGCGCCTCGGGCCAGTGGCGGGCGAGCTCGCCCGTCGCGGCGGCCCGGATCCGGAGGCCGGCTCCCAGCTCGACCTGCGTGACGACCGAAAGCCCGACGAGCGGCGCGACGGCCGCGTAGGCACGGGAATCGCCGAAGAGCGAGCCCTCGAGCTCCGCATACGCGCGCTCGAACGCGATGTCGTCCCAGTCGAAGCCGCCACACGACTCCGCCGTCGCAAGCAGGAGCGCGACGAGCACGGTGCGGTAGAGCGCCTGCTCCTCCGAGCCCCTCGGCCCCGCGTGCGCGCGGGCGTAGATCGCGGCGGCGGGCTCGCGCAGCAGCTCGTCGAGCGCGATCCGCGCGTCCTCCCGCTTGGCCAGCGCTCCCGCCCGCGCCTCGACGAACGAGCGCACGAGCGGCCGGTACTCGTAGAGCGCCGGGCCGCCGCGCTGGACGTGCTCCTCGAACGAGAAGGGCAGCTCGTCGCCCTCCTCGAGCGCTCGCCCGAGGAAGACGAACGCGCCGAGGCAGAACGAGCGCAGGGACAGGTGGAGCTGGGGAGAGCGAACCGCCATCCGACCGTCTACGCGCCGGGCGGCTCGCCTCCTCCCTGGCAGCCGGGACACCAGTACGCCGTCCGGTTCGCGTCGCCCTGGCCCCGCGAGCCGACGATCGTCCCGCAGCGCAGGCACGGCCGCCCGGCCCGTCGATAGACATTCCTTCCGGGTCTGCCGCTCGCGAGCGAGGCCTGCATCAGCCGCCGGGCTGCGCGAACCGCGTCTGCGAGCTGCTCGTCCGAGACCTCCCGCACGCGGAGCCATGGCGAGAGCTCGATCTCCCAGAGCGCCTCGGCCATCCACATGTTCCCGATCCCAGCCACGAGCCGCTGGTTCTGGAGAGCCTCGCCGAGCCAGAGGTCACCCGCCCCGCGCAAGCGCGCGACGACCGCGGCGACGTCGAGCTCCGAGCCCAGAACGTCCGGGCCGAGCCGGCGGAGCGGGCGCGCCTCGAGGGCCAGCACGGGCCCGTTCCAGAGCACCGCCTCGAGCGTCTCGCCCGTGAGCACGAGCCACGGCAGCCCGACGCGGGCCTTCCCGCGAGCGTCCACGCGCCAGCGCCCGTTCATCCGCAGGTGGCTCCGCACGACGAGCCCGCCCTCGAAGCGGAGGAGCAGGTTCTTGCCGACGGCCTCGACCGACTCGAGCACGCGCCCGTCGACGGCGGCGGCGACCCCGGTCACGAGCCCGCGGGGGTTGGGAGAGCTCGCTTCGAGGCGCTGGCCGACGAGCGGCTGCAGCCGCAGGGCTGCGCGGTGGAGCGAATCGCCCTCGGGCATCGGCTGAGCCTAGAGGCTGCGAGTATTGTCCCCAGGACTGATGGGGAACCGGCCGATGGGGAAGACCCAGCCGATGGAGAACCTGCGGACTCGCTCACTCGGCGTCGAGCTCGACGATCCGGCGCGACTGGTGGCTCTCGCCCGGATCCGTGTCGAGAGCAGCGGCGCGGCCGGGGTGCTCGACCGGCTCACCGCCCTCGTCACCGCGCTGCTCGACGTGCCGATGTCCTTCCTGACGCTCGTCACCCCCGAGAGCGAGATCTTCGTCAGCGTGGCCGGGATCGACAGGGCTTGGCAAGCGCGCGGCCCCGTGCCGGTGACCGACTCTTTCTGCCAGCGCGCCGTGCGCTCCGGAGGCCCGTTCGTCATTGGCGACGCTCGCACCGATCCGCTCGCCCGCGGAGTCGACTCGGTGCTCGACGAGGAGATCGTCGCCTACCTCGGGGTGCCGCTCGTCGACTCGTCCGGACAGCTCGTCGGGTCGTTCTGCGCCGCCGACACGGCCGCGCGCGAGTGGAGCGAGCGCGACATCCGCGTGCTCACCGATCTCGCCGCGACGGCGATGGCGTCCGTGGAGCACCGCTCCGAGCCGCTTGCCTCTGTCGACGCGCGAGGGCTCGATCGGGGAGGGCTGAACATCGCCGCCGTCTCGCGCAGGACGGGCGTCGCGTCGGACACGTTGCGGAAGTGGGAGCGTCGCTACGGCGTCCTCCACCCGAGGCGGACCGCGGGCGGCCAGCGCCGCTACGACGACCACGACGTCTCCCGGGTCGAATGGCTGCGCGACCGCCTGACCGAGGGGTTCCGGATCGGCGCCGCCGCCGCGCTGCTCGAGCCGGCGAAGGACGTCTCGGCCGAGACCGTCGAGGAGCTCTGCACAGCGCTGATCGCGGCGACGCAGGCCGGTGACCCCGGCCGCCTGGCCGGCCTCGTCGAGCAGACCTTCACCCTCCACCCCGTCGCCGTCGCGATCGAGGAGATCGTCGCTCCCGCCCTGCGCGCTGTGGACGGCTGCGAGCACGGCGTCGCGGGGATCGCCGAGGAGCACCTGCTGAGTGCGGTCGTGCGCTCGCGGCTCGAGCGCATGCTCTCCGACCGCAGGGCCGGTGTGCGTGGGAAGGCGGTTCTCGCCTGTGCTCCCGGAGAGCGCCACGAGCTCGGCCTCCTGGCCGTCGCCGTCCTGCTCCAGGCGGACGGCTGGCTCGTCGCCTACCTCGGAGCGGCGCTGCCGATCGACGCGACGCTCGCGCTCGCCCGTCAGATCGACGCCGACGTCGTTTGTCTCAGCGCGACCCTCCCGGAGTCGCTCGACCGGCTGGCGGCCGAGCTCGAGGCGGCTCCGGCGGGTCCACGCGTCGTCGTCGGCGGCTCGGGCGTGCTCTCGGAAGCAGGCGCGGCGGCCAGGCTGCCGGCGCAGGTGCTCCCGCACGGGCTCACCGAGGTGGTGGCGCAGATCCAGGCGCTCGCCCCAGCTCGGTGAACGACCGGATCGGGGCGGCGGCGGCCGGAGCGGCGGCTGCCACGGTCTGGGGCCTGATCGAGCCGTTGGATCAACGGCTGCTCCGCTGCGACTACTCGGACGTCGCGCTCCTCGGCAAGGCGGTCACGCGAGGCCGGCACTGGCGGCTCGCGGGCTTCGCGCTCCACGCCGCGAACGGCGCCGCGTTCGGGGTCGCCGTGCACGAGCTGCACGCGCGGAGCGGCGTGGACAAGCGTCGGCTCGCGCTCGGGCTCGCACTCGCCGAGAACGTGGCCCTCTATCCACTCTCCGCCCTCGTCGACCGCTATCACCCGGCGCGGGGCGAGCCCGGGATCCCGCCGCTCCTCACGAACCCGCGGGCCTTCCTCCAGGCCACGTGGCGCCACACGGTCTTCGGTGTCGTCCTCGGCCGGCTGGCCTAGCCCGGCTCTACGCGACCCGGACGCTGGCCGTCTTGCGGCGGTACATCGCGCGGTCGGCGGCCGCGAGCAGCCCGTCCTCGTCCCGCGCGTCGAACGGATAGATCGCAAAGCCGACGCTCGCGGCGGTGGGCAGCTCGACCGGTCCGATCGAGATCGGCGCCGAGAGCAGCCGCCGGATCCGCTCGGCCACGGCGTGCGCGAGAGCGCGAGCCTCGTGAACCTCGAGGTCTGCGACCAGGACGACGAACTCGTCGCCGCCGATCCGGGCGACGACGTCCGTGGCCCTCGCGCCGTCCCGGAGCAGCCGCGCGACCCCGGCGAGCAGCAGGTCACCGTAGGCATGGCCGAGCGAGTCGTTGACCTCCTTGAAGCGGTCGAGGTCGATCGAGAGGAGCGCCACGGCCAGATCGCCTCGGCGCGCCCGCTCGAGCGCCAGCGCGAGCTGCTCGGAGAGCATGCGCCGGTTCGGGAGCTCCGTCAGCTCGTCCGTCGTCGCGAGCACCGTCAGCTGCCGGTTCGACTCGGTCAGGCTTCGCTCGGAGTGCTTCAACCTCGTCACGTCGGCGACCGACATCCCGATCCCCAGCGTCTCCGCGACCGGGTAGTAGTCGACGAGGTAGTGGCGCTTGCCGTCGCGGCTCGCGAGCTCGACCCCGACGACAGGCTCGTTGGTCGCGAGCACGCCTCGCAGTAGGGGCTCGACCAGGTCGGCCTCTCGGGGCGAGATCTCGCGGACGCTGCGGCCGACGATCTCACCCGCCGGCCGGCCGATCATGGACGCGAGCGGGTCGTTCACCCGGCGGTAGCGGAGGTCGCCGTCGAGGAACGCGAACCCACCGGCGGCGTGCTCGAAGAACGCATCCAGGGTCGCCCGGCTCGCCTCGGCGTTCTCGAGCGCGCCGAGAAGGAGACGCCGAAGGACGAGCGTGATCACGGCGGCTCCGGCGAGCGTGCCGGCGTTCAAGACCGAGAGCCGCGCCATCTCCTCGGCGCTCCCCGCGCTCACCGTGCTCAGCGTGGCCAGCACTACGACGACCGCGACCTGGGGGATCGCGCGACGAAGGGTGAAGAAGAAGGTGACGTAGAAGACGAGCCCGACGTAGAGCAGGACGAACACCTCGCCGCCCGGCTGCGAGTAGACGAAGCTCGAGACGACGAGCGCGCCCGCGGTCGCGGCGAGCGCCTTGACGAGCGTCGAGAGCCGCTCGTAGAACCCGAGGATGAGGATCGCGAGGCAGTAGGAGAGGGCCGTCGCGCCGAGGGCGATGCTGTCGACCGTCCCCGTCGTGGCCGCCGCGGCCAGCCCGAGCGTCGGCTGGACGACGAAGAGCAGGAAGGCCGCCCGCGCCGAGACGAGCCGGCGCCGTTCGTTCGGCGCGAGCGAGACCGGCCGCAGCCAGAGCCGCTGGGCGAGCGTCGGGGTCACTCCCCGAGCATCGGATTGTGGCGTCCGGAACTTGAGTGGCTACGACCCGGGCGGCTAGGAGGGTTTGGCGGAATGCCGCTCGTCCGGGTCGGTGCGATGGGTGCGCTGTGGCAAGGACGCAGGGAGCGTTCATACCTGTGGGTATGGACGCGACCGAGGACGCCGCCACGGCGTGCCCAGCGCGCCGAGACGGGCACAGCCGGTAGTTCGCCAGCCCTCCTAGGGCCGCAGCACGGCCCGGCGGGGACCGGCGAGGAAGCCGGCCTCGAGCAGGAGCGGCAGGACGTCGCTCTCGATCACGGGCTTGCCGTCGAAGCGCTCGACCGCGAGCCGCCTCGGCTTGCCCGTCGAGGCCGGCGCCTCCCGGACGTGGGTCACGAGCGCCTCGATCGCGGCGCGCAGCCAGGTCTCGTCCGGCTCGCGGAGCGGGACGAGCGTCCGGCCGCCGCGCTCCACGTAGAGCGCGGCCTCACCGCCGAGGAGCACGACCTGGGCGCCGGCGACGCGGGCGGCGCGGGCGCCGGCCCGCTTCGGCCAGGGAAGGGCCGCGCCGTAGGGCTGCGCCGGATCGGCTGCGGCGAGGACGAGCGGCTCGGGATCGTCCTCGGCCCTCAGCTCGCGCAGCCGCTCGACCGCGCCGGCGAGCGCGAACTGCGCGCCGCCGAGGCCCTCGACGAAGTAGCCGCGACGGCAGACGCCGATCGTCTCCAGGTCCTTCAGCTCCCCGTAGACCGCGCCGTAGCCGCCGGGGATCCCCTCGCCGCGGACGCCGTCGCGGGCGACGATCCCTTGCCGCTCGAGTAGGAGCTCCGCGAGCGCGCGGCGGTCTGGCGTCCCCGAGAAGAGCTTGTCCGTGAGCGACCAGCGACCCTGCGTCGCCGTGATCCCGGCCGCGCGCGTTCGCGAGAAGCGCCGAGGGCGACCTTGTAACAGTCTGTTGCGAGGGTCGCTCGCGTAACGGCGGCCGGCCCGGAGCGGTGTCCAGGCGTCATTCGTGACCTCACCCGCCCAGACAAGCTCCCAGAGCGCAGGGAGCGCCGCCTCCGGCTCGAGCCCGGCCGCCTCCACGAGCGGGAACCAGAACTCGGCGCTCTGCGCGAGCGAGCGCCGAATCGCGTCGGCGGCATCGCCCTCCGGCGAGGCGGCGGCGGAGGGCCTGCCGAGCACGGCTGCGTCGTCGCGGAAGTAGACGGCGACGCGGTCGAGCCCCGCACCGACCCAGACGAGCTCGCCCGAGGCGCAGAGCGCGTCGAGCCAGGCCGGCTGGTAGCTCGGGACCCGGCGCGGCAGCACCTCCGACTCCCAGAGCGAGACCGGGAGGGCGAGCCCCTGCAGCGGCACCAGGGCCTCCCGCAGGCTCGCGCGGCGGCCGATCCCGTGCCAGGCGGGGAGGAAGCGCCCGAAGGCGGCCTGCTCGGCCGGCTCGATCTCCTTCCGCAGCGCCGCCAGCGAGGCGCGGCGGAGGCGGCGCAGCACCTCGGGATCGCACCACTCGCGCTCGCTTCCGCCCGGCCGGAGCTCCCCGCGGACGAGCAGGTCGCCGCGCTCGAGCTCGTGCAGCAGACCCTCGAGCTCGACGCCGAAGCGCGCTTCCGCCTCGGCGGTCGTGAACGGCCCGCGGCCCTTCGCGTAACGGAGGACGAGCCGGCGCAGCGAGTCCGCCCCGCCCTCGAGGAACGCCTCCGGGAGTCCTCCGGGAGGCATCGTCCCGAGCGCGTCCCGGTAGCGGCCCGCATCCGCGGCCGAGATGACCGCGTCGGTTCCGCCGAGGCGCACGCGGATCGCCCGGCGCTCGCGCAGGAGCGTCTCCGCGAAGCCCGCGTCGAACTCGCCCTCGAAGAGATGGCCGTGCCGGCGGAGCTGGTCGTCCAGGTCGTCCGCGTTGCGCGGGGTGCCTCTGAGCTGCGCCTCCACCTCGGCGAGGGCGTCGGCGTCGATCAGCTCGCGCAGCTCCTCCTGGCCGAGCAGCTCGCGGAGGAGGTCGCGGTCGAGCGAGAGCGCCTGCGCGCGCCGCTCGGCGGGCGGCGTGTCGTCCTCGTACATGTAGGTCGCGACGTAGTCGAAGAGGAGCGAGGAGGCGAACGGCGACGCCGAGCTCGTCTCGACCTCGACGAGATCGAGCTCGCGCGTCTGGATCCCCTGGAGGATCCGCCGCAGCGCGGGCAGATCGAAGACGTCCTGCAGGCACTCCCGGTAGGTCTCGAGCACGATCGGGAACGAGCCGTACTTCCGCGCCACCTGGAGCAGGTTCTGCGCCTTCAGCCGCTGCTGCCAGAGCGGGGTCCGCTGGCCCGGTCGCCGCCGCGGGATCAGGAGCGCCCGCGAGGCGTTCTCGCGGAAGCGGGAGCCGAAGAGGGCCGTCTGCCCGACCTCCTGGACGACGAGCTCCTCGATCTCGTCCGGCGCGATCAGCAGGTCGGCGAGCGGCGGCGGCGCATCCGCGTCCGGAAGGTGCAGCGCGATCCCGTCGTCCGACCAGATCGACTGCGCCTCGAGCCCGAGCGAGTCGCGCAGCCGTGCCGTCAGCGCCATTCCCCAGGGGGCGTGCACGCGGCCGCCGAACGGCGTCAGGATGCAGACGCGCCAGTCGCCGATCTCGTCGCGGAAGCGCTCGACCACGATCGTCCGGTCGGAGGGGACCGCCCCGGTCGCGGCGGCCTGCTCGCGGAGATAGGTGAGCAGGTTGCGCGCGGCGCGCGGATCGAGGAAGAAGTCCTCCCGCAACCGCTTGTCGGCCTTGGCGTCGGAGAGCGCCACGAGCTCGCGGCTGGCGACGCCGATCTTCTCGCCGAGCTCGTACGGGCGCCCGACACCCTCGCCCTTCCAGAAGGGGATCGCGCCCGGCACGCCCGGCGCGGGCGAGACGAGCACGCGGTCGCGCGTGATCTCCTCGATCCGCCAGGTCGAGGCACCGAGCATGAACGTCTGACCCTGCCGCGCCTCGTAGACCATCTCCTCGTCGAGCTCGCCGACCCGGCCACCGCCGCCTACGAGGTGGACGCCGAAGAGGCCGCGGTCCGGGATCGTGCCCGCATTCGTGATCGCGAGCCGCTGCGCGCCCGTGCGTCCGCGGATCACTCCGGCCGTCCGGTCCCAGACGATCCGCGGGCGCAGCTCGGCGAACTCGTCCGACGGGTAGCGGCCCGCGAGCATGTCGAGGACGTTCTCGAGCTGGACGCGGGAGAGATCGGAGAACGGGTAGGCGCCGCGAACGAGCCGGTGGAGGTCGTCGAGCGCGACGTCGCCCTCGGCCGCGATCGCCACGATCTGCTGGGCGAGCACGTCGAGCGGGTTCCGCGGGATCGCCGTCTCCTCGATCGCGCCCTCGCGCATCGCGCGGGCGACGACGGCGCACTCGAGCAGGTCGGCGCGGAACTTCGGGAAGAGGCGGCCCTTCGAGACCGAGCCGAGCTCGTGGCCCGCGCGGCCGACCCGCTGCAGGCCGCGCGCGACCGACTTCGGGCTCTCGACCTGGATCACGAGGTCGACCGCGCCCATGTCGATCCCGAGCTCGAGGCTCGAGGTCGCGACGAGACACGGTATCTCCCCCGCCTTCAGCAGCTCCTCGATCTCGACCCGCTGCTCGCGCGCGAGCGAGCCGTGATGGGCGCGGGCGATCTCCGACTCGGCGAGCTCGTTCAGCCGCAGCGCGAGCCGCTCGGCCAGGCGACGGTTGTTGACGAAGACGATCGTCGAGCGGTGCTCGCGCACGAGCTCGAGCAGCGCGGGATAGATCGAGGGCCAGATCGAGCTCGTCCCACCCTCGGTGCTGACGGCGAGATTGCTTCCGTCCGGCGCCGGCGGATTCTCGTAGGGCCTGCCACCCGGCTCGCGCATGTCTTCGACGGGAACGACGATCTGGAGGTCGAGCTCCTTCCGCGTGCCCGCGTCGACGATCCGGATCGGGCGGTCGCCGCTCACGAACCTGCCGATCTCCTCGATCGGGCGCTGCGTGGCCGAGAGTCCGATCCGCTGCACGGGCTTCGGGAGGAGCGCGTCGAGCCGCTCGAGCGAGAGCGCGAGGTGCGCTCCCCGCTTCGTGCCCGCGACGGCGTGCACCTCGTCCACGATCACGGTCTCGACCGTCCGCAGGAGCTCGCGCGCCTGAGAGGTGAGCAGGAGGAAGAGCGACTCGGGAGTCGTGATCAGGATGTCCGGAGCGCTCCGCAGCATCGCCTGCCGCTCCTTCTGCGGCGTGTCCCCGGTTCGGACGCCGACGCGGAGATCCGAGCGCAGGCCGGCGAGCGGGCCGCGCAGGTTCCGCTCGACGTCGTAGTTGAGCGCCTTCAGGGGCGAGATGTAGAGCAGCCGCAGTCCCGCGCCGGGGCTCTGGTCGAGCCGGTCGATCCCGTAGAGGAAGGCCGCGAGCGTCTTGCCGGAGCCCGTCGGCGCCTGGATCAGGACGTGCTCGCCGCTGGCGATCGCGGGCCAGCCGGCTGCCTGCGCGGGCGTCGGGGCGGCGAATGCCTGCTCGAACCAGGCCCGCGTCTTCGGAGAGAAGGGAGCGAGCGGATCCACGCCCTTCAGGGTATCGGCGCGCGCAGCGCGCTCAGGCCAGCAGGTAGACCGCGAACGCGATCCCGCCGATCAGGAGGAAGAGCGCGATCGCCGCCAGCGCGGCGCCCGAGATAGCGAGCGCGGGCGTGCGCTCGCTCCGGCCCTGTCCGGCTTCCTCGACGAGATCCTTCGGCTTCTCGGTCTGATCGTCCACGCTCGTTCACTACCCCCGATCCCGTCCCGCACACCTTCCGTCGTTGACCTGCGCAAGTGGGCTTTGTAGCGTGGCGGCGTGCGCGACAAGCGAGAGGAAGGCGACGCGATGACGATCAAGGAGTTCCTCGACCAGCTCGACCGCGACGAGGATCTGCTCCAGCTCTTCCTGCAGAACCCGGCGGCGGCGTGCGAGCGGTCAGGGCTGAACGAGCGGCAGTGCGCCGTCGTCACGAGCGGCAACCTGCAACGGATCCGCCACGCGATCGAGCTCGAGACGGGGCCGACGAAGGGCATGCACCTCAGAGTCGTCATGTGAGCGACAAGGAGGCGGTAACGGTGACGATCAAGGCGTTTCTTCGAGAGCTCCAGACCGACCCGGAGTTCCTCGCACTCTTCCGGAAGGACCCGGCCGCCGCGTGTGCTCGGGAAGGACTCAGCGACGAGCAGTGCGAGATTGTGATGAGCGGCGACCTGAACGCACTCCGGGACGCGATCGCGGCGGAGTCCCCGGGACGGGGGACGGCCGGCCTCCTCATCGGAGTTGTCATGTGAGCTCCTCCAGCGGGTCGCTCACTGTCATCGGGACGGGGATTCGCCCCCAGCAGCTGACGCCCGAATCGCTGGCCGCGGTCACCAACGCCGACGACCTTCTCTACCTCGCCGCGGAGCCGGGCGACGGCGGCTGGCTCGAACGCTTGCATCCGAACGCGCGCTCCCTGGACAGCTGTTACGTGGAAGGGAAGGAGCGGCGGTCGGTCTACGCCGCGATGGTCGAGGAGATCCTCGAGCCGGTTCGACGCGGGCGACGTGTCTGCGCCGCCTTCTACGGGCATCCAGGCGTCTTCGTGACGCCTTCACACGAGGCCATCCGCCAGGCGCGCGCCGAGGGTTTCCCCGCCCGGATGCTGCCCGCGGTCTCGGCGGAGGACTGCCTCTACGCGGACCTCGGGATCGACCCGGGTCTCAGCGGCCGCCAGAGCTACGAGGCCACCAAGTTCCTCGCGCAGCCGCCGCCGATCGATCCACGCGCCTACCTGATCCTCTGGCAGATCAGCGTGATCGGGGAGCGCCGAGCCGTCTCGAGCCCTCGGCACGAGGGACTCGTGGAGCTCGCCGAGGCGCTTCTCGAGCACTACTCGGCCGAGCACGAGGTCGTGGTCTACGAGGCTTCGCCGTACCCGATCGCCGACGCGATCGTCCGGCGACTCCCGCTCGCAGCGCTTGCGGAAGAGCAGGTGACGCCGATGGCGACGCTCGTCATCCCCCCGCGAGAGACGTGACGGCGAGCCGCGACCTGGCAACGAGGTTGCCCTTCGCCTCGTAGAGCGCCCCGGCCTCGAGCGCGGCAACCGCGGCCTCGTCCTCGCGGCCGGCGAGTCGGAGGACGTCGCCGAGGCGCGCGAGAGCGTCGCCGTGCAGGTTGAGAAAGTCGGTACCGGCCGCGCGGTCGACGGCCTCGCGTGCGAGCTGCTCCGCGGCGTCGAGCGCGCCCGCGCGGGCCTCCACCGACGCCTGCGCCGCGCGCCACGCGACATGTGAGGTGACGTCGAACTCCGACGCCGTTCGCCGGCTGAGCGCGACGTACTCGAGCGCCTCGTCGTCCTTCTCCTGCACCGCGAGCGCCTCGGCGAGATAGGCAGCGACCGTCGAGAGGTTGCCCTTCTCGCCGATCGCCTCGAGAGTCGCGAGCCCCACCCGGAGCTCGCGCTCGGCCGCAGCGGGCTCGCCGGCGAGGAGCTCGACCGCGCCGGAGTACGTGCGCCCGCCGCCGTGCAGGACCATCAGGCCGCTCTCCTCCAGGATCGCGTGGCTCTCCGCCGCGAGCTCACGGGCTTCGCCGAAGCGGCCCTGCATCGCGACGAGGTAGGCGAGGATCGAGGAGAGCACCCCCTCGAGCGCGCGATCGCCCCCTCCCTGCTCTTTGAGGCTGTAGCAGCGCTCGACCGCGGCGACGGCCGGGGTCGGGCCGACGAGCGCCGCCCGGCCGAGCGCGATCAGGAGGAAGAGCACCCGGCGGCGGTCGCCGGAGCGCTCGGCGTAGGCGAGCGCCTCGTCGAGCGCCGACTGCATGTCGGCGATCCGGCACTCGACGAAGTGGGCATGGGCGCGCAGGCTGGCCGCCTGGGACGAGCCGGGATCGTCGCCCAGCCCGGCGAAGACGCCGGCCGCCCGCCCGGCGAGCGCGTGGAACTTGCGGACGTCGCCCTCGCCGGTGTAGATCCGGAGGAAGCTGCGCTCGATCAGGGCGTGGAGCTCGAGCCGGACGTTGCCGGCCGCCTTCGAGCGCCGCACGACGTCCTCCAGGAGCTCGCCCGAGCGGACGAGCCGGCCGGTGTCCTTGAGCGCGGCCGCGAGCTCGAGCAACCGTTCGAGCGCGCCGTTCTCGGTCGGCGCCGGCAGTGCCACGGCCCGCTCGAGGAGGTTGACCGCGGCCGGAGCGTCTCCCCGTGCGAGCGAGCGACGGCCCGCGTCGGTGAGCCGCGCCGCCGCCTCCTCGGCCAGCTCGCGATCGGCGCGCCCGAGCTCGCTTCGGTAGCGCGCGGCCTGCTCCAGGTGGTAGCCGACGAGCTCGTCCTCCTCCTCGCGCTCGTCGAGCCAGCGCGCCAGCCGCTCGTGCAGGTCGCCGCGGAGCTGCTTCGGCAGCGCCTCGTAGGCGGCGTCGCGGATCAGGAGATGGCGAAACCGGAACTCGTCGTCGCCGGCGGGGCGGACGAGCTCCTTGCGGACGAGTGCGCCGAGGGAGTCGGCGATCCGCGCGGGCGACTGCTCGGACAGGCGCTCGACGGCGCTGAGCCGGAACCGCTGGCCCTCCACCGCGGCGCGCTCGAGCACCTGCCGCTCCTCGCGGGGGAGCAGGTCGAGCCGGGCGGCGAGAAGCACCTGAATCGAGGGCGGCACGGGGAGCTCGCGCACCTCGCCCGAGGCCGACCAGCAGCCGTCGTCGCTCCGGATCAGGTCGTCCTCGAGGAGCAGCGCGACCATCTCCTCGACGAAGAGCGGGTTCCCGCCGGCCGCCCGCTCGATCCGGCTCGCCAGATCGGCCTCGACCTCGCCGCTGCCGAGCAGGTTGCGGGCGAGCCTGCCGGTCTCGGCGGCCGTGAGCGGCTCGAGGAAGATCGAGGTCGCATTGTGCTTGCCGCCGCCCCAGGAGCGACGCTGGTCGAGGAGCTCCGGGCGGGCCATGCAGACGACGAGGAGCGGCGCGTCGCGCACCCAGTCGGCGACGTGCTCGATCAGGTCGAGCAGCGTCGGCTCGGCCCAGTTGACGTCGTCGAAGACGACGACGAGCGGGCGCTCCCGCGCGAGCGACTCGAAGAGCCGGCGCACCGCCCAGGAGGCCTCCTCTGGGGTACCTCCCGAGCCGTCCCGGCCGACGATCGAGAGCACGCGCTCGGCCACGACCGCCGCGTCCGCGCCTCCCACAGCAGCCTCGATCCCGGCGCGGACGTCCTCCTCGCCGAACGCCTGGGCGACGATCTCCGCGATCGGGCGGAAGGTGATCCCCTCGCCGTAGGGCAGGCAGCTGCCGGAGAGGACGCGCGCGCGGTCGCCGAACTCGGCCGTCCCCTCGGAGAGCAAACGCGACTTGCCGACGCCGGCCGGCCCGAGGACGGTGAAGAGGTGGCAGGTGCGGCCCTGCACGGCGCGGGCGAACGCGTCCTGGAGGAGCCGCCGCTCGCGACCGCGGCCGACCATCGGCGAGCGCAGCCGCGGGGTGTCGGGGCCGCGCCGCGTCGAGCCCGAGCAGCCGGTGCGCCTGGACGAGCTGGGCCTTGCCCTTCAGCTCGAGCGGCTCGAGCGGCTCGGCGGCGACCTCGTCGCGCGTGAGCCGGTAGGTCGAGTCGGCGACGAGGATCTCGCCCGGCTCCGCCGCGGCCTGGAGGCGCTGCGCGACGATCACGGAGTCGCCGGTCACGAAGGTCTCGGCGCGGGTTGGGTCGCCGGCCACGACCTCGCCGGTGCAGACGCCGATCCGGATCTCGAGCCGCAGCTCGAACGCCTCCTCGAGCTCGACGTTCAGGGTCTCCAGCCGCTCGCGCATCTCGAGCGCGGCCCGCAGGGCGCGCAGGGCGTCGTCCTCGTGGAGGACGGGCGTCCCGAAGACGGCCATCACCGCGTCGCCGATGAACTTCTCGACGGTGCCGCCGTGGCCTTCGAGCGCCGCCCGCATCTCGTCGAAGTAGCGCGACATCACGCGCCGCATCAGCTCGGGATCCCGTACCTCGCCGAGGCTCGTCGAGCCGGTTACGTCGCAGAAGACCGCCGTCACGGTCTTCCGCACCTCGAGCGGCGGCTGGGCCGGCGCGGGAGGCGCTGCGGCGGGCGGTGTCGCCGGCTCGGGTGGCGGCGGCTCGGGGGCCGGGGCCGCAACCGGCTCGAGCTCGGGCGCCTGGACGAGGATCGAGCGCTCGAGCCGCTGCAGGGCCGGCCCGGGCTCGATCCCGAGCTCCTCGACCAGGAGGCGGCGCGCCTCGCGATAGGACTCGAGCGCCGCCGCCTGGCGGCCGGAGCGGTAGAGCGCGAGCATCAGCTGGCCGCGGACCTGCTCGCGCAGCGGGTGCTCGGCGACGAGCGCCTCGAGCTCGGAGACGAGCGAGCCGTGGCGGCCGAGGGCGAGGTCGGCGTCGATCCGCTCCTCGAGCAGCGAGAGCCGGAGCTCCTCGAGCCGCGCCGACTCGAGGGCGGCGAACGGCTCGAGGGCGAACTCCGCGAGCGGTGGGCCGCGCCAGAGAGCGACCGCCTCGTGCAGTCGCGCAGCGGCAGTCTCGAGGTCGCCCGCGGCCTGCGCATCCCGTCCGGCCGCGCGGAGCTGCTCGGAGCGGCTGAGATCGAGGTCTTCCGCGGCGACCTCGAGCACGTAGCCGCGCGAGCGCGTGTGGATCGCGAGGTGCGGCGCGAGGGCCTTCCGTAGCTGCGAGATGTGCACCTGGACGGCCTTCGTCGCCGTCTCGGGCGGGGTCGACCAGAGCCCGTCGACCAGGCGCTCGCAGGGGACGACCTCACCTGCCCGGAGGAGGAGCTGGGCCAGTACCCCGCGCTGCTTCGTCCCGCCGAGCGAGAGCGAGGTACCCCGAGTGCGGGCCTCGAGCGGCCCGAGAATCCGAAACTCCACGGCTCCTCCCGCGAGTGAAGCTAGCACGATCCCCATGCGCCCTTGCCGCGCGCTTACCCAGCTCGTACCGGCCCTTTGCCGTCCTCCTGTCTCTTGGTCGACACGGCCGCATGAGGCGGTCGGGGAGCGAAGGGAGCAGGAAGATGAACCTCAAGGGATTCCAGACGCAGCGGCTTCTGGCGATGTTCGGAGCGTTTTTCGGGGCGATGATCCTGGCAGGCCCGGCGGCGGCACAGCCCGACGAGGACGGCGGGATGTCGAGCCGGACCTCGATCGAGGGTGGCTCGGTCTCCTGGTACCTGACCGACGAGTACCGGCCGTTCGTGCTGCCCGAGTCGGAGGCGAACGCGGTCGTGAACCAGCGGCAGCTCGAGCTCGCGGCGGACAAGCAGTTCCAGGTGCAGTCCGAGCAGACCTGGGAAGTCATCCCGTATCTGAGCCAGGGCATCCTGACCGAGGCAGACGCGGCCGCTGTGGCTGTCCAGCGCACCACGCCGGACGGCTATCAGCCGCAGCTCGGCGCCAACCCCTACGATCTCGGGTCGCGGGCCGACCGACCGGACGGCTACCAGCCGCAGCTCGGAGCGTCGGATCTCGCCTCCACGAGCGCCGTCTCGTTCCGCGAGAGCCCCGACGGCCACCAGCCGCAGCTCGCCGGCTCGGAGAGCGGAACCGTCGCCGACGACGGCTTCGACCTGACGACGACCGGCGTCGGGACCGCGATCTTCGCGGCGCTGCTCGTCGCAGTCGCGATCACGTTCATCCGCGGCAACCGCCACGGATACAGGAGCGCCTAGCCATGGGCGCGCGGTGAGCGGGCTGTTGGGGGACGGCCCGCTCACCCGCTTTTCCCTCGGCCAGGCAGACGAAGAAGGAGCAGATCCCATGGCAGCAGGCGCAACGACGACTCGAGAGCGGACGCGGGAGCTGGCGTACCGGGAGAGCGACGGCGTGCACGTGACGCTCTTCTGGCGGGAGGCCGACGACGGGCTCGTGCTCATCGTCGTCGACGAGAGGGCGGGAACCGTGTTCTCGCTGGAGCCGGAGCGCGACCAGGCGCTCACGGCCTTCCACCACCCCTTCTCGTACTCGTAGCGGCGGCACCCGGTCGACCGAAGGCGGCGGAAGCCGCCTTCGGCGTGTCGGGAGGTACGATCGCGGCCGTGCCCGACGAGCTCTACTTCACGGGGGATCGCGCGGCGAACGAGCTGATCGCGGCCGACCCGTTCGCGCTCCTGATCGGCTTTGTCCTCGACCAGCAGGTGCCGGTGCCGACGGCCTTCAGCGGGCCCCTGAAGCTGCAGCAGCGCCTCGGCCGGCTCGACCCGGCGGAGGTGGCGTCGCTCGCTCCCGACCGGCTCGACGCGATCTTCCGCGAGAAGCCGGCCGTCCACCGCTTCCCCGGCAGCATGGCGAAGCGCGTCCAGGAGCTCGCGGCCCTGGTGGCCGAGGAGTACGACGGCGACGCGAGCCGCGTCTGGCGGGATGCGAGCGGCCCTGAAGACCTGAAGCGGCGCCTCGAGGCACTGCCCGGCTTCGGCGAGATGAAAGTGAAGGCGCTCGCGTCGGTGCTCGCGCGCCGGCTCGGCGTCTCGGCGGCGGAGCCGCTCGTCCCGGATCATCCGATGCTCGGCGACGTGGACTCGCCGGAGGCGCTCGTGGAGTACCAGGCCGCCAAGCGCGCCTACAAGGCGTCTCTGCGCGCCGCCACGTGACCTACTCCCTCGTCGCGCGAGACCCGGCGACGGGAGAGCTCGGCGTCGGCGTTCAAAGTCGCTCGTTCGGCACCGGGGCGGTCGTTCCGTGGGCAGCGCCGGGCGTCGGCGCGGTGGCGACGCAGTCGTTCACGCTGCGAAGCTACGGCCCGCTCGCGCTCGAGCTCTTGAGCGGCGGCGAATCGCCGGCCGCAGCGCTTGCACAGCTGACGGCGGCCGACGATCTGCGCGACTTTCGACAGGTCGCCGTCGTCGACTCGACCGGAGCGACCGCCGTCCACACGGGCGACGCCTGTATCCCGGCCGCTGCCTCCGCCGGCGGCGAGGGCTTCTCGGCGCAGGGGAACATGCTTCGCTCGACGGCCGTCGTCGACGCGCTTGCCGAGGCCTTCTCGGCGGCAGCCGGGCCGCTCGGGGAGCGCCTGCTGGCCGGGCTCGAGGGTGCGGAGCGCGCAGGCGGCGACTTTCGGGGCCGCGAGGCCGGAGGGATCCTGGTCGTCGGAGCCGAAGCAACCGAAGAGAGTCGCTTCGACCGGATCGTCGACCTCCGGGTCGACAACCATGCGGATCCGCTCGGCGAGCTTCGTCGCCTGCTCGACGTCTCGTCGGCCCTCCGACGGCTGCGCCGGGCGACTCCGGAGGATGTGGACGCGCTCTACGAGGACGCGCTCTCCGCGGGCGTGGACGAGGACGTCGCGCGCTGGGTTGCCGCCGTGGGTCAGCTGGACGAGGATCCCGAGCGGGCCGAGACGCTGCTCGCGCCGCTCGCAGCCGCCGACGAGCGGTGGCGCGTCGCCCTGTCGGCTGCGGCGAACGCGGCAGCCCGAACGCGTGCCTGAGCTCGAGCTCAGGACCTACCGCGACGGCGGGCAGACGGCGCTCGAAGTCGCGGGCCAGATCGCGGAGTTCCTCCAGGCCGCCTCGCGGACGCTCGAGCTCGCGCTCTACGACATCCGCCTCCACGACGAGGCGGCAGAGGTCGTCAAGCAGGCGCTGGTCGGCGCGCACGAGCGCGGGGTCGAGGTTCGGCTCGTCTACAACGCGGACTACTCGGCGCCGATCCCGGTGCCGCCCCCGCCCCGGACCGCACCCGAGCTCCTCGAGGCGCTGCCGATCGCGACGAAGCCGGTTCCGGGCGAGCCTGACCTGATGCACCACAAGTACGTCGTCCGCGACCGCTCGGCGGTGTGGACCGGCTCGATGAACTGGACGAACGACTCCTGGAGCCGTCAGGAGAATGCGATCGCGATCGTCACCTCCGAGGCGCTCGCCCACGCATTCGCGCTGAACTTCGAGGAGCTCTGGAGCGGCCAGGACGTCGAGCGCTCGGGACGGGTGGAACCGCGCCCGGTCGAGGTCGGCGGGATCTCGATCCGGCCCTGGTTCACCCCCGGCCACGGCGAGGAGCTGGCCCACCGGATCGCGAAGCGGCTCGGCCAGGCGCGGACGCGGATCAGGATCGCCTCGCCCGTCCTCTCGTCCGGCCCGATCCTCGGCACCCTGGCGGAGGTGTGCTCGGACGGGAAGGTGGACGTCGCCGGAGTGGTCGACGACACCCAGGTCGACGGCGTCCTCCACCAGTGGGCGCTGAACGGGAACGCGAGCTGGAAGGTGCCCGCGCTGCGCCGCTTCCTCGAGGATGCGCGGTTCGCGGGGAAGCCGTCGACCGGCTGGGGCCCCGATACGGTGCACGATTTCATGCACGCCAAGGTCGCGGTCGCGGACGACCACGCCTTCGTCGGCAGCTTCAACCTCTCGCACTCGGGCGAGCGGAACGCCGAGAACGTGCTCGAGATCCACGATGCCGCCTCGGCCGATCTGCTCGCCGCCTTCGTGGACGAGATCCGCTCGCTCTACCCGCCGGTGACGCTGCCGCCGATTTGACGCGGTGGCAGAGGCGCCCGGGTGCCACACTCGTTTGCCTCAGCCGGTGCCTGGTTGCCGAATCGTCGAGCGATTCGCGGAGCGGCGCCCTTACACGGGGTCAGAGTGTCGCCAAGAATCGCTACTAGGTGATCGAATAGATCCAGCCCTCCCCCGAGCTTGTCGCCTCTGGATCCGCCCCCGAATAGTCAGAAGCAAGAGCAGCGGCAGCGCCTATGGCGGCGAGAACCGCGTCGAGCGCGTCGCCTTCTTTGTCATCGACGATGCACGAGGCGAAATCGGCCGGAACATCGATTGCGAAGCCCGCCTCGATTGCCTGCAGCGCCTCACGACGAACGTGGGCTGCCTCGCGCACCTTGTACGCCAGGACACCCGGAAGAGCTCGGGCCACGTGTGCCGGAAGTACCTCGACGATCGTGCGGCTGCCGGAATCCCATGGCGCCACCGGAATCGCGACGTCCGCAAGCGCACACAGCCCCCAGTAGGTCTGTCGGTACATCCTGAGGTTAGTCGGAGCGAAAGGAGACCCGCTCCTCACATCCGTCAGACGCTTTCGCTCGGCCCCAACCGCCTCCTTGAACTCGTCTGCGCCACCGAAGCGGCGCCAGATTTCCCGTCCGAGGCTCACAGGGCCTGCCGACGGCATTGCTAGCTCGCGCATCTGATCCTGTTGCAGGCCAAAGCAGAAATCGAGCCCGGCGACGTCGAACTGCTGAACGCCAAGCCAGCTCGCGAATCGTGTCGCAACCTCAAACGGGCTGGAGATTGCGAAGAACGGCCGGTCAAGCGACTGCACGAATCCCCGGCCCCGCTCGAAGGACGATGCGGGCGGCCCAGATTTTTCTTCCGGCCTTCGCTGAGCCGCTCCAGTCAACGCCGATTGCGACCCCGTTCTCGGGAAGCTGCACCGCCTAGCCGACGCCGGCGAGGAGAAAGGCCCGGCTCTCGCGCGCCATCTCGCGCGCGATCACGAGCCGCTGCACCTCCTGAGTGCCCTCGTAGATCTGGGTGATCTTCGCGTCGCGCATGAAGCGCTCGACGGGGTACTCCTTGATGTAGCCGTAGCCGCCGAGGATCTGGACGGCCTCGGTCGCGACCTCCATCGCGACGTCGCCGCAGAGCAGCTTCGCCATCGCCGACGCCTTCGTCAGCTCCGCTCCATCGACGCCGTCGTCGCACATCTGGCCGAAGCGATAGAGAAGACCGCGCGCCGCCTCGGTCATCGTCTCCATGTCGGCGAGCTTGGCCGCGATCAGCTGATGCTGGACGATCGGCTTGCCCATCGTCTCGCGCGTCTTCGCGTACTCGAGCGCGTAGTCGGTGGCGCCCTGGGCGATCCCGAGCGCCTGCGCCGCGACCCCAGGACGCGAGCGGTCGAGGATCCGCATCGCGATCTTGAAGCCCTCGCCCTCGGCGCCGAGCAGGTTCGCGGCGGGGATGCGGCAGTCGTCGAAGGCGAGCTCGCCCGTCGTCGAGCCCGAGATCCCGAGCTTCGGCTCGAGCCGCGTCACCGAGAAGCCGGGCGCCTCCGACTCGACGAGGAAGGCGGAGATCCCGGAATGGCCTGCCTCGGGATCGGTCTTCGCGAAGACGGTGTAGAGGCCCGCGACGCCCGCGTTCGTGATGAAGCGCTTGCTCCCGTTCAGGACGTACTCGCCGCCGTCGAGCCGTGCCGTCGTGCGCATCGCCGCCGAGTCGGAGCCCGAGCCGGCCTCGGTGAGGGCGTACGCGGCGAGCTGCTCGCCGGAGGCGAGACGGGGCAAGTGGCGTTCCTTCTGCTCCTGCGAGCCGGCGAGCTTCAGCCCGAGCGAGCCGAGCTCCTGCACCGCGAGCAGGAGGCCACTCGTCGCGCAGACCTTCGAGACCTCCTCGATCGCGACGAGCGCGAGGAGCGTCCCTGTCCCGGCACCGCCCCACTCCTCGTCGAAGAGGAGGCCGAAGATCTCGTGCTCGCGGAAGATCTCGACCACGTCCCAGGGGAACTCGTGCGACTCGTCGATCTCCGCGGCGCGAGGCCCGATCCGCTCCCGCGCGAGCGTGCGGACGAGCTCGCGGATCTCGCGCTGCTCCTCGGTGAGGACGTCCCAGGCCACCGGCGCGGAGTCTAGTCCTCGTCGGTGAAGCGGATCCGGTGGAGCGAGCCGTCGGCGAAGTCGAGATAGAAGAGGTCGCCGCGCGGGCCGGTCAGCAGCCGGACGGGGCTCGCAAGACCGCGACGGAAGAGCTCGATCCGCTCCGGGTCGGGCGCTCCGTCGGCCCCGGCCGGGATCGCCCAGAGGCAGCGGCGGACGAAGTCGGCAAGGAAAAGGGCGCCGCGATAGCGCTCGGGATAGGAGTCGCCGCGGTAGAAGGCGAGCCCCGTGAGCGCCTGCGTCCCCTCACCGCAGCCGTCGCCGTCCACGACCGGCTCGTCGCGCGCAAACGCGGCTTCCGGGGGCGTGGCGGAGCCGTCCTCGTACAGCCGCTCGCAGATCGGGAGACGCGCCTCCTCGTAGCTGCGCAGCGGCCGCTCGCCCTCGTAGCAAGGCCAGCCGAGGTTCCGACCCTCACGGGCGACGACGTTCAGCTCGTCCGAGCGGGTCGAGCCGATGTCGCCGATCCAGAGCTCCGTGCCGCCCGGACGGAAGGTGAAGCGGAACGGATTGCGCAAACCGTACGCGACGAGGTCGTGCCGGCCGCTTGCCGGGTCGACCCGGACGACGGAGCCGCTGACCCCGAGCGGATCGCCGTCAGTGCGCGCATCCTGCGCCCGCAGGGCGCCGCCCTCGCCCGCTGGGTCGCCGCAGGGGTTTCCTGCCTCGCCCGTGTCGACGCGATCGTAGCTCGCCCCCTCGCCGCCGCTCGCGTAGAGCAGCCCGTCCGGCCCGAAGGCGAGATCGCCGACTCCGTGACTCGGGTACTGCTGGCACCAGCCGGCGAGGAGGACGCGCTCGGCTCCTTCCGGGCCGATCTGGGAGAGCCGTCCGCTCACCGTGCACGCTCCCTCGAAGAGGCCCCTACAGCGGCGTCGGCCGAGTGGCTCGAGCGCCTCGACGGGGCCATCGAAGGTGTAGAGGACGTAGACGAACGGCCGCGCCGGGAATCCTGGGTCGAGCGCGAGCCCGAAGAGCCCGCGGTCGCCGTTCGCGAAGACGCGGCGGCCGAGATCAGCGTAGACGCGCGGTTCCGCTCCAGCCAGGCTCGCGAACTCCAGCACCCGCCCGCGCTTCTCGGCGACGAAGACGCGGCCGTCGCTCGCGAACGCGACGGCGAGCGGCTCGCGCAGGCCGCTCAGGACAACCTCGTCGGCGAATCCCTGCGCCGGCGTCGGGGGCTCGCCGCCGCCGAGGCTGCTCAGGGCGAGAGTCGTCCCCAGTGCAAGGGCGAGGACAGCCGCCGCGAGCACGCCTCGGATCGTCGTCGTCACGCGTAGAGGATCGCAGCCGAGCCGGCGCCGGCACGGAGGTAGGCTGGGCGGCCGTGATCCTGGAGAACGGCATCATCCGGACGCTCGATCCGTCGTTGCCGACCGCGCGCGCGCTCGCGATCGCCGGCCCGCTCGTCGCCGGCGGCGTTGGCGTCCACGAGAGCGCGCTCGCGAGCCCGGAGACGGTCGACCTCGGCGGCCGCTGCGTCCTGCCCGCGTTCACCGACTCGCACGTCCATTTCCCCACTTGGGCGCTCGCCCAGAGGCAGGTCAAGCTGGACGGCTGCGGCTCGCTCGCAGAGGCGCTGGCCCGGGTGGCCTCGGCGGAGAGGGAACCGAACCGCTGGCTGCGGGGCTACGGCTGGCGCGACGGCGACTGGAGCCCGCCCACGGCACCGACCAGGCAGGCGCTGGACGAGGTCACAGGCGAGACGCCGGCGATCTTCATCTCGAAGGACTACCACTCCGTTTGGCTGAACTCGGCCGCCCTCGCCAGAGCCGGCGGCGACCTCGACGTCGAAGGCGGCGTCGTCGAGCGGGACGGGCAGGGCGAGCCCACCGGGATCCTCCGGGAGGAGTCGGCCTGGCGGTTTCGCGACCGCTACGTCGAGACGACCCAGGACGAATGGATCGAGGCCACGCGTGCGGGGATCAAGCTCGCGGGGTCGCGTGGGGTCTGCGCGGTGCACGACAAGGACGGCTGGCTCGGCTCGCCGGGGATCTTCCAGCGACTTCACGAGGAGCGGAATCTCTCGCTCCGCGTCTGGGGGTCGATCCCGCAGCACCTGGTCGAACAGGCGGCCGAGCTCTCGCTCCGATCCGGGTTCGGCGACGACTTCCTGCGGATCGGCTACCTCAAGTGCTTCATGGACGGCACCCTCGGATCGCAGACCGCCCGGCTGACGGACGGAAGCGGCGTCGAGATCACGAGTCGCACCGAGCTCGAGGAGATCGTCCGCCGCGGAGCCGAGGCGGGTTGGCCGGTCGCGGTGCACGCGATCGGCGACCAGGCGAACAAGGACGCGCTCGACGCGTTCGAGGCGACGCGCGACCTGTGGCAGCCGCTCGGCCTGCGGCACCGGATCGAGCATGCGCAATGCCTCGCACCCGAGGACCTGCCTCGCTTCGCCGAGCTCGGGATCGCGTGCTCCGTCCAGTTCAGCCACGCGCCTTCCGACCGCGACCTGGCCGAGCGGTTCTGGCCCGACCGGCTCGAGGGCACGTACTCGTTCCGCACGCTGTGGGACTCCGGCGCGCTGCTCGCAAACGGCTCCGATGCCCCCGTCGAGGAGCTCGATCCGCTCGCCGGGATCGCGGCGGGAGTCACCCGGACGATCGACGAGCGGGCCGCCTGGCGGGCCGAGGAGAGGCTGACCGTCGAGCAGGCCCTACAGGCGACCTGCGTGAATCCGGCCTGGCTCTCCGGCGACGAGCGGCGGCGCGGCAAGCTCCTGCCCGGCTACCTCGCGGACGCGGTCGTGCTCGACCGGGATCCCCTCGCCGTCGAGCCCGAGGAGCTGAGCGGGCTCGAGGTCGTCGCGACGATGGTCGGCGGCCGGTGGGTGCACAACCCCCCGCCCTGGGACTGAGCGAGGGGTCGCCGACAGGGGAATCGGGTCGACCGAGGATCGTGGACCGGGGATCAATCGACACGGAATCGGCACGAAGCCGTGACGATCTCGCCGTAGTCGTGGACGTACGCTGACCGCCTGCCCCTTGGGTGGGTGGGGGGTGGTGAGGTGGGTCCTAGATAAGCAGTCTCGACCGGTTCGCCTGCGGAACCGGGAGTACACTCCGGCCATGTCGGCCCGCACCATGAATCCCGTCCACGACGCCACCTGCTCGGTCGCCGCGTGCGCGGAGATCATCGGCGCCAAGTGGACAGCGCTTCTCGTCCATGACCTCTCGGAGGGCGCGAGGCGCTTCTCGGAGCTCGAGCACTCGTGCCGCGGAATCAGTCCCCGGACGCTCTCCGAGCGGCTCCGCTGGCTCGAGTCGGAGGACCTGCTCGTGCGGCACAGCTATCCCGAATCCCCGCCCCGCGTCGAGTACGAGCTGACGGTGAAGGGTGAGGGGCTGCTGCCGATCATCGCCGAGATGCGCCGCTTCGGGCACGAGTTTCTCAGGCGCTAGCGCGCAACATCGGGCTCCGCCCACACCCGCGCAAGCTCGACCACGGCGGCCGCGGCGGCGGCCATGTCCTGGACGCTCGCCCACTCCCGCAGAGAGTGGTACTCCTGCCCGCCGGTGAAGAGGTTCGGCGTCGGCAGCCCCCGCGCCGAGAGGCGCGCCCCGTCGGTGCCTCCCCGGATGATCGCGTGCACCGGCTCAACGCCTGCGCGGCGGACCGCTTCCTCTGCCGCCGCGACGACGCAGGGGTGCCGGTCGATCACCTCACGCATGTTCCGGTAGGTCTCTTGCTCGATCACCTCGACGCGCGCGCGCGGCTCCGCGCGGACCGCATCGTCGGCGAGCCGGCGGAGGAGCGCGAGGTGCTCCTCGAGCTTCGCCAGATCGTGGTCGCGGACGATCAGCTCGACCTCGGCTCGCTCGCCGGTGCCGGTGACCTTGCTCGGATGCACGAAGCCCTCTCGCCCCTCGGTGGTCTCCGGCGAGAGGCCGTCGCGAGGAAGAGAGCCGACAAAGCTCGCCGCGAGCTTGATGCTGTTCACGAGCTTTCCCTTCGCCGAGCCCGGGTGGACGGCTCGGCCTGTGAAGACGACGGTCACCTTCCAGGCGTTGAAGGTCTCGGTCTCGATCTCGCCCAGTCCGGAGCCGTCGAGCGTGTAGGCGTACTCGGCGCCGAACTCGGCGATGTCGAGGTGGTCGGCGCCGGCCCCGATCTCCTCGTCGACCGTGAAGCAGACCTGCAGCGGTGCGTGCGCGGGCTGCGGATTGCGCTTCAGCCAGGCGACGGCCGCCATGATCTCGGCCACCCCGGCCTTGTCGTCGGCGCCGAGCAGCGTCGTCCCGTCGGTCGTGACGAGATCGTGTCCGACCTTGTCGGCGAGCGTCGGCTGCTCCTGCGGGTCGAGCACCTGCGTCTCGTCGCCCGAGAGGACGATCCGCGAGCCGTCGTAGTCGCGGTGCACCTGGGGCGCGACCCCCGTCCCGGTCACGTCGGGGGAGGTGTCGACGTGGGCGATCAGGCCGATCACCGGCGCGCTCTCGACCCCCGGAAGCGAGCCGTAGACGTAGCCGAACTCGTCCAGTCGGACGTCGTCGAGCCCGAGCTCGCGCAGCTCGGCCTCCAGCACGCGCGAGAGGTCGAGCTGCTTCGCGGTGGAGGGCGAGGTCGACTGCCCGTACGCCGACTGGGTGTCGATGCGGACGTAGCGGAGGAAGCGCTCGAGCACGTCGTCCGCGAGCTGCGCCGCCAGCGGCGAGATGAACCGCCCCTCAGCCAAGGTCGGCGAGGCGGACGAAGAGCTCCCGCGCCGTGACGACGCCGAGGCTCAGGTAGTCGACGAGCAGCCGCTCGTTCGGTGAGTGGACGTTCGAGTCGGGAAGCGCGAAGCCGGTGACGACGACCGGGATCCCGAGCGCGGCCAGCGCGGGGACGAGCGGGATCGAGCCGCCCGAGCGGACGAGGAGCGGGCGGACGCCGGTCACGTGCTCGAAGGCGTCCTGGGCGAGCGCCACGGCGGGCGAGTCGGGCGCGATCAGCCCCGGCGGCGCCGACGATCGCATCTCGATCTCGACCTCGGCTCCCTCGGGAGCGGCCTCGCGGAGCAGCCGCTGGAACGTCTCGGCGATCGCGCCCGGATCCTGGCCGGGGGCGAGCCGGATCGACACGTTCGCCTCGGCCTGCACCGGCAGCACGGTCTTCGTCAGCTGCGGCCGAGCCGCCCTCGAGCCCGTGGACGTCGACGGCCGGCTCGGCCCAGGTGCGCACGTAGAAGTCCTCGGCGGCCGCGGGATCCATCGGCCGCGAGCCCTGCTCGGAGATCACCTCGCCGCCCGGCTGGAGCTCGCGCCAGCCCTCGAGCTCCTCCGCCGAGGGCGACGCGATCCCCGCCCGCAGCGGCTCGGGCAGCAGGCCGTCCCTCGCGAGGACGGCCGAGAGGGTCTGGAGCAGCGCGTGGGTCGCGTTCAGCGAGACGCCGCCGTACATCCCCGAGTGGAGGTCGCGCTCGCCGGTGCGAACGGTGACGTGGAAGTAGCAGAGCCCGCGCACGGCCAGGTTGAACTCGGGAGCGCCGCGGCGCTGCATCCCGCTGTCGAAGACGATCGCCGCGTCGGCGCCGCGCTCGTCGGCCGCCAGCCAGTCGACGATCGAGTGTCCGCCGATCTCCTCCTCGCCGTCGCAGGCGAAGCGCACGTTCACGGGCAGCTCGCCCGCCTTTGCGAGCAGCTCGGCAGCCTCGAGGAGCATCCAGAGCTGGCCCTTGTCGTCGGCGATCCCGCGCGCGTAGAGCCACTCGCCGCGAACCGTCGGCTCGAACGGCGGCGACTCCCAGAGCTCGAGGGGCGCCGGCGGCTGCACGTCGAAGTGCCCGTAGCAGAGCACCGTCGGCGCGCTCTCGGGGTTGGCCGAGGCTCGCAGCTCGCCGATCGCGAGCGGCCGCGGGCCGGCGGGCGAGGGCCAGTCGACGAGCTCCGCGTCTCCTCCTGCCCCGCGGATCTTGGCCACGATCCAGGCCGCCGCGGCCCTGACGTCGTCCTGTCGCTCCGGATCGGCGCTGATCGAGGGAATGCGCAGGAGCTCCGAGAGCTCCTCCAGCCAGTCCTGGCGCAACTCGCTCACGGCGGCGAGTCTAGTCGGGCTTGCGGCACCTCCGGCGGCCCCGCGAAACGCTCGAGCTCTCCGGAGACGAGCTCCGCCCAGCGGGCCGCCCGCGGCATCGGCAGAGGCTCGCCCCATGGCGCCCGCAGCGCGATCGGATGGATGGCGCCGGGAATGACGACCCGGACGGCGTCGATCCCGCGGGCCCGCGCGAGCTCGTAGCCCCGGAGCGAGAGCGAGGGCGCGACGCCGGGCACGCCCGGGAGGCCGCGGTCGAGCCCGCCGTGGAAGACGGCCAGGCGCCGACCGTCGAGGGACGAGACGTCGAGGCGGTCGTAGAACCAGGGCGCGAGCGCGATCACCGTCGAGACGGACGGGTCGGCCGCGACGTGGACGGCGACAGCGCCGCCCATCGAGAAGGCGAGCAACGCGATCTCACGGGCACCGTCGGCCCTCGCCGCGGCGATCGCAGCCGCGGCGTCCTCGATGCAGAGCTCGAGCCGGCGCCACGACTTGACCCGGTAGCGCACCTCGAGGAAGCCGAGCGCCGGGTGCGTCCGCCCGAGCCGCCCGACGAGCCACTCGAGCGACGCGCTCCAGGTGCCGGGAACCTCCGCGGCCGTGCCCCCGTTCACGCAGACGACGGCGAGCGTCCCGCCCCGGTTCGTCCAGCGCCCCTCGGCGCCGCTCGCCAGCTCGATCGTTGCCGTCGCGGACACGGCTGCGGAAGGTACCGGCAGGCAGGAAGGCCATGCAGCGGGCGGAATCGTGCAGGTCCGTGGACACCGCCGCCGCGATCGACCGCTTCCTCGCCTCGCCCAAGCTCGCCGAGTCGACCCGGCGCTCGTACTCCTTCGACCTGCGTGACTTCGGCGACTGGCTGGAGCAGCGGGGCGAAGAGGTGGACGACGTCGACGTCCGGACGCTGGCCGCCTACGTGACCGAGCTCGGCCGCTCCCGGCGCGGCCTCGCCCCCGCGACGATCGCCCGCCGGGTGGCCACGGTGCGGTCGTTCCTCCGCTTCACGCTCGGCCCCGCCCGCGTGCCCGACACGCCGTTCGCGCCACGGCCGCCGCGCCGGCTCCCGGACGCGCCGAAGCAAGCCGACGTCGAAGCGCTGATCGACGGGGCGACTGCCGGAAGCCCGCTCGGCCTCCGGAACGGCGCGCTCGTCGAGCTCGTCTACTCCGCGGGTCTGCGCAGCGCCGAGGCCGTCGGGCTCGACCTCGGCGACGTCGACTTCGAGCAGGAGACGGTGCACGTGCGCGGCAAGGGCGGGAAGGAGCGGGTCGTGCCGCTCGGCGAACGCGCCGCCCACGCGGTGGCGCGATACCTCCGGGAGGGGCGGCCGGAGCTGGCGACGGGCGCGAACGACGCGCTCTTCCTCTCGGTCCGCGGGCGGCGGCTCGACACGAGCACGCTCAGACGGCTCGTCCCGCATCCCCACCGCCTGCGTCACTCGTTCGCGACCCACCTGCTCGAGGGAGGAGCCGACCTCCGCACGATCCAGGAGCTGCTCGGCCACTCGTCGCTCTCCACGACGCAGATCTACAGCCACGTCGACGCCCGGCGACTACGAAAGGTCTATGACTTCTCCCATCCCAGATCCTGAGGTTGAGGGGTTCCTGATCCTGCTCGGGGCGCGCCGCGCGCCGCGGACCGTCGAGGCCTACCGGCGCGACCTCTCGCAGCTCGAGGCCTGGCTCGGCAAGTCGCCCGCGAAGGCCACGACCGAGGACCTGGAGCGCTGGCTCGCCCAGATGCGCGCCGACGGGAGGGCCGCAACGACGATCGCGCGCCGGATCGCGGCGGTGCGCTCCTTCTTCCGCCACCAGGTGCTGCTCGGCGCGCGCGACGACAACCCGGCGGCCGCGCTCGACCTGCCCCGGCGCGCGCGCAAGCTCCCGCGAACCCTGTCGGCCGGCGAGGCGGAGCGCCTGATCGACGCGGCCGCCGGCACGACGCCGCGGTCGCTGCGCGACCGCGCGCTCGTGGAGCTGATGTACGGCTCGGGCCTCCGGGTCAGCGAGACCCTCGGCCTGCATCGACGCTCCGTCGACCTCGACGAGCGGCTCGTGCGCGCGCTCGGGAAGGGCTCGAAGGAGCGGCTCGTGCCGCTCGGCCGTCCCGCCGTGGAGGCGCTGCGGCGGTACATCGCGATGGGCAGGCCGCACCTCGACTGTCGCTCCCGGCCGGAGCTCTTCCTGAACGCCCGCGGAGGCCCGCTGACGAGGGCGGGCGCGTTCCTGATCCTCCGCCGGCTCGCCGAGAAGGCAGGCCTCGAGCCGCTGCGCGTGCATCCGCACCTCCTCCGCCATTCCTTCGCGACGCACCTGCTCGAAGGCGGAGCCGATCTCCGCAGCGTCCAGGAGATGCTCGGACACGCCGACCTCTCGACGACCGAGCTCTACACCCACGTCTCCGACCGCCGCCGGCGGGAGATGTTCTTCCAGGCGCATCCCCACGCGCGGCGGCCCCAGCCCTAGCCGCCGAGCAGCTCCCGCACCTGCGCCTCGGTCGGGTCGAGCAGCGTCACGTGGCCGAGCTTGCGGCCGGGCCGCGGTTCCTTTCCGTAGTCGTGCAGCTTGAGGTTCGGCTGCGCGAGCAGCGCGGCCGCGTCCGGGAGCTCGCCGATCAGGTTCAGCATCGCGACCGGGCAGCGCGCGGCCGTCGAGCCGAGCGGCAACCCGAGGATCGCGCGCAGGTGGTTCTCGAACTGGCTCGTGGCGGCGCCCTCGATCGTCCAGTGGCCCGTGTTGTGGACGCGCGGCGCGAGCTCGTTCGCGAGCAGCTCGCCACCGACGTCGAAGAGCTCGAGCGCGAGCACGCCCACGTAGTCGAGCTCGTCCAGCAGCCGCGTTGCGTACTCCTCGGCCTGCGCCTGCGGCGCGTCGAGCGCCGGCGCGCGCGAGCTCCGGAGGATCCCGTCCCGGTGCACGTTCTCGGTCAGCGGATAGAACGCCGTCTCGCCGCCGGCTCCGCGCACGGCGAGCAGCGAGAGCTCGCGGTCGAACGGGACGAGCCCTTCGAGGACGTGGTCGCTCGGAACGTAGCCCCCATCGACATGTCCAGGGGCTGGCCCCGGACGTGTCTCGACGAGACGCTGTCCCTTTCCGTCGTAGCCGAGCCGCCGCGTCTTCAGGAGCGCGGGGAACGAGGTCACCTCGTCGTCGATCGGCGCGGTGGGGATCCCGAGCCGGCGGAAGAGCTGCTTCTCGACGAGCCGGTCCTGCGAGGCCTCGAGTGCCTGCGCCCCCGGGATCGCCCCCACTCGCCGCGCCGCCTCGACCGGGACGTTCTCGAACTCGTAGGTGACGGCGGCCGCGCCGTCGGCCAGCCGGTCGAGCAGCGTCGCGTCGTCGTACGCGCCGACGAGCAGGTCGCCGACCTCGCCCGCCGGCGCGTCGGGCGAGGGGTCGAGAAAGCGGAACGAGAGCCCGAGCGGAATCCCGGCGAGCGCGAGCATCCGCCCGAGCTGGCCTCCCCCGATCACCCCGACCCTCATCACATCCGGCATCAGCCGCTGCCGCAGCCTCCACCGCAGCCGCCGCCGCCGTCCCCACCGCCGCCATCGCCGCCGGAGCAGCCGCCTCCCGACCCACCGCTCCCGTCACCACGCCGGAGCTGCTGGAGCGTGTCGGCGGTGTAGAGGTAGCCGTCCGCGAGTCCGAGCTCGCCGTCGATCGTGAAGAGCAGGAGCCCGCCAGCCGCCACCGGGATGGCCGTCGCCGGCAGGTCGTCGACGATCCCCAGCGTACGCCGGAGCGAGCCCGAGAGCGGCTCGTTCAGCGTCGAGGCGGGTGAATGGTGGAGGTAGTGCCCGAACGCCTGCTCGCAGAAGCTCGTGTACTCGCGGGTGAGGAGGATGAACTCGTGCCAGGCGACGTCGACGGCACGCGACGGCATCCCGACTCGCTTGCCGCGCGCGTGCAGACAGACGAGAAACCACACGCGCAGGCCCTCGAGCACGCGGTCGACCTCGATCCGGCCCAGAGTCGGCAGCTCCTCCGCGACCTTCTCGCGAAGCGACGGCGGGAAGGAATAGCCGCTCAAGAATGCGACCTGCGCCGGCGACACGCGCCGCTTCCGCAGGACGGCGTCCAACGCCCTCATGCCGACGGATCCCCGCTCGCGAGAACCGACTCGGTCTGCTCGGCGCGGAAGCGCGCCAGCCGCTCGCGGACGCCCTCGTCCGAGCGGGCGAGGATCGCGGCCGCGAGCAGCGCCGCGTTGACCGCGCCTGCGCGGCCGATCGCGAGCGTCCCCACCGGCACCCCGGCCGGCATCTGGACGATCGAGAGGAGCGAGTCCACCCCGTTCAGCGACTTCGACTCGACGGGCACGCCGAGCACGGGCAGCGCCGTCTTGGCGGCGGCCATCCCCGGCAGGTGGGCCGCGCCGCCAGCGCCCGCGATCAAGACCTGGAGCCCCCGCCCCTCGGCGGCGGCGGCGTACTCGAAGAGCAGGTCGGGCGTCCGGTGGGCGGAGACGACCCGCGCCTCGCACGGCACCTCGAGCTGCTCGAGCGTCTCGACGGCGTGCCTCATCGTCTCCCAGTCCGACCGGGAGCCCATCAGCACGCCCACGAGCACGCCGCTCACCTCGGGCCGGTCATCGCGTGTTCGCGCGCTTCGTCAACGCCGTCGCAACCGTCTTCGCCGTCTTCCGCAGCTCGGCATCGGCGTCGTCGTCGTCCGCGAGCCCGTTCAGGACGAGGATCGTCTCGCGCTGCGGGGAGCCGTTCTTCAGGCAGACGATCGCGAGCCGGCGCACGGCGACGTTCGCGTCGTTGCTCGCGATCTCGTGCAGCAGCGCGCGCATCCCGTTGACGTCGCCCGGATGGTCGCGCGAGAGGCCCTCGAGGGAGATCAGCGCCGATCCGCGCGCGGCCGGGCTCTCGTCCTGGAGGCCGCGGCGGACGAGCTCGAGCTTCTGGCGGAAGCGGAACTGGGCGATCGCCCGGTAGGCCTGGGCGCGGATCCGGTAATCGGGGCTCCGGGCAGCGTGCTCCAGCTCCTCGTCCCACTGCGCGCGCAGGGTCGCGAGCCCGCGCTGGTCGCCGGCTGCCGCGAGGCCGTCAGCTTCCGCCGCAGCCTCGGCCAGCGTCATCCGACCGAGGCGGCTTCGCGGGCAGCGGGGCCGACGTACCGCGCGGACGGCCGGAAGAGCCGTCCCGTGCGCTTCTGCTCGAGGATGTGCGCCGACCAGCCCGCGACCCGCGAGCACGCGAACATGGCGGGCGCGAGCGGCGGCGGGATCTCGGCGGCGTCGAGCACGACCGCCGAGTAGTACTCGACGTTCGTGGCCAGCACCCGGTCGGGCGAGCGCTCCTGCAGCGCCTCGAGCGCGATCTGCTCGAGCTCCTCCGCGACCTCGATGTTCGGCGCGCCGAGCTCCTTCGCGACGCCCTTGAGCAGGCGGGAGCGAGGATCCTCGGCGCGGTAGATCCGGTGCCCGAAGCCCATGATCCGCTTGCCGCTCGCGAGCGCGTCGTCGACCCAGCGCTTCGCGTCCCCGGAGGCCGCCACCTCCTCGAGCATCGGCTTCACGTAGGCGGGCGCGCCCCCGTGGAGCGGGCCCGAGAGCGCCCCGACCGCCGAGGAGAGCGCGGCGCCGCAGTCGGCGCCGGTCGAGGCGGTGACCCGGGCGGTGAACGTGGAGGCGTTGAGCCCGTGCTCGGCGGTGCAGATCCAGTAGGTGTCGATCGCCTTGACGTGCTTGGGGTCGGCCTCGCCGCGCCACTGGAGGAGGAACTTCTCGGCGGCGGTCTTCCCCTGCTGGACGACCTGCTCGGCGATCGTGTCCGTGTTCCCGTCGGCGACGCGAGCGGAGCGGGCGACGATCGTCATCATCTGAGCCGAGAGCCGGCCGAGATCCTCGCGGGCCTGCTCGTCGGAGATCTCGTTCAGCTTCCCGAGCCCCCACTCGCCGGCGAGGCGCGCGGTCTCCGCCTGGAGGTCGGCGGGCGCGTCACCCGTCAGCCGAGCGGGCTCGTAGGGCTCGGGCGCCGGCATCGTCGAGTCGAGGTCGTCGTCGACGAGCAGGCCCCACACGTTCTCGTACGGGTACTGCCCGACGAGGTCCTCGATGTCGACGCCGCGGTAGCGGAGGGCTCCACCCTCGCGGTCCGGCTCTGCGATCTCTGTCTCGACGGCGACGACGCCCTCGAGGCCCGGCTTGAACTCGTTCATCGTGCTCCTCCGCTCGGATTCCGCTGCGCCGGACGGTACCTCACGGGAGACCCGCGACCGCCACCTACAATGCGCCGCCGTGACGCGTCGCCCGCGTCGATCCAGCCAGGGTGGAGGAATCCGGTTTGAGAGCCAAAGTAACGGTCGTTGGAGCGGGGAACGTCGGCGCGACGTGCGTGCAGGAGCTCGCGCGCCGCGACTACGCGGACGTGGTCGTCGTCGACATCAAGGAGGGCCTGCCGCAGGGGAAGGCGCTCGACGTGAACCAGGCGGCCGCCGTGCTCGGCCACGAGGCGAGCGTCGTCGGCTCGAACGGGTACGAGGACTCGGCCGGCTCGGCCGTCGTCGTGATCACGGCCGGCCTGCCGCGCCAGCCCGGGATGAGCCGCGACGATCTCGTGACGACGAACGAGAAGATCGTCGGCTCGGTCACGCGGCAGGTGCTGGACGCAAGCCCCGACGCGATCCTGGTCGTCGTCTCGAACCCGCTCGACGCGATGTGCCACGTGGCGAAGAACGCCTCCGGATGGCCGAAGGAGCGCGTCTTCGGAATGGCGGGCATCCTCGACACTGCGCGCTTCTCCGCCTTCATCGCCTGGGAGACCGGGATGTCGATCAAGGACGTGACCGCGATGGTCCTCGGCGGACACGGCGACCAGATGGTGCCAGTCGTCTCCGCCACGACCGTCGGCGGGATCCCGCTCCGGAAGCTCGTCGCCGAGGATCGGATCCAGGCGATGGTCGAGCGGACCGCGAAGGGCGGCGGCGAGCTCGTCAACCTGCTCGGCACGTCGGCCTGGTACGCGCCCGGCGCCGCGGCGGCCCAGATGGTCGACGCGATCGTCCTCGACGAGAAGCGGGTGCTCCCCTGCACCGCCTACCTCGAGGGCGAGTACGGGATCGACGGCCTCTACATGGGGGTTCCCGTCGTCCTCGGAGCCGGTGGGATCGAGCGGATCGTCGAGCTCGACCTCGACGAGGGCGAGCAGGCGGCGCTGCGGGCCTCGGCCGACGCCGTGCGCGACGTGGTCGGCGTCCTGACCTCCGCCTAGATGGAGCTCGGGCTCCGCGGCCGGACGGCGATCGTCTGCGGCGCCTCCGCCGGGATCGGCCTCGCCTCCGCCGAGGCGCTCGCCGCCGAGGGCGCGAACGTCGCGATGCTCGCGCGCGGGCGCGAGGTGCTCGAGCGGGAGGCGGAACGGCTCGGCGCGCTCGCCGTCCGCGGCGACGTCGCGAACCCGCGGCACCTCGAGCGCCTCGTCGAGCAGACCCTTGCCGCCTTCGGCGGCATCGACGTCCTCGTCCTGAACAGCGGCGGCCCGCCGCGGACCCGGGCGCTCGACGTGACGGACGAGCAGGTCGAGGACGCCGTGGCGCTCCTGCTCCTCTCCGCGGTCCGGCTCGTCCGGCTCTGCCGGCCGCACCTCGAGGCGAGCGGGCACGGGCGCGTGATCGCGATCACCTCGAGCGCCGCGAAGGAGCCGATCGACAACCTGGCGCTCTCGAACGCGATCCGCCCCGGGCTCACCGGCTGGCTGAAGACGCTCGCGCGCGAGCTCGGGCCGGCCGCGGTGACGGTCAACGCGGTCGCCCCGGGCCGGATCGACACGGACCGGCTCAAGGAGGTCTACCCCGACGGTCCGACCGACGCCGACCTGGCGGCGATCCCCCTCCGGCGCATCGGCTCCCCACGCGAGCTCGGGGACGTCGTCTGCTTCCTCGCCTCCGACCGCGCCGCCTACGTGACCGGCGCCACGATCGCCGTCGACGGCGGCCTCACGCGGGGCCTCTTCTGACTCCTGGTCGGCTCGTCAAGGCCGGGCTCCTGCTCCTCGTGGTCGCCCTCGCGGTCGCGTGGTTCGTTCCCTCCGACAGCTATCTGATCCTGCCGGACGGCGCCAAGCCGCTCGCAGACAAGGTGACGGTCGAGGGCGCGAAGCCGGACGACGACGCGGGTGGGATCTACTTCGTCGACGTGATCCTGCGGAAGTCGTCGCTGCTCGAGAAGCTGGTCTCCCCGCTCCGGCCCGACGGCTCAGAGCTCGTTCCGACGGAGGCGATCGTGCCGCCCGGCTCGGACTTCGAGGAGCGACGCCGCCAGAACCTCCGTCAGATGGATCGCTCGCAGGAGATCGCCGCAGCCGTCGCCCTGCGCGAGCTGGGGCTCGAGGTCGGCTCCGACCCCGAGGGCGCGCTCGTGGCCGCGGTCGCCCCGGACGCCCCTGCAAAGGGCAAGCTCGAGGCGACGGACGTGATCGTCGAGGTGGACGGAAAGGCCGTCAAGACTCCGGACGATCTGCGACGCCTGGTCGGCGGACGCGAGCCGGGGGACGTGGTTCGCCTGAAGGTGCGCTCCGGCGGCGCCACGCGGACGGAGGTGCTGCGCACGGTCGAGTCCCCCGAGCAGGAGGGCCGGGCGATCATCGGCGTCCAGGTCGAGCAGTCCGCGCGGATCGACCTCCCGCTCGACGTCGACATCGACCTCGGCGGAGTCGGAGGGCCCTCGGCCGGCCTGGCGTTCTCGCTCGAGGTGCTCGAGAAGCTGGGCCGTGATGTCGATCGAGGCAACAGGGTGGCGGCCACGGGCGAGATCGAGCTCGACGGCGGGGTCGCGCCCATCGGCGGAATCGCCCAGAAGACGCGGGGCGCGAGAGATGCCGGCATGGACGTCTTCCTCGTGCCTGGGGAAAACGCCGCGGAGGCACGGCGCAACGCTCATGGGCTGCGGATCATCGCGGTGGACAGTTTTCAACAGGCGTTGCGCAAACTGGCAACCTTGCCGGAAAAAGCCAGTTAGCAGGCATTTTTCCCAGCCTGGAAAGGCCCGGAAATTGCGTCCTTTTCCTCGCTGCCGCCCTTGTCGTGAGTCCAGGTGGTGACCAGAATGGCCACTGGCCGCTCCGACTCCCCTTCGAGCAAAAGGAAGCATGGGCAAACGAACCGAATCATCCTGCAGTGATTGCTACTTCCGTTGTGCCGGTCTCTGCGCCCTTCCCGGCAACGATCCGTGCCCCACCTTCCGCAGGACGACCACCGGACTGCTGACTCCGCCTCCGCAGCCGCGTCTCGTCCCGCGGCTGGCGCCCGCCCTGGCGACCGCGGCCCCCTAGACTTCCCCGCATGGAGTCGCCGCAGCGCGAGTTCGAGCGCACCTGGCAGCCGCGCCTGTGGCTCCGGCTCGCCGGGCTGATCCTGATCGCCGCGTGGGTGATCGCCTTCATCGCCGGCAACAGCGACGAGACGAGCGTCAACTTCGTCGTCGGGAAGGCGACGACGTCGCTGATCTGGGTGATCCTGCTCTCGCTGCTCGCCGGCCTGCTCGCCGGAGTCCTGATCTCCCAGCTCCACGCCCGCCGCCGGCGCGACGCCTCGGAACAGCGGGCTCAGAGGAGCGAGGCCAGGACGGAGATGCCCTCCTCGATCTCCGACGGCGACGCGTAGCTGAACGCGAGCCGCGCCGACCGCTCGCCACCGGCTCCCGGGAAGAAGTCCGTTCCCTTGACGAAGGTGACGCCGGCAGGCTCCGCGCGCGCCAGCAACTCGGCGGCGTCGGCGGGGAGCTCGACCCACAGGAAGTAGCCGCCCGCAGGCTCGCTCCACGTCGCGCGGCCACCGAGCTCGCGCTCGAGGGCTCCGATCATGGCGTCGCGCCGGATCCGTAGGAGGCCGCGGATCCGCTCCAGGTTCGGCTCGAACGCACCGCGACGGTGGAGCTCGAGCACCGTCGCCTGCGTGAGGAAGGGCGGCGAGATGTAGGTCGAGACGGCCCGCTCCTCGACCCGACCCGCCAGCCCGTCGGGCAGCACGAACCAGCCCACCCGGATCCCGGGCGCGACGGTCTTCGAGTACGACGAGGCGTAGGTCACGAGCTCTCCGCCCTCGAGCTCGTGCAGCGACGGCGGCGGCTCGCCCTCGTAGCGGACGAGCCCGTAGGGATCGTCCTCGAGCACCGGGAGCTCGTGCTCGACGGCCAGCTCGACGAGCCTGCGTCGCCGCTCGGTCGAGAGCGTCCGCCCGCTCGGGTTCTGGAAGGTGGGGATCGTGTAGAGGAAGCTCGTCTCGCCGGCCGCGAGCTCGCGCTCGAGCGCGGCCGGGTCGAGGCCCTCCTCGTCCAGCTCGAGCGCGACGACCTCGGCCCCGAGCCGGGCGAGCTGCTTCAGCGGCCGGTCGTACGTCGGCCCTTCGACGAGCACTCGGCCCGGCCGCTGCGCCAGCAGCTCCTCGAACCAGAAGGCGAGGCCCTGGAGCCCGCCGCTCGTGACCACGATCCGAGAAGGCTCGACCCCGTGCCGAGCCCCGAGCCACTCGCGCAGCGGCCCGTAGCCGCCGCCCGCTCCGTAGGCGAGCACCGCCGGATCGGCCCTGACGGCAGCGGCCGCGCACTCCGCGATCAGCTCGCCGTTCAGGCACTCCGGCGCCGGCGCGCCCCGCGCGAAGGAGATCACGCGGCCGAGCCTAGCGGGGCCGTCTGCTACCGTGATCCGCATGGACGGGTGTTCCGTCCTGGGAGGTTTGACTTCTTCGGGTCTTTCCGCTGAACGCGGGTGGTCGAGGCAGGCAAGTCTCGACTCACACCGAAGGAGAAAAACCGAATGCAGTCTTTCCACGAGCTGGGCGTGTCGTCCAGCGTCGCGCAGGCTCTCGCCGAGCGTGACATCCATGCGCCGTTTCGAATCCAGGCGCTCGTCCTCCCCGACCTGCTCGACGGCCGCGACGTGCTCGCGAAGTCGCCGACGGGCTCGGGGAAGACACTCGCTTTCGCAATTCCGATCGTCGAGCAGCTCGACGCGACGGACCCACGTCCGTCGGCGCTGATCCTCGTGCCGACGCGCGAGCTCGCCGCGCAGGTCGCAGCCGAGCTCGAGACGATCGCCCCGGCCCACAACCTCAAGGTGGCCGCGGTCTACGGCGGGATCTCGATCCCGGCCCAGGCGAAGAAGGCCCGCGAGGCCCACATCCTCGTCGCCACGCCCGGCCGGCTCCAGGACCTGCTCGAGCGGCGGATGGTCAAGCTCGACGCGATCCGCGTGCTCGTGCTCGACGAGGCCGACCGGATGCTCGACATGGGCTTCCAGCCCCAGGTCGACCGGATCGTCGCCCGCCTCCCGCGACAGCGCCAGACGATGTTCTTCTCCGCGACGCTCGACGGCGCCGTCGGCGCCCTCGCCCACGCCTACACGACGAACGCCGCGCGCCACGAGGGGACGCTGCCGCCGGAGCACGAGCAGGGCGAGGTCGAGCACCGCTTCGTCTCGGTCACGATGGAAAACAAGGTCGAGAAGCTCGCCGAGCTCCTCGGCGAGGATCGCGGCCTCGCGCTCGTCTTCGTCCGCACGAAGCGCGGAGCCGAGCGGCTCGTCCAGAAGCTCGCCCGCCAGAACGTCCAGGCGGTCGCGATGCACGGGGACATGAGCCAGAACGCCCGCGAGCGTGCGCTCTCCCGCTTCGAGAAGGGGGCGGTGTCCACGCTGATCGCGACCGACGTCGCCGCGCGCGGCCTCGACCTCGACGACATCACCCACGTGATCAACTTCGACCCGCCCGAGGACAACAAGGGCTATGTCCACCGGGTCGGGCGCACCGGCCGGGCCGGGCGCGACGGGATCGGGATCACGTTCGTGCTCCCCGATCAGCAGGCCGACGTGAGCCACGTCGCCCGGATGCTCGGCCAGAGCGAGGAGTACGCGAGCGAGGGGATGAAGGTCGCCCCGCCACGGCTCGTCTACGCCTCCAAGCGCCGCAACTCCAAGTGGGGCCCGAGCCGGCCCCGCCGCAAGATCTAGCACCGATCTGCCACGGTAGATTCGGGAGCGTGAACGTGAGTGCGCGCTCCCGGATCGCCGACCCCTTACTCGCGGCCGCGGGCGAGCAGCGGATCCAGTGGGTCGCGCGCCACTCCCCGGTCCTGAACCGGCTCGCTCGGACAAGGCTCGCCGACGGCGCGCTCCGCGGCCGCCGGGTCGCGGTGGTCGTCCACCTCGAGGCGAAGACCGCCTACCTTGCGCTGCTCCTCGCCGAGGCGGGCGCGAAGGTCGTCGCCGCCGGCTCGAACCCGGGCTCGACCCAGGACGCGATCTGCGCAGCGCTCGTCGCGCGCGGCCTCGAGGTGCACGCCTCCCACGACGCCTCGCGCGAGCAGTTCGACGCCGACCTGCTCGCGGTCGCGGACACCGAGCCGGAGCTCGTCGTCGACGACGGCGCCGAGCTGACGGCGCGGATCCTCGAGCACCGGCCGGAGCTCGCAGCGCGGCTCGCGGGCGTCACCGAGGAGACGACCACCGGCGTCGCACGCCTCCGGGCGATGGAGGCCGCGGGTCGCCTCGCGTTCCCCGCGATCGCCGCGAACGACGCTCGCTGCAAGCACCTCTTCGACAACCGCTACGGCACCGGCCAGTCGACGCTCGCCGCGATCGACCGGCTGACGAACCTCACCTTCGCGGGCCGCGAGTTCTGCATCGTCGGCTACGGCTGGGTCGGCAAGGGGCTCGCCCGCTACGCCCGCGGCCAGGGCGGCCGGGTCACCGTCGTCGAGATCGAGCCGGTGGCGGCGCTCGAGGCCCACATGGACGGCCACCGCGTCGCCCGCCTCGAGGACGCGCTGCCCGACGCGGACGTCGTGATTGCCGCGACCGGCGCGACCGACGCCGTTCCGGCGGAGGCGATTCCCGCTGCTCAAGGACGGCGTCCTCCTGGCGAACGGCGGCCACCACGAGCGGGAGCTCGCGATCGACGCGCTCGGCCCGGGAGAGGAGGTGCGGCCCGGCGTCTTCGCGCACCCGATTCCCGGTGGCGGCACCGCCTACGTGCTCGTCGACGGCCGCCAGACGAACGTCGCGGGCGGGGACGGCCACCCGGTCGAGATCATGGATCTCTCCTTCTCCGTCCAGGCGCTCTGCGGTCCATCTGCTCGCGGGCGGCGGGCTCGGGCCCGGCCTCCACCCCTTCCCGGCCGAGCTCGATGCCGAGATCGCCCGGACGAAGCTCGCCACGCTCGGAATCGAGCTCGGCGAGCCGACGGCGCGGCAGCGGGACTTCACCGCCGGCTGGACCGTCTAGTCGTAGATCGAGCGGCTCGCGCCTGCCCGGGCGTTCTCGGGGTACGGCGCGAGGTCGTCCAGGAAGCCGGGCTGCTCGCGTACACGGCCGAGCCAGGCGACGACGGCCGGGTAGCGGTCGAGGTCGTAGCCCGCGTCGGGCGCGACGTGTGTGTAGCCGAAAACGGACACGTCGGCGATCGAGCAGCGCTCGCCGACGAGGAACGAGCTTCCGGCGAGCTGCTCGTCCAGCACTTCGAGCGCGCCCTCGCCGACCGGGAAGCGCGCCGCGGCGAGCGCAGGGTCGCGCCCGGTCATGATCCGGAAGCGCGTCGAGCCGATCCCGCCCATCACGCGCTCCTGCTCGAAGTGGAGCCACTGCGCGACGAGCGCCCGCTCGAGCCGCGAGTCGGGCAGGTACGGCGTTGACTCGGCGAGGTACCAGAGGATCGCGTTCGACTGGCTGATCGTCTCGCCGGAGTCGAGCTCCAGCACCGGCGTCTCGCGCACCGGGTTGAGCGCGCGGTACTCGTCGGTCAGCGTGTCGCCCGCGAAGATGTCGATCGGCACCCGCTCGTACGGCGTCCCGAGGAGCGCGAGCAGGAGCCGCACCTTGTAGCAGTTGGCCGAGGCGTCGTAGTCGTAGAGCCGCATCGTCTTCCCTAACGCCGCCGCAGTCGAAACCGTGAGACCAAGTACAGTCTGTTACTTGGCGATCTCGGCGGCGAACTGCGCAGCCTCGGTCGGGGAGGTGCCGACGCGAATTCCCTTCGCCTCCAGCGCCTCCTTCTTCCCCTGCGCGGTTCCGGAGGAGCCGGAGATGATCGCGCCCGCGTGCCCCATCGTCTTCCCGGGCGGCGCCTCGAAGCCGGCGATGTAGGCGACGACCGGCTTCGTCATCTTCTCCTCGATGAACGCGGCAGCCTTCTCCTCCTCGTCGCCGCCGATCTCGCCGACCATGACCACGTACTCGGTCTGCGGATCGGCCTCGAACCGCTCGAGGATGTCGATGAACGAAGAGCCGACGACGGGGTCGCCGCCGATCCCGACGATGGTCGAGTTGCCGAGGCCCATCTGGGTCAGCTCGTGCCCGATCTGGTAGGTCAGCGTGCCCGAGCGGGAGACGAGGCCGATCGACCCTTCCCTGAAGATCTCGGCGGGGATGATCCCCACGTTCGCCTTGCCCGGCGAGAGCGCGCCCGGGCAGTTGGGGCCGAGCATCGTCACTCCGCGTGGCCGGATGTAGGTGTAGATGCGCAGCATCTCGTGCGCGGGCAGGCCCTCGGCGATGCAGATCACGGTGCCGATCCCGGCGTCGACGGCCTCGTAGATCGCGTCGGCGGCGAAGCGCGCCGGGACGAAGACCATCGTCGTGTTCGCACCGGTCGCCTCGACGGCGTCGACCACGGTGTCGAAGACCGGGACGCCCTCGACGTCCTGGCCGCCCTTGCCGGGGGTGACGCCGGCCACGACCTGCGTCCCGTAGCGCTTGTTCCGGAGGCCGTGGAAGGAGCCCTCGGAGCCGGTCAGCCCCTGGACGACGAGCTTCGTCTCCTGGTCGACGATGATCGCCATCAGGCCGGGACCCCCTTCAGCGCGATCCGGTCGAGATGGAGGAGCCCGCTCTCCTCGATCCGGTCGGCGAGCAACTCGCGGACGCGCGTGGCTTCCTCGCCCTCGCAGCCCGAACGCTCGAGCCAGGCGTCGAAGTCGAGCGGCTTGTCGAAGATCCGGGTTTCTGCGACCCGTAGGCCGGCACGCTCGAACTCCGTATGCCACTCGGCCTCACTCAGGTTCCGTTGGTGCGTGGGATCGCGCAGCCGGTCGGCCTCCTCGGCGGCGTCGCTCAGGAAGAGGTTGTCCGCGACGAGCACGGACTCGCGGGCGACGCGGGCGATCTCGGCCATCGCCGCGGAGATGTCGTCGAAGTGGTGCGCCGCGACGCGGGAGACGACCACGTCGAAGGAACCGTCCGCGAACGGGAGGTGCTCGGCCGGGCAGACCACATCCGGCTTCATCCCCGGAGCGGGATCGGTCGTCACGACCCGGAGGCCCGCCTCGCGCAGGCGACGGCCGACGTGACCCCCGCCGGTGCCGACGTCGAGCGCCGTCTCAGCGCCCTCCGCCCAGGCGACGATCAGGTCGAGATCCTCGCCCTCGCGGTGCGCCGGCGAGTCGACGTACAGCTGCGCGCGATCGCTCCAGAAGTCGCTCATCACTCCGCCAGTTCCACCGCTCGGCGCGCCCCGTCCAGCATCGTCGCCTCCGGATGGACGTTCGCGATCGCCGCCTCGGCGAGGATCTTCCGGCCTTCCTCCGCATTCGTGCCGTCGAGCCGGACGACGATCGGAAGCTCGATCGGCATCCGTTCCAAAGCGGCGAGGATCCCCTTCGCGACCTCGTCGCAGCGGGTGATCCCACCGAAGATGTTGAAGAAGATCGACTTGACCTGGGAGTCGCGCGTGATCACCTCGAGCGCATCGACGACGCCCTCCGCGTCGCCGCCGCCGCCGAGGTCGCAGAAGTTCGCGGCGCGCCCGCCGGCGAGCGCGATCACGTCGAGCGTCGACATCACGAGCCCGGCGCCGTTGCCGAGGATCCCCACCTCGCCGTCGAGCTTCACGTAGGTCACGTCCTTCTCGCGCGCGAGCGACTCGAGCGGGTCGGCCGCCTCGACGTCGCGCAGCTCCGCGATCTCGGGGTGCTTGTAGAGCGCGTTGTCGTCGACCGTGAACTTCGAGTCGAGCGCCTTCACCTCACCATCGGGGGTGACGATCAGCGGGTTGATCTCGCAGAGCATCGCGTCGGTTCCGACGAACGCGTCGTAGAGCTTCGCGAGGATCGCGGCGATCTGCTTCTGCTCGGAGGGGTCCTCGACGCCCGCGCCGTAGATCAGGCGGCGGGCGTGGTAGGGCTGGAAGCCCTCGAGCGGGTCGACGTGCAGGCGAACGAGTGCGTCGGGATTCGTCTCCGCGACCTCCTCGATGTCCACCCCGCCCTGCGTCGTGAACATCAGCAGCGGCTGCTTGGTGCCGCGGTCGAATGTGATCGAGAGGTAGTACTCCTTGGCGATCTCCGAGGCGCTCTCGAGCCAGAGCTTCCTGACGACGTGGCCACGGATGTCGAGGCCGAGGATCTCGCCGGCCTTCGCCTCGGCGTCCGCGGGACCGTCCGCGAGCTTGATCCCGCCCGCCTTGCCGCGCCCGCCGGTGAGCACCTGGGCCTTGACGACCACGGTGCCGCCGATCTCCTCGGCCGCCGTCCGCGCCTCCTCCCGGGTCGTCGCGACGCGCCCGTCGGAGACCGGAATCCCAAAGCGCGCGAAGAGCTGCTTCCCCTGGTACTCGTAGAGGTCCATGAGCCGCGCCGACTCTATCTGCGAGGGTTGAGCGGATGCGCCGCCTGCTCGTGATCCTCCTCCTGCTCGTCGCCGGCTGCGGCTCTGAGGGCTCCGAGCCTCTTCCCGACGCCCGGGCCGCGGAGCCGCAGAGTGCCGTCCTCAACTGGCGCGAGAGCTATCCGAAGACCGGCGAGCGGCTCGTCTTTGGCGTCCGCTCGCTCGCCGTGACTGCCGACGGCTGGTCGTCCACGATCTCGATCGAGAACCGGACGAAGATCCCGTTCGAGCTCGGAGATGGCCCTCCCCTCGCGTTCGGGCTCGTGCTGCTCGCGGACGACGACCTGAAGACGCTCGACCAGATGACGTCCAGCGACGGGCTGCTCCTCCGCGAGCCGAAGGCCATCGAGCCCTCGCCGCCGGACGTGCTCGGGCCGGGCGAGACCTGGCGCGCCACGATGTCGGCTCCGGGCGCGCTCGCCGACTCCTCCTACGTCCGGGTCTCGTTCGGCCCGCTCGTGGCGCTCGGCGACCCGCCGGAGGGGATGCAGTCGTCCGTGATCTGGATCACGGACGAGTCGTACCGTCTCTAGCGGCGCGCTCGTTGTAACCTCGCCCGAACACCTCCGGCCGAAGGAGCGACGATGGACGAGCAGAGCACGACCACGCTGACCGACGACGAGATCCTGGGCGTGACCGCCTCGGAGACGATGCCCGGAGACGACGACGCGGACGGGACGGACGCCGCCGACACGGATGCCGACGATTCCGACTCGGACGCCGACGACACCGACGCGGACACCGACGGTACGGACGCCGCGTAGCTCCGAGGCGCTCGAGCGGGCGATCGCTCCCCTGGGAGCGGATTGCTTCCTCGCCGAGCACTGGGAGCGACGGCCGCTCGTCGTACCGCGCGCGGAGGGGGGCCGCTTCGACGACCTCCTCTCCGTGGGGGACGTCGAGCGGCTCGTCGCCGAGACCGCGATCAGGGTGCCCGGATTCCGGCTCGTCAAGGCGGGCGAGACACTGTCCGGGTACACGAGCGACATCTCCTGGCGGCCCTCGCCGTTCACGGGCGTCGCCGACGTGCGCCGGGTGCTCGCGGAGTTCGAGCGCGGCGCGACGATCGTGCTCCAGGGCTTGCACCACTCCTGGCTCCCGCTCGCTCGCTACTGCCGACACCTGGAGGCGTTCCTCGGCCACCCGGCCCAGGCAAACGCGTACTTCACGCCGCGCGGCTCGCAGGGGCTGCCGGTGCACCACGACACGCACGAGGTGCTCTCGCTCCAGGTCGCAGGTGAGAAGCGCTGGCTGGTCTACGAGCCGGCGCTCGAGCTGCCGCTGAAGACGCAGCGGTACAAGAGCGAACTCGGCGCTCCAGGCGAGCCCGTCCTCGACGTCACGCTCGACGCGGGCGACACGCTCTACCTCCCGCGCGGCTGGCTCCACCAGGCGCTCACCTCCGAGTCGGATTCGCTCCACATCACGGTCGGCGTCAACGTGCGGACGTGGCTCGACGAGGCGCGGCTCGCGCTCGACGGCTCGGCTGACGACGTCGCTTTCCGGCGCGGCATCGACGGCGGCGATCCGCCTCCCCTGCCGCAGCTCGACCGCGAGGAGGCGGAGCGGCGTGCTCGCCGGCGGCTCGTGCGCTCCCGCCGGCCGGTCCTCGACGGCCAGCTGAGCGAGCTCCGCGCGCTTCCTGAGCTCGCCTCGACCACCCGCCTCGTGCGGCGCGACACCGTGATCGCCGACCTCGAGGGCACGACGCTCGCGTTCGAGGGGCGGGCGCTGCGCTTTCCCGAGCGGCTGGCGACCGAGCTCGAGTTCCTCGTCACCGTCGAAGGCGCGTTCGAGGCGGCTGACGTCCCCGGCACGCTCGACGACGCCGGCAGGCTCGTCCTGCTCAGGAGGCTCGTGCGCGAGGGCTTCCTGCGACGGGCTCTTCCGCCACGTAGCGATTCGGGCGCCTGAGCGCCTCGGTCGAGCACGTGAGGTGCGTCGGCTCGCCCTGCTCCCGGCGGACGCCGACCGAGTAGGCCGTTCCACCCGCCTCGAGCTCGACCGCCCAGCCCTCGCCGACCCGCTCGACCCGGAGCAGCCGCACGTCGGCGACGCCGCGCAGCCCGGTCTGCTCCCGCACGGCGCGCTCCGCGGCCTGCACCGGGAAGGAGTGACACGAGCGCCCGCGGTAGCGCGGGAGGTGGATCTGGCCCTGCAGCGCAGACTCGAGCAGCGGCCACGCCTCCGAGGCGCCGACGCGGCCGTAGTAGACCCCGTCGGGCAGCGTCACGAGGTTGCCCGCGAACCGATCCCCGCCGACGTGCGTCGACTGCCACACCCAGCCCTCTTCGACCTGCTCGCGCACGGCGTCGTAGAGCGGCCGCCCGTACTTGGCGCAGCACCGGTCGTGCTTGCCGTGCGTGCACACGAGGAGGAGCGGATGCGCGACGGGCTCGCCCGCCTCGGCGAGGTCGAGGCCGAGCAGGTCGTCGTAGCGCTCGAGCTCGAGCCGCCGCAACTCCGGCTCCGCTTCGGTCGTGCGCGCCACGAAGGCGAGGAGCCCGTCGCGGGTGCGGCGCTCCGGGCGCCGGACGAAGAGGATGCGGCTCTGCGGGAACCGCGCCCGCTGCTCGCCGAGGTGCTCCTTCAACTCGCTCGAGAGGGCGGAGCGGTCGATCGCGTCGTGCGCCCAGAGGCCGCGGTACTCGATCAGGATCCAGGTGTCGACCCGGCTCGCCGTCGCCGCGAGCGACTCGGCGTCCGCCAGCGAGGTCTCCGCGCAGAGCGGCCGGCGCGGATGCTCGACGCTCGCCATCGGCGCCATTCTGACCGCAGCGGCACCGCGCCCCGCCGGGTGGGTGCGCGTCGGCGCCCCACCCGGCGAGAGCGCCGCCGTCAGGCGGCGGCGAGCCCGGCGAAGCCGGCCGGCAGGCCGCTCGTACCGGGAAGCGGCGCGAGGCCGCCGTCGGAGCCGATCCGGAACGCGTTGATCGCCCCCTGGCTCCCGTTGCGGACGTAGAGGAAGCGGCCGTTGCCGCTGATCGCCGCGTCGGCGGGGCTGCCGCCGGTCGTGGCGGCGACCGCGGCGAGCAGCGAGAGGCTGCCGTCCGACGCGACCGCGTAGGCGGACACGGTGCCGGCAGCGGTGTTCGTCGTATAGGCGATCCTCCCGTTCCGCGTCACGACGGTCCAGCAGGCGGCTGCCTGACCCGTCGCCAGCGCCGTGATCGGAGCGAGGCTCCCGTCGCGGTCGACCTCGTACGACGACGCCCCGGTCGAGCCTGCGTTCGAGACCACGAGGTCGCCGCGCCGCGTGAACGCGAAGCCGAACGGCGTCACGCCGGTCGAGGCGTAGGAGCTGGGCGCGCCGGCGAGCCCGTGGCGGTCGACCACGTACGTCGTGAGCAGATTCGTCGCCCGTTCGGAGACGACGAGCACCTTCCCGTCGGGGCTGAGCTCCACCTGGGCCGGATTCGTCGATGCGGCGCTGAGCGGACGGGTCGAGCCGGGAAGCGGCGCCAGCTCGCCGTTCCGGCGGACCGAGAGGCCCGAGATCGAGTTCGGGCTGCCCGTGTTCAGGACGTAGAGGATTCCGCGGCGGTGCGTGAGGCTCGTGGGCAGGTCTCCGCCCGAGGAAGCCGTGTCGACGAGCCGAAGGCCCGTTCTCGTGACGGCGAACGACGAGACGCTGTCGCTGCCCGCGTTGACTGCGAAGAGCGTCCTCCCGTCCCTGCTGAGGATCACCGCGCCCTGGGATCCCAGCCCCGCGCCGGTGCCGGCGCCGCCGCTCGGAGTACTGCCCGTGGCGGTGAGCGAGCCGTCGGGCCCGCGCTCGAACGTCAGGACGGCGTTGCCGGCGGTCGAGTTCGACAGCGTGTAGACCTCACCTCCGCCCGCCTGACCCGCCGCCATGGCCTGCCCCGTGGCCATGGCCGACACTGCGACGATCGCAGCCATCGTCGCGACGGCCGGCAGCACGATTCGCCTTGCTCTTCCTGTCATCTCGTCCCCCACCTCGTCTGCCGCCCGCGGTCGCGGACAGGCGCGACGAGTCTTTCGGGGAAAGCTTGCGTCAGCCTTGGGCTGATCTGAACGTTCGCTGAATCACGCCTCGAGGAGCACGCAGACGACCTCGCCGCTCGAGACGGCCTCTCCGACCGCGATCGAGAGCCCGCTGACGACGCCCGCTCGAGTGCGCCCGGAGCTCGTTCTCCATCTTCATCGCCTCGACGAGGCAGAGCACCTGGCCCTCCTCGACCGCGTCCCCGTCGGCGACCTCGACCTTCAGCACCGTCCCCTGCATCGGGCTGACGACGGCACCGCTTCCGGCCCCGTCCGGCCCGCCGCGGGCCCGCTCGCGCCGCCGCCGGGCGAGCTCGGCCCAGGGCGGCTCCGGCTCGAGGAGCGTCACGTCGTAGCGCCTCCCGCCGACCTCGACCGGGCGCACCTGCGGCCGCAGCGCGGATCCGACCTCGTGTTCTCGAGCCACGAGGCTCTCCGTCGGCGCGAGCTCCGCCGCGCGGGCGGCCAGGGCCTCCGACTCGACGAGGCCGTGGCAGGTCTCGCCGGCGACGAAGCACGGCTCGGTGAGGAGCGCGCGGTGGAAGCCGATCAGCGTCGGCGGGCCTTCGATCGCGAACTCCTCGAGCGCCCGGAGCATCCGCAGGCGGGCGTGCTCGCGGTCGACGCCGCGGACGATCAGCTTCGCGATCATCGGGTCGTAGAGCCCGGTGATCTCGGAGCCGGCGACCACACCGGAATCGACGCGGATGCCCGGCCCGCTCGGCTCGCGGTACGCGGTGATCCGGCCGGGTGCGGGCAGGAATCCCGCGGCGACGTCCTCGGCGTTGATCCGGCACTCGATCGCGTGGCCGCGCAGCCGGACGTCCTCCTGCCGCAGCGAGAGCGGCTCCCCGGCTGCGATCAGGATCTGCTCCCGCACGAGATCGACCCCCGTCACCTCCTCGGTGACGGTGTGCTCGACCTGGATCCGGGTGTTCATCTCCATGAAGTAGTAGTCGCCGCCCGCCGTGAGCAGCCCCTCGATCGTCCCGGCGGAGCGATAGCCGGCCGCCCGCGCTGCATCGACGGCGATCCGCCCGATCCGCTCCCGCAGCGCATCGTCGACCGCCGGCGACGGCGTCTCCTCGATCAGCTTCTGGTGTCGGCGCTGGATCGTGCAGTCGCGCTCGCCGAGGTGGATCACGTTCCCGTGCGCGTCCGCGAGCACCTGCACCTCGACGTGCCGCGGATCCTCGAGATAGCGCTCGACGTAGACGCGGCCGTCGGCGAAGTACTTCTCGCCCTCGCGTCTCGCAGAATCGAGCGCGCGCTCGGCCTCGTCGGGCGACTCGACGAGCTTCATCCCCTTGCCGCCGCCGCCCGCGGCCGCCTTGACGATCAGCGGGTAGCCGACCTCGGCGCCGAGCGCCAGCACCTCGTCCACCGAGGCGACCGGCTCCGTCGTGCCCGGGACGATGGGCACTCCGGCCGCCTGCATCGCGGTGCGCGCGCGCGTCTTCGAGCCCATCAGCTCGATCGCCTGGCTGGGAGGGCCGATCCAGACGAGCCCGGCCTCCTCGACCGAGCGGGCGAAGGCGGCGTTCTCCGCGAGGAAGCCGTAGCCGGGATGGATCGCCTCCGCGCCGGAGCGCCGAGCGGCCTCGAGCAGCCTCTCGCCGACGAGGTAGCTCTCGGCCGCCGGCCCGGGGCCGATCAGGTACGCCTCGTCGGCGCTCCGCACGTGGAGCGCGTCCCGGTCGGCCTCGGAGTAGACCCCGACGCTCCCGACCCCGAGCTCGCGAAGCGCCCGGAAGACCCGGATCGCGATCTCGCCGCGGTTTGCCACCAGGACTTTCGAGAACGGGACGGAGAACGGGGCCATCGGCCGCGTATTCTCACGGAGATGCCCGACCGTGGATTCGCGTGCCGACGATGGCGGCCCAGATCAAGTCGGGCGCCGCACTCGCTCGCCGGCCAGGCCGGGAGCCTGGCCAAGAGCGAGGGTGGTGATCCGACGCAGTGTCTGGGGCGGCAGCGGCGGTGCGAGAATCTGCGGTCGGGCATCTCGAAATGACGCTCCCCGATCAGCTGACCGTCGCCCGGGCGGCGTCCGTCCCGCTCGTCGTCCTGCTCTACGCCTGGGAGTTCCCGAACAACGAGGCCTGGGCAACCGCCCTCTTCTGCGTCGCGATGGCGACCGACTGGCTCGACGGCCGGATCGCCCGCCGCCGGGGCACGACCTCCCCGCTCGGCTCGCTGCTCGACCCGATCGCCGACAAGGTCCTCGTGCTCGCCGTGCTCGTGATGCTGATCGAGGACGGGGTCTGGCCGGCCTGGATGGTCGCGGCGATCGTCGCGCGTGAGCTGCTCGTCTCGGGCCTCCGCCTCGCCGCGCTCGAGCGCGGGGTCGTCATGGCCGCGCGCGACCTCGGCAAGGTTAAGACGTGGGCGCAGGCGATGGCTGCGGCGATCGGAGGGTTCGCCGCCGCCGGCTTCTGGAGCGAGGAGCTGGGCCTCTGGGCGCTCGTCGTCGCCCTCGCGCTCACCTGGATCTCGGGGCTCGACTACGCCCGGATTGCGCCGCGAGTGCTCCGCGGAACGGCCTAGACACTTCGCGTTCCTCCTACGCGGCTTGCGGAACAGAGCGGCCGTGCGAGGTGCACCACTCGTCGAACGCGGCCCAGCCGTGCAGGTAGCCGGAGAGCTGCGTCAGGCCCCGTGCCGCCTCGACCTTGACGGAGATCAGGCAGATCGGGCAGAACGGCTCTTCGGCCGAGCGAGCCGGATGATCCCCGCAGCGACAGCACATCGTGCTGCTGCAACGCGGGACGCGACGGCCGGGTTACGGCGCGAGGCTCCCGAATCCGGGCTGGCGCTCCGCGCCCTCGCGGAGGGAGGCCCGACGCCACTCGCTCTCGTACCCACCTGCCGCGGCCTCCACCGGAGCCTGCAGCGCCACGAGGATGGCCTCGCGCTCGTCGGCCGCCGGTTCGGGCCTGACCTCTGCTTCCACTCCAGAAGCCTAGAGGATCGGTTTCTCGCGCCCGAAAACGCAGATCACTCCTACGGGGGATTCTCCTAAAGGCGGCGCCAGGCAAGATCCGGCTCTGGCGTTCTGCGATGAAAGGGCAAGTCATGCTGCAATGGAAGAACCCGAGGTTCCTCGTCGTCCTGGTCGTCCTGGCGAGCCTCGCGACCTCGTTCGGTAGCTGGGGCTGGAACCTCCTCAGTTGGGGCTGGTAGGACAGCTTCGGTGAGCCCGGGGGGAACCATGCCCCCGCGGCTCGCGGCGGTCGTCATCCCCGTCTACCTGGCGGGCATCGTCGTCACCATCGCGGCTGCGGCATCGTTCGCGACGTCTCCGCGCAGCCTGACGACCCTGATCGGGATCGCGGGGCTGCTCGCGGCCTCCACCCTGTCGGAGCGCTACCCGGTCCCGCTCGACGGGGTCGACACCGGCGGCGTCTCGCTCACGTTCGTCTTCGCGGTCGCGACGATCGTCCTCTACGGCTGGCAGGCCGGGGTGATCGTCGGCTTCGCAGCGCCGGTGATGCAGCTGCTCGAGCACCGGCCGCCGCTCCGCGTGGGCTACAACGCCTCCGTGCTCGCCGTCGCGGGAGCCGCGGCAGGCGCTGCGCTCGCACCTCTACACGGCTCGTCTGCGGCGCTGATCGTGGCTCAGGTCGCCGTCTGCGCCCTCGTCCACTACACGGTCAACGTCGTCCTGATCAGCATTGTCGTCGGCCAGAGCGTGCGGAAGCCGGTGCTCGAGGTCGCGCGGTCGAGCTTCACCGTCACGAGGTTGCCGTTCGCGCTCATGGGCTCGGCTGCGTTGATCCTGGTCGTGCTCTGGCAGCGCGCGCCGATCCTCTCGGGAGCGCTCGTAGGTCCCCTCCTCGCGATCGCGCTCTACCAGCGCTCGACCTTCCGCGAGCTGCGCGCGATGCGGCTCGCGCTCACCGATCCGCTGACCGGGCTCGGAAACCACCGCCACTTCCACGATCGACTCGAGCGGGAGCTCGCCGACTCGCGCGAGCAGGCGTATCCGCTCAGCCTCTGCCTCGTGGACATCGACGACTTCAAGCAGATCAACGACCGGTACGGCCACCCGGGCGGCGACAAGGTGCTCGCGCAGCTCGCGACGAGGCTCCGCCAGGGCGGCGAGGCGTTCCGGGTGGGCGGCGACGAGTTCGCGATCCTCCTCCCCGGCCGGGACGAGGAAGGGGCGAAGCTGGCGGCAGAGGCGATCGTCGAGCGGATCTCGGCCGTGGAGCTGGCGCCGGCGGGGCCGGCCGGTGCGGTCACCGTCAGCGCGGGGATCGCCACCGTGCCCGCGGAGGGGCTCAACCGGGACGAGCTCGTGCGCCAGGCGGACAGCGCCCTCTACTGGGCCAAGGAGTACGGCAAGGACCGAGTCAGGGTCTTCCGCCCCGACGTCGTCGAGATCGCCGAGCTGAAGCGGCTCGCGTCCGGCTCCGACCGGGCTGCCCGCTTCCGGGCGGCAGCGAGCCTCGCCAAGGCCGTCGACGCCCGCGACGTCTACACCGGCCGCCACTCCGAGCGTGTGGCCGAGCTCGCCGCCCGGATCGCGACCCGGCTCGGCGTCGACCGGGAGCAGGTCGAGCTGACCCGGCTCGCAGGGAGCCTCCACGACCTGGGCAAGCTCGCGATCCCGGAGGACATCCTGCGCAAGCCAGGCCCGCTCTCGGAGGCGGAGCGGCTCGTGCTCGAACGTCATCCCCAGATCGGCTTCCGGATGCTCGAGTCGCTCGGCGTCGACCCCGTTGCGGACTGGGTGCTGCACCATCACGAGCGCTGGGACGGTTCCGGCTATCCCAATGCGGTCGCGGGCGAGACGATCCCGCTGGGCGCCCGGATCATCTTCGTCGCCGACGCGTACGACGCGATGACGTCGGACCGCGTCTACCGCGAGCGGTTCACCGACGAGGAGGCTCTCGACGAGCTCGAGCGCTGCTCGGGCACGCAGTTCGACCCGGCGATCGTCGCCGCCCTCGCGGACGAGATCGGCTTCGCCGAAGCGGCAGAGCTCGACGCCGTGTCCGCCTAGATCTAGAGCTGAACGAGCCGCGTCGCGGTCGCCTTGAACGACGCAACCACCATGTCACCCTCCCGGAGGCCCAGGCGATCCGCGGAGCTCGCGGTCACCTCGGCCGTCAGCGGCCCCACGCGCACCCTGACGCGGTTCCCGAGCGGAACGAGCGACGTCACGGCGCCCCGGATGTGGTTGATCGCAGAGTCGCCCGACTCTCCGCGCGAGAGCGCGATCTCCCAGGGGTAGACCGCGACCCCGACGCGGCCGCGGCCCGGCGCGGTCGAGTAGGCGGTCGCACCGGAATCGAGTGCAATCTCGGTGAGGCCGTCGCGGCCGGCACGGGCAGTACCCGGGAGGAGGTTCGCGCCGGTGAAGCGCGCGACGAACCCGCTCGCCGGCGCGGCCAGCAGCTCCGCCGCCCTCCCGAGCTGGACGATCTGGCCCTCCCCCATCACGCCGACGCGGTCGGCGAGCGCCGCGGCGTCCTCGAAGTCGTGGGTGACGAGCACCGTCGGGAGCTGCAGCTCGCGCAGCAGCTCACCGAGCTCCGCCCGAACCGTCGCCTTCGTGTGCGCGTCGAGCGCCGAGAGCGGCTCGTCGAGGAGCAGCACCGCCGGCTCGCGGGCGAGCGCACGGGCGAGCGCGACCCGCTGCCGCTCGCCACCCGAGAGCTCGGCCGGCCGGGCCCGGGCGAGCTCGGCGATCCGGAAACGGTCGAGCAGCTCGCCGACCCGAGCGCGCCCGCCGAAGGCGACGTTGGCCTCCACGGTCAGGTGCGGGAAGAGCGCGTACTCCTGGAACACGAGCCCGACCGAGCGGGCCTCGGGCGGCAGCGAGATCCGCCTTCCGGTCTCGGGGGCGGTGTCGAGCCAGATCGCGTCTCCGAGCGCGACCCGGCCCGACGCCGGCCGGAGCAGGCCGGCGATCGCCCGCAGGATGCTCGACTTCCCCGCTCCGGAAGGCCCGACGAGCGCGACGGTCTCGCGCCCGACCTCGAGCTCTACCCGGAGCGAGAAGGAGCGAAGAGGGTGGTCGAGCCGGAGGGCGAGCGTTTCCATGCCGGGACCAGCTTCACGGCCAGGAGGACGGCCGCACTGACGAGCACGAGCTCGGCGCCGATCGCGAGCGCCAGGTCGAAGTCGACGTCGAACTGCTCGTAGATCGCGAGCGAGAGCGTCTGGGTGACGCCCTGGAGCGAGCCGGCGAACATGATCGTCGCTCCGAACTCGCCGATTCCCCGCGCGAACGAGAGCGCCCAGCCGGCGCCGAGGCCGCCGCCGGCCAGCGGCAGCGCGATCCGGAAGAAGGTGCGGGCGGGAGTGGCGCCGAGCGTTCGCGCGGCAGCGGGCAGGTTCGGATCCACGGCCTCGAACGCGGCGATCGCCGCGCGCAGGTAGAAGGGGCTCGCGACGAAGATGACGGCGAGCACGACCGCGACCTGGGTGAACGGGATCGAAAGCCCCAGGGCCGTGAGCTCCTCGCCGAGCAGGCCGAAGCGCCCGAACGCCGCGAGCAGCCCGATCCCGGCAACGGCGGGTGGCAGGACGAGCGGCAGCTCGATCAGCGTGATCGCGACGGCCCGGCCGGTGAAGCGGCGTGTCGCGATCAGGTAGGCGGCGGGCGTTCCGACCAGGAGGATCAGCACGTTCGCGATCGCGCTCGTCTTCACCGTGACGAGCACTGCGTCTATGGCCGCCTCGCTCCGCATCCCGTCGAGGAGGTCTGCGGGCGGGATCCGCAGGAAGATCGCGAGCACGGGCAGGACGAGGAAGCCGAGCGAGACCACCGCTGCGGCGACGAGCAGGAAGGGGAAGGCGCGGCTCAGGGGAGTCCGAAGCCCGCCCGCGCGAGCTCGCGGCGGCCCTCGACGCCGAGCAGGTCGGCGATCAGCTCGAACGCCCCGGCACGGTTCTTCGAAGCCTTCACCACCGCCACCTCGTAGACGATCGTGGGCTGCGAGCGCCGCGGGAGCGGGATCGCGACGAGCCGGCCGCCCGCGGCCCGCACGTCGGTCGCGTAGACGAAGCCCGCGTCGGCCTCGCCGAGCGCCAGCTTCCCGACGATCCCCTTCACGTCCGGCTCCTGGCTGACGGCCCTGCGCAGCACACGAAGCAGCTCGAGCCGCTTCAGCACCTCCCGCGTGTAGAGGCCCACCGGCACCTTCGCCCCGGCCACGACGAGCTTCAGCTTCGGCCGCTTTGCGAGGTCGAAGACCGAGCGGATCGCCGCCGGATTGCGCCTCGGGACGGCGAGGACGAGCGAGTTCGTGGCGAAGCCGCGCGGGCGCTCGACGAGACCCTCCCGGTAGAGCTGCTGCGTGTAGATCGGGCTTGCGGAGGCGAACACGTCGGCCGGAGCGCCCTGCCGGATCTGGAGCGCCAGCTGGTTCGAGCCCGCGAACTGGAAGCGGGCGGCAGGCGCGATGCGCGGCAGCGACTCGGTGAGCGAGGCGGCCGCGTAGACCGTTACCGGGTCGTCGGAACGGGCGCTCGTCCACCCCGCGCCGACGAGGACGAGCAGCGAGAGCGCGGCGGCGAGCCGCCTCACCGCTCCACCATCACCGAGGTCGCCTTGACGACGCCCGCGGCGCTCGACCCCGGCTTCAGGCCGAGCTGCTCGACCGACTCGCGGGTGATCACCGCGACCACCCGGGCCGGCTCGGTCACGTCGATCTCGACGCGGGCGAGGAAGCCGTCGAGCTCGACCGACCGGACGACGCCGCGAAAGCGGTTGCGCGCCGAGAGCTCCTGGTCGCCGGCGGGCGCTCGCAGGCGCTCGACTTCGGAGACCGCGACGAGACGCCGGTTCGCCGAGTCCCGCTCGACCTCGATCTTGCGTTGCCGATCCCAGCGCCGGAGCGTGTCGACGCTGATCCCGAGCGCGCGGGCGGCTTCTTGAGCCGAGAGCATCTGCCTAGGCATTGCCTAGACGCTACTAGAATCACCGAGTGGACGTCCAGACCTTTGCCGATCCGGTCGAGTTCCGCGCCCGCGCGGGCGACCTGCTCCTTTGCGACGAGGCGCGGCACAACTTGGCGCTGGGGCTGCTCGGAACGCTGGTCGACCACCCCGAGCTCTATCCGGAACGACGCTTCTGGCTCGTCGAGGACGGCGGCACCGTCGTCGCGGCTGCGCTGCGCACGCCGCCGCACGGGCTCGTGCTCGCGCAGCCACTCGCCGACTGCGCGCTCGAGGCACTCGTCGCCGGAGTCGAGGAGGAGCTTCCCGGCGCGGTCGGGGCGACGCCGGAGATCGAGCTGTTCGCGGACGCGTGGAGTCACGCGCGCGGGGTGGGTTGGCGCACGCGCGTCAGCCAGCGGATCTACTCGCTCGAGGAACTGATCCCGGCGCGCCCGTGCCCCGGCGCCCCGCGCGTCGCGGGCGAGGACGATCGAGCCGTCCTCGTCGACTGGCTGCGTGCCTTCTCGGTCGAGGCGCTCGCGGAGGAGGAGCCCAACGAGACGGCGCTCGCGGCCAACGTGGAGCACAAGCTGACCGCCGACGACGCCGACTACGTCCTCTGGGAGGTCGACGGCGAGCCGGTCTCCTGCGCCGCCTTCGGCAGCTCGACCCCGAGCGGGACGCGGATCGGGCCCGTCTACACGCCTCCGGAGCACAGGGGCCGTGGGTTCGCGAGCGCGCTCACGGCTCACGTCTCGGCAGAGCGCTTGGCGGCCGGCCGGCGCTTCTGCTTCCTCTACACGGATCTGGCGAACCCGACCTCGAACCGGATCTACACCGACCTCGGCTATCGACCGGTCTGCGACTCCCTCCAGGTCGAGTTCGGCTAGAGGCTCGAGCTAGAGCGGAATGTTCCCGTGCTTGCGCTTCGGTCCGGGCACGCGCTTCGTCAGCGCGGTCTCGAGCGCCGAGACGAGGACGGGACGGGTCCGACGCGGCTCGATCACCTCGTCGACGTAGCCGCGCTCGGCCGCGTGGTAGGGGTTCGCGAAGCGCTCCTTGTATTCCGCGATCAGCTCGGCGCGCCGGACGTCCTCGTCCTCCGCCTCGGCAAGCTCCTGGCGGAAGATGATGTTGACGGCGCCCTCGGGCCCCATCACCGCGACCTCGGCGGTCGGCCAGGCGAGGTTGAAGTCGGCGCGGATGTGCTTCGAGCTCATGACGTCGTACGCCCCGCCGTACGCCTTCCGGAGGATCACGGTCAGCTTCGGCACGGTCGCCTCGGCGTAGGCGTAGAGCAGCTTCGCGCCGTGGCGGATGATCCCGCCCCACTCCTGCTCGGTGCCCGGGAGGAAGCCCGGCACGTCGACGAAGGTGACGAGCGGGATGTTGAACGCGTCGCAGGTGCGGACGAAGCGGGCCGCCTTCGTCGAGGCGTCGATGTCGAGCACGCCGGCGAGCGCCTGCGGCTGGTTGCCGACGATTCCCACCGCGTGACCGGCGAGCCGGGCGAAGCCGCAGACGATGTTCTCGGCCCAGCGCTCCTGCACCTCGAGGAACTCGCCGTCGTCCACGAGCTTGCAGATCACCTGCTTGACGTCGTATGGCTTCGTCGCGCTGTCGGGAATGAACGTGTCGAGCTCCGGCGCCTCGCGGTCGGGCGGATCCGACGGAGCAGCGTACGGCGGCGACTCGAGGTTGTTCTGGGGCAGGAACGAGAGCAGATAGCGCGCGTCCTCGAGCACGGCCTCCTCGTCGGCCGCCGTGAAGTGAGCGACGCCCGACTTGCTCGCGTGAGTCGCCGCGCCGCCGAGCTCCTCGAACGAGACCTCTTCGCCCGTGACCGTCTTCACGACGTCGGGGCCGGTGATGAACATGTACGAGCTGCCCTCGGCCATCAGGACGAAGTCGGTGATCGCCGGCGAGTAGACGGCCCCGCCGGCGCAAGGCCCGAGCACGAGCGAGAGCTGCGGCACGACCCCCGAGGCCTGGACGTTGCGCCAGAAGATCTCGGCATAGCCGGCGAGCGAGACGACGCCCTCCTGGATCCGCGCGCCGCCCGAGTCGTTGATCCCGATCACGGGACAGCCGTACGCGACGGCGAGATCCATCACCTTGCAGATCTTCTCCGCGAAGACCTCCGAGAGTGAGCCCCCGAAGACCGTGAAGTCCTGGCTGAAGACGAAGACCTTGCGGCCGAAGACCGTGCCGTAGCCCGTCACGACCGCATCACCGTAGGGCCGGTTCTCCATCGAGTCGAAGTCGGGGTTGCGGTGCCGGACGTAGCGGTCGAGCTCGACGAAGGAGCCGGCGTCGAGCAGCTTCTCGACCCGCTCGCGCGCGAGCAGCTTGCCGCGCTCCCGCTGCCGGGCGACCGCCTTCTCGCTTCCGGCGTGCTCGGCCCGCTCGTTCAGCTCCTGGAGCCAGGCGAGCTTGGCCGCGGTCGTCTCGTGGGTCTCCGCCATGGGCGCGGAGCCTAACGTCGCGACCTGGAGCGCGCGGTATCGTCGCGCCGTGGAGACGCCGCTCGACCGCTCGACGACCTGGCCGTACGAGGACGGCGAGCCCGGCGCGTTCTACTACGCGCGCAACGCGCACCCGAACGGGGTCGCCGCGGAGCGCGCGCTCGGCGAGCTCGAGGGCGGCGAGGCCGTGCTCTTCGCCTCGGGCACCGCGGCGACGACCGCTGTCGCGCTTGCCCTGCTCGAGCCGGGGCAGACGATCGCGCTCGCTGACGGCGCCTACTACGGCACCGGCGTCACCTTCACCGAGCTCGGCCGCTGGGGGCTCCGGCACGTCCTCTTCGACCAGACCGGAGCCCCGCCGGACGCCGAGCTCGTCTGGATCGAGTCGCCTTCGAATCCCCTCTTGACGCTCCCCGACTTCGAGGCGGCCGCCGCACATCCCGCCCGGGTCGTCTGCGACGCCACCGCCTCCACCCCGGTGCACCTGCGCGCGCTCGAGCGCGGCTGCGACCTCGTCGTCCACAGCGGCACGAAGTACCTCGCCGGCCACAACGACGTGCTCCTCGGCGCCGTCGTCTGCGGCCGGGCCGAGGACGCCGAGCGCTTGCGGGCCTTTCGCACGGTGACGGGGGCGGTCGCAGGCCCGGATGCGGCGTGGCTCCTCCGGCGCGGCCTGCGCACGCTGGAGGTGCGCGTGCTGCGCCAGACCGAGAGCGCGCAGGTGCTCGCGAACCGGCTCGGCTCGCATCCGGCCGTCACGACCGTCCGCTACCCCGGCTTCGGCGGCCTCGTCTCGTTCGACGTCCCGGACGGAGACGCGGCTCGCCGGGTCGAGACGGGCACGAATGTGATCGAGAACGCGACGAGCCTCGGCGGCGTCACCACGACGATGGAGACCCGCTACCGCTGGGAGGGCACGCGCGTGCCGCCGGGGCTGCTTCGGCTCAGCGTCGGGCTCGAGCCGGTCGAGGAGCTGTGGGCAGATCTCGAGCAGGCTCTGGACGCCGGCTGAGCCGGCGCCGATCCAAGCTTCCGCGATACTCACCGTGCGCACGCGCGCGCCCCTCCCGCTGACCGAAAAGGAGTCCGAGTGCCCTCAGTCCCGACTGCCGGGGACGCGAAGCAGCCCGGCGCCCGCCGCACGCGAAGCCGCGCAGCCGCAAACGGCTCTGCGAGCCTGACCGACGCCCAGGTGAGGCAGCTCGTCAGGGCACTCCGCGCGGCGCGCGAAGGCGACTTCTCCGTGCGCCTGCGCGGCGAGGGGGCCTTCGGCGAGGTCGCCGCCGAGCTGAACGAGCTCGTCGAGCGGAACCAGCGACTGGCGCGGGAGCTGATTCGCGTCAGCAAGGCGATCGGCCGCGAGGGCAGGATCACCGAGCGAGCGTCCTCGCCCGGCGGCGGCGGGGCCTGGGACGAGCAGACGGGCGCCGTCAACGCGTTGATCGACGACCTCGTGCGGCCGATGGCCGAGATCGCGCGCGTGATCGACGCGGTCGCCGACGGCGACCTCTCCCAGCAGATCGCGCTCCGGATGGAAGGCCAGGCGCTGAAGGGCGAGTTCCTCCGGATCGGCACGACCGTGAACGCGATGGTCGACCAGCTCTCCTCCTTCGCCGACGAGGTCACGCGGGTCGCGCGCGAGGTCGGCACCGAGGGCCGCCTCGGCGGGCAGGCGAAGGTGAAGGGCGTCTCCGGGACCTGGAAGGACCTCACCGACTCCGTCAACCAGATGGCGTCGAACCTCACCGGCCAGGTGCGCAACATCGCCGAGGTGACGACGGCGGTCGCGACCGGCGACCTCTCGAAGAAGGTCACGGTCGACGTCAAGGGCGAGATGTTCGAGCTCAAGAACACGGTCAACACGATGGTCGACCAGCTCTCGACCTTCGCCGACGAGGTCACGCGCGTCGCCCGCGAGGTCGGGAGCGAGGGCAAGCTCGGCGGGCAGGCCCAGGTCAAGGGCGTCAGCGGCGTCTGGAAGGACCTGACCGAGAACGTGAACACGCTCGCCGGCAACCTCACCGGCCAGGTCCGGAACATCGCGCTCGTCACGACGGCCGTGGCGAACGGCGACCTCTCCCGCAAGATCACGGTCGACGCCAGGGGTGAGGTGCTCGAGCTGAAGGAGACCGTCAACACGATGGTCGACCAGCTGCGCGCCTTCTCCGCCGAGGTGACCCGGGTCGCCAAGGAGGTCGGGACCGAGGGCAAGCTCGGCGGGCAGGCGCAGGTCGAGGGCGTCAGCGGCGTCTGGAAGGACCTGACCGAGAACGTGAACACGCTCGCCGGGAACCTGACGAGCCAGGTCCGCAACATCGCCGAGGTGACGACCGCCGTCGCGACCGGCGACCTCTCGAGGAAGATCACCGTCGACGTCCGCGGCGAGGTGCTCGAGCTGAAGGAGACCGTCAACACGATGGTCGACCAGCTCGCGCGCCTTCTCCGCCGAGGTGACCCGCGTCGCGCGCGAGGTCGGCACCGAGGGCAAGCTCGGGGGCCAGGCCCAGGTCGAGGGCGTCAGCGGCGTCTGGAAGGACCTGACCGACAACGTGAACACGCTCGCCGGGAACCTGACGAGCCAGGTCCGGAACATCGCGCTCGTCACGACCGCAGTCGCAAACGGCGACCTCTCGAAGAAGATCACGGTCGACGTCCGCGGCGAGGTGCTCGAGCTCAAGGACACGATCAACACGATGGTCGACCAGCTCTCCGCCTTCGCCGCGAGGTGACGCGCGTCGCCCGCGAGGTCGGGACCGAGGGCCGGCTCGGAGGTCAGGCCCAGGTCGAGGGCGTCTCCGGTACCTGGCGCGGCCTGACCGAGAACGTGAACTTCATGGCCGACGAACCTGACCGACCAGGTGCGCGGCGATCGCCGAGGTCGCGACCGCGGTCGCGAGCGGCGACCTCTCGCAGAAGATCACGGTCGACGCGCGCGGCGAGATCCTCGAGCTCAAGAGCACGCTGAACACGATGGTCGACCAGCTCTCCTCGTTCGCCGACGAGGTCACGCGCGTCGCCCGCGAGGTCGGCTCGGAGGGCCGGCTCGGCGGCCAGGCGCAGGTCGAGGGCGTCTCCGGGACCTGGCGTGGGCTGACCGAGAGCGTGAACATGATGGCGACGAACCTGACCGACCAGGTGCGCGACATCGCCCAGGTCGCGACCGCGGTCGCGAACGGCGACCTGAGCCAGAAGATCACGGTCGACGCGCGCGGCGAGATCCTGGAGCTCAAGAGCACGATCAACGTGATGGTCGACCAGCTCTCCTCGTTCGCCGACGAGGTCACGCGGGTCGCCCGCGAGGTGGGAACCGAGGGCAAGCTTGGCGGACAGGCTCAGGTCGAGGGCGTCTCCGGGACCTGGCGCGGGCTCACCGAGAGCGTCAACTTCATGGCCGCGAACCTGACCGGCCAGGTCCGGAACATCGCCGACGTCGCGACCGCCGTTGCGCGCGGCGACCTCTCGCAGAAGATCACGGTCGACGCGCGCGGGGAGATCCTCCAGCTCAAGAACACGCTGAACACGATGGTCGACCAGCTCTCCTCGTTCGCCGACGAGGTCACGCGCGTCGCCCGCGAGGTCGGCTCCGAAGGCAAGCTCGGCGGGCAGGCGCAGGTGAAGGGCGTCGCGGGAACCTGGCGCGGCCTCACCGACAACGTCAACTTCATGGCCTCCTCGCTGACCGAGCAGGTGCGGAACATCGCCGCCGTGACGACGGCGGTCGCGAACGGCGACCTCTCGAAGAAGATCACCGTCGACGTCAAGGGCGAGATGTTCGAGCTCAAGGACACCGTCAACACGATGGTCGACCAGCTCCGTTCCTTCGCCGCCGAGGTGACGCGGGTCGCCCGCGAGGTCGGGACGGAGGGCCGCCTCGGCGGGCAGGCGCAGGTCGAGGGCGTGAGCGGCGTCTGGGAGGACTTGACCGACAACGTGAACACGCTCGCCGGCAACCTGACGAGCCAGGTCCGCAACATCGCACTCGTCACGACCGCTGTCGCAAACGGGGACCTCTCCAAGAAGATCACGGTCGACGTCCGCGGCGAGGTGCTCGAGCTCAAGGACACGATCAACACGATGGTCGACCAGCTCGCGACCTTCGCAGCCGAGGTCACCCGCGTCGCCCGCGAGGTCGGCACCGAGGGAGCGCTGGGCGGCCAGGCCGAGGTGGTCGGCGTCTCGGGCACCTGGAAGGACCTGACCGACAACGTGAACCAGCTCGCGGGGAACCTGACGGGCCAGGTGCGGGCGATCGCCGAGGTCACGACCGCGGTCGCGAAGGGCGACCTCTCGCAGAAGATCACGGTCGAGGCGAAGGGCGAGATCGCGCAGCTCTCGGCGACGATCAACACGATGGTCGACCAGCTCTCGACCTTCGCAGCGGAGGTCACGCGCGTCGCGAAGGAGGTCGGCACCGAGGGCAAGCTCGGCGGCCAGGCTCACGTCGCGGGCGTCTCGGGCACCTGGAAGGACCTGACGGACAACGTCAACCAGCTCGCGGACACGCTGACCACCCAGCTCCGCGCGATCGCCGACGTCTCGACAGCGGTCACCTCGGGCGACCTGACCCGCTCGATCACGGTCGAGACCGCCGGCGAGGTCGCCGAACTGAAGGACAACATCAACCAGATGATCTCGAACCTGCGCGGCACGACCGAGCAGAACGCCCAGCAGGACTGGCTCAACTCGAATCTCGCCCGCTTCTCCGGGCTGCTCCAAGGCCAGCGCGACGAGAAGACGGTCGCGCGGCTCCTGATGAGCGAGGTGACGCCGCTCGTGGGAGCCCGGCACGGTGCCCTTTACATCGCCGGCGAGCCCGCGCCCGACGAGGAGCCGGAGCTGACGCTGCTCGCGACCTACGGCTACAAGGAGCGCAAGTCGATCTCGAACCGCTTCAAGCTCGGCGAGGCGATCGTCGGCCAGGCGGCGCTCGAGCGGAAGTCGATCGTGATCACGCAGGCCCCGGAGGACTACATCAAGATCGCCTCGGGGCTCGGCGAGGCAGCCCCGGCCAGCATCGTCGTGATCCCCGTGCTCTTCGAGGAGCGCGTGCTGGCGGTGCTCGAGCTCGCCTCCTTCGCGCCGTTCAGCGAGGTCCAGCAGACGTTCCTCGACCAGCTCTCGGAGTCGATCGGCGTCGTGCTGAACACGATCCGGGCGAACTCGCGGACCGAGGAGCTGCTCGGGCAGTCCCAGACCCTGACGCAGGAGCTCCAGAGCCAGTCCGAAGAGCTCCAGGCCCAGCAGGACGAGCTGAAGCGCTCGAACAGCGAGCTCGAGGCGCAGGCGCAGACCCTCCGCGCCTCCGAGGAGCTCCTCCAGACCCAGCAGGAGGAGCTGCAGCAGACGAACGAGGAGCTGGAGGAGCGCTCGCAGCAGCTCGAGGAGCAGAACCGCCGGATCGAGGTCAAGAACGAGGAGATCGAGCTCGCCCGCGCCGCGCTCGAGGAGAAGGCCGAGCAGCTCGCGCTCTCGTCGAGGTACAAGTCCGAGTTCCTCGCGAACATGTCGCACGAGCTGCGCACGCCGCTCAACTCGCTGCTGATCCTCGCGAAGCTGCTCGCGGACAACCCGGACGGGAACCTGACCGAGAAGCAGATCGAGTTCTCGAAGACGATCCACCAGGCGGGCTCGGACCTGCTCGGCCTGATCAACGACATCCTCGACCTCTCCAAGGTCGAGGCCGGGCGGATGGACGTCAACGTGGAGCAGGTCTCGATCGCGGCCGAGCTGGACGCGCTCGAGCGGGCGTTCGGCGCGATTGCCGAGGAGAAGGGGCTCGCCCTCGAGCTCCACGTCGACCCGGACGCGGCGGCGACGCTCGAGACGGATCCGCAACGGCTCCAGCAGGTGCTGCGAAACCTGCTCTCGAACTCCTTCAAGTTCACGGAGCGAGGCTCGGTCACGCTGCGGGCGGGTCTCGCGGATCCCGGCCTGCGCTTCGCCGGCGAGGTGCTCTCGCGGGCCGACCAGGTGATCGCGTTCGCAGTCTCGGACACGGGGATCGGGATCCCGGCCGACAAGCTGCGGCTGATCTTCGAGGCCTTCCAGCAGGCGGACGGGACGACGAGCCGGCGCTTCGGCGGCACCGGGCTCGGCCTCTCGATCAGCCGGGAGATCGCCCGGCTGCTGGGCGGTGAGATCCGAGTCGAGTCGACCTACGGCGAGGGCAGCACCTTCACCCTCTACCTCCCCGCCCGCTTCGTCGCCCACCCGGCGGTCCCCACCGGCGCCGAGCTCCTGCGCGAGCTGGACGCGGGAATGGGCACCGCGCGGATCGACGCCGCGACTACGAACGGCGGTGAGCCCGACCTGGAGCTCGCGGCGCGGCTGCTCGAGCCCTCCGAGGTCGAGGACGACCGCGACTCGATCGAGGAGGCGGATCGCGTCGTCCTGATCGTCGAGGACGACCCCTCCTTCGCCCGCACCGAACTCGAGATCGCGAGAGAGCGCGGCTTCAAGGGCCTCGTCGCGCTGCGCGGCGACACCGGCCTCGCGCTCGCGCGAGAGTTCCGTCCGGACGCGATCGTGCTCGACATGCAGCTCCCGGGCGTCGACGGCTGGACGGTGCTCGACCGCCTCAAGCGCCATCCGGCGACGCGGCACATCCCGGTGCACATCGTCTCGAGCGCGGACGAGGGCCAGCCCGCGCTCCTCGCCGGGGCGGCCGCGTTCGTGCAGAAGCCCGCTTCGCTCGAGGAGCTCGAGCGCGTCTTCGGCGGAATCGAGACGTTCATCGCGCGCGACGTGCGGCGGCTGCTCGTGGTCGACGACGACGAGGCGCAGAGGCAGTCGATCGTCGAGCTCGTCGGGAGCGACGGCGACGTGGACGTCGTTGCGGTCGGCTCGAGCGAGGAGGCGCTCGCGGCGCTCGACGGCCCCGCTCTCTTCGACTGCATGGTGCTCGACCTCAAGCTGCCGAAGATGACGGGCTTCGACCTGCTCGAGAAGGTGAAGGGCGACGAGCGCTTCCGGCAGCTGCCCGTGATCGTCTACACCGGGAAGGAGCTGACGCGCCGCGAGGAGACGAAGCTGAAGCGCTATGCGGAGACGATCGTGGTCAAGGACGCCCGCTCGCCCGAGCGGCTGCTCGACGAGACCGCCCTCTTCCTCCACCGCGTCGAGTCGAAGCTGCCCCAGGAGAAGCGCCGGATGCTCGAGCAGCTCCACAACACGGACGCGACGTTCGTCGGCAAGAAGGTGCTGATCGTGGACGACGACGTCCGCAACGTCTTCGCGCTCACGAGCATGCTCGAGGCGAACGGGATGGAGGCGATCTTCGCCGAGAACGGCCGCGACGGGATCGAGTGCCTGGCCGCGAATCCCGACGTCGACCTCGTCCTGATGGACGTGATGATGCCGGAGCTCGACGGCTACGAGACGACGCAGGCGATCCGGAAGCTGCCCCAGTTCGAGAAGCTGCCGGTCATCGCGCTGACCGCGAAGGCGATGAAGGGCGACCGGGAGCGCTCGATCGCCTCCGGCGCGTCCGACTACATCACGAAGCCCGTCGACACCGAGCAGCTGCTCTCGCTGCTCCGCGTGTGGCTCTACCAGTAGGCAGAGAGGCGGAGCTCGAGCTCGAGCAGCTCGAGCTCGACCTCCTCCTCGAAGGCGTCCACCGCCGGTACGGGTTCGACTTCCGCGAATACGCCCCGGCCTCGCTGCGGCGGCGGCTGCGGAGGCGGATGGAGGGCGAGGGCGTCGAGACGCTCTCGGCGCTCCAGAGCCTCGTCCTCCACGACCCTCTCGTGATGGAGCGGCTGCTGCTCGACCTCTCGATCAACGTCACCGCGATGTTCCGCGACCCCACCTTCTTCCTCGCGTTCCGGCAGCAGGTCGTGCCGCTCCTGCGCACCTACCCCTTCTCGCGGCTCTGGGTCGCCGGCTGCTCGACGGGGGAGGAGGTCTACTCGCTCGCGATCCTGCTGGTGGAGGAGGGCCTCTCGGAGCGCACGCGCATCTACGCGACCGACATCAACGAGGCCGTGATCGACCTGGCCCGGCTCGGCGTCTTCCCGCTCGACAAGATGCAGGAGTACACCAGTAACTACATCCGGGCCGGCGGGACGCGCGAGTTCTCGTCCTACTACGTCGCGCGCTACGACGCGGCCCAGTTCTCCCGCTCGCTCGCGGACAGCGTGGTCTTCGCCCAGCACAACCTCGCCTCGGACGCGGCCTTCAACGAGTTCAACGTGATCACCTGCCGGAACGTGATGATCTACTTCGACCGCCCCCTGCAGGACCACGTCCACCGGCTCTTCTACGAGAGCCTGGCCTCCTTCGGGATCCTCGCGCTCGGCCAGAAGGAGACGCTCAGGCAGTCACCGCACGAGGACGCGTTTCGAGGCGCTCGCCGAGGACGAGCGGCTGTACCGCAAGGTCCGATAGATGCGCGAGCCCACGCTCCGCTACGAGATGATCGCCGTCGGTGCATCCTGGGGAGGCCTCAACGCGATGAGCGCGCTGCTCGACGGGGTCGAGCCCGAGCTCGACCCGCCGATCGTGCTCGTCCAGCACCGTGACGCCTCCTCGCCGCCCGGCACGCTCGAGCAGCTGCTCCAGCGGCACGTCGCGCGGCCGGTGCGCGAGCCGGACGACAAGGAGTCGATCGAACGCGCTCATGTCTACCTCGCGCCTGCCGATTATCACTTGCTGGTGCACAACGGCCGCTTCTCGCTCTCGACCGACCCCCGGGTGCAGTTCGCCCGGCCGTCGATCGACGTCCTCTTCGAGTCGGTCGCGGAGTCCTACGCCGAGCGGGCGATCGGGATCGTCCTCACCGGGGCGAACGCGGACGGCGCGCGGGGGCTCGCGGCGATCAAGGCCGCCGGTGGAGTCGCCCTCGTCCAGGAGCCGGCGACCGCGGCCAGGCGCACGATGCCCGAGGCCGCACTCGCGGCCGTTCCCGCGGCAGACGCGGTCCTGCCGGTCGAGCAGATCCCCGGCTTCCTCCATGACCTCTGCGTCAGGCGGGTACCGAGCTGAGCGCGACCTCCGAGAGAAGCCTCGTGGCGAGCCCCGGCGCCACGCACAGGGCGCGGATCCTCTGCGTCGACGACACGCCCGAGAACCTGCTCGCGCTCGAGGCGATCCTCGAGCCGCTCGGCCAGGAGCTCGTGTGGGCGGGCTCGGGCGAAGAGGCACTCCGTCACCTGCTCGGCGACGAGTTCGCGCTGATCCTGCTGGACGTGCAGATGCCGGGTCTCGACGGCTTCCAGACCGCGGCGCTGATCAAGCAGCGCGAGCGGAACCGACACATCCCGATCATCTTCCTGACCGCGATCTCCAAAGACCCGGAGAACGTCTTCAAGGGCTACGAGTCGGGTGCGGTCGACTACCTGCTGAAGCCGTTCGATCCGGACGTCCTGCGCACGAAGGTCGCCGTCTTCGTCGAGCTCTGGCAGATGACGGTCGAGCTCCGCCGCCAGGCGGAGCTGCTGCGGCTGCAGGAGCTCGCCGCGCTCGAGCAGGAGAGCGAGGCGCGCTACCGCTTCCTCGGGAACTCGATTCCGCAGCAGGTCTGGACCGCCCTTCCGAACGGCAATCTCGACTACGTCAACGAGCGAGTGATCGAGTACTTCGGCCGCTCTTTGGAGGAGCTGCTCGCATCCGGCTGGGACGACGTGCTTCACCCCGACGACCTCGCGGTGATGTTCGCACGCTGGTCGGCCAGCCTCGCGACGGGAGCTCCGTACGAAGCAGAGTTCCGAATCGCGCGCGCGAGTGACGGGGCCTGGCGGTGGCATCTTGCTCGCGCGCTGCCGATGCGCGACCACGAAGGCACGATCGTCCGCTGGTTCGGCACGAACACCGACGTCGACGACCGCCGCACAGCCGAGGACCGGCAGCGCTTTCTCGCGGAGGCCGGCTGGGTGCTCGGCAGCTCGCTCGACTACGAGCGCACGCTCCAGGACGCGGCGCGGCTGGCGGTGCCGCGGATCGCGGATCTCTGCACGGTCGACGTGTTGGGGGTAGGCGGGCTCGAGCGGCTCGCGCTCGCCCACGCCGACCCGCTGAAGGTCGTCCTCGCCAAGGAGCTCGAGGCTCGGACGCTCGCCGACGAAGGGGATCCGATCCTCGTCCCGGAGCTGACAGACGACCTACTCGAGGCGCTCGCCGGAGACGAGGCCCAGCTCGAGATCCTCCGCTCGCTCGAGCTGCGCTCCTACATCTCGGTGCCGCTCGTCGCGCGCGGCCAGGCCTTCGGAGCGATCACGATCGTCACCTCGCTCGATTCCGGCCGGACGTACGACGAGTCCGATCTCGCGATGACAGGCGAGCTGGCGCGACACGCGGCGGCGGCGATCGACAACGCCCGACTCTACGAGGAGGCCGAGCGCCAGGGGCGCGCGGCGCGCGTGCTCGGGGCGGTCGGCGACGGGGTCGTGCTCGTCGACCGGGAGGGGATGATCCGGCTCTGGAACGCGGCCGCCTCGACGATCACCGGCCTCGCCGAGGCACGCGTCGTCGGCCGGCCGATGCAGGAGGTCGTCCGGGGATGGGACGAGATCGCGGAGCGGATCCCGGTCGCCGGCGGGCCGGGCTCGGTCGGGCGGGCCGAGACGCTCCCGTTCGAGCTCGGGGGCCGCGAGCTCTGGCTCTCCGTCTCCGGCGTCGGCTTCGACGAGGGGACGGTCTACGCGTTCCGCGACCTGACCGAGGAGCGGGCGCTCGAGGAGCTGAAGGCGGAGTTCGTGGCGACCGTCTCTCACGAGCTCCGGACGCCGCTCGCCGCGATCTACGGCTCGGCCCAGACGATCCGGCGGCCCGATCTCGACCTCGACGATTCGATTCGCGACGAGCTGCTCGGCGTGATCGCGACCGAGTCCGACCGGCTCGCCTCGATCGTGAACGACCTGCTGCTCGCGAGCCATCTCGACTCCGGACGGCTGCCGGTCTCGATCGAGCATTGCGACGCGCTCGAGCTCGCGGCCACGGTCCTCGACACTGCCCGGACGCACATGCCGGCGACGATCGAGCTCGAGCTCGACGCGCCGAAGCGCCTTGCGCCCGTCGCGGCCGACCGCGGTCAGCTCCAGCAGGTGCTCGTCAACCTCGTCGACAACGCGATCAAGTACTCGCCGGACGGCGGGGAGATCGTGCTCCGGATCGGCCAGGCGGACTCCCAGATCAGGTTCGTCGTCGCCGACCACGGGCTCGGGATCCCGGCCTCGGAGCACCGCCGGATCTTCGAGAAGTTCTATCGCCTCGACCCGGACATGACCCGCGGGATCGGCGGCACCGGACTCGGGCTCTACATCTGTCGCGAGCTCGTCCGCCGGATGGACGGCTCGATCTGGGTCGAGTCGACGCCCGGTGAAGGCTCGAAGTTCGTCGTCGAGCTGCCGGTGGCGAAGTCGGCGAAGCCGAAGCCGGCCACGCGCAAGCGCCCCACGAAGACCCACTGATCTCCGCTGAGCCCGTGTGCCAAGAGTGCGGGAATCCGTACCGCTGCGCTGCGCGGCGTCTGCCAGGATGACGGTGTGACAACCGTCCTGATCGTCGACGACCACCCGAGCTTCCGCGCCTCCGCGCGCGCGATTCTCGAGGCGGACGGCTTCGACGTCGTCGGCGAGGCACCGGACGGTGCGTCCGCGCTCGTCCAGGTCGGCGAGCTCACGCCGGATGTGCTGCTCCTGGACGTGCAGCTTCCCGACATGGACGGCTTCGCCGTCAGCTCTCGCCTCGAGCGCAACGGCTCGCCCCCGCTCGTCGTCCTCGTCTCGAGCCGCGACGCCTCGGACTACGGGACGCTGATCGCCGAGAGCGGCGCGCGCGGCTTCATTCCGAAGGACGAGCTCTCCGGTCCCGCCCTGCTCGCGCTGATCGGGCCGGCCTGATCGAGCCGGGGCGGATGAGCTCGAGGCGGATGAGCTCCCGCCTCCTCTCTGCAGCGGGCGGCGCTCTCGTGCTCGCGTCCGTCGCCAGCTGGCTCGTCCTGACGAGCAACCACGAGGACAATCCCGCCGCGACGCTCGCGTTCGCGCTCACGGCGGGCCTCACCTTCGTCGGCAGCGGGCTCGTCGCGCTCTGGCGGCGCCCCGAGAACCGCACCGGCGTGCTCCTCCTCGCCGTCGGCTACCTCTGGTTCCTCGGCGCGCTCGCGGAATCGAACAACGACTGGGTCTTCACGATCGGGATCGCCCTGAACACGATCGTGTTCGGCGCCTTCGTCCACCTGCTGCTCGCGTTCCCCTGGGGACGGTTGGACAGCCGCCGCGACCTCACCCTCGTCGCCTGCACCTACGCGCTCGTGGTGCTCGGCGCGGTCGCGCTCCTGATGGTGGACGAACAGCCGGTGAGCGACTGCACGACCTGCGCCAGCACACTCGCCGTGACGGACAACACGACCGCCAGGTCGATCGGCGCAGCCATCTTGACGGCGCTCGCGTTCCTGCTCGTCGGGGCGATCCTCGTCACCGTCGGCCGGCGGTTCCGCGACGCGACGCCCGCTCTGCGACGCGTGCTCGGCCCCGTGATCCTGAGCGGCGCGCTCGCGATGCTCGTGATCGTCGCCGAGCTCGCCGTCGGCATGTTCTCCGAGCGGGCCGCGGCGCCGCTCGAGTTCGTCTTCATCGCCGCCTTCGCCACGGTCCCGCTCGCCTTCCTGGCGGGCGTGCTCCGGGCCCGACTTGCGCGCTCCGCCGCCGGCGAGCTCCTGCTCGACCTCGCCGAGCGCGGCGCCACCCTGAAGGACGCGCTCGCCCGAGCACTCCACGACCCCTCGCTCGACATCGTCTACTGGCTGCCCCAGCGCGAGCAGTTCGTCTGGCACGACGGCAACCCGTTCATCGACGAGGGCGGGCCGCGTACGGCCCGCTACGTCGAGCACAACGGCAAGCGGGTCGGGGCCCTGCTCCACGATCCCTCGCTCGCCGACGAGCCCGAGCTGGTCGACTCCGTCGCCGCCGCGGCCGGGCTCTGGCTCGCGCACGAGCAGCTCCAGGCAGAGCTCCGCGCCCAGTTCGACTACCTCGAGACGATCGTCAACACGGCCCCGTCCCTGCTGATGTCCCTCGATCCCGAGGGCAGGATCGTCGACTTCAACGCGGCCTGCGAGCGGGCGAGCGGCTTCGACGACGTCGCGGAGATCCGGCAGCGCTACTTCTGGGACGTCTTCATCTCGGCCGAGGAGCGGGACATGGTTCGGAACCGCTTCCTCGAGAACGTGGAGCAACTCCCCGGCGAGTACGAGAACGCGTTCGTCAACCGCCGCGGCGAGGAGCTCGTGATCGCCTGGTCGAACGCCCCGCTCCGCAACGAGCACGGCGAGGTCGTGAACGTGATCTGCGGCGGGCTCGACGTGACCGAGCGCAAGCGGCGCGAGCTCGAGCTGGCCCGAGAGCGCGACTTCCTCCGGACGCTCGCCAACGCGACGCCGAGCCTGCTCGTCGTGGTCGACGACCAGGGAACGATCGTGGGCAACACCGTCAACCGGGGCTTCGAGCGCGTGCTCGGCTGGACGGAGGAGGAGATGCTCGGCCGCAGCTTCATCAGCCTCTTCCGGAGCGGGGAGAGCTACTTCGCGCGGCTCGGGATCGCCTCGGCCTTCAACGGCGTCGCGCCCGCCGAGCGGATCTCGCACTGGCGCACGCGGGCCGAAGAGGAACGCGCGATCGCCTGGACGGCGACGCCGATCGTGGACGCGGAGGGTCGCTCGCTCGCCCTCGTCGTCGGCGCCGACGTGACCGACCGGGAACGCCGCGCGGCCGCGCTGCGCTCGAGCGAGGAGCGGCTGCGCGCGGCGATCGAGGCCTCACCTGTCGCGATCGTCGAGTACGCGCTCGACGACACGATCACCCGCTGGAACCCCGCCGCGGAACGGATCTTCGGCTGGAGCGCCGACGAGGTGCTCGGCGGTCCGGCCAGGCATCAGCCGCCGGGACGCGAAGCCGAGCTCGCCGACCTCTTCCGCCGCGTGCGAGCCGGGGAGGTCTACATGGGCGTCGAGAGCAGGCGGATCCGCAAGGACGCCGCCGCGATCGACGTCGAGATCTCGGCGGCCCCGATCCGCGACGCGGCGGGCGACGTGATCAGCCACATGGCGATGTTCGTGGACATCACTGAGCGCAAGCGGCAGGAGGAGGAGGTACGCGCCTCGCGCTCGCGCATCGTCCAGGCGGCCGACGACGCCCGCCGCATGCTCGAGCGCAACCTCCACGACGGCGCGCAGCAGCGGCTCGTCGCACTCTCCCTCTCGCTCCGGCTCGCGCAGGATCGGCTCGCCGACGATCCGGGCGGAACCGAGACGATCCTCGGCGCCGCACGCGAGGAGCTGTCGCTCGCGATCGAGGACCTGCGGGAGCTCGCGCGCGGGATCCATCCGGCGGTCCTGACCGATCGAGGTCTGGGCGCGGCGGTCACGACGCTCGCCGGGCGCTCCCCGGTTCCGGTCGAGGTCTCGGTGCCGGCGGAGCGGCTGCCGGGAGCCGTCGAGGCGGCCGCCTACTACGTCGTGGCGGAGGCGCTCACGAACGTCGCGAAGTACGCGCAGGCATCGGTGGCGCACGTGCGCGTCAGTCGCGACAACGGCCGGGCCGTGGTCGAGGTGGCCGACGACGGGATCGGGGGCGCCGACGCGGCGGCCGGGAGCGGCCTGCGCGGCCTCGCGGATCGGGTGGAGGCACTCGACGGGAGGCTCGAGGTCGAGAGCCCGCCGAAGGGCGGAACGCGCATCCGTGCGGAGCTGCCGCTGACCGACTCGACCTGAGTCGCCTGCTCCTAGACTCACGGCATGAGCGAGCTCCCGCGCGGCACGATCACGCTCCTCTTCGCCGACGTCGAAGGCTCGACGAGGCACGCACACGACCTGGGGCCTGCCTGGGCCGGTGCCCTCACCGACGTCCGGCGGCTGCTACGCGAGGCGCTCCGCCCGGCCGGCCACGAGGTGGACAGCCGCGGGGACGAGGTCTTCGCCGTCTTCGACGAGGCCGGCGAGGCGGCCGCCGCGGCGCTCGCGGCGCAGCGGGCGCTCGGCGGGCATCCTTGGCCGGGAGGCACCACGGTGCGCGTCCGGATCGGCCTGCACACGGGCACGCCGACTCTCGCCGACGACGGCTACGTGGGGGTCGACGTCCATCGCGCGAGCAGGATCTGCGTGGCCGGCCACGGCGGTCAGGTGCTCGTCTCGGAGGCGACACGCGCCGGCCTGAACGGGTACGAGCTGCGCGACCTCGGGCTCTACCAGCTGCCCGACCTGCCGGAGCCCGAGCGGATCTTCCAGCTCGACGACGAGCGCGCTCACACCTTCCCGCCGCTCCGAGCCCGCCCCAGCTCGGCGGCGCTCAGGGTCGTCCTCGCCGACGACTCCGTCCTCCTCCGCGAGGGAATCGCGCGCCTGCTCACCGACGCGGGCCTCGAGGTCGTGGCGCAGTCGGGCACCGGAGACGACCTGCTGCGCCACGTCGCGATGCACCGCCCGGACGTCGCGATCGTGGACATCCGGATGCCGCCGACCCACACGGACGAGGGTCTGCGGGCGGCTCACGAGATCCGCGAGCGCCATCCGGGCGTCGGCGTCCTCGTGCTCTCGGGGTACGTCGAGCCGGGGTACGCGCTCGAGCTCCTCTCGGAGAGCGCCGAGGGCGTCGGGTACCTGCTCAAGGATCGGGTGTCCGACGTGGACGAGTTCGTGGCGGCTGTGCGGCGGGTCGCCGACGGCGGCTCGGCGCTCGATCCCACGGTCGTCAACCAGCTCGTCGGCCGCAAGCGCCGGCACGATCCCGTCGCCGAGCTGACCCCGCGTGAGCGCGAGGTGCTCGAGCTGATGGCCGAGGGCCGCTCGAACCAGGCGATCGCCGAGCGGATGTTCGTGACCCTCCGCGCCGTCGAGAAGCACGTGACGAGCATCTTCACGAAGCTCGGCCTGCCGGCGACCGCCGAGGATCACCGGCGCGTCCTCGCCGTGCTCGCCTATATGCGCTAGCGCTCCCGTAGCGGGAAGCGGAAGAAGCCGGAGGCGGGACTCGAACCCACGACCCACGCTTTACAAGAGCGTTGCTCTACCAGCTGAGCTACTCCGGCGACACCGGAAATCTACTCGCGCCTAGTTCAGGACTTCGCGCGTCTTCTGGTGCGCGACGATCTTCCGCTTGACCCGCTGGAGCGCGTTGTCGATCGTCTTGCAGTCGCACCCGAGCTCCTCGCCCATCTCCTCGTAGGAAAGCCCTTCGAGGTAGCAGCGCAGGGCATCCGCCTCGAGGCTCGAGAGCCCGGTGCCGAGCGCGAAGACGAGGCTTTGCAGCTCCTGCGTCGAGACGACGCAGACCGACGGGTCGTTCGTGGACGGGCCCGGGAGCGCGTCGCCGAGGGTGCACTCGCCCTCCGAGTCCTGTCCCGCGGGCGTGTGACTGAAGGAGATGTACTGGTTCAGCGGCTGGTGCTTGTAGCGCGTCGCCGTCTTGATCGCGGTGATGATCTGCCGCGTCACGCAGAGCTCGGCGAAGCTGCGGAACGAGGTCTCCATGTCCGGCTTGAAGTCCCGGACCGCCTTGTAGAGGCCGATCAGCCCCTCCTGGATCAGGTCGTCCGACTCGCCCCCGGCCAGGAAGTAGGAGCTCGCCTTCAACCGCACGAAGCCCGTGTAGCGGCGAAGGAGCGTGTCGAGCGCGGCCTGGCTCCCGTTCCGCGCCTTCATCACGAGCTGCAGATCCTCAAGCTCTCGTTGAGCCTTCTGTGCCGATTGGGCTGCGGTGGCGGTGCGAGCCGACATCCAGGTTTCTCCTCTTTCAGCGGGAAAGTGCCGGTGCGTTCTCAAGGTCGAACGCCCAACCCTCACCCTGAAGTTGAGGCAGAACATAGCATCGTCCCGCGCAAGTTACAACCCCCTTGCAGTGGACCGCGTGTGTTAGGAACATATGTTCGCCTCTGATGCCCCTAGCCTGAGATCGTGGCTGCCGGGCGTCGCCGCGTCGTCGCTACCGCGCTCGCACTCGCGAGCCTCGCCCTGCTCGTCTACTGGCTCGGTCGCGTCGAGCGTCCGCCGATCCCGATCGGAGCGATCGTGCTCGCCGCCGCGAGCCTGCTCGCGCTCGTCGTGCCGGCGCCGCGTGTTCGTCGCAGACGGCGCGCCCGGACCGCCCGCGGCTCACGCGTGCAGGTCGCATCGGGCCGAGCGCTCCCGCTCCTCGCGCTCCTCGTCCTCAGCGGCATCGGTGCCGAGCTGCTCGCCGCGTACGACGACACGACCGGGAGGCCGGGAGCGATCGCGTTCGCCGTCGTCTTCTTCGCCGCGCTCTACGGCTGTCCCGCCCTGCTCATCCGCGAGCTCGCGCGCCGCACTGGACGTGGCTGGCCCGCGATGGTGGTGCTGGCCGCCGCGTTCGGCCTGCTCGAGGCGGGCGCGGTCGATCAATCCCTCTTCGCCGACAGCTACGCGGACGTGAGCAACTGGGAGGAGACGGTGCGGGCGACCTACGTCTCCCCGCTCGGCATCGCGGCCTTCCCGGCCCAGAGCTTCGTTGCCGGCCACGTCCTCTTCAGCTTCTGCGCCCCGGTCGCAATCGCGGAGGCGCTGCGTCCCGAGATCGCCTATCGCCCCTGGCTCGGACGCCTGGGAGTCGTCGTCGCCGTGGGCGCCTGGCTCACGGCCGTTGGGCTGATCCTCGACGACGCGCTTCAGGGAGGGCTACGCGACCCTGCTCGAGCTCACGGTGACAATCGGGCTCGTCGCGGCACTGGTCGCAGCGGCGCTCCTGCTGCGGCTCCCGGCACGGACCACCCGGCAGGCGCCGCGAGTGCGCACAGTCCTCGCAGCGAGCTTCTGCCTCACGACCGCGGGTACCGCCGTGCCCGAAACCTGGCTCGGCTTCTGGATAGCGCTTGCCGTTCTCGCCGGCGCCCTCTGGTTGCTGTTCCGGTACGCCGGCGGGCCTGGCTGGACACTCGCCCACACCGCGGCTCGTCGCGACCGGCGCGCTGCTGAGCCGTGGCGCGCTTGCGTTCCTCTACTACCCCCTGGTCGGCGAGACGACAGCGGCGCAGAAATACACGCACAACATCGTCATGCTCCTCGTCGTCGTCGCCGTCGGTGCATTCGCGCACCGGCGCTCGCGGCTACGCCCGCCGTAACTACGACTGCCCGCGGCGAAGCCGCTCGAGCCTGGCCCGCGTCTCGGCGTCGAGCGCGTCGCCCAGCTTCGAGCCGGCCGCCTCGCTGCGCAGGAGCGGCTCGAGCGCGCCGAGGAAGGCCCGGGAGCTCTGCTTCTGCACTTCCTGCCCCGAGGTGCCGCGCACCGCGAAGTCGGAGGAAACGAGGCAGACCCGCTCCCCGCCGCGGTGGTCGGCAGCGAGCCGCTCGAGCAGCGTGTCGGCATGCGCAGCGAAGCGCACCGCGAGCGGCCCCACCTCCTCGTCGCGCCCGACGCCGTCCCAGACGAGGACGCCGCGCGCGCCGCGGAGGGCGACGTAGCTTGCGAGCGCGTCCGTCAGCTCGCGCCGGTCGGCGAAGCCGCCCGCGTGGAGCAGGTTGTAGCCGTCGAAGAGGTAGAGCGTCGGCTCAGCCATCGCGTCGGCGACGCGCCTCGTAGAGCAGGAGCGAGGCGGCGACGCTCACGTTCAGCGACTCGACCTTCCCGGCGAGGGGGATCGAGATCGCGCCGTCGCAAGCCCGGCGGACGAGCGGGCGCACGCCCTTGCCCTCGGCGCCGAAGACGAGGGCCAGCCCCCCGGACAGGTCCGCCTGCCACATGTCCTCTTTGGCGTCCGCGGCGGCGGCGTAGATCCAGAGGTCGCCGCGCTTGATCTCGTTCAGGAAGCGCGCGAGGTTCGGGACGACCGCGACGGGCAGGTGCTCGACCGCGCCGGCCGACGAGCGGCAGACGGCCGCGGTGACCCCCGCCGAGCCGTGGGCGGGAACGACCACCCCGCTCGCCCCGGCGCCCTCGGCGCTCCGGCAGACCGCGCCGAAGTTGCGCGGATCGGTGACCTGGTCGAGGCAGGCGAGCAGAGGGCTCTCCGCCCCGGCGAGCTCGTGCGCATCGGCGTAGCGGTAGGGCTCGCACCAGGCGAGCACTCCCTGGTGGTCGCGCGTGCCGGCCGCGTCGCTCAGCTCGCGCTCGGGCTTCACCTGGAGGCGCGGCCCCTCGCAGAGCCAGGGCTCGGTTGCTGCGGCGCGCTCGGTCGCCCAGAGCTCGAGCACCTCCCGCGGCCCGCGCAGCGCCTCGCGCACCGGCCGGCGGCCGTAGACCTGCTCGCGGGTCACGCCTTGGGCACGAGCCGGTAGGCGTCGGCCTCGTCCCGAACCTCCCAGCCCGCGGCCTCGATCTCCGCCCGCAGCCGATCGGACTCCGCGAAGTCGCGAGCCGCGCGTGCCTCGTGCCGGCGGCGCGCGAGCTGCTCGACGTCTACCGGCGCCTGCTCGCGGTCGGCGAGCGACGCGAGCCCGAAGGCGTCCAGCGCCCGGCGAAGGAGCTCGTGGTCGCGCCACTCGTGGAGAACCGCCAGCGCCTCGGGCGTGTTGAAGTCGTCGTCGAGGATCCGTTCGAACCGCTTCCAGGCTCCGGCCGGCGCGGCCTCGGAAGGATTGCGAAACACCTCGCGCAGCCCCTCGGCGCGGGAGCGAGCGGACAGCATCCGCTCGTCGGAGAAGTCGATCGGGCTGCGCCAGTGGGCGGTCAGGAAGAAGAGCAGCGTCGTCTCCCGCCCCCAGCGCTCCACTACCTCCTGCATCGTCTCGACGTTGCCGACCGACTTGGACATCTTCTCGCCGGTGAAGCGGAGCATCCCGTTGTGCATCCAGATCCGGGCGAACTCGTGGCCGAGGGCGCTCGACTGGGCGAGCTCGTTCTCGTGGTGCGGGAAGACGAGGTCGAGCCCGCCGCCGTGGATCTCGAACGACGGCCCTAGCAGCTTCTCGGCCATCGCCGAGCACTCGATGTGCCAGCCCGGACGGCCGCGGCCCCAGGGCGAGTCCCACCACGTGTCCTCGTCCGGCTTGTTGGCCTTCCAGAGCGCGAAGTCGCGCGGATCCTCCTTGCGCGCGTTCGGTTCCTGCTCCTCCACCTGATCCGGCTTCTGACCCGAGAGCCGGCCGTACTCGGCCTGCCTGGAGACGCGGAAGTAGACGTCTCCGTCGACCTCGTACGCGAGGTCGCGCTCGATCAGATCGGAGATGAAGCGGACGATCTCGGGGATCGTCTCGGTCGCCTTCGGGAAGTGGTCGACCTCGTCGAGCGCGAAGCGGCCCACGTCCTCGAGGTACCAATCGGTCGCCTGGCGGGCGCGCTCGGCGCTCTCCCCCGGCGCGGCCTCGTAGATCTTGTCGTTCACGTCCGTGATGTTGTGGACGAGGGTCACCTCGTAGCCGCGCAGCCGGAGCCAGCGCGCATACCACGAGCCGACGACGTACGGCCGCGCGTTGCCGATGTGCGCCCGCGCGTAGACGGTCGGGCCGCAGACGTACATGCCGATCGGCCCGGGCGGCTCGGGCAGGTCGACGAGCCCGCGCGCGAGCGTGCTAGAGAGCCGCATCGACCCGCCGCAGCGCCTCGTCCTGCGGGAGCGCCGCGATCACGGCCCAGAGCTCAGGACCTCGCTCGGCCCCCGTGAGCGCGAGCCGGAGCGCCTTCAGGTCGCCGCCGACCGCCTTCAGCTCGCGCACGATCTCCTTCCCGTCGAGCCCGTTCGCACGCAGCTCGAGGAAGCGCTCGAGCGTCGGCCCCGCCTCGGCCGGAAGCGTCACGGGCTGCGGCTCGAGGATCGCGAGCGCCATGGCTCGAGCCTCGTTCAGGTCGCGGGCGCCGCGGAGAGCCCGCGCCAGCTCGACCGGCGCGCCCACGCGGCCCGCAAGCTCCTCGTCGGACAGGGCGGCGATCGCGTCGATCGCGAGCCGCCGCAGCCGCGGCAGGTCGAAGTGGACGTCGTGCGCCGGCTCTCCGAGCTCGTCGAGGTAGGCGCGCGCCGCCTCCGCCGGGATCCCCGCGTCCCGAAGATCCTCCACGGAGGTGACGTCGTCGCCGCGCTTCGAGAGCTTTCGCCCGTCCTCCCCGAGGAGGAGCCCGTGGTGGACGTACTCCGGAGGGTCGAAGCCGAGCGCCCGGGCGAGCTCCTGCTGCAGCTCGCTGTTCGGCCGGTGGTCGGAGCCGCGGACGACGTGCGTGATCTCGAAGTCCGCGTCGTCGACGACACTCGCCAGGTGGTAGGTCGGGCTGCCGTCGGGGCGCAGAAGCGTCAGCCTGCCGAAGCGGAGTGCTCCTTCCGAGTCCTCCGTTCCGACCGCCCCGGCCGCCTCCCGGTGACGCGCGAGGCGGCTGCTCTGCCGCACCGGCCCCTCGTCCCAGCCGATCCCGAGCCACTCGAGATCGGTGACGATCCGCTCGACGGCACCGGGCACCTCGCGCTCGGCGTCGGTGTCGTCGATCCGGAGCAGAAACCAGTCGCCGCGTCGGCGGTTCGCAGCGGCCGAGAGCGCGCCGCCGAGGTGGAGCGAGCCGGTGGGGCTGGGAGCGAAGCGGGTGCGCGTGGCCACTTTCTCAATCTACCGCCGCTCCGCGCCACCGCCGCTGACGTTGCGCTCGGCTCACACCTGGGCTCCTAGCCGCTCCGCAACCGCGCGCACGCTCGCTCGCAGCTCCTCCGGACGCCGGATCGTGAAGTCACAGCCGAGCCCGGCGAGAACCGTCGCCATCCAGTCGAGCGAGTCGACGCGCATGCGCAGGAGCGTTCCGCCGTGGTCGTCGACGAGCTCGGCGAGCGTCGCGGGAATCCGCCGCGCCGCCTCGTCGACCGGTAAGTCGAGCACCACCTCGACCGCCCATCTCCAGGGCACGGCGGCGAGCGAGCGGGTCACGTGCGCGACCGCGTCGAACCCCGCCGGCGGCGGAACGGCCGCGCCGTCGGCGAGCTCGGTGCGCCACATCCGGTCGACCCGGAACGTGCGCAGATCGTCCCGAAGGTGGTCGTAGGCGGCGAGGTACCAGCGCCCGGAGTGGACGACGAGGCCGAGCGGGCTCAGCTCGCGTTCCGATTCTTCCCCGGAGAAGGAGCGGTAGGCGGTGGTGAGCCGCCGGCGGCGGCGGATCGCGTGGGCGAGCTGGAGCACCGCCGCAGGATCGACGGGGGTGCCGGCCGTCGTGGCCGTGAACGCAAGCGTCTCCTCGAGCGCTTCGACCTGGCTGCGAAGCGTCGACGGCAGAACGCGGTTGATCTTCGCCAGCGCCCCGTCGACCGCGGTGGGCGGCCCGGAGGACGCCGACGTGCGGGTGGCGAGCAGCCCGAGCACGACGGCGACGGCCTCGTCGTCGCCGAGCATCAGCGGCGGCAGCCGGTAGCCCGGCCGAACCCGGTAGCCGCCGCCGACGCCACGCTGGCCCTCGACCGGGATCCCGAGCTCCTGGAGCACGCCGACGTAGCGCCGAACCGTGCGCGGGTCGATCGCGAGCAGCTCGGCGACCTCGCGGCCGGTGGTGAGCGGCTTTCTCTGGAGGAGCTCGAGCAACTGGAGCAGGCGAGAGGTGGGCGAGGCCATCGCCGGATTCAAGCACGAATAGAGGGCTGAAATAGCCCTATTTGACTCGTATGCTCGCGAGGCCAACGAGCTGGGAGGAACCATGAGCACCGTGACCGACTTCGACTTTCTGCATGGCGAGTGGACGAGCCGGCAACATCGGCTGCGCGAGCGACTCGCCGGCTCGACCGAGTGGGACGAGTTCGAGGCGACGCTTGTCTGCCGACCGATTCTCGAAGGCCTCGGGAACGAGGACGAGTTGCGCGCAGACTACGACGGCGGTTTCGTCGGGATGTCGTTCCGCTTCTTCGATCCGTCGACGCGCCAATGGTCGATCTACTGGGCCAGCAGCAGCCGCCCCGCTCTGCTGCTCGAGCCGCCGGTGATCGGCTCGTTCTCCGGCGACGTCGGGATGTTCGAGTGCGACGACGCGTTCGCCGGCCGGCCGATCCGTGTCCGTTACACGTGGTCCGACGTGCGGACTCCGACGCCGCACTGGGAGCAGGCCTTCTCCGACGACGGCGGCAACACCTGGGAGACGAACTGGACTGCCGACTTCGCGCGCAGAGGTGGCCGCTGATGAGCGCCGTGGCGGCGGCCTACTTACACGTCTCGAAGCTGATCCGGCCGTCGGCGCCGATCGCGCTCGGGGAGGCTGTGCTGAAGTGGTACGACATCGCCCCGGCGGACGAGCCGGTGCCGGACGAGATCCACGAGCTGGCGCGCGCTTGCCTGCGCGCGGCGGTTCAGGAGGGCTCCATCGACCTCGGGGACGACCTCGGCTTCGTGATCCTGCATCGCTGCGGCGCGAGCTTCTACTTCCTCCTCGTCTCGAGCTGGCGGAACGACAACGAGCTGTGGGAGACCGTGTGGGCGAAGAACGGCGAGGGCGAGACCGCCTTCCGGCCGTGGCCGCTCGAGGGCAGCCATCGCCCGACCTTCTGCGTCTGGGAGCTCGGAGCCGTCTGGCACGAGCAGCAGGCGTGGAGCCGCCTGCTCCGCTCGGCGCGGGGGCCGGACGAGCGCGAGACGTACCTGCGCGACACCTTCGAGGGCGAGGTCTGAGCGGCAGGTTAGGCTCGAGCTCGTGGACGAGCTGATCCTGGCGTGGTTCGGCGAGCACGGGAGAGACCTTCCTTGGCGGCGGACGAAGGATCCGTACGCGATCCTCGTCTCCGAGGTGATGCTGCAGCAGACGCAGGTGGAGCGGGTCGTGCCGCGCTGGAGCGCCTGGATGGAGCGCTGGCCGACGCCCGGCGCGCTCGCGGCGGCGAGCTCCGCGGAGGTGATCCTCGCGTGGCAGGGGCTCGGCTACAACCGCCGCGCGCTCGCGCTGCACCGGGCCGCGCAGACGATCGCGGCGCATGGCTGGCCGGGCGAGCTCACGGAGCTGCCCGGGGTCGGGCCGTACACGGCCGCCGCGATCCGCAACCAGGCGTTCGGCGACCCGGTTCTCCCCGTCGATACGAATGTCGCGCGGATCCAGGAGCGCACCGGACACGCCTTCGGGCCGGACTCGCTGCAGGCGCTCTTCGACCTCGGGGCGACGGTCTGCCTCGCGCGAATCCCGCGCTGCGAAGCCTGCCCGCTCGCAGCCGCGTGCCCCTCCCGCGGCCGCCGCTATCAGCCGTTGCGGAAGCAGTCGCGGTTCGAGGGTTCCTTCCGCCAGCGGCGTGCGGCTGCGCTGCGGCTCGTCGCCGAAGCACCTCGCCGCCTGGGCGAGCTCGACGCCGAGGCCGTCGCGGCGCTCATCCGGGACGGGCTCGTCGAGACGGATGCCGGCCTCGTCCGCCTGCCTGGCTGACTTCAGCCGCGCGTAAGAAACGGAGGTCACAATGACCTCCATGACGACGGTCCTGGTGGTCGACGACGAGCCGATCGTCCGCGAGGTCGTCGTCCGCTACCTGCAGCGGGAGGGCTACACGACGCTGGAGGCGAGCGACGGCGAGCGGGCTCGGATCATGCTCGAGAGCCAGAAACCGGACCTGATCGTGCTCGACGTGATGCTTCCCGGAACCGACGGGCTCGAGCTGTGCCGCTGGATTCGCGCCCGCTCGGAGCTGCCCGTGATCCTGCTCACCGCCCGCGGCGAGGAGGCCGACCGCATCGTCGGGCTCGAGCTCGGCGCCGACGACTACGTGACGAAGCCCTTCTCGCCGCGCGAGCTGGCGGCCCGCGTCCGCACCGTCCTCCGGCGAGCCGCGCCTCCGGTGGTGACCGACGAGCGGCTCGCCTTCGAAGGGCTCGAGCTCGACGCCGGAACCCGCGAGGTCCGCAAGCAGGGCGAGGAGCTGAAGCTGACGGCGAAGGAGTTCGACCTGCTCTGGTTCCTCGCCAGCAACCCGCGCAAGGTCTTCTCACGCGACCAGCTGATGAGCCGGGTGTGGGGCTACGAGGCTGCGCTCGACACCGGCACCGTCACCGTCCACGTCCGCCGGCTGCGCGAGAAGATCGAGGACCGCCCCTCCCACCCGCGCTTCCTGCAGACCGTGTGGGGCGTCGGCTACCGGTTCGCCCCGTGACCGAGCTCGCGCTCGCGGTCGCCCTCGGCACGCTTGCGGTCGGGCTCCTGGCCGCGCTCGGCCTGCGCAGGCTGCCGACGGTTCGCCTCCAGCTCGCCGGGCTTGCGCTGCTCGCCGTCCTGCTCCCGCTCGGCGCCGTCGTCGTCTCGGGCGTGATCATGTTCCAGTCCGGTCACGACCTGACGATCCTCGCGGTCGCCGCAGCCTCCGCCACGGCCGCTCTCGTCGCCGCGCTCGTCGTCGGCCGTTCGATCGCGAGCGGCCTCACCGGGCTCGTCGATACCTCTGCCGAGCTCGCGCGTGGCGACCTGACCGCCCGCGCGCCGGAACAGGGGCAGGCGGAGCTGCGCGCGCTCGCGACCTCCTTCAACGAGATGGCCGGCAACATCGAGCGCCTGTTCGACGCCCGCCGCGAGCTCGTCGCCTGGGCGAGCCACGATCTGCGCACCCCGCTCGCGAACATGCAGGCGATGCTCGAGGCGATCGAGGACGGGCTGGCCGAGCCCGAGGACTACCTCCCTGCCCTCCGCGATCAGGTTCGAGCCCTGACGACCCTCGTCGAGGATCTGTTCGAGCTCGTGCGGATCGACAGCGGCGCACTGACGCTCGAGCTCCGCGAGGCCCAGCTCGCAGGGCTCGTCGACGGCTGTCTGCGCGGTCTCGAGGCCGAGGCTCGAGCGCGGCATGTCAACCTGGAAGCCCGCGTCGACCCGTCGCTGACAGCCCGCTGTGCCCCGGACAAGGTCGAGCGCGTGCTCCTGAACCTGCTTGCGAATGCGCTCCGGCACACGCCGTCGGACGGCTCTGTCGCCGTCCTCGTCGAGCCGGCGGCGCACGGGGTGAAGGTCGTCGTCGAGGACACCGGCGAGGGGTTGACGGCCGAGTCGCTCCGCCGGATGTTCGAGCGCTTCTGGCGCGGCGACCCGGCCCGCTCGGCCCGCGGCGCCGGGCTGGGTCTCGCGATCGCGCGCGGGCTCGTCGAGGCGCACGGGGGCACGATCTGGGCCGAGAACCGCCCGGGCGGCGGCGCCCGCGTCAGCTTTACGCTTCCCGCCTGAGGGCGCCCTAGACCGAGTGCCGGATCCAGACGTTCGGCTCGACGTGGGTGCCGATCCCGCTCTCGACGACGAGCGTGGCCAGCGCCTCGGGAAAGACGTACTCGCCGTCGGCCGGAAACCGCATCCCGGTCCATTCCTCCCACTCGGCCACCGGGGCGCGCATGACCATCGACGCCGGCGCGGGTGCGACGATCTCGCCGCCGACCCGCTCGTGGAGTCGGATCCACGGGTCGAAATGCGAGCCGTCGTCGCGGCGCCAGCCGATGTACGCCTCGATCGGGATCAGCGGATAAGCCGATTTTCGAGTGGGCCGCACCGGTGCGATCACCGAGCCGAGACCAGCTGCCCGAGCGGTGTCACGGAACGCGTCGATCATCCGCGACGAAAGCCGCTGTCCCTGACGGGACGGGAGCACGCTGATCGCAAGCGCCTGCAGGCACGTGGGCTCGCGCTCGGAGGTCATCCCCCGGACGAATCCCTCGTCCCAGCCCGAGGGTAGATCCTCGGGCGTTCCGTCCCACGCCACGGGCACCGCATGCGCCTCGGCGACGAGCTCCTCGCCGTCGAGCAGCGCGACCTGGAAGTCGGGGAAATCCTCGTAGAGTCGCCCCCAGTAGAGGCGTCCGGGCTCGTTGTGGTGCATGAACTCCGGGAAAGTTCGCCGCGACAGAGCCTCGTAGCGAAGCTCGCGAAGATCGGGCCGATCGGCGTAGCGGACGAGGTTCACGTCCGCTCCAGGAGGGCGACCGCCTGAGCGGCGAGCCCCTCCCCTCGTCCTGTGAAGCCGAGCCTGTCGGTGGTCGTCGCACGCACGTTGACGCGCTCCGCGGCGACGCTCGAGTGCGTCGGCCAGCCGCCGCCGCATCTCGTCCCGGTGCGGTGCGATCGTCGGTTCCTGTCCGATCAGGACGCAGTCCGCGTTGACGAGCGTGTACCCCGCGGCGCGCACCTCTCCATAGGCGATCCGGAGGAGCTCGAGCGAGTCGGCGCCGCGCCAGCGCTCGTCCGAGGACGGAAAGAGCGCACCGATGTCCGCGAGACCCGCCGCGCCGAGCAGCGCGTCCGTCAATGCGTGCGCGATCACGTCCCCGTCGGAGTGGCCGGCCAGCCCGCGCGGATGCTCGATCGGGACGCCGCCGAGCACGAGCGGCACGCCGCGCTCGAACGCGTGCGCGTCCACGCCGACGCCGATCCGCAGGTCAGACACGCGCCAGCGCCTGCGGGAGCTCGGCGAGCGAATCGACCCGGAGGTGCGCGCGCTCCGATCCTTCCTGGAGGTAGCCCCAGGGGCCTCGTCTGACGTGAATCGCGACAAGCCCTGCCTCGAGCGCGGGCAGGACGTCGTTGTCGACCCGGTCGCCGACGTAGGCGACCTCTGCGGCCTCGCAACCCGCTTCGGCCACGACTCGCGTGTAGAACGCCCGCTCGGGCTTCGCGACACCCCAGCCCGCGGACGAGCCGACCACGTCGACCGGCAGGTCCTCGTTCCGCGCCCAGCGCTCGAGCGCAGCGGTCTGGTTTCCCGCGACCCCGACGAGATAGCCGTCGCGGCGCAGATGCGCGAGACAGGGGCGGGCGTCCGGATAGAGCTCGCTGCGGCCGTAGACGACGTCGTCCACGGCCGCCGGCCGCTCGACGCCGACGAGCTCGAAAACCCGGCGGTGGCTCTCGCCCCGCGCAATTGTGGCACCGAGCGCCGCGAGCAGGACGTGGCCCGGCACGCCGACGAGCCGCGCGACGCGCCCCCAGTACCCGCTCTCGTCCACGAGCGTCTCGCCGACGTCGAAGAAGACCGCCTTCAGAGCCATGACGAGACCAGCTCGAGGTCGGCCTTCGTCGTCACCTTGACGAGGCGCGGGTCGCCGGCGACGACGGTGACCCGGCCGCCGACTGCCTCCACGAGTGTGGCGCAGTCCGTCGCCGCCGCGAGGTCGCCGGCGTAGGCGCGGCGCAGGACGGGCGCGAGGAAGGCCTGCGGGGTCTGGACTGCATAGAGGCCCGAGCGGTCGACGGTCTCGGCGATGGCTCCGTCCCGCACGCGCTTGACGGTGTCCACGATCGGGAGGCCGGGGACGACGCCGTCCCAGCCCTCGGAGAGGGGCGCCAGCACGCGCTCGACGACGTCGTCACCGACCAGCGGGCGGGCGGCGTCGTGGACGAGCGCGACCAGCGCGTCGTCCGGTACCTCGGCCAGAGCGGCTCGAACTGACTCGCCTCGCGTGGCGCCTCCGGTGACGGCGGCCACGACCTTGGTCGCGCTGAGCTCCTCGGCGAGCAGGATCGCAGGCTCCTCCCACCCGGCCGGCACCGCGATCACGATCGCGTCGATCCAGCCCGATTCCTCGAGACGACGCAGCGGCTCGGCCAGGAGCGGCAGGTCGCCGAGCCGGACGAACGCCTTGGGCCGCTCCTCACCGAGCCGCTCGCCCGCCCCCGCCGCGACGAGGAGGGCCCAGACGCTCACGTCCTCCGGAAGGCGCCGCTACGCCGCCGTGGCGGCCGCGGTCTTCGCCTTCGACTTCTTCTTCGGAGCCGGCTTCTCGCCCACGCCCGCGAGCACGCCGTCGAGCCACTCCGCGGCCTCGTCCTCGTCGACGCCCTTGGCGTACATCAGCTCCGAGGCGAGGATCTTCTTCGCCTTCACGAACATCTGCTTCTCGCCGGTCGAGAGCCCCTTCTCGTGGTCGCGCAGAGAGAGGTTCTTGACCACCTCCGCGAGCTCGAAGATGTCCCCTGTCTTCATCTTGTCGCGGTTGTGCTTGAAGCGACGGTTCCAGTTCTTCGGCATCTCCGACTCGCCGGCAGTCAGGGCCTTGACCACGGTGGTCACGAGATCCTCGTCGATCACTCCCCGCAGCCCGACCTTCTCGGCGCTCTCGGTGGGGACGTTCACGGTCATGTCGTTGTGCAGGATTTGGATCGTCAGGTACTCGCGCGTCTGCCCCAGAACCTCGCGCTTTTCCTTCTTGATGACCGTGCCTGCCCCGTGGTGCGGATACACCACCTTGTCGCCGACGTCGAACAAGCCAGCCTCCCCTTCGTGGAAATCGTCGTAGCAGTAAGGAAGCCGGCGGTCAGGATCTCCGCCGGCGTGCAGAGACGACTATAGCAGAAATCCCTGGAAAACGAGTCTTTTTGGTCTGGATTTCCGTTATTTGCGGGGGTTTTCGTCGCTTCCGGTCGCAAGGGCCGTGCGTAGGGCGTCCCGCAGCGTCTCGACCTCGTGGACGACGATGGGGCTGCGGCTGCGAGTCCCCGTGGGGGCGACCGCCGCGTCGACCCCCAGCTTGGCGCATTCCTCGAGCCGCCGCTCCGACTGCGCGGCCACACGGAGACGCCCGGTCAGCCCGATCTCGCCGAAGGACGCCCACCCTTCGCGGAGCGGCGCACCGCGCGCGGCAGACGCGATCGCGAGCGCGATCGCGAGATCGGCACCGGGCTCGTCGATCCGCATCCCGCCCGCGACGTTGACGAAGACGTCGGCCGAGCCGAGGGCGAGGCCTGCATGACGCGAGCAGACGGCGACGATCATCGCGAGCCGCTTCGGGTCGACACCCGTCCCGACGCGGCGGGGCATTGCGAGATCCGTGGGCGCGACCAGCGACTGGATCTCGAGCAAGAGCGGCCGCGTGCCCTCGAGGGCGCAGACAACGGCTGCGCCGACCTCGCCTGCCTGGGTGCGGCCGAAGAGCTCGGAGGGATCCGGAACGCCGACGAGACCCTGGCCCGTCATCTCGAAGACGCCGATCTCGTTCGTCGAGCCGAATCGGTTCTTGACCGCGCGCAGGATCCGGTGGGCGTGGTAGCGGTCGCCCTCGAACTGGAGCACGCAGTCGACCAGATGCTCGAGCACGCGTGGGCCCGCGACGGCGCCGTCCTTCGTAACGTGCCCGACCAGGATCGTGGCGACTCCGAACTCCTTCGCGACGCGCAGGAGCCGCCCGGCCGCCTCGCGCACCTGGCCGACGGAGCCGGGAGCGGAGCCCAGCTCGGCTGCGTAGAGCGTCTGGACGGAGTCGATCACGCACACGTCCGGCCGCTCGCGCTCGAGCGTCGCGCAGACCGTGTCGAGCTCGGTCTCCGCGAGGATCTCGATTCCGTCTGTGCCGCCGAGCCGTGCGGCGCGCAGCTTCACCTGCGCGGTCGACTCCTCTCCGGTCACGAGCAGCGCGCGGCGGCCGGTCGCGGCGACGGCACCGAGCGCCATCAGGAGCAGCGTCGACTTGCCGACACCCGGCTCGCCGCCGACGAGGACGAGGCTTGCCGGAACGAGGCCGCCGCCGAGGACGCGGTCGAGCTCGGGAACGCCCGTCGAGATCCGCTCCGCCTCCGACGCGGAGACGTCGACGAGCTTGAGCAGTGGCTTCGCCGCCGCTCCGCGCGGAGCCGCCGCGGCCGGCGCCTCCTCGATCAGCGAGCCGAACGCGTTGCAGCCCGGGCACTTGCCGAACCAACGCCCGGCCGAGTAGCCGCACTCGGTGCACGCGAACTGGACTGCTGCTTTCGCCATCGTTCGAGGCTAGCCGCGCGAGCGGACGAGAACGTCACGGCTTCGCGTCGGATGTGTGACGATTTCCGTTTCGGTTACCGCCGCAGACACAGATGCGGTCGCAGAGGCGGACGCAGAGGTGGGAGATCGCTCGTCTACGCCGAGAACGGCCGAGGCCGCCTCGCGAGCGGCCTCGGCCTTCGGTCTAGTCGTCGTCGAGAGACTCGTCGGGCTCGGAGGGTTCCTCCGGCGGTACCGTGACCTTCTCGGCCTCGCGCGTCGGTGCCTCGCCCTCGACGAGCTTGATGTCGACCAGTGACTCGTCCTCGCCCGGGTTCTCGCGGCGGTCGATCATGATCGTCGCGCCCGGGGTCAGCTCGCGGCCGAGCACGTAATCGGCGAGCGGATCCTCGATGTAGCGCTGGATCGCGCGCCGCAGCGGACGGGCGCCCATCGCCGGGTCGAAGCCCTGCTCGACGAGCAGCTCCTTGGCCTCGTCGGAGAGCTCGATCGAGACCTCGTGCGTCGCCATCTGCTCGCGCAGCCGCTTCAGCATCAGGTCGACGATGTGGAGGATCTCGGACTTGTCGAGCTTGTGGAAGACGATCGTCTCGTCGATCCGGTTCAGGAGCTCGGGCCGGAAGACCTTCTTCAGATCGCCCATGACCCGGCTCTTCATCTCGTCGTAGGAGAGCCCGACCTCGTCGCCGATCGAGAAACCGAGCGTCTGGTTCTTCGAGATCTGAGCGGCGCCGATGTTCGAGGTCATGATCACGATCGTGTTCCGGAAGTCGACCTTGCGCCCCTGGGAGTCGGTCAGCTTCCCCTCCTCCAGGATCTGGAGGAGAATGTTGAAGACGTCCGGGTGGGCCTTCTCGATCTCGTCGAGGAGGAGCACCGAGTAGGGCTTGCGCCGCACGGCCTCCGTGAGCTGGCCGCCCTCGTCATAGCCGACGTAGCCGGGCGGGGAGCCGACGAGCCGGGACACGGAGTGCTTCTCCATGTACTCGGACATGTCCACCTGGATCATCGCGTCCTCGTCGCCGAAGAGAAACTCGGCGAGCGTGCGCGCGAGCTCGGTCTTGCCGACGCCGGACGGGCCGAGGAAGATGAACGAGCCGGTCGGCCGCTTCGGATCCTTGATCCCCGCGCGGGCACGGCGGATCGACTTGGAGACCGCGATCACGGCCTGCTGCTGGCCGATCACGCGCTTGTGCAGCTCGTCCTCCATCCGGATCAGCTTCTGCGACTCGGCCTCGGTGAGCTTGAAGACGGGGATCCCGGTCCACATCGAGACGATGTCCGCGATCTCGTCCTCGCCGACGACGGGCTGCTCGTCCGACTCCTCGGTGCGCCAGTTCTCCTCGAGCTCCTTCTTCTTCTGGGTCAGCTTGCGCTCCTTGTCGCGCAGCGCGGCCGCCTTCTCGAACTCCTGCGCCTCGATCGCGTTTTCCTTGTCCGTGCGGACGTGCTCGATCTCGTCCTCGAGCTCGCGATAGCGCGGCGGCGCCGTCATCGTCTTGATCCGGAGCCGGGAGCCGGCCTCGTCGATCAGGTCGATCGCCTTGTCCGGCAGGTGCCGGTCCTGGATGTAGCGGTCGGCCAGGACGGCGGCGGCTCGGAGCGCCTCGTCGGAGATCTGGCAGCGGTGGTGGGCCTCGTAACGGTCGCGGAGGCCGCGCAGGATCTGCACCGTGTCGTCGATCGTCGGCTCGTCCACGCGCACCTGCTGGAAGCGCCGTTCGAGGGCGGCGTCGCGCTCGAGGTACTTGCGGTACTCGTCGAGCGTGGTCGCGCCGATCGTCTGGAGCTCGCCGCGGGCGAGCGCCGGCTTCAGGATCGAGGCTGCGTCGATCGCGCCCTCGGCCGCGCCGGCGCCGACGAGGTTATGGAGCTCGTCGATGAAGAGGATGATGTCGCCCCGCTGCATGATCTCCTTCATCACCTTCTTCAGGCGCTCCTCGAACTCGCCGCGGTACTTGGAGCCGGCGACGAGCGCAGCGAGGTCGAGGGTGTAGATCTGCTTGCCCTTGAGGATCTCGGGCACCTGGTTCGAGGCGATCCGGGAGGCGAGACCCTCGACGACGGCGGTCTTGCCCACTCCGGGCTCGCCGATCAGGACCGGGTTGTTCTTCTGCCGGCGCGAGAGGATCTGCATCACGCGCTCGATCTCCGTCTGACGGCCGACCACCGGATCGAGCTTGCCCTCCGTCGCGGCCTTGGTCAGGTTGCGGCCGAACTGGTCGAGGAGCTTCGAGCTCTTCGACTTCTCGCCGCCGGCACCACCCGCGCCGCCCTGCTGGCGCCGGCCGGGCCCTGAGAGCATCCGGATGATCTCGTTGCGGATCTTCTCCGCATCCGCGTCGAAGTCGAGCAGGATCCGCGCGGCGACGCCCTCGTTCTCGCGGACGAGCCCGAGCAGGATGTGCTCGGTGCCGATGTAGTTGTGACCGAGCGAGAGCGCCTCGCGCAGCGCCAGCTCGAGCACCTTCTTGGCGCGCGGCGTGAACGGGATCTGGCCCGTCGTGACCTCGTCGCCCTGGCCGACGATCCGCGCGACCTGCGCGCGCACTTCTTCGACCGTGATGTCGAGCGACTCGAGGACGCGCGCAGCAAGCCCCTCTTCCTCGCGGAGGAGGCCGAGCAAGATGTGTTCGGTCCCGATGTAGTTGTGCTTGAGGGCGCGGGCTTCGTCCTGGGCGAGGACGACCACCTGGCGGGCCCGTTCAGTGAATCGCTCGAACATGTCTCCTTCGACCCTCCTTTCCTTCCGGCGTTCGAAAGTCGTGCTGCCGATCTCCGGGTCGTGAGAGCACCCATGGTAGCCAACGGCACCTTCGTCGAGCAGGGACGCCGGTCGCCGCCTTGCCTGCTCCGCCGGCTAGAAGGGCTGGTCCCATGGCCAGCCGCACTCACAGCGGAGCTGGCTCAGAGCGGTCACTGGCGGACTCTAACCGGGTTCGCGGCGCCTAGCCCATCAAGCCGATCAACAACCCGCAGAGCACGCAGAGCGAGATTCCGATCGCCCAGCGGCGCAGATGGCGAAGTCGTCGCCGCGTCACGCGCCGCGAGTGCCCCGTGGTGCCGAGCATGGATGCCGACATGCGCTTTCCTCCCGGCCGCATCGTCAGGCGTTCGAGCGGCCCTGCGTCCGACTCTAGACGAAGGAGCTGCGATGTTCAATCGGCGCCTAGACGCTGCCGACGAGGAGCCCGGCGCCGACCAGGATGGTGATCGCCACCAGCCAGCCCACGAGCGTGACGAGCCAGTCGTGCCGCCAGCGCGCAAGCCGGTAGGTCAGCGGTGGGGTCGATCTGGACGTCTGCTCCGTGCTCACCTTGAAGTCTTCGGCAGATGGGGCGACGAGCTTTAGCGTCGGTTGACACCGTGTGCGGGGCTCGAAGCCAAGGGTGCAGCGTAAGGTTGCGTCATCGGCGGTTCAGGCACAGGCAACCAGGAGCGCTCCGCGGGCCTGGATCTCACCGTGATCGTCCCGGCCACCGACGATCCCCCGACGCTGCCGAGGTGCCTCGAGGCGATCCGGGCCGCCGCCGACCCTCCGGAAGCAGACGATCGTCGTCGACAGCCCCGCGCATAGCGGGCCCGCGCGGGCACGCAATACGGGGGCCCGGCGCGCTCGGGGCGACGTGCTCGTGTTCGTCGACTCCGACGTCGAGATCCACGCAGACGCCTTCCAGCGGATCCGGAGCGCGTTCAGGTGCGATCCCGAGCTCGCCGCGATCTTCGGCTCCTACGACGACGTCACCGACGGCGCGAGCACCGTCTCGGCGTTCCGGAACCTCCTGCACCACCACGTCCACCAGCGCGGCGCCGGTCCGGCGACGACCTTCTGGGCGGGACTCGGAGCCGTGCGGCGGGAGGCGTTTCTCGCCGCCGGCGGCTTCGACGAGGAGCGCTTCCCGGAGCCGTCGATCGAGGACATCGAGCTCGGGATGCGGCTCGCGGCCGACGGTTCGCGGCTCGAGCTCGATCCGCTGCTCCAGGCGAGGCACCTCAAGCACTGGACGCTCGCCGGGATGGTGCGCACGGATCTCTTCCAGCGTGGCGCACCCTGGGTGGCGCTGCTCCTCGAGCGACGGTCGAGCTCGAGAGCGCTCAACCTCGGCTGGGGCGAGCGCGCGAGCGCGGCCGCGTCGGTCGCGCTCGTCGTCGCGCTCGCGATGCGGCGGCCCAAGGCGGCGATCGGCGCCTCGCTCGTCGTCGGCTCGCTCGACGCGCCCTTCTACGCCCTGCTCCTGCGCCGTCGAGGCCCCTGGGGCATGAGCGCCGGCGTCCTCCTCCACGTCCTGCACCGGTTCTCCGCGCTCGCGTCCCTTCCGCTCGGCCTGCGGCTCCGACTCCTCCGCGAGCACCGGGGCGGCGGTACGGCCCCTCTCGACACCTGAGCCGCTCGCGGTCGGCGGGCTAGGTGCGGTTGAGAAGCGGGGAATCCCCGTCTCGTGTGACGTGGTCGCCGGGCGGGTCCGAGCCGGCAAGCAGGTCGAAGTTCAGCGCGGCATCGACCGCCTGACCTTCCTCGAGGTACTCCTCCTCGACGTTCACCGACCAGACGTCGTGGTTCGCCCCGTCGACGAGGTTGAGGGTCGCCAGGATCGCGGTCCACATCGAATGATCCTGGTTGTTGTAGCGATGGAGCCCGTTCCGACCGAAGGTCTGGAGGTTCTCGAACCGCTCGAGGTAGGCCCGGATGACCTCGACCGCCTCCTCGTAGTTGTCGTCGTACATCGGATAGGCCTTGGGAACGAGGACCTTGACGCCGTCGAACACCTTCTCCGGATCGACGAGACCGATCCGCGCGAGCTCCGCCTTCGCGAGCTCGACCGCCTCCGCGTCGGGCATCCTCCAGATCTCGTCGCCCTCGAAGCAGAAGTACTCGACACCGAGGCAGGTCGTCCCGGGCTTCACCATCGCGTCGCTCCAGGCGCCGTAGTTCTGGATCCGCCCGGCGAGCGTCCCCGGGTCGTGCACGTAGATCCAGTTGTCCTCGAACGGCTGCTCCTCGGTCGTCATCAACGCGACGAGACACAGGTCGCGGTACCTGAGCCGACCTGCCGCCGCCTGGACCTCGGGCGGCGCCGGCGGGTCGAGGGCCAGGACGAGGTCGCGCAGCGCGATGCTGGAGAGGACGCCGTCCACGGCGTGCTCCTCCGTCTGCCCGTTGGAGCCGATGACGACGCTCGTCACTCGCTCTCCGTCGTGCCGGACGGAGGTGCAGCGGCGCTCGAGGTGGACGGGCAGACCCTCGTCGTCGAGGCGGGCCTGGAACGCCTCCCACATCTGCCCTGGCCCGAGCCGCGGGTAGCGGAACTCCTCGATCAGCGTGGTCACGTTCTCGCGGCTGAGGCCGAGCACCGAGAGCAGGGCCCGGCCGAGCGAGAAGTTCTTGATCCGCTGCGCAGCCCACTGCGCGCGAATCTCCGAGCCCGGAATCCCCCAGACCTTCTCCGTGTACGTCCGGAAGAACGCGTCGTAGAGGCGCCTCCCGAACCGGATCGTCACCCAGTCCTCGAACGTCTCCGCCTCCTCGCCGCGGCGGCGCATGCTCCACAGGTAGGAGAAGGCGCAGAGCGCCGACTCGACGATTCCGAGCCGGCGGAGCACGTCGTTGGCGCGGAGCGGATACGCGAGGAACTGGCCGTTGTAGTAGATGCGGGACAGGCGAGGCCGCGTCAGGAAGTCTTCGCCGAGCATCTCCTCCCAGAGGCGCTCGACCTGCTTCAGCTTGGTGAAGAAGCGATGGCCGCCGAGGTCGAAGCGGAAGCCCTCGAACTCGACGGTCTTCGAGATTCCGCCGACCGTTCCCTCCGCCTCGAAGACCACTCCCTGCTGGCCGCGCCGCGCGAGACGTCCACGCAGCGGTCAGGCCCGCGGGGCCGCCTCCGAGGACGGCGAACCCGATCGAGTCGTCGGCGCTCGCTGCCGCCTGCGAGCTGGGTCGAACGCTGGGTCGCAGCGCCTGGTCGAGCGTCGGCGCCACCTGCTCGGCGACTACCGGCAGCGCGGCAGCCACGGGCGGCTCGAGCGGCTTCGCGTCTCCTTCGTCGCGGTCCGAGAACTGGACGGGCGCCCCGCCGGCGGCCAGCGAGCGGTCGACGGCGTCGATCATCCGCACGACCTCGCAGCCGAGCTCGGCCGTCGAGCGAGCCTCGCTCCCGTCGACGATCGACGTGCAGAAATCGGCCAGCTCGAGGGCGAGCGGCTCGCTCGGGTCGATCTTCGGCGAGACGATGTCGCCCGTCCGGTAGCTGAGCCTGTACTCGCCGAAGCTCTCCGGATCCGGCAGCGGCGTCACGCCTGCGTCGAAGATCCGGACCGGCTCGTTGCTCGTGTCGTCGTAGACGACCATCTTGCGGGAGCCGACGATCGCCGTCCGCCGCAGCTTGCTCGGCGCGAGCCACGAGAGCTCGACGTGCGCGATCGTGCCCGTCCCGTACCTCAGGTTGATGAAGGCGACGTCGGGCGTGCCGGGGACGAGGCAGGCGCGACTGAAGGCGGCGACCTCGGTCGGGCTCTCGCCGAGCCAGTAGCGCAGGATCGAGAAGTCGTGCGGGGCCAGATCCCAGACGACGCTGACGTCGGGCTGGTGGAGGCCGAGGTTCACCCGGCTCGTGGCGATGAAGTAGATCTCGCCGAGCTCGCCGGACTCGATCAGCGACTTGATCTTGACGACGGGAGGGCTGTACAGGAACGTATGCCCCGGCATCAGCACGAGACTCGCGTTGCGCGCCTGCTCGACGAGGCTGCGCGCGCTCGAGATCGACGCGGCCAGCGGCTTCTCCACGAACACGTGCTTGCCGGCGGCGAGCGCGGCGGAGGCCATGGGGTGGTGCGTCGAGACCGGAGTCGCGAGCGCGACCGCGTCGATCGAGCGGTCGGCAAGCACCTCCTCGAAGCTCTGGAGCTGGGGCACGCCCGGATAGCGGGCGCCTACCTCGGCGAGGGCTCTCGCATCCTGGTCGCACAGGCACGCGAGCTGTGCCGAGGGAATGCCCGCGATCACCCGCGCGAGGTTCGGGCCCCAGTAGCCGAGGCCGACGACGGCGATCCGAACCTGCGAGCCGGTCTCGCTCGTGTCGAGCTTCCTGCGCCTTCTCATGCCGTCTCCCCCTTGCGGAGCATCGAGAGGGGCGTCCGGAGGAGCAGACGCAGGTCGAGGCCGAGAGACCAGCCGCGGACATAGGCGACGTCGAGGTCGAGCGCCTCTCGCAGGGTCGTCCTGGCCCGGGCGGTCACCTGCCAGAGACCCGTCAGGCCGGCCGGCAGGAGGAACCGCTCGAAGTGGTGCGGCTCGTAGATCTCCGTCTCGTACGGCAGACACGGGCGCGGGCCGACGAGCGACATCTCGCCGCGGAGCACGTTGAGCAACTGGGGCAGCTCGTCGGCGCTGAGGCTCCGCAACAGCTTGCCGATCCGCGTCACCTCGTCGGGACGCTCGAGCTTGTACAGGTTGTTGGGGCCCGGCGCCGCGCTCGTGTTCATGATCTCGCTGACGTATTGCCTGTGCATCGCCTCGTCGGTATCGATCCGCATCGTCCGGAACTTGAGCATCGTGAACTCCCGCATGTCCATGCCGAGCCGCGTCTGCCTGAAGAACACGGGGCCGGGCGAATCGAGCTTGATCAGGAGCGCGATCACCGGGAAGAGGGGCGCGAGCACGACGAGCGCGAACGCTGCGCCGACGGCGTCGAGACAGCGCTTGGCCAGCAGCGCGCCGCGGGAGACGTCGCTCGAGAGGAGGCCGAGGAGCGGCATTCCCTCGACGTCGTGGATCCCGAACTCGGAGCCGATGACCTCGAACAGCCGTGGGACGATGTCGACCTGGACGTCACGGGTGGGAAGCGAGCGGATCGCATCGAGCAGGTCGTCGTGAGAGTCGTTCGAGAATGCGATCACGACCCGGTCGACGCCGTGCCGCTCGACGATCTCGCGGAGGTCCGCCGGCTCGCCGAGGATCGAGATGCCGTTCAGCTCCTTCCGCAGCTCCTTCGGCTCCGCGTCGACGAACCCGACGAGGTTGATCCCGTACTCGGGATGCTGGAGCAGCTTGCGGCCGATGAGCTGCCCGATGTCCCCCGCGCCGACGATCACGGCGTTCTGGATGTAGGCCGCTCGGCGCCGTGAGTAGGTTCGCACGACGCCGCGGTTGAGCGCGATCAGCGCGATCGCGGCCGCCCAGAAGCCGATCAGCCGACCGGCGTCGACGGTGTCCGCGAGCAACCAGGATGCGAGGAAGGCGATCCACGTGCCGACCGTCACCAGATGGAACACCTTCGCCATCTCGTCGATCGTCGAGTGGTTGGTCTGCCGCTTGTCGCCGTCGTAGAGGCCGTAGACGCGGGCGGCCACGAGCCAGACCGGAAGCGTGAGGAGGTAGGCAGTGCCCTGGCCGGCCGTGACGAGCCCGGAGAGGAAGAGCGCGGTCACGAGCCCGACGAGGTCCGCCACGACGAGAAGCCGCAGGAGGAGCCGCCCCCGTCCGCCCCGTGACGGAGCGATCTGGACGCCCGGTGCCGACTCGAGGAAGCCGAGCCCTGGTCCGGGACGAGGGGAACCGAGGCTTTCGCCTGCAGCGTCCGCTTTCAACGTGCTCAATCCCCCTCCCGCCGTTCGCCGCAATTCTAGTGCCGTACTTCTGGCACGCCCCGCAACAACTCTAGGCTTCGATTGCCCAAACAGCAATACCCCTTTCGAGTGTGGCATACCGGTGGATCCAGGTTCTTTACCGAATCCACTCACTTTCGACTCGGCCGCCGGGATTGCTCAATCGTCCGGGCTGAGATCCTCGCGCAGCCGGGCCCTTGCCCGGTGCAGGGCCACATCGACGGCGTTCTGCTTCATGCCCACGAGGCCGGCGATCTGCCGAGCGCTCAGGTCGCTGCCGTAGCGGAGCGCGATCAGGTCCTGGTCGCGCTCGTCGAGTCGGGCGACGGCCTCCGCAACCGTGAGCCGGCGGAGGCTGTCGGACTCGAGCTCCCCGGGCGCCGAGTGGTCGGCGAGATCGCCGTTCGCCTGCGCGTCCGGCCGCCCGGACGCGTCGATGCACCTGCGCGCGATCCCGAGGAGCCAGCTGATCGGCTCGCCCAGCGCCGGGTCGTACGCTGTTCGGTAGCGCACCGCGCGCTCGAAGACGTCGCTCGTCACGTCCTCGGCGTCCGGTCCCGGCCCGATCCGGTACGCGACGTAGGAGTAGACGCGCGGCACGAGCGTGGCGACGTCGGCGAGTGGATCGCGCGGCCGGGTCATCCTGGCTCAGCCGGCCACCGCGGCCAGGTCCCGCAGCGCCTGCACGCTCGGCTCGAGCGGATTGAGCATTGTCGCCCGGCGGATCGCGTGCGCCCTGGCCGCTCCGCTCGAGGCGACGGCCAGCTCCGACCAGGCACGCCAGTCGTCCTCGTCGATGGTCACCGCCTTCGTGAAGCTCGCCCGCGCACCCGCCGTGTCCCCCGAGCCCAACCGGGCTTCTCCCTGGACGACCCAGGGCCGTGCCGACCAGGGCATCCAGCGGCGTGCCCGGACGGATTCCGCATCTGCCTGCTCCCAGCGCCCCTCCTCCACCGCAGCCTCCGCCGAGGCGAGCGCGCTGTTCCCGAGCACGCCGACGAAGGCGACGACGCTCGCGGCGAGAGCTGCGACCAGTGCAGCCGCACGCGCGCGGGTTCCCGCCTCGCGCTCGATGCCCCGGCGAGCCGCCAGGACGAGCAGCGCCCCGCAGAAGAGCCCGGCGAGCGTGATCGCACTGAGCTCCCAGTCCCAGTCGGCCCCGGCGTGCGCGAGAAACGCCATGTAGGCGCCGAAGGAGGCGGCCACGATCGGCGCCCGAGAGGTGCGCAAGAAGGCGGCCAGCGGGACGACCAGCGCGACGAGCAGCAGGCCGAGGCCCACCGGTCCGAGCTCGGCGAGGGTCTCGACGTAGAGGCCGTGCGCGTCTCGGACCTTGAGCCCGTCGGCTCTCGTCCGGAGCCAGAATCGCTCGTAGCTGCCGGCCCCCGATCCGAGCGACGGGTGTTGCTCGTAGTCGTCCCAGGCTCCTCCCCAGAGGGCGGCTCGACCGTTGCCGGAGAAGCTCAACAGGCGGTCGTTCAGATCGCCTCCCAGGCTCGGCGGCGGCGCCTTGAACGCCGTGTAGCCCTTCGACACGAGCTCGGGCGGGCCGCCGAAGCGGACGAAGACGAATGAGACGAGCGACGGCGACCACGGCAAGCAGAGCACCCCCGTAGACACGCTTCAGCGTGAGGCCCGGCCGGGCCTTCCGCTCGACCACGAGGAAGCCCAGCGCCAGCAGGACCTGCGCGACGGCCAAGAGCACGAGAATGAGCGCCAGCCGATGGCCGCTCTCGGCGGCGACCGCGCGCTGTGTCCCCTCGCGGGTGAGCCCTTCCGCGCGAGAACCGAGGAGGACGGCGAGGACCGGAACCGGCAGGACGACGAAGGCCGCAGTGATCATCCTCAGTCGCTCGCGGGCCCCGATGACCAGCGCCGCCGTGCCGATCGCGAGCGCCACCCAGGAGCCTCGACTGAACGTGAAGTAGAGCGCGGGGAGCAGAACGACGAGGCTGACCGCCGCGCCGACCCGCACCGCCGGCCGCGGCTGGAGGACGAGGCCGAGCGCGAGCAGGATCCCGAGGACGCAGAAGATCCCGAGCCCGTTCCAGTATCCGATCGAGCCGGACAGGCGATAGACCGCGACGGGGTCGTAGCCGCCGAGCCGGTCGGGGAAGAGCCGCGTCGCCAGCGAGTAGAGCGCTTCGAGGGAGATCGCGGCGGTGATCGCGCCTGCGAGCGCGGGCACGGCGTGCCGGCGACCGAGGAGGAGGAACGCCGCGACGCCGGTGACGTAGACGAGCGCACGCTGGACCTCGAGCAGCGTCTGCGCGGGGTCGGACGACCAGGCGACCGAGAGCGCGATCCAGAGGAGGAGCGCAGAGAGCGACCCCAGCAGCACGACGTCGAGGCGCCCCAGCTCGTGCCGTCCCCCGATCACGGCCCAGAGCCCGATCACCCAGCTGAGCGCCAGCGCAGTCCAGCTCCAGGAGGTCGGGAAGTACCCGCCCTGGGCGCCGGCCACGAGCAGGAGCAGGAGCGCCGTCCCGGCGACCGAGCCCGCCACGGCAGGCGAGTGGCCGCCGCGAGACCGATCGGCGACGCCTGGACCTGCCCGCGCAGAGGCATCTCCCGCGTCACTGTGGTTCCCGGCCTACCGGCGTGAGCCGGGCGACGCGGGTTCCTGTGGCGCGGCCGGCTCCGGCTCCTTGTAGCCGTAAGGGCCGTAGCCGTAGCTCGCGGCCATCCCGGAGCCGGTCAGGACGAGGCCGAGCGTCGGCGCCGACGTCGTGTCCAGGACGCGCCGGAGTTGCTGCAGCGCCGGACGAGGAATCGCCTCGACCCGCGAGACGACGAGCAGCGCGTCGATCTGGCGCGAGAGCATCATGGCGTCGCCCACTGCGAGCACGGGCGGGGTGTCGACGAGGACGAGATCGGCTCGCTCGCCGAGCTCCGCGAGCAGCTCGGCGAGCGCCCGGCTCGCGATGAACTGCGACGGGTCGCCAGGCAGTCGGGCGCCTGCGGTCAGCACCTCGAGCGTGGAGCGCGCGGGGCGTGCCCGTTCGTGCTCTCCGTCCCCGGCAGGCTCGGGGGCAGCTCCGATTCCGGCATCGTCACGGAGAGAAGCGCCTGATTGAGCGGGACCTCACCTCGCACGACCTCCGCGACGCCCGGTTGCCCGACCCGGCGGAAGAACGCGCCGATCGAGGGCTGACGGAGATCGAGGTCGACGAGGATCACCCGCCGGCCGGATTGGGCGAACGCGGCCGCGAGGTTCGCGATCGTGGTCGATTTCCCCTCGCGCTGGATCGCGCTCGTCACGAGGATCGAGCGCGCGCCGAGCTCGAGATTCGCAAACTCGACCGTGGTTCTGAGCATCCGGAACGCCTCGGCCTGTGGCGAGTGCGGCTCGTGGATGGTGGCCAGGCGCCGATGGCGCCGGAGCCGGCCGTAGGGCTCGGCGAGCCGCGCGAGGACCGGAACGCCGACGACGTCCTCGATCTCTTCCTCCGAGCGGACGCGCTTGTCCAGCGTCTCCCAGAGCAACGCGATCGCGAGCCCGAGCACGAGGCCGAGGATGACCCCGAGCATCGCCACGCGACGCGGGCGTGGCTCGATCTGCACCGCCGAGCTCGCCGGCCGGACGAGCGTGTTGGAGGTCTGGAGGAGCGCGAGCGTCTTGAGCTGCTGCTCGTTCTCGACGAGGCTGGCGTAGAGCGCGGAGTCCTGCTCGCCCTCCTCGCGCAGGTCGGCCAGCCGCTCGCGGATCTGCGCCTGAGCCCGGACGAGCGTGCGCGTGTCCAGATCGCTGCGGTAGTCCGTGAAGGCCTCGGCGTAGGCCGTCGCGAGCCGGGCGGCGGTCTCGCGGTCGGCGTCGTTGACCGTGAAGACCAGGAGATCCGAGTTCGCCTTCGGCGAGACGTTCGACGCACCGAGCAGGGCGCCGGCTTCGATCCCGCCTCCGACCTTCTCGACCGCGAGCTTGGCCACGTCGGGCACGCGCGCGATGTCCGCCTGCGTCCGCGCGGAGCGCTCCGGATCCTGGTAGACCGTCGGATCGTCGATCCCCGTCACCTGGGAGCCGACGTTCTGGCGGCTGAGCAGGACCTCCGCCGATGCCTGGTAGAGCGCGGGCTGTTGCAACGCGATCGCGACGGCCGTTGCCGGGACGAGCACGAGCGAGACGATGATCACCCACTTGCGCCGCCGGAGAATCGCCAGGTAGTCCGCGAGCGTCGGGGGATGCGCGGAACGATCAGGCTGATTTCGGGTCATAGGCTGCATGGTGTCTCGCGCGGCGGTTCACGATAGCAACGGTCGGTTGTAGGCCCCGCTCATCCCTCGATCGGGGGATGAAGGGCCCGCGCTCGTAAGGTTTTCCCCGAAGTCGCGATATGGGAACGTACGCAACGACAAATCGAGCAGGGGAGAGAGTGTGATGGGCAGGTTCTGGAATCGAGGGGGGGACGACGTCGAGCGGCAGCTCCGTGCCGCGAAGGCGGCACCGCGCGACGAGTTCGTCGCCCATGTGAGCGGGTCCGTTCGACAAGCATCCACCCGTCAGGTTCGGCGTTACTCACGCGTAGCCTTCGCGTCGGCACTGACGGTGATGATGCTCGGCACGTTCGCCTCGTTCGGCGCGCTCAGCTATGCGGCGACGGGAGCGACCGGAACGGTTCAGACGGTGAAGCGGATCGTCACCGGCCAGGCGCCGATCGCGCGCAAGGCGACCGCGGCTTCGGATCAGTACGCGCCGAAGGAGAACGTCGCGGTGGTCGCGAAGGCGAAGGCAAAGGCGACGCCGGCACCGCCGGCAGCGCCGGCAGGCGAGGTGGCCGGAGCGGTCTCGGCTCCGAACGCACAGGTGGGGACCACCGGAGAGCTGCCGTTCACCGGCATCTCCCTCGGTGCAACCGTCGCCCTCGCGCTCGTGCTGATCGGGCTCGGCGTCTTCCTCCGCAGGCGGGAAGGCCCGGACACGGCCTAGCAGGTCGCGCAACGAATCGACCGAGAGGCCGCGGCAACGCGGCCTCTCGGCGTTCGGCCCGGTACCGAGCTGGCCCCGTACTAAGCTGGCGCGGTGCCGGAAACCGCCGCAGCCGACGCGGGAGCCCCGTTCGAGCTCGTGCTGGTGTGCACCGGGAACCAGATCCGCAGCCCGATCGCCGAGGCGCTCGTGGGCCGGCTCGCGGGGTCCCTGCCCGTCAGCGCCCGCTCCAGGGGAGTGCTCGAGCTCGCCTCGAAGGCGCCGCCGCGCGAGGCGGTCGACGCCGCAGCCGAGCTCGGGCTCGACATCTCGGGTCACCGGTCGCGGCGGCTGGAGCCCCAGTCGCTGCGCGTGAGCGACGCCGTCGTCGGCTTCGAGCCGGTGCACGTGGCGACGGCGGTGCTGGAGGGTGGCGCGGCGGCTGAGCGCTCCTTTCTCCTGCGCGAGCTCGTGGAGCTGCTCGAGCAGGTGCACGTCTCCGGGGAGCCCGAGCCGGCCGAACGCGCGCGGCAGGCGGTGGCGCAGGCGAACGAACGGCGCCGGGAGCTGGGAGCTCGCAACGTCGCGGCCTCGCTCGCCGACCCGCTCGGACGAGGGCGCAACGCGTATCGCACGGCGGTCGGGGAGCTCGGCGAGCTCGTGCCGCGGCTCCTGGATGGGCTCTTCCGGCCTGAGCCTGCCGGCGACCGTGCTCGCTGAGCTGAGAATCGTCCTCTCTGCCGAGGAGTCCGCAGGTCTGCGCGTCCTCCGGGCAATCCACTCGTCGGAGCAGACCATCGTGGCCGTCCTGGCCGAGCGGGCGGACACCGGCCGGGAGAGCGTCGCGACGGCCGCGGTACGGCTCGGCCTGCCCGTTCTGCCGCCTCGCCTCGTCGAAGACCCCTCGTTCGCGGAGACCTTGAGCCGCGAGCGGGTCGATCTCCTCCTGAACGTCCATTCGCTCCACCTCGTGGCGGCTCAGGTCCTGGCCGCGCCGGCGATCGGCAGCTTCAACCTCCATCCGGGGCCGCTACCGGACTACGCCGGCCTCGACGCCCCGAGCTGGGCCGTCTACAACGCCGAGCCCAGCTACGGCTGCACGCTGCACTGGATGGCGGCCGAAGTCGACGCAGGCCCGATCGCCTACTCGGCCACGTTCGCGACCGATCCGCTGGAGACGGCGATCTCGCTCTATCTCAAGTGTGTCCGGCACGGCGTTCCGCTCGTCACGGAGCTGATCGGCGCCGCGGCGGCGGGTGGCCGGGCCGCGATTCCCGCGCTCGCGCAGGATCGGGCGAAGCGGCGCACCTTCGCGCGCCTGCCCCCGCATGGCGGCTGGTTGCCCTGGGAGCTCGAGGCCGAGCGGCTGGCGGCGCTGGTGCGCGCCTGCGACTACGGTCCGTTCGAGTCGCCCTGGGGCAGCGCGCGGACGAGCGCGGGTGAGGTCGAGGTCGAGGTGCTGCGCGCCACGGTCGGGCCGGCCCACGCCGGCGAGACACCGGGAACGATCGGCGCGCACGTCGACGGGGGAGTCCTCGTCGCCGCCGCCGACCGCTGGCTCCTGATCGAGGCTGTGCGGGTCGACGGCCGCATGCTCGAACCGGCCGCGGTGCTACGTCCGGGTGCACGTTGCACGCCGGTCGAGCCCTGACGGGTGGACGTCCTTCGGCTCGGATCTATTGTATGAAGGTGCCGGAGCCGTCAATCCGCGTCTTCACGACCTGCCCCCAGTCGAAGGACGGGGCGAGCGAGAGCTTTGCGGCGCGGGTCGCCGAGGTAGCAGCCTGGAGCGAGGACGCGGGCTTCCACGGCATCCTCGTCTATACGGACAACAGCCTCGTCGACCCCTGGCTCGTGGCGCAGCTCATCCTCCAGGAGACGCGCTCGCTCAGCCCGCTCGTGGCGGTGCAACCCGTGTACATGCATCCCTACACGGCGGCCAAGATGATCGCCTCGCTGGCCTTTCTGCACGGGCGCCGCCTGGACGTCAATCTCGTCGCGGGAGGCTTTCGCAAGGATCTGCTCGCGCTCGCCGACGAGACGCCCCACGACGATCGCTACGAGCGGCTCGTCGAATACGGCGCGGTCGTCCGCGGGCTCCTGACGGCGCCGCGCCCGTACAGCTTCGAGGGCCGCTACTACGCGGTGCGGAACCTGGCGCTCCGCCCAGCCGTGCCACCCGCGCTGATGCCCGGGTTCTTCGTCTCGGGATCGTCCCCCGCCGGGCTCGCGGCAGCGCGGTCGCTCGGAGCGACTGCCGTGAAGTACCCGCAGCCGGCGCACGAGGAGCGCTCGGCCTCGGATCCCCAAGGCGAGCCGGTCGGCCTCGGGATCCGGATGGGGATCGTCGCTCGCGAGACCGACGAAGAGGCCTGGGCGGTCGCCCACGAGCGCTTTCCCGGCGACCGCAAGGGTCAGCTCACGCACCGCCTCGCCATGGAGGTCACGGACTCCCACTGGCACCGGCAGCTCTCGAGACGCGAGGCCGCCGACGGCCGGAACGGGAGCACTCCGAGCGAGGATCCCTACTGGCTCTGGCCGTTTCAGAACTACAAGACGTTCTGCCCCTACCTCGTCGGGAGCCACGAGCGTGTCGCCCGTGAGCTGCGCGGCTACCGGGACAGCGGCTTCACCAACCTGATCGTCGACATCCCCGTCTCCCCCGAGGATCTCGGGCACATCGGGATCGCGCTCGAACGAACGCTCGCCCGCGTGGGCACGTGACCCCGACCCTGAACGAGCGGGTGAGCGCCCAAGCCGCCCGGACGCCCGACTCGCCCGCCGTCGTGATGGGCGACGAGACGCTGGACTACAGGAGGCTCGACGAGGAGAGCAATCGTCTCGCGCATTGCCTGCGGGAGCTCGGCTGCGAGCGCGGCGACCGCGTCTGCCTCTTTCTCCCGAAGTCGCCGGCCGCGATCGTGGCCATGCTCGGAGCCCTCAAGGCAGGCTGTGCCTACGTCCCCGTCGATCTCGACAGCCCCGCAACGAGGCTGGCGAAGATCGTCGCCGATGCCGACCCGCGCATCGTGCTCGTCGCAGCGCCTGCGGCCGCGCTGCTCGACGAGGTGCGTGAGGCGGGCGCCCTGTCGAGCACCGTGCACATCGGCTCGCTGGGCGACCGACGAGATCTCCGCGGCAGAGCTTCGGCGGGGACGCGGTGGCGGCCTGCTCCGCCGAGCCGCTCGACGCTGGCACGAGCGGAGACGACGCGGCGCACCTCCTGTTCACCTCCGGCTCGACCGGGGCGCCCAAGGGCGTCGTGATCACGCATGCGAACGTCGTCGCGTTCCTCGACTGGGCGATTCCCCACTTCGGGATCGGCCCGGACGATCGCCTCTCCGGGCACCCGCCGCTTCATTTCGACCTCTCGACGTTCGACATCTACGGGGCGCTCACCTCGGGCGCGCAGCTGCACCTCGTCCCGCCGGCGCTCAACCTGCCGCCCAGGGGGATCGCGCGCTTCATCGACGAGCAGCGCCTGACCCAGTGGTTCTCGGTTCCGTCCCTCCTCACGTACATGGCCAAGTTCGACGCCGTTCCAGCGGGCGGTTTTCCCACGCTCCGCCGCGTCCTCTCGTGCGGCGACGTGCTCCCGGTACCGGTGCTCGAGCACTGGGCGGAGCGGCTGCCTCACGTCACGTTCACGAACCTCTACGGCCCGACCGAGGCGACGATCGCGAGCAGCTTCCACACGATCGGCGCCCCGACCGCGGGCGAGGCGAACGCGGTTCCGATCGGACGGGCCTGCGAGCGGCGAGGAGCTGCTCGTCCTCGACGAACGGCTCCAGCCGGTCGAGGGCGAAGCCGCCGGCGATCTCTACATCGCTGGCGCTGGCCTCAGCCCCGGCTACTGGCGCGACGAGGAGAAGACGAGCGCCGCCTTTCTGCCGGACCCGCGCCCCGGCCGGGCCGGAGGGCGCATCTACCGGACGGGCGATCGGGCGCGCCAGGACGAGGACGGGCTCGTGCACTTCCTCGGACGCGCCGACTCGCAGGTCAAGAGTCGCGGCTACCGGATCGAGCTCGGTGAGGTCGAAGGCGCGGTGAACGGCCTCCCGCAGGTGCGCGAGGCCGCGGTCGTCGGCGTCGAGAGCGAGTTCGAGGGGACGGCGGTCTGCTGTGCGGTCGCCGCCGCCGATGCCGAGGACCGTCTCACCCCAGCAGCTCAAGCAGGCCCTGCGCGCGACCCTGCCCGCCTACATGCTCCCCTCGCGATGGCTGACGCTGCCGGTGCTCCCGAAGAACGCGAACGGGAAGATCGACCGAGGCGAGATCCGAAAGCTCTTCCACGCGCAGTCGTTGGAGTCGACGAGTACGTGAGCGAGACTCTTGCGCGCGACGTGGCGTCGCTCTTCCCAGAGGCACTCGGAATGGAGGCTCCGAGCGCAGACGTCGACCTGATCGAGGAGGGCGTGATCGACTCGCTGGCCCTCATCGAGCTCCTCTTCGCGATCGAGCGTCACTTCGAGATCCAGATTCCGCCCGACCAGCTCGAGCTCGAACGCTTCAGGACGATCGAGCGGCTCGCGGAGCTCGTCGCCGAGTGCAGCCCCCTCCGCGCGAAAGACGTCTCGTGATCGAGATCCGAGAGCTCACGGTCGACGATCTTCCCCGCGTCGCCGAGCTCTGGGACGTCGTTCAGCACGAGGGGGCGCGCCGGACGCATACCAGCGAGCTCGTCGCGTTCCTCACGCAGACGTTGCTCGACTCACCCTGGGCCGATCCCGAGATCCCGTCGCTCGTCGCGACGGACGGCACCGAGATCGTGGGGTTCCTCGGCTCGAACGTCCGGCGGATGAGCTTCGACGGCCGGCCGCTCCGGATGGCCTGCAGCGCCCATTTGCTCTCCCACCCCCGGGTTCGTCCCCAGGCGGTCGGCGCGCGCCTGCTCCACACGTATCTCGCCGGCCCGCAGGAGCTGACCATCACGGACGGCGCGAACGAGCCGGTTCGAAAGATGTGGGAGGGGCTCGGCGGCACCACGGTGCATGCGAGCTGCCTTTCGTTCATGCAGCTGCTGAAGCCCGGACGCCTGGCGTTGCATCGCCTCGGTCGCTCGAGGCGCCTTCGCCCGCTCGAACGCGCCCTGCTCCGGCCCGTGAGCCTGATCGACGCAGCGGCACGTCGTATCGTCTCGCCCGACGAGCCGGGAGACCCGGAAGGCGTCAGAGAGCGGCTGACGCCGGCGGCCGTGGTCGAGCATCTGCCCGAGGTTGCGGCGAAGCTCAGGCTCGTCCCGAGCTACGACGTTCCCTATCTAACGTGGCTCTTCGCGGCGCTCGACGACTCGGCTCGCCGGGAGCCGCTCTGGCCGGACAGGATCGCGCGCGGGCCGCTGTGGGCGGAGCTCGTGCGAGTGCGCGGTCGGGTGGTCGGCTGGTACGTGTGCCAGGTCCACCGGGGCGGGTTCTGCCGGATCCTCCAGCTGGCGGCCTCGGAGCGGAAGGTCGAGACCGTCTTCGACCAGCTGCGGCGAGGCGCCCTCGAGAACGGTGCCGGCGGGATCTACGGCAGGCTCGAGCCCCGGCTCGTGGGCCCCTTGTCGGGGCGGCGCACGTTGTTCCAGCTCGGGCCCGGGCGCCTGCTCGTCTCGAGCAACGACGAGGCGATCGTGGACGCTGTCGTGCGCGGCAGCGCGCTGCTGACCCGCATGGACGGAGAGTGGTGGTGAGCCCGGCGGCGGCCCGAGAGCTCAGGCCTTCAGCGCACGCTCGGGGAAGTCGTGAGCCGCGGCCGCGCAGGATTCCCGAGCACCGTCTCACCCGCCCCGACGTCCTTCGTCACGACGGCTCCTGCCCCGACGAGGGCGCCTTCGCCGATCTGGATCCCTCCTAGAACCACGGCTCCAGACCCGATCGACGCTCCACGTCCGACCGTCGTCTGCAGCAACGACCAATCGGCAGCGGTCTGGAGCTCACCTGTGGCGGTCGTGGCGCGCGGGAACTTGTCGTTCGTGAACATCACCCCGTGACCCACGAAGACCTCGTCGTCGAGCTCCACTCCTTCGCAGAGGAACGAGTGACTCTGGATCTTGCAGCTCGCGCCGACCACCACGCCGCGCTGGATCTCCACAAAGGGCCCGATGCGTGTGTTGTCGCCGATCCGGCAGCCGTAGAGATTCGTGAACGATTGAACGTGCACGTTCTCGCCGAAGACGACATCGACGACGAGCCGGTGCGGCGCATCGTTGACGGGCTCGCTACCCACGCGCGAAAAACAACTTGACCGTCTCGCAGACGTGAGCGATCTGCTCGTCGGAGATCCCCGGGTAGATCGGTAGTGAGAGCCCCTCCCGCGCGATTGCCTCGGCGACGGGGAATGCTCCCTCGGCGAGCCCCAGGTGCCCATAGGCAGGAGAGAGATGCGGAGGCTCGGGGTAGTGACGTCCGGTCGCAACACCTCTCTCGCGGAGGTACGAGCCGAGCTCCAGCGGATCCTGTGTGCGGATCACGTAGAGATGCCAGACGGGATCGCTCCCCGCCTGAACCGTTGGAAGCCGAAGATCGCCGACGCCTTCGAGCTCGGCCGCATAGATCGCTGCCGCGTGAGCGCGTTGCGCGTTCCAATCCTCGAGATGCCGTAGCTTGCACAGGAGCACCAGCGCCTGGATCGTGTCGAGTCGCGCGGTGTACCCCGGGAGATCGGAGTGGTACGTGGAGGTCTGTCCATGCTCCCGGAGCGAGCGCACGCGTGTCGCGATGTTTTCGTCCTGGGTAACGAGCGCGCCGGCATCGCCCATCGCCCCGAGATTCTTGGAGGGGTAGAAGCTGAAGGCCGCCATGTCTCCGGACGCTCCTGCTCGCAGACCGTCGCGCGAGGCCCCGTGAGCCTGGCAGGCATCTTCAAGGATTCGTATGCCTCCGCGATTCGCGATCTCCTGCAGCGCTCGCATGTCCGCCATCTGACCGTAGAGGTGCACGGGGAGCAGGCACGCCGTGCGCCCGGTGACCGCACCGGCGGCAGCGGCGCAATCCAGGTTGTAGTCGCTTTCCTGCACGTCGACGACAACCGGCGTCGCGCCTGCCTGCGTCACCGCCTCGAACGTCGCGATGAACGTGTGCGCGGGGACGATGACCTCGTCGCCCGGGCCGATGTCCGCCGCCAGCAGCGCGAGCCGAAGCGCATCCAGGCCGCTCGCGACCCCGACGCAATGTGCAGTGCCACACCACTCCGCGAACTCGCGCTCGAAGTCGGCCACCTGCGGGCCGTTGATGAAGGCATTACGACCGAGGATGCCTTCGAAGCCTGCCGACACCTCGTCCCTGACGCTTTCGGTGACGAACGTGAGGTCGACAAAGGGAACGATGACGTCAGCCGGTCGCACTCCCACCCCGTTCGTCTTCGCCGGCGTCGTCAACCCGCGGCACTCTACCTGCCGTTCTCGACGAGCTCTGCGTACAGCGCGAGGTGAGCCTGGGCGACCGCGTCGGCTCGATGCAGCTCCGCCCGCCGGGCCCCCTCGGCCACGAGCTGCTCGATCTCCTCGCCTCCGCGGAGGGCCTGCACGAGCCCCGAGGCGAGGGTCGCCGGCTCGGATCGCGGGATCACGACCGCGGCGCCTTCTCCGAGCGCCCGTAGGCCTCCGACGGGCGTCACGACGACGGGGAGCTCGAGCGCCCATGCCTCGGCGAGCGCGATTGGAGCCACATCGAACTGCGACGGGATCACGAGCACCGACGCCCTGGCCATCCTCTGCGCGAGCTCGTCCGACGAGAGCCATCCTTCGACGATGATCGAGTCCTGGTGGGCGCGCCCCACATCGGGTTGCCCGATCCCCGGCGGCCATCCGGCGACGAGCAGGCGCGCCTCCGGGACGGCCTCGCAGACCGCCGGCCAAGCAGCTGCGAGCAGCGGCCAGCCCTTGATCGCGCGAGCGCCGCCTGCGAAGAGAACGAGTCCCGGCTCGACGGTGCGTTGGAGCTCATAGAACCTCTCGTCGATGATGTTCGGGATGTAGACGAAGCGCCGCGGCGGGCGGGGAAGGTTGACGGTCCAGTCCGGGTTGACGCCGATGACGGCATCGGCGCGCTCGACGGCGGTGCTCGCGAGCCGGTTTCTGAGGTACACCCGCGACAGCTTTCCGACCCCGCGATACGCGGCGACCGTGTCGGCCTCGACGTTCCCCCGCGCCGTCACGATTCGCGGAAGCTGCCGCGTGTCGGCAGCGGCGATCCCGCCCGGGATCAGCCCTTGCCCGTGCACGAGGTCGGCTCGTGCTTCCTCGACGGCGGATCGGACTCGACGCCTCCACGGTCGGAGCCCTCGCAAGAGTGCGAGCCGATCCCCGCTGCGCACGCCGATGAAGGTCACGCGCTCGGCGAGCTGCACGGGTTCTTCGGCAGGCTCCAGGAGCGTTGGTGCAACCACGACCACGTCGGCGCCGCGATCGGCGAGCGCTGCCACGAGCCGAACCACTCCGACTTGAGGACCGCCCACCGGGCTCTCCCCGACCGCAGGGTAGTCGGCGATCATTGCGACTCGAATCCGCTTACTCCAGTTGCGCGAGCTGCCGGCGGCGCAGCATTCCGAGGAAGAGCCACGGTAGGGCGGGAATGAAGGAGAAGAACCTGAAGTCGTTCGCGTTGGCGGTGAGGACGTAGATCAGGATCGACCCCAGCGCCCCGCAGATGAACCATCTCACCTCCGGGTTCCTCACTCCATCTCCGAGCGCCCGCCAGCCGACCGTGAGCAACGGAATCAGGAGCAAGGCCAGCCCGATTCCTCCGTACTGGACGAGGATCGTCAGGTACGTGTTATGACTCGTCGTCGCCATGACGACGTCCGCGCCCAGATTCTCGGACGTCAGATCCCCCAGGTTCTTCACGCGGTCGAAGGAGTCGTATCCGTGTCCGAAGAACGGCCGCTCCGCCGCGAGGCTCAGCGATCGCTCCTGAATGGCCTCACGCACCTCGATGTTGCTCGAGTTCGTGACTCGCTCCCGATACACCGCTGAGCTCGTGATCCGGTCCCAGGACGCCGCCATGACCCCGACCGCCAGCACGAGCATGACCGCGGCGAGCACCCGAGTGTGTGGACGGGTCGCCAGGATGAGCACTCCGATCACGACTGTGGCGAGGATCGGCGCACGCGTGTACGTGAAGAAGACGCCCGGAAGGCTGACCAACAAGGTGATGATTGCGAGTCGACGAAGGCTCCTGGGCCCGCCCCAGACGAGCAGGGAGAGTGCGAAGGCGATGCCCATGCCGAGAAAGGCGCCGAGTCCCGCCGGCAACGCCAGCGTCGCCACGGCCCTCCGCGTACCGTCGAACTGCCAGCGGGTGTCGTGCCAGAGGTTCCATCCGGTCAGCCCGTCGATGATGCTCATCACGGCCTGGATCGAGCACAGCACCAGCAGAAACCCGACGATGCGATCGTGGGTGAGGGAGCCGATCGGGCCGAACGCGAAGAAGTAATAGAGGCACACGCCGATTCCGACCGTGACGTACACGACCTTGATCAGAACCGAGGACGGATCGGCAGTCAGGAACAGCGAGCCCAGGACGAGCAGGAAGTATGCGAAGGGGAGGACGTCTACCAACCCGGGTGGAGCAAGCCTTGCCGGCCGCGTCATCGTCCAGAGGACGAACACGAGCGGCGGCGCGGCATAGAGCGCGAGCGCCAACGTGTGCACGTACGAGTTCGTGCTGGACGATTCCTGGAGAAACGGGGCAAGCGCGAGCCACAAGAGCAACAGGGCCTCTGGTCGGAGGGTGAGCGCCAGCACGGCTCCCGCGAGCCCGAGCACCCCGACGAGCGGGAACGACATGAGCGAGTCGGATCGAGCGACGGCTCTCGCCGTGAGGAGGCTCAACGCGATCGCCAGAGCCCCGAAAACGAGAGTCTGATTCGAGAGCACGAGTCGACGAGCGTGAGCCTGCACCGCTCTTCAGTATAGGAAGGTCCGGTTTCGTCGCGACCCCGCCGTGCTAGCTAGGCTGGCCGCGTGTCAGCGCGAAGCCGGCGAACGATTCTCTTTGTCTGTTCCGGCCTCAACGTCGCCGGCGCCGAGCGACAATGGTCGCTGCTGATCCCGCCGCTCCGCGAGCGCGGATTCGACGTCCGAGTGTTGACCCTCGTCCACGAAGGCCCCTTCTTCGGCGAGCTTCGCGCGCAGGGCATCGATGCCCGCTGCGCGAGGATGCGGCGGCGCACCGATCTGGCGGGCTTGAGACGCGCCGTGCGCCTGGCCGAGCCACGGCCCGATCTCGTCGTCACCCACAGCATCAACGCTCACGTCGTCGGTCATCTCATCGCCAGGCGAGCGGGCGTACCGCACGTGACGACGGAGCACGCCGGCCCAGAGGTTCCTACCCGTGCGCATCGAGAAGCCCTTGCCCGACTGGTCGGGCCTCGTGTGGATCGCACCATCGTCGTCAGTCGCGTGCAGATTCCACGACTCGTCAGATTCGGTTACCGACCCGAGCGAATTCGCGTCATCGGCAACGCCGTCCCGGAGTTGAGCCCGTCCGAGCCGCCGGCGGCCGTGCGCTCGAGCTTCGGTGTTCGCAGCGACGAGTTCCTGGCCGTTCTCGTAGCCACGCTCCGGCCGGAGAAGAGCGTCGACATCTTCATCCGTGCCGTTCGAGAGGCGAATCGCAGCGACCCGCGACTCCGAGGGCTGGTCGTGGGCGACGGTCCCGAGCTGGAGCGCCTGAAGGTGCTCGCCGGCGACGATCGAGTGGTGCAGTTGGTCGGGCAACGCATGGACGTTCCGGACATCCTCAACGCGGCGGATGCGGTCGGACTCTCGAGCACGGCCGAGGGCGCGCCGATGGTTCTCCTCGAGGCGATGTCCCTGGGAAAGCCGATCATCGCGTCCGACGTGGGGGGCATTCCGGAAGCGGTGGTGCACGAGAAGAACGGCCTGCTCGTTCCCGTCGGGGACGCCAAGGCCTTTTCGGACGCGCTTCTGCATCTCGCCTCGAATCCGGCGCTCGCCGAGGGTCTTGGCCGGGCGGGCCGTACGCGCCACCGAGATCTCTTCGCGATGGACCGGATGATCACGGAATACGCGGAGGTCTTCCACGAGGTGCTCGAGCACGGAGATCGCACCCTGCTGCCGACCGCGGAACGCGCTGCGTCGACGTCGTGACTGCACGTCCGGCGGTCGTCTCGTCTGCCCTCAGGCACTGGAACTCGGCCTTCTCGCGCGGCGTCGGATACGAGGCGCACGTCCCGGGCTCGTTCGTCGAGACCGATCGGGTTCACGGCTACTTCATCGACATGCGCGCCAAGACGCTCTCACCGAGCGCCGCCGAGCCGGACAAGCTCTTGCCGACCGGCCTCGCCCAGCTTGCGCTCGGCTGGTGGGAGCGGATGCTCGCGGGCGAGGATGGAGCAGCGGACCGGTTCCTGGGCCTCTGTGCGCTGCTCGAGAACAGAGCGGAGCGGCGCGGCGAGGAGCTGCGCTGGCGGTACGACATCGGCTCGCGCAAGTATCGAGTCGAGCCGCCCCAGTACAGCGCAATGGCACAGGCCCAGGCAGCGTCGGCCTTCGTGCGTGCCTACACGATCACGGAGGAGGCACACCATGCCGACCTCGCGCGACGGGCGATTCTGCCGCTGCTCGAGGTGAGCTCCGACCTCGTCGTCGAGACTGCGGCCGGCCCGATTCTCGAAGAGAGCCCGAGCGAGCCACCGAGTCGGATCCTGAACGGCTGGATCTACGGCCTCTGGGGGCTCTGGGACGTGCACATCGCGTTGGGGGACACTCGGGCGCGGGAGATGTTGACCGCGAGCACCGATTGTCTGCTCGCGACGCTGCCGAGCTACGACATCGGGTGGTGGACGAAGTACAGCCTCTACCCCCACCGCCTCCCCGACCTCGCGAAGCCGTTCTACCACCGGCTCCATGTCGATCAGCTCGAGGTCATGCAGCGACTCACCGACGTCGCCGAGTTCGGCGCGACCGCGTCGAGGTGGCGAGGGTACGACACGGCGCCGCACCGGGTTGCCGTGGTGGCACAGAAGGCGGTGTTCGTCGCCTCGGGCTATGCGTAATGCGGGTGCTCGTTGTCACCAACATGTACCCATCCGAGGAGGAGCCGCAGTTCGGCTCGTTCGTGAAGGAACAGATCGAGGATCTGATCGGGCTCGGTGTGGAGATCGAGGTCCTGTACTTCGACGGGCGCCAGAGCTGGACGAGATACGCGACCGCGGCACGCGAGATTCGCAGGAGAGTCGAGACGGATCGCTTCGATCTCGTTCACGCGCACTACGGGCTGTGTGGGGCGGCCGCGCTCGCGCAGCGCCGAGTGCCGGTCGTGACGACGTTCCACGGGAGCGACTTCAGCGGGGCGATCCCGTGGCAGGTCTGGGTCTCCCGGATCGTCACCCCGCTCTCCAGCCCGATCTTCGTGAGCACCGTCGGCGCGATGCGCGTCCCGGCTCGCGCGGCGGTGATTCCGGCGGCGGTCGACGTGGCGCTCTTCCGGCCGATCGATCGCAACGAGGCCAGGCGGCAGCTCGGTTGGCCGGTTGATGCGCGCTACGCGCTGTTCCCGAGCAGTCCCCGCGTGACGCTCAAGCGAGCCGACCTCTTCGAGGCGACCCTCAGGGAAGCCGCCGCCGAGGTTCCGGAGCTCGAGGGCGCGTACCTCGAGGGCTACACGCGCGAACGTGTCGTCCTGGTCATGAACGCGGTGGACGTCACGGTGCTGACATCCGATTGGGAAGGCTCTCCGGTGACCGTACGCGAGTCGCTTGCGTGCCAGACGCCCGTCGTCTCCGTGGCGGTGGGCGATGTCCCTCGCGTGCTGTCGGGGCTCCCTGGCTGCGCGGTGGTTCGACGCGACCCGGCGGCCTTGGCTCGGTCGCTCTGCGAGGCTCTCGAGGCGGGGCGGCCCGAAGAGCTCCGGGCCCGGGCGCAGCTGACGGCCCGCCCGCGGACGGCCGAGAGAATCCTGCGCGTCTACGAGAGCGCTCGTCGCTGTCAGGAGATCGTCCCGACTAGCGCTTCTGAGCGATGACGGTCGTCGTCGGGCTGATCGGAGAGGTCGTTGCGGGGTGCCTGAGGGCGAAACGAACCAGGCTGAACAGAACCGGACGCCGGTAGCGTTCGGGCACATCCTCGTCGCGCATCAACGAGAGCCAGTGGTGCGGCGTCGTCTGCAATCTGTCCAGCTCACCGGCGAGAGTTCGGTACGAGAACCAGTGATACGCAGGGAACTTGGTGTGATGGATCAGGCTCGGCTTGGACCGCATTGCGTAGGCGTAGATCGCTCGTCGCACCCTGTCCGGTAGATAGCCGAAGCCCCAGAGGTAACGGATCTCGTGCTGCTTCGGGCAGATCCTGTTCGTCGTGCTCACGTACAGCACGCCGCCGGGTTTCAGCACGCGAACCGCTTCGGCGAGGGTTTCTCGCCAATCCCGGACATGCTCGAGGACGGACAGCAGAACGACGTTGTCGAACGAGTCGTTCTCGAACGGAAGGCTCTCCGCAGGAGAGGCCTCGAAGCGGATTCCAGGATGTGACTCCCGGGCGAGCGCCACGAACTCCGGCACGAGGTCGACTCCGGTGGTCTCGAACCCCGCGGCGGCGAGTGCCGCGGTGTTCGATCCCGCGGCACATCCGACATCGAGAAAGGACGCACCCGGCGCTGGAGGCTTCAGCTTCCCGATCCGGCGAAGCACGCTGCCGACGATCGCCTCCGCATCGCTGGCCGCTTCCCGGTTCGCGACCTCCTGGAGCCGCTCCGTCCCAGTCATCGTTCGTGACCCCCGAGGCCGATCAGCGGGGGCAGGCGTCGAGGATGCAACGCCGGAACGCCGCCCGAAATGGTGCTGCAAGAACGAGGGAATACGGCCTCGTGATGTGGCCGGTGTCCCTATAGACGATCGTGCGACCGACGACCATCGGACATTGAGACTTGGAGCAGAACCAGCCACGAGTGTTCAGAAAGCCGAAACCCTTTGCCTTGGCCGACGAGGCGAGCGCGTCGTTCAGGGCAAAGCGCAACTTGGGCCAGGTGCTCGTGCACGTCGTCATCGTCGCTCCCCGCGCGAGCAAGCAGTCCACCGGCTGCCGGTGGATTCCCTCGTTGTCGGCCAGGACGAGCACGCTCTTGGAGACCCGTCGCGCGGTATTCGTCAGCGAGATGAATGCCCGTTTGGTCTCAGTGGCGGTCGAGCCGGCGGCGCTACCGCAGCAGCCCGACATCAGCGTCACGTCCGGGCGCAATCCCTTCAGCCTTTGGGCCGCCCAGCCGTACCAGGCATGACATTGCCGGATCGTCGCTGCGGGTGTGCCCGGATATCCCTTCCCGAGCCACGAGCTGGGAACACAGCCTGATTTCACGAGCGGGATCACGACCCAGCCGTCCCGCTCCGCCATCGCGAGGATCGTCGGCAGCCACATCTGCATGTGCGAATCGCCGAACACGACGATCGACTTCAGACCGGCCGAGTCACCGAGACGGCAGATCTCGCTCGTCGTCTGATCGGCGTTGACCGGAACGCAGCCGGCGGGAAAGTTGTACAGGTATTCGGCCGCCAGCAACTTGTCGACCGGAGGTGTCAGTCCCACCGGGATCTTCGCTCCCTGCTTCGCGGCTCGGACCGCCGCGGCGACCGCGGGAAGTGGCGCGCCCTGAGTGCGGGCGCGAACCGTCGGCCGCTTCGTGGTCTGGGCGGCGTCCGCGGCGGCAGCGATCTCCTGGACACGCACGATCTTCGCGTCGATCGCGCTGAGCGTCAGCACCGCGACGGATGCCACCGCTGCGATCGAGACCGGAATGAGGGCTGCGCTCACCGGTCTTCGCCAGCGCGCGCGCCTGATCGGGTTCTCGAACAGCCGGTACGAAACCATCGACAGGAGAAAAGCGCCGACGAGAAGCAACAGGTTCACGCCGACGGAGAGGTCGCGACCGACGTACTGCGCAGCAATGACGAGTACGGGCCAGTGCCAGAGGTAGAAAGCGTACGACCGATCACCGACGTAACGTAGCACCGGTGTGGAGAGCAGGCGACCCGCCGCAAACCGCCCGTCTGAGCCGATTCCGGCCGCGATCAGGAGAGCCGCGCCCACGGTCGGCAGCAGGGCTGCGTAACCCGGGAACGCCGTGGAGCTCGAGAATGCGACACCTGCCGCGCCGATCGCGATCAACCCGACCCAGCCGAGCACGAGACGGGGTGCAAGCGGCAGGTGCGACATTCGCACCGAGGCGATGGCGAGCGCGGCGCCGAGCGCCAGCTCCCAGACACGCGTGAAGGTGGAGAAGTACGCCGCCGGTGGGTCGACTCCCGTGTAGTGGACCGACCATGCGAGCGACGCGGCCGCGAGAACCACGATGGTGACGAAGAGGCGCCGCAGGCCCCAGGTCGTGATCACGGGCACGCCTTCCCTCGAACGGCGGCGCGCGCCCGACTGCCGCCCGAGCGCGACCCCGAACACGACCACGGCGAGCAGCGCAGGCCAGACGAAGTAGAACTGCTCCTCGATCGAGAGCGACCAGAAATGCTGGATCGGCGACGGAGGCTGGCCCTGAGCGAAGTAGTCGGTGCCCTCGTTCGCGAAGCGAACGTTCGCGAAGAACAGAGACGCCCAGATGCTGTCCCACACGACCTGTCTCGCACGCACGAAGTTGAGGAGGTAGTACGCGGCGATCATCGTCACGACGAGCGTGAGGGTCGCGGCGGGCAGGATCCGCTTGGCCCGGCGGACGTAGAAATCGACGAACGAGAGATAGCCGCGCTTCTCCACCCCGGCGAGGAGGACGCCGGTGATCAGGAAGCCCGAGACGACGAAGAACACGTCGACTCCGACATAGCCTCCCTTGAGGAAGCCGACGCCGGCGTGGTCGAGCACGACGAGCAGGACGGCGACCGCCCGGAGCCCCTGGATGTCGTTGCGATGAGCTGTCACGAGCGGCTGTCCGACTCCTCTGCAAAGACTCGTGCGCTCCGGCAGCGCCGACGGTCGACGAGTCTCAAAGAATATCCCCACCCCTTGCAAGGGAGACACGCGCGCCAAGCGACCGCCGCTCGTACACCGTCTCCTGGTGCTCGCGCTCTCCGAACCGGCCGTTGCGCACGAGCGGGGGCACTTGACACGGCGAAAGCGCGTCTATAGAGCAGGATGGTGATCTGGCACCCCCTCCGCGCGCGACGACCGGCGTGCGCGCGGAAGCGGGCGCGCCAGACCGGTGAGTTGTGACGGATTCCCGCAAGGGTGCGCCCGACGGTCTAGGCACGACAGTCGTTCGGGGGGCAGGTCTCGGCACGGCGGGCTACTTCCTGACCCAGGCGATCACACTGGGCTTCTACGTCGTTCTGGCGAGATTGGCCGGCCCGGCCGTCTTCGGCGCGTTCGCGGCCGCCTGGATCGTCGTCGGGCTCAGCAGCTTCTTCACCGATTCCGGAATGAGCTCGGCGCTGATCCAGCGCAACGACCGGTTGGACGAGGCTGCGGCTACGGCTGTGCTCTCGACGCTGGCGACCGGATTCGGCCTTGGCCTGATCGCACTCGCGCTGTCGCCGCTCATCGGCCTCTACTTCCACAGCACGGAGATCGGGCTTCTCGCGGCAGCGCTGTCGGGAGTTCTTCTCCTCAACGCCGCAACGGTTGTTCCCGACGCGCTCCTGCGCCGACGCTTCTCATTCGTGAGGCGGGTCGTGATCGAACCCATGATCGCGCTGACGTACGGGATCGTCGGCGTCGTAGGCCTGACGTTCGGACTGGAGGCATGGGGACTCGTCCTCGCCACCTACGCCGCCGGCAGCGTCCGCGTTGCGGCCGTCTGGATCTTCAATCGCTGGCTGCCCGACCTCCGGAAAGCCTCGTTCGCGATGTGGAGAGAGCTCGCTCGGTACGCCCGTCACGTCGCTCTCAGCGAGCTCCTTCGCGAGCTCAACGGTGTGGCGAACATCGCCGTGCTCGGACGCTTCCTTGGCATCCCCTCCCTCGGCGCCTACCGCTTCGGCTGGCGAATGGCGACGGAGGCGGCGAGCCCGCTGGCGGCCAGCGCGTACATGCTCCTCCCCGCGTTCGCGCGGATCGCTCATGAAAAGGGGCGTCTCCAGCGCGCGGTGCTTCAGTCGGCGCGCCTGTTCTCCGCGATCGTCTTTCCGGTCAGCGTCGCGTTGCTCGTTCTTGGTGAGCAGATAGTCGTGACGCTGCTGGGCGAGACTTGGCGAGAGGCCGGACTCGTCCTCTCCGGCTTGGCCGGGGTGACGCTCGCGCAGGCCTTCGTGCTGCTCGCCGTGGAAGTGTTCAAAGCTGCGGATCGACCGGACCTGCTCCCTCGAACGGCAATCATCAGCACCTTCGGGTCGATCATTCTGATGATCGTGTTTCTTCCGTTCGGCGCCGCGGGTGTCGCGGTCGGGGTATCGATCGCGTTTCTTCTCTCGGCCTTGTTCGCATGGCGTGAGTTGGGGCGTGTCCTTGAGCTTCCGCTGCGCACGCTGGGTGGTGCACTCATGCCATCTGCGCTGGCTGCGGGCGGGATGGGCGCAGCTTTGGCGTTGTTGGTCGCATTCGGTGCGAAGGTCGATGATCAGTCGACACTCGTTCGGATCGCGTGGCTGGCAGTGGAGCTCGGCGTCGGCTTCCTGGTGTACTTCGCGCTCTTGGCCAAGCTCTCGCCGGCCACGAGGGCGGATCTCCAACAGGTGGCTCGACGACTCCGACGAGGCGGCCGGCACGATCCCACGGCGACCACGACCGCTCGGAGCGCGGGGACGTCGGTAGAGGAGACACGACGGTGATCAGGTGTCCCTGCGATCGATGCAGATCGACGCCACCGGTAACGTCTGCCCGCATGGGGGCCGCCGCGACTTGCGCACTGTGCGCGAACACACGCCCGCTGATCGACGAGGGGCGTACCCAGCGTGCACCGTAAGCCTCGGCTGTGCATGGTGGTGCATTCGGCCTACCCGAGCGACGTCAGAGTCGCTCGTGAAGTCCGCGTGGCGCTTCGCGAAGGCTACGAGGTGGATGTCGTCGCAATGCGCGAGCCAGGGGAGCTGCGAGACGAGAACCTCGACGGCGTTCGCGTGATCCGACTCCCCTTTTCGCACAGACGGGGCGCCGGTGTCGTGCTCGTCGTGTGGGAGTACGTCGGTTTTACGGCGTCCGCGATTTTCAAGGTGGCAGTCCGGATGCTGCGCCGAAGGTACGACATCGTTCAGATTCACAACCCGCCCGATTTCTTGATCCTGGCTGCTGCGTTACCGCGCATGCTGGGCGCGAAGATCATCCTCGACATCCACGACCTCTCACCCGACATGTTCGCGATGCGGTTCAAGGGCAGGAGAGGAGCCGCGTTGGCGGATCGGGTGCTGCGTTCGATCGAACAGTTGGCGAGCAGCTTTGCCGACATGATCATCACGGTGCACGACCCCTATGCCCGTGAGCTCATGACTCGCGGCGTGCCTTCCACAAAGATGGCAGTCGTCATGAACAGCCTCGACGAGCAGCTGCTTCCGGCCGGACCGCGCGAACCGAGAGCCGACTGCTTTCGGATCGTCTATCACGGGACGATCACGCCTCCGTATGGAGTAGAGCTCCTCGTGAACGCCGCGTCCGAGCTCGTGAGCGAGATCGATGGTCTCCGGCTCGAGCTCTACGGCGAAGGCGACTCGCTCGACGCCATTCGGTCCCGCGCCGCGGAGCTCGGGATCGAGGACAGCCTGCTCCTGACGGGCCGTTACCTGCCACAGGCCGAGGTGCTCGAGCAAGTGCAGTCTGCGCACGTCGGCGTCATCCCCAATCTCTCGTCGCGGCTCAACCGCTTCGCCCTCTCGTCGAAGATGCTCGAATACGTGGCTCTCGGCATACCGGTCGTCAGCGCCGACCTGCCTACGATTCGTGAGCACTTCTCGGACGACGAGGTGCTGTTCTTCCGTGCAGGCGACCAGCAGTCATTGGCCGAAGCGCTGCGAACGATTGCGCGCGAGCCCGAGGCCGCACACGTGCGCGCATCCGCCGCGCTTCGGAGATACAACGAGAGCTACAACTGGACCGCGAATGCACAGCGGTATGCGTCTGTTCTCCTGGATGTACGAAATGGTGACGTACGAAATGGTGATGAACCACGGTCCGCAGCGACCGAGCCCCCGACGTCCACCATCTCGAATCCCCGCCGACTCGCACCCTGACCGCTGCGTTCGAGGCATCCGCCCCGATTCTGTTCTTCGACCATTTCCGCATCCCGTACCGGCACGTCACGCCGGACGAGAGCTGGTTCGAGCACTTGCCGGCCAACAACGTGCTGCGCTCGTGCGGTCAGGTCCGAATCGTCGACGAGGGTGGAGATGCCCGCTATCTCTACTGGCCGACCTTCACAAAGGGCACGACAGGCCACGAGCTGAACCCGATTGCCGACTCGCACCTGCTCGGTTCGATTCGGATCCACTGCCGACTGCTCCCCGAGCGCACCGTGGCGTCGTGGCTTGCCGACCTGCCGGGCAACTGGCGCGCCGTCGACGTTGTCTGCAGCATCGACGGCACTCCGGTCTCGTCGATCTGGCGCAATGACACCGGGTGCGTCTTCATCCCCTTCGATCCCTCCGAAGTCATCTTGAGCTACTGGAGCGAGGATTACCGCCTGGCATCGCCGGCACGTCAAGGAAGTCGGAGCGTGAAGCAACTCGGCCTGCGCCTCTACTACCTCCTTCGCCCTGTGATTCCTCGCCAGGGCCAGCTTCGCTTCCGCCGTTTCGTCAGTCGATTTCAGCTTCGCTCGCCATTCCCGCGTTGGCCGGTCGAAACTGCGCTCGATGAGTTCTACGTCGTCCTGTTCCGCTATTTCGTCGACCTGGCCCGGGCTCCGGTTCCCTGGATCTCTTCGTGGCCTGGCCCCTATTCGTGGGCTCTCGTACTGACCCATGACGTCGAGAGCTCCACGGGCTATGAGAGTCTCGGTGTCCTCCGCGATCTCGAGTCCCGATACGGATATCGTTCGTCGTTCAACTTCGTGCCGATGCGGTACGCCGTCGAGGAGCACATGATTCGCGAGCTCTCAGAAAGTGGATTCGAGGTCGGCGTTCATGGGCTCTACCACGACGGACGCGACTTCGCATCCGAGCGAATCTTCACCGAGCGAGCACGTGAGATCGCTCGCTTCGCCGGTCTCTGGAACGCAACGGGTTTTCGTTCGCCTTCGACTCATCGGGTCTGGGGCTGGATGAGCAAGCTCGGCTTCGACTACGACTCGTCCTATCCGGACACCGATCCCTTCGAGCCGTATCCGGGAGGCTGCTGCAGCCTGCTCCCCTATTTCAACGGTGAGTTGGTGGAGCTGCCGATCACCCTCCCGCAGGATCACACGCTCTTTGCGATTCTCGGCCATGCCGACGAGTCGTTGTGGGTGGCGAAATGCGCCTACATCAAGAAGCAGGAAGCGATGGCCTTGCTGATAACGCATCCCGACTACATCGACGAGCCGGGCCTGCTCGCCTGCCTATGAGCGGTTGCTTCACCTCTTCGCGGACGATCCGACAGCGTGGCGAGTACTTCCACGTGAGGTCAGCGCTTGGTGGCGACAGAGAGCCGCGTCACAGCTCGAGCAGCAAGCGGGAGAGTGGCGTGTCGTCGGACCGGCAGCCGATCAGGCCGCGATCAGATTCGCAACGAGCGGGAACGGCCGGCCGACTCCGTGAGGGGCCTGTGGAGCCTGCGGGCCGCCTACCGGAGATTCGTCCAGGGCGACCAGCTGGCGGGCTACGTCCTGCTCGGTGCCGCCTCCCGCCTGCTCACTCCCCGATTCCACCTCCCCGAGTCCGGCCGCGCCTGGATGGAGGACGAGCAATTCACCTCGGACTACCGCAGGCTGACGGACGGCGGCCTGATGGACATGGCCGACAAGAAGCTGTTGCTGCGGAACCTGGCGACGTGGAGCCGCGACGTCGAGGGGCAGATCGCCGAGTGCGGCTCGTTCCGTGGGGTCTCTTCCTGGTTCATCGCGGAGGCCACGCGCGACACGGGAAAGGTGCTGCATCTGTTCGACTCCTTCGAGGGGCTATCGACTCCCGGGAGCCACGACGGTGCGCACTGGCACGAGGGGGCCCTGGCGGCGGGTGAGCAAGATTGCCTCCGAACTCTGGGCCCTCACGCCGAGCGGGCTGTGATTCACCGCGGCTGGATTCCCGAGCGGTTCCCCGACGTCGCCGACGAGCAGTTCTCGTTCGTTCACGTCGACGTCGATCTCTACGAGCCGCACCGTGACGCGATCGAGTTCTTCTGGCCCAGGCTCACCGTGGGAGGGCTCATGGTGTTCGACGACTACGGCTCCGCGTACTGCCCCGGCGCCCGCCGCGCCGTCGATGAGGCGTTCGCCTCGGAAGATGTGGTCGAGTCGCCCACCGCGCAGGCCTTCGTCATCAAGCGCTGAGCGCTTCTTGCTCTCTGACTCGCGCCGTCATGCGAAGTCCGTCCTCGAGACTGATGCTCGGCTGCCAGCCGAGCAGGTGCTCGGCGGATGAGATGTCCGCCCAAGAGTCTCTGACGTCGCCGGCCCGCTCGGTGAGGTATTCCTTGCGGACCTCTCGCTCGAGGGCGTGCCCGATCGCGTCGGCGAGATCGTTCACGCTCGCGCTGCGACCGGTCGCAATGTTGAGCACGCAGCCGGCGACGCCTTTTCGCTCGCTGGCCAGAAGGTTCGCCTCGACGACGTTGTCGACGAAGGTGAAATCGCGCGACTGCTCTCCGTCTCCGTAGATCTGAACCGGACGGCCCTCGGCGATTGCCGCAATGAAACGCGGAACGACGGCTGAGTACTGGGAGCTTGGATCCTGCCGCGGCCCGAAGACGTTGAAGTACCGCAGCGTGACGGTTTCGAGCCCGTACACCCGATAGAAGCTGACGCAGTAGCGCTCCGCCGCAAGCTTCGCGACAGCGTACGGGGAGATCGGGTCGGGAGCCTGCGACTCGACGCGCGGCAGCGTCCCGCTACTGCCGTAGACCGACGACGAGGAGGCGAAGACCACGCGCTCGACGCTCTCGTCCCGCGCCGCGAGGAGGACGTTCAGCGTGCCCTCGACGTTCACTGCGCTCGTCGTGAGCGGATCCTGCACCGAGCGCGGCACCGACGGCAAGGCGCCCTGGTGGAACACGACGTCGACACCACGTACGGCGTTGTGCACACGCTCGTAGCTCCGGAGCTCCCCCTCCACGACCTCGATCTCATCCGAGAGGCCTTCCAGGTTGCGTCTCATGCCGGTCGAGAAATTGTCCATCACCCGAACCGAGTCGCCGCGCCTCAGGAGCGCGCGGACCAGGCTCGAGCCGATGAAGCCGGCGCCGCCGGTGACGAGGACACGCCTGCTCATCGGTCTTGGAAGGACGTGGTCCCTCGTCCTGTGCGGCTCAGGCACCGAGCTCCAGAGCGACCTGTCGCGTCGCGCCGGAGTCGACGAACATCCTCAGCCAGAGCTCGAGCTGGATCAGCGCCCAGAGCTTCGCGCTGTTGTCGTTCACCCCGGCCATGTGGTCGCCGATGAGCCTGCGCAGGCTCTGCTCCCGAAAGTACCCGCGTTCCAGCGAAGCCCGGTCGAGCAGGACGTCCGACACGAGCTCCCGCAGCTCGTTCCTGAGCCACGAGGCAATCGGAACCGCAAAGCCTCGCTTCGGCCGATCGAGCACATGTCCGGGGAGCCAGGGACGGAGCGCGTCCTTGAACAGCTTCTTGGTGGTACCGCCTCCGAGCTTCCACGCGCCGGGCAGGCCCGCACTCATCTCCATCAAGCGATGATCGAGGAGCGGAGACCTGACCTCGAGCGAATGAGCCATCGTCGCGATGTCCATCTTCACGAGCAGGTCGCCCGGCAGGAACGTCTGGATGTCGACGTCGAGCAACCGATTCACTTCGTCAACGGCATCGGACTCGAGATATGGATCGCTCACCACTGTCCGGGCGGTTCGATCGTGTCCCAACGCGAGCCGGAATTCGTCGGTGTAGAGCTCCGCACGCTGGCTCTCCACGAAGACCGCCACCCGATCGGCATACCGTTGGGCGGGAGAGAGCATGGAGGCTTCCGCAGCCCGGACGAGTCGCGACCGGACACTGTCCGCCGTTCCGTTGGCGGGAACCCGCGACGCGATCGAGGCGAGGGCTCCCCGCAGCGGTCTCGGGAAGGCGAGGAGCCGGTCGCCTCGCTTGCCGAGATAGCGGATGTAGCCCGCGAAGTTCTCATCGCCACCGTCGCCGTTGAGCGCGACGGTCACCTGACGGCAGGTGAGCTCGGCGAGGTACAGGCTCGGGATCGCCGAGCTGTCGGCGAACGGCTCACCGTAGTGCCAGACGAGTCGTGGGAGGACGTCGAGGGCCGCTCTCGGCTCGACACGCAGCTCGTGATGATCGGTGTCGAAGAGTTGGGCGACCTCGGCCGCCCACTTCGTCTCGTCGTAGAGATCCTCGTCGAACCCGATCGCGAAGGTCTTGACCCGGCTGCCCTGCATGGCCATCGCCGCGACGACCGCGCTCGAATCGACGCCTCCCGACAGAAAGGCTCCGACGGGAACGTCGCTCCGGAGCCGGAGCCGGGTCGCCTCGAGCAGGTTGTCCCGGATGAGCTCGTGCGCCTCGGACTCGTTCGCAACCCCGCCGGGTCGATACGAAAGCTTCCAGTAGCGCTCGATCCGAGCTTGCCCGTCCTTCCAGAGGAGCGTGTGCGCGGGTGGGAGCTTGCGCAGACGGGCGAATGCGCTCAGCGGGTGCGGGACGTACGAGAAGTGGAGGAAGCTGTCGACCGCGTCGAAATCGACGTCGCGCTCGATCGCCGGGTCTTCGAGGATCGCCTTGGCCTCCGATCCGAACCACAGGGTGTCGTCCTGCGTCGAGTAGAAGAGCGGCTTCTTGCCGAGCCGGTCGCGCGCCAGCATCAGCTGACGACGCTTGTCGTCCCAGAGAGCGAAGGCGAACATGCCCCGCAGCGACTCGACGCAGCGCGGACCGTGCTCCTCGTACAGGTGCACGATGACTTCGGTATCGCTCTGGGTTGCGAATCGGTGTCCGCGCTGCTGAAGCTCGGCGCGTAGCTCGACGTAGTTGTAGATCTCGCCGTTGAGCACGACGACGACAGAGCGATCCTCGTTGTAGATCGGCTGATCGCCTGTCTTGAGATCGATGATGCGCAGTCGCTGGATGCCCAGGCCAACGCCGCCGTCCAGGTGAATGCCCCGCGAATCCGGCCCACGATGCTCGATCACCGAGCACATGCGCTCGAGCAATTCCCTCTCGACGAGCGCCCCTGGGGACACCTTTCCGGCGATGCCGCACATCGGGCGATCAGCCTAGCCCGAAAGTCTTGCCGCCGTCTGGGAGACTCGTCGCCAGGCGTTCCGGGTCAGGACGAGTCGTCACCGTGCGTGGCCCGGTCGAGCTCTGGGCCAGGCCCGCCCGGGGCTGCCGACGTGTGGTCGGACAGCCCCGGGCAGGTTGGCTCATCAACCAGCCTGAACGACGGCGGTCGAGTTCGAGTTCATCCAGGTGGTGCCGGCCGCGTTGGTGGCGAACACGTTGACCCGGATCGTGGAACCGCTGTCAGCGCTGGTGAGCAGGTAGCTGCTCGCGTTGGCACCGGGGACGGTGGCGCAGGCGTTGCCGGCCTTGTTGCAGCGCCGCCAGTAGTACGTGAAGCTCGTGGGGCTTCCGGACCAGCTCCCGGCGGTTGCGCCGAGGCTCTGCCCCACCTTTGCCGTGCCCGAGATCGTGGGCAGGCTCGTGTTGGCGGGCGTGGTCACAGCCGCGGCCGCCGCCACCTTCGCGGTCGGGTTCGAGTTCATCCAGGTGGTACCGGCCGCGTTGGTCGCGAACACGTTGACCCGGATCGTGTACCCGCTGTCGGTGCTGGTGAGCAGGAAGCTGCTCGCGTTGGCCCCGACGACGCTTGCGCACGCGTCACCCTTGGAGTTGCAGCGACGCCACTGGTAGCTGTAGCGGGTGGGATTCCCGGACCAGCTCCCCGTGCCGACGCTGAGGCTCTGCCCGACCTGGGCGCTGCCCGAGACCGTGGGCAGGCTCATGTTCGCCGGAGCCGAGACCGGCTGTGCCGGCGGTGCCGGCGTGACGACGACGGCGGTCGCGTTCGAGCTCGCCGAACCGCTCCCGGCCGCGTTGGTCGCGGACACGTTGACCCGGATCGTCGAGCCGCTGTCACCGCTCGCGAGCGAGTAGCTGCTCGCGGTGGCGCCGGCGATGCTGGCGCAGGCGTTGCCGCCCGTGTCGCAGCGACGCCACTGGTACGCGTAGCCGGTCGGGCTCCCAGACCAGGAGCCGACGCCGGCGCTGACGCTCTGCCCGACCTGAGTACCGCCCGAGATCGTGGGCAGGCTCGTGTTCGCCGGAGCCGAGATCGGCTGGACCGGCGGTGCCGGCGTGACGACGACGGCGGTCGCGTTCGAGCTCGCCGAACCGCTCCCGGCCGCGTTGGTCGCGGACACGTTGACCCGGATCGTCGAGCCGCTGTCACCGCTCGCGAGCTGGTAGCTGCTCGCGGTGGCGCCGGCGATGCTGGCGCAGGCGTTGCCGCCCGTGTCGCAGCGACGCCACTGGTAGGCGTAGCTGGTCGGGCTCGCAGACCACGAGCCGACAGTGGCGCTGAGGCTCTGGCCGACCTGGACGCCGCCCGAGATCGTGGGCAGGCTCGTGTTCGCCGGAGCCGGTGCCGGTGCGACCGGGGCGCCACCGGTGCTGCGGAGCACCATCGCGCTGACCGGGCTGAGGGTGACCGAGGTGACGGTGCTCCCGCTCGGGGTCAGGTAGCTGCCCCCGAGGTCGAAGGTCTGGCTGGAGGAGTAGTGGGGGTTGACGAGCGCCGTCCCAGCCGAGAACTGGCGCCGCCAGCCGACCCCGACCTGGTACCGAGACGCCTCGGGCGTGCCGATGTCGGTCGTCGTGGCCGGGTTATAGGGATCGGTGTGATCGCTGGACTGCCAGAAGAAGCCGCCCCCGGAGCCGTTCCAGACGAGCAGGAAGGACGCATAGCCGTACGTCATCTTTCCGGTCTCGCTGGCGCTGCCCTTCATTCCGGCGAAGAAGTCCGCACCCGCATCCTGCACGGCCGCGGCCTGACCGAGATGGCTCAGCCAGTGCCCCGTCCAGCAGCAGGGGTTCGTGTCGTAGAGGGCCTTGTTGCTGCCCGCCTGCTCGAAGTACTCGGCCTGGATGCCGCTCAGATAGGGAGCGATCGACTTGTACCAGGCGATGTTCGCCGAGCCGTCGTTCGGGCCCGCCTTGTAGGCGTTCGCGAGCACGTAGAGACCCTGGTTCTTCAGCGCCGGGCCAACAGCGGCCACGAAGCTCTTGATCGCGCCTTCCCAGGCCGCCTCGGAGGGATACCGGGACGGCAGGACGTTACCCGACCAGCCCGAGATCTGGCCCAGGACGCTGTCGATGTAGACCCCGTCGAAGCCGTACTTCTTGATCACGGACGCGACGTTCGCGATCCACTGCTGCTGATACGAAGCCGACCCGACGTTGGCCAGGTGCGCGTTCGGATAGGACGGCGCGACGATCGATGCGCCCGACGCGTTCCTCAGCACCCACGGATCGTCCGGATGGGCATTGTCGTGCGCGAGCGCCTGCTGATAGGTGATCGCACTCCGACAGGTGTCCAACATATTCCCGCAGTCGTCCACCATCTCGATCGCGGACTTGTAGCCCGTCACCCGCGCCGAGGGATTCGCGCTCCTGATTCCCGCGAGCAGCGAATGCTTGTCGATCGACATGACCACGTTCCCGTACTTCGGCAGGTTGCTCGTGCCGCCGGTCCAGGACGACGTCCCGAAATACACCACGGACGTCCCCGAAGCCGCGGCTGAAGTCGCAGCCGACGCCGAAGAGAACAGGACAAGACCAATCAAACATGTAAGTACAGACGCCAGCGCTCGACGCGGCGTGAAGACACCGGTAGTTCGGAACAGCATTGATTCCTCCTTGAGTCAATCCGAGGTCGCGGTGCGTAGCTCCGCGCCCCTTTGCGGCTTTCGCTCTTGCCTGTCGGCAGATCACGCCGCGGCCTTTATCCCTGAGTCGGGTGGCTGCACGACACGGAGCTACGAGCCCGCTATTTCTCGCGGAGCAAGTGCGCGGTCTGGGACAAGAGCCCGGCCGCAGAGCCTTACGGTCGACCCGCCGTCGGGCGTCCGAGCTCGGATCGGAGGACTGGAGCGCGCCGGCCGCGTGTCGCGTCCACGCCGGCGGCGGTTCCTCGATTCGAGGATCGCGCCACGTCCAGGCGCGATCCTCGAATCGGAGATCAGCGGTGTTGCATCAGGATCCGGTTACCCCTGGACGATCCCGGTGGGATTGGAGTTCATCCACGTCGTGCCCGCGTCGTTGGTCGCGAAGACGTTGACCCGGATCGTGTAGCCGACGTCGTCGCTCCCGAGCCAGTAGCTGCTCGCGGTGGCGCCGATGATGCTGGCGCAGTCGTTGCCGGACTGGTCACAACGACGCCAGTAGTAGCTGTAGCTCGTCGGGCTCCCGGACCAGGAGCCGACATTGGCGTACAGGGTCTGCCCGACCTCGGGTGTACCCGAGATCGTCGGCAGGCTCGTATTCACGGGCACTGTCCCCGTGCCCGTGACGATCGCGGTCGCGTTCGAGTTCTTCCAGCTCGTGCCCGCGTCGTTGGTCGCGAAGACGTTGACCCGGATCGTGTAGCCGACGTCGTCGCTCTCGAGCCAGTAGGTGCTCGCGGTGGCGCCCACGATGCTGGTGCAGCTGTTGCCGTCCTCGTCGCAACGACGCCAGTAGTAGCTGTAGCTCGTCGGGCTCCCGGACCAGGAGCCGACGCCGGCGCGAAGGGTCTGCCCCACCTCGGGCGTGCCCGAGATCGTCGGCAGGCTGAGATTCACGGGCGCCGTCTCCGTGGCGGTGACGATCGCGGTCGGGTTCGAGTTCTTCCAGCTCGTGCCCGCGTCGTTGGTCGCGAAGACGTTGACCCGAATCGTGGAGCCGACGTCGCCACTCCCGAGCAGGTACGTGCTGTCGTCGGCGCCGGCGACCGTCGTGCAGGCGTTGCCGTTCTCGTCACAACGACGCCACTGATAGCCATAGCGGGTGGGGCTTCCAGACCACGAGCCGAGGCTCGCGCGAAGGGTCTGCCCCACCTCCGGCGTACCCGAGACCGTCGGCGGGCTCGTGTTCACGGGCACGGTGTCCGTGGCGGCTCCCGCGGTGACGGTCGCCGTCGGGTTCGAGTTCATCCAGCTCGTACCGACGGCGTTGGTCGCGAAGACGTTGACCCGGATCGTGTAGCCGGCCTCCCCGCTCCCGAGCCAGTAGCTGCTCGCGGTGGCGCCGATGATGCTGGCACAGCCGTTGCCGTCCTCGTCGCACCGACGCCACTGGTAGGCGTAGCTGGTCGGGCTCCCGGACCAGGAGCCGACGCTGGCGCGAAGGGTCTGCCCAACCTGTGCCGTGCCCGAGATCGTGGGCAGGGCAGTATTGAGTGGTAAAGAGAGGGGCGGCGGGGCGGCGCCGGTGCTGCGGAGCACCATTCCGCTGACCGGGCCGAGGGTGACCGAGGTGACGGAGCTCCCGCTCGGGGTCAGGTAGCTGCCCCCGAGATTGAAGGTCTGGCTGGAGGAGTAGTGGGGGTTGACGAGCGCCGTCCCGGCCGAGTACTGGCGCCGCCAGCCAACGCCGACCTGGTAGCGGGCTCCCTGGGGGCTGCCGATGTCGGTTGTGTACGCGGAGTTCCAGGGGTCGCTGTGATCGTTGGACTGCCAGAAGAAGCCGCCCCCGGAGCCGTTCCAGACGAGCAGGAAGGATGCCTTCCCATACATCATCTTTCCGGTCTCGCTCGAGCTGCCCTTCATCCCGGCGAAGAAGTCGGCGCCCGCGTCCTGGACGGCCGCGGCCTGGCCGAGATGGCTCACCCAATGGCCGGTCCAGCAGCAGGGATTGGTGTCGAAGAGAGCCTTGTTGCTCCCTGCCTGCTCGAAGTACTCGGCCTGGATGCCGCTCAGATACGGGGCGATCGCCCGGTACCAGGCCACGTTCGCCGAGCCGTCGTTCGGGCCCGCCTTGTAGGCGTTCGCGAGCACGTAGAGGCCCTGGTTCTTCAGCGCCGGCCCAGCCGCGGCCACGAAGCTCTGGATCGCGTCCTCCCAGGCATCCTCGGAGGGATAGCGGGAAGGCATGACGCCACCCGACCAGCCCGAGATCTGGCCCAGGACGCTGTCGATGTAGACCCCGTCGAAGCCGTACTTCTTGATCACGGAGGCGACGTTCGCGATCCACTGCTGCTGATACGAAGCCGACCCGACGTTCGCCAGATGCGCGTTCGGATAGGCCGGGGCCGTGATCGAGGCGCCCGACGAGTTCCTCAGCACCCACGGATCGTTCGGATAGGCATTATCGTGCGCCAGCGCCTGCTGATAGGTGATCGCGCTCCGGCACGTGTCGAGCGCAGACCCGCAGTCGTCCACCATCTCGATCGCGGACTTGTAGCCCGTCACCCTCGTCCCCGGGCTCGCGCTCTTGATTCCCGCGAGCAGCGAATGCCTGTCGACGGTCATGACCACGTTCCCGTACCTGGACAAGTTGCTCGTGCTGCCAGTCCAGGACGAGTTGCCGAAATACACCACCGAGGTCCCCGAAGTCGTGGCCGAAGCGGCGAACGACGGCGAGACCACGATGGCACCTACGACGAAGGCGAGACCCGCCGCCCTTAGTCCACGCGAAGCGAAACCCTTGGGACGGAACGACATAGATGATCCTCCTTGTTAACCGCAGACGGGAGTACCGGTCGAGCAAGTCGGCGAGGGTAGCAGCCTCCTCTTCCTGAAACAACCTGGGTGCCGATGCTAAAGAATTCCTTACATCTATGTCGAGCAACCAGTAAAACGTTCCGGCTCGACAACCTTCGCTCGTACTTCTCGGCACGTTCCGCCGATCCTGCCGGGTACCATCCCATCGATGGCTCCTGCGGAACGCAGCGCCGGAGCCGGCACCGAGGTAGCGGCCGATCCGAGCGTTCTCACGGCCGTTCGCGCCCTGGCACGACCGCTATCAGGCGTATTACCGCGAAGGCTTCCGAGCCAACAGCGCAGAGACGGGCGCGGAGTTCGACGTGACACCGATGTCACGGCTGCCGAGACCGCTGACGCTGCTGCGACGCTTCCTCGACAAGGGCTACCTCCGCAAGTTGCCCCGCGGCGGATGGGTCGTCGAGCGCGGGATCGAGGCGGCCGGGGAGGCGCTCGAAGGCGACGTCCGCCTCCCCTCGCCGTTCTTCGACCCGGGCACGGGGCAGTATCTCGTGACCGGCCGCGACGGCGCGACCCGGAGGGTCTGCATCGATTCGATGGACTTTCCGGAGCTCAGCAGCCCTGAGCTCGCCGGCTGGAGCGACCTCTACTTCAAGACCAACTGGTGGCCGGCGGCCGACTACCCGCCGAATGTCCGGCCTCTCGTCAACGGCGACCCGACCGTGCTCGACCGAATTCCGGCACTGCGTCGAGCGCGCTCGATGCCGAAGGAGCACGACCTCTTCTGCCTCGTCCGGGTCTGGGGCGGCCGTGACGGCCTGGAGGGGATCGAGCACAACATCCGCCTCCTCGAGGCCGTGAAGCGGGCTCGCTGCTCCAAGGCGATGCTCGCAGTCCTCATCGTCGGCGAGCGAGGCGAGTACGCGAAGCGACTCGAGCGGGCGGGCATCCCGTCGACCACACGATCCGTGCCGGCGGCGGAGATCTGGCGGTTGACGGCGGCGTCGAGGCTGAACGTCGTCCGCCTCGGGATCCACGACTGCATCCCCTGGCGGATGACGGGCTCGCTCGCGCTCGGCTCGTGCGTCGTTCTCGATCAGTCGCCGCGGAGCCGGTGGCCCAGCCCTCTGCTCCCGGGGACGAACTACCTGGACCTCGGTCTGGACACTGCCCGCGAAGGAAACGTCGCGACTCCAGCCGCATACGACGCCGTGCCGGAGCTCCTGGAGTCGTGGCTTGCGACTCCGGATCTCGTCGAGAACATCGCGGCCACCAACTCGACCTACTTCGACGATCACCTTGCACCCGCTCGAGTCGGCGCACACATCCTCCAGGAGGTGGCGACGCTCGGGACGGCGTCTGCACAGGATCGCTCCTCGGCTACCGACCCCGAAGGTCGTACAGGTAGACCCGCGCACCGTTCCGGCTGAAGGAGTCCTTGCGGATCCCGATGCGGTCGAGGTGGGCGAGGAACCGCTCGCGCTGAAAGCGCTCCTCCTCGGAGGTGCTGGCGTGGGTGAAGACGAACCAGACCCGAGCCCGGCCGCGGACGCGGTCGACATCACGCAGGTATCTCTCCCAATCGGCGCCTGCGAAGGGGCCGATGTAGAGCCGCGGCGGTGCGGAGCGGAGCGTCGGCGCGAACTGATCGTTCGACGGCTTCGGGTGAGGGAGTACCGGCCAGAGCGGTCCGTTCCCTCGAGGATCCGAGAGATCGACGCAGTCGCAGCTCAGGTAGTAGGCGAGCGCATACTGCCCGCTGTAGTACACGTAGAGCGCGTCGCCGGGCTGCCACTCCTCTCGGATCCGGGCGAGAGCCGGCCGGAGCTCCTGGAAGTGGCGTGGATAGACGAGACCGTCCACAGCGCTCTGCGCGGCCGGCACCAGGAGGATCAGCGCCGTCGCGATCGCCGCCGCCGTGCCCCGCACTCCCCGGCCGAGTCGCCTCAGCTCCGCGACCCCCGCGCAGGCCAGGAGAATCGTGAGGGGGAGCAGGAAGAGGGTCGTCCGCGGCAGCAGGGGATACTGCTCGGCGGCGATCGCGAGCAACGTCGCGAGCACGGGAGCAACGACGAGCGCTCCGATCGCAGGTCTCCACCGGAACAGGGCGACTGCGCCGATCGACGCCGCCAGCGCGAAGCCGACGACGGGCACGGCGGCCAAGCCCGGGCCCTCGGGCAAGCCGAGCAGGGAGCCCTGCACCTCGGCGAACTTCTTCAGCCCGGACAAGGCGTCCTGGAGCGAAGAGGCGGTGTCCGCGGTCGGCGTCCGGGCTGACGGCGATGGGCCGGCCGACTCGAACAGCGACGTCCGAACAGAGTCGAGCTGGTTCCGGGCGAAGAAGCCAAACGCCCCGGCGAGCAAGATCCAGCTCCCACCGACGACGGCCGGGCGGAGCCCGATCAGGCGCAGGGGGCCGGCCCGCGCGACGAGCGCCACGATCGCGAGCGTCGGAGCCACGATCACTGCCGCATGCGAGATCGAGAGGCAGACGGCGGCGACCGCGACGAGCGCCAGCGCCGATCGCGTTCGCAGCGAGGCGCCCGCGAGGATCTGCGCCCCGAGGAGCAGGGCAAGCGTGGCCAGGACGTCGATCGAGTACTGCTTCGTCTCCGTCGAGTAGTAGATCGCTCCCTCGGCGAGGGCCAGGAGCCCGACCGCGAGCGGAACGACGACGGGCTGGAGGCTGCGTCTCGCAATCACGGCGAAGAGGGGCAGCGCCGCGATCCCTGCGATGAGCGGCGCGAGCCGAAATGCGTACTCGGACGTCCCGATCGCCGTCGTGACGAGCTTCTCGATCGCCAGGAATCCGACCGGCGCGCCCTGGTTGAACGCGAGCCGATCGGTCAGGTCGACCAGGGACCGGTCGATCACGTTCAGCGCCAGGAACGCCTCGTCGAGCCAGATGGAGCGGTTCGCGAGGTAGGCCGCGACTCGCAGCACGACGCCTACCGCGACAGCCGCGAGGATCGCGGTCGCAACCCAGTCGGAGCCGAGAGAGCCCCGGAGTCGGCCGAAGACGGTCAAGCGAGCGTGCGTCTCAAGAGGCGACCACGCGACAGACAGCGTCCTCGGCCGCGCACGCAACGATCCTACCTAGGCGCCACTCGGGCTCGTTTTGCGCCCAGCAGAACCTTCGGGAACGGTGAGCCCGGAAGCTGGAGAATGACGCTACTCTCCCCGCTTGCTGTCCGGGCCGGATCGTCTCTTCCTCGCCTATCACGCCGTCGACCCGCTTTGGCGTGACGGTTCGCTGTCGATCGCACCGCCACGATTCGCCGAGCAGATGCACCGCCTGGCAGAACGCGGCTACCGCGGTTCGACCTTCTCGGCGGCCGTGCGCGACGACCCGCCGGGGCGAACCGTCGCGATCACATTCGACGATGCCTATCCGTCGGTCGTCCGCCATGCGCTTCCCGTCCTCGAGAGCCTCGGCTGGCCGGCAACGGTGTTCGCGCCCACGGCCACGGTGCCCATGGGCGGCCACATGGCGTGGCTGAGCGGAGACCTATGCCGAAGGCTCCCGGAGCAGACCCGCCAGATGACCTGGCCGGAGCTGACGAGCCTCGCCGAGGCGGGCTGGGAGATCGGCAGTCATTCCCGCACACACCGAATGCTGTCGTCTCTAAGCGACGACGAGCTGCAGGAGGAGCTCGAGGGTTCCCGAGCCGAGATCGCGCAGGAGCTCGGATCGTGCGTCAGCATCGGGTACCCGTGGGGGGAGATCGACAGCCGCGTTCTCGAGGCCTCGCGTCGGGCCGGCTACGAGACCGGTTCCGGGCTCGCCGGACGCTTCGTCTACAACGACCCCCTCCAGACTCCGCGAGTGCCGATCGCAGGGGTCGATGGCGGCGTCCGGATGGCGCTGAAGACCTCAGGGCTCCTCTGGACGCTTCGAGCGTCACCGCTCTGGAGCGCCCTCGAGGTTGCCCGTGGGCTTGGACGGCCACCGCAACGCAGCGCCACTCGGTTTGCGAGCGCGTCTGGCGGGCTTGTGGAACCTCCGATGACGCCCTCGCCGTCCGGCGGGAATGCAACGCTCGTCACATGACTACCGTGCAACTCGTTCTGGTCGTCGCTTCGCTCTGGCTCGTGCTCGCCGTCGCGCTCGGTCTCGTACTGAGCGTATGGATCCGCCGGATCAACCGCTACACGCCCGAGCCGGCGTCGCTACCGCACCGCCGCAGCCAGGCCGCTTAGCCGCCCAGCAACTTCGGAGTGCCGCTACGACCGGGCCTTGAGCGCCGGGAAGAGGATCACGTCGCGGATCGTCTCGCTCCCGCTCAGGAGCATCGCGAGGCGGTCGATCCCGAGCCCGAGCCCCGCGGTCGGCGGCATTCCGTACGAGAGCGCCTCGACGTAGTCCGGATCGTCCTCGACGAACTCGGCCGCGCCGGCCTCCTTCTCCTCGAGCTGCTCGCGGAACCGGCTCGCCTGCTCCTCCGCGTCGTTGATCTCGCTGTAGGCGTTCCCGAGCTCGAAGCCCGCCACGAAGTACTCGAAGCGCTCCACCAGCGTCGGGTCGCGGTCGGTCGTCCGCGCGAACGGCGAGAGCTCGATCGGGTAGTCGTGGAGGATCGTCGGCTCGACGAGGCTCGGCTCGACGAAGAAGGAGAGCGCGTGGTCGGCGAGCTGGGCCCAGGTGTGGTCGTGGCTCGTGTCCACCCCCCGCTCGACGAGCGCCGCGCGCAGCTCCTCCGGATCCCGCAGCCACAGCCCGTGGTCGGCGAGGGCGTCCTCGAGCCGGAGCCTGCGCCAGGGCGCCTTCAGGTCGACCTCGTGACCGCGAAAGGAGACCTTCGTCGTCCCGAGGGCGGCGAGCGCGACCCGCTCGACGAGGGTCTCCATCCGCACCATCGCGTCCTCGTAGCCGGCGTAGGCCTCGTACCACTCGAGCATCGTGAACTCCGGCGAGTTCTTGTACGAGAACCCCTCGTTGCGGAAGTCCTTGCCGAGCTCGTACACCCGCTCGAGGCCGCCGACGATCAGGCGCTTGAGGTAGAGCTCGGTCGCGATCCGCAGGTACATGTCCTGGCCCAGCTCGTTGTAGTGGGTGAGAAACGGCGTCGCGAAGCCGCCTCCGTAGCGTGGCTGGAGCACGGGCGTCTCGACCTCGAGGAAGCCCTCCTCGTCGAGATAGCGGCGAATCGCCGTGACGGCCCGGGTCCGGATCTCGAAGACGCGCCGCGTCTCCTCGTTCATCAGGAGGTCGAGGTGGCGCTTGCGGTAACGCTGCTCGACGTCCGTGAGCCCGTGGAACGTGTCGGGGAGCGGCACTCGGATCTTCGCCAGGAGCTCGAGCTCGCTCGACCTGGAGCGAGGGCTCGCCGCGCCGCGACTTGGCCGGATGGCCGCTGACGCCGACGATGTCACCCAGCTTCAGATCGAGCTGCTCGACGACGGCCTTCTCCCTGACGAGCAGCTGGATCCGGCCGCTTCGGTCGACGAGGTCGAGGAAGACGATCTTCCCCAGGTCGCGGCGCGCGAGGACCCGCCCCGCGAGCCGGAACGTCTGCGACTCGTCGCCCTCGCCGGGCTCGAGCTCGTCCGCGCGAAGCCGGACCGCAGCGATCTCGTCCCGGTCGGGAAACCGCTTCGCCAACATGGCCGGTGAGCTTACGCGGCCTTGATGTCGAGGATCTTGTACTTCAGCGATCCCCGCGGGGCGACGACCTCGACCGTCTCGCCCTTCTTCTTGCCGATGATCGCGCGACCCACCGGCGACTCGTTCGAGAGCTTGGACTCGGCGGGATCGGCCTCGGCCGAGCCGACGATCACGTACTCGACGGTCTGGTTCGCGTCGACGTCCCTGAGGCGCACCTTCGCGCCGATCGAGACGACGCTGAGGTCGACGGCGTGGCTCTCGATCACGCGCGCGTGGACGAGCCGCTCCTCGAGCTGCGCGATCTTGTGCTCGAGCATCGCCTGCTCGTTCTTCGCGTCGTCGTACTCGGCGTTCTCCGAGATGTCGCCGAAGTCGCGTGCCACGCGAATCCGGTCGGCGACCTCGCGACGCTTGTCGTTCGAGAGAAACTGGATCTCCGACTTGAGCTTCTCGTACCCCTCGGGCGTCAGGATGACTTCCTTCAAGACTCTGGCCTCCTCGGCCTGCTCCTACAAAAAGCCGGCGCTTGTGCGCCGACGCGGGGCGGAATCGTACCCGTGCCCCCGGACGCGGTCAATAGCGGTCAGTACCATCTTCAGATCGTGTTTACAGACCTTCGCGAGAGCTGGCAGATCCGGGATGTGACGATCCCCACGCGCGTCGTCCTCGCCCCGATGGCGGGGGTCAGCGTGCAGGCATTCCGCCGGCAGGGGCGGCGCTTCGGGGCCGGGCTCGTCTGCTCGGAGATGGTCAGCTGCGCGGGGATCGAGCACCGCAACGAGAAGACGCTCGGCTACCTGCGCGTCGCCACCGACGAGCATCCGCTCGCGATCCAGATCTTCGGCTCCGAGCCGCGCGCCATGGCCGAGGCCGCGCGGATGGTGGCGGCGGCGGGCGCCGACCTCGTCGACATCAACTTCGGCTGCCCGGTCCGCAAGGTGACGAAGACCGGCGCCGGCGCAACCCTGCTCGACGACCCCAGCCGCGCGGCGCGAATCGTCGAGGCGGTGACGCTCGCGACCGACCTCCCCGTCTCGGTGAAGATGCGCCGCGGTCTCCGCGACGGCTCGCGCACCTGCCTCGAGCTCGGCCCGCTGCTCGTCGGAGCGGGCGCGGCGACCCTGACCCTGCACCCCCGTTCGGCCCAGCAGATGTACACGGGCACGGCCGACCACTCGCTGACGGCCGAGCTCGTCTCGCTCGTCGACGTCCCGGTGATCGCCTCGGGCGACATCACCTCGAGGGCGAAGGCGCAGGCGGTGCTCGCGACGACCGGCGCGTCGGCCGTGATGGTCGGCCGCGGCGCCCAGGGCAATCCGTGGGCGCTCCGCGAGATCGTGGACGGCGACGACCGGGAGCCGACGCGCGAGGAAGTCGTCGCCGAGCTCGTCCTCTTCATCCGGGAGACGGTGCGCGAGCTCGGCGAGCGGCGCGCGTCCGGCTTCCTGAAGAAGTTCTACGGCTGGTACCTCGGGCGCGGCCGCTTCCCGAAGCCGTTCAAGCAGGAGCTCGTCGTGCTCGACTCCACCGAGGAGGTCGAGCGGTTGCTGATCGCGGCGGCGCCGGGCGCGCTTCCCCTTCTGGCGCAGCTCGAGGACGAGCTGCCGGCGGCGGACGAGGTGCTCCTCGACGCTCTACCGATCTCGATCTACGGCGGCGGCTAGGCCCTCCAGCTAGGCGTTCCGCAGCCAGACGAGACGGAGGCCCTCCAGGGTCAGGAAGGGGTCGACCCGGTCGAGCGTCTCCGCGTGCGGCGCGATCAGGTCGGCGAGCCCGCCCGTGGCGACCGTCTGCGCGTCCGTTCCGAGCTCGGAGCGGATTCGGCCGACGATCCCGTCGACCTGACCCGCGAAGCCGTAGACGAGCCCGGACTGCAGGCCGCCGACGGTCGTCTTCCCGATCACCGTCGCCGGCGCTGCGAAGTCGACCTTGACGAGCCGGGCGGCCCGCGCGAAGAGCGCGTCCATCGAGATCTCGATCCCGGGCGCGAGCACGCCGCCCACGTACTCCCCGGCGCCACCTTCCCCTGTTGCAGCGACGATGTCGAAGTTCGTGCTGGTGCCGAAGTCGACCACGATGCAGGGCGCCCCGTAGCGCTCCAGGGCAGCGACGGCGTTGGCGATCCGGTCCGGCCCGACCTCCCGGGGATCGTCGTAGCGGATCGGGATCCCGGTGCGCGTGCCCGGCCCGACGGCGAGCAGCGGCGCCTTCAGCCAGCGCTCGGCGACCCGTTCCCATTCGCGCTGCAGCGTGGGCACGGTCGTGGAGAGGCAGATCCCGTCCACGTTCTCGAGCTCGAAGAGCGCTCCGAGCATGACGCCGAGCTCGTCTCCGGTCCGCTCGCGGTCGGTGGCGAGGCGGAAATTCTCGACGAGCTCGTCGCCGCGATAGAGCCCGAGCGCGGTCTGCGTGTTGCCGACGTCGACGGCGAGGAGCATGGCGCGAGCCTATCGTCGCGCCGGGCGTGGCCGGCCGGAGCCGGTGCTAGGTCTCGTCGTCGCGCGAGAGCCGCTCGCCCATGCGCTCGGCGAGCGCCTCGGCGGTCAGCTTCGGCTCGTCGCCTTCGCCCCGCAGCTCCTCGACGGTCACGTCGCTCGAGGTGTAGACCTCGGCCCGCGGGATCATCCGGCTCGGACGGTTCTTGTCCCAGACCCAGACGTCGTCCATCCGGATGTGGAAGAACGGGTAGTTGGCCTGCTGCGAGACCTGGAGGTCGAGCTTGTTGCAGAGATAGGTCGCGTCGGCCGTCAGGATGCAGTAGCGGAAGAGGCCGAAGACGGCCGTGTACTCGCGCTTCAGCTGCAGCTCGAGGTCCGCCTCGAACTCGTCCAGGTCGTCTAGGTGGGACATTCGCGGACTCAGTCTAGCTTCGAGAGCAGGCCCGCCACGGAGCCGCGCCCGGGGACGGCGAGCTCCGGGTCGAGCTCGTGGAGCGGCTCGAGGACGAAGGCCCGCTCGTGCAGCCGGGGATGGGGAACCGTCAGGCCGTGCTCGTCGATCCTGGCGGTGCCGTAGAGGAGCAGGTCGAGGTCGATCGTCCTCGGCCCGTAGCGGGGGCCGTCCCGGACGCGGCCGAGAGTCCGCTCGACGTCGAGGAGGACGCCGAGCAGCTCCCGAGCGGAGAGCTCGGTCTCGAGGCGCGCCGCGCCGTTCAGGAAGCGGGGCTGGTCGAGGTAGCCGACCGGGTCGGTCTCCCGGAGCGACGAGATCCCGGTGAGCCGAATCGACTCGTGCTCGCCCAGCAGCGCCAGTGCGCGCTCGATCGTCTCGCGCGGGCGGCCTAGGTTGGAGCCGAGCCCGATGTAGGCCGTGATTCTCAGGGTTCTCTCATTCTTTGCCGGTAGCGTGTGGTGCGTGACCGCGTCAGGCGTACGTGTGCTCGCGGTCGCTGCCGCCCTCTTCGCCTGCGCCAGCGTACTCCCCGCAGGCGCAGGTGCGATCACGTTTGCCGCGGCGGTCCCGACGGGGCACGCACTTTCCCGGCTCGCCGCTGCCGAGGAGGCGCTCGTGGCGCTGACGGGCGACGCGCGCGGAGCAACGCTCGTGCGGGTCCACGGCGGGGAGCTCCTCTCGCCCGAGCTCCGGATCTGGCGCCTTCCCGGCTCGGCGGCCGCGCGACTCGTCCCCGAGCTCGAGCGGCTGGGCGCGCTTCGCTACGCGGAGCCCTCGCGGCGCCGCGACTCGCTCGTCCGCTTCACCGACCCGCTCGCGTCGCCCGACCTGAGCTACCACCTGCGGGCGATCGGAGCCGATCGCGCCGAGCCGCCTGGCAGGGGCTTTCCGATCACGATCCTGGACAGCGGGATCGACCTGGGCCATCCGGACTTCGCAGCGCGGCCGGACACCGTGCTGCTCAATCCCCAGTTCGTGAGTGGCCCCGATGGGGACGACTACCACGGCACCGAGGTCGCGACGATGGCGGCCGGGGCCGTGAACGGCGTCGGCGGCGAGGGCGTCTATCCGCAGGCGCTCGTGCGCGTCTACGACGTTCGGGACGATCTCTCCGACGACGCGGTGATCGAGGGGATCGAAGCTGCGATCAAGGCCGGGCCGAGCGTGATCAATCTCAGCCTCGGCGGCCCCGCGCCGTCGCGCTCGCTCTACGAGGCGACGCTGCGCGCGCTGGCGGCCGGGTCGCTCGTGGTCGCCTCCTCCGGCAACGAGCTCGAGGAGGGGAACCCCACCCTCTATCCGGCCGCGTTCCCACACGTGCTCACCGTCGGCGCGTCGAACCGGGCGAGCCTGCCGACCGACTTCTCTTCCTCCAGCCCCGCGATCGACCTGATCGCGCCGGGCGAGGAGCTGCCGTTCCAGGATCCGCTCGACGCGACCAACCACTATCTGATCGCGGGCACGAGCTTCTCGGCTCCGATCGTCGCGGCCGCCGCCGCCTGGGTGCGCACCGTGCGCGGCACGATGTCCGTGGGCCAGCTTTCGAATCTGATCCGCTTCAGCGCGCGCGACCTCGGCCGGCCCGGCTTCGACGAGCGGACGGGCTACGGCGTCCTCGACATCCCGGCCGCGCTCGCCGCTCCGCTGCCCCGGAAGGATCCGCAGGAGCCGAACGACGACATCTCCCACGTCGTCTCCGGCGGTGTCTTCGCCACGGCCAAGCCGCTCGCTTCCGTCCGGTTCGAAGCGCTGCTCGACCAAGTCGAGGATCCGCGCGACGTCTACCGGGTCGCGCTGCCCGCGGGGCGCGTGCTGACGGCGAAGGTCACGAGCGACGACGACGTCCGGGTCGCCGTCTACGGCCCCGCGGCCAGGACGGTGCTCGGAGCGCGAGCCCGGCTCGCGGCCGCGGATCACGCCGGCAAGCAGGCGGAGACAGTCGTCTACGCGAATCGCACGAGACGGCCGATCGTGCTCTTCCTCGCTGTCTCCCCCGGCAGGTCGCGGACGATCGCGAACCCGAGCTACCGCGTCGACCTCAAGACGGCTCGCGCTCCCGCACAGCGCTGACGGCGGCGAGCTCGACCGGAGCCTCGAGGACGACGTCCGGCTTCCGGACCCGCACCTCGACGCGCAAGGCCGGGAACCGCGCGAGCAGCGTGTCGGCCAACTCGCTCGCAAGCGCCTCGAGCAGCCTGTAGGCACGCCCGCCGGAAACCTCTCGGACGCAGGCGAGGATGTCCCGGTAGTCGACCGCGTCCTCGATCCGGTCCGACGAGCCGGCGTCGCCAACCTCGAGGTCGACGTCGAAGAGGAAGCGCTGGCCGTCGCTGCGCTCGTGCTCCAGCACGCCGTGGTGGCCGTGCAGCTCGATCCCCCTGAGCTCGATCTTCATGCCGAGACCGCGGCCGCCGCGCCAAGCGCCTCGACGTGCTCGCGCACGTCGTGGACGCGGAAGATGGACGCGCCGCGCTCGAAGGCGGACACTGCCGCGCCGACCGAGGCCGACGCGGAGCCGGTTCGCGCTTCGCCGTCGCCGAGGATCTTTCCCAGCACGCTCTTGCGCGAGAGCCCGACGAGCACGGGCCGCCCGAGCGCGAGCAGCACGTCGAGCCGGCGGACGAGCTCCAGGTTGTGCGCGACGGTCTTGCCGAAGCCGATCCCGGGATCGAGGCAGATCCGCGTCTCGGGCACTCCCGCCGCGACCGCGGCCTCGAGCCGCTCCTCGAGGAAGGCCGCGACCTCGCCGGCGACGTCGTCGTAGCGGGGCTCGAGCTGCATCGTCCGCGGCTCGCCCTGCATGTGCATCAGGCAGAGGTAGGCCCCGGAGTCCGCGACGACCCCCGCGAGCTCCGGGTCGCCGCGCAGGGCCGTGACGTCGTTGACGAGCTCCGCCCCGAGCGCGATCGCCCGACGCGCGATCTCCGCCTTGGCCGTGTCGATCGAGAGCGGCACCTCGCCTGCCAGCAGCTCCAGAACCGGGACGATCCTGCGCAGCTCCTCCTCCAGCGAGACGGGTTCCGCGCCGGGCCGGGTCGACTCGCCGCCGACGTCCACGAGCGCCGCCCCGTCGGTCATCATCCGGCGCGCCGCGGCGGCCGCCGTCTCGGGATCGAGGTGACGCCCGCCGTCCGCGAAGCTGTCCGGCGTCACGTTGACGATGCCCATCACGGCGGGCCGCCGCCAACGTTCCTCGAGCGGTGGACGTCTCATAGTCGAGTGGACAGTAGCTCCCGATCGAATGGGCTCAGGATGCGCGGCACCCTGCTGACGCTGCTCGGCGTGGTCGCCGCCCTCGCGATCGTGGCGGTCGCTGCCCGTGGGGAGACGCCGATCGGCCAGGCCGGAACCCGCCGGCCTGCGGATGGACTGCTCGACGTGCTCATGAGCTTCTTCCTCGTGCTGATGGTGCTCGGCGTCGCCCTCTTCTGCTACCTGCTCCTGCTCCGCAAGGACATGGTGACGCGGCAGCAGGCGCTCGGCATCCGCAAGCCCAGGCGGTTCGCCAGCCTGCTCGTCGTGGGCGCGTTCCTGATCGCGCTCCTCCTCGTCGTGCGCTACCGAGCCGAGAACCCCGCCGGACTGCGCATTCCGACGATCGAGCCGTCGCCCGAGGGAGCCGGCACCGGCGAGCAGGCGGGCAGGAGCGGCTATACGCCCGAGTTCGCCTGGATACCCGTTCTCATCGTTGGCGTGCTCGTGGTCGGCGGTCTGGCCTCGGCCTGGTGGTCCGCGAAGGCCCGCAGGCGGGCGCTGACCTTCGACGAGACAGCGCTCGCCGAGGCGCTCTCGGACGTCCTCGACGAGACGCTCGACGACCTCCGCGCCGAGCGCGACCCCAGGCGCGCGGTGATCGCCGCCTACGCACGGCTCGAGCGCGCTGTGGCCGCCCATGGGCTGCCGCGGCGCCCGGCCGAGGCGCCGCTCGAGTACCTCGGCCGGATGCTGGAGGAGGTCTCGGTGAGCCGCCCGGCGGTCCGGCGGCTCACGCTGCTCTTCGAACGGGCAAGGTTCTCCCAGCATGAGGTGGGAATCGAGATGAAGGAGCAGGCGATCGCGGCGCTCCAGCAGGTGCAGGAGGAACTCCGGGCGGCGGAGCTCGCCGCCCGCGTCGAGCGCGCCGCCGCTCTCGAGGCCGCGCGCGAACGGGCGAGCTGGTGATTCGGCGGCTCCGCAGCCTCGCACCGCTGCCCCTGCTCGCGACAGTGGCCACAGTCGCCGTCGCGCTCCTCGTACCGGGACGCGCGGAGCTCGCCGTGCACGTCTACCTGCTGGTTCTCGCCTCGCTCGCGCTCGGGTTCCTCGTCGCCGTGCTCCGGCGCCGGTACCCGGTCGCGGCCGCGTCGCCGTTCGACCTCGGCCTCCGCACGCAGCCCCGCGAGGAGCACGTGCTGCAGGAGCTCGCCCGGCTCGAGCGGGAGGTGACGCTCTCGATGAGCACCGCCTTCGACCTCCACTTCCGGCTCCGCCCGGTGCTGCGCCGGATCTCGGCCCGGCTGCTCGCCTCGCGGCGCGGGATCGAGCTCGAGCGCAGCCCGGCGGCGGCGCGGACACTGCTCGGGGAAGAGCTCTGGGACGTCGTCCGGCCCGACCGCGAGCCGCCGCACGACCGGGCTGCCCCCGGGCTCGAGCTGCGCTCGCTGCAGACCATGGTCGACGCGCTGGAGGCGCTCTAGCGATGGTGCCGCTCTCCCAGGTTCAGGAGCTCTCCGCCCGGGTCCTCGACGAGGTGGAGCGTGCGGTGATCGGTAAGCGCGAGGCGCTCGAGCTCGTGCTGATGGGGCTTCTCGCCGACGGTCACGTGCTTCTCGAGGACTACCCCGGCCTCGCGAAGACGCTGGCCGCGCGCTCGTTCGCGCAGGTGACGAGCATCGGCTTCTCGCGGATCCAGTTCACGCCCGACCTGATGCCGGCCGACGTGACCGGCTCGTCGATCTGGAACCAGCGCGACGGCGACTTCGAGTTCCGCCCGGGGCCGATCTTCACGAATCTTCTCCTCGCCGACGAGATCAACCGGGCCCCGCCGAAGACGCAGGCCGCGCTGCTCGAGTCGATGCAGGAGCGGCAGGTCACGATCGAGGGCACGACCCACCCGCTGGCGCGCCCGTTCCTCGTCCTCGCGACCCAGAACCCGATCGAGTACGAGGGCACGTATCCGCTCCCGGAGGCGCAGCTCGACCGCTTCCTGCTCCGGGTCGGCTTCGGCTATCCGGCCCCCGAGGCCGAGTGGGAGGTGCTGGAGCGCCGGCTCGAGCGCGGCGAGGACGAGGTCGAGCTGCGACCGGTGATCGACGGGCCGACCCTCGTCGAGCTGCAGCGCTCCCTCGAGCAGGTGCACGTCGGTGCCAGCGTCGGCCGCTACATGATTCAGCTCGTCGCGGCCACTCGGGCGAGCGGCTCGACCGCCGTCGGGGCCAGCCCACGGGGCAGCCTGGCGCTGCTCAAGCTCTCGCGCTGCCGAGCCGCGCTCCAGGGACGCGACTTCGTGACGCCTGACGACGTCAAGGCGGTCGCGGTTCCCGCGCTCGCCCACCGGCTGATGCTGAAGCCGGAGCTCTGGGTTCAGCGGCTTTCTGCCGACGACGTCGTGCGCGACCTGCTCGAGTCGGTCCCGACGCCCGCCGCCGAGGAGTCAGCCGAAGAGCCCGCAACCCCGCTCACGTGAGGCGCTCGGCCTCGCCGCGGGTCTCGGCCTACGCCGTCCTGGCCGCGTCCGGGCTCGTCGGCGCTCTCGCCGCTCGGCGGCCGGAGCTGGCAGTGCTGGCCGCGCCCTTCGCCGTCACGCTCGCGCTCGGGCTGCGGCTCGGCCGCGAGCCGCAGGTGGGCGTCTGGCTCTCGCTCGACCGGGACCGGGCACTCGAGCGCGACGAAATCCCCGTGGAGCTGGAGCTCAACACTGCCGGCGCGGTCGAGCGGCTGGAGCTCCTCCTCGTCGTCCCGGACGGGCTCGAGGTCGTCGACGGCGACAACCCGACCGCGGTGCGGCTCGGGCGAGACGAGGAGCGGACGCTTGCGCTGACCGTTCGCTGCCGGCGCTGGGGAAACTACGACCTCGGCGAGATCCGGCTGCGGGCTCGCGACCGGCTCGGGCTGCTCGTCTGGGAGCAGACGGTCGATAGGACGCGCGCGCTCCGCGTGTACCCGCATCCGGAGACTCTGCGCCGGCTCGTCCCCCCGATGGCGACACAGCCGTTCACGGGCAACGAGGTGGCGCGCCAGAAGGGCGACGGGCTCGAGTTCGCCGACCTGCGCACGTTCGCGCCCGGCGACCGGGTCCGCGCGATCAACTGGCGCGCGAGCGCGCGCCGCGCCGCCACGGGCGACCTCGTCGTCAACGACCGCCATCCCGAGCGGAACACCGACGTGATCCTCTTCCTGGACAGCTTCGCCGAGGCGCGGGACGCCGAACGGTCGACGCTGGATCTCGCGGTGCGGGCGGCCTCGACGCTGGCGTCTCGCTACCTGGAGCGCCGGGACCGCGTCGGAATCGTCTCCTTCGGCGGGATCCTGCGCTGGCTCGTCCCGGGCATGGGCGTGGCGCAGCGCTACCGGATCGTCGACTCCCTGCTCGAGACGGAGATCGTCTTCAACTACGCGTGGAAGGACGTCTCGATCATCCCGTCGCGGACGCTGCCGCCGCAGGCGCTCGTCCTGGCGGTGACGCCGCTCCTCGACGAGCGCTCGGTGGCGGCGCTCCTCGACCTGCGCGCGCGGGGCTACGACCTCGCTGTTGTCGAGGTCTCGCCCATCCCGTTCGTGCAGCCGGGCAGGAGCGAGGCCGACCGGCTGGCGTGGCGGCTCTGGCTGCTCCACCGGCAGGAGCTGCGCTCGCGCTATGAGCGGCTCGGAGTCGCCGTCGCGACCTGGGACGGAGAAACGCCCCTGGATGCGGCGCTCGAGGGGGTGAGGGCATTCCGGCGACACGCGCGGCTCGTGCGCGCCTAGGCGCTGCGGCCGGCTCGGTGGCGCTCGTCGCGGCGGTCGCGTTCGTGCTCGCGGCCGACGCGGAGGAGGCGTGGCTGAGCGCCGGGAATGCGACCGCGGCAGTGTTCGCCGTCGTCGTGCTCGCAGCCGGGCTGCTCCTCCGGATCCCCGCGTCGGTGCCGATTGCGATCGTCGTCGTGGGCGTCCAGTACGCGGGGACGCTGGCCGCGCAGGGCGACGCGCTTGACGCCCGCGCCCCGCTGTACGCGGCGGCGCTCTTCGCCTCGGCGGAGCTCGGCTACTGGTCGCTCGAGCTTCGCGATGCGGTCTCCGACGAGGCCGGCGCTTATCTGCGCCGGCTCGGCTTGCTCTCCGGGCTGACCCTCGGCGCGCTCGCGCTCGGGCAGCTGCTGCTCGCCCTCGTCGACGTCAGCGAGCGGGGGGGTATCGCGATCGAGGCGGTCGGGGTCGTCGCAGCGGTCGCCGCGCTCGGGATCGTGGCGGTCGCGAGCCGTCGGCCCGCCTAGGCCCGCTCGATCGACCCTGGTGCTTAGCCCTGAGCGCCTTCGACCGGCGGCGGCTGCATGCCGAGACCCGGAACGGGGCGCGGCTGCGGCTTCGGCTGGCGCTTGCGCTGCTCCTCCTCCGCATCGTGCTTCTGCGTCGGGGTCGGCGGCGCCTCCTCGGGGAAGATCGATTCCTCGGACTCGCCGGCGAGCAGGCGCTCGAACTGATCCTTGTCGATCGTCTCGCGCTCGATCAGGATCGCGGAGAGCTGGTGCAGCTCGTCCATGTGCTCGCGCAGGACGCGGTGCGCGGTCTCGTGCGCCTCCTCGATCACGCGGCGGATCTCGTCGTCGATCTCGCGCGCGATCTCGTCGGAGTAATCCGGGTCGTTGCCCATCTCGCGGCCGAGGAACGGCTGGTCGTGGTTGCGGCCGAGCACGCGCGGGCCGAGCTTCTCGCTCATCCCGTAGCGCATGATCATCGCCTTCGAGGTCGCGGTGACCTTCTCGATGTCGTTCGCGGCGCCGGTCGTGACCTCGTGGAAGACGAGCTCCTCGGCCGCGCGACCACCGAGGGTCATCGCGAGGTCGTCCATCAGCGACGACTTCGTCGTCAGGTAGCGATCCTCGGTGGGCAGCGAGACCGTCAGGCCCAGCGCCTGCCCGCGCGAGACGATCGTGATCTTGTGGATCGGGTTCGTGTTCTCGAGGTAATGGCCGACGATCGCGTGGCCCATCTCGTGGTAGGCCGTGATCTTCCGCTCCTTCTCGCCGAGCAGTCGCGCCTTCTTCTCGGGGCCGGCGATCACGCGCATGATCCCCTCCTCGAGCTCAATCTGACCGATCGTCTTCTTGCCCCAGCGCGCCGCGAGCAGGGCGGCCTCGTTGACGAGGTTGGCGAGGTCGGCGCCGGTGAAGCCAGGCGTCCCGGCGGCGAGCACGTCGAGGTCGATCTCGGTCGCGAGCGGCTTGCCCTTGGAGTGCACCTCGAGGATCTTGCGGCGCCCGTTTCGGTCAGGCCGGTCGACCACGATCTGGCGGTCGAAGCGGCCAGGGCGGAGCAGCGCCGGGTCGAGGATGTCCGGCCGGTTCGTGGCGGCGATCAGGATGATGTTGTCCTTCATCTCGAAGCCGTCCATCTCGACGAGGAGCTGGTTCAGGGTCTGCTCGCGCTCGTCGTGGCCGCCGCCGAGGCCGGCGCCGCGGTGACGGCCGACGGCGTCGATCTCGTCCATGAAGATGATGCAGGGGCTCGACTGTTTGGCCTGCTCGAAGAGGTCGCGGACGCGGGAGGCGCCGACGCCGACGAACATCTCGACGAAGTCCGAGCCGGAGATGGAGAAGAACGGCACGCCCGCCTCGCCCGCGACGGCGCGCGCGAGCAGCGTCTTGCCGGTGCCGGGAGGCCCGTAGAGCAGGACGCCCTTGGGAATCCGCGCGCCGAGCGCCTGGAACTTCTTCGGGTTCTCGAGGAACTCCTTGATCTCGTGCAGCTCCTCGACCGCCTCGTCCACGCCCGCGACGTCCTTGAAGCCGATCTTGGGCGAATCGGGCGTCATGCGCTTGGCGCGGCTCTTGCCGAAGCTCATCACCTTGGAGCCGCCGCCCTGTACCTGGTTCATCAGGAAGATCCAGAAGCCGATCAGGAGCACGAAGGGGAGGATCGAGGTGAGGATCGAGACCCAGGTGCTCCCGCCCTTGCCCTTCGAGTCGTAGCGGATGTTCTCGCGCTTCAGCAGGTTCTCGACCTGGAGCGCGGATTCGTTGCTCGGGTAGTTGACCTTGATCTTCTCGCCGCCGACGAGCGTCGCGTTGATCTGCTGCCGGTTCGGCGTGAAGAGCAGCTCCTGGACGTCACCTTCGCCGATCCGCTGGATCAGCTGCGAGTAGGTGAGCTTCTTCTCCCCGTCGCGCTTCGGGATCAGCGTCTGACTCGCCAGCCACACGAGCAGGACGATGACGATCAGGGGAAAGAGCGCGCTGCGGAAGAATCGATTCACAGGGGTCTCCGCTGAGGGTAGCAGCCTGGCTTCGCCCAACCACCCCCGCAAAGGGGGCAAACCGGGGCGTCAGGCGAGCTCGATCTCCCCGCTAGTGCGGCGGAATCAGGTCGGGGTGAAGCACAGCCACATAGGGCAGGTTGCGGTAGCGCTCGTCGAAGTCGAGCCCGTAGCCGATCACGAACTTGTTCGGGATCTCGAAGCCGACGTAGGCAACCGGAACCTCGACCTCCCGCCGCTCCGGCTTCGTCAACAAGGCGCAGATCTCCACCGTGGCGGGCTTGCGCGCCTTGAGGCTCCGCATCAGGTACGACAGGGTGAGACCGGAGTCGATGATGTCCTCGACGACGAGGACGTCGCGGCCGGAGATGTTGATGTCGAGATCCTTGAGGATCCGGACGACGCCGGACGAGTCGGTGCCGGCGCCATAGCTCGAGATCGCCATGAAGTCGATCTCGCAGGGAACCGTCAGTTCCCGCATCAGGTCGGCCATGAAGAAGACCGCGCCCTTGAGCACCCCGACGAGCAGGAGATCGCGGCCCGCGTAGTCGCGAGAGACCTCGAGGCCGAGCTCGGAGATCCGCGCCTGCAGCTCCTGCTCGCCGATCAGGATCTCGCCGACGCCCTCGTCGGCGCTCATGCTCGCCTCCACGTCACGACCCCCTCCCAGCCCGGCGCCTCGGCGATCTCCGGCACCGCGACGACCTCGTCACCGCGGACGACGAGCGGCCAGTCGTCGCGCTCCGCCCTCGGCACCTTTGCGTCCACGAGCAGATCCTGCACCTTCTTGCGCCGGCCTGCGAGCCGGTCGCCCGGCCGACGGCTGCGGACCTCCAGCCCGTCGGCCTCCGACTCGAGCGTCCACGGGCCCCACGTGACCGCGCCCTCGAGGCGCAGCGAGCCGTATTCGCGCACGGCGCGGACGCCCTGACCGAGATCGACGGCCTTCGTCCCCTCCCTGCTTGCGAGCAGCTCCGCGAGCGAGCGCTCGAGCGTGCGCGGCAGCCGGGGCGGCGCGTCTGCGAGCGCGAGCAGGTTGGCTCTGGCCCGAGGATCGAGCCGATCGAGGAGCGGCAGCAGCTCACCGCGGATCACGCCGCGCTTCGTGGCGGGGTTCGACGCGTCGGTGCGGAAGGCGAGGCCGTGGCGCCGGCAGTACGCCTCGGTCTCCTCACGCCAGACGTCGAGCAGGGGGCGGACCACTCCGTCCTCGCGCCTCCGCTTGATTCCCTGCGTCGTCCCGCTCGAGACGAGCCGGTAGAGCACGGTCTCGACCTGATCCGAGGCGGTGTGGCCCGTCGCGCGGAGGCCTCGTCGTGCAGTCGCGGCGTACCGGAGTTCGCGCAGGGCATTCTCAGAAGTGCCGGTTGCCTGCCCGGCGTTCGCCTCGATCACCTCGGCGCCGAGGATCTCCCGGCAGAAGCGCGCATCCTCGTCGGAGTCGGCGCCGCGGAGCCCGTGATTCACGTGCACGGCGGAGACGCGGTAGCCGAGCGCGCCGAGCGCGTGCCAGAGGCACGTCGAGTCGGCGCCGCCGGAGACGAGGCACGTGACCTCCCCACCCGGCGGGATCAGGTCGTGCGTGCGGAGGGTGGCCTCGATGCGCTCGAGCATCGAGCTCATTGTGGCGCGAATACGGGTGCCGCCGCCCAGTCTTCGAGCACGGCCAGCGCACGATCGAGCTGATCGCGGTCGAGCCGGTGGGGCTCGGCAGGATCGACGCGCTCGAGGATCCGAACCGGGACCCGGCCGCCCGCCGCCAGGAGGAGGTAGCGCACCTGCGCACCGTGGGCGACGAGCGCCACCCGCGGCTCCGGCCGCTCGAGCAGCAGGCGGAGGCCCGCCGCGTAGCGCCGCGCCGCCTCGACCCTGCTCTCGCCGCCGCCCGGGCACGCGTCCTCGGCTCCGGCCGAGCGGGCCCACGCCTCGTAGCCGTCACCGAAGGGGGTTCCCTCGAAGCGGCCGAAACGGATCTCGTCGAGGAGCGGCACCTCGAGCAGCGGCGCATTCGGCCAGGCGAGCGCCGCGGTGCGTCTCGTCCGCTCGAACCTCGTGTGGGCGGCCAGGTCGACGGGCCCGACGGCGTCGCCAAGCGCCCGCGCCTGTTGCTCGCCCCGAGCCGTCAGAGGCACGCCGACGGCCGGATCGCCGTTCAGCACGTTCTCGAGGTTCAGCTCGCTTTCGGCGTGACGCGCGAAGACGAGCTCCCTCACAGCAGCACTGACCGATAGTCGAGCGCGTATGTCATCCCGACCTTCTCGTAGAGGCCGATCGCCGCGTCGTTGTCGGAGCGGACGAAGAGACAGACGCGCGGAGCCCGCTCGAGCAGCAGCCGCAGCAGGTCGCGCAGCCCCGCCGAGGCGTGGCCGCGACCGCGAGCGTCCGGGTCGGTCCACACCTGCTGCAGCTGGATCGCCGAGGGCGTCCACGCCGAGGCCTCGGCCTTGAAGAGGATCATGCCGTCCTCCTCCCAGAGCCACGAACGGCCTTCCTCGACCTGCGAGCGGGTGCGCCAGCGGAACCCGTCTGCGTCGCGCCGGAGTGGGTCGACGCCGAGCTCGACCTCGTGGGCGGCCGCGCAGGCAGGGACGAGCAGGGGCAGGTCGTCGACCGTCGCGGCCCGCAGGCCGGTCGTTCCCGGCTCGGGCGGAGTCGAGATCACGTAGACGGGCTGCCCCGGCCGGTCTTCCCGCGGCGGGTCGAGTCGCGCGCGCAGCGCCTCCCACAGCGCGCCCACCGCCTCCTGCTCGCCGATCAGCATCCGTGCGCGCCCCTGCGTGGCCGCCCCGGCGAACGCACCGCAGCCGCTGCCGGAGGGAACGACGTTGGCGCCGACGTGGCAGAGCGCGACGAGCCGACCGTCCTCCTCCAGGCCGGCGAAGCGGCCGAGCCCGCGGCGGGCGACGTCCTCGAGGAAGACGCGCTCGACCGGATCCTCGGCGCAGTAGTCGAGGATCTGCGCCCGATCCGGATCGACCAGATGCGCCATCGGCCTGATCCTGCCGTATAGATTCCCCCGGATGCCGATCCACCTCCGAGCCGAGCCGGGCGACTACGCCGAAGCGTGCCTCCTTCCCGGCGATCCGCTCCGGGCGAAGTACATCGCCGAGACCTACCTCGACGGCGTCGAGCAGACGAACGGCGAGCGCGGGCTGCTCGGCTACACAGGCACCTATGAGGGCAAACGGGTCTCCGTCCAGGGCACCGGCATGGGCTGTCCCGGCGCGACGATCGTCTTCGAGGAGCTCGTTCAGCTCGGCGTCAAGAAGCTCCTGCGCGTCGGCACGTGCGGCGGCCTGCAGCCGCACCACGCGCTCGGCGACCTGATCGTCGCGATCTCCGCCGTGCCGGCCGACTCGACCGCGATGCACCTCGTGGGCAACGAGCCCCACTGCCCCACGGCGAGCTGGAGCCTCATCCACGGAGCCGTGCATGTGGCCAAGGAGCTCGGCCAGGATCTCCACGTCGGCCCGATCGTCTCGAGCGACCTCTTCTACAACCCCGACGAGGGCCAGTACGAGCGGTGGTCGAAGCGCGGCGTCCTCGCCGTCGAGATGGAGGCAGCGGCGCTCTTCACCGTGGGGGCGCTCAAGGGCGTCGAGTCGGGCTGCCTGCTCGTCGTCAGCGACATCGTCGTCGAGGGCGAGTTCAAGCGGGTCTCCGACGACGAGATGAAGGCCGCGGTCGACCGGATGACGCGCGTGGCGCTCGCAACCGCGACCGCGACCCATTAGCACCACCGTCTTCCTCGTCAACCCGGCGTCCGCGAACGGCGCCACGGGCAAGCGGTGGCCGGAGCTGGCGCGCCGCGCCGCAACCCGGGGGCTGGAGGGCGACACGCTCTTCTCCGAGCGGCCCGGCCATCTCGGACAGCTGGCGCGCGACGCGGCGCTCGGAGGCGCGTCGCTCCTCGTCGTCGTCGGCGGCGACGGCTCCGTGAACGAGGTCGCGAACGGGATCCACGACCTGCCGGACGTCGAGCTTGCGGTGATCGCGCGGGGGACCGGCTGGGACTTCGTGCGGACCTACGGGATCCCGCACGCGCTGGATGGGGCGCTCGAGGTGGCGTTGACCGGCCGGCCGCGGACGATCGACCTCGGCCGCGCCCTCTATCGCGCCTGGGACGGCACCGAGGCCGAGTCGTACTTCGCGAACGTGGCGAGTGCCGGGATGAGCGGGGCGATCGCCCAGCGTGCGAACCAGACGTCGAAGGCGCTCGGCGGCAAGGTCTCCTACCTCGTCGCGACGCTCGCGGTCTTCGCGCGGTGGCAGAACTCGGAGGTGCGGCTCTCCGTCGACGACGAGATCCGCGGCGGCAGGATGCACGACGTCGTGGTCGCGAACGGGCGCTCGTTCGGGGGCGGGATGAAGATCTGCCCGGACGCCGAGCCCGACGATGGCCTCTTCGACGTGCTCACGATCGGCGACCTGACCAAGCGCGACCTCCTCGTGACGCTGCCGAAGACCTACCGCGGCGCCCATCTCCCCCACCCGAAAGCGGAGCTGCTGCGCGGCTCGACCGTGACGATCGACGCAGACGTGCCGCTGCCACTCGAGCTGGACGGGGAGCAGCCGGGGACGACGCCCGTGCGTTTCGAGCTCGTCCCCGGAGCTCTCCGGGTGCGCGTCCCGGCGTAACGGCCGCTATGCGGCCGGAGTCTCGGTCGACGAGCTGGGGGTCTTCGGCTCGGCCGGCTTCTTCGCCGTCGCCGCCGGCTTCGCGGGCGTCCCGCCCTCGAGCTTGACGAGGCGCGCTTCGAGCTCGTCGACGCGACGCTCGAGCACGTCGAGACCGCGGAGGCGCTTCTGGATCTCGTCGAGCCGGCCGCGCGACTGATTCGCCATGTCGAGGAGCTTCGATCCGCCCGGAACGTCAGCGAGCTTCTGCAGCGCCTCTTCGCCCAGGACCTGGACGCGGGTGAAGATGTCCTTCGACTGCGTTTCCTTCGTTTCGGTTTCCATGGTCGGAGTCTAGCGGCCGAGCACGAGAGGAGTCCTGTCTTTCTGCTCGAACCGACGTCTGAATGGACAGGCGCGGCTCTTCGGCGCGGTTACGAAGTTCTCACAGAAAAGTCACACTTTTGGAGCATGCGGCGTCAGGTGCGATCAGTAACGTGAGGAGCGCATGACTGTCTCACTGCGGAAGCGGCCGCTGCACAGGCACAAAGCCGTCACGACGCACGTCCTGAGCCAGCACGCAGGGATCCCGTACGAGATCGAGCGCACCCTGTGCTCGGACTGCCGGCGGGTTCTCGGCGAGCGGCCCCTCAGGCGCGCCGCGGCCTAACGCCTGCGCTCGAGCTCCGCGAGGCTCTCGCGGAGGATCGTCGCGGCGTTCCCTTCGAGCCGCAGATCGGCCGCTCCGTCGAGCGCGGTCGGACCGCGGTTGACGATCGCGAGCACACCACCCGCTCGCTGCGTCTCGAGCGGCAGTCCCGCGACCGGATGGACCTCGAGCGTCGAGCCGACGGCGAGGAGCAGCCCGGCGCGCCTCGCGAGCATCGTCGCCTCCTCGAGCTCGGCTACGGGCAGGAGCTCGCCGAAGAGCACGACGCCCGGCTTCAGGATCTCACCGCATCCGCAGGTCGGCAGCGGCAGCAGGTCGAGGACCTGCGCGGCCGCCACCCGGGTGCCACAGGCCGGACAGACGGCACTGCGGATCGAGCCATGCAGCTCGAGCACGTTCCGCGAGCCCGCGCGCTGGTGGAGGCCGTCGACGTTCTGGGTCACGATCGCCTCCGCGAGGCCCAGCTCCTCGAGCCGCGTGAGCGCGCGGTGAGCGTCGTTCGGCTCGGCGTCCGCGAGCACGGCGAGCCGACGCGCGTAGAACTCCCAGACGCGAGCCGGGTCGCGCCGGAAGCCGTCGCTGCTCGCCACCTCCAGCGGGTCGTAGCTCGCCCAGATCCCCTCACGCGAGCGAAAGTCCGGGATCCCGCTGTCCGTGGAGACTCCCGCGCCGGTCAGCACGACGCACGGCTGACGGGCGCGGATCAGCTCGGCCAGGGACGCGGGCGTCACGCGGCAATCGTAGGGTGGGAGTCGTGGACGGCTTCAACTTCTCGACCGACGTGGTGGTCCGCTTCGCCGAGACGGACGCGCAGGGGATCGCCCATCACGCCTCGTTCGTCGTCTGGCTGGAGGTCGCACGGGTCGCCTACCTCGCCGAGCACGCCGGCGGCTATCTCTCGATCCAGGCCCAGGGGCTCGAGGCGCTGACGACGGGAGTGCAGCTGACGTACCGGCGCGCCGCGTCCTTCGACGACCGCCTGCGGGTCTGGACGCGGTGCGTCGACCTGCGCGGCGCGCGCTTCCGCTACGAGTACGCGCTCGAGCGGGTCGAACCGGGTCGCGACGGCGAGCTCGTCGCCGAGGGCTCGACCTCGCACGCCACCGTGGATGGCCTGACGCGCCGGCCGACGCGGATCCCGATCTGGTTCGTCGAGGCGGTGGCTAGGGCCGAGGCGTGAGCCTGGAGTCCGGCTCCGTCACGGCCGGATCGCCGGGCACGGTTGCCGGAGGGGTCGGCGTCGAGACGGTCGGGGTGGTGGGAACCGTCGGAGTCGGCACGGTCGGCGCGGGCACCGTCGAGGCCGGCGGCTTCGGCTTGGGCTTCGGCTTCGGCTTCGTCCCCACCCGGATGATCCGGTACTCGCCGCGGTAGGAGGTGTTCCAGGTCTCGTCGTGCAGGACCTCGCCCGCCTCGCCGTAGACCGTGCGCGTGACGCTCGTCGCGCGCGCGTCGGAGCCCTCCTCCTCGACGAGCTCCGTCCCGAGCTCGAGGGTCGGGTCGGACGTGCGCCTGACCCGGGCGGGGCCTGTGACCGTCATCGTTCCCTCGCCGCTCTCCACGCGCCGCTCGGGCCCGCCCCCGTAGAGCGCGACGGTGATGCTCCCCGCATCCCAGCTCGCTGCGACCAAGATCCACTTGGGCGTGTCGTTCACGAACTTCAGGTCGAGATCGGGAAAGTTGACGGTCGCGTCACGCCCGAGCTGGTAGCGGCTGATGTAGAGCGAGTGCGGGTTGCGCTCGACGATCTTGACTCCGCTCTCCCAGGCCGCGTTGAAGACCGTCGTCGCGACCTGCGAGACGCCGCCGCCCACGTCCTCCTCGTACTCGTCGCGGATGATCACCGGCGCAGGCAGGAAGCCGCGCTCGAGCGTCCGGGGACCGACGCGGTCATTGAACGAGAACGTCCCGCCCGGGGCGACGAGCGCTCCGCCGAGGAGCTCGATCGCCCGGCGCAGATTCGTGATCCGGTTGTACGTGCCCGCGTTCAGCGTCGTATAGGAGCCGAGCCGCCGCTCGATCCCGAGGCCCTTCGCGTCGGCCGTCGTCAGCTCGGGCCGGCTCGTCACGACCGCGAGCTGCGCCGACCGGTTCGAGGGCGAAAGCGCCGCGGCGAGCAGGGCTGCCGACGTGGCCGCGACCGACACCTCGAGCCCGGGCTTGCTCGGCACGATCGAGATCGCACCGGACGAGGTGGCGAAGCTGGCGTCGACGGGCGGGCGCTCCACGCGCTTGCGCAGGCGCGCGAACCAGGCGTCCGCCTTCGGCCCGGCGATCGAGAGCTGCGTCGACGAGCCGCCCGGCAGCGCGATCAGCTCCGCCAGCCGCCAGCGAGGGAGCTTCCAGCGGGTCTCCCCGTAGACGAGGCGGACCGGCGCCGACAGCGCCATCCGCGCCTCCCCGGCCGCGGTGGCCAGCTCGGCGGCGGTGACGTCGATCGGGTCGATCGAGACGGGCAGCGCCACGGGCGTGCCGCGCTCGAGCTGCGCGAGCGCGCGCACTATCGCGCCGGCGGCGGCCTCGCGGTCGAGCGTGCGCCCCGCTCGACCCGGCACGACCGCGACCGCGAGGCCCTTGCGCACGAGCTTCGCCTCGACGTGCTTGCGGTCGACCGTCCCTGCGACCTGGCCGAGCTTGTAGTCGAGCGCCGCCTCGTAGACCTGCACCGGCGGGGCGATCTCGGTCCCGAGGAACCGGCTCTGGAGACGCTTGTAGCCACGGACGGGGGCGAAGCCGGCTCCCTCGTTCAGAGCGGTCTCGACGGCGGCCGACCAGTCGGCCTCGACTCCGAGCGCCGCTGCCTTGAGCGGGATCCGCTTCTCGCCGGCCGTGAAGACGACCGGAACGCGGGCGACGGCCGCGGCGCGGCGCTCGAGCTCCGCTTCGGCCTCGCTCGCCGTCAGACCGGCCACGTCGACGCCGGCGATCGTGACGCCCTCGGCGACCCGAGCCGTGGAGCCGGCGAAGACGATCCCGACGAACGCCGCGAGCACGGCGACGACAAGCGCCAGGACCACGAGCGCCTGCACCACCACGCGCACCGACCGGCCCTCGGACGCCGGCACGCCGGCGGATGTCGCTTCGAGAGGCAAGCCCACGAGTCTAGCCGCAGCATCCGGAGCCCGACTGTGACGATTTGGTTAGCGAGCCGCGGAGATACTGGACGATCACGTGCCGCTGGATCTCGGAGGTGCCTTCGACGATCTGGAGCACCTTCGCGTCGCGCATCCACTTCTCGACCGGGTGGTCGCGCATGATCCCGGCGCCGCCGAGCACCTGGACGGCGTCCGTCGTCACGCTCATCGCGGTGTCGGCGGCGAACGCCTTCGCGAGCGAGCCGAGCAGTCCCGCGTCCTCGCCCGCGTCGAGGGCCGCCGCGGCCCGCCAGACGAGTAGGCGCGACGCCTCGACGCCGATCGCCATGTCGGCGAGCTTGAACGAGACGCCCTGCTTCGCGATCAGCGGCTTCCCGAAGGCGTGCCGCTCGTTCGCGTAGGCAGTCGCGTACTCGAAGGCGGCGCGGGCGATCCCGAGCGCCTCGGCGGCGACCTGCGGCCGCGAGTGCATGAAGAAGTCCATGGCGATCGCGAAGCCTTCGCCCTCCTCTCCGAGCAGCCGGTCTGCGGGAAGGCGCGCGTCGGCGAGGAGGATCGACCCCGTGTACGACGAGCGCAGGCCGAGCTTCGGCTCCTTCCGGCCGGCCGAGATACCCGGATCGCCCGCTTCCACGAGGAACGCCGTGATCTCGTCCTCGAGCTTGGCGAAGACGATCGTCAGCTCGGCGATCCCGCCGTTCGTGACGTAGCACTTCTCCCCGTTCAGGACGTACTCGTCGCCCTCGCGGCGCGCCGTGGTCTCGATGCCGGAGACGTCGGAGCCGGCGCCCGGCTCGGTGAACGCGATCGCCGCGAGGCAGCCGTCCTCGGAGGCGAGCCGCGACAGCCAGCGCTGCTTCTGCTCCTCGGTCCCGGCGCGGAGGAGCGGCCGGACGGGGAACATCGTCGCCCCGAGCGGCGCCGAGAGCCCGGCGCAGCCCCAGGAGAGCTCCTCGGCCACCAGCGCGGCCGTGACCGCCGAGACGCCGCCGCCGCCGTACTCGACCGGGATCGCGTAGGAGGTGAGGCCGAGCGAGGCCGCCTTCGCCAAGAGCTCGGGAGGGCAGTCCTCCCGCTCGTCCCATTCCCGCGCGATCGGACGGAGCTCGCGCTCCGCGAACTCGTGCGCGAGGGCCTGCAGCTCGCGCTGCTCGGGCGTCAGCTCGAACGAGATCCCGGCGCCGGCTACGAGCGCCACGCTGCGATCCTTCGGCTCGTCGGCGCTAGTACGCGGTTGCGTCGTCCGCGTCGAACGGGCACTGCCCGTCCGAATGGGTCTTCGCTGCCGGCGCGACCTTCGCGGCCGGCGCCTTCACCGTCGTCGACGAGCTCTTGGCGATCGCGGGCGGGACGGCGAGGAAGCTGCCCACCACGACGAGCAACACGATCCGCTTGAACATGACCGGACGATACCACGTTCGTGCCGATCGCTACACCTCTAGAAGACGAACAGCTCGACACCGCCGCTGACGTTGAGCTCGATCCCGGTGATGTAGCTCGCCAGGTCGGAGCAGAGGAAGCAGATCGCGTTCGCGATGTCCTCGGGCTCGCCTGGGCGCTTCAGCACCGTCCGGTTCACGATCCGCTCGTTCATCGCGGGATTGGCGAAGTTGAACGCCTCGGTGCCGATCACCCCGGGGACGATCGCGTTGCATGTGATCCCGTGCCGGCCGCCCTCCATCGCGAGCGTCCGCGTCAGCCCGAGGATGCCCGCCTTCGTCGTCGAGTAGCTCGCCTGGCCGAAGCCGCCGAGCGTGCCGGCGACCGAGGCCATGTTCACGATCCGGCCCCACTCGCGCTCCTTCATGTGCGGCCAGACCGCCTGGGCGCAGTTGAAGCCGCCCGAGAGGTTGACGCGGAGATCGCGTTCCCAGAGCTCGGGGCTCTGGTCGGGGAACTGCGCCGCGTGGTCGAGCGTGCCGGCGTTGTTGATCAGGATGTCGACCGAGCCGAACTCGTCGACCACGCGGTCGACTGTGTCCTTGACCTGCTCGCGGTCGGTCACGTCGCACTTGATCGCGGCGGAGCGGCGGCCCATCCCCTGGATCTCCTTCGCCGTCGCCTCCGTGTAGACGATCCCCTGCGCCTTCGCGACCTGGGCGAGCACGCCGTAGCGCTCGGCGGTCTCCGTCGACTCGTCCGACTCGACCTGGATGTCGGCGATCACGACGTCCGCCCCTGCACGGGCGAGCGCGAGCGCATCGGCGCGGCCGAGCCCGCGCGAGCCGCCCGTGACGAGGGCGACGCGGCCGGAGAGGTCGAGCTCGATCGCCATCAGGCCTCCCTCGGCAGGAAGATCTCCTTGGCGATCACGAGTCGCTGGATCTGCGAGGTGCCCTCGTAGATCTGGAAGAGCTTCGCGTCGCGCATCAGCTTCTCCACGGGGTACTCCTTCATGTAGCCGTAGCCGCCGAAGACCTGGACGGCGTCGGTGGTCACCTTCATGGCCGTGTCGGCCGCGAACCGCTTCGCGAACGAGGACTGCAGCGTCGCGCGCTCGCCCCGGTCGTGCAGCCACGCAGCCTGCCAGACGAGCAGCCGCGACGCCTCGATCTCGGTCGCCATGTCCGCGATCATGAAGTTGACGCCCTGGTGCATCGCGATCGGCACGTCGAAGGTGACACGCTGCTTCGCGTACTCGACCGCGTACTCGAAGGCCGCCTGCGCGACTCCCACCGCTCCCGCGGCCGTTCCCGGACGGGTGAAGTCGAGCGTCTGCATCGCGATCTTGAAGCCCTCTCCCTCCGCCCCGAGGCGGTTCGCCGCCGGCACGACGACGTCGGTGAGCGCGAACGCGGACGTATCGGTCGCGCGCTGGCCCATCTTGTCGAGGTGCTGCTCGAGCTCCACTCCGGGCGTGTCCATCGGGACGATGAACGCGGAGATGCCCTTGTGCCCCTTGTCGGGATCGGTCTTCGCGAAGATCACCGTCCAGGCCGCCTGGCCCGCATTCGTGATGAAGGTCTTGGAGCCGTTCAGGACGTACTCGTCGCCGCGCCGCTGCGCCGTCGTCTTCAGCTTGACGACATCCGAGCCGGCCTCCGGCTCGGACAGCCCGAACGAGCAGAGGAGCGGCTCCTCGAGGAGCGGCGGCAGCCAGGTCGCCTGCTGCTCCTCGCTTCCCGCGATGATCACCGGGCCCGCCCCCAGGCCGTTCGCGCCGATCGAGGTGCCGATCCCCGAGCACCCCCAGTTCAGCTCCTCGCCGACGAGGATCCCGTCGAAGGTCGAGAGGCCGAGGCCGCCGAGCGACTCCGGCACGTGCAGGTTCATCAGGCCGAGCTCGTGCGCCTTTGCGACGAGGTCGGCCGCGTGGGTCTGGTGCTCGTCGTACTCGGCCGCCTTCGGCCGGATCTCCTTGGCGGCGAACTCGCGCGCGAGCTCGCGGAGCGCGCGCTGCTCGTCGCTGAGGGCGAACGAGACACCGGTGCCGACGGACTCGATCGTGGCCATGTTCTCTCCTGCGTCCTTGATTGAACGGTCAGTCAACAGTGTACGGCGAGGCGGGCGACACCGTCAACCGACGCCGAGCGCCCGTCTGTAGCGGAGCACCCTGCCGAGCTTCGCGTCCAGGGCGCCCGCTCGCGCCAGCGGCACGAGCGCATCGGCCATCCGCGCTGCGTCCCGCGCGCTCGTCGTCAGCACCAGGTCCGCCCCGGCCTGGATCGCGAGCCGTGCCCAGTACGGCGCATACGGGCTGCCGAGGATCCCCAGCGAGTCGGTGATCGCGACGCCGCGGAAGCCGAGGCTCCGCAACAGGCGATACGTCGCGGGCTCGAGCGAGGCCCTGCGCGGGCCGAGCCTCGGGTAGATCGCGTGCGCGACCATCACGCACGGGACGCCGGCGCGGATCGCGTCCCGAAACGGGGCGAGGTCCTGCGCCCGCAGGACGCCGTAGACCCGGGCCTCGTCGGTCGACTTCGGCGTCGAGCCGAGCCCCGGGAAGTGCTTCACGCACGCGGCCTGGCCCAGCCCCCGCGCGAAGGCGACGCCGAGCTCCGGTCGCGCGAACTGGCGCGAGCCGAGAGGGCCGTCGGCGAGGTCGAGCACCGGCGCGAAGTCGGCGTGGGCGCCCACGCGGCGGAGCGCGGCGGCCGTCGCCCGCCCGGCGGCGAACGCCTCGGCGCTGCTGCGGTAGCTCGACGCCGCCACCGTCGGCGCGATGCCCGCGAACGTCTGCACGAGCCCTCCCTCCTGGTCGGCGAAGACGAGCGAGCCTCGCGGTCGCGGCAGCTCCGTGTTCCAGCTGCGCACGAGCACGCCGCCGAAGCCGGACGGAGCGGGCATCCCCGCGACGACCACGGCCCGCGCCTTCTCCTCGGGAGTCATCGACGCGACCTCGGCCTCGACGGACCCGGCGAGGAGCAGCGTCAGCGCCGACGCGAAGGCCGCGAGCACGCGGCCACGGTACCCTTGCGGCCGTGGCCGTCACCGAGAGACCAGCTGCGCTCGACCCGCTCGACTTCCTCGCCCTCGACGCCCTGCTCGACGACGAGGAGCGGGCGATCCGCGACACCGTGCGCCAGTTCGTCCGCGAGCGCGTCCTCCCCGAGATCGGCGACTGGTTCGAGCAAGGGATCCTGCCGCGCGAGCTGATCGCCGAGCTCGGCAAGCTCGGCCTCTTCGGGATGCACCTCGAGGGCTACGGCCTGCCCGGCGCGAGCGCGGTCTCCTACGGCCTCGCGTGCCTCGAGCTCGAGGCGGGCGACTCGGGCGTGCGCAGCGCGGTGTCGGTGCAGGGGTCGCTCGCGATGTTCTCGATCTGGCGCTGGGGCTCCGAGGAGCAGAAGCAGCGCTGGCTGCCGGCGATGCACACCGGCGAGGCGATCGGCTGCTTCGGCCTGACCGAGCCCGACGCGGGCTCCGACCCCGGCTCGATGCGGACGCACGCGAGGCGCGACGGCTCGGACTGGATCCTGAACGGCGCCAAGATGTGGATCACGAACGGGACGATCGCGGACGTCGCGACGGTCTGGGCCCGCACCGACGACGGCGCGATCCGCGGCTTTCTCGTCGAGAAGGGGACGCCCGGGTTCTCGGCGCCGGAGATCCACAAGAAGCTCTCCCTCCGGGCATCCGTCACGTCGGAGCTCGTCCTCCAGGACGTCCGCGTCCCCGACGAGGCGGTGTTTCCGGAGGTGAGCACCCTGCGCGGCCCGTTGTCGTGCCTGAACGAGGCCCGCTACGGGATCGTCTGGGGCGCCGTCGGCGCCGGCCGGGCCTGCTTCGAGGCGGCGCTCGAGTACGCGAAGGAGCGGATCGTCTTCGCCAAGCCGATCTCCGCCTATCAGCTGACCCAGCAGAAGCTCGCCGAGATGGCGCTCGAGCTGAACCGCGGCGCGCTCGTCGCGCTCCACATCGGGCGGATGAAGGACGACGGCACGCTGCGCCAGGAGCACGTCTCGCTCGGGAAGATGGGCAACGTCCGCGGCGCGATCGAGGTCGCGCGCAGCGCGCGGACGATCCTCGGCGCGAACGGCGTCACGCTCGAGTATCCCGGTGATCCGCCACCAGAACAACCTCGAGTCGGTGCTCACCTACGAGGGCACCCACGAAGTGCATACGCTCGTCGTCGGCCAGGCGCTGACCGGCGAGAACGCCTTCCGCTAGGAGGGCTTGGCGGAATGCCGCTCGTCCGGATCGGTGCGATGGGTGCGCTGTGGCCCTCCTAGGACTCACCCTCCCAGTAGTCGACCTCGTCCCCGATCCGGAAGAGCCGGCCGGGATCGTCCTCGCTCCCCGTCCAGATTCCCACCTTGCCGCTGTCGGGATAGACGGCGGTGTCGGGTGAGATCTTCGTCGAGGCGATCAGGACGCGGATCGGCTCGGCCGTGTCGTTGCGGATCTGGTGCGCGCCCTCCGGCCCTTCCCGAAAGCAGACGACGTCGCCGGGCCGGAGCTCGTGCTCGCCCGACGGGTCGCGCAGGGTCGGTCGGCCGGCGACGACGAGCAGCCACTCCTCGTTGCCGTACTCGTAGTGATAGGGGAACGAGCGCTCGCCCGGATCCAGCTCGTAGAGGCCCGCGCCGAGCTTCTCGGCGCCGATCCGTGCTCCCACCGACGCCCGACGCCAGGAGAAACCCGGACGGTCGCGCGCTTCGTCGAGCTCGCCGTCGAAGAGGTTGAACGACTTCACGGCGCCTATCCTCTCACCGTGCCACTCGTGGCTGCAATCGTCGCCGCCCTTGCGCTCGCCGCGCCGGCCGCCGCGGCGCCGCCGACGGCCGGGGAGCTCGTGCCCGGCGAGAGCCTCGGTGGGCTGCGGCTCGGGACGACGAAGCGACAGGTCGAGCGTGCCTGGGGCCGCGCCTACGGGATCTGCGACGGCTGCCCGCAGGAGACGTGGTACTTCAACTACTTCGCCTTCCAGCCGCACGGCGTCGGGGTCGAGCTCCGGAGCGGCCGCGCGGTCGCGCTCTTCACCCTGTATTCGCCGACGGGCTGGCGGACGCCGCAGGGGCTTGCCCTCGGCGATCCTGCCGCGGACGTGAGGCGGCAGCACCGTGCCGCGACGCGTGTCCAGTGCGACGGCTACCACGCGCTCGTGCTGAGCCGCGCCGGCACGCGAACCTCGTTCTACGTCCTGGGCGGCCGCCTCTGGGCGTTCGGGCTCTCGCGCGCCGAGGTTCCTATCTGCCGCTGAGCGCCGGCGCCTTCGCCGGGGCCGCCAGGCCTCCGCGAAGCACGTCGACGATCGTGCGCTCGGCCCGCGCGACCTCCTCGTCCCCGTCCGGAAGCTGCCCGAGCACCCAGCCCGTCAGGATCTCCTCGAGCCCGCCGTAGAAGATCCAGCTCGCGAGGCGGGGGTCGATCCCGGAGCGCAGCGAGCCCTCCGCCTGGCCGCGCTCGATCACGCGCTGAATGATCTGGAACCCCTCGCGGATCTCGTCGACCTGACCCTGCAGGTGCTGGCTTCGGGCCACTTCGCGCACCATCACGCTGACGAGGTCGGGATCGTTGCGCCAGGAGCGCAGGAGGATCTTGGCGATCCCCTCGAGCTGCTCGAGCGGCGGCTCCGCGGAGGCCTCGATGCGCCGGAACGCCTCGATCAGCTCGCTCCAGTTCTCGCGGAAGACGGTCTCGAGCACCTCCTCCTTCGAGCCGAAGTAGTGGTAGAGGAGCCCGTGCGCGATTCCGGCCTCCTCGGCGATGTCGCCCACGCGCGAGGTGTGGTAGCCCTTGCGGGCGAAGACGCGCACCGACGCCTCGAGGATCAGCCGGCGCTTCTCCTCCTGCGGTGTTGAACGCTCAGTCAACGCGACGCACTGTAGTGCTAGCGTCGGCGGCGGTGCAACCGCTCGCAGGCCTGCTCGTGGTCGACCTGACCCGGTACCTCCCGGGGGCCTATGCGTCCCGGGAGCTGCTGCGCCTCGGCGCACGTGTTGTCCGCCTGGAGGCGCTCGAGGGGGATCCGATGCGACACGTGGCGCCGGCGTGGGACGCGGCGCTCGGCGCCGGCAAGGAGTCCGTCGCCTGCGACCTGAAATCCGATCCTGCGCTCGGCCGCGCGCTCTGCGCCCGCGCGGACGTCGTCCTCGAGGGCTTCCGTCCAGGTGTCGCCGCGAGGCTCGGGATCGGGCCGGACGACCTTCCGCAGCGGATCGTCTACTGCTCGATCACAGGCTTCGGCAACGAAGGGCCTCACATAGGCCGGGTCGGCCACGACCTCAACTACCTCGGCTGGGCGGGAGTGCTCGAGGACACCGCGCCGGCCCTGCCCCCGCTCCAGCCGGCCGACCTCGCGGCGGGGGCGCTCGCGGCGACGGCCGAGATCCTCGCGGCGCTCCTCGAGCGTGAGCGAACGGGTCGTGGCGCGCGCCTGACGATCTCGATGACCCACGGTGCCCACCGGCTCGTCTCCCACCGCCTCGGAGGCGACCCGCTGCCGCGCTTCCTCACGGGCGGCCTCGCCTGCTACCGGATCTACGCGACCGCGGACGGCCGTCACCTGACCGTGGCAGCACTCGAGCCGAAGTTCTTCCGCCGGCTCTGCGAGGCCGTCGGCCGGCCGGAGCTCGCAGAGCTGCACCTCGACGGCGAGCGGCAGGAGGAGCTGGCCGACGAGCTCGCGGCCGTCTTCTCGGCGCGACCGCTGGCGGAGTGGCTCGAGCTGTTCGACGAGGAGGACGTGGCGGTCGGCCCGGTCGCGACGCTCGCCGAGGCGGCGCGGGAGCTCGCACCGGCGGTCGCCGGGCGGCCCGTGCCTTCGCCCGGGATCGGCGAGCAGACGGCCGCCTGGCGGCGGGAGCTCGGTCTGTGAGGCGGCTGCTCGTCGTCGCGCTCGTCCTGGCCCCGCTGCCGCTCGCGACCGCGTTGATCGCCGACGGCGACGCGGGCAGGCTGCCCCGGCTGGCCGTCGAGTCACGCGACGGCGATCTCTTCGTGGGAGCCCGGAGGATCACGGACACGCGCGCCGCCGACGGCGAGCCGGACTGGTCGCCCGACGGCCGCCGGGTCGTCTTCGTCCGCCAGGAGCCCGGGCGGCGCGGTGCGAGCCTCTACGTCGTCCGCCGGGACGGCGGCGGGCTCTACCGGCTCACCCGCGGCGAGCAGGTCGTCGCGATGCCCGCCTGGTCGCCGGACGGACAGACGATCGCCTATGCGGCGAGCCCGCTCTCGGGTGGCAGCTTCGACATCTGGGGCGTCGCCGCGCGCGGCGGCAGGCCCTTCCGGCTCCGCGGCGGACCGGCCGAGCAGATCGCGCCGGGCTGGAGCCGTGACCGGCCGGTTGACCGAGCTCCGGCTCGCCCCCGGCGACCCGTTCCCCGAGCCAAGGACGCGAGACAGCGACACGCCCCAGGCCGGGCCGCGCGAGCTCTTACCCGACTTCGACCAGCGCGCCCCGTTCCGGCTGACGATGTCGGGCACGAAGCTCGGCTTCGCCTCTGCGACCGACAATGTCGGCGACGGGCCGGTCCGGATTCGCGGCTCGAGGATCTCGACCGGCGCGCCGATGCTCGCGCAGCAGCTCGTCCAGCTCTCCGACGGCAGCGTCCGCACCTACGCGGGCATCGGCCGCCTGCGCTACACGCCGGAGTCGACTCACACCCACTGGCACCTGCTCGACTTCCAGCGCTACGAGCTGCGCCGCGCGGACGGCACCCTCGTCGTCCGCGACCGCAAGAGCGGCTTCTGCCTCGCCGACCACTACGGCTACGCAGCGCGGCGCGTGGCGGCGTTCCGCGGGCCGCGCTTCCTGAGCAACTGCGCGAGCTCGCAGCCGAGCGTCCTCTCGGTCGAGCAGGGGACGTCGTCCGGCTACACGGATCTCTACCCACCCCACTTCCACGGCCAGAACCTCGAGCTGCGCGGCGTCCCCGCCGGGATCTACGTGCTCGTCCACCGCGCGAACCCGGAGGCCCGGCTCGAGGAGCTCGACTACTCGAACAACGCCGCCTCGCTCCGGATCAGGCTGAGCTGGAGCGGCCAGACCCCGCACGTGGAGACCCTCCGCACCTGCCAGGGCTCCGAGCGCTGTTAGATGGTTGCTGCCATGAGATCGTCCGTCTCGGGGCGTGAGCTGGCAGCTCTGGGGCGCGGGATCAGGTCGTCGCCGATGCTGGTGGCATCGGTGACGGGCTGAGCACGCGAAGCGGACGGGCTGGCTGAGCGGCCGCCAGGCCGATCAGGCAGACCGGGAGCGGCCCAGACACGCCAGATCGCGCCCCGAGCGCGCGAGATCGTGGCAGCAGCCATCTAGCTCGGTCTTGCGGCGAGACCGAGCGCCGCGGGCAGCGCCAGGAGCGTCTCGAGCCGCTCGGGCTCCTCCGGGTGGCGGCCGTCGCGGTCGAGCAGGAAGGCCCGCATCCCGAGGGCGCGCGCTCCCTCGATGTCGTCCTCCCAGGAGTCGCCGACCATCGCCGTCTCTTCGGCCTCGACGTCGAGCAGCGCGAGCGCCCGCCGGAAGATCTCGGGATGCGGCTTCGTTCGGCCGAAGTCGCGCGATCCCACCGCGCAGTCCACCTCGAGCGCGTGATGGCGGACGAACTCGTCGAGGTCGCGGCTGCCGTTCGAGATCAGGCCGAGCTTCAACCCGTGCCGGCGCAGCTCCTCGAGCACGGGGAGCGCATCCTCGTAGAGCGTGAACTTGTCGTGCTGCTCCCAGACGGCGACGAGCTCCGTCGCGCACTCGTACGCCCCCGCCGCGTCGCCGCCCATCCCCCGCACGATCCGCTCGGTGAAGGCGATCCAGAGCTCGTCGTCGTGCTCGAGCTCCGGATGCCGCTGCAGCGAGGCGATCGCGTCCTGCCGCGCGGTGTCGTACCGCGCCGGGTCGAGCGCGAGCCCGTGCCGCTCGCCGAGCTTTCGATATCCCTCGGGCCCGAGCTCGGGCCCCGGCAGGGCGAGCGTGAAGTCGACGTCGAAGAGGACGGCCCTCAGCACGTTCGCGAGGATAGCCTTGCGCGGATGCGCAGCCCGGCGGAGATCCTGCGCGACGCGCGGACGATCGCGATGGTCGGCGCGTCGCCGAAGCCCGATCGGCCGAGCCACGGCGTGATGCGCTATCTGCTCGCGGAGGGCTACGACGTGATCCCCGTGCGCCCGGCCGGCTGCGACGAGGTGCTCGGCGTGCCCTGCGTGCGGACGCTGGCCGAGATCGACCGACCGATCGACGTCGTGGACGTCTTCCGTCGAGCGGAGTTCACCCCCGCTCATGCGCGCGAGGCCGTCGCCGCCGGAGCCGGCGCGCTGTGGCTCCAGCTCGGGATCGTCTCTGCCGAGTCGCGGCAGCTCGCCGAGACGGCCGGGCTGGATTACGTCGAGGACGAATGCGTCTACATCGTGCACCGGCGCGAGGTGCGAGAGCGGCGCTAGGAACTTCACCCGAACGAGGGATCGAGACCTGCCTGCTCCCGGCCGAGGGACCTGCTGGTGGCAGTCCGCGGCGGGCTGCCTTGACCCAAAGGGAGCGGCCCCTTGACTGCGCCAATCGATCTCCATCTCCGTGCCTGGGCGGACTTCGGCGAGAGCCGAGCGCAAGCTCGACCGCCCGTGTCGGCCGGCTCGCAGCGCGAGTCGAGACGTCTGCGCCGGATTCGGCCAGGCTGGCAGCGGCTCGCCCGCCGCCGTCGCAGCCGCCCGTCGTGATCTCACACCCAGGATGATCGGACGCTCGAGAGGCGAAAGCCCCGCAGAAGCGGGGCTTTCGCCGTCTTGAGAGCATCGGGGTGCGGAGATTTGAACTCCGGACCTCTCCGACCCGAACGGAGCGCGCTACCAGGCTGCGCCACACCCCGAGCGGCTTCAGGTTAGCGAGGATCGCCGGGCGTCGGCTCTAGAATCGCGCGATGGCCGACCGGGACGAGATCGTCCGCTACGCCGACGCGCTGCTCGAGGTCGAGCGCTTCCCGGAGTACGGACCACCGGGCCTGCAGGTGGCGGGCGCTGCCGAGGTGAGGAAGCTCGCGTGCGGCGTCTCCGCCTCCCGCGAGCTCTTCGAGCGCGCCGCGGCCGCTGGAGCCCAGCTCGTGCTCGCCCACCACGGGATCTTCTGGCGCAACGAGCCGCTCGTCGTCGACCGGCGCCAGCGAGGCCGGCTCGAGGCGCTGTTCGCCGCCGACCTCTCACTCGTCGCATACCACCTTCCGCTCGATGCTCACCCTGAGCTGGGCAACAGCGCCCAGCTCGCGGCAGCGCTCGGGATCGAGCGCGATGGTCCCTTCGGCCAGGTCGGGCTGGCGGGACGGCTCGACGCCCCGATCGGGATCGACGAGCTCGTCGCGCGCGTCGCCGCCGTGGCGGGCCGCGAGCCGCTCGTCTTCCCCCACGGCCCGGAGTCGATCGAGCGGATCGCGATCTCGACCGGCGCCGCCGGCTACGACCTGATCCAGGCCGCACACGAGGGCTTCGATCTCTTCCTGACGGGCGAGCCCGAGGAGCCGAGCCTCCACACCGCACGCGAGCTCGGCATTCACTTCGTCGCCGCCGGTCACTACGCGACGGAGCGGCTCGGCGTTCAGGCGCTCGCGCGGCACCTCGCGGAGCGCTTCGGGCTCGAGTGGGAGTTCCTCGAGCTCGAAAACCCGGTCTAGAGCCGCTTCCTCATCCCGACCGAGAACTCCGCGTAGCCCAGCGAGCGGTAGAGCGAGCGCGCGATCTCGTTCCCGCCCCAGACGTTCAGGCCGATCTCGACAAAGCCGAGAGCCTTCACCTCGGCCTCGAGCGCGAGCATCGTCGCTCGCCCGAAGCCTCGGCCACGCGCGGCCTCGTCGATGGTGATGTCGTAGAGCCAGGCCCCGCCGTCGCGCACGCCGAGGAAGACGGATCCCACGCTATCGCCGCTCTCGTCCTCGACCACCCAGAGCTGCGCGCCCTCGGTCGCGACCCCGTTTGGCAGCACTGCGGCGACATCGCGCCCCGCCTTCGCCTCGGCCTGCTCCCGGGACATGCCCGCGAAATCCATCATCCCCTCGGCGTAGCCGAGCGTGTGCACTTTCGCCCAGGCCTCGTACTCGTCTTCGCGAAGCCGCCGGAGCTGAACCGTGGCCATCCGAGCGATCCTACGTCCGCGCGAGCGACTCGAGCGCGTCGACGCAGGCCTCCGGCCGCTCGCCGATCACGAGGTGGCCGCAGTCCGCGACGACGCGCAGGCCGGCGCGCAGCCGCCGCGCGTACTCGAAGGCGTCGTCGAGCGGCAGCTGCGGGTCGCGTGCTCCCCAGAGGACGAGCGACGGACAGCGGACGTGCTCGAGATCGCTGCGCGGGTCGTCGGCCAGCATCGCCCGCGCCGCCGTGCGCGTGTCGACGTGCTCGAGCGGGCCCTCGAGGAAGCCGACCGTGGCCCGCGGCGAGAGCGCGAGCGGATCCGCGACGAACCACCGCTGGAAGAGCGCCCACCTGTACCAGGCCCGCTCCGAGTAGCGGTATCGAAACGGCGCCACCAACCGGGCCGGCCGCAGCAGGCCGGTGAGCAGGACCGCACGCTGGGCGGCCCGCGTCCCGGTTGCGATCCCCGCGGGTGCCGCGAGCAGCAGCCCACGCACGAGGTCAGGGCGCCGGTGCGCGAGCCGCAGCGCCACGAGCCCGCCCAGCGAGTGCCCGGCGACGAGCGCCGGGCCGGCGTCCTCGTGCTCGACCAGGCCGGCGACGACGTCGGCGAAGTCGCTCATCCCGGCGCTCATCCTGGGGCCGGGTGGCATCCGCCCGGAGCCGCCGTGGCCGGGGAGGTCGGGGACGAGCACGCGGAAGCGGCCTGCCGAGCGCGCGACCACCTCGACCCAGTTCGCGGCCGCACCCCCGAGCCCGTGCACGAGGAGAAGGGGAACGCCCTCGCCGCCTGCGAAGTAGCGGAGCTCGACCCCACCGAAGCGCGCCCGACGCTCTTCCAGCCCGAGGATCCTCGTTGCAGCCGTCATCCGGGCAACGTATCCTCATGCTCATGCAGCTTTCCGGGGAGCGGGCCCGTTGATTCCCGCAGACACCACGAGCGAGCGATGGAGCAAGCCCGCCCGAGCGCCCTGGTCTCTCGAGACACCGGTGCCGGCGGGCTTTTCCGTTGCCAAAAGGAGGATCGAGGCCAGATGGCGAACCACCTGACGCCGGACGAGCTGTCGAAGGAGCTCGGGATCGACCGGCAGGAAGTGATCCGGGTCTGCATCGAAGAAGGCGTGCCGATCTACCAGGGCAAGATCGACAAGACGCTGTTCGCCGCGCAACTGCAGGCGCTCGGCGCCGTGCAGCAACCGCACTAGCTCTATTTGCGCGCGGCCGCCCGCTTCTTCGCGGGCGCCCGCGCCGCAGCCTTGCGCTTCGTCGCCCCGTTCTCCGCAGGCGACTTGCCCTTCGCCTCCTCGACGCTGCGCCGGAGCGCCTCCATCAGGTCGATCACCGGCGCGTCGGCCTCTTCGGGCTCCGGCGGCGCGAGGACCTCGCCCGCGAGCTTCGCCTCGAGCATTGCGCGCAGGTTGCTCCGGTACTCGCTCTGGAGCTCGGCCGGCTCGAAGTCGCCCGTGAGGCTCGAGATCACCTGGCGTGCCAGCTCGAGCTCGGGCTTCTTGATCGCGGTCTCCTCGACGACCTCCTCGATCTCGGCCTGCGAGTAGACGTCGGCGGCCACGTAGAGCGTCTCGAGCGCGAGCGCGTCGCCCTTCGGGCGAATCAGGCAGAACTTCTCCTTGCCCTGCTGCACGAACCGGCCGAGCGCGGCCATCCCCGACTCGCCCATCGCGTTCAGGAGCAGGACGTACGGGCGCCGCGCGGCCGCCGCCTGCGCGGGCACGAGGAAGTAGGTGCGGTCGAAGAAGATCGGGTCGACCTGGGCGGCGTCGACGAAGCGGGTGATCTCGATCGAGCGGGAGTCGTCGTGCTGGGTCAGCGCCTCGAGCTCGGCCTCCTCGACGAGGACGAACTGGCCCTTCGCGACCTCCCACCCCTTCACGATCTCGTCCGGGCCGAGCTCGCGGTCGTGGGTCGGGCAGAAGCGCTTCTGCTTGATCGGCGTCCCGCACTCGCGGTGGATCAGCCGGAACGAAACATCCGACGCGCGCGCCGCGGGCTTCGTCGCGGGCGCAAGCCCCACAGGGATGCTGACGAGGCCGAAGCTGAGTGAGCCGTTCCAGGTCGTGCGCATCGCTCTCCGATTCTAGAGGGACCACGAGGATTCCCTTCTTGGACCCCGTTTCCTGCCGCGAGATCGTGAGTAAGGTGAGCACGATGGGGGACAAGCGGACGATCGCGCGCCTCTGGCGCGACGCAGTGGCGAAGAAGCTGACCACGCCTGCGTATCTCGTGCAGGAGGGAGACGACTGGCAGCCGCTCTCGTGGGCCGAAGCGGCCGAGCGGGTCGACGCGTACGCGAACGGCCTGCTCGCGCGAGGGATCCGCCGTGGCGACGCCTTCGCGATCCTGGCGACGACGCGGGTCGAGTGGGCGCTCTTCGACTTCGCGCTCGGTCAGGTGGGTGCGATCGGAGCCGCGATCTACGCGAACAGCTCCGCGAAGGACGTCGGCTACATCCTCGAGCACTCCGACGCGGTCGGGATCCTCTGCGAGGACGAGGAGCAGCTCGCGAAGGTCGAGACGGTGCGCGGTAGGCTCCCGAGGCTGCAGCACGTCCTCGGCTTCGCCGGGCTCGACGAGCTCGCCGAGGAGGGCCGCGCCTTCGCCGCCGCCAACCCGGACGCGCTCCGCGAGGCGGCCGACGCCGTGGAGGAGGACGATCTCTTCACCTACATCTACACGTCCGGCACGACCGGCCCGCCGAAGGGCTGCATGATCTCGAACCGCAACTACTACGCGATGGTGGCCGTCGTCGACGACCTGGAGAACTTCACGGGCCCGAACGACACGATGCTGCTCTACCTCCCGCTCGCCCACAACTTCGGCCGGCTGATGCACCTCTCGGGGCCGTACGTCGGCTACACGATCGCCTTCCTCCCCGATCCGCTCCAGGCGGCCGCAGCGCTGGTCACGGTTCGGCCGACCGTCTTCCCGAGCGTGCCGCGCGTCTACGAGAAGATCCACACCGCCGTCCTCGCCAAGTTCGACGAGACCACGGGGGCGAAGCGGAAGCTGATCGACTGGGCGCTTCCCGTCGGCCGTCGCGTCAGCGCGCTCCGCCGGGCCGGCGAGCCGGTGCCGCGGTCGCTGGCGCTCCAGTACCGGCTCGCGGACAGGCTCGTCTTCGCGAAGGTCAAGGAGCGGCTGGGCGGGCGGCTCGTCACCGCGATCTCGGGTGGTGCGCCGCTCGGGATCGAGGTCGCGGAGTTCTTTCACGGGCTCGACATCCTGCTGATCGAGGGCTACGGGCTGACCGAGTGCACGACGGCTGCGACCACGAGCACGCACTCCGCCTTCCGCTTCGGCACGGTGGGCCGGGCGCTCCCGGGATTCGAGCTGCGCGTCGCCGACGACGGCGAGCTCCTCGTGCGCTCCGAGACCGTCTTTCAGGGCTACTACAAGGATCCCGAGGCGACGGCCGAGGTGCTGACGCCGGACGGCTGGCTGCTCACGGGCGACATCGCCGAGATCGACTCCGACGGCTACGTCACGATCACCGACCGGAAGAAGGACATCATCGTCACCGCGGGCGGGAAGAACGTCTCGCCGCAGAACCTCGAGAACGACCTCAAGGGCTCGAAGTACATCTCGCAGGCCCTGGTCGTCGGCGACCGGAAGCCGTACGTCGCCGCCCTCATCACGCTCGACGCGGAGGAGATCGGCAAGTGGGCCACAGCCGAGGGGCTGGAGGGTGGCGTCCCGGAGCTCTCGCAGGAGCCGCGGGTGCACGAGCTCGTCCAGGGCGTCGTCGATGCTGTCAATGCCGACCGCTCCCGCCACGAGCAGGTGCGCCGCTTCTCCATCCTGCCGCGCGACTTCACGATGGCAGACGACGAGCTGACCCCGACGCTGAAGCTGAAGCGCCGCGTCTGCAAGGAGCACTTCGCCGCCGAGCTCGAGGAGCTCTACGCCGGCGAGACGTTGAACCAAGCCGCCGGCGTCTGACGCCCCTGGACACTCCCGCTTCGCCCGCGCGGTCGCTGAACGCGATCGCGTTCAGCGCCACCCTCCACTGTCTCACCGGCTGCGCGATCGGCGAGGTGCTCGGCTTCGTGATCGGCACGGCGCTCGGGTGGGCCGATCTGCCCACGATGGCGCTCGCGATCGCGCTCGCCTTCCTGTTCGGCTACTCGCTGACGATCCTCCCGCTGCTGCGCAGCGGCCTGGCGTTCTCGGCCGTCGTCCCGCTCGCACTTGCTGCCGACACGTTCTCGATCGCCGTGATGGAGATCGTGGACAACGCGATCATGCTCCTGATCCCCGGCGCGATGGAGGCCGGCCTCGGCGATCCGCTCTTCTGGGGCAGCCTAGCCTTCGCCCTCGCGGTCGCGTTCGTCTGCGCCTATCCGGTCAACCGCCGGCTGATCGCCCGCGGCAAAGGCCATGCCCTGGTGCATTCGCACCACAGCGCGGAAGACGGCTAGAGGCGCCTGGCCCCGACGTAGGTGCTCGCGTACCAGGAGTCTCCGAGGCTCGAGATCTTGACCACGTCGCCGGTGTGGGGCGCGTGGATGAAGCTGCTGCCGCCGACGTAGATGCCGGCGTGACCGAGCCCGTTGAAGAAGACGAGGTCGCCGGGCTGGAGCTGATCCCTCGAGACGGGGGAGCCCATGCTGTACTGCGACGCCGCGTGGTGGGGCAGCGAGATCCCGAGCTGTCCGTACACGTACATGATGAATCCGGAGCAGTCGAAGCCCGACGGGCTCGAGCCGCCCCACGCGTACGGCACGCCGAGGTACTGCATCGCGATCCCGACCGCGCCGCCGTACCGGGCCGCCGGGGCGGGCGCTTCGCTGGTCGCCTCGGGCTCGAGGGCGGCCTGCGCCTCCGGAGCGCCGAGTGGCGCGTCGAGCGGCGCAGCCTGCGCCTGGAGACGCGTCGCAGCGGCCGCGGAGGCGGCTGCGAGCCGGGCCCGAGCCTGCGCCTCGAGCTGCGCCTGGCGGCGCGCTTCGGCGGCTTCGAGCTGGGCGATCTCGCCCTGAATCGAGCTCAGCATCCGCCGGCGCTCGACGAGCTGGCCCTCGATCGACCTGCGCTGGCTCGACCGCTCCGCCACGATCCTCGTCTGCGAGACCCGTGCCTGCTGAAGCCGCTCCCGGCGCGAGCGCACCTCGGCCTTGAACTTCTCGACCTGGCTCAGCACGCGCGCGTCCTGGTCGGAGACCCGCTCCACGGCATCGAGGCGGTTCAGCAGGTCGTCGACCGATTCCGCGCCGAGGATCACCTCGACCGCCGAGGTCTGGCCGCCGCCGACGTAGAGCGCGACGAGCCGCTCGGAGAGGTTCCGCTGGGCGCTCGCGAGGCTCGAGCGGGCGATCACGAGGTGCCGCGCGTTCGACCTCAGGTCGGCGTCGATCCGGTCGAGCTGGAGGGTCGCCAGGTTGTAGGCCTCGACCGCGTGGCCGAGCTGGCCGTCGATCTCGCGGATCTGGTCGAGGACGTCCTGCGCCTGTGCCCGCTTCGCCGTCACCGTCGGATCCGCGGCCGCCGGATTGGCGGAGCCGGCAACGACGGCCACGAGGATGGCCGCGATCAGGACGAGATACGTTGGCGCCTGCCTCAAGCCCGAACTAATGCGTCTCTCCGACCGCGAGACGGCAAAAACCGAGCCTGGGCGACACTCGTTGGGGGATAACGGGCGTCACAAGCAGGGCACCCTAGCAGGCGTTTCGGACGACCGCAACCCGCAAACAAGCCAAAAAATCGGCCGTCTTCCCTCGTCGCGGAAGGCACAAACCTCGCCTCGACCGGGGATCCTGTGTTACGGTCCACGCCCCGTGCGGCGGCTTTCCCTGAGCGGTGCGGCTCGCCTGGCGGGCCTGCTTGCGAGTCTCGCCGTGGTCGCGGCCGTCCCCGCCGCGCTCGCTGCTGGCTCGAAGGAGCCGGCCACGCCAACACCCACGGCTGTTGCTGCGCCTGCCGTCGCCGTGCGGGACGCCGGCACCCGGCGCCGCACGCTCACCGTCTTGTCGATCGGCTACACCCTCCGCGGCAGGACGGCGTCCGGCCTGCCCGCCGGGCCCGGCGTCGTGGCGGTCGACCCGAGCGTGATCCCGCTCGGCACGCGGATGGTCGTCCCGGGCTACGGCGAGGCCGTCGCCGCCGACACGGGCGGTGCGATTCGGGGCGCCGTGATCGACCTCTGGTTCCCGACGAGGGCGGCAGCGCTCCGCTGGGGCCGCCGGACCGTCGTGATCACCCTGCGCTGACGCAGGGCTGGGCTGACGGACGGGCTGGGCCGACCGACGAGGACGAACCTTCTAGACTTTCCGGCATCGACGCCACGGCCGGAGGCCTGATGAACGAGATCGGATTCACGACGGAGGCCGAGCAGCACGACGTTCGCGTCCTCCTGGTCGACGATCACGACCTGTTCCGGACCGGGCTCCGAAACCTGCTCGAGGGCCAGGGGATCCAGATCGTCGGGGAGGCCGCCGGAGGCTCTCAGGCCCTCCAGATCGTGCGGGAGACGGCCCCCGACGTGGTCGTGATGGATCTGAACATGCCCGGGATGAACGGCGTCGAGGCGACCCGCCACATGAGCCGCGACGCTCCCTTGACCCGCGTGATCGTGCTCACGATCTCGGATCAGGAGGAGGACGTGATGGACGCGATCCTCGCCGGGGCGTGCGGCTACCTCCTCAAGGACGCGTCGATCCAGGATCTGATGCAGGGGATCGCGTCGGCCGCGGTCGGCGAGTCGCTGATCTCGCCCCATATCGCGGGCAAGGTGCTGCAGCACGTCCGCGCGACGACGGCGTCCCCGGAAGCCGCGGCGACGATCCGCGCCGAGCTCTCCGAGCGCGAGATCCAGGTGTTGAAGCTGATCGCGAACGGCAAGGACAATGCGATGATCGCGGGCGAGCTGCACATCAGCCCCAAGACGGTCAAGAACCACATCTCGAACATCCTGATGAAGCTCCAGATGGAGAACCGGATCCAGGCGGCCGTCTACGCGGTCCGCTCCGGGATCGTCTAGCACCGGCGTGTCGGAAAGGGTCCGTCAGAGCGCGTGCGCGCGGAGCGCGACGAGCAGCCGCCGGAGCCCGGCGCGCTTGCGGTCGAGCACCTGCACCGCGGCGGTCAGCTCCGAGATCCTCGCGTCGTCGCGGGTCGGCGCACGCACGGCCGAGCGCAGCTCGCCTTCGACGCGCAGCTGCTCGGCGTCGATCCGAAGCGCGTGCGCGTAACCATCGGTCAGCGTCTTCTCGACGAGCCCGCGCGGCGGCCGTCCGCGGCCGGCAGGCTGGTCGAGCAGCGACCGGATCTCGGTCAGGACCGTAGGGAGATGCTGGCTCAAGGAGATCCTCCAGGCCCGATTATGGGGCGCCCTTCGCGCCCCGACATGGGCCGTCCGCCCCATCTTCGAGCTGCGGTCGGCCCACTGGCGCTGCTCGCTTTCGTCGCGTTCGCGCTCCTCCTCGCGGCGCCGGCGCAGGCTCTCGACCCGACGCTTCCGAAGCGCCTCACGAGGGCCCTCTCCGTCCCCCACGTCGATCCCTCGCGGACGTCAGCGCTCGCCGTCGACCTGCGGAGCGGCACGGTCGTCTTCTCGCGCAACGCCGCCCGTTCCCTGCAGCCCGCGTCGAACGAGAAGCTCCCGGTCGCCTATGCAGCGCTGACGCTCCTCGGCAGCAACTTCCGTTTCCACACCGAGGTCGTCGGCACGGGCTCCCTGGTCGGCAACGTCTGGCACGGCGATCTCTTCCTCCGCGGCTTCGGCGATCCGACGCTGGAGCAGGCCGACCTGGCCGCCCTGGCCGCAGGCGTGGCCTCGTGGGGGATCGCACACGTGGACGGCGCCGTGATCGGCGACGAGTCCTGGTTCGACGCCCGCCGAACCGGCCCCGGCTGGAAGCCGAGCTTCTACATGGGGCAATCGCCCCCGCTCTCGGCGCTCGCCGTCGATCGAGGCTGGTTCCGTGGGCGCACGTCCCCGGAGCCCGCGCTCGCGGCGGCCTCGCTCTTCCGCCGCGCCCTCCAGGCGAGGGGTGTCGCCGTCCGCCGCACCGCACGCGCCGGGACTCTGACGACGGCGGGATTCCCGCTCGCCCGGGATCTCTCCGACCCACTCGCGACGATCGTGCGCTTCATGGGGCGCGAGAGCGACAACTACACCGCGGAGGTGCTGCTCAAGCAGCTGGGCGCCCTCTACGCCGACAGGGGCTCGACGGTGGCCGGAGCCCGCGTCGTGCGCCGCTCGCTTGCGGCGGCGGCGATTCCGCTCGGCGGGGTCACGATCGCGGACGGCTCCGGGCTCTCGCGCCTCGATCGCCTCACCGCGAGCGCAGTCGTGGCGCTGCTCGTGGCCGGCGTCGCCGACCGCGAGATCCGCGATGCCTTCCTCGGCTCGCTCGCCGTCGCGGGTGTGGACGGCACGCTGGCGCACCGTCTCGAGTCGCGGCCCGCGCGCGGGCGCGTGATCGCGAAGACCGGGACGACGAGCGCCGCGTCTGCGCTCTCGGGCTTCGTCCGCGACCGCTACGTCTTCGCGATCATCCAGAACGGCGCCCCGGTCGCGTCGTACTGGGCCCGCCGCTCCCAGGACCGCTTCGCGACCGTGCTCGCATCCGCGGGCTGAGCGACCGCGGATTCCGCTAGCGACGGCGCGGCGGCGGCGCGATCCCTGCCGGCGCGCTCGCCGGCGCGTCCTTGACGAGCTCGCGCAGCTCGGCCTCGGAGAGGATCGGCACTCCCGCCTTCTCCGCCTTTGCGGCCTTCGACCCGGGGCTCGCGCCCACGATCACGCCGGTCGTCTTCTTGGAGACGTTGTCCGACACCTTCGCCCCGAGCGAGGCCAGCGCCGCGGCCGCCTCCTCCCGCGTGAAGCCCTCCAGCGTGCCGGTGAGGACGTACTGGGAGCCCGTGAGCGGCCCCTCGACCGGCTTCTCGGCCTCTCCGGACTCGAACGTGAGCCCGAGCTCGCGCAGCTCCTGCACGAGGGTGCGGTTCTGCTCGTCCGAGAACCAGTCCGCGATCGACTCGGCGCGATCCGGCCCGATCCCGTCCACCTCCTGGATCTCCTCCTGGCTCGCCTCGAGCAGCCCGTCGACGGAGCCGAAGTGCCGGGCGAGGTTCTGGGCTGTCACCCAGCCGACGTCGGGGATGTTCAGGCCGAACAGGACCCGCGAGAACGGCTGGCCCTTCGACGCCTCGATCGAGCTCAGGACGTTCGTCGCCGAGCGCTCCTGGAAGCCGTCCAGCTCGAGGAGCTGCTCGAGCGAGAGCCGGTAGAGAGCGGGCATCGAGCGAAGCAGGCCTAGCTCCCAGAGACGACGCACGAACTGCTCGCCCACCCCTTCGATGTCCATGGCCGCGCTCACCCAGTTGATCAGCGTCTCGAGCCCGCGCGAGGGGCAGGCCCGGTTCGGGCAGCGGTGCATCACTTCACCTTCCGGTTTCACGACCTCGGCCCCGCACAACGGGCAGTGGCTCGGCATCCGGAACTCCTTCGTTCCCGGCCGGTGCTCGCCCGCAGGTCCGACCACCTGCGGGATCACGTCCCCCGCGCGCTGCACGATCACGAGATCGCCCTCGCGAATCTGCTTCCGGTTGATGTCCTCCTCGTTGTGCAGCGTCGCGCGCGAAACGGTGACGCCGCCGACCTCGACCGGCTCGAGGAGGCCCCACGGGTTGAGCGCGCCGGTCCGGCCGACCCGAATCGCGATCTTCTCGAGCGTCGTCTGGGCGGTCATCGGCGCCCACTTGAACGCGCGCGCCCAGCGCGGCCGGCCGTGGAGGGCGCCGAGCCGAGCCTGCTGCTCGAACGAGTCGAGCTTGATCACGATCCCGTCGATCTCGTAGTCGAGCTCGGCGCGCCGGCGCTCCCAGTCCCGGCAGCGCGCCGCGACCTCGTCGATCGACTCCAACCGCTCGGCGAACGGATTTGTCCGGAAGCCGCGCTCGCGTAGCCAGGCGAGCTGCTCCCACTGGCTCTCGAACGCGACCCCGTCGCGGTGCCCGGTCCCGTATGCCCAGTTCGAGAGCGGCATGCTCCGCGTCACCTGCGAGTTCTTCTGCCGCACGGAACCTGCGGCGGCGTTGCGGGGGTTCGGCGTCGGCTTCTTGCCGTCGGCGACGAGCCGCTCGTTCAGCTTCCGGAAGCCGGAGAGCGGCATGTAGACCTCGCCCCGAACCTCGAGGGCCGCGGGAGGGTCGTCGCCCCGGAGGGAGAGCGGGATTGCATCGATCGTGCGCAGATTCACGGTCACGTCCTCGCCACGGTGACCGTCGCCCCGCGTCGCGCCCCGCACGTAGAGCCCCTGCTCGTAGAGCAGGCTGACGGCCAGGCCGTCGATCTTCGGCTCGAGCACGTACGCGACCGGCTCGTCCGAATCGAGCCGCTTGCGGACGTCGTCGGCCCACTTCTGGAGCGCGTCGTCCGTCGTGACCTTGTCGAGCGAGCCCATCGGGGTCAGGTGGTCGACCTTCCTGAACCCCTCCGACGGAGGTGCCCCCACCCGCCGCGTCGGCGAGTCGGGCGGGATCTCGTCGTCCGGCAGGCCGCCCTCGAGCTCGAGCAGCTCGTCGAAGAGCCGGTCGTACTCGGCGTCCGGCACCTCCGGCTCGTCGAGCACGTGATAGGCGTAGCCGTAGCGCTTGAGCAGCTCGCGGAGCTCGCGAGCCCGGCTAGAGGGCTGCAAGGAGCTCCTCCGTATCGCGCACGATCGCGTCGGGCTTCTCCGCCTCGAGCAGCTCGCGGTGATGGATCCCGCCCCACGTGACCGCGACCGCATGCACGCCGGCCGCCTTTGCGGCCCGAACGTCGAACGGGGAGTCGCCGACGTAGGCCGCGCCTTTCGCGCTTACCCCGAGCCGGTCGAGGGCGTAGAGGATCGGCTCCGGATCCGGCTTGTGCCGCTCCGTGTCGTCCGAGCCGACGATCACCTCGAAGAACGCCTCGAGCGGCAGGTAGCGGAAGGCGATGTCCACGGTGGCCCGCCGCTTGGCGGTGACGATCCCGAGCCGCCGTCCCTCGCCCTTCAGGATCGTCAGCGCGTCGGTCATCCCGGCGCATTCCGCGAGCTCGGAGTGGAGCGGCTCGTTGTGCGCGCGGTAGCACGCCACGAGCTCGTCGACCCGATCGGCGTCGAGCAGGCGCATCTGCTCGGCGAGCCCCGGCCCGCCGACGGCGGCGACGAGCTGCTCGTCCGGCACGTCGCGGCCGAGGACGGTCTTCGCCGCGTGCCGCATGGAGGCGACGATGATCGAGCCGGAGTCGATCACCGTGCCGTCGAGATCGAAGAGGACGACGGGGTGGCGCATTCGACCGATGCTAGTCGCCCCCGCTAGTCGTACGCGACGTGCTCGAGGTAGAGGCCCCACGGTGGCGCCGTCGCGCCTCCCTCGCTCCGCGGCCGGCCCTCGAGCAGCCCCGCCAGGTCCTCGGGCGTCCGCTCGAGCATCGTGCCCACGAGCGTGCGGACCATGTGGCGGAGGAAGCTGTCGGCGGTGACCGTGAAGTGGAGCTCGTCACCGCGCCGATCCCACGCGGCGGCCCGGATCGTCCGGCGAAGGATCGTGTGCTGCGTCTCGGCGGGCGTGAACGCAGTGAAGTCGTGCTCCCCGGGCAGGAGCGCCGCGGCCGCCTCGAGCTGCTGCTCGTCGAGCGGCCGTGGCCACCAGAGCGCGCGCCGCGCCTCGAAAGGGGCGCGCTCGCGGCGGCGCAGGATGCGATAGCGGTAGCTGCGGCGCCGCGCGGAGTAGCGGGCGCTGAAGCCCGCCTCAACCTCCTCGGCGCCGACGACGGCCACGTCGTCCGGGAGCTGGGCGTTGAGGGCGCGCGAGACGCGCTCGGGCGGCGGGCCGCCGTCCACCTCGAGGCTGACCACCTGTCCGAGCGCATGGACACCTGTGTCGGTTCGTCCGGCGACCTCGAGGTCGGACCACGCCGGGTAGATCGCGTCCGCAGGCCTCCCGGAAGACGCCTTCCACGGTCCGCGCGGCGGGCTGTCGCGCCCAGCCGGCGAAGCCGGTGCCGTCGTACTCGAGCGTCAGCTTCAGCTTCACGGCAGCTCGACGACGAGGACGAGACGGTCGACCGCGACCACTCGCACGACCTCGCCCTTGTCGGCGCCGCCGGCGCAGCGGGCCTGCCAGAGCTCACCCTTGACGCGCACCGTCCCGACCGGCCGGCACGGGGCGTCCACCACCGCCTGTGCCCCGACCAGCGCCTCGACACCGACGGTGGGCGTCCGCCGGTGCGACCACCGCCAGAGAAACCAGGCCTCGGCCAGCTCCGCCGCTCCGCCTGCCGCGACCGCGACGAGCCCCCAGGGCGAAGGCAGGACGAAGATCGCGAGCGCGAGCGCGATGAGGAAGAGCATGGAGAGCTAGACCCGGCGGTCGAGCAGCTCGAAGACGCGCCCGTCGGAGGCGCGGAAGTGCCGGTAGCGGTGCTCGTCGTTCCGTTGGAGCTCGCCGGCGGGCTCGATCCCGCGCGCGGCGAGCTCGGCCGTCGCCTCGTCGAGGTCGTCCACGAGGAAGCCGAGGTTCGTGTCGGAGGGCGGCGCGACCCAGTCGCGCGGGACGACCGCGAGGGAGGAGCCGTTCGGGAAGACGAACCGCGTGTAGCCGTCCTCCTCGCGCGCTTCCGCGCCGAGCACGTCGGCGAAGAAGCGGGCGAGGCCGGCTGGATCCGGACTGGCGACTCCGGCGAAGACGAGCCCCTCGATCAGCACGCCCGCGAGCGTAGACGATCGTTACTTCGGCGCTGCGTCAGGCGGAGCGCTGAGGCCCGGCGGCGAACGCCGTCTCGGGCTCGTAGTCGACGAGCTCGAGGTACACCATCTCGGCCGCGTCGCCCTGGCGTGCGCCGAGCTTGATGATCCGCGTGTAGCCGCCGGGGCGATCCGCGAAGCGCGGCGCCACCTCCGCGAAGAGGTGGCTGACCACGTCCGGGGAGCGGAGCTCGGCGAGCGCTTTCCGGCGCGCCGGGAGGTCGCCCCGCTTCCCGAGCGTGATCATCTTCTCGGCGAACGGCTTGACGGCCTTGGCCTTCGCCTCGGTCGTCTGGATCCGCCCGTGCTCGAGCAGCGCACCCGCGAGGTTCGAGTAGAGCGCCTTCCGGTGCGCGGAATCGCGTCCCAGCTTCTTGCCTGCGCGGGCGTGCCTCATGGCGTTATTCGTCCCCTCGCAGGTTGAGCCCATGCGACTGGAGCGTCTCCTTGACCTCTTCGATCGACTTCTTGCCGAAGTTCGGGATCGCCGCGAGCTCGTTCTCCGACTTCGTCACGAGGTCGCCGATCGTCTCGATCCCGACGCGCTTCAGGCAGTTGTAGGAGCGGACGCCGAGCTCGAGCTCCTCGATCGGGAAGTTCTCCATCCCGTGCGCGGCCGGAGCCTCGATCCCCGTCTCGGCTGCGGCGGCCTCGCCGAAGCCCTCGATCCGGTCGAGGTCGGTGAAGATCGCGAGCTGCCGGATCAGGATCTCCGCGGCCTGGCCGATCGCGTCGCGCGGCTCGAGCGAGCCGTCCGTCGTCACGTCGAGGCGGAGCTTGTCGAAGTCCGTCCGCTGACCGACGCGGGCCGCCTCGACGTCGTAGGAGACGCGGCGCACCGGCGAGAAGATCGAGTCGATCGGGATCACGCCGATCGGCTGCTCCGGCCCGCGGTTCAGCTCGGCGGGGACGTAGCCGCGACCGCGGCCGATCGTCAGCGTCATCTCGAGCTTGCCCTTGTCGGACAGGTGCGCGAGCACGAGCTCCGGGTTGAGGATCTCGAGGTCGGCGGGCGCCTGGATGTCGGCGGCGGTGACCGCGCCGGAGCCCTTCTTCGCGATGTGCACCTCGACCTCGGGCGACTCGCCGTGGAGGAGGCAGATCAGGTTCTTCAGGTTGAGGATGACGTCGGTGACGTCCTCCTTGACGCCCGGCAGCGTCGTGAACTCGTGCGCGACGCCCTCGATCTTGACGGCGGTGACGGCGGCGCCCTCGAGGGACGAGAGCAGCACGCGGCGCAGCGAGTTGCCGAACGTGTAGCCGAAGCCGCGGTCGAGCGGCTCGATCATGAAGATCCCGCGGTTCTCGTTGATCTCCTCGTGGACGATCTTCGGGACCTGGAAGTCCGTCAGGTTGTTGCGTGTAGCCAAGAGAGTCCCTTCTTCTGCCTTGAGTGAAGCCTTACTTGGAGTAGAGCTCGACGATGAGCGATTCCTGCACCGGCGTGTCGATCTCGGCGCGCTCGGGCCACTTCAGCACCTTGCCGGTGAGCCCCTCGTGGTCTGCCTGGAGCCAGGGTGCGACCGAGGCGGTCAGGTCGGTGGCGTCGCGGATCGTCGGCTCGGCCGCGCTGCCCGACTTCATCGTCACGATGTCGTTCGGCCGCACGCCGTAGCTCGGGATGTTCACCCGGCGGCCGTTGACGGTGAAGTGGCCGTGACGCACGAGCTGGCGGGCCTGAGCCCTCGAGCCGGCGAACCCGAGCCGGTAGACGACGTTGTCGAGCCGGGTCTCGAGCATCCGGAGCAGGTTCTCTCCCGGAGCGCCAGTCCCGCGCGTCGCCTTGTCGTAGTAGTTGCGGAACTGCTTCTCGAGCAGCCCGTAGTAGCGGCGCGCCTTCTGCTTCTCGCGCAGCTGCAGCAGGTACTCGCTCTGCTTGATCCGGCCGCGGCCGTGCTCGCCCGGCGGATACGAGCGGCGCTCGATCGCGCACTTCTCGGTCAGGCAGCGCTCGCCCTTGAGGAAGAGCTTCATGCCTTCGCGCCGGCAGATCCGGCACTTCGCTCCGAGATCGCGGGCCACTAGACGCGCCTCCGCTTCCGGGGGCGAACCCCGTTGTGGGCCTGCGGGGTGACGTCCTTGACGCCGAGGATCTCGAGCCCGGCAGCCTGGAGCGAGCGGATCGCCGTCTCCCGGCCGGAGCCTGGGCCCTTGACGAACACCTCGACCTTCTGGAGGCCGTGCTCCATGCCCTTGCGGGCGCAGGAGTCGGCCGTCACCTGGGCCGCGAACGGCGTCGACTTGCGCGAGCCCTTGAAGCCGGCGGAACCGGCGGACTCCCAGGCGATCACGTTGCCCTCCTTGTCCGTGAGGGCGACGATCGTGTTGTTGAACGAGGTCTTGATGTGCGCCTGGCCGATCGCGATGTTCTTGCGGACGCGCCGACGCGTGCGGCCTCGAGCGGCCGCAGCCTTGCGAGGAGGTGCCATTACTTCGCCTTCTTCCCGCGGCCGACGGTCTTCTTCGGCCCCTTGCGCGTGCGCGCGTTCGTCTTCGTCCGCTGCCCGTTCACCGGGAGGCCGCGGCGGTGACGGACGCCGCGATAACAGCCGATCTCGGAGAGGCGCTTGATCGACTGGGAGCGCTCGCGGCGGAGGTCGCCCTCCACCTGCAGCTCACCGTCGATGTAGGCGCGAAGCTTGTTGATCTCGTCGTCCGTCAGGTCCCGGACCTTCTCGTTCGGGTCGAGCTCGAGCGAGGTGCAGATCTTCTGCGCCGAGGCCTGGCCGATCCCGTAGATGTAGGTCAGCCCGATCTCCAGTCGCTTCTGGTTCGGGAGGTTCACGCCTGCGATTCGTGCCAAGTGACTACCCCTGCCTTTGCTTGTGCCGTGGGTTCGAGCAGATGACCATGGTGCGCCCGTGCCGCTTGATCACGCGGCAGCGCTCACACCTGGGCTTGACGGACGGACGGACCTTCATCGGGATTTTCCTAGCGGTTGCGGAACGTGATCCGGCCGCGGTTCAAGTCATAGGGAGAGAGCTCGACCTTGACGCGGTCGCCTGGGGCGATGCGGATGTAGTGCTTTCGCATCTTCCCCGAGATCGTGGCGAGCACGCTGTGTCCGCCGTCGATCTGCACCCTGAACATCGTGCTCGGGAGCGCCTCGACGACTTCGCCTTCGACCTCGATCTTCTCTTCTTTGACTGTCATAGACTCCGTGGCTCGTGGGGCGTGCGCTGCGCGCAGCAAAGCGCGGCGGGAGCCGCGCGAAGCGCCTACTTTAGCAAAGACGGCTCTCGATCGCCCTTCTCGCGTCCGACGGGGGCCGCCGCCAGGATGCTCGGACGGGTGAGGATGCGCGGGCCCTGCGCGGTGATCGCGACCGTGTGCTCGAAGTGACACGAGAGCGAGCCGTCCTCGGTCGAAATCGACCATTCGTCGTCGTGGACGTAGACGTCTGGCGCGCCCGCCGTGATCATCGGCTCGATTGCGATCGTCATCCCCTCCGCGAGCTGCGGCCCGCGACCGCGGTCGCCGAAGTTCGGGATGTGCGGATCCTCGTGGTAGGAGCGGCCGACCCCGTGCCCGACGAGGCTGCGGACCACGGAGAAGCCGCCCGACTCGACGACCTCCTGCACGGCCGCAGAGATGTCGCCGACGCGGTTGCCCGGTAGCGCCTGCGCGATTCCCGCGGCGAGCGCTTCGCGACCGACGTCGAGCAGCCGCTGTGCCTCCGCGGCGACCTCGCCGACGCCGAAGGTGAACGCGCTGTCCGCGATGTAGCCGTCCAACGTGACGCCCACGTCGATCGTCACGAGATCGCCGTCACCGACGACGTAGGGGCCGGGGATCCCGTGCACCACCATCGCGTTCGGTGAGATGCAGATCGCCTTCGGAAACCCCCGGTAGCCCTTGGAGGTCGGGCTCCCGCCGCGCCCGACGATGAACTCGTCCGCGATCCGGTCGAGCTCGCCGGTCGTGATCCCGGGCTCGAGCTGCTCGCCGACGTGCGCGATCGTGTCCGCGGCGATCGCGCCGGCCGCGGCCATCTTCTCGATCTCCTGCGCGGATTTGCGGATGATCATCGGACTGCCACCTGCTCGAGGGCTTGCTGGATCTCCGCGTAGACCTCGCCGACCTCGCGGTGGGCACGGAGGGGTACGAGCCGCCCGGTCGTCCGGTAGTGGTGGACGACCGGCTCGGTCTGCGCATGGTAGATGGCGAGGCGCCGCCCGATCGTCTCGTGCGTGTCGTCGGCGCGCCCTTCCTCGTGGGCGCGGCCGAGGGCGCGCTCGCGGGCGATGTCGTCGGGCAGATCGAAGAAGAGGATCGCGTCGAGCCGCCGCCCGATCGCGGCGAGCATCGCATCGAGCGCCTCCGCCTGGGTGAGGTTGCGGGGGAAGCCGTCGAGGATGAACCCCTCGAGCGCGTCGTCCTCGGAAAGCCGTTCCTCGATCATCCGGATCGTCAGCTCGTCGGGAACGAGGTCGCCGCGCTCCATGATCGCATCGACCTCGCGGCCGAGTGCGGTGGTTCCGTCGAGCGCCCGGAACATGTCACCGGTCGAGACGTGGGGAACGCCGTGGTCTGCGGCGATCAGCTTGGCCTGGGTGCCTTTCCCGGAGCCCTGCGGCCCGAGCAGAAGCAGGTTCACTACTTCAGGAAGCCTTCGTAGGAGCGCGCCATCATCTGCGACTCCATCTGGCGCATCGTGTCGAGCGCGACGCCGACCGCGATCAGCACCGAGGTCCCGCCGAGCGCGCCGGCGGTGGCCTGCGAGAAACCGCCGTAGCGGATGAAGAGCGTCGGCAGGGTGGCCACGAGCGCGAGGTAGATCGCCCCCGGCAGCGTCAGCCGCGTCAGGACGCGATCGAGGTACTGCGCCGTGGGCGGTCCGGGCCGGAGCCCCGGGATGTAACCGCCGTAGCGGCGCAGGTTGTCCGCCTGGTCGACCGGGTTGAACTGCACTGCGGTGTAGAAGTACGTGAAGACCACGATCAAGAAGCCCTGGAGCAGCATGTAGCCGACGTTCGTGGGCAGGAAGTGCTCGTTGACGAAGCCCTGCGTCTGGGGGAAGTACTGGCCGATCGTCGGCGGGAAGGCCATCACGGCGGCGGCGAAGATCACCGGGATCACGCCGGCCATGTTCACGCGCAGGGGCATGTAGGTCGAGCCGCCCGCGGTCATCCGCCGGCCGACCATCCGCTTCGCGTACTGGATCGGGATGCGGCGCTGGCCCTCCTGGATGAAGACGATCGCAGCGATGATCGCGAGCGCGATCAGCGGGAAGAAGAGCTTCTCCATCGGGCCGCCGTTCCACCAGGCCGCGACGCCGATCGGCGCGCCGACGAGGATCGAGGCGAAGATCAGGAGCGAGATCCCGTTCCCGATCCCGCGCTTCGTGATCAGCTCGCCCATCCACATGAGCAGGGTGCAGCCGACGGTGAGCGTGATGATGATCAGCGTCATCCGGCCGAGGTTCGCATCGAGCACGCCCTGGCGGCGGAAGAGGAACGCGTAGCCCGTCGCCTGGGCCGCCGCGAGGACCACCGTCAGGTAGCGCGTGTACTGGTTGATCTTGGCGTAGCCGGACTCGCCCTCCTTCTGGAGCTCGGCGAGCTTGGGGATCACGACGGTCATCAGCTGGAGGATGATCGAGGCCGTGACGTACGGCATGATCCCGAGCGCGAAGATCGAGAACTGCGAGAGCGCGCCGCCCGAGAACAGGTTGAGGAGGCCGAGGATCGTGCCGCCGCGGCTGTCGAAGTAGCTCTCGATCGACTCCGAGTTGACGCCGGGCGCCGGCATCCACGAGCCGAACCGGTAGATCGCGAGGATCATCGCCGTGAAGAGGACGCGGTGCCGGAGCTCCGGGACGCGCCAGGCGTTAGCGAGCCAGCTGAACAAGCCCTACGACTCCTCGGCGGGAGCTTCCGCGGCCTCGGCGGCAGAAGCCTTCGACTTCGACTTGCCCTTGGTCTTGCGAGGATCCTTCGGCGCCTTGAGTGCCGTGGCGCTGCCGCCGGCGGCGGTGATCTTCTTCCGGGCGGAGGCCGAGAACGAGTGCGCGGTGACCGCGAGCGTCTTCGTCAGCTCGCCCGAGCCCAGGATCTTCACGTCCGCCTTCGTGTTCTTGACGAGGCCCTTCTCGACCAGCGTCTCGATGTTCACGGTGTCGCCCTTCTTGAAGACCCGCTGGAGGTCCCGCAGGTTGACGGGATGCGAGTAGGTGCGGAAGGGGCCGATCGGCATCGCGTCGGCCGAGGTGTTGCCGCGCTGCTTGGGCATCCGCATGTCGAGCGGCATCTGGCCGCCCTCGAAACCCGCCTTCATTTTGTGCGAGCCCGCACGCGACTTCTGGCCCTTGATCCCGCGGCCGGAGTAGCGGCCCTTGCCGGAGCCGAGCCCCCGGCCGACGCGCTTGCGCTCGGTTCGCGCCTGCGCGGGCTTGAGCGTATGGAGGTTCAGCTCCTCGTTTTGGGGTGAGTCCTGGGCCATTGCTAGGCGTCCTCGACCTTGACGAGGTGGGCGACCTTTCTCAGCATACCGGCGGCCTCCGGAGTGTCCTTCAGCTCGTTCGACTTGCCGATCCGGCCGAGGCCGAGAGCCCGCAGGGTGCCGCGATGCCGCTCGCTCTGGCCGATCTGGCTCTTGATCTGGGTGATCTTCAACGTGGCCATCGTCAGCGTCTCGGCTGCCTGCGCGGCTCAGCGGTCGCCGCCGCCGCGGCGCGCTCGGCGCGCAGCTCGGCGATCCGAGCTGCCGACTGGGGCAGGATCTCCGTGATCGTCTTCCCGCGCATGCGGGCGACGTCCTCGGGCCGGCGGAGGCTCTTCAGCCCCGCGACGGTCGCCTTCGCCATGTTGATCGGGTTCGTCGTGCCGAGGCTCTTCGCGAGCACGTCGCGGATCCCGGCCAGCTCGAGCACCGCGCGGACGCCGCCTCCGGCGATCACGCCGGTTCCCTCCGAGGCCGGGCGGATGAAGACGCGGGCGGCCCCGAAGACCCCCATGATCTCGTGGGTGACCGTCGTCCCGTGCTTCGGCACGGTGAAGAGGTTCTTCTTCGCGTCGTCGACGGCCTTGGAGATCGCGAGCGGAACCTCGCGCGCCTTGCCGTAGCCGACGCCGACGCGGTCGACCTCGTCGCCGATCACGACGAGCGCCGTGAACGAGAAGCGCCGGCCGCCCTTGACGACCTTCGCGACCCGGTTGATCTCGATCACGCGCTCCTTGAGCTCGCGCACTTCCTCGCGGGCGATCACTTCACGTTCGACGGTGCTACTGCTCAAAACCTCAGTCCTCCCTCGCGCGCGCCGTCGGCGAGCGCCTTCACACGTCCGTGGTACAGGTAGCCGCCGCGATCGAACACGACGGACTCGATGCCGGCCTGCTTCGCCACCTCGGCGACCGCCTTGCCCACCTCGGCAGCCTGCTCGGTCTTCGTTCCCTTGAACGACTTGTCGATCCCGAGCCAGCTCGCGCCGGCAAGCGTGCGGCCGCTCTCGTCGTCGACGAGCTGGGCGAAAATTCCCTTGTTCGAGCGGAAGACCGCGAGGCGCGGCCGCTCGGCGGTACCCGCGACCTTGCCACGGATCCGACGGTGCCGGCGCTCGCGCGCCTGGCGACTCGTGAGCGTGCTCATGCCCGCTTCCCGACCTTTCTCCGCACGACCTCGTCGCGGTACCGGATCCCCTTGCCCTTGTAGGGCTCGGGCTTGCGGACGGCGCGGACCTCGGCGGCCGTCTGGCCGACCTGCTGCTTGTCGGTGCCCTTGACGATCACCTGGTTGGGCGCGGGGACCTCGAAGGTGATCCCGGGGCGCGGCTTCAGGACGACCGGGTGCGAGTAGCCCACGTTGAGCTCGAGATCGGTGCCGCGCAGCGAGGCGCGGTAACCGACGCCCTGGATCTCCAGGTGCTTCTCGAAGCCCTTGGTCACGCCCTCGACCATGTTCGCGATCAGCGTCCGGGTGAGACCGTGCAGCGCCCGGTCGGTGCCGCGCTCGGTCGGGCGCGTGACGAGGATCGCGCCGTCGCCCTGCTCGACCTGCATCCGCGCCGGCACCTGCTGCGAGAGCTCGCCGAGAGGACCGTTCACCTGCACGCGTCCGGGCGAGAGCGCCACGGCGACGGTGGAGGGAATCTCGATGGGCTGTCTCCCGATCCGGCTCATCGCTACCAGACGAAGGCGATCACTTCGCCGCCGATGCCGCGCTCCGCGGCCTGGCGGCTCGTGACGAGCCCGGTCGAGGTGGACAGGATCGCGGTGCCGAGCCCGCCGAGCACGCGCGGCAGCCGGTCCTTGCGGGCATAGACGCGGCGACCCGGGCGCGAGATCCGCTTGAGGCCGCTGATCACCCGCTGCCGGTTCTTGCCGAACTTGAGCTCGACGATGAGGGTCGAGTACGGCTGCCCCTCGACCTCGACGACCCGGAAGTCCTTGATGTAGCCCTCGTCCTTCAGGACGCGGGCGATCTCCTCCTTGATCCGGGAGGTCGGCATCTGGGCGGTGTCGTGCATCGCCTTGTTGGCGTTGCGGATCCGCGTGAGCATGTCTGCGATCGGGTCGGTCAGCATCAGGTCTCCTCTACCAACTGCTCTTGGTCATGCCGGGAATCGCGCCCTGGTGCGCGAGCTCGCGCAGGCAGATCCGGCAGAGGCCGAACTTCTTGAACACCGCGCGCGGGCGACCGCAGCGGTTGCAGCGCGAGTACTGGCGCACCTTGTACTTCGCGGTGCGCTTCTGCTTGACGACAAGTGACGTCTTGGCCATTCCTACTGATCCCTTCCAGGCTCGCTGCCCGCGAACGGAAGCCCGAGGCCCTTGAGAAGCGCGAGGGCCTGCTCGTCCGTCTTGGCGGTGGTGGTGATGGTCACGTCGAAGCCCCGAACGGACTGGACGCTGTCGTAGTCGATCTCGGGAAAGATGATCTGCTCGCGGACGCCGAGCGAGAAGTTGCCGCGCCCGTCGAACGACCTCGGGTTGAGGCCGCGGAAGTCCCGGATCCGCGGCAGCGCGACGGCGATCAGCCGGTCGAGGAACTCGTACATGCGGTCCCCGCGCAGCGTCACCTTGGCGCCGACGGCCATCCCCTCGCGCAGCTTGAAGCTCGCGATCGACTTGGTCGCCTTGCGCACCTGCGCGCGCTGGGCGGCGATCGTCGTCAGCTCCTCGATCGCGGAGTCGAGCGCCTTCGCGTCCGTCTTCGCGTCGCCGACGCCCATGTTGAGCGTGATCTTCGTGATCCGCGGGACCTCCATGATCGACTTCAGGCCGAGCTCGTCCTGGAGCTGCGGGCGCAGCTCCTCGTAGGAGTCCTTCAACCTGGGGCTGTACTCGACGGTGGCCATTACTTGGTGTCGATCTCCTGGCCGCAGCCGTCGCGCTTGCAGACCCGCACGCGGACGACCTCGCCCTTGACGGTCTTCTCCTTGACCCCGACTCGGGTCGGCAGCCCGCAGGTGGGACAGACGAGCATCACGTTCGAGACGTCGACCGGGGAGGCCTTCTCGATCCGGCCGCCCGGCGCCATCTGGACGCCGCCCATCCGGCTCGAGTCGCGGAGCGGCTTCGGCTTCGTGTGCCGGGTGATCACGTTCAGGTTCTCGACGATCACCCGCCCGTCGCCGGGGCGCGCCTCGAGGATCCGCCCCTGCTTGCCGCGGTCCTTGCCGGCGAGGATCTGCACGAGATCCCCCTTCTTGATCTTGAGCTTCGTTGCCATCTCTCTAGAGCACCTCTGGGGCCAGGCTGACGATCTTCATGAAGTTCTTCTCGCGCAGCTCGCGGGCGACGGGCCCGAAGATGCGCGTGCCGCGCGGGTTGCGGGCGGCGTCGATGATCACGGCCGCGTTCTCGTCGAACGCGATCTGCGTGCCGTCGTCGCGACCGTAGGGCTTCTTCGTCCGGACGACGACCGCTTTCACGACCTCGCCCTTCTTGACCGCGCCCTGCGGTGTCGCCGACTTCACGGTACCTACGATGATGTCGCCGACCCGAGCGTAGCGACGCTTGGATCCGCCCATCACCCGGATGCAGAGTAGCTCGCGCGCGCCGGTGTTGTCGGCCACGCGAAGGCGGCTTTCTTGCTGAATCACTTGGCCACCTCGACGATCTCGGCCAGCCGCCAGTTCTTCGACTTCGAGAGCGGCCGCGTCTCGACGATCCGGACGACGTCGCCGAGCTTCGCCTGGTTCGTCTCGTCGTGGGCGTGGAACTTCTTCGACTGCCGGATCACCTTCTTGTAGCGGCGGTGCATCCCGATCGTGTCGACCTTGACGACGATCGTCTTGTCCATCGCGTCCGAGACGACGGTGCCCTGGCGCTCCTGACGGCGCCCGAGCTCGTGCTCCGGCTTCGGCAGGCGGACGATCGGCTTGCGCTTGCGCGGCTTCTCCCGCTTCGGGCGCGTCCGCTCGGGGCGGAGCGAGCGCGGCAGGCGCTTGCGCTTCGGCTTCGGGCCGGACTGCTGGGCGGGAGCGGCCGGAGCCTCAGGTGCCGGAGCCTCAGGTGCCGGAGCCTCTGCCGCCTTAGCCTCGGTCGTCGGAGCCTCTGCGGCCGGCGCTTCGGCAGGCGGTTCATCGGCGACGGGCTCGTCGGCGACAGGCTCGGGCTCGTCGGCGACAGGCTCGGGCTCGGGCTCAGCCTCCGCCGCGGGCTCCTCGACCACGGTCTCCGCCTCGGCAGCGGGCTCGTTGGCAGCCGGCTCGTCGGCAGCGGCGGGCTGCTCGCCCTCGCCCACCGTCGGCTCGTCCGCTGCCGGAGCGGCGTCGGTCGGTGCCTCTGCTTCCTCGACCGGGGTCTCGTCTGCGTTCTCGTCGATCTTCTTCTCGGCCATCTCTACTTCACCCTCAGTTCCTGTTGTGCCTCGCGCTCGTGCCGTACGGTCAAGATGCGGGCGATCTCGCGCTTCGCGGACCGAAGCCTGGCGCTGTTCTCGAGCGCCCCGGTCGCAGACTGGAAGCGCAGGTTGAAGAGCTCCTGGCGGGTCTCCGCCATCTTGCGGTCGAGCTCGTCGTCGGTCAGGTCGCGCAGTGTCCTAGCTCTCAAAGAGATCAGCCTCTCTCCGGACGAACTTGGTCTTCACCGGCAGCTTCTGGCCGGCGAGGCGGAGCGCCTCCTTGGCCAGCGGCTCCGGCACGCCGGCGAGCTCGAACATGACGCGGCCCGGCTTGACGACGGCGACCCAGCCTTCCGGCGAGCCCTTGCCGGAGCCCATCCGGGTCTCGGCGGGCTTCTGGGTGAAGGACTTGTCCGGGAAGACGTTGATCCAGACCTTGCCGCCGCGCTTGATCTTGCGGGTCATCGCGATCCGCGCCGCCTCGATCTGGCGGTTCGTCAGCCAGGCGGCCTCGAGCGACTTGATCCCGTAGTCGCCGAACTGGACCTCGGTCTGCCCCCGGGAGATCCCGCGACGCCGGCCGCGATGCACCTTGCGGTGCTTGGTCTTCTTCGGGAGCAGCATCAGGTGGTCTCACGTCCGGATTCGTCGAGCTTCGTCTTGTCCTCGACCTGCACCTTCGGCGTCGTCGTGTCCGGCGCGTCGGCGACCGGCGCCGGCGTCGTGGCGACGTCCGGGGTGATCACCGGCTGCTCGCGCCCCTCGGCGGAGACGCCCTGGTCGTCCGTCCGCGGGCTCTCGACGTTCTCGGGCGGCCGCTCGGCCGGACGGTTCTGCGGCCGGGGACGGCTGGTGCCGGGACGACCGCCTGCGCGGCTGCCGGTGCGCGGAGCACCGCTCCCGCCGCCGCCGGCAGGTCCGCCGCCGCTGCCGGGACGCCCGCCTCCGGGCCGCCGCGGCTTCTTGACGAGCCCGAGCCCCTCCCGGTCCTGGCTGCGGCCGCGGCTCGACTCGCGCGAGGCGCCGAGCCCCTCGGCCGCGCCGCCACGGCGCCGGCGGGCCTGGTCCTGGTCGCCGAGGCGCGTGTCCTTGCCGGTCGTGACGCCCTCGAAGCCCTCGGGCATGATCTCGCCCTTGTTGATCCAGACCTTGACGCCGATCCGGCCGTAGGTCGTCTTCGCCTCGGCGAAGCCGTAGTCGATGTCCGCGCGGATCGTGTGGAGCGGGATCCGCCCTTCGGTGTAGCGCTCGGAGCGGCTCATCTCGCCGCCGCCGAGCCGCCCGCCGCACTGGATCTTGATCCCCTGCGCGCCCGACCGCATTGCCGAGGCGAGCGAGCGCTTCATCGCCCGCCGGAAGCTGACGCGGTTCTGCAGCTGCTCGGCGATCGACTGCGCGACGAGCTTCGCGTCGAGCTCGGGCCGCTTGATCTCGTTGATGTTGATGTGGACGTTCTTGCCCGTGATCGAGTGCAGCTCTTTGCGGAGCGCATCCACCTCGACCCCCGACTTCCCGATCACGATCCCGGGGCGCGCGGTGTAGATGTCGACCGTGATCCGCTGCTTGTCCTTGCGGATCAGGATGTCCGAGAGGCCGGCGTGACCGAGCTTGCCGTTGATGTGGGACCGGATCTGGACGTCCTCGAGGATGTACTGGGGGAACTCCTTCTTCCCCACGTACCAGTTCGACTTCCAGTCGTGGATGACGCCGACCCGCAGGCCGCCGGGATGAACTTTCTGGCCCATTAAGCGACCGCCTCCTTCTTCTTCGCGCGCGTCTTCGCGGCGCGCTTCGGCTTCTTCGCGGCCTGCTTCTCATCGGCTTTGCCGGGCACTGGAGCCTCGGTTGCGGCGGGCGCCGCCTGGCGGCGCTTCGGCCGCTGCTCCGCCTTCGGGTCCTCGCCGAGCAGGATCGTGATGTGACAGGTGCGCTTGAGGATTTGGCTCGCGCGGCCTCGCGCCCGCGGGCGGAAACGCTTCAGCGTCGGCCCCTCGTTCGCGAACGCCGCCGCGATCACGAGCTCGTCGCCGATCAGGCCGTGGTTGGCCTCGGCGTTCGAGACGGCCGAGTGCAGCACCTTCTCGATGTCCGTCGCGACGTGACGCTGCGTGAAGCGGAGGATCGTGCGCGCCTCCGGCACGGTCCGGCCGCGGACGTTCTCGAGCACGATGCGGGCCTTGCGCGCCGAGCTGCGGACCCAGCGGGCCTCTGCCTTGACCGTGACGGTCGGAAGTGCCTGCTGCTTGGCGGCTGCCACTAGCGCTTCACCTTCGCCTGCCGGTCGCCGGAGTGGCCGCGGAACGTCCTCGTGGGGGCGAACTCGCCGAGCTTGTGCCCGACCATCTGCTCGCTGACGAAGACCGGCACGTGCTTGCGGCCGTCGTGGACCGCGATCGTGTGCCCGACCATGTCGGGGAAGATCGTCGAGGAGCGCGACCAGGTGCGGATCATCCGCTTCTCGTTGGTGGCGTTCATCGACTCGATCCGGCTCAGCAGCCGGGCCTCGATGAAAGGCCCCTTCTTGGACGATCTGCTCATCTAGCGCTTGTCCTTCCCGCGGCGACGGCCGCGCACGATCAAGTTGTTGGATTCCTTGTGCTTCGCGCGGGTGCGCTTGCCGAGCGTCGGGACGCCCCAGGGCGTGACCGGGTGGCGGCCGCCCTTCGACTTGCCCTCGCCGCCGCCGTGCGGGTGGTCGACGGGGTTCATCGCAGAGCCGCGGACGCCCGGCCGCTTGCCGAGCCAGCGATTGCGGCCGGCCTTGCCGATCGACTGGTTCTCGTGGTCGGCGTTCCCGACCTGCCCGACCGTGGCGCGACACGTGAGCAGGACTCGACGCATTTCGCCGGACGGGACGCGAAGCACCGCGTAGCCGGCGTCCTTGGCGACGAGCTGGACGCTCGAGCCGGCGGAGCGCGCCATCTTGGCCCCCTGCCCGGGCTTCAGCTCGACGTTGTGCACCATCGTTCCCGTCGGGATGTTCTCGAGCGGAAGCGCGTTGCCCGGCTTGATGTCCGCGGTCGGGCCCGACTCGACCGTGGCGCCGACCTTGATCCGCGCCGGGGCGATGATGTAGGCCTTGGCGCCGTCGGCGTAGTGGAGGAGCGCGATCCGGGCCGACCGGTTCGGGTCGTACTCGATCGCGGCGACCTTCGCGGGAACGCCGTCCTTCGTCCGCTTGAAGTCGATCACCCGGTAGCGGCGCTTGTGGCCGCCGCCCTGGTGGCGGGTCGTGATCCGGCCGTTCGAGTTCCGGCCGCCCGTCTTCTTCAGCGGCTCCGTCAGGCTCTTCTCGGGCTTCGACTTCGTGACCTCCTCGAAGCTCGAGACGGACATGAAGCGACGGCCGGGCGAGGTGGGCTTGTACTTCTTCAGGGCCATGACTTAGACCTGAGCCCCCTCGAAGATCTCGATGGTCTCGCCCTCGCGGAGCTGGACGATCGCCTTCTTCCAGCCCGGACGGGTTCCGACCGAGCGGCCGCGACGCTTCGGCTTGGCCTGCACCTTGACGATGTTCACGGCCTGCACCTTGACCTCGAAGAGCTCCTCGACGGCCTGCCGAACCTGGGTCTTGTGGGCGTCCTTGTGCACCTTGAAGGTGTACTTGCGATCGGTGATCAGGCTGTAGCTCTTCTCCGAGACCACGGGAGCGAGCAGGACCTCGTTCGGGTGCAGCGACATCAGGCAGCCCTCCCCTGGACGAGCGGCAGCGCGCCCTCGGTGATGAGGAGCGAGCGCGCCCAGACGACCGACGCGACCTCGAGCTCCGACGGAACCGTGATCAGGGTCTTCGGGAGGTTGCGGAAGGACTTGATCAGCGTCTCCTCCTCCTCGGTGACGACGAGCAGGAGCGGCGCCTCCTTGCCCCAGCTCTCGACGAGCGCCTTTGCCTGCTTCGTCGACGGAGCGTCGAACGCGTCGGCTGAGAGCAGCCCGAGCGTCCCGTTCTTGGCGTGGCTCGAGAGGGCGCCGCGGAGAGCCGAGCGGCGCGCCTTGCGGTTCACCTTCTGGTCGAAGACGCGGCCGACCGCGAAGGTGACGCCACCGCCCGTGAACTGGGGAGCGCGGATCGTGCCCTGCGCGCGCGCGGCCGGTGCCCTTCTGGCGCCACGGCTTCGAGCGGCCGCCGGCGACGAGCCCGCGGGTCTTGACGCCGCGCGTGCCGGCGCGGCGCGCGTTCAGCTCGGCGCGAACCGTCTCGTGGACGACGTGCGCCTTCAGCTCGGCGCCGAAGATGCCGGCCTCGAGGTCGACGTCCTGTGCGGCCGAGCCGCCGAGGAGCGGTGCCTTCGGGTCTGCCATCAGCTCGCCTCCCGGATCTCGACGATCCCGCTCTTCGGGCCCGGGATCGAGCCCTTCACGAGCAGGAGGTTCTGCTCGACGTCGACGTCGTGGATCACAAGCCCGGGCTGCGTGATCCGCTTGCCACCCATCCGTCCCGCCATCTTCTGCCCCTTGAAGACGCGGGCGGGCGTGGCGGAGGCGCCGATCGAGCCCGGCTTGCGGACGTTGTGCGAGCCGTGCGAGACCGGGCCTCGCGCGAAGTTGTGGCGCTTGATCGTGCCCTGGAAGCCCTTCCCGATCGAGATCCCGGCGATCTTGACCGCCTCGCCGGGCTCGAAGGCCTCGACGGTCACGGTCTCGCCCACCTGGAGCTCGCTCTGACCGCGGAGCTCGACGAGATGCCGGTGCGGCGTGGCTCCCGCCTTCGCGAGATGCCCGACCTCCGGCTTCGAGAGCTTCCGCTCGACGACCGGCTCGTAGGCGATCTGGATCGCCTCGTAGCCGTCCGTCTCGAACGTCTTCACCTGGACGACCGGACAGGGTCCGGCCTGGATCACCGTGACGGGGGTCACCTGACCGCTCTCCGGATCGAAGAGCTGCGTCATGCCGAGCTTGCGTCCGAGGATGCCCTTCATGATCAGAGCTTGATCTCGATGTCGACGCCGGCCGGGAGGTCGAGGCGCATCAGCGAGTCCACGGTCTTCGGCGTCGGGCTGTGGATGTCGATCAGCCGCTTGTGCGTGCGCACCTCGAAGTGCTCGCGCGAGTCCTTGTCCTTGAAGGGACTGCGGATCACGCAGTAGACGTTCTTCTCGGTGGGCAGGGGCACGGGGCCGGTGATCGTCGCACCGGTGCGCTGGGCCGTCTCCACGATCTGCGAGGCGGAGCGGTCCAGCTGCTGGTGGTCATAGCCCTTGAGCCGGATCCGGATCTTCTGTTGCGCCACGAGTGTTCCTTATCCCTTCGTTACTTCGTGATCTTCGTGACGACGCCGGCTCCGACGGTGCGACCGCCCTCGCGGACGGCGAAGCGAAGGCCCTCGTCCATGGCGATCGGCGCGATCAGCTGCACCGTCATCTGCGTGTTGTCGCCCGGCATGACCATCTCCTGGCCCTCCGGGAGCGTGATCTCACCCGTCACGTCCGTCGTCCGGAAGTAGAACTGCGGGCGGTACTTGGAGAAGAACGGCGTGTGGCGGCCGCCTTCGTCCTTCGAGAGGACGTAGATCTCCGCGTTGAAGTCGGTGTGCGGCGTGATCGAGCCGGGCTTCGCGAGCACCTGACCGCGCTCGATCTCCTCGCGCTTGATCCCGCGCAGGAGCGCCCCGGCGTTGTCGCCCGCCTGGGCGGCATCGAGAGTCTTCTGGAACATCTCGACGCCCGTGACGACCGTCTTCTCGACCTTCTCGTGGATGCCGACGATCTCGACCTCGTCGCCGATCTTGATCGCGCCCTGCTCGACCCGGCCGGTGACGACCGTGCCGCGGCCCGTGATCGTGAAGACGTCCTCGATCGGCATCAGGAACGGCTTGTCGATCTCGCGGGTCGGCTCCGGGATGTACGAGTCGACCGCTTCCATCAGCTCCAGGATCTTCGGCGTCCACTCCGCGTCGCCCTCGAGCGCCTTCAGCGCCGAGACGTGCACGATCGGGATGTCGTCACCCGGGAAGTCGTACTTGGAGAGGAGCTCGCGCACTTCCATCTCGACGAGCTCGAGCAGCTCGGGGTCGTCGACCATGTCGGCCTTGTTCAGCGCGACGACGATGTACGGCACGTCGACCTGCTTCGCGAGCAGGATGTGCTCCCGCGTCTGCGGCATCGGCCCGTCTGCGGCCGAGACGACGAGGATTGCCCCGTCCATCTGCGCGGCGCCGGTGATCATGTTCTTGATGTAGTCGGCGTGGCCTGGGCAGTCGACGTGGGCGTAGTGCCGGTTCGCCGTCTCGTACTCGACGTGCGCGGTGTTGATCGTGATCCCGCGCTGGCGCTCCTCCGGAGCCTTGTCGATGTCGTCGAACGCGACCGCTTCGCCACCGGTGGACTCGGCGAGCACCTTCGTGATCGCCGCCGTGAGCGTCGTCTTCCCGTGGTCGATGTGACCGATCGTGCCGACGTTGAGGTGCGGCTTGTTCCGATCGAACTTCTGCTTGGCCATGCTGGCGGTCTCCTTCTCTTAACTGGTCTGCGAGTCGACGATGTCCGCGGCGATCGAGCCGGGTACGTCCTCGTAACGGTCGAACTGCATCGTGAACGTGGCGCGCCCCTGCGTCATCGAGCGCACGTCGGTGGCGTAGCCGAACATCTCCGAGAGCGGCACGCTCGCCTTGATCGTGGTGGCGTTGCCCATCGGGTTCATCTCCTCGATCCGGCCGCGGCGGCTGTTCAGGTTGCCCATCACGTCGCCGAGGAAGTCCTCGGGCGTGACGACCTCGACGGCCATCGTCGGCTCGAGCAGCTTCGGCTTCGCGCGCTTCATCGCCTCCTTGAAGGCCATCGAGCCCGCGATCTTGAAGGCGCGCTCCGAGGAGTCGACGTCGTGGTAGGAGCCGTCGATCAGCTCGACCTTGACGTCGACCACCGGATAGCCGGCGAGGATCCCGGAGTTCATGGCCTCGCGGATCCCCTCGTCGATCGGCTTGATGTACTCCTTCGGGATCTTCCCGCCGACGATCTTGTCCTCGAAGACGTAGCCCTCGCCGGGGAGCTGCGGGAGCAGGTTGATCACGGCGTCGCCGTACTGGCCCGAGCCGCCGGTCTGGCGAACGAACTTGCCCTGGATCTTCTGGGCGGGGACGGAGATCGTCTCGCGGTAGGCGACCTGCGGCCGGCCGACGTTCGCATCGACCTTGAACTCCCGCATCAGGCGGTCGACGATGATCTCGAGGTGGAGCTCGCCCATGCCGGCGATCAGGGTCTGGCCGGTCTCCTCGTCGCCGGTCACGCGGAAGGTCGGATCCTCCTCCGCGAGCCGCTGGAGCCCGGTTCCCAGCTTGTCCTGGTCGCCCTTCGTCTTCGGCTCGATCGCGACCGAGATCACGGGCTCCGGGAACGTCATCCGCTCGAGCACGATCGGGGCCGAGTCGATCGCGAGCGTGTCGCCCGTCGTCGTCGACTTGAGCCCGACGCCGGCCGCGATCTCGCCCGCGCCGATCTCCTCGCGCTCCTCGCGGTGGTTCGCGTGCATCTGGAGGATCCGGCTGATCCGCTCCATCTTGCCGGTGGTCGTGTTGAGGACGCGGTCGCCCGACTTGAGCGTGCCGGAGTAGACCCGGAAGTAGGTCAGCTTGCCGACGAACGGATCGGTCATCACCTTGAAGGCGAGCGCCGCGAAGGGGGCGCTCGGATCGGCGTCGCGCGTCAGCACTCCTTCCGTCTTCGGATCGACACCGGCGATCGCCGGCACGTCGAGCGGGCTCGGGAGGTAGTCGATGACGCCGTCGAGCAGCGGCTGGACGCCCTTGTTCTTGAAGGCGCTGCCGAGGAGAACCGGAGTCAGCGCGTCGGCGAGCGTGCCCGCGCGGAGAGCGCGCTTGATCATCTCGGGTGTGACGAGCGACTCGTCCGTGAGGTAAGTCTCGGTCAGCTCGTCGTCGTGCTCGGCGATCGCGTCGATCAGAAGGTGGTGGTACTCGTGGGCCTGCTCGGTGAGCTCGACCGGGATCTCGCCGACCGTGACCTTCTCGCCGAGGTCGTCCTCGTAGGTGATCGCCTTCATCTCGACGAGATCGACGACGCCGCGGTGGTGCTCTTCCTGGCCGATCGGGAGCTGGATCGGAACCGGGTTGGCCCCGAGCCTGTCGACGATCGACTGGACCGACTTGAAGAAGTCGGCGCCCGTGCGGTCCATCTTGTTGATGAACGCGATCCGCGGCACCTTGTACTTGTCGGCCTGGCGCCAGACGGTCTCGGACTGCGGCTGGACGCCTGCGACGGCGTCGAAGACGGCGACCGCGCCGTCGAGCACGCGGAGGCTCCGCTCGACCTCGACCGTGAAGTCCACGTGCCCGGGCGTATCGATAATGTTGATCCGATGGTCGCGCCACTCGCGCGGTCGTCGCGGCGGACGTGATCGTGATCCCGCGCTCCTGCTCCTGCGCCATCCAGTCCATGGTCGCGGCGCCCTCGTGGACCTCGCCCATCTTGTGGGTGCGGCCGGTGTAGTAGAGGATCCGCTCCGTCGTCGTCGTCTTGCCGGCGTCGATGTGCGCCATGATCCCGATGTTCCGGACGCGGTCCAGCGCGATGCGCGAGGCTGTGGTGCTCATCTCTCCTCGACCGCCCTTACCAGCGGTAGTGGGCGAAGGCCTTGTTGGCCTGTGCCATCCGGTAGATGTCGTCCTTCTTCTTGAACGCGCCGCCCTGCTGGTTGATCGCGTCCATCAACTCGCCGGCGATCTTCTGCTCCATGCCCTTCTCGCGCCGCTCGCGCGAGTACTGGACGAGCCAGCGGATGGCAAGGGTGCGGGCGCGCCGCTGCGGCACCTCCATGGGCACCTGGTAGTTCGCCCCGCCGACGCGGCGCGACTTGACCTCGAGCACCGGTGTCACGGTCTTGACCGCGGCCTCGAGCGCCTCGACGGCGTTCTTGCCCGTCTTCTCGGAGACGATCGCCAGCGCGTCGTAGACGAGCCGCTCGGCGGTCGACTTCTTCCCGTCCAGCATCACGGCGTTGATGAACTGCGTCACCAGGGTGGAGTCGTGGACGGGATCCGCGACGAGCGCGCGGGGCGTGATCTCTGCGCGACGAGGCATTACGAGCGCTTGGCCCCGTACTTGGAGCGACCCTGCTTGCGGTCGGAGACGCCCGACGTGTCGAGGGCGGCACGGATCACCTTGTAGCGGATGCCGGGCAGGTCCTTGACCCGGCCGCCGCGGATCAGCACGACGGAGTGCTCTTGGAGGTTGTGCCCCTCGCCCGGGATGTAGACGGTGACCTCCATCTGGTTCGTCAGCCGCACGCGCGCGACCTTGCGCAGCGCCGAATTCGGCTTCTTCGGGGTCGTCGTGTAGACGCGCGTGCAGACGCCGCGCTTCTGCGGCGCCCCGCGCAGCGCAGGCGTCTTCGTCTTCGCCTGCGGCGACTGACGGCCCTTCCGGACGAGTTGGTTCGTGGTCGGCACTGAGCTCCTCTGAAACCTCGGTTCTGCACACACGGCAACGGTCGGCAGGGCTACACGAACGCCCTGGCCAACCGGACAGGGGATGGTAGCGGAGACCGGTCGGACCCGCAAACGAGGCGTCAGCCCTCGAGGGCGAGAAACGGGAGGAAGCTCGTCAGCTCGACTCCGCCCACCGCAGGCAACCGGTCGCGGATGCAGCGAAGCTCGTCGAGCGCGGTGTCCTGCCGCCGCCGGGTCCAGTCTCGATACGCCTCGGCCTGGGCCGCCTTGCGCAGGGCCCTCGCGACGGCGGGCCGCGCGTTCGTGGCCGGGAGCGCGGCGAGCGGCGTCGGCTCGCCGAGCGCGCGGACGCGGAGGACGCCGTCGAAGGTCGTCACCGAGACCGTCCCCCCGGTAGGAGCGGCGAAGACGCTCGCCGGCAGCTCGGTCGATAGGACGACGCCGCGCCCGCTCGGGAACCAGCCCGGTGCCGGCTCGAGCTCGACCTCGCGGGCGAGCACGCCTCCGTAGGTGCCGAGGAACTCGGCCACCTCCGCCGCGGAGGCGGGGCGGCGCGGCGCGAGGCGCTCTTCGAGGACGCGCCGGCGGAGCTCGTCTCCGATCGCGCCCCGAGCGACCGCCAGGCTCGTCTTCGCGCTCGTCAGCGCCGCGAGGTAGGCGGCGCGGCTCCCTCCGAAGCGCCAGGCAATGATCGCTCGCTCCGCCGCCAGGACGTCCCCCGCTGCGAGCCGGACGGCGCGTTGCTCGACGAGCCGGGCGTAGAGCGCCGAGAGGGCGAGCTCGGCGTCGCCCGTGACGCGCGCGAGCTGGCCGATCTCGTTCGTGGTCACCGCCTTGTCGTCGAGCACGCAGCGGACGCCCGGGGGCAGGTCGATCTGGCCGGCGCGGAGGTCGGCGTCGAAGCGGTAGCTCGCGGGAGCGTCGCAGAGCCCGGGGTCCCGCGCCCACAGCCAGACGCACGCGGCACCGGCCTTGTCGGGATCGTTGCCCGCCTCGTTGAAGACGCCCCACCCCCAGGAGAAGACGTACGCCGTCCCGAGCTCGCGCGAGACCTGCCTGGCGGCGAGCGCCTGCAGCTTCGCGACCTCGAACCAGGCCGACTCGGGCTCGAGCCCCTCCCGCCCGCCGGAGCCTCGGCCGGTCTGGAAGCCGAGCATGAAGCCGACCTTCGAGGCCGGGATGTTCATCGCGAAGAGCTTCGAGGCCGCGCGCCGCATCGACGTCCGCATCCGCCGGCTGCCGAGCTCCGGCCCGGCCTTGTGGATCGAAGGCGCCGCGAAGTACTTCTCGACGACGAGGTCGGCGACAGTCGCCACCTCTCGCCACCAGGGGGCGGCGTCGATCCCGGTGTAGGGATCGCTCGAGACGAGGAGGATCGGCTTCGCGCCGCGGGCGGCGAGCAGGCGCGCCCACTGGATCACGTTGGCCCGGTAGCGCGTGGTCGTCGGCGTCCACGGGGTCGGCGTCGACGCTCCGAAGAGCTCGTTCATCACGATCCAGGGCGTGTCGCAGCCGAGGCTGCCGGTCGCGTAGTCGACGAGGCTGGTCGCCCGCTGGGCGAGCACCGCCGGGTCGGCCGGCGCCGAGGGAGTGCCGATGCGCCGGTTCAGGTAGTTGTCCCAGAAGACGGTCGTCGCCCCGGCGGTGCGCATCCGGGCGGGATAGCCGACGCCCGAGCCGGCCACGACCACGCCCGGGCGGCCGAAGAGCGACTCGAGCTGCGGCGCGCCGTAGTCGATCCAGAGCGGCTTCCGATCGGGCAGCACGCACGGCGCCGCCTGGGCGGGCGCCGGCGCGACCGCGACGGCGAGCGCCGCGAGCAGGGAGATGAGCAGGGCTTTCCTCATGCGAAGCGCGTTCGTTGTAGCAGACGCTCGCGCGGGCTCCGGTTCGTTGCGGACACGTCCAGGGGCTGGCCCCAGACATGTCCCACGCGGACGGTCGGCGGAGCCGGAAACGGACGCCGGAAACGACGACGGGGCGGCCTGTGGCCGCCCCGTCGCTAGGTCTCGGTGCTCGAGAGAGCTAGCCGGTGCTCTCGTCGAGCGGGCTGTCGATCTCCGGGATCTCGGCGGCCTCGGTCGACTCCGTCGGCATCCCGTCGCCGTCCGAGTCGTGCTCCGGCGCGCCGCCGAAGGTGAGCCCGAGGGCCTCGAGGTCGATGCCGTCGCCGTCGCCGGAGCCGATCTCCTCGAGCGCCGCCAGCAGCTCGGCCTCCGTGTCGGGCCGCGCGTAGAGGTGCGCGGGAACCGCGTCGGACGGGCCGATGTCGATCTGGCGGTAGCGCTTGAGCCCGGTCGCAGCCGGGATCAGCTTGCCGATGATCACGTTCTCCTTCAGGCCGCGGAGATGATCGACCTTGCCCTCGATCGCGGCGTCGGTGAGCACCTTCGTCGTCTCCTGGAAGGAGGCCGCCGAGAGGAACGACTCGGTCGCGAGCGAGGCCTTCGTGATCCCGAGGATCAGCGGCTCGAACGTCGCGTGCTCGCCCTTCTTCTTGAGCTTGCCGTTCTCGCGCTCCACCTTCGTCTTGTCCGCGAGCTCGCCCGGAAGCAGGCTCGTGTCCCCGACCTCGAGCACCCGGACCTTCTTCAGCATCTGCCGGACGATCAGCTCGATGTGCTTGTCGTGGATGTCGACGCCCTGCGACTTGTAGACCTTCTGCACCTCGCCGACGAGGTACAGCTCGGTCTCGGTCGAGCCCTTGCCGGCCTTCGTCCGCAGGCTCAGGAGCTCCGCCGGCGAGCGCGAGCCTTCGTTGAAGGCGTCGCCCGGCTCGACGATCTGGCCGTCGGCGACGAGCAGCCGCGTGCGCCGCGGCAGCTGGTACTCCTTGTCGGGCAGCGGCTCCCCGCTCTCGTCGAGCGCGTCGGGGAAGACCGTCACCTTGGGGCCGCGCTCCGAGTCCTCGATCCCGACCCGGCCGCCGCTCTCTGCGAGCGTGGCCGCACCCTTCGGGTTCCGGGCCTCGAAGATCTCGACGACGCGCGGCAGGCCGTGCGTGATGTCCGCGCCGGCGACACCGCCGGTGTGGAACGTCCGCATCGTCAGCTGCGTGCCCGGCTCGCCGATCGACTGCGCGGCGATGATCCCGACCGCATCGCCGATCTCGGTCCCGTCGCCGGTGGCGAGGAACGTGCCGTAGCACGCCTGGCAGACCCCCGTCTCGGCGCGGCACTTGAGAACCGAGCGGACCGGCAGCTTCGCGCCGTCCGCGTGCTCCTCGAGCCCTTCGACCACCGCGAGCAGCCTCGGCATCGTCAGGTCCTCGCCCTTCTCGATGAGCGCGGTCTTGCCCGGCTTGCCGTCCTTCAGGGGCTTGTAGACCGTCTCGGCCATGATCCGGCCGACGATGCTCTTGTTCGGCCCGTCCGGGCCGGCCACGGGCAGCTCGACGTGGTCCTCGGTGCCGCAGTCGGCCTCGCGGACGATCACGTCCTGCGAGACGTCGACGAGCCGGCGGGTGAGGTACCCCGAGTCGGCCGTGCGGAGCGCCGTGTCGGCGAGACCCTTCCGGGCGCCGTGGGTCGAGATGAAGTACTCGAGCACCGAGAGGCCCTCCATGAAGTTGGCCTTGATCGGCCGCTCGATGATCTCGCCCTTCGGGTTGGCCATCAGGCCGCGCATCCCGGCGAGCTGGCGGATCTGCTTGAACGAGCCGCGCGCTCCCGAGTTGGCCATCATGTAGATCGAGTTCAGTTCGTTCAGGTTCTCCTGCATCGCATCGGCGACCTCATCGGTTGCCTCCGTCCAGATCCCGACGATCGCCTCATGCCGCTCGTCCTCGGTGATCAGGCCGCGCGAGTACTCGAGCTCCTTCGCCTTCACCCGCTCCTCGTACCCGACCAGGATCTCCTCCTTGCGCGGGGGAATCACGATGTCGTTCTTCGAGACCGTGATCCCGGCCTTCGTCGCGTAGGTGAACGCGAGGCTCTTGATCGTGTCGAGCACGGTCGCGATCGCGTGCGCCTTGTAGCGGTCGACGAGCCCGGCGATGAAGAGGTCGATCTCCCGCTTGGAGAGCGTCCGGTTGATGAAGTCGTGCACGCCCGCCTCGCCGATCACGACCGCCTCCTGGAGGGAGCGCTCGATCTCGGTGTTGAAGATCACGCGTCCCGGAGTGGTCAGGATCAGCTCGCCGTGCCAGCGGTACTCGATCGGGTCCTGAAGGCCGATCTGCCCCGACTCGAGGTGGAACTCGACCTCCTCCTCGGTCTGGAAGCGCTTGATCCCCTTGACCTTCTTCTCCTTGGCGAGCTCCTCGGCGGTCTTCGCCGAGAGGTCGTGTGCGGAGTAGGTCAGGTAGTAGACCCCGAGAACCATGTCCTGCGTCGGCGTCGTCAGGGGACGACCGTGCGCCGGCGAGAGGATGTTGTTCGAGGAGAGCATCAGGATCCGCGCCTCCGCCTGGGCCTCGGCCGAGAGCGGCAGGTGCACGGCCATCTGGTCGCCGTCGAAGTCCGCGTTGAACGCGTGGCAGACGAGCGGATGCACCTGGATCGCCTTGCCCTCGACGAGCACGGGCTCGAACGCCTGGATCCCGAGGCGGTGGAGCGTCGGCGCGCGGTTCAGGAGCACCGGATGCTCGGCGATCACCTCCTCCAGGACGTCCCAGACCTCGGGCGTCATCGACTCGACGTACTTCTTCGCCGCCTTGATGTTCTGGACGGCCTTCCGCTCGACGAGCCGGCTCATGATGAACGGCTTGAAGAGCTCGAGGGCCATCAGCTTCGGAAGGCCGCACTGGTGCAGCTTCAGATACGGCCCGGAGACGATCACCGAGCGGCCCGAGTAGTCGACCCGCTTGCCGAGCAGGTTCTGGCGGAAGCGGCCCTGCTTGCCCTTCAGCATGTCGGAGAGCGACTTCAGCGGTCGGTTGCCCGGGCCGGTGACCGCGCGGCCGCGGCGGCCGTTGTCGAACAGCGCGTCGACGGCCTCCTGGAGCATCCGCTTCTCGTTGTTGACGATGATCTCGGGCGCGCCGAGGTCGAGGAGCCGCTTCAGGCGGTTGTTCCGGTTGATCACCCGGCGGTAGAGGTCGTTCAGGTCGGAGGTCGCGAAGCGGCCGCCGTCGAGCTGGACCATCGGGCGCAGCTCCGGCGGGATCACCGGCACGGCCTCGAGGATCATCCAGTCCGGCTTGTTCTCGGAGGTGATGAACGCGGTCACGACCTTGAGCCGCTTGATCGAGCGCTCGCGCTTCTGGCCCTTGGACGTCTTGATCGTCTCGCGGAGCGAGAGCGCCTCGGCCTTGAGGTCGAGGTCGCGGAGCAGGTCGCGGATCGACTCCGCTCCCATCCCGCCGCGGAAGTAGACGCCGAAGCCGTAGGGCGAGCCGAAGCGGTCCTTGAGCTCGCGGAAGAGCTGCTCGTCGTTCTCGACGTACTTGACGTCGAGCTCCCGGAAGCGCTTCCAGACCTCCTCGAGGCGGCGGACGGAGTCGACCGAGGCCTCGCGCGCGTCCTCGCGGCGGGACTCGATGTCGGCGTACATCTCGCGCACCTTCAGGGCCCACTGGCCGACGGTGTCGAGATCGTCCTTGCGCGCGCCCTCCTTGAGGCAGAGGTCGTAGGCGAGCTCGCGGACGTCGGCCGGATCGCCCGCCGGATCGGCGTTCGCGAGCACGTCGCGAAGCAGTCCCGCGCCGACTGCGCGTGCCTTCTCCAGGTTCTTCAGGTCGACGCCGGCTGCGCGCTCGGCGTCCTCACCCTCCAGAGCTCCACCCTCGAGGAGGATCTCGACCATCTTGTTCACGTGCTTCGTGAGGGCGCCCTTCTTCGAGCCCGAGGCCTGCTCGAGCTCGGCGCGAAGCGGCCGCAGCGCCTCCTGGATCTGCTGCGCCGCGGTCGCGACCTGCTCGTGCTCGCGCGGGGCGAGCTTGCGGTCCTCGCGCGTCGCCGTCGCCCGGACGAGCTCGCGGATCTTCTTCGGATCCTCCGTCGAGATCTTGCCCGAGAGCTCCGGGAAGATCCCCGAGGCGAGCGAACGCACCTCTTCGAGCGGCGGCAGCACCTGCTCCTCGGCCCAGTTGCCGAGCCCGCGCGCCCAGAAGTCGTCGTCCTCGTCGAAGTCCTTGTCCTTGCCCTTCGCGAAGTAGTCGCGGCGCCGCTGGAGCCGGCCTTCGAGTGCGGCGAGCGCCTCGTCGCGATCGACGTAGATCTGCTCCGACTCGATCCGCACCTTGTCCTCGAGGTCGGCGAGATCCTTCGCCCGGGCCTCGACGTCCACGGCGGTCACGATCGAGGCGGCGAAGTAGAGCACCTTCTCGAGCTCGCGCGGGGCGATGTCGAGGAGGTAGCCGATCCGGCTCGGAACGCCCTTGAAGAACCAGATGTGGGAGACCGGCGCGGCCAGGTCGATGTGACCCATCCGCTCGCGGCGCACCTTCTGGCGGGTCACCTCGACGCCGCAGCGCTCGCAGATGATCCCCTTGTAGCGGACGCGCTTGTACTTGCCGCAGTAGCACTCCCAGTCCTTCGTCGGACCGAAGATGCGCTCGCAGAAGAGCCCGTCGCGCTCCGGCTTCAGGGTGCGGTAGTTGATGGTCTCCGGCTTGGTGACCTCGCCCGAGGACCAGTCCCGGATCTGCTTGCTGGAGGCAAGCCCGATTCGAATCGCGTCGAAATCGTTGATGTCGATCAAGTGATCAGCGCCTCTTTCTTCTTCTCAGTTCGGTTCGGAATCTGCTTCGGGACTGCTCAGTCGTCGAGCTCGAGGTCGGCGACCTCTTCGGCCACCGGGCCGACCTGGGCCTGCGCCTCTTCCTCGGCCGCCTCGCCCGGCGTGAGCACGACGTCGGCGAGGTCGTCGAGGTCCTCGTCGGCGGCGAGCACGAGCTCCCCGTCGGAGTCCTGCCGGTCGGCGCCCTCCTCGAGCTCCTCGGCCGTCGGCTGGCGCGCCGCTGCGCGGAGCGAGCCGGGCGAGAGGTCGATTCCGAGCTCCTCCGCGGCGCGGAGCAGCTCGTCGTCCTCCTCCCGCACCTCGACCTCGCGCCCCTCGTCCGAGAGGACGTGGACGTCGAGCGCGAGCGACTGCATCTCCTTCAGGAGCACCTTGAACGACTCCGGGATCGACGGCTCGGCGATGTTCTCGCCCTTGACGATCGCCTCGTACGCCTTGACGCGGCCGATCGTGTCGTCGGACTTGATCGTCAGCATCTCCTGCAGCGTGTACGCGGCGCCGTACGCCTCGAGCGCCCACACCTCCATCTCGCCGAAGCGCTGGCCGCCGAACTGCGCCTTGCCGCCCAGCGGCTGCTGGGTGACGAGCGAGTAGGGGCCGGTCGAGCGAGCGTGGATCTTGTCGTCCACGAGGTGGAGCAGCTTGAGGATGTACATGTAGCCGACGGTGACCTTCTGCTCGAACGGCTCACCCGTCTTGCCGTTGAAGAGCCGGATCTTCCCGGACGCCTGGCTGCCCTCGGGCCGCGAGGTGTCGACGTTGATCTTCACCGGCGAGTCGGGGTTCTGCTTCGTCCACTCGATCAGCGCCGCGTCGACGTCCTGCACGGTCGCCCCGTCGAACACCGGCGTCGCCACCGGCCTCGGGTTCGGCGCGTTGATCGGGGCCTTCGGGTTGACGCCGCCCTCGCCTTCGGCCGCGAAGACGCCGTGCGCCGCCGCCCAGCCGAGGTGGGTCTCGAGGATCTGGCCGATGTTCATCCGGCTCGGCACGCCGAGCGGGTTCAGGATCACGTCCACGGGCCGGCCGTCCTCGAGGAACGGCATGTCCTCCTCGGGGACGATCTTCGAGATCACGCCCTTGTTGCCGTGACGGCCGGCGAGCTTGTCGCCCTCCGAGATCTTGCGCTTCTTCGCCACGTAGACGCGGACGAGCTCGTTCACGCCCGGCGAGAGGTCGTCGCCCGCCTCGCGGGAGAACGTCTTGACGCCGATCACCTTGCCGCCCTCGCCGTGGGGCACCTTCAGCGAGGTGTCGCGAACCTCGCGCGCCTTCTCCTTGAAGATCGCGCGGATCAGCTTCTCCTCGGCGGTCAGCTCGGTCTCGCCCTTCGGCGTCACCTTGCCGACGAGCAGGTCGCCGGAGCCGACCTCGGCCCCGATCCGGATCACGCCGCGGTCGTCGAGGTTCGCGAGCGACTCCTCCGAGCGGTTCGGGATGTCGCGCGTGACCTCCTCGTCGCCGAGCTTCGTCGAGCGGGCGTCGATCTCGTACTCGTGGATGTGGATCGAGCTGAGCACGTCGTCCTTGACGAGCCGCTCGGAGAGGACGATCGCGTCCTCGAAGTTGTAGCCCTCGAACGGCATGAACGCGACCATCAGGTTGGCGCCGAGCGCGAGCTCGCCGCCGTCCGTCGAGCTTCCGTCCGCGAGCACCTGCTCGCGCTTCACCTTGTCGCCGAGCACGACTGCCGGCTTCTGGTGGATCAGGGTGCCCTGGTTCGAGCGCATGAACTTCGTCAGGGCGTACTCCTCGCGGGTGCCCTTGCCCTCGATCACGATCTTCTCCGCGTCGACGTCGATCACGGTTCCGTCGGTCCGCGAGAGGACGACGTCGCCCGTGTCGACCGCGGCGCGGTACTCGAGGCCGGTGCCGACGAGCGGGGCCTGCGGGATCATCAGCGGCACGGCCTGCCGCTGCATGTTCGCGCCCATCAGGGCCCGGTTCGCGTCGTTGTGCTCGAGGAAGGGGATCAGGGCGGTCGCGACCGACACGATCTGCGCCGGGGCGACGTCCATGAACTCGACCTCCTTCGGCGTGGCGGTGACCGCCTCGCCGAGGCTCGAGCGGCAGAGCACCGAGTCGCGAAGGAACTTGCCGGTCTTCGGATCGACCGGCTCGGAGGCCTGGGCGATCGTGTACTGGGCCTCCTCGGCCGCGTCGAGATAGATGATCTCGTCGGTCACCTTGCTGTTCTTCACGACCCGGTACGGCGTCTGGATGAAGCCGAACTCGGAAACCGTCGCCATCGAGGCGAGCGAGCCGATCAGGCCGATGTTCGGGCCCTCCGGGGTCTCGATCGGGCACATGCGCCCGTAGTGGGTCGGATGGACGTCGCGCACCTCGATCGGCGCGCGCTCCCTGGTCAACCCCCCGGCACCGAGAGCAGACAGCCGGCGGCGGTGGGTGAGCCCGGCGAGCGAGTTCGTCTGGTCCATGAACTGCGAGAGCTGCGAGGAGCCGAAGAACTCCTTCAGCGCCGCGACCACGGGCCGGATGTTGATGATCGTCTGGGGCGTGATCGTGTCCACGTCCTCGGTCGTCATCCGCTCGCGCACGACGCGCTCCATCCGGTAGAGGCCGACGCGGAACGCCTCCTGGATCAGCTCGCCCGTCGTCCGGAGCCGGCGGTTGCCGAAGTGCTCGTACTCGTCGAGCTCCGAGCGGATCGGGTCGCGGTTCAGCACGATCGAGTCGGCCGCGAAGTCCTTCGACTCGAGGTCGACGCCGAGCTTCATCGGCAGGTCGACGAGCTTGCGCACCAGCGCGACGATGTCGGTCGTCGTCAGCGTCCGCGTGTCGTCCGGGACGTCGACGCCGAGCCGCTGGTTCAGCTTGTAGCGGCCGACCTTCGTCAGGTCGTAGCGCTTCGGGTCGAAGAAGAGCGCCTTGATCAGGTTGCGCGAGTTGTCGAGCGTCGGCGGCTCCCCGGGACGCTGCTTCTTGAACACCTCGACGACCGCCTCCTCCTCGCGGGTCGTCGTGTCCTTGTCCAGCGTGTTCTGGATGAACGGCGAGTTGTCGAAGAGGGCCAGCAGATCCTCGTTCGAGTCGAGCTTGAGCCCGTCAGCGAACTCCTCGCGGGCGAGCGCCCGCAAGAGCGTCGTCACCGGGAGCTTCCGCTTCCGGTCGATCCGGGCGTAGACGATCCCCTTCTTGTCGATCTCGAGCTCGAGCCACGAGCCGCGGCTCGGCATCAGGTTCGCGGTGAAGACCTGCTTCGTCGCGTCCTTCGGCTCCATCAGATAGGCGCCCGGGCTGCGCACGAGCTGCGTCACGATCACGCGCTCGGTGCCGTTGATGATGAACGTGCCGTGCTCGGTCATCATCGGGAAGTCGCCCATGAAGACCCGCTGCTCGCGGATCTCGCCGGTGTCCTTGTTGACGAAGCGGACTGTCATCGAGAGCGGGGCCTGATAGGTCAGGTCCTTCTCGCGGCACTCCTGGATCGAGAACTGCGGGTCGCCGAACTCGAACTCGCCGAACTCGACGGCGAGCGTGCCGGTGTAGTCCTCGATGGGAGAGATGTCCGCGATCGTCTCGCGGAGCCCCTCGTTCTTGAACCAGTCGAACGAGGTCTTCTGGATGTCGATCAGGTTGGGGAGGTCGAGAACGTGCTTCAGGCGTGAAAAGCTCTTACGCGCTCGAGGCGCGACAGCGGTGCTGCTCAAGGTGGGTAACAGCCTCCCTTACGGCGTGCGGAAGTGGACGGAGCGGGAACGGAACGACGAGACCTTCGGCGCAACCCCGAAGAGTAGCGGACGCACCCCTCCCACCGCAAGCGCGGGCGGCGGCCGGGGCCGAATGGGGCCAGTATAGCGCGCCGCGGCCCCGTCCACCACGGGGAAAGCCGAAGGGCCGCTCTCGCGGCCCTTCGGACGGCTTGCCTATTCGAGCGCTTGCCCTACTTGAGCTCGACGGCGGCTCCGGCCTCCTCGAGCTGGCCCTTGACGGAGTCGGCCTCCTCCTGGTTCACGCCCTCCTTGACGGCGCTCGGGGCGTTGTCGACGAGGTCCTTGGCCTCCTTGAGACCGAGCCCGGTGACGGCCCTGACGACCTTGATCACCTGGATCTTCTTGTCGCCGGCGCCGGTGAGCATCACGTCGAAGGAGGTCTTCTCCTCGGCCGCCTCGGCCGGTGCGGCCGCTGCGCCCGGAGCGGCGACCGCCATCGGCGCCGCGGCCGTGACACCCCACTCCTCCTCGATCTTCGTCTTCAGCTCGACGAGCTCCAGCACCGTCATCTTGCCGAGCGTCTCGAGCACCTTCGCTGTATCAGTTGCCATCGGGGGTCTCCTCGCTTCGCTCAGCCTCGGGCTGCGCGTCCGTTGTCGTTGTCTCATCCGTTGTCGTCGCCTCGGCGGCGGGCGGTTCGTCCGGTGCCGAGCTGGTCTCCGCGGCTGCTTCCGGCGCCGCCTCCGCGCCGCCGAGCTGCTCGATCCGCGCGTCGATCAGGCCGACGAGATCCTGCAGCGGCGCCGAGACGAGCGCGACGACCGTCGTCAGCGGCGACATGATCGTGCCGAGCAGCTGCGCCCGCAGAACCTCGGCGGGCGGGAGCTTCGCGAGGCTCTCGACCTGCTCCGCGGACATCGAGCCGCCCTGGAGCACGCCGCCGCGGATCGTGAGCACCTTCGTCTCGCGAGCCGTGTCGCCGAGCGCCTTCGCGACCGCCACGGGATCGCCGCCGCTCTCGACGAACGCGATCGCCGACGGGCCCTCGAGCAGCGCGAGCAGCGCGTCCGCGCCTGCGGCCTCCGCCGCGCGGCGAGTGAGCGTGTTCTTGACGACCGAGAAACGGGCGCCGTGCTCGATCAGCTTGCTGCGCAGGCCGTCGATCTCCGAGTTCGTGAGCCCGCGGTAGTCGGCGACGATCAGCGTCTCCGAGGTCCGCAGGCGCTCCGTCAGCTCGGCGACTGCCTGTTCCTTCTCGTTCTTGTCCATCTCTCACCTCCTCCTTGAAACGATCGAGCCCGCACGCAGGCGGGCTCGGAAGAGGAACGACGTTCGTCCTACCGGGCCGCCTCGACCGGTCCTCTGCCCTCGCTGATCTGCTCGCGAGGGCTGCCGGCTGTCTCTGGCGACGGGCTGTTGACTGGAACCTAGGCCGGAACGGCCTCCTGCTCGAGCTCCTCGACGATCCCGCGCACGCGGGCGGGGTCGACCTTGACGCCCGGGCCCATCGTCGAGGTGAGCGTGACGCCGTGGATGTAGCGGCCCTTGGAGGCCGACGGCTTCGCGCGGACGATCTCCTCGAGGAGCGCCGCGTAGTTCTCGACCAGTTCGCGCTCGCCGAAGCTCTTCTTCCCGATCGAGACGTGCACGCAGGCGCCGCGGTCGGTCCGGTACTCGAGCTTGCCGCCCTTCGCATCGGTCACGGCCTTGCCGACGTCGAAGGTGACGGTGCCCGTCTTCGGGTTCGGCATCAGGCCGCGCGGGCCGAGCACGCGCCCGAGCTTGCCGACGTTGCCCATCTGGTCCGGGGTCGCGATCGCGACGTCGAAGTCCGTGAAGCCCTCCTCGACGCGCTTCGCGAGGTCGGCTGCGCCGACGACGTCCGCACCCGCCTCCTCGGCCTCCCGGGCCTTGTCGCCCTCGGCGAAGACGGCGACGCGCACCGACTTGCCGGTCCCGTGCGGGAGCATGATCGTCCCGCGCAGCTGCTGGTCGGCGTGCCGGACGTTCAGGCCGAGCCGGAAGTGGGCCTCGACGGTCTCGTCGAACTTCGCGTCCGGGAGGTCCTTGAGCAGCTTGATCGCCTCGGCGGGCGAGTAGAGCTGCTCGCGGTCGACCTTCGCCCGGGCCTCGTTGTAGCGCTTGCCGTGCTGCATTACTTGTCCACCTCGACTCCCATGCTTCTCGCGGTTCCGGCGATCACGAGCATCGCCTGGTCGAGATCGCGCGCGTTCAGGTCCTCCAGCTTGATCTCGGCGATCGAGCGGAGCTGGCTCTGGGAGAGCTTGCCGACCTTGACCCGGTTGGGCTCGGCCGAGCCGCTCTCGATCCCGAGGGCCTCCTTGATCAGCACGGCCGCCGGCGGCGTCTTCGTGATGAACGTGAAGGAGCGGTCCTCGAAGACCGTGATCTCGACCGGCGTGATCCGGCCGTTCTCCTGCGCGGTCTGCGCGTTGAACGCCTTGCAGAACTCCATGATGTTGACGCCGTGCTGGCCGAGCGCGGGTCCGACCGGGGGCGCCGGATTGGCCTGGCCGCCCGGGATCTGGAGCTTGATCGATGTCAGGATCTTCTTGGCCATCTCGTTTCCTCTCGTCGCTCGAGCTCGTCGCTCAGTCGAGTTTCTTGACCTGATCGAACGCGAGCTCGACCGGAACCTGGCGCTCGAAGATGTCCACGAGCACCTTCAGCTTCTGCTGGTCGCCGTTCACGTCGACGATCTCGCCGTCGAAGTCGGAGAGCGGGCCGGAGGTTACCTTCACGGACTCGCCGAGCGTGAACTGGACCTGCGAGCGCGCGGCTGCGGCGCCCGCGGCCGCGCCCGTGTGGAGGATCTTGTCGACCTCCGCCTGGGCGAGCGGAACCGGCTTCGCGCCGGCGCCGACGAAGCCGGTGACGCCGGGCGTGTTCTTCACGACCGACCACGCCTCGTCATTCAGGTCCATGTTCACGAGCACGTAGCCCGGGAGCACGCGCTTGTCGGTCGTCACCTTCTGGCCGTCCTTCGTCTCCACGACCTGCTCGGTGGGGACGACGACGCGCCGGAAGCGCGGCGCCTGGTTCATCGAGACGATCCGGTGCTCGAGGTTCGCCTTGACCTTGTTCTCGTGGCCCGAGTAGGTGTTGATCACATACCAGCGGAACATCGCTACTGCCCCAGGAAGACCGTCGCGGAGGAGGGGCTTGAACGCTTGGTCGCAGGCGTAGAGGAAGGTGCCGACGATCACGCAGGCGATGATCACGACGATCGTTCCCTGAATCACCTGCGCGCGGCTCGGCCACTCGACCTTCTTGAGCTCGGCCCAGCATTCCTTGATGAACTTGCCGCGCTGCCTGGGCTCGCGGCGGCCCGTCTGCGTGGCCGCGGGCTGCATGCCGGGGCGGGACTGGGCCTGGCGCTGGCGCGTGCGCGCGGCGGCCGGCTTGGCGGCAGGCTTCGCGTTGGCGGCCTTCGAGGTCGCGGGCTTCGCGCTCTCGCCGCCGGCGTCGCCGGCGGCGGCGCGCCGGGCGCGGCGCTGACCACGGGTCTCGCGGGCCACTAGCGCGTCTCCCGGTGCACGGTGTGACCGCTGCACCAGCGGCAGTACTTCTTGAACTCGACGCGGTCCGGGGTGTTCCGCTTGGACTTGTTCGTCTGGTAGTTGCGACGCTTGCACTCGGTGCAGGCGAGCGTGATCGCGACTCGTACTCCGGCTGCCATGTCTAGTCGTGTTCTTTCGGTTTCGGGGAAGAAGCTTCGTCGAGGAGTAGCGGCGGCAGGACTCGAACCTGCGACACGCGGATTATGATTCCGCTGCTCTAACCAGCTGAGCTACGCCGCCGCGCGGATCGTGAGTGTAGCAAGTGTCCGACCGGCGCACGCGGCCCGGCGCGACCCATCCGACGGGTGCCCTAGCATGCCGCCCGTGATCAGGCACAACCCAAGCGGCGGCTGGCTCGAGGTGATCTGCGGCCCGATGTTCAGCGGCAAGAGCGAGGAGATGCTCCGTCGGCTCCGACGGGCCGAGATCGCAGGCCAGCGGGTCGTCCTCTTCAAGCCGCGGATCGACGACCGCTACGACCAGAGCGACGTCGTCAGCCACGCGGGGGCGCGGATGCGCGGCGTGCCGGTCGCGAACGTGCCCGAGCTGATGGCTCGCGCGACCCAGGGCTTCCAGGTGGTGGGGATCGACGAGGTCCAGTTCTTCTCCGCGGACGTGGTCGAGGCGGCGCTCGAGCTTGCCGACTCCGGGGTGCGCGTGCTCGCGGCGGGGCTCGACCAGGACTTCCGCAGGCGCCCGTTCGGCCCGATGCCCGACCTGCTCGCCCAGGCGGAGTTCGTCGACAAGCTGCAGGCCGTGTGCCACCGCTGCGGCGGCCCGGCGACGACCACGCAGCGGCTGGTCGACGGCGAGCCCGCGCCGTACTCGGGCGCGACGATCGTCGTCGGCGCCAGGGAGCAGTACGAGGCTCGCTGCCGCGGCTGCCACGAGGCCGGCGCCGATCTCGCCGCGGTTGCCGCCTGACGGGTCGCTCGTCGCGACGACCGTCGGTTACGAGCTGAAGCTCTCCAGGGTTTCCGACAGGCTCGCGAGCTGCGACTTGAGGCTCTCGCCGACCTCGGTCCGCTGGGAGAGCTGCTGCTGCAGCCGTGCGATCTCCGCCTGATCCTCGGCCCGGGCGCTTGCGCTCGCCGACAGCCGAGCAGAAGCCGACACGAGGTCGTCCTTCATCTCGGCCAGGCGGCCCGCGAGCTCGCCGGCGCTCGTCTGCAGCGTGGACGCGTCGTCCAGCGCCGCTTCGACGGCGGCGATCGTGGACTCGAGAGCGAGCTCCGAGTCGAGGTCGCCCGGGTCGGAATCCACCGCGTCGATCTCTACGTCGTTCTCCACCTCGTCGGTCTCCACCGCGGCGAGCACGGTGTCGGGCTCGTCGTTCGTGACCCAGGTCGACGGTTCTGCGGACACAGGCTCCTCCTCAGGATGGACGGAAATACTTGCGCTCTTCGTGAGCAGGTCGCTCTTCAGCCCTGCGTCGAGCGCGGACTTGGCGACGACCACGAAGACGGCCTCCTCGCCCATGATCTCGTTCAACGCATTCAGCCTCTGCTCGGTGGGCTCGGCAAGCGCGATCACGACCCGGCCCTCCTGCACGCTCGTCGGAAGCGCCTCGAGCCGCTGCGCATCCTCGCGCGTGATCCGGGCCAGGGCCTTCCCGTCGAACCAGATCGAGGTCCGGTCGAGGTACCCGAGCTTCCACTGCTCGGCCAGGACCTTCGCGAGGTCGTCCTCTCCGATCCAACCGCGCCGGACGACGACCTCACCGAGACGCTCGCCCTTGGCAGCGCCCTCTTCGAGAGCCTCTGCGAGCTGGGCGTCCGTGAGGAAGTCCCGCTCGATCAGCATCGTCCCGAGTGCTTGGCGCTCAGGGACCGACGCGACCTCTTGGCCGCCGTTCTCGCTGTGCTTCAACGCCGCATGCGTCATCTCACGATCCCTGTCGGCAATCGGGAGTCGCAACTTGAGCATCGATTCGACATCTCTCTCTAGAGCTTCCTCGCGCGGCTCAAGAAAAGCGCCCGAAACGCCGACATTGAGCGAGGAATGGCCGAGGCGATCAGCGACTACGATCCGGCGCCCGGCCCGCTCGACGAGGCCGAGGACGAAATCTCGGGCGCCGACGTGATCGTGCCGGACACCGGCTCGGCGCGGCGGCCGCTCGGAAGCCTGCTCACCGGCGCCGGCCACATCACCGAGGCACAGCTCGAGGAGGGGCTCCGGGAAGGCAAGACGACGGGCAGGCGGCTCGGCGAGGTCGTCGTGCTCAGGGGCTGGGTGACCGAAGACGTCGTCGCGAAGCTGCTGGCCGAGCAGTGGGCGCTCGGGTACGTCGACCGCGCCTCGATCTTCTTCGACGTCGAGGCTCTGGCGCGGCTGACGCGCGAGCAGGCCCAGAGCCTCGAGGCCCTGCCGACTCGCGTCAAGGACGGACGCGTGGTCGTCGCCGTCGCAGAGCCGACGGAGGAACGGCTGGCCGCGCTCCGGGCGGTGATCGGCGACGACACGGTCGTCGTCGTGATCCCGAAGACGGCCCTGGATGCCGGTCTCCGAAGCGAGCTGCTCTCGGGCAGCAACCTCGACGACGGCCAGGTCGACCGCCCGCCGGAGGGGCAGGGAGCCGCGAGCTCCGAGGAGGACGTGGCGCCGGAGCCGCCGGCCGCCTTCGAGGCGCAGCAAGCCGAGCCGCCCGCTTTCGAGCTCGCCCCCTTCGAACGGCCGGAGCCGGCGGCGACCGTCGAGCCGCCCCCAACTGTCTCGGAGCCCGAGCCCGTACGCGCCGAGCCCGTCGTGTACGAGCCGCCCGCCGCGTTCTCGCGCGTCGAGCCCCCGCCGCCGCGCCCCGGCTCGGACAAGCATGACCTCGGCAGCGTGGTGCGGGCCCTCGAGACGGCGGCAGGCGAGACGATGGCCCTTCAGCTGAGAGTGGGCGAGCTCGCGCGCAGGCTCGCCGGGATCGCGAACGACGTCGCCGCGGCGGCCGAGCAGCTGCAGCGGTCCGGTGCCGAAGGGCCGCGCGTGCCGGAAGGTGGGAAGCAGAGCAAGCGACCGTGATCGGGCTCCGCACGCGGCGGCGCGGCGGGGGTGAAGCGGGCCGCTGAACCACCTTCCGGGCGATGAGTCAAGTGCCTTGCGTCCGGCGAGGATCCGGCACGTGAGCCGTATTCCGCCCCTCCTGGAAGTGACCGCGCGTAGGGCGCGCCGTTGACGGGGGCTCGCCAGATCGTCAGGCTGCTCGCCTCGGCGGCAGTCGTGGTGGTCGCGCTGGCCGCTGCGGTCGGCGTCGTCGAGGCACTTGTCGCGTGGAGCGCGGAGGCCGCGGCCTCGGAGCTGCGCGGACCTCGAACGACGAGCGACTACGGCGCGTTCCTCGCTGTGGCGCTCGCAGCGCTGGCCGGCATCACCGCGCTGGCGCGGCGAGCGATCGACCTGATGACGAGGCGCACGCCGCCCGATCGACGCGAGAGCGACCACGAGTTGGCGCGGCTCTCGAACGAGGCCCGTACGGACAGCCTGACCCGCCTCTCGAACCGCCGCGCCTTTCACGACGACCTCGCGGCCGAGATCAAGCGGCGGAACGCCTCCGGCTCGTCGTTCAGCCTGATGGCGATCGACCTCGACGGCCTGAAGGGGATCAACGACACCCAGGGCCATCAGGCGGGCGACGCCTACATCGTGCGGCTCGCGCACGCCGTCGAGACGGCCGTCGGCTCGTCGGGCACCGTCTACCGCACCGGCGGCGACGAGTTCATGGCCCTCCTGCCCGGCGGCCGCAACCTGCACGCGATCGACATCGCGCACAGGATCATCCGGACGACGAAGACCCGCTCTGGCAAGAGGGCGCTCAGCGTCGGGGTCACGGAGAGCCGGGGCACCGAGCATCGGCACGTTCTCGTCCGACAGGCCGACCTCGCACTGTACGAGGCGAAACGGTCGACCTTGGGCATCATCCCGTTTCACCCGGGGCTCAAGCCGGCTGAGACGACGGTCGAGCCGGCCTGCGACTACCCGCCCGAGCAACGGGCGCTGGCAGCGGTGCTCGCCCGCACGGTCGACGCGCGCGACCCGGACGCGCTCGGTCACTCCGAGAACGTGGCCGACCTCGCCGCCGCGATCGGCAGCCGGCTCGGCCTCGGCGGCCACCACCTCGAGCAGCTGCGCGTGGCAGCGCTGCTGCACGACGTCGGCAAGATCGGCGATCCCGACGCGGGCGAGGAGGACGACCTCCGTCACCTCGAGGCCGGTCGCGAGATCCTCGTGGCGGCGGGCTTCGACGAGGAGGCGGCCTGGGTCTTCCACCAGCGCGAGCGCTGCGACGGCACGGGCGTCCCGGACGGCCTCGGAGCGAGCGAGATCCCGCTGGAGGCGAGGATCATCGCCGTCGCCGACGCCTTCGAGACGCTGACGGGCTCACGGCCCGACCGCGAGGGCATTCCGGACGAGCAGGCGCTCGCGGAGATGCTCGAGGGCGTCGGCAGCCGGTTCGACGGCGCCTGCGTGCGCTCGCTCGCCGAGCTCGTGAGCGACGAGCTGTCCGAGTCTCTGCCGGGGGCACTGCTCAGCCGCGCGGCCGACCATGATTCCGTCTTGCAATCCAGAACGGGAATGCCATGATGCGAGGAACCTTGTCCACGCAATCTCATCAAGCTCAACTCCCGCCCGGAGGCCGCATTCCGTGGAGCGTTGCCCTGCCCTGGGGGCTCGCCCTGGGCGTCCTCGTCGCGGCCGGCGTGCTCGCGTTCTACCCCCGTGGCGTCCAGACGCAGCAGCCTCCTCCCGGTCGCAACGGCGCGCTCGTCTGGGGCGACGGGCTCTTCACGAACGCGCTCGAGCTCGAGGCCTGGCTCCGGATCCGTGGCGTCTCGTACAAGGCCTGGGCGCAGCGTCATCCGGCCGGGGTGAAGCTCCTGGTGCCACCGGCGGCGGCGCTCGCCCCGCGCGCGAAAGCGGGTGCGAAGAAGGCCGCGCCCCCGCCCGCGAAGCAGAGCGCCAAGCGCAGCGTCGTCGTGACCCCGCCGGCGGCTCGTGCTCCTGCGCAGCCGAAGACCCAGGCGCAGGCGCCGACCCAGGACGACTCGTCCGGGATCGCCCGCTGGCTTCTCCCGGCGCTGCTCGCGTGCGCCGGCCTGCTCGCGCTCCTCCTCCTCCGGTTCCGCCTGCCGGCGTTCTGGCGCTGGCTGCGGATCGGCGAGGACGGTGAGCGCCGGTTCCGGAGCGTCGGCGGGTACGCCGGCATCGGGCTCGTCGCGGTCGGCCTCGGCTTCCTCGTGCCGCTGCTCTTCGGCTGAGCGCCGACTCGCTCGGAAGAACTTCCGTCGATTACGGGCGGTCGGTGCTCCCCCCTGGCTCGAGCGGGTGAGAGTCAGTTCGCTCCGAGATCAGATAGCGGGGTCGCCCGAGTACCTCCTGAAAGACTCGGAAAACGTACGTGCCGAGGACGCCGAGACTGGCGAGAACGGTGCCCATGAAGAGCAACGTCACTCCGAGCAAGAGGGTGACGCCATCCGCAAAGACGGAGCCGCGAACGGCGTAGTCGATCACGAGAACCACGAGATACGCCGTGCTCAGGACCGTGATCGCCGAACCGATCACAACGAGCAGCCGTAGCGGCACGTTCGTGTACGAGACGAGCGTGTCTACAGCGAGGGACATGCGCTTCAGAAAGCCGTAGCTGCTTCCCCCTCCCGGACGGGCCTGCCGGTGGACGGGGACGAAAGCGGTCTTGAACCCTATGTAGAGCATCAGTGGGCCATAGAGCGCCCGCCGCTCCGGGTAGCTCATCAGCGCCTCTCGGAACACCCGGTTGAACGCTCGGTAGGTGCCGATCGACGGGGGAACGGCGACGTTCGCGACCCGAGCGAACGAGAAGTGGAAGAGCGCCGAGCTGAGTCGGGACTGATTCGAACCACCCTCATCGACAATCGTCGTGTAGACGACGTCGACACCGGCGTCGAGCGCCTCGAGAAGCCGCGGAAGCTCCTCCGGGGCGTCCTGGAGGTCGGCATCCATCAGCACGGTGTTCTCCCCCCGTGCGCGCTCGAAGCCGGCCGAGATCGCCGGATGCTGGCCGAAATTGCGGCTGAGCCGAAGCCCGACGACCTCGGGATACCGACCGCCGAGCTCCTCGATCACTTCCCAGGAGCGATCGGTGCTCCCGTCGTCGACGAAGATGATCTCGAACGATCTACCGAGCGCGGTGAACGTTTCCACGAGTCGGCGCGCAAGTTCGTCGAGGAAGCGCTCGTTACGGTAGACCGGGATGACGACGGAGACGCTGGGCGGCTCCTGCACGGCCGCTAGCCCTGGCCCGCTTTATAGAGCCGCTGAGCCTCGGGAAGGTAGTACTCGTCGAGAGTCGCCGGCATGCGGACGTTGAAGCCGAGGAACCGGCGGCCAACCTCGCCCACATGCGCGAGCGTCTCGTCTCCGACGAGTCGCGGATAGTCGAAGCGCTGGCGCATATACGACCGACAGACGTTCAGCGTGATCGCATGCCGGGCGAGGTCGGTGGTATTCATGCCGCCCATGTGCCACGTCCTGGCGTTGAAGACGACTCCCTCGCCCGCCTTTGGAAAGACCTCCTCGCTCTGTTCGAGGAACTCCTCGACGGACGGAGGGTCGGCGCGTTCGAACGAGCCTGGCAAGAAACGCGTAGCCCCGTTCGCGGTCGAGTAGTCGTCGAGTGCGACCATCACGCCGACATTCGTCCAGTACCCGGGTACGAGACGTGGGGAGTCGATGTGCACGCGATGCGAGAAGTTCGCGCCCGACGGCGGCATGCTCGACGAGGTGTAGGCGTACACAATGCACGTGTCTCCGAGCAGCGGCGAGAGGTACGCGTGGAGCACCGGGTTCTCGAGAAACGCGGCGAAGACGGGATGCCTGACCATCAGGTTGTGAACCATCCAGGCGTCCGGGTACTCGCGGCCTTCCCACGCGGCTAGATCCTCCTCGGCTGCGCGGAGCAGTTCACGCTTCATGACCTCGACCGTCCGGGAATCCAAGATGCCGGGAACGATCGCGAAGCCGCGGTTTCGGATCTGCTCCAGGATCGCCGGATCAGCCGCTCGCTGGGTGTTCGCGCCGCCGGTCATCGGATCGCCTCGAAGCGGAGGTACTTGAAGAGGGGCGCGCTCACCGGCAAGAGCCGGCGGAGATGCGTACTCGACGAGCAACGCCGCCTCTGCCGACTCCCCGTGGATCACGACTCCCTGGCCGAGGAACCACTCGTGGCTCGTCGCGCAGGAAGAGAACCCGGCCTCGAGCGCGTCGCTCTCGAACTGCGCCGGCTCGAATCCGCCGAACTCCGACTTGATGTGCTCCGCCGAGCGGAAAACGTCCGGTTCGATTGCGAAGCGCGCTTGGACGTCCTCCTCGATGTGGAGCACTGCACGTATCTCGCGCGAGACGATCTCGTCGAGGACTCCGAGCTGGTCGGCAGACGTTCGCTCGACCTCGTCGATTGCACGCCAGAAGGCGCGATTCGGCTCCAGATCGACGTAGAGGTACCCGCCCGGGCGCAGGACACGGGCCGCTTCGGCGAGCACGGGGCGGTGATCGGCGAGGTGGTGGAGAACGGAGTACGCCGTCACGAGATCGAACGTTGAGTCCTCGAACGGCAGCGCTTCCGCGATGCCTTCGTGCAGGGTGATGTTGCCGCTGCTCGTGTCGACCAAATCGAGCATCGCCCGCGTCGCGTCCAGACCGTGTACCTCGTCGAAAAGGTCTCGGACTCGATCGATGACGAAGCCGGCGCCGCAGCCGATGTCGAGCATCCGCCCGGTCCCCGTCAGTTCGGTGAGTCGCAGCAGGTTCGCTCGAACCTTGGCCTGGTTCTCGACGCGGTAGTGGGGCTCCTCACGCTGGTACGCGTCGGCCATCTTCGTATGCACCGCGATGTTCGAGCGGACGATCTCCGAGAGGAAGGATGGATCGGCAGGCATGTGGTTCGGGCTCCAGGTCGAGGGCGCGTCCGACTATAACGGGCCTCTCGGGCGGCTTAGCTCAAATCTGGCGGCCAGATGACAACGCTCCGAACACCGCCTCGATGACGCATTCGAGTTCCTGCTCGCCCATCCCGATCCAGAGGGGCAGGCGCACGAGGCGGTCGCTCACCTCGTCCGTCCGCGTGAGCGCCGACCCGGCTCGGCTGTAGCGGCCACCCGCCAGCGAGGCGTGCAGCGGGACGTAGTGGAAGACGCCGTGGACGCCGCCTTCGGCGAGGCGCGCGATGAACGCCGTCGCGCGCCTCGAGGTCGGCGCAGCAGGAGGTAGTACATGTGCGCGTTGTGGGTGCAGCGTCCGGAACGATCGGCCGGCGCAGGAGCCCGTCGACCTCGAGCTCGGCTCGAAGGCCTCGTGGTAGGCCGCCCAGATCCGCGAGCCGCGCGGCGGTGATCGCGTCGGCCTGCTCGAGCTGCGCCCAGAGGAAGGCGGCGTTGATCTCGCTCGGCAGGTACGAGGAGCCGACGTCGACCCAGGTGTACTTGTCGACCTGGCCGCGGAAGAAGCGGCTGCCGGTCGGTGCCCTTCTCCTGCAGGATCTCGGCGCGCTCGACGAGCTCGGCGTCGTTGACGAGCAGCGCGCCGCCCTCGCCGCAGATGACGTTCTTCGTCTCGTGGAAGCTGAGCGCTGCCGAGTGCGCCGAATGCTGCCGAGCGGCCGGCCGCGGTCCAGCTCGCCATGATGCCCTGGGCGGCGTCCTCGATCACCAGCCAGGCCGTGCGCGCTCGGCGAGCTCGACCAGCGCGTCCATCTCGCAGCCGACGCCGGCGTAGTGCACGGGCACGATCGCCTTCGTGCGGCCGGTGATCGCGGCCTCGACCAGCGTCTCGTCGAGGTTCAGCGTGTCCTCGCGGACGTCGACGAAGACCGGCGTCGCGCCGCGCAGCGCGAACGGCGTTCGCGGTCGAGACGAACGTGAACGACGGCATGATCACCTCGTCGCCCGGCCCGAGGTCGAGCAGCGCCACGGCCATCTCGAGCGCCGCCGTGCAGAGTGCGTGAGCAGGGCGGCGCCGGCGCCTGTCCGCTCGCAGATCCAGTCGCCGCACCGCTTTGTGAACGGCCCGTTCCCGGAGAGGTGCAGGTTCGCAACCGCCTCTCTGATGTAGTCGAGCTCGTTGCCGGTCAGATGCGGCCGGTTGAACGGGATCGCGTGCATCGGGGAACCATATTGGCGCCTGTAGGCTCTGCCGGTGTCGGCCCCCGCTCTGCCTTCACCCGACTCTAGGGAAGGGAGAGCACGGCCTCGTCGCCGCCCGTTCGGGCTCCTCGCGCTCGTCGGGCTCGCTGCGGTGCTGGCCACACTCGTCGTTGGCAGCTACTCGGTCGCGGTCGTCGTCGACGACGGCAACGGCAACACGGGCGACGAGACGAACTCGCTCACGCTGGCGTGGACGGCCTATGACACCCGCGTTCCGAGCTACGGCGTCCTGAGCGACGGCACGCCCTGGACACTCGGCAGTCTGACGCTTCCCGTCTTCTACGGCCTGTACGGCGCTCGGCTCGCGCATGTCGATCCCGAGGATCGCATCGACGCGGCCCGGGAGATCTCGCGCGTCCTAGTCGGGCTCTCCCTGCTCCTCGTCCTCGTAGCGCTGGGATGGGCGGGGGCGTTTCCCCAGTTCCGCGACCGCTACCGCTTGGCGGCCCTGGTGGTGGCCGTGGCTTGCGTCTGCTACGTGTTCGCCGCACACCAGGCCTTCGTCTTCATCGGCTCGTTCGGCCGCGTTGATGCGCTCGGGCTGTTCGCGGTCTGCCTCTCTGCAGCGGCGTTCACTGTCTTTCGTCGCTCGCCCGGATTCGTGCAGCTCCTGAGCTACGCGCTGACCGTGGTCTTCGCCTACCTCTCGAACAACGTCGCTTTCGTGCTCGTCTCGCTGATCTTCGCACTCACGGTCGCGGCGCAGGTGCGTCGAGAGCGCCTCGCGACCTTTGCGGGAGCGCTGGGCGCCGCCGCCCTCCTCGGATTCGTCGTCGACTTCCTGCTCAATCACGTCTGGCTGACCCCGACCGTCTCGACGAGCTTGCTCTATCCCGACTCGGGCACCGTGGCCGAGGACGCGATTTTCCGCATCCTGACCAGGCCGCCGAGAGCCGTCCTCTCAGCGCCTGGGAACGCTACCCGGAGGTGATCGGAGCGATCGTCGTGACGACGGCAGCGG
>CAWEPD010000012.1:0-52798 GCA_963810875.1 uncultured Gaiellaceae bacterium | reverse complement strand
GTCGGGCGGGGGGCCGCCGCTCACCGAGCGGTTGCCGCTGGTAGAGGTACTCGAGCGCGAAATGGACGCCGTCGAGCTCCCAGCCCGGCGAGGATCGCGGGACGCGCGAGCCGATCGCGACGACCACGGCGTCGTGGCGGGACCACGCCTCGGCCGCGTCGACGGTTGTCCCACGTCGACGCCGAATCGGAGCTCGACGCCCTCGGCCGCGAGCTGCTCGAGCCTGCGCTCGACAACCTCCTTCTCGATCTTGAAGTCCGGCACACCGAACCGGACGAGGCCGCCGCCTGCCTCGTCTCGCTCGAAGACGGTCACAGAGTGACCGCGGCGGTTCAGCTGCTGGGCACACGCGAGGCCCGCGGGGCCGGAACCGATGACCGCGACCGTGCGCCCGGTGCGGGTTTCCGGCGGCTGCGGGCCGATCAGACCCTCCTCCCAGGCCCGATCGACGATCGCGGCCTCGATCTGCTTGATCGTGACGGCGTTCCGCGTCGATCTCCAGCACGCAGGCCGCCTCGCAAGGGGCAGGGCATAGCCGGCCGGTGAGCTCGGGAAAGTTGTTCGTCCTGTGCAGCTGGACAATCACCCTGCCAGCGGTCTCGATACGACGAGGTCGTTCCACTCCCGGATGAGGTTGCCGAGGGTCAGCCGTGGTGGTCGGAACGGGACCCCGCATTCCCCATACAACGGGCCGCCCTATCCCGGAGCCCCACGAGCGGAAGCGTCCCGACGAACTCACCGGTGGTCACCCACGCGCTCGGCGGGCGCGCGCTCGGGAGCCTCCTCGCGGTCATGCTACAGGACCCCGCCGACCTTCCCATCGCGCGGCCTCCGTCTCGGTCGTCACGAAGCCCGTGCCGCCGGCTCGAGGCGCGCGTGATTCCGGTAGTGGACTGCGTCGCCCTCGGCGAGCGCGCGCTTGTAGTCGTGTGGCAGCACCTTGACTGCAGAAAGCGCCGCACGAGGCTCCTCCCCACTCGGCGAGGACACGCACAGCCACCGGCGACGCCGTGCGCGCGCCGTGCTCCACGCACCGACCGTGTAGCGCCGCCCGGTCGTCCGGCTCGAGCGGCTCAACCAACGAGCTCCGGATTGCAGCGCCCGCTGAAGCGCACCGTCCTCGTCGAGGACGTACGCGACGCCGGCCGCCATTCCGGCGGCGAAGTTGCGGCCCTTCGACCGAGCACGATCACGCAACCGCCGGTCATGTACTCGCAGCCGTGATCGCCCACCGCCTCGACGACGGCCAGGGCGCCCGAGTTGCGGACGGCGAAGCGCTCGCCGGCGACGCCGCGGAAGAACGCGAGGCCGGCCGTCGCCTCGCAGAGCACGACGTTGCCGACGATCACGTTCTGCTCGGCCGGGAAGCTCGATTCGTCCGGCGGCCGGACGGCCAGGACCCCGCCCGACAGGCCCTTGCCGACGTAATCGTTCGCCTCGCCGACGAGCGTCAGCTCGACGCCTCGACCAGAACCAGGCGCCGAACGACTGGCCCGCGGAGCCGTGGAAGCCGAACCGGATCGTCCCCGGTGGCAGGCCCTCGGCTCCGTGCGCCTTCGTGAGCTGGTGCGAAAGGATGCCGCCGAACTGCGGTCGATGACCCGGATCGGAAACTCACCCTGACCGGAGTCCGTGCTCGAGCGCGAGCCAAGCCGTTCGACGAGCTGCCAGTCGAGCGCGTCGCCGAGCGGCGAGACCTGCGCACGCATGCGGCGAGGCGGCGTCGCGCTGCACCCCGGGCCGGTCGAGGCATTCGAGAGATCGATCCCGCGCTTCCGCCAACCCTCGATCGCACCGTCTCCCTCCAGCAGGTCAACCCGGCCCACGAGCTCCTCGAACCGGCGCACGCCGACCTTGCCATCAGCCCGCGAGCCTCCTCGGCCACGAAGAAGAGCAGGTTGACGACGTGCTCGGGCTCGCCCGGAATCGCTTTCGAGGCTCGGGATCCTGGGTCGCGATCCCGACCGGACCAGGTGTTCAGATGGCAGGCCGGCATCGTCACGCAGCCGGTCGGCGTCAACGGCGCCGTACGCGAAGCCCGTCGTCGGCGCCGAGCAGCGCCGCGACCACGACGTCGCGGCCCGTCTTCAGCTGGCCGTCCGTCTGCACCCAGATGCGCGACCCGGAGATCGTTCAGCACGAGGGTCTGCTGCGTCTCCGCCAGCCCGATCTCCCACGGGATCCCCGCGTGGAAGATGCGGGACGCCGGTGAGGCGCCGGTGCCGCCGTCGTGGCCCGAGATCAGCACGTGGTCGGCACCCGCCTTCGCCACCCCGGCTGCGACGGTTCCGACCCCGACCTCGGCGACGAGCTTCACCGAGATCCGCGCCGAGGAGTTGCTGCAGCGGAGGTCGTAGATCAGCTGCTTGAGATCCTCGATCGAGTAGATGTCGTGGTGCGGGGGCGGCGTCGATCAGGCCCACGCCCGGCGTCGTCAGCCGGACACCAGCGATGTAGCCGTCAACCTTGTAGACCGGGTAACTGGCCTCCCTCGCCCTTCGCTCCCTGCGCCATCTTGATCTGCAGCTCGTCCGCGTTCGTCAGGTAGTCGATGTTGACGCCGAAGCGGCCCGATGCGACCTGCTTGATCTTCGAGCGGCGCTCGTCGCGGTCGCGCTCGGGATCCTCGCCCCCTTCCCCGGTGTTCGAGCGGCCGCCGATCCGGTTCATGGCGACCGCCAGCGTCTCGTGCGCCTCCCGCGAGAGCGAGCCGAGCGACATCGCGCCGGTCGAGAAACGCTTCACGATCTCCGCGGCCGGTTCAAACCTCGTCGAGCGGCACGGCGCCGCCCTCCGGGAAGCGGAACCGCATCAGGCCGCGCAGCGTCGAGCGGCGGGAGCCTTCGTCGTTGGCGGCGCGGGAGTACTGCTCGTAGGTCTCCCACGACTCTTGTCGGACCGAGTGCTGGAGGAGGGCGATCGTCTCGGGGTTCCACTGGTGATGCTCGCCCTCGCGTCGCCAGGCGTAGAGCCCTGCGACCGGGAGCAGTTCCTCACGTGTGCCCGGATAGGCGCGCGCGTGGCGCTCGAGCGCATGTTCGGCGAGACTCCGCAGGCCGATGCCGCCGATCCGCGAGGCCGTGCCGGTGAAATGCCGCTCGACGAGCTCAGGTGCGAGGCCGACCGCCTCGAAGCTCTGCGCGCCGCAGTAGGACGGAATCGTGGAGATCCCGAGCTTCGAGATCGCCTTCAGAAGTCCCTTCGCGAGCGCCTTCACCGCTCGCTGCTGCGCCTCCTCGGCCGTCAGTTCGATCCACCCCTCCTCGACCAGCTCGGCGAGCGTGGCGAGCATGACGTAGGGATTGACGGCCGCGGCCCCGGTAGCCGACCAGGACGGCCACGCTTTCCACGCTCCGCGGCTCCCCCGACTCGACCACCAGACCTGTCTGGAGGCGCGTCCCCTCGCGGACGAGATGGTGGTTGAACCCCGGCCACGGCGAGCAGCGACGGAATCGGAGCGCGCTCGGCCGAGACGCCGCGGTCGGAGAGCACCAGGATGTTGACTCCCGCCGCGAGAGCTGCGTCCGCCTCCGCGCAGACGCGCGCGACGGAATCCTCGAGCCCGGTGGGGCCCTCGGAGACCGGCCACGTGACGTCGATCGTCCGCGCCCGGAAGACCTCCGAGTCGAACCTGGCGCAGCGATTCGAAGCCCTTCCCCGTCGAGCAGGATCGGCCTGTCGATCACGAGCTGGCGCGCGTGCTCCGGCGTCTCGTCGAGCAGGTTTCGCTCGGAGCCCACACTGGTGCGGACGCTCATCACGACGGCTTCGCGAATCGAGTCGATCGGCGGGTTCGTCACCTGCGCGAACAGCTGCTTGAAGTACGAGTAGAGGAGCGGCTGCCGCTCGGAGAGCACCGCGAGCGGCGTGTCGTTTCCCATCGACCCGACAGCCTCTTCGCCGTTCTGGGCAAGCGGCTGCAGCATCACCTTCATGTCGTCCTGCGTGTAGCCGAAGAGGAGCTGGAGCCTGCGCAGCGACTCCGTCGACACGACCTGGGGTGCCGGCGGGGTCGGGAGATCGGACAGCCGGACGACCTCGCGCTCGTACCACTCGCCATAGGGCCGCCCGCTCGCGACCTGTCGCTTGACGGCCGCGTCCTCGAGAACCCGGCCCTGCTCAAGGTCGACGACGAAGAGCTTCCCGGGCTGAAGCCGACCCTTGCGGAGGACGTTCGCCGCCTTTTCGTCGAGCACCCCGGTCTCGGAAGCGAGCACGACCCAGCCATCCTTCGTCTCGAACCAGCGGCCGGGTCGCAGGCCGTTTCGGTCGAGGGTCGCGCCGACGAGGCGACCATCTGTGAAGGCGAGCGCAGCGAGGGACCGTCCCACGGCTCCATCAGGCAACCGTGGTAGGCGTCGAAGCCCGTCAGCTCGGGTGGGAGGTCGGCGCGGCCCTCGTACGCCTCCGGCACCATCATCATGACTGCGTGCGGGAGCGAGCGCCCCGCCAGCACCAGCAGCTCGAGGACGTTGTCGAAGGTCGCGGAATCCGAGCCGCCCGCGCGCACGACCGGCAGGACCTTGGCGAGGTCTTCGCCGAAGAGACCCGAGGCGAGCTGCGACTCGCGTGCCTTCATCCAGTTGACGTTGCCGCGCAGGGTGTTGATCTCCCCGTTGTGCGCGAGCAGCCGGTAGGGATGTGCCAGCTCCCAGCTCGGGAACGTATTCGTCGAGTAGCGCGAGTGGACCAAGGCGACGATCGTCTGCAGCCGCGGGTCGACGAGGTCGGGGTAGTAGCGCGAGAGCTGCAGGGCGTTGAGCATCCCCTTGTAGACCAGCGTGCGCGAGGAGAAGCTGGGAATCGAGAGGTCTGGTCCGGCCGCGAGCTCGATCGTCCGGCGGATGACGTAGAGCTTCCGCTCGAAGGCGTCCTGGTCGTGACGCAACTCCGGCGCCGCGGCCACGAACACGTGGCGCACCCGCGGCGCGCAGGCGCCGGCGACGGAGCCGACGTGTGCCGCGTCGACGGGAACATCGCGCCAGCCGAGCACCGCTTGCCCCTCGGCCTCGACGGTCGAGGCGACGAGCCGCTCCAACTCGGCAGCGCGCTGCTCTTCCTGCGGGAGGAAGAGCACCTCCGACGCCGTAGCCGCCCGCCTCCGGCAGAGCCGCCGGGGAGACGGCACGGAGAAACGCGTCGGGAGAGCCGACGAGGATCCCGGCGCCGTCGCCGGTGTCGGCATCGGCGCCGGCGGCGCCGCGATGGGCGAGTCTCGCGAGCGCGGAGAGCGCTCGCACGACGGTCTCGTGCGTGGCCTCGCCGCCGAGCCGCGCGACGAAGGCGACGCCGCAGGCATCGTGCTCGTAGGCAGGGTCGTAGAGCCCGGCCCGCCCGACGTGAGCCGGGGGCGACGCGCGCCCCCGGCCCTTCTCGGTCCTAGCTCTCGGCTCGCACACGCAGAACCGCGGCGGGTCGCGCCGGGTGCTGCGCCGGCTGCAGGTGCTCGTCCGTTCCATAGCCGCCGGGCACCGGAATGTAGAACTCGGGGTACCCCCACATCCCGTGCTCGGAGATGTCCAGGCCGGCGTGCTCGTCCTCGGCGTCGGTGCGGATCCCGATCGTCTTCTTGAAGGCAAAGAGGACGAGGAACGACGCGCTGAACGTGAATGCGCCCACGGCCGCAAGGCCGAGAGCCTGGACGCCGAGCTGGTGCAGCCCGCCCCCGTAGAAGAGGCCGCCGCTTCCCGTGTCCAACCTCTCCGCGAGTGACGGCACGGTCAGGAACCCGAGCGCGAGCGTGCCCCAGACGCCCGACATGCCGTGCGCCGCGATCGCCCCGACCGGATCGTCGAGGCCGATCCGCTCGACGAGGAGGATGCCGAACACGACGATCACGCCGGCGACGAAGCCGATCAGGATCGCCCCCCACGGCGCGACGAACGCGCAGGCCGCGGTGATCGCGACGAGCGCGGCGATCGCGCCGTTCAGCATCATCGAGAGGTCGGGCTTCTTGATCACGAGCCACGACGTGAACACTGCGCCGAGCACGCCCGAGGCCGCCGCGAGATTCGTGTTCAGGGCGACGTAGGCGAAGAAGCCGACGCCCCCGAAGTCGACCGAGAGCGTGGAACCCGCGTTGAAGCCGAACCAGCCGAACCAGAGGATGATCACGCCGAGCGTCGTGAACGCCATGTTGTGCCCCGGAATCGCGTTCGGCAGCTTGTCCGCGCCGAACTTGCCGATCCTCGGCCCGAGCAGGATCGCGCCCGCGAGCCCGGCGAGTGCGCCCTGGTAGTGAACGACCGTCGAGCCCGCGAAGTCCTGCATCCCCTTCGCGAAGAGCCAGCCGTCCGGGCTCCAGATCCAGTGCGAGACGAGCGAGTAGATCAGCGTGAAGACCGCGCCGAATGCGAAGTAGACCCAGAGCCGCGTCCGTTCGGCCATCGCTCCCCAGACGATCGCGAGCGAGACGGCCGCGAAGACGACCTCGAACAGGTACCCCGCTGCCGCCGGAATCGCCGCGAACCAGCTGAACGGCGCCGAGCCGACCGCGAGGAGCTCGTCCACGGAGGGCACGAAGCCGGAACCGCCCCAGAGGCCGTTGCCGCCGTCCCCGAACGCGATCCCGAACCCGACGAGGTAGTAGACGACCGAGGCGAGCGCGAGCACGAGCACGTTCTTCGCCGCGATGTGGCCGACGTTCTTCATCCGGGTCAGCCCGGCCTCGAGGAAGGCGAACCCGGCCTGCATGAACATCACCAGGACGGCGGCGAGCACGACCCAGATCGTGCTCGTCGCAATGGCGAGCTCCTTGGTCGTCATGACGCCTCGACCTCCTCGAGCCGCTTGCCGGTTCGGTTGTGGGTGACGCGGAGGATCGGGGTCGTCCAGCAGATCCCGTCGCCCGACTCGTGCCCGCTCCGGGCCGCGTCGGCGACCGCCGCGACAACGTCGTCGGCGAGCTCGTCGGGGACGACGAACATCAGGTGCGCCTTCGGCAGGAACCTCGACTCGAACACCCGGCCCCGATACTCGTGCGTGATTCCAGGCTGGCGACCGTGACCGACCGCCTCGATCACCGTGACTCCCACGTGCCCCGTCTGCTCCGTCACCGCATCCATCACGGTCTCCACCCGCTCGCGAATCACGACAGCCTCCACCTTCACCATTCCTCCTCCTCGGTCCACGAAAAAAGCGCCCGAGAGCCAAGAGCTCTCGAGGCGCCGATGCCTCCGTGTCGCGCCTTCGACGGCGCGGCAACACGCGAGACCCTAGACGATCCTCCGGACGCGTGCAAACGAACGGCCAATCAGGCGGAGTGTTCGTCGAAGACGGCGAGAAGGCACCGACTGCGCGCCCACGAGAGGTGAGAAACCCCTGCAAATCTCTGAAGCCGACGCGCGGACTCGAACCGCGGACCCCTTCATTACGAGTGAAGTGCTCTACCAGCTGAGCTACGTCGGCGGGGGTCGCTCAGTCTAGCGAGGGCGGGCCGTCGAGGCGGGTCGCGGACGAGGCTCCGTCACGCCACCGGCGAGCCGGCGAACGCACGGCGCAGCCGGACGAAGAGCGCCTCGAGCGCGAGCGCCGGGCCGAGTTGGAATTCCTCGAGCGCGCGCCAGAGGTCTCGGACGGCCTCGGCGGCGACCTCGGCGTCGAGCGCGCGGGCGCGCGTCGCGTCCTCGCGCAGGAGCTCCAACCGGTCCGCGTGCACGACCGCGCTCTCGGCTCCTGCGGAGACGACGACGAGGTCGCGGTACCAGGAGGCGAGCTCCTCGAGCGAGGCGAGCAGCTCTTCCCGCTCGGCGCCGCGCTGCGCGCGCTTGCTCCGCTGCTCGGCCTCGCGCGCGCTCAGGTCGAGCCCCTCGAGCTCGGCGTCCGACCGCTCCCCGGCCGCGAGCCCGCGGCCGCGCGCCGCTTCGAGCAACGTCGCTGCGGCGTCGGCAGGCTCGAACTCCGGGTCGGCATACGGGCCTCGGGCGACGCGGAGGAGCTCGTCGCGCCTCTCTGCCGCCTCGGGGTCGAGCAGCCGGTCGGCCCGGTCGAGCCTCCCGGCCGCGACCCGGGCGAGCGCCCGCCGCTGCGCCTCGTCGAGCCCAGGTGCGCGCTCCTCGAGGTACTCGCGGAGCGCCCGTTCCGGGAGCCGGCGGAAGGGAACGAGCTGGCAGCGCGAGCGGATCGTCTCCGGAAGCGGCCCGAGCTCGTCCGCGACGAGCAGGATCACCGCGTACGCGGGCGGCTCCTCGAGGTCCTTGAGCAGCGCGTCGGCCGCGTCCTCGTTCAGCAGGTGCGCGCCGGCGATCACGTAGACGCGGTGCTGCGCCTCGTACGGACGCATGTGCAGGTCGTGCCGCAGCCCTCTGATCTCGTCGATCCGGATCATCTCGCCGAGCGGCTCGAGCAGGTAGAGGTCCGGGTGGGTGCCGTGGGCGACCCGCGTCTCCTCGCCGAGGATCGAGGCCGCGAAGCCGAAGGCGGCGCGGCGCTTGCCGACCCCCGGCGGGCCATGCAGGAGATATGCGTGCGCCGGTCCGCCGGCCAGCGCCGCGTCGAGCAGGCGCTTCGCCTCCGGCTGCTCAGCGAGAACGTCGAACGCCATCTCGGCTCAGCTCCTCGAGAACCCGCTCGCCGAGCTCGTCGGGGGCGAGGCTTCCGTCGAGGACGACGATCCGCTCCGGATAGAGCGCTCCCAGCCGCTCGTAGCCCTCCGCGACGCTCGCGTGGAAGCTCTCGGCCGCGCGCTCGATCCGGTCGGGCCGGCCGCCGACGCGCGAGCCCGAGGTCGCCGGGTCGAGCGCGAGCACGAACGTCCGGTCGGGCAGGAGGCCGCCCACCGCGAGCAGGTTGAGCTCCAGCACCTCGTCGAAGCCGAGCCCGCGACCCACCCCCTGGTAGACGACCGAGCTGTCGAGGTAGCGGTCGAGGATCACGTCCGCATCCCGTTCGAGCGCCGGCGCGACGACCTCGGCCACGAGCTCGGCGCGGGCAGCCGCGTAGAGGAGCGCCTCGGCCCACGGGGTCATCTCGCCGCCGTGGAGGACGAGATCGCGGAGCTGCTCCCCGAGCTCGGTGCCGCCCGGCTCGCGCGCGGTCACGACCTCGCGACCGTCGGCCTCGAGGCGCGCCCGCAGGAGCTCGACCTGGGTCGTCTTGCCGGAGCCGTCGAGCCCTTCGAACGTCACGAACATCGGCTGCCTAGGATACGGCGATGCGGGCGGTCGTCACGGGAGGAGCCGGGTTCATCGGCTCGCACGTCGTCGACGCGCTGCTCGCGCGCGGCGACGAGGTCGTGGTCGTCGACGACTTCTCCTCCGGGCGCCGCGAGTGGGTGCCCGAGGCGGCCGAGCTCGTCGTCCACGACATCCGCCGGCCCTACTCGTTCACCGCCGACGTCGTCTTCCACCTGGCGGCCCAGGCCGACGTGGGGACCTCGATGCAGAAGCCCGGGTTCGACGCCGAGGTGAACGTCGTCGGCACCGTCAACACCCTCGAGGCGGCGCGCGCCTGCGGCGCAGAGGTCGTGTTCTCCTCCACAGGAGGCGCGATCTACGGCGAAGTCGAGGAGCCGGCGAACGAGGAGACGCCGCGGCGGCCCGTCTCGGCCTACGGGATCGCCAAGCTCTGCGCGGAGGAGTACCTCTTCGGCTGGAACCGGATCCACGGCGCGAGCCACACCGTGCTGCGCTTCGCGAACGTCTACGGCCCGCGCCAGTCGCCCGAGCTCGAGGGCGGCGTCGTCTCGATCTTCATGGAGCGGCTGAGGCGCGGCGAGGAGATGTTCGTCTTCGGCGACGGCGAGCAGACCCGCGACTACGTCTTCGTGGGCGACGTCGTCCGGGCGGCGCTGGCGGCGGCCGGAAGCGGCGGCGTCTACAACGTCGGCACGACCACGGAGACGAGCGTGAACGAGCTGCACGCCCTCTGCGCGGAGGTCGCCGGGGTCGAGTCGAAGCCGACACATCGTGACCCGCGGCCTGGCGACGCTCGGCGCAGCGTGCTCGATGCCTCCCGAGTCGAGCGGGAGCTCGAGTGGCGGCCGGAGACCTTGCTCGCCGACGGCCTGCGCGCGACCTGGGACTCTCACTCGGGCTCGTAGCCCGCCACTCGGGAAGGAGCGGGCGAGCCGGGAGCGAACAAGGTGCGGCCGTGGAGCACTCCCTCGCCCAGATCCCCGAGTTCCGCTCGCCCTGGCGAACCGCGACCCTCGTCGCCTCGGCGATCGCCGCGATCGAGCTCGTCCTCCTGCTCGTCCTCGGGATCTCCCTGCTCGCGGAGCCCGTCGCGCAGCGGGTGACCCAGACGGCGGAGGCGAAGGAGCTCGCGGTCCAGACCAAGCGGCGCCCGGCGCCGGCCGCCGGCGCCCCCAGGCTGGCGCGCTCCCAGGTCTCCGTCATCGTGCTGAACGGGAGCGGCCGGACGGGCGCCGCCGCGGCGACGGCCGAGCGCACGCGCCTGCGCGGCTACACGATCGGCGGCGTCGGCAACGCGCCGCGCAGCGACTACACCCGCAGCGTCGTCATGTACCGGAAGGGCTACGCGCCGGAGGCCGGACGCCTCGCCAAGGACTTGCGGTTGAAGATCGTCGGGCCGCTCGACGGGCTCAGGCCGGCCGAGCTCCTCGGCGCGCACGTCGCCGTCGTCGTCGGCGAGTAGCTCAGCAGCGTCCCGCGTTGACGTGGGCTCGGGCGAGGTCGAGCGGGCCACCATCCGTCCAGCGCCGCGAGGCCGGATCGAGCGTGTACGCCTCGTTCAGGCGAACGTAGGCGTTGCAGAGGTCTCCGATCGCAAACTCGTAGCTGCCGAGCGCGTACCAGGTGTCCGGGTTCTCGGGCTGCGTCCGGATCGCCTGCGCGTATGCCTCCCGAGCGGCCCGCGCGCGACCGCGCCGCGTCTCCACGCCGGCGAGCTTGAGCGACGGCTCGATCGAGAGCGGGTTCAGGGTGCGAGCTCGCCTGGCTGCGGCCGTCGCAGCCTCGGGGTTGCCGGCGTCGAGCTCGCGGTTCACCTGCCGGACGTTCCGCTCGGCGAGCCAGGGCGACGCGAGCGAGGCGACGCACGCGATCCCGACGGCTGCGACGGCGAGCGCCGCGAGTGGCTGCCGGCGAACGGCCGGCGCGGGCCGTGCGACGGCGGTCAGAGCCCCGGCCGCGACGAGCGCGGGCGCCGTCACGGCGAGGAAGTCCCAGCTGTAGTCGACGAGCGCGTGCAGGAGATAGACGGCCGTGACGACGGTCAGCGCGGCGGCCGCTGCGCGTTCCTCGCCGCCGGATCGGCGCAGCGCTCCAACGGCGGCGGCGGCGCCCGCGGCGACCACTGCCGCGAAGAGCAGGAGGCCGAGGATCCCGGTCCCCGCGAGGAACTGGAGCGGCACGTCGTGCGGCTGGGCGGCAGGCACGAAGGCGTCCTGGAGACGGCGATGCGCGACCTCGAAGCTGCCCGCGCCGCTGCCCTGCAGCGGTCGGTCGGCGAAGAGCTCCCACGCCTCGCTCCACCAGCGCCAGCGGTTGTTCAGGCTCGCGTCGCCGAGGCGGGCCGGCGACTGCACGCTCGAGCCGCCCTCGGCCGGGTCGGCCACGAGCGCCACCGCGGCGCCAGCGAGCACCAGGGTGGCGACCGCGCCGAGCGCGAGGAGGCGGCCGGTTCTGCCGCCGGCGCGCCGCGGTCAGTCGTAGCCGTTCGAGCCGGGTCGCAGCCAGTGCCGCCGCGACGGCTCCGGCGACGAGCAGCAGCCCGAGCCAGGCGCCGTCGGCGACGCGGTCGGCCCGCAACTGCCCGTCCTCGACGAGCGCGGGACGCGTGAAGGCCCAGGCGGAGACGGCGACCGCCGGAACGAGCGCCGCGAGGGCGAGCAACGCCCGCTCGACGCGCTCGTCCGAGAGAGCGAGCCAGAGCGCGACGCCGACGATCGCCGCGAGGAGGCCTGCCCGCGAGACGGCGAGGAGGGTCGCCACCACGGCCGCGTAGGCGAGCACGATCCCGGCGAGCCTCGGGCCGCGGCCGAGCGGCCGCGACGCGAGCCAGAGCCCGAGCACGAGCAGCGCGTTCGCCGCGAGAGCGAGGGCGTTCCAGTAGCCGATCGGGTCGCGCAGGCGGGCCGCGCGGCCGCCGTCCGGGAAGAGCGCCGGGATCACCTTGCCGGCGAGCGCCCAGAGCACCGCCGCTCCGAGCGCGCCGGCGAGAGCGAGCGCGACCAGCCGGGCGGCGCGCGGGCCAGTCGATCCGGCGGCGACGCCGAGCACGGCGAAGGCGGCGTAGACGAGGCCGCGGTTCAGGTCGTCCCAGGAGCGGTCGGGCGCCACCGACCAGGCGATCGAGATCCCGCTCCACGCCGCGAGCCCGACGAGGGCGGCGACGAGCGGAACGCCGGCGCTCGAGAGCGGGATCCGGCCGAGCAGACCCAGCACGAGCGCGCCCGCGGCGGCGAGCAGCGCAGCCGCGCTCACCCAGAACGAGCCACCTGCGAAGAGCCCCGCCGTGAGGAGCCCGCAGAGGAGCCCAGAGAGGAGCAACGCCCAGCCCGTCGAAGCCCCCGGCTCGGCCGCGCGTTCCGGGGCTCCGCGCATCGGGGCCAAGCTAGCATGGTGCCCGGCGGGGTCTTCGCGCACCCGCCGGGGCTTACAAACCGTTTACCCAAGGCTCATCGCACGCACAAGCCCGTCCGAGAGACTCCCCATACTCGAGCCGTCGGGTTACCCCCGCAGGAAGCTCCACACTTGACGATTCCCGCCAGAGACCTCACGCCGTTTCGCCGTGCCGCCCTGGCCGTGGCGCTCCTTGCGCCCGTGCTGCTCGCGTTGCTCGCGGCCGGCCCGGCCGCCGCGGCCGAGTCGTGCGGCAAGAAGGTGATCGACGACTGGTATGCCGACGGACGCGTCGACGGCACCTACCCGCCCCACTGCTACGACGACGCGATCGAGATCCTGCCGCGCGACGTCCGCGACTACTCGAGCGCCAAGGACGACATCACGCGCGCGCTCCAGTTCAGGCTGAACAACAAGCCTGCCCCGCCGGCGACCACCGATCCGACGCCGGGCGAGGAGACGCCCGCGGAGGAGCAGCCTGCCGAGACCACCTCGGGCGGCGGCGGCACCTCGAAGGGGACGGACGATCCGCCCACCGAGCCCACCGTCAAGCCGGGAGACGACGGCGGCGCAGAGGCCGGGGCCCCGCTCGACACCGCGAGCGCCGACTCGGTGCCGGTGCCGCTTCTCGTCCTCGGCGGGCTCGCGCTCCTGCTCGTCGCCGCCGGCTCGGCCGGTTACCTGACCCGGCGCCTCCAGGCGCGCCGCGTTCCGCCGCCCGGCCTCTGATCCGCCTCTGGCGGGCGCCGGTCGGCCGGGACGAATCCGGTATCATGGGCGGTACCTTTTTCCGCAATTTGCAGGATTTTTCGCGAGCACAAACTGGGAGTTCCGTCCGACGCTCTCTCTAACGTGCGCGATCCGCTCGGCAGCCCCGGAGCCGCGGTTCCAAACGGGTCGGCCGCACGGATTTTTGGATATGTCGTAGGACCGGCTTGGGAGGAAACATGGCGACCGCCAGGGACGTGCAGGACGAGAGAGATCAGAGCGAGGCAGCGCAGAGCGTGACGAGCGGCCAAGAGCATGAGTACAAGAACGTGGTCGTCACCGAGTCGGCGAGCGTCGCGCCGGGGCGGTACTTCACGATCCCCGGCCGCGATCCGTTCGACGAGATCGACTGGGAGCAGCGCGACGCGGTGATCCCCGGCAAGGACGGGCCCGCCTTCGAGCAGCGCAACGTGGAGTTCCCGAAGTTCTGGTCGCAGACCGCGACGAACATCGTCGCGCAGAAGTACTTCCGCGGGCGGCTCAGCTCACCCGAGCGCGAGCGCAGCGTGAAGCAGATGATCGGCCGGATCGTGGACACGATCGGCGGCTGGGGCCGGCTCGGCGGCTACTTCGCATCGGACGAGGAGGCCGAGACGTTCGAGGCGGAGCTGAAGGCGATCCTCGTCAACCAGCTCGCGTCGTTCAACTCGCCGGTCTGGTTCAACGTCGGCTTCGAGGAGAAGCCGCAGTGCTCGGCTTGCTTCATCCTTTCGATCGACGACTCGATGGAGTCGATCCTCGACTGGATCCGGCGCGAGGGCGTGATCTTCCGCGGCGGCTCCGGCTCGGGCCTGAACCTCTCGAAGCTCCGGAGCTCGAAGGAGCAGCTCTCGAAGGGCGGCTACGCCTCGGGGCCGGTCTCGTTCATGCGCGGCGCCGACGCGTCGGCCGGCACGATCAAGTCCGGCGGCAAGACGCGGCGCGCGGCGAAGATGGTCGTGCTCGACGTCGACCACCCGGACATCGAGGAGTTCGTCTGGTGCAAGGCCAAGGAGGAGCGGAAGGCCCGCGTCCTCGAGCAGGCGGGCTACGACATGTCGCTCGACTCGGCCGACTGGGCCTCGATCCAGTACCAGAACGCGAACAACTCGGTCCGCGTCACCGACTCCTTCATGGAGGCGGTCGTCGAGGGCAAGGAGTGGAACCTCACCGCGCGCACGGACGGCTCGGTCGTCGAGACGACCGACGCGCGCAAGCTGATGCTCCAGATCGCCGAGGCGGCCTGGCAGTGCGCCGACCCGGGCGTCCAGTACGACACGACGATCAACGCGTGGCACACCTGCCCGAACACCGGCCGGATCAACGCCTCCAACCCGTGCTCCGAGTACATGCACATCGACGACTCGGCCTGCAACCTCTCCTCCCTGAACCTGATGAAGTTCAGGCGCGAGGACGGCGAGTTCGACGTGCAGGCGTTCTCGCACGCGGTCGACACGATGTTCCTGGCGCAGGAGATCTGCGTCGGCTACTCGTCCTACCCCACCCCGGAGATCGACGCGAACGCGAAGGCCTACCGCCAGCTCGGGCTCGGCTACGCGAACCTCGGCGCGCTCCTGATGGCGCGGGGGCTCCCGTACGACTCCGACGAGGGACGCGCCTACGCGGCCGCGATCACGGGCCTGATGACGGGTCGCGCGTACCGCAAGTCGGCCGAGGTCGCGCACCGGATGGGCCCCTACGAGGGCTACCGGCCGAACGCCGCGGCGATGATCGGCGTGATCGCGAAGCACCGCGCTGCGGTCGGGAACATCCAGCACACCGACTCGGTGCCGGAGGACCTGCTGTCGGCGGCGCGCCAGTCGTGGGACGACGCGCTCGACCTCGGCGAGGTGCACGGCTATCGCAACGCGCAGGCGACCGTCCTCGCGCCCACCGGGACGATCAGCTTCATGATGGACTGCGACACGACCGGGGTGGAGCCCGACTTCTCGCTCGTCAAGTCGAAGAAGCTCGTCGGCGGCGGCGAGATCACGATCGTGAACAAGACGGTGCCGATGGCGCTCGAGAAGCTCGGCTACGCGCCGCGCGAGGTCGACGAGATCGTCGCCTACATCGACGAGCGGAACACGGTCGTCGGCGCCCCCAGCGTCAAGTCCGAGCACTTCCCGGTCTTCGACTGCGCGATCGGCGACCGCGCGATCCACTACATGGGCCACGTGAAGATGATGGGCGCGGTCCAGCCGTTCATCTCCGGCGCGATCTCGAAGACGGTGAACCTGCCCGAGGAGGCGACCGTCGAGGACGTCTCCCAGCTCCTGATCGAGGCGTGGCAGCTCGGAGTCAAGGCGATCGCGATCTACCGCGACAACTGCAAGGTCGCGCAGCCGCTCTCCGGGCAGAAGGACGAGAGCGGCGCCGTGACGCTCTCCCCGCTCGCTCTCGCGCCCGTCGTCGCGCAGCCGAAGCGGCGCCGGCTCCCCGACGACCGGGTCGAGGTCGGCCGCAAGTTCAAGGTCGGCGAGTACGAGGGCTACATCCACGTCGGCCTCTTCGAGGACGGCACCCCCGGCGACATCTTCGTCGACATCGCCAAGGAGGGGACGACCCTCGCCGGCCTGATGAACTCGTTCATGATCTCGGTCTCGCTCGGGCTCCAGTACGGCGTCCCGCTCGAGGTGTACGTCTCGAAGTTCAGCCACATGCGCTTCGAGCCGTCCGGGCTCACGAACGACGCCGACATCCGCGTCGCCAAGTCGATCGTCGACTACATCTTCCGCTGGATGGGGAAGAAGTTCCTCACGACCGACCAGCAGGAGGAGGCGGGGATCCTCTCGCCGGAGGTGAAGGCGCGGCTCGCGCAGGCCTATAGCGCCCTCCAGGGCCAGCAGGCGGTCGAGTACGACGCGCCGCCGCCCGGCCAGACGGCGCTCTTCAACGCCTGGGAGGACGCGGTCGAGTGCGCCCGCTGCGGCGGCCGGATGGTGCGAACGGGCTCGTGCTACACCTGCCGCGACTGCGGCACGAATACCGGCTGCAGCTAGCAGCGACAGCACCAGCGACGGTGTCAAGAGGGCCTCGGACAGGGGCCCTCTTGACTGCTGCATCTCGGATGATCGGGGCCCTGATCGCATGCCCACGAGGGCCGCATCACCGGAACCTCCTCTCCTCCGCGATCACCGAATCCGCAGCTGCTGGCTGAACCGCCGCTGCCCGGGCGACCAGATCCGGAAGAGCGCGCCGCGCTTGACCCGAATCGTCCGCATGAAGACGCCCTCGTCGTTCGTCAGCCGGGCGCGGCCGACCGGCTTCCACGTGTTCTTGCGAAGCACCTCGAGCCGATAGCGCTCCCGCCCCGGTCCCCCGTCGCGGATCTGGCCCCAAACGATCGCCTGCAACCCGCGCCGCCCCATCTGCGCGAACGGCAGCCTGAACGCCTGCAGCGACGGTTTCCATCGGTTATCGACGAACACGAGGCCGGTCTGGAAGCGGCTGAGGATGGGCTCGTCGCGATAGAGGTACTGGATCAGCATCGTCACCCGCGGCAGCCGCCACGCCCGCATCGCGGCGAGGCTGAGGTTCGTCGCCTGCCGCTTCAGCGTCACGCCCAGGAACGTGTCGGGCGGGTTCGTCTGGTAGCCGTATTCGGTCAGCCAGATCGGCTTCGACCCGAAGTAGCGCTTGACGAGGATCAGGAGCTTCGGGAGCGTCGCCATCGTGATCCACGGGCAGTTCTTGCAGCCGCCGCTCGACGGCGTCTCGGAGGGGGTGGACGGGTACGGGTGGTGAGCGTACGCATCGAGCTTCGCGCCGGCGGCCCACATCGCACGCACCCAGGTGACGGGTGAGACGCCGCCCGCCGCGGCCTTCGGCCCGGTCGCGCCGCCGCCGACGCGCGCGCGCGGAAGCACGGCATGGATTCCCTCGTACCCGGGGTTGAGCAGGTGCCGAACGTAGATCGACGCCTTCGTCGGCCTGAGCCAGAGGCGCTTGTTCGGCTCGTTCCAGATCAGCCAGTACTGAACCCAGGGATAACGACGGGCGGCGGCGGTCGCGAAGCGGCGGAAGTCTCGCGGCCGCGGCGGGGCGTAGCTGGGAGCGCGCCCCCCGTTCGCCCACGCCGGCGTCCCGACGAGAGTGAGCACGGGCGTCAGACCGTGGCGGCGAAGCCCACGCAAGACCCGATCGGCCCTGCGCCAGTCGTACGCGCGATCGCGCGGCGACGTCGCATCCTTCGGCCGTCGCGGCGCAACCTGGTTCCACCGCACCGTGAAGCGGACGAACGGCACGCCGAGTCGCTTCAGCGTCCGCAGGCGCTGGTCGAGGGTCCCCGGGCCGAACTCCAACCAGGCATCGTCCTGGATCCCGTAGCGCACCCCCGAAGAAGCCTGAGCGGAGCTTACGGCGACGCAAGCCGCAAGCGCAATCAGCAGCGCGAAGAGCGTCATCCGGGTGGTGGTCGTCCACATCGGCGGCTCGAACCTAACCTTTCGCGGCGCTCCTCCTCGTACTGAACGTCCGCGCGCAGTCTGTGGCGTGCGCCAGGCCACCGGTGCAAAGCCTGTCCGCGCAAGGGCAACGCAACTGAGACCGAGGTGCGGTCTCGACCGGCCCGCGGCAGGAATGGTCTTGCACGCCGCGAAGGGCAGCGGTTCACGAGGGAGGTGACGCATGCTCGGACTGCGGGATCAGCTGGACACGATGTGGGGGCAGCGCGTGCGCGCCTTCGCCGGCCTGTGGCTGCTCTTCGGCGGCCTCATGGCCGCTCTCGGTCTCGGAGGCTTCGTCCTCACCGCCACGATGGTGTTGCTGGCGCTCGGCAGCGTCGTCGCCGTCGTGCTCTGGCTCGGGCGCGGGCAGGCAGTCCACCACTTCCGGAAGGCCGCCGGACGGATCGGCTCGCTCGGCGGTTCGCTGCGAGCCCGGGTCGACAGACTCGAGCTGTCAGGGAGGCTCGGAAGCGTCGCCGCACGAGGCCGCAGCGACGGCGCCAAGGCCTGGACAGCCGGAGCCGCCGCAGCAGCCGCTGCGTACCGGCGCTCCGCGAGCACGCTCCAGAAGCTCGGCACCCAGACCCACGCCGCCGTGCAGGCGCGCGCTCAAGAGCTCTCACAGCGTTCCGCCCGCACCCCGGCGCGGGTCACGCCCGATCCGGCGAACCAGGCGAACCGGCTCAACACGCTCGGCGCTCAGCTCCGCCGGGAAGGCGACCACGAGCGCGCCGCTGCGCAGCACCGCGCCGCGCTCGCGATCGTCCGCGACCTCGGCGACGAGCGCACCGAAGCGCTGACCCTGAACAACCTCGCGCTCGCCGTCGTCCACACCGACGGGGTCGACGCCGCGGTTCAGCACTTCGAGCAGGCGCTCGTCGTCCTGCGCCAGCTCGGGGACGACGAGCACGAGGGGCACGTGATCGCGAACCTCGGCTTCATCCACAAGAGCCACGGCCGCAGCGAAGAGGCGGAGGGATTCCTCCACGCCGCGCTCGACAAGCTTCCGGCCGACTCACGCGCCTACCGCAAGGTCGAGGAGCAGCTCAAGCAGGCAAGCTGAGCGCGTCGCATTCGGCGCCACCGGCGTGATGCGAGAGAATCGCCGGGTGCGCGACGAGGGACTGCGGAGCTCCTGTTTCAACTCGCTCGCGGTCCTCTGCGCCCAGTTTGGAGACGACGTGCCCTACGTGGGCGGCCTCGACCGCGGCTTCGCCTTTCGCGGGCAACGGGTTCCATTCCTCAACCGCCAGCAAGGGATCTTCCGCGCCGCCGCCCAGCGCGGCCCGGCCGCACTCTCGATCCAGACCTCGGTCAACGGCCCCTACGACGACCGCGAGACTCCGGATGGCGTCATCTATGCCTACCGGGGCACCGATCCGGGTCATCGCGACAACAGGGCGATGCGCGCCGCGTTCGAGCTCGGGACGCCGATCGTCCACTTCGTTGCGACCCGTGTCGGGCGCTACCGGCCGGTCTTCCCCTGCTACGTCGTTGCCGACGACGCCGCGGCGCTCGAGGTTCTCGTCCAACCGGGCGTGATGCGGGGGCCGCTGGACGACCAGGAACCGATGGTGATCGACGACCCGATCGAGCGTCGCTACGTCGTGCGCGAGACGAACGTTCGCGTCCACCAGGCGCGGTTCCGCGGCCGCGTCCTGCCGGCCTACCGGGACCAGTGCGCTGTTTGCCGGCTCAAGGAGACGCGACTGCTCGACGCGGCCCACATCCTCGGCGATCTCGAGGAAGGTGGGGAGGCGACCGTGAGCAACGGACTCAGCCTGTGCTCGATCCATCACCGAGCGTTCGATCAGCACCTCGTCGGGATCGACGCCGACTACACGGTTCGGATCTCACGGCGCCTGCTGGACGAGGACGACGGACCGATGCTCGATTTGCTGAAGGGCTTCCACGCCCGACCGATCTCCGTCCCCCGAGTGCTCGGGCTCCGGCCCGATCGCGACCGGCTCGCAGAGCGCTTCGAGCGCTTCCTGGGCCGCGCCTGAGCTCGCGCTTCCGGTCAGGCGGCGTCGTCCGCGGCCTGTCGCACCCAGAGCGTCACGAGCCGGGCGACGAGCGTGACGAGGAATATCTGGCCAAGCAGCGCCTCGAGCACGGTCAGCGCCTGCGGCAGGCCGACCGCGGGCGAGAGATCGCCGAAGCCGAGCGTCGTCAGGGTGACGAAGCTGAAGTAGAGGTATTCGGACTGGGAGTGCGGCCCTTCTTGGACGAAGAACGACGCGTTCCGGAGGTCGCTGACCGCGAGGTAGACGAAGGCGAAGAGGAGTCCGAGGAGCACGTACGTGCAGAGCGCGCCGAGCACGGTTTCGTGGGTGATGCGCTTATGGGCGAGCACGCGCCTGAGCGTGATCGGCAAGGTGGCAGTCACGAGCAGCACCACCGGCAGGAGATACGTCAGCGCCACGATCGACTCCGAGTTGACGAAGAGGACGATCGGGGCCAGCGCGACGCACGCGCCGATCGAGATCCAGTGGCGCCGCTGAAGGGTGTGTCCGGACGCCGGATCGCTGATCGCGACGACGAGCGCGAGCGCGGCCAGGACTGTGCTCCCGAGCGCCCCCCAGCGCGGGTCGTCGACGAGCTCGAGCAGGAAGAAGTTCGCCAGCAGCAGCACGAGCAGGCTGGCATAGCTGTCGACGAAGCGGACGAGGTCGTGCCTGACCGAGCGCATGAGCGCTCAACGATAGGCCTCGCCCACGCGGCTGCGTGCGAAGATCGTCCGATGGAGCAGCGCGCCCTCGGGCGAAGTGGGATCGAGGTCTCGCGCCTCATCCTCGGCTGCGGCAACTTCGGCGGCGTCGGCTCGGCACCGGCGTTCTACGGGCAGGGCGAGACCGAGGAGCAGGCCGGTGCGATCATGGACGCTGCCTGGGCGGCCGGGATCACCACCTTCGACACCGCGGATGCCTACGGCGGCGGGCGCAGCGAGACCTTCGTCGGCAGGTGGATCCGCTCCCGGGGAGTCCGGCCGGTGCTGACGACGAAGACCTTCTACGCGACGACCGAGGACGCCGACAGCGGGCTCTCGCGGAAGCGGATCCGCCGGCAGATCCGGGCGAGCCTGGAACGGCTCGGCGTCGACCGTATTGATCTTTACCTCCCCCACGCGATGGATCCGGCGACCCCGCTCGAGGAGACCTCGGCGGCGTTCGACGAGCTCCAGCGCGAGGGCACGATCGGCGCCTGGGGGGGCAGCAACGTGGACGTGGCCTGGGTCGAGGAGGCGCGCCCCGCCTGGGTGCAGAACTCCTATTCGCTGCTCGATCGCGAGGACGAGGCCGGCGTCATCCCGGTCTGCAGCCGCGAGGGTCTCGGCTACACGCCGTTCGGCCCGCTCGCGGGCGGTTGGCTCACGGGCAAGTACCGGCGCGGCGAGGAGCCGCCCGCCGGCTCGCGGATGACCCTGCGGCCCGAGGCCTACGAGCACCTGCGAAGCGACCGAACGTTCGACGCTCTCGAGGCGTTCGAGGCGCGTGCGCACGACCGCGGGACGTCGCCTGCGACGCTCGCGCTCGCCTGGCTCCTCGGCCGGCCGCACGTCACCGCCGTCGTGCTCGGACCGCGCGGCCCCGAGCAGCTCCAGCCCGCGCTCGACGCGCTCGAGCTGCGGCTCGACGCGGACGAGGTCGAGGCGATCGGGGCGCTTTTCGCATGACGCTGCTCGTGCTCAACACGGAGGAGGTCGAGCGGCTCCTGACCATGGACGCCTGCATCGAGGCGATGGCCGACGTGCTCGCCTCCCTCGCGCGCGGCGAGCTCTACCAGCCGCTCCGCTTCGTGCTGAAGCCGCCGGACGCGGCCGGGTTCATGGGATTCATGCCCGCCCACCGCGGCGGCGAGCGAGCGGCCTACTCGCTGAAGGAGATCATGGTCACCCCGGACAACCCGGCGCGCGGCCTCGACGCCCACCAGGGCGCGGTGCTGCTCCACGACGGTCAGACGGGCGAGCTGGCCGCGCTCCTGAACGCCTCGCCGATCACCGCGATCCGGACCGCGGCGGTCTCGGCCGTCGCCACCCGCGCGCTCGCCCGGCCGAACGCGCGCAAGGTCGCGATCATTGGCACCGGAGTCCAGGGCAGATCGCACGAGGTGGCGATGCGCGCGGTGCTCGGAGACGCTGAGATCCGTGCCTGGAGCCGCAGCTCCGGCGGCAGCCCGGAGGAGCTCGTGCGCGACGCGGACGTCGTCTGCACGTGTACGAACTCGGGCGAGCCCGTCATCTCGCTCGACTGGCTGAAGGCCGGTACACACGTGAACGCCGTCGGCTCGAGCGTCCCGTGGGCGCGGGAGCTGGACACCGAGACGATCGCCGCAGGTTCGCTCTTCGTCGACCGGCGCGAGTCCACGGTGAACGAGTCGGGCGAGTACCGCACGGCCCTCGAGGAAGGCGCGATCGGGCCCGAGCACATCCTCGCCGAGCTCGGCGAGGTCCTGATCGGCGCGCATCCCGGCCGAACCGGCGACGGCGAGCTGACGATCTTCAATTCGCTCGGTCTCGCCGTCGAGGATCTCGCGGCCGCAGAGCTCGTGGTCGCGCGCGCCCGCGAGCAGGGCGTCGGTACCGAGGTCGAGTTCTGATCGAGCTGGCCGAGATCGAGCGCGCCCGGGAGACGATTCGCGGCGCCGCGGTGCGCACGCCGCTCGTCCGCCTCGACGCGCCCGAGGCGGCGGCCGAGATCTGGCTGAAGCTGGAGTGCCTGCAGCCGATCGGCTCGTTCAAGATCCGCGGCGCGGCGAACGCGATCCGGCAGGCGGCGCCCGCGGACACGGCGGGCGGAGTCGTGACGGCCAGCGCCGGCAACATGGCGCAGGGTGTCGCCTGGGCCGCGCGCGAGCTCGGCGTGCCGGCGACGATCGTCGTCCCCGAGCACGCGCCGGCGACGAAGCTCGCGGCGATCGAGCGGCTCGGCGGGCAGATCGTCAAGGTGCCCTACGAGCGCTGGTGGCAGACGATCCTCGAGTCACGGTTCGAGGGGATCGACGGGCTCTTCGTGCATCCGGTTCAGGACGTTCGAGTGATGGCAGGGAACGGCACGGTCGGCCTCGAGCTCGCCGAGGACCTCCCGGACGCGAACGTCGTACTCGTGCCGTGGGGCGGCGGCGGGCTTTTCACCGGGATCGCGAGTGCCCTGGCCGCTGTCAGCCCCGGAACGCGGGTGTACGCGGTCGAGCCCGAGACGGGTGCGCCGCTCGCCGCGGCACTCGCAGGAAGCGACACAGCGATCGACTTCCGTCCCTCGTTCGTCGACGGAGCAGGCAGCAAGAGCCTGCTCGCGCCGATGTGGGAGCGGGCGCGACCGCTGCTTGCAGGCTCGTACGTCGCCTCCCTGGACGAAACGGCCGCGGCCGTCCGGTTGCTCGCCGAGCGGGCTCGAGTCGTCGCCGAGGGAGCCGGCGCACTGGCCGTCGCCGCGGCGCTGAAGCACGGCGCCCGAGGCCAGCGGATCGTCTGCATCGTCTCGGGCGGGAACATCGACGGCTCCCGGCTGGCCGAGATCCTCGCCGGTCGAACGCCTGCCTGAGCTACGCCGCCGAACGCGGCCGGCCGGCGTAGCGGAAGCCGATCGGCCGAATCGCACCGGCATCGACCAGAGCCTGCTCGAGCACCTCCGTCGCGACGCCGCCGAGCAAGCGGTGGAGAAACGGCGTCCGCGCGAAGGCCTCCTCCTCGAACCGGTCCGCGAGCCCGACCCTGAGCGCCTGCTCTCCGTGCAGCCCCAGATGATCCGCCTCCCATTCCTCGCGCAGCGCCTCGACCGACGCGGGCGCCGCGGACCGGCCGGTTGCCGCGAGCGCCTGCCGCTGCTCGTAGAACCACTGGAGCGTCGGCTCGTCGAGCCGGTCCCACGCGAACTCCTCGACGACGAGCAGGCCGTCCGGTCGGAGCAGCGAGACGACCTTGTCGAGGGCGGCGTCGAGATCGCGGATGTGGTGCAGCGACAGCGCGGCGATCACACCGTCGTAGGGGCCGGGCTCGTCGAGCTCCTCGAGCGTCAACCGCCGGAAGAGCGCGCCCTGCGGCGCGGCCGGGTCGATCCCCAACACGTCGTAGCCCGCGACCGCGAGCATCGTCGTCAGCTCGCCCTGACCGCAGCCGACCTCGAGCAGCCGGGCAGGCGGGTCAGGGAGCTGCTCCCGGACGAACTCGCGAAACGGTGTCAACAGTCCCGCTTCGCGGCGGCGAAGCCCAGCTTGACCCACTCGGAGCCGATCGAGACCGGCAGGCGCCACCAGGGGCTCGGAGCGCCGACCATCGCCAGCCTGCCGCCGTAACACCGCTCGAAGAGCATCCGGGCCCGGTAGAGGTGGAAGCGGGAGCTGACGACCACGACCGAGTCCCAGCCGCGCTCGCGCGCGAGCCTCGCCACGAGCCTGGCCTCGCCCCGCGTCGAGTACGGATCCGGTTTCGGGCAGAGCACCTGCGCCCGCTCGCGGCAGATTCGCCTGCTCTCCGGCGAGCGGGAGTCGAGGCCGTCGGAGATCACGAGCACGGGCGCGACGCCGCGCTCGACGAGGTCGAGCCCCACCGGCAGCCGGAACCTGCTCCCGGCCAGCACGACCACCGCATCGGCTGCGGTCACCTCGTCGTCGTCGTAGAGGATGAAGAGCAGGACGCTCGCAACCGCGAGCGCGACCAGGATCGTGAGCCCGAGTGCGAGAAGAGTCAGCCGCATGAGAAACGCCAAGACTACGGTGAGCGCGACCGCGGTCCGGCGGCTGGCGATCGCCGCCCAGGGGTACGGCTCTCGGTATCGCCGCGCCCGCCCGGTCGAGGTCGAGGAAGCGATCGGGCGGCTCTCGTGCGTCCAGCTCGACTCGATCTCGACGGTCGAGCGCAGCGATCGGATCGTGCTCGCCTCGCGCGTCGGCGACTACCCGCGCGACGCCGTCTCGAGGCTGCTCGGTGGCGGCCGGATCTTCGAGTACTGGGCCCACGAGGCCTGCCTGCTCCCGATCGAGGACTGGCCGCTCTTCGCGCCGGCGATGCGAAACGGGGGCCGGCGCTGGTACGGCGACGTCGAGCGGACCCATCCCGGCCTCGCGGCGGAGATCCTCGCCGAGATCGAGGAGCGAGGCCCGCTCCCGTCGCGCCACTTCGAAGGGGCGCCGAAGGGCGGAGGCGGGATGTGGAACTGGAAGCCGGCGAAGGCGACGCTCGATCGGCTCTGGAACCACGGCACGCTGGCCGTCGCGGGGCGGCAGGGGTTCCAGCGGCTCTACGACCTGACCGAGCGGGTGATCCCGTCCGAGATCCTGGCGCTCCCGGCGCCGAACGCCGACGAGCGCCTGCGGCAGCTCGCGCTCCGCGCCGTCCACGCCCGCGGGGTACTCACCGCGGCGGGGATCGTCGAGCACTGGCGCCTGCGTGGCGGCGTCGGCACCGTCCGGGCTGCGCTCGACACGCTGGTCGGCGAAGGCCGGCTCGTCGAGCTCGACGTCGACGACGGGGGCGCGCCCGTCTACGTGCCGGCGGAAACCGAGCTCGAGCCGCCTCCACCCAGGACGGCGGTGCTCCTCTCGCCGTTCGACAACCTGCTCTGGGATCGGCCGTTCGCGCGCAGGATCCTCGGCTTCGACCACCTGATCGAGGTCTACAAGCCGGCTCCGCAGCGGCGATACGGCTACTACGTGCTCCCGTTCCTGCGCGGCGACCGGATCGTCGGGCGCGTCGACCTGAAGTCGGAGCGGGCGGACGGCCACCTCGTCGTCAGGGCCTTGCACCTTGAGGAGGGCGTGCGCCGGTCGGGCGCGCTCGACGACGCCCTCGACCGGGCGCTCGACCGGCTCGCCCGCACGATCGGGCTCGAGGAGGTGAGGCGGTGAGGGAGGTCTCCGTCGAAGAGGCGCGGCGGATCGCGGTGCGCGCGCAGCTGCTGGACGGCTCCGCGACCGGACGTGCTCTCGACCGTGCGGCGGCTCGGCTTCCTCCAGATCGACGTCGTCGCTCCGGTGGCAACGCCGCAGCACCTCGTCCTCTTCAGCCGGCTCGGGCCAGAGCTACGACCGCGCCGAGCTCGACCGGCTGCTCTGGGAGGAGCGCCTCCTCTTCGAGTGGAACGCGTTCATCTATCCGATCGAGGACCTCCCGCTCGTCCGCACCCGGATGCGAACCTGGCAGCGCTCGCGCCACTACAAGCGCGAGCGGTGGGTGCGCGAGTTCCTGACCGAGAACCGCTCGTTTCGGCGACACATCGTCCGCCGGCTCGAGCAGGAGGGGCCGCTGCTCTCGCGCGACTTCGAGGATCGGGCAGTCGGCGAGCAGCGCGACCATCGCTGGTGGGGCTCGCGGCGGGTCGGGTTGATGCTGATGTCGATGCACCTCTACGGCCAGATCGCGGTCGCCGGGCGACAGGGCGGCGAGCGCGTCTGGGATCTCGCAGAGCGCTGGTATCCGGAGACGGAGACCGCGTCGGTGCGCGAGGCGGACCGGATCTCCGCCGAGCGGCACTTCCGCACCCAGGGCGTCCGGCTCGTCAAGGGCGCCTGGGAGGCGCATCCGGATGCGAGCGACGAGCCGGTGCCGGATCGTGCCGTGCTCCTCTCCCCCTTCGACCGGCTCGTCTACGACCGCGACCGGGCCGAGGCGCTCTGGGACTTCCGCTACCGGCTCGAGATGTTCGTGCCGAAGGCGAAGCGCGAGTACGGCTACTACGTCCTGCCGCTGCTCGTGGGCGAGCGCGTCGTGGGCCGCGTCGAGCCCCGCTTCGACCGGAAGACGGGCGAGCTCGAGCTGCTCGGCGCGTGGGGCGACACCTCCAGCCTGGACGAGGCGCTTGCCGAGCTCGGAGCCTGGTTGGGCGCGGCTAGGATCACGCGCTAGATGGACTTCGAGACGCGCGCGATCCACGAGGGCCAGGAGCCGGACCCGGCGACGGGGGCGATCATCACCCCGATCTACCAGACCTCGACCTTCGTCCAGGACGCGGTCGGGGAGAACAAGGGCTACGACTACGCGCGGGTCGCGAACCCGACGCGGACGGCGCTCCAGACGGCGCTCGCATCGCTCGAGAACGCCGAGCACGGGGTCGCGTTCTCGTCCGGCCTCGGTGCCACGACGACGCTGATGCATCTCGTCAACCCGGGCGAGCGGGTCGTCCTCGTCGCGGACGTCTACGGCGGCGTCTACCGGATGACCTCGCAGATCTACGAGCCGAAGGGCTACCTGTTCGACTACCTCCCGGCCGCCGAGTTCGCGAACCTCGCCGAGCATCTCGACGGGAACACGCGGATGGTCTGGATCGAGTCTCCGTCGAATCCGATGCTGAGCGTCGTCGACATCCGCGCCGCCGCGGAGGCCGCGCATGCGGCGGGCGCGCTCGTCGTCGTCGACAACACCTTCGCCACGCCCTACCTCCAGAACCCGCTCGACCTCGGCGCCGACGTGGTGCTCCACTCGACGACGAAGTACCTCGGCGGCCACTCGGACGTGATCGGCGGCTTCGTCGCCACGAACGACCCCACGATCGCGGAGCGGCTCACCTTCCTCCAGAAGTCGCTCGGCGCCGTGCCCGGCCCGTTCGACTGCTGGCTCGTCCTGCGCGGGCTGAAGACGCTCGCCCTCCGGATGCGGAAGCACTGCGAGAACGCGCGCGCGATCGCGGGCTGGCTGGAGCAGCAGGCGTCGGTGACCCAGGTGCTCTATCCGGGGCTCGAGTCGCACCCAGGCCACGAGATCGCGAAGCGTCAGATGCGTGACTTCGGCGGGATGATCTCGTTCCTGACGGAGACCGAGGACGAGGCCGTCGAGCTCGTCGGACGCACCAAGCTCTTCCAGCTCGCCGAGTCGCTCGGCGGGGTCGAGAGCCTGATCGAGCACCCGGCCCGGATGACCCACGCCTCGACCTCGGACGCGCCGTTCGCCTCACCCGGGAACCTCATTCGGCTTTCGGTCGGGATCGAGTCGGTAGACGACCTGCTTGCCGATCTCGAAGCCGCGCTCGTCCCCGCAGCTGCCCACGCCAAGTAACAGTCTGTTGCAAGGCGAGCCGCTCGACCTGCTCCACCTCGGCGTGCCGCGGACGATCGGGGCGTACCTTCTGGACACGTCCGAGGGTCTGACCCTCTTCGACTGCGGCCCGGCCTCCTGCCTCCCGGCGCTGAAGGCGGGGCTCGCCGAGCGCGGCTGCGAGCTCGGCGACGTCCGCCACCTCCTCCTCTCGCACATCCACCTCGACCACGCAGGCGCCGCCGGCGCGCTCGTTCGCGAGCACCCCGGGCTGACGGTCTGGGTCTCGGAGGTCGGCGCGCCGCATCTCGTCGACCCGAGCCGGCTCGAGCGCAGCGCGCGGCGGCTCTACGGCGAGGCCTTCGACACGCTCTGGGGCGAGCTCGCGCCTGTCCCGGAGGCGAACGTGCGGATCGTCGGCGAGAGCGTGCTCGGGCTCGAGTGCTTCCCGGCGCCGGGCCACGCCTCGCATCACGTCTGCTACTTCGACGGCGAGACCCTCTACGCGGGCGACGCGGCCGGGGTGCGGATCCAGCCGGCGCGAAGCGTCTTCCCGCCGACGCCGCCGCCGGACGTCGACGTCGAGGGCTGGGGTAGGACGCTGGACGAGGTCGAGCGACGCGCGCCCAGGCGACTGGCGCTGATCCACTTCGGCGTCGCGGAGGACGTGGAGCGCCACCTCTCCGAGCTGCGCGAGCGGCTCGCCGCATGGGCAGCGCGCGTCGAACAAGGCGCGACCGAGGCCGAGTTCGTCGCCGCCGCGAAGGCGGACCTGCCACCGGCGGACGCCGAGGCGTACGAGCGGGCGATGCCGTTCTGGCAGTCGTACGCGGGCCTGGCGCGCTGGGCGGAGCAGCAGCGCCTGTGAGGGCGAGCCTCGCGCCGCTGCGCGAGCGCGAGTTCCGGCTCCTTTTCGCCGGCCGCACGGTCTCCCTGGTCGGCAGCGCGATCGCCCCGGTCGCGCTCGCGTTCGCCGTCCTCGACCTCGACCGGCTCGACGACCGACCTCGGGCTCGATCCTCGCCGCGCGCGAGATCCCCATGATCGTCTTCCTGCTCGTCGGCGGCGATCTTCGCCGACCGGCTGCCGCGGAACCGCGTCATGGTCGGCGCGGACGTCGCTCAGCGGCACTCGCCCAGGCGCGCGGCCGCGCTGCTCCTGATCACGGGCAACGCCGAGATCTGGCACCTCGCTGCGCTCGCGGCGGTCAACGGCAGCGCGTCGGCGTTCTTCTTCCCCGCGTCCGCCGGCGTGATCCCGCAGACCGTGCCGGCGCCGATCCTCCAGCAGGCGAACGCCCTGCTCGCGCTCGCGATGAACGCGGCGATGATCGGCGGCGCGGCGCTTGGCGGGATTCCTCGTCGCCGCCGTTCGGCTCCGGGCTGGGCGCTCGCCGTCGACGCCGGCACCTACCTGCTCGGCGCGACCTTCGTCGCGTTGATGCGCGCTGCCCGCGATCGGCGCGCGCGAGGCCCTCGCTTCCTCCGCGAGCTGGCGGTCGGCTGGCGCGAGTTCCGGTGCCGCACGTGGCTCTGGGTGATCGTGCTCCAGTTCTCGTTCTGTGAATGGTCACGTTCGGGGCCTTCAGCGTGCTCGGCCCGGTGGTCGCCGACGAGGAGCTCGGCGGCGCGACGGCCTGGGGCCGATCCTCACCGCCCAGGCGGCCGGGCTCGTCGTCGGCGGGCTGATCGGCGCTGCGCTTCCGCCCGCGGCGGATGCTCGTCGTCGCGCACGCTCGGCGATCCTGGCGATGCCGGTCGCCCCTCGTCGCGCTCGGGTTCCCGCTCGCCCTGCCGGCGATCGCGGCGCTCGCCTTCCTGGCGGGCGTCGGGATCGAGATCTTCGGCCTGCTCTGGCACACGACGATGCAGCAGGAGATCCCGCCCGACAAGCTCTCGCGCGCCTACTCCTACGACGCGCTCGGCTCGATCGGTCTCGTTCCGATCGGGTACGCGCTCGCCGGGCCGATCGCAGACGCGATCGGCGTCCGGGCGACGCTGTGGGGCGCCGCGGCGATCGGAGCCGCCGTGACGCTCGCGGTGCTGCTCGTGGACGACGTCCGCACGCTCGAGCGACGCGTCGTCACGCCCAACCCGTGACGAGCCAGCGGCGGCTCGCGAAGCGCCGTCCCATCAGCACGAGCCGGACGACGATCAGGACGACGAGCGCCGCCCAGATGCCGACGATCCCCCAGCCGAGCGCGTAGGCGGCGACGGCCACGACCGCCGACACCACGAATGCGGCGACCATCGACCAGGCGAGGTAGGGACCGTCGCCGGCCCCGATCAGGATCCCGTCGAGCGCGAAGACGGCGCCGTTCAGGGGCTGCATCAGCGCGAAGAGCGGCCAGATCGCGGCCACCTGCTCGAGCACGAGCTCGTCGCTCGTGAAGGCCTGCGGCAGGACGTCCCCGAGCGCGAGCAGCACCGCCGCGAAGATCACGCCCGCGAAGACCGCGAGCCAGATCATCCGCGCGCTCGCGTCGTAGGCCCGCCGCGTGTCGCCCGCGCCGAGCCCGCGTCCGACGAGCACCTGACCGGCGATCGCGATCGCGTCGAGCACGAGCGCGAGAAAGAGCCAGAGCTGGAAGGCGATTTGGTGCGCCGCGATCGAGGCGTCTCCCAGGCGCGTCACGAGCGCGCCCGCGAGCGTGAAGGCGGCCATCAGCGACACGGTGCGGACGAAGATGTGCCGGCCGACCCTGATCAGCCTGCGCATCAGCGGAGCTCGAGGCCGGATGTCCCGGCCCGCCGAGCGGAGGAGCAGGACGACGAAGGCGGCGCCCATCCCGGCCTGCGCGAGCACCGTCCCCCACGCCGAGCCCTCGATCCCCCAGCCGAAGCCGTAGACGAAGAGCACCTCCAGGACGAGGTTCGCGACGTTGCCGGCGATCAGGACGCGCAGCGGCGTGCGCAGGTCGGCGACTCCGCGCAGGTACCCCTGCGCGCCGATCGCGAGGAACGCGAAGGGAAGCCCGAGCGAGACGATCTGGAGGTAGGTGACGGCGTAGTCCGCGGTCTCGCCCTCGCCGCCCATCGCGCCGACGATCCCCGGGGCGAATCGCGATCACGAGCGCGGTCAGCGCGATCCCGACCCCGAGGCAGAGCCAGAGCGCCTGCGCCCCGAGCTGCCGCGCGGTGCGCTCCTCCCCCGCGCCCGACGCGCGACCGACCTGCGCGGTCGTCCCGTACTGGAGGAAGTTGAAGATCGCGAAGAGCGCCGTCAGCACCGTCGCCGCGATCCCGAGCGCCGCGAGCTGCTCCCGGCCGAGATGCCCGACGATCGCTGTGTCGACGAGGATGTAGGTCGGCTCGGCCGCGAGCGCGCCGAGCGCCGGCAGCGCGAGCGTCAGGATCTCGCGGTCGTACTGGCTCCTGAGCCTCACTCCTCGCGGAGAATCCGCGCGCCCGCTCGATTGCGCGAGCGCGGTGACCACGATCTCGTCGACGTTCACGTGCGCCGGCCGGGTGAGCGCGAAGACGACGCAGTCGGCGACGTCCTGCGCCTGCATCGGCCCGCCGAGAATCACGTCGGCGTAGACGCTGCTCGCCTTCTCCTCGTCCCCCCGGAAGCGCACCGTCGAGAAGTCGGTCTCGACGAGCCCGGGCGCGACGTTCGTGATCCGGATCGGCCGGCCGAGCAGATCCTCGCGCAGCGCCTTCGTGAACCCGTGGACCGCGAACTTCGAGGTGACGTAGAGCGACCCGTTCGGGTAGGCGGCGATCCCCGCGACCGAGCCCAGGTTGACGATGTGGCCGCCGTCGCGCAGGTGCGGGAGGGAGAGGCGGGTGATCCGGATCAGGCCGTGGACGTTCGTCTCGAGCACGGTCTCCTCGTCGGCCTCGGTCGACTCGTCGAACGGATCGCGGCCGAGCGCGAGCCCAGCGCCGTTGACGACGACGTCGAGACCGCCGAGCTCGGCCACGGCCTGCTCGACGAAGCGCTCGCAGCTCGCGGGGTCGGTGACATCGACCTCGAGCGCCACGTCCGCCTCGATCCGCTCCACCCGGCGCGCCCCGCCCGCCACGCGTACTCCCTCGGCGCGGAGCGAGCGCACGATCGCCGCACCGATGCCGCTCGACGCGCCGGTGACGAGCGCGCACTTCCCCTCGAGGCTCATTTGGCGAGCTTAATCAGTCCGGGTGCATGCTCGACCTGGAGCGTCGTGTGGGTCAGGCCGAAGCGCTCGCCGAGCACGAGCTCGAGCTGGCGGCGGATCCCGTGGCAGTCGGCGCGCGGCTCGACGAGCACGTGGGCGGAGAGCGCCGGGAAGCCGGAGGTGATCGTCCAGACGTGCAGATCGTGGACCTCGACGACGGAGGGGTGCGAGCGCATAGCCCTGGCGAGCTCGCCGGTGTCCAGCCCGGCGGGCGCTCCCTCGAGGAGGATCCCGACCGACTCCCGGAGGACACCGACGGAGCTCGCGAGCACGAGCAGGCCGATCACGAGCCCGGCGATCGGGTCGGCCGCGTTCCAGCCCGTGAGCAGGATCACGAGCGCCGCGACGAGGACGGCGACGGAGGACGCGAGATCCGCGAGCACGTGCAGGAACGCCGCGCGGACGTTGAGCCCGCCGCCGGCGCCGTGCAGCACCCGCGCCGCGGCCACGTTGACCGCCAGCCCGGCGAGCCCGGCCGCGAGCACCCAGCCTCCCTTGACCTCCGGCGCGTCCCCGATTCGCCGGACCGCCTCGAGCACGATCCAGAGCCCGAGCGCGACGAGCAGGACGCCGTTGGCAAGCGCAGCGAGGATCTCGGCCCGCCGCCAGCCGAAGGTGCGCTCCGGCGTGGCCGGCCGGCGCGCCAGCCAGGCCGCCCCGAGCGCAAGCCCGAGCGCAAGCCCGTCCGAGACCATGTGGCCCGCGTCCGCGAGCAGGGCGAGCGAGCCGGCCAGGAATCCCGCCACGACCTCGACAACCGCGAAGGCGAGGACGAGCGCCAGCGCCAGGGCGAGCGCGCGCTCGGGCGCGCGCGAGCGATCGTGGTCGTGACCCGCCATCGCGATCACGCTAACGAAACGTCGTTTACGAGAACGAGACGTAGGCGATAGGCTCGCCAGGTGGCCGGTGTTGCATTCGACGGGGTCAGCAAGATCTATCCGGACGGCACCCGCGCGGTCAACGCACTCGAGTTGGAGATCGTGGACGGCGAGTTCATGGTGCTCGTCGGCCCATCCGGCTGTGGGAAGACGACCGCGCTCCGAATGGTCGCCGGCCTCGAGGACATCTCCGAGGGCGCCGTCAGGATCGGCGACCGCATCGTCAACCACGTGCCGTCTCGCGACCGGGACATCGCGATGGTCTTCCAGAGCTACGCGCTCTACCCGCATCTCACGGTCTACGACAACATCGCTTTCGGGCTCAAGCTGCAGAAGGTGCCGAAGGCCCAGATCGAGGAGCGCGTCCAAGACGCAGCGCGGGTGCTCGGGCTCGAGAGCCTGCTGAAGCGAAAGCCGCGCGCGCTCTCCGGCGGACAGCGGCAGCGAGTCGCGATGGGCCGGGCGATCGTGCGCCAGCCTCAAGCGTTCCTGATGGACGAGCCGCTCTCCAACCTGGACGCGAAGCTTCGCGTGCAGATGCGCGCGGAGATCGCGCGACTGCAGAGCGACCTCGGCGTGACGACGATCTACGTCACCCACGATCAGATCGAGGCGATGACCATGGGCGATCGCGTCGCAGTCATGCGAAAGGGTGAGCTGCAGCAAGTGGCGCCGCCGCAGGAGCTATACGACCGCCCGGTCAACCTCTTCGTCGGCGGCTTCATCGGCAGCCCGGCGATGAACATGATCGAGGCGACGCTCGAGCGCTCGAACGGCTCTCTCGTGGCGGTCGCCGGAAGCCAACGGGTCGCGCTCGGCGAGGAGACGCTCTCCGTTCGACCGGCGCTCAGGGCGTTCGAAGGCAGGCCGGTGATCCTCGGGATCCGTCCCGAGGACCTCGAGGACGGCTCGCTCGAGGAGGCAGCGAGCGACCAACACCTCCAGGGCACGGTCGAGCTGACCGAGGCGCTCGGCTCCGAGATCATGGTGCACTTCCGCGTCGACGCGAAGCCCGCGACGACCGACGAGACGCGTGAGCTGGCCGAGGACGTCGGAGCCCCGGAGCTCGAGCAAGGAGCGATCGCAGGCGGCGAAGGTGGCGCGACGATGGTGGGGCGATTCGGCGCCCGCTCCCGCGTCAAGGCCGGCGACCGAGCCGAGGTGGCGGTCGACACGCGCGCTCTCCACTTCTTCGACCCGCAAACGGGCCACGGCATCTACGACGACGAACCGAAGGGAGTCGCTTGATGAACCGGCAATGGAAGATCCTGCTCGGGCTGCTGCTCGTGCTGGCACTGACACTCGTCGCAGCAGGCTGCGGCGGGGACGACGACGATGAGGCGGGCGCCACGACCGCGGCGACAACCGCCGAGGAGACGACCGAGGAGCAGGTCTCCGGATCCGTTTCGGTGATGGGCATCTGGGTCGGTGAGGAGCAGAAGTCCTTCCAGGCGGTCATCGACGGCTTCAAGGAAGTCCAGCCCGACGTCACCGTGAAGTACAACCCTGTCGGCGACAACCTGCCCACCGTGCTCGGGACGGCCGTGCAGGGGGGCAACCCGCCCGACGTCGCTGCGATCGCACAGCCGGGCCTGATGACGCAGTTCGTCGAGCAGGGTGAGCTGAAGCCGCTGAGCTACGCAGAGGACGCGGTCGTCGAGAACTTCGGCCAGTCGGTCGTCGAGACGGGTTCCGTCGAGGGCTCGTTCTACGGCCTGCTCTGGAAGGCGAACAACGCCTCGACCGTCTGGTACAACGTCAAGGCGTTCGAGGACGCGGGGCTGGAGCCGCCGAAGACCTGGGACGAGTTCCTGGAAGGCGCCGAGACGATCAAGGCGTCCGGAGTACCGGCCTATTCGATCGCCGGAGCGGACGGCTGGACGCTCACCGATCTGTTCGAGAACATCTACCTCCGCACCGCGGGGCCCGAGAAGTACGACCAGCTCTCCAAGCACGAGATCCCGTGGACCGACCCGTCGGTCAAAGAGGCGCTGACGGAGATGGCGAAGGTCTTCGGCGAGAGCGACAACCTGGCGGGAGGCACGTCGGGGGCGTTGCAGACAGACTTCCCGACCTCCGTCAGCAACGTCTTCGCACCAAGCCCGAAGGCGGCGATGGTGATCGAGGCCGACTTCGTCCCCGGCGTCGTCAAGACACCGCTCGAGGCGGAGACTGGCTACAACTTCTTCACCTTCCCGTCGATCAACGACTCACCCGCCTCGGTGGTCGCGAAGGGCAATCTCGTGGTCACGTTCCGCGACACACCGGCCGTTCAAGCCTTCATGCGGTACCTGGTCTCGCCGGAGTCGGCAGAGATCTGGGTGAAGCGCGGCGGCTTCGCGACCCCGAACAAGAACGTCGACAGTGCGAGCTACCCCGATCCTCTGCTCCGGCAGACCTCGGAGACGCTTGCGGGGGCGGAGATCCTGAGGTTCGATCTCGGCGATCTTCAGCCGTCGGCCTTCGGTGCCACCGTCGGGCAGGGCATGTGGAAGCTCTTCCAGGACCTGCTCAAGACCCCGAGCGACGTCGACGGGATCGCTCAGCAGCTGGAGGCAGCGGCAGCGAAGGCGTTCGAGTAGAGGCGTGTGAGCGGGTCCGGCTACAGCACGGCTGAGCCTCCGGTCAAGCCGACCCCGAACCTCGGCCAACCACCCGGTCGCTGGCGCAAGCACGCGCTGGCGGCCGGGTTCCTGGCTCCGGCCGCTTTCTTCCTCGGCGTCTGGATCGTCTACCCGACGGTTCGGACCGTCATCCGCAGCTTCTTCAGCTCGGACGGCAACGAGTTCGTCTGGTTCGACAACTACGAGCAACTCTTCACCACCGACACGCTCGTCACGGCGATCAAGAACAACGCGATCTGGGTCGCCGTCGTCCCGGCGCTCGTGACGGCGCTCGGCTTGATCTTCGCGGTGCTCACGGAGCGCGTCCGCTGGTCGGTCGCGTTCAAGACGGCCGTGTTCATGCCGATGGCGATCTCCGCGTTCGCGGCCGGCATCACCTGGCGGATCATGTACGTCAAGGATCCCGACGTGGGTGCGGTCAACGCAGGCATCAGAGTCATCCACGACACGATCAACCAGCCCGGCGTCCTTTCTGCAGCCGCTCCCTCCACGGACGCGCTGCAGCCGACGCCCGCCGGTGGAATCGAGCTCGAGCAGGCGGTCGACCCGGGGACCGTGACGACGCTGGGGCTGACCCGGATCCCCACGGACGAGGTACCGGAGGACGCCGTACAGGCAGTTCGACCCGAGGCCCTCCAGGGCGGGATCAACGGCGTGGTCTGGAGAGACTTCAAGCCCGGCGGCGGCACGGCGGGCGAGGTCGAGCAGGAGGAACTGGGACTGCCCGGCGTCATCGTCGAGCTGAGCCGCGCGGGCGAGACCGTTGCGACGACGACAACCGAGCCGAACGGCACCTTCGAGTTCCCGGAGCTCGAGCCGGGCAGCTACCAGGTCGGGATCGGGGCGTCGACGTTCTCCCAGCCCTTCGAAGGCGTCGCGTGGCTCGGCGAGAAGCTGATCACACCCGCGGTCATCATCTCCTACATCTGGATCTGGGCCGGCTTCGCGATGGTTGTGATCGCCGCGGGCCTCGCCGCTGTCCCACGCGACGTGCTCGAGGCCGCCCGTACGGACGGGGGCACCGAGTGGCAGGTCTTCCGCCGCGTCACCGTGCCGTTGCTGGCGCCGGTGCTCACAGTCGTCTTCATCACGATGCTGATAAACGTGCTCAAGGTCTTCGACATCGTCGTCGCCGTGGCGCCCGGCGCGGTACAGGACGACGCCAACGTGCTGGCACTCGCGATGTGGCGCACGAGCTTCGGGGGCGCGAACGACTTCGGCGTCGGCTCGGCGATCGCCGTCTTCATCTTCCTGCTCGTCGTTCCGATCCTGCTGCTGAACGTCCGACGCTTCCGGAGGGAGGTCTAGGTGGGTCAGGCCGAGGTTCCGATCGACGGAACCGCCCCGCTCGACGGAACCGCCCCGCCCGCTCGCCAGGGGGTCGGTGCACGGATCGTGCGCTTCCTGTCGACCACACCGGTCTACTTCGTGCTCGTCCTGCTCGGGCTGCTCTGGCTCGTTCCCACCCTCGGACTGATGTTCACGTCACTCCTCACCCCGGAGAGCCTGCTCTCCGAGGGGTGGTGGCAGCTCTTCTCGACGCCGAGCCAGGCGACGTTCGACAACTACCAGGCGATCTTCGAGAACGACACCATCACGTCCTCCCTGTGGACCACCGTGCAGATCGCGATCGGCGGCACGATCCTGCCGATCTTCATCGGCGCGCTCGCCGGCTACGCCTTCGCGTGGCTCGAGTTCCCCGGTCGCGACTGGCTGTTCATCCTCGTCATCGCTCTGCTCGTCGTGCCGCTGCAGATGTCTCTGATCCCGATCTTCAGCCTCTACGACACGGCCGGCCTCTTCGACTCCGTGCTCGGGCTGATCCTCTTCCACACCGCCTTCGGGCTGCCGTTCGCGATCTTCCTGCTGCGCAACTTCTTCATCGGGATCCCGAAAGATCTGCTGGAGGCGGCGCGTATCGACGGCGCCTCGGAGATCCGGATCTTTCTGCGCCTGATCCTTCCGCTCGGCCTACCGGCGATCGCCTCACTCGCGATCTTCCAGTTCCTCTGGACGTGGAACGACCTGCTCGTGGCGCTCACGCTCGCGCGCGACACCCAGCCCGTCACGGTCGCGATCTTCTCGCAGCTGCGCGCCTTCAGCGCGAACATCGAGCTGATCGCGCCGGCGACCTTCGTCTCACTCGTGATTCCACTCGCGGTCTTCTTCGCCTTCCAGCGCTACTTCGTCGAAGGCCTGCTGGCCGGCTCCGTCAAGTAGGTCGCGTGTCCGGACGGTGCGCAATCGTCGGCGCCGGGCTTGGCGGATTCATTGCCTACGCGACGCTCCGCCACGGTGGCCTCGAGCCGGAGGAGATCGCGGTCTTTGGACGGGATCCCGATCCTCTCGCCGCGTGGCTGCCCCGAGCGACTGCGATCCGACAGAGGCGGATGCGCTCGGAGAGCGAGGGCCACGCCTACGCCACCTCGTTCCCGGGGCTCGCGGCGCGCGAGGCCGCACGCCGCCTGACGGTCGGCCCGGTGCTCCGAAGCGTCACCAACCGCTACCGACCGACGCTCACGGAGTTCACGCGCCACATCGGGGAGTTGCGGGCACGCGATCGCTGGGACGAGAGCTTTCGCGAGGCGCGGATCGAACGGGTCCGGGCCACGGACGGCGGGTTCGAGCTCGACGGCCATGGTGTCTTTCGTCACGTCCTGCTCGCTCCAGGACATCCCGGACTCTCGCTCCCCGGCGAGCTCGCCGGCGACCCTCGCGCTGTCCACGCCTACGAGCCCCACGACTATGCCCGGAGAGTCGCCGTCGTCGGGGCCGGCATGGCCGCGGCGACGGAGTGGGTGAATGCGCTCGATGCGGGCGCGGAGGTGGTCTCGATCCGTCGCCGGGAGCCCGCCCGACGACCGCTGAACGTCGCGCGCCCGCTCTTTTCGAAGCGCGGGCTCGCCCGCTACCACGCCGTGGTGGGAGCCGAGCGCGGCGAGCTGCTCGCGAGGTTCGGCGAGCCGTCGTACCCACCCGGCCGGGCCTGGGACGAGCCGCTCGAGCGAGCCGTCGCCGACGGCCGCTTCCGGGTCTCCGCCGAGCTGAACGGCGCCGAGCAGGTGATCTGCGCCACCGGCTTCCTCCGGGGCTTCGCCCACGATCCTCTCCTGCGCGCGCTGGTCGACGAGCACGGGCTCGCGACGGAGGACAGGTGGATCGTGCTGGCGCCGGACTCGACGGTTTCGGCGCTCACAGACGCGAGCCGGACGCTCTCGATCGGAGGCGTGGCGGGACAGTGGGCCTACCCGGCGGCGGACACGCTCGTCGGGATGAAGTACGCAGCTCGCCGCTTCCTCGGCCGGGTGGTGCGGTGTCGTACACGCTGAGAGGCCGGGTCGAGTCGCGACTCGCGGCCGCGCTGCTGCCCTTCCTCGCCGCGTGTGCCGCGTCGGTGGCACTCGGCCTGTGGTGGCCGCTCGAGCTCGCGGGGGTGATGATCGGCGTCGGTCTCGCGCTCGACGCGCTGTTCTATCACCGTCTGTTCCCCTACCAGCCGGGCTGGGCAGCGCTCCCGCTTGGCCTTGCTGAGCTGGGCTTGACGATGGCGGTCGCGCGCCTCCTCGAGATCGCCGCCCCGCTCGTGCCTGCGCTCCTCTTCTTCGCCGCGGCGTGGCTCGTCGCCCAGCTGCTCGCCCACGCAGGATTCCCGCTCCTGCGACTGAGCTACGCCGAGGACGGAGGCGAGCTCGGCCGCGCCGGCGTGGCTCTCTCGGCAGCGGCGCCGCTCGCGCTCGTCTCGGTCCTCGGTATCGCCTGGTTGACGCTGCCGCCCCTCGTGCACCTGGCGGCGGGCACCCACGCGGGCCCTCTCGTCCTCGACCGCCCGCAGCGGCTCGTGGGGGAAGATGGCGCAACCGTGCGGGGCGGCATCGTGATCCGCTCCGACGACGTGAGCGTCCGCAACGTGACGATCGTCGGTGGCGAGAACGGGATCGACGTCGACCTCGCCGACGACGTCCTCCTCGACGACGTGCGCGTGCTCGGCTCGACCATGGACGGAATCCATGTTCGCCGCAGCCACGTCACGATCCGCGACTGCGACGTCGCTTCCCTGGCGAGCGAGTACGGTCAGGGCATCGACATCTCGTTCAGCTTCGACCGCGAGCCGAGCCTCGTGGAGGACTGCGAGATCCACGGCGCCTGGGAGGGGATCGTCTCGCACTCGTCACGGTTGCGGCTCGAGGACAACACGGTGCGGGCAACGACGTCGCGGGGGATCGCCGTGACGGAGATGTCGATGGGCAGCGTCGAGAGCAACACGGTCGAGTCCGCCCGTGGGGTCGGCATCTTCTGCGGTGACTACTCGATGTGCGACATCGAGCGAAATGCCGTCACCGGGACGAGACCGGACGAGACGACACACGACGCGATGCGCGACGGCTACGCCATCCAGGCGCACTTCTACGCGCACGCCGAGATCGAGGACAACCGCCTGAGCGACAACACGCACGACCAGGGTGCGTTCGCGGAAGGCAGACTCGAACAGAAGTAGCGGGCGCTGCCTGGAAGACTGAGGGCATGCCGGCGCGGCTCCAGCTCCTCGCGCGGACGGGGCACCCCGACTTCCTCGACCTGCCCTGGGAGACCGCCGCTCGAGGACTGGACGCACGAACGGCTCGTCGACGTCGTCGCCGGGATCCACCGCCACGTCGTTCGGTTCGTCGAGTACGACGACCGGCTCTACGCGCTCAAGGAGCTGCCGGTTCAGCTCGCACGCAAGGAGTACGGCTTCCTGCGCCGGCTGGCCGCCGACGAGATGCCCGTGGTCGAGGTGGTCGGCGTCGTCAGCGAGCGCACCGCCGGCCTCGACGCCGTTCTGATCACGCGCCACCTCGACTACTCGTTGCCGTTCCGGACGCTCTTCGCGGACCGAGACATCGCCGAGGTGCGCGACTCGCTCCTCGACGCCGGCGCCGAGCTGCTCGTCAGAATCCACCTCGCCGGCTTCTTCTGGGGCGATGCCTCGCTCTCCAATATCCTCTTCCGCCGCGACGCGGGCGCGTTCGCCGCCTACCTCGTCGACACCGAGACCGGCGAGCTCCACCCCACCCTCTCGGACGGTCAGCGGGCGTACGACCTGCAGATCGCCGAGGAGAACGTGACCGGCGAGCTGCTCGACATCGCCGAGGAGCTCGGCCGACCCGAGATCCGCGCGGAGCTGACGGCCGCCGAGCTCGTGCAGCGGTACAAGTCGCTCTGGACGGAGCTCACGCGCGACGAGGTCTTCGGACCGGATGAGCGCTACAGGATCGACGAGCGCCTGCACCGGCTGAACGAGCTCGGCTTCGACGTCGAGGAGCTGGAGCTGATCGCCGACGACGACGGGTACCGGCTGCGCCTGAATCCCCGCGTTGTCGAGCCCGGGCACCACCGGCGCCGGCTGCTCGTGCTCACCGGTCTCCACGCCCAGGAGAACCAGGCGCGCCGGCTCCTGAACGACCTCGCTCGGTTCCGGGTCGCGCTCGAAGACAAGGAAGGGAAGCCCGTACCGGAGACGATCGTCGCCTACCGCTGGCTCGCCGAGGTGTTCGAGCCGGCGATCGCCGCCGTCCCGGCCGAGCTCAGGGGGAAGCGCGAGGCCGCCGAGGTCTTCCACGAGATCCTCGAGCACCGCTGGTACCTCTCGCAGCGGGCCGGGCGCGACATCGGGACCCTGGAGGCGGCTCGCGACTACGTCACGAACGTCCTCCCGCAGGCAAGCGACGAGCGGACCGTGCTCGCCCCGCCCCCAGATCCGAATCAGGATCCGGCCGACGCCGACTCAGCCGAGCCAGGTGATCCCGTACCGAGCTGACGCCTCGGCATAGGCGGAAGGCCCGAGCGTTCCCGCCTCCTCCGCCGCCGCAAGCTCCCGGAAGAAGCCCTCGAGTCCACCGGGCGACGTGAGGACGAGCAGCCGCCCCTCTCCGGGCACGACGCGCCTCTGCGCGTGAGGAACGCCGCGAGGTGCGAAGACAAGCGCACCGACGCCGGCAGTGAGCTCTTCATCGCCGACCTGGAAGACGTGGTCGCCTTCGAGGACGAAGAAGAGCTCGTCCTCGTTCTCGTGGACGTGGAGCGGCGTGTCGACGAGCGGCGGCACCTCCTCGAAGAGGGTGTACGCACCTCCGGTCGTGTCTGCCGAGGCTCTGACCAGGATCGTCACGTCGCCGAAGACCAGACGCTCGGCACCGCTCGCGTCCTGCGCATATCCCTTCGCCGACTCCACGACGTCCTAGTCGCTCAGGTCGACCTTGTCGATCGTGATCTTGGTCTTCGGCATGTCGCGCCCGTCGCGGTCGGCTTCCGAAATCCGGTCGACGACGTCCTGGCCGCTCGTGACCTTGCCGAAGACCGTGTGCTTGCCGTCGAGCCAGGGAGCCGCGTCGGCCGTGACGATGAAGAACTGGCTGCCGTTCGTGGCGGGACCGGAGTTCGCCATCGCGAGCGCGCCCCGCTCGACCTTGTGCTCGTTGAACTCGTCCTCGAACGTGTAGCCCGGGCCGCCGGTGCCGGTTCCGAGGGGGCAGCCGCCCTGGATCATGAAGTCCGGGATCACCCGGTGGAAGATGAGCCCGTCGTAGAAGCCGTCCCGCGCGAGCTTCGTGAAGTTCTCGACCGTCTTCGGAGCCTCGTTCGGGAAGAGCTCGAGCTCGACGGGTCCTTCGCTGGTGTGGAGCGTGGCTGTGGTCATGGCGGCACCGTAGCGAATGCTCGCCCGCGCTTAACCTGGTGGTAACAGTGGTGCGCCGAAGCGGGGACTACACTCCGCAAATGGCAGTCGCCGAGCCGCTTGCGCGCTTGTCTCCCGAGGCCTCCGCGGGAAACGAGCTCGCGCTGCAGTGGCGCCGGCTGACGCGGGCGGCGACCTTCGTCGCGATCCTGACGAGCCCCGCCCTCTTCGTCTGGCTGCACCAGTACAACGGCTGGAGCACGCTCTGGTCGCTCGTCGCCACGTTCGCGATCGTGATCACGTTCCGCGGCTTCGTCGACCTCCTCTTCCGGCGCCTGATCCCGTGGCCGAGCCTCTTCGGCGCCGACAGCCAGCAGTTGCGCGAGGAGGACATCATGAGCCGGCGGCGCGCCTGGTACTGGCGCAAGAAGTTCCGGTTCGCGGTCGTCTTCGGAACGATGGTCACGATCGTCTGGCTGATCCGGGGCGGCACGTGGCTCGGCACGATCGGCGACATCCTGAGCGGGCTCGCCGCAGCCTTCTCGAACCCGGCGGTGCTGACGCAGATCGTCTTCGTCACCTTCCTCTTCATCGCCAACTTCGCGATCCTGATGGGCCCGATGCTCCTGATGGGGATCTCGCAGATCCGCGGCTTCGAGCCCGGCGACGCGCAGTGGGGCGTGAAGCTCGACCACGTCCGCGGCCAGGCCGAGGCCAAGGAGGAGGTGCGGCGCGTCGTCACGCTCTGGCAGTCGGGCGAGGCCTTCGAGCGCGCCGGCGGCAAGCGCGAGCGCGGCCTGCTCTTCCTCGGCGCACCCGGGACGGGCAAGACGATGCTCGCGAAGGCGATCGCCACGGGCTTCAACTCGCCGTTCGTCTCGATCCCGGGCTCGGGCTTCGCCCAGACGTTCATCGGCGTCGACGCGATCATCGTCCGCTATCTCGCCTTCAAGGCGAAGCGGCTCGCGCGCAAGTGGGGCGGCCAGTGCATCGTCTTCATCGACGAGATCGACGCCGTCGGAATGCGCCGCCAGGCCCTCGGCGGCGGCTCGCCGATCGGCGGGATGACGCCGCTCGGCCTGACGCCGCCGAGCGTCCACGACCACCTCTTCTACGGCCCGAGCGGCGCCCTCACCGCGAGCGGCGACCTGATCCTCGAGTCGCGCGCCTGGCGCGAGCGGCTCTTCGCCGAGCGGGCGCCGGAGCGCCGCGGTCCCTCGGGGCTTCCGGCGAAGGTCTCCTCGCTGCTCGAGTTCACCTTCCCGGGCATGGGCGGCGGAGGCGGAGGCGGGCTCGCGCTCAACCAGCTGCTCGTCGTGATGGACGGGATCGACAACCCGCCGTTCTCGAAGCGGGTGCTGACGAGCCGCCTCAACACCTTCCTGGACGCGACCTACGTGGTCCCGCGCCGGCTCGGCAAGGTCTCGCTGAGGCTGCCGCCGCCGGGCCCGCGCGGCGACCAGATCTACTTCATCGGCGCGACGAACGTCCCGCTCGACCGCCTCGACCCCGCCCTCGTGCGGCCGGGGCGGATGGGCCGCCACGTCTGGTTCCGGACGCCGACGAAGCAGGATCGGCTCGACGTCTTCGACCTCTACATCACGAAGGTCGCCCACGAGGACGACCTCGACACGCCGCGCCGCCGCGACGAGATCGCGCGGATCACGAACGGCTACTCGCCGGCGATGATCGAGCAGGTCTGCTCGATGGCGCTCACGCACGCGCATCACGACGACCGCGACCGCTTCGGCTGGGACGACCTCGTCGAGGCGATGACGACGATCGAGTCGGGCACGGCGATCGGGATCGAGTACATCGCCTCGGAGACGCGGGCGGTGGCGATCCACGAGGCGGGGCACGCCGCCGCCGGGCACGTCTTCATGAAGGGCGCGGAGTCGACGCGGCTCTCGATCCGGATGCGCGGAGGCTCGCTCGGGCATCACCAGGCGCTCGAGAAGGAGGAGCGCTTCAGCCGCTTCCGCAGCGAGGAGACGGCCCGGCTCGTCTGGACGCTCGGCGCGATGGCCGCGGAGCGGGTCTTCTACGGCGAGAACTCGAACGGGGTCGGCGGAGACGTCCAGTCGGCGACCGCCCAGGCCGCCTACATGGTCGGCGCCTCGGCGATGGGCCCGGAGCGCGTCGCCGTGACGCCGCTCGACGACGAGACCGAGGAGCAGGCGCGCGAGCGGATCATGAAGCGCTTCCAGGAGATCGGGGTCGGGATCATGAACCGCACGAGCGGCGGCGGCCCGTTCGCAGAGAACCCGATCGCGGGCGTGCTCCAGGATCGCGACAAGCGCGACCTGGCCGCCCAGATCATCGGCCAGGCCTACGTGAACGCCTACAACCTCGTCCTCCACAACAAGGACGCCGTCTCGAAGATCGCCGACGAGCTGGTCGCTCGCCGCGAGCTGTTCGGAGACGAGCTCGTGCGGGTGCTCGACCGGGCGCAGCTCGAGCTGCCGGCGGTCGATCTGAGCAAGGAGGACTCGTGGCCGAAGATGTGACGCTACCCGGCCGGATCGAGTCGCCTCGCAAGGGCGAGGAGGCGCCCCTCGTCCCCGTCGTCGGCGCCGACCGGAGCGAGCGAGCGCGCCTCACCTCGTACCGGTTCCGCTTCGGGCTCGTCTACGTGATCCTCGCCGCGCTCGTGGGTGTGGCCGTGGGCTCGTTCGTCGTCCTCGTCAGCCGGCCCGACCTGGCGCCCGACCCGAGCTGGTCGGGGTGGCAGCCCGACGGGAGCCGGATCACGCAGGTCCGCCAGATCGCCGACCGCATCCCCCAGGCCTACAGGCTCCCGAGCGGCGACCAGCTCACCGTCGCGCGGGGAAGCGACCTCGCCGTCCGGACGGAGACCGAGGACGTTCCCGTCGACACGATCTACGTCCGGCCCGACACCTCGCGCGGCCAGGCGGAGGAGAACGACATCGCGACCTACGACGGCGGCAAGACGGTTTCCTACGCGCTCTGCGGCCTCGGCACGAGCGCGCAGTGCGCGATCACCGAGACCGCGCCCTCCGACGAGCGCTTCACGATCCTGCGCCGTCAGGCGCTCGAGCTCGCGCTCTACACGTTCAGGTACGTGGACGACGCCGACTCGGTGATCGTCTTCATGCCACCCACGCCGAAGGGCGAGTCGAACGGCAGCGTGTTCCTCCGGCGCGAGGACCTCGCCGCGGAGCTCGACAAGCCCGTCCGGCAGACGTTGCCGTCGCAGCTGCCCACGGCCGACGGGCTCAGCGAGGCGGAGCTCGCGAACATCATCCGCCTGACGGAGCCTCGGATCTACGCCTACCAGTTCGAGGCCGGGCCGGACGGCAAGCCCCTGCTCGTGCTCGCGCCGCCCGCAGCAGCCGGCTAGCGCTCGAGCTCGTCGCGCCGCACGGCGCTCAGCAGGCCGTCGATCAGATCCTCGGGCACGATCGCGTCGCGCCGGCGGATCGCGACGATCGAGCGCCGAACCGGCTCGTAGCCGGCGATCGCGACCTCCTGCAGCGTCCCGGCCGCCAGCTCCCCGCGCACGGCGGTGTACGGCAGGAACGCGATCCCGAGCCCGTGCTCGACCATCTTCTTCGTCGCGTCGACGTTGTCGAGCTCCATCACGCCGCGGGGAACGATGCCCGCCTCGCGGAAGAACGCGCTCGTCAGGACGAAGTAGCTCGAGGTGCGGTCGAAGAGGATCAACCGCTCGGTCGCGAGCTCGGCGACCTCGATCACGGGCAGAGAGCCGAAGCGGTGGCCGGGCTCGACGACGAGCACGATCTCGTCCTCGTAGAGCGGGCGGCTCGTGATCGCCGCATGAGGCAGCTCGCGTGTCAGCCCGAGCTGGACATGCTCGCGGAGCACGAGATCGAGGATCTCCTCGGAGTGACCGGTCCGCACGATCAGGTGCACGTTCGGGAACGCGGCCTGGAAGCGGCGGAGGACGAGCGGCAGCACGTACGTCGAGATCGCCGGCGCGGCGCCGAGCTGGAGCTCGCCCACCCGGCCCTCCCGGAGCTCGCGCAGCAGCTGCGTCCCTTCGGTGAGCGAGCGGACGGCCCTCTGGGCGTGGGCGCGAAACGCCCGTCCCTCCGCAGTGAGGCGCATCCCGCGCGAGGTGCGGACGAAGAGCTCGACGCCGAGCTCCCGCTCGAGGTTCTTGATCCGGGTCGTCAGCGCGGGTTGCGTCACGTAGAGCACGGACGCGGCGTCGCTCACCGAGCGGCGCTCCGCGACCGCGAGGAACGCCTCGATCTGGGTGAGGAGCACCGTCCCGACGATATCAACGGTGTGAATGGAACGGATCAAGAACTTCGATTTGTCGTATATCGAGGCAGCGGAGACAGTGAGCAAAAGTTCCGTCCTCGAGAAGGGAGAAACCCGTGCACGCGAGCGCGACCAAGGAAGCCATCGACCTCGCCCGCGAGTGGGCCGAGCTCGACCGCTGGAACGGGATCGAGCGGGCCTACAGCGCCGAGGAGGTCGTCCGGCTCCGCGGCTCGGTGCGCGTCGAGCACACGCTCTCCAGGCGAGGCGCCGAGAAGCTGTGGCGGCTCCTGCACGAGGAGGACTACGTGCCGACCCTCGGCGCGCTCAGCGGCGGTCAGGCGGTGCAGATGGTGAAGGGCGGCCTCAAGGCGATCTACCTCTCCGGCTGGCAGGTCGCGGCCGACGGGAACCTGGCGACGCAGGTCTATCCCGACCAGAGCCTCTATCCGGCGAACAGCGTCCCCGCGATGGTGAAGCGGCTGAACAACGCGCTCCAGCGCGCCGACCAGATCGCCTGGGTGGAAGGTGATCGGGCCGAGGGGAACGAGGTCGACTGGCTCGTGCCGATCGTGGCCGACGCCGAGGCCGGGTTCGGCGGCGCCCTGAACGCGTTCGAGCTGATGAAGGGGATGATCGAGTCCGGCGCCGCCGCCGTCCACTTCGAGGATCAGCTCGCGGCCGAGAAGAAGTGCGGCCACCTCGGCGGCAAGGTGCTCGTCCCCACCGGCCAGTTCATCCGGACGCTGCTCGCGGCACGGCTCGCCGCCGACGTCCTCGCCGTGCCGACGCTCGTCGTCGCCCGGACCGATGCGGACGCGGCGACGCTACTCACGAGCGACGTCGACGAGCGGGATGCGCCATTCGTGACGGGCGAGCGCACCGCGGAGGGCTTCTTCCGCGTCACGGGCGGGGTCGAGGCGGCGATCGCGCGCGGCCTCGCCTACGCGCCCTACGCGGATCTCGTCTGGATGGAGACGTCGACGCCCGACCTCGGCGAGGCGCGCGAGTTCGCGGAGGCGATCCACGCGGAGTTCCCGGGCAAGCTGCTCGCCTACAACTGCTCGCCTTCGTTCAACTGGAAGCGGAAGCTGGACGACGACGCGATCGCCTCGTTCCAGGCCGACCTCGGCGCGCTGGGCTACCGGTTCCAGTTCATCACGCTCGCCGGCTTCCACTCGCTCAACGAGTCGATGTTCGAGCTTGCCCGCGGCTATGCAGCCAGGGGGATGAGCGCGTACGTCGAGCTCCAGCAGCGCGAGTTCGGGCTCGAGGAGCACGGCTACACGGCGACGCGCCATCAGCGCGAGGTCGGCGCCGGCTACTTCGACGCGGTGGCGCAGGCGGTCTCGGGCGGCCAGAGCTCGACGCTCGCGCTCAAGGGCTCCACCGAGGAAGCCCAGTTCGACGAGAACGGCACCGGCCACTGACCGTTCGGGACACGTCCGGGGTCAGACCCCGGACGTGTCCCGCGCAGACATGTCGTTGCGAGACATGTCCCAGGGTCTGTCCCTCGGACACGTCCGTTGCGACCGTGTCTGGGGCCAGCCCCTGGACAGGTCCGTTAGAGCCGCGTCGCGCGGAAGGCGTAGACGCGGTACGGCAGCTCGAGCTCGTCGCGACCGCCCGCGACCTCGTCGAAGAGCATCCCGACCGAGTCGAGGAGCCGGTTCCGCTCGGGAGGCGCCATCGTCGCGGCGTAAGAGCGCGAGGCGACGAGGTCGACGAGCGTCGCCCGATCGACCGCCTGGGCATTCCGGAACTCCCGCCGCTCGACGTCGCCGAACTGCGCACTGGCGACGAGCGCCTCGGGCAGGTCGTCGCTCCACTCGGAGTTGTCGCCGGTGAGCTCGGACAGCCGCGCGACCCACGGCTCCGTGTCGTCCCGCCCGTTCCAGATCAGCCCGACGCTGCCGCCTCGCCGGAGCACGCGCGCGATCTCGCGGAGCGCCACCGCCTGGTCGAACCAGTGGAAGGCCTGGCCGACGACGACCGCGTCCGCCGACTCCTCGGGAAGCGGGATCTGCTCCGCAGCACCCGTCAGCGCCTCGACAGCCGGAAGCTTCGAGCGCAGCTGCGCGAGCATCTCCTCGAGCGGCTCGACGGCGACGACGTCATGACCGAGCTCGACGAGCGTTCGGGTCAGCTTGCCGGTTCCCGCGCCGAGATCGACGACCCGGGAGGGTTCCTCACCCGTGAGCCAGCGGACGGCGTCCGCCGGATAGCCGGGCCGCGCGCGCTCGTAGGCCTCGGCGACCGCCGCGAACGAGCGAGCTCGAACAGACGGGTCGTCGCTCAGACGCGGCCTCGCAGCGAGCGGATTGCCGCGACATACGTCCGCGTCTCGCCGTACAGCCCGTGCTCGCGAACCGCCTTCGCGCCCTGGTAGTACGCGCCGAGCGCGAGCTTCTCGTCCCCGTCGAACTCCCGCAGGAGGTGGCGGAGGAAGACGACGCCGATCTTGATGTTCCCCGCGGTCGTCTTCGGCACGTTCGCTCCCAGCAACACCGTCTCGACGAAGTCCCAGGTCGGGGGGGTGACCTGCATCACGCCGAGCGCGCCGGCCGAGGAGACGACGTGCGGCTGGAAGCCCGACTCCATCCAGGCGACGGCGCGCGCCAGCGACGGGTCGACGCCGTAGCGCGAGGCGGTGGCCGTGATCGTGGCGCGGACCGACGACGGCGGCGCGGCCAGCGGCGCCGCGGCCGCCCGCGGGATCCGCAGGCGGGTGCCGATCAGGAGCGGTCGCGCCGGATCGAGCCGGTTCGTGCTCGCGAGCGACCGCAGCGAGGTTCCGTGCCGCTCGGCGATCGCCGTCAGCGAGTCGCCGGAGCGGACGACGTACCTGCGGTCGGGCAGGCGCGTGCTACGGGAGGCACCCCCGAGCGCGCGCAGGGTCGCGGGTCCCGCGATTCCGTCGACCACGAGGTTCGCGCGGCGTTGGAACTGACGCACGGCGAGCACCGTCTCGGCTCCGAAGTAGCCGTCGATCACCCGGCCGACGCCGTGCCGGGCGAGCAGGTACTGGAGCACCGAGACGTCCAGGCCCACCCGGCCGCGCAGGAGCGTCCGCTTCCCGTAGAGCGGCGTTCCGAGCCTGCCGAGCGCTTGGCGCGTCGTTGCCCCCGGAACTCCGTCGACGGCCAGCTTGCTCGAGCGCTGGAACGCCCGGACCGCGGTGGCGGTCCCCTGCCCGGAGACGCCGTCGATCGGCCCCAGGTAGAAGCCGTACGCGCGCAGCGCGACCTGCAGGCCCGCGATCTGCGGGTTCGCAGGCTGGGCCGGAGCGGCCAGGACGAGGGCGGCAGCCGCCGCAGCGAGGAGCGTTCGGAAGCGCACGGACCTGTGGCATTCGCGCCCACGAGTCGCGCTCCTCCCCGCTCCACAGGCGGCGAATGGGCGGTGAGGGGCTCGAACCCCCGACCCCCTGGGTGTAAATTCGCGGCGGCCGGCACCGCCTAGTTGCTGTTAACCGCTACTTGCAGGATTCTCGGGTGCGGGCAGCACTTCGAGTTGTGGCCGGTTTCGGGCGTCGGTTGACATTCCGTTGACATCGGCGAGGAGATGGCCGAAGCCCTGCTCGAGCTGTTCGCGCAGCGCGTCGGCGTGCTTGGCTCGGTCGAACAGGTGCGCGTAGACGTCCTGCGTGAACGAGGGCTTCTTGTGGCCGAGTTGCCGCGAGACGCTGACCGGGTCGTACTTGAGACCGACGATCAGAATGCTCGCGAACGTGTGCCGGAAGCTATGAGCGGAGATCCCCTCGCCTAGGCCAGCTCGTAGGACCGCGCGCTCGATTCCGCGGCTCGTCGAGCGATGGTCGCGACCACTTCCGTCCGGGCTGCCGAAGACGAAGTTGCCGCCGCCGCTGAACGCGGATCTCAACTTGTGCTCGCGAAGCACGCGGGCGAGCTGCGGGATGAGGACGATGTCACGGCGCCCGGCGCCAGTCTTCAGCTCGACGAGCTCGTGCGTGCGGTCGAGTTGATGCCGAACATGGATCGCGCCCGCCTGGAAGTCGACGTCCTCCCACGTCGTGCCGAGTGCCTCGCCGATCCGCACGCCCGTGAAGAGCATGAGCGCGATCAGAGCACGGAATGTGTCGCCGGACGTGGCGAGCAGCTTCCCGATCTCCACCTCGTCGAGGACACGCTTTTCCGTCGACCTGATCTTGGGTCGTTCGTCGCGGTCGAGGCCGAGGACAGGGTTGACGGGCACGAACGCGCGGGCCTTCCGCATGACGAGGCTGAGCGTGGTCAGCGCCCCGCGATCGTCGACCCCGCCAGCCCTTCTCGCTGCATCTCTGCGACGAGTCCGGCGACGTCGCGCGTCCGGATGTCCGTCAGACGCCGTCGGCCGAAGCGCGGGATGAGGTGCTGGCGGAGGTGGTAGCGGTGCTTCTCCACCGTCCTCGGCCGCTTCGCCACGTCCGCACGACCTCCTCGGCGAACTCCGCGAACGTCTGCTTGCTCGAACGGATCTGCTCGCCCTTCCCGAGCCGCGCGACGACGCTGGCGCGTTCTGTCTTCGCCTCCTCGAGGGTGTCGCGGGCTCGACACGTACACAGTCCGCCAGGTCGAGTGGCTCGACAAGCCGTTCCTGCAGCGCAGCGCGTTCCACCTGCTCGCCGGCCGCAAAGGCACCTGCAAGGGCACCTACATTTGCGGGCTGGCGGCCCGAGTGAGCCGCGGCGAGCTGTACCCGGAGCCGAAGCGCGTGCTCGTCGTCACCTCCGAGGACTCGGTCGAGCTCGACTTCCTTCCCCGTCTCATCGCAGCCGGTGGCGATCCTCAGATGATCGAGATCGTCGTCGGCCCCTTCCGGCTTCCCACAGACCTCGAGTGGCTGAAAGCGAAGGCGCTCGAGGTCGGCGACGTCGGCCAGATCGTGGTCGACCCGATCGGCAACCACCTGGGCGGCGCCGACACCGACCGATAAGGGCTTGTCCGAGAGGCGATCGGGCCGCTGAACGCATTGGCCGACGAACTCGACTGCATGGTGGTCGGCGTTCGCCACCTCAGCAAGGACGCCAGTCGCGGAGCGCTCAGTAGCGTACTCGGCTCGACCGCCTGGGTCGACGTCCCTCGCTGCGTGATTTTGATGGCGGCCGACGATGCGGCTCCTGGCGGAGGCACGCGATCCGCAAACACGGGAGGCCGACTTCCGCCGGTACTTCCTCAACCAGGCGACCTCCCGCACCGACAGTTGGGTTACGCCCTCGGTCTGGGCCGACCGGTTCTCCGGCCGCCATGTCGACGATGAGACGAAGGTCGCGCTTGGCTTCGACGGCTCCTATAACGGCGACTCGACTGGGTTGGTCGGTTGCACGATCGGCGCAGACCTGCACCTGTTCGTGATCGGTGTCTGGGAGCGGCCAGAAGGCGTTACCGGGAGCGGCTGGACGGTGCCACGCGAGGCGGTGAAGGCGCGCGTGCAGGAGGCGATGCGCCGTTGGGACGTGGTCGAGCTCGCCTGCGACCCGCCGGGCTGGCACCGGGAGATCGACGAGTGGGCCGACCAGTACCCGGACACGGTCACGACCGAATTCGCGACGAACCGGCGCGGCTTCATGTCCGCTGCCTGCTCACGCTTCTACACCGCGGCGACCGCCGGCGGGCTCACCCATGACGGCGACCCGCGGCTCGCCCGCCACCTCGCGAACGCGAAGCTGAAAGAGACACCGGAGGGCGCGTACATCGTCAAGGACGGCCGCAACTCGCCGCGGAAGATCGACCTCGCAGTGGCGGCGGTGATCGCCTACGACCGCGCCTCCTGGCACACGAGCAACGCGCCCGTCCACGCCGGCTGGCGAGGACTCTGAATAGAGTCGAACACGCCGAGAGTTGTCCACGTAAACGAGGCGGCAATCGCTGGCGATTCGCGCTGGTCGGTAGCTACGCCGCCTGGTTATTGAGTAAGGCGATCGCGGGCCTCCCGGGCGGCCTCGAGCCGCTCCCTCTCGCGCTCCGGGGTACCCCCAGACCGGCGTGCGGATGTGCTGCGCGACCTCCTCGAGGGAGTGAGGCAGCTGCTGGCCCAGCCGCGCCAGGTCCCGTTGCGCACATTTCATGGGGGAGCTCTCTCCTCGTCGCGTCGCTACGGAGCCGTCGATGACCGGGTCAGCGCCGCCTCGATTCGCGCCAGTCGCGTCTCGATCGACGCAACTGCTCCGCTGCCGCAAGGTCGGCGCCGGACGGCGTCGCCTGGTGCGAGCGGGCGACGAAGGTGCTCGTGATCGCGGCGGTGATCACGGTCAAGAAGCCAATCCCGACCAGCATCACCGCGACCCCGAGCAGACGGCCTGCGACCGACACCGGCACGTTGTCGCCGTACCCGACGGTCGTGACGGTTTGCGCCGCCCACCAGAGCCCCGATCCGATCGACGGAAACCGCTCGTGGTCGACGAGCGTCATCAACGTGCCCGCCACGAGAGTCATCGTCGTCGATACGGTCGCGATCACCACCGCGGCGCCGCGTGGCGTCGTTGCCCGGGCTACCCATCTGTCGAGGCTTCGTTCGAATCGCGTCTGGCCGGCCATCTCCGAGCCGCT
>CAWEPD010000011.1:0-40652 GCA_963810875.1 uncultured Gaiellaceae bacterium | reverse complement strand
ACCGTCGAGGAGCTGAAGCGGATCACGACCTTCGGCAGCCTCGTCGCGCTGACTCGTCAGCGGCTCGCCCAGCAGGAGGGTGCATCGAGCGGGCGGTGATCACCGGCCTCGGCGTCGTCTCGCCGGTCGGCGTGGACGTCGAGAGCTTCTGGGCGGCGCTCCTCTCCGGGCAGACGGGCGCGGCGGAAGTCGAGTCCTTCGACGTCTCCCCCTTCCCGACCCGGATCGGGTGCGAGGTCCGCGGCCTCGAGCTCGCGGCCCGGGGCGAGCCGCGTCCGGGGCGCACGGCGCTCCTCGCCGTCGCCGCCGGGCGGCAGGCGCTCGCGCAGGCAGGTCTCGCGGGAGCCGGCGTCGCCCTCTCGATCGGGACGACGATGGAGAGGGCTGCTGGCTCGAGGCGTGGGACCCCGAGGACGTCCGGGCGGGCACCGTCCCGGCCGAGGAGCTCGCCCGCTCGGGCCCCGATCGGGTCGGCCGGGACGTCGCGGCGGAGCTCGGCCTCGACGGCGGCGTGACGGTGCTCGCCGGCGCCTGTGCCGCGGGCAACTACGCGCTCGGTCACGCCCTCGACCTCGTGCGCCTCGGCCGGGCGGACGCGGTGCTCGCGGGCGGCACCGACGCGTTCTCGCGGATCGCCTTCACGGGCTTCGCCCGGCTCGGCGCTCTCGCGGCCGAGGCCTGCCGGCCCTTCAGCGCCGGCCGCGACGGGCTGGTGCTCGGCGAGGGCGCGGCGCTACTCCTCGTCGAGTCGGCGACGGCCGCCGCCGCCCGAGGCGCCGAGCCGCTCGCGGAGCTCGCGGGCATCGGCCTCTCCGGAGACGCCTTCCACATCGTCACCCCCGACCCGCAGGGGCGCGGAGCAGCCCGGGCGATGGTGGCCGCGCTCGAGGACGCGGGAGCCGAGCCCGGCGAGGTCGGCTACCTCTCGGCGCACGGCACCGGCACGCCGGCCAACGACCGGGCGGAGGTCGCCGCCGTCCGAGCCGTCTTCGGCCGGAACGGGCCGCCGCTGAGCTCGATCAAGGCCCTCACCGGCCACGGGCTGGGAGCCGCGAGCGCGCTCGAAGCCGTCGCCTGCGTGCAGGCGCTGCGGACGCAGGTCGCACCGCCGACCTGGAACTTCACGAGCCCCGATCCCGACTGCGACTGGGACGTGCTCCCGAATGAGCCGCGCGAGCTCGAGCTCGACGTCGTCCTCAGCAATGCCTTCGCGTTCGGCGGCGCGAACGCGGCGCTCGTCCTGCGCCGGGCCGCCTGACGTGGCCACCGTGCTCGGTGCCGGCTGGTTCGCGCCCGGCGGCGACTTCGACGTCGCCGACCACCTGGAGCTCCGCGGCCTCCGCCCGCTCGCGCGCGCGAGCAGGCTCGCCTGCGTGGCCGCCGCGAAGGCCCTCTCCCATCCCAAGCCGCTCCCGGTCGCGCCCGAGCGATGCGCGGTCGTCCTCGGCACGCGCTTCGCGAGCATCGAGCCGCTCGTCGAGCTGAACCGCGTCGCCCTCGTGGACGGCCCGAGCCTCGTCAACCCGTCGAGCTTCCCGAACGTCGTCGTCAACGCGCACGCGGGCTACCTGGGCATCCTCTTCGGCCTGGCCGGTCCGAACGTGACGCTCTGCGGCGCGACTGCCGGAGCAGACGCGTTCGGGCACGCGCTCGACCTGCTCGAGCTCGGCCGCGCAGACGCGGTGCTCGCCGGCGGAGTCGAGGCTCACGGCGAGACGCTCTCGGAGGGACTGCGGCTGGCAGGCGTCCAGGAATGGCCCGAGGCCGCGGCGTTCCTCCTGCTCGGCCGCGAGGGCGAGGGCCCGGCGTTCACCCGCGAGGACACCGCCTACGACCCGGACGGCCTCGAGTCGGGTGCGGCCGCAGGCGCCCTCGACGTCGTGCGCCGGCTCGCTAGGCGACAGCGGAGCTGCGCCGAAGCGCGATGACTTCCGCGTCGAGCCCGACGCCACGCTCCTGACCCCCACGCTCCTGACCCCGCTCGGCAAGCCGGTCCGAGACCGCGGCCGCGCTGAGCGGGCGCGAGAAGAAATACCCCTGACCGATCTGGCAGCCGAGCGCCCCGTCCGGCGGGTACCGGGGCCTGGGGGAGAGATCGGCTCCGAGAGCCGTGCGTCAGCGGCGCTTGCCGCCTCCGGCTGCGCCCTATGGACGCCGCGGCCTCCGGACGACGGTGCCACGGCGCCCTCCGGCGGCGGGTCGGAGTCGGACTCGGGCGCAGCCGATCCCGGCAGCTCCCTCTAGCGACACGGGCTCGTCACATCGGCGGCCCGGGAATCCTCCCGGGCCGCTCGTGGCGGCCGTCGACCGCTCCGCCCGACCGCGGCGCGCAGGAATCGGGAAGGTCGCGCGAAATCCTGCTCCGACGCCACGCTCGCGGCGTCGTCCAAAGGAGGAAGGGATGAGTTCGGTAGATACCGATTCGAGAGGGTCGATGGCCGGCTGGATCGGCTTCGCAGGGATCCTGCTGCTGATCGTCGGCATGATCGACATCACGCAGGGCCTGATCGCGGTCCTGGAGGAGAACTACTACATCGTCACCGAGTCCGGCTTCCTGGCGGTCGACGTGACGGCGTGGGGCTGGATCCTCATGATCTGGGGCGCGCTGCTCACGCTGGCCGGTTTCGGCCTGGTCAGCGGGAAGGAGTGGGCACGCTGGTTCGCGATCGTGGCCGTGTCGTTGAACTTCTTCGCCCAGCTCGGGTTCCACGGAAACAGCCAGTACCCGCTCTGGGCCCTGACGGGGATGGCGTTGAGCGTGATCGTGCTCTACGCGCTCACGGCCCGCTGGGACGAGAGCAAGCCGACGCTCCGACGCATGTAGCGCATTCGGCGAGGCCGTCGCGTGACGCAACCGCGACGGCCTCCGCCCTTCTGAGCGGGCCGCGTCCTAGGCCTGCGGCCGCGACCAGTCCGCGGGCACGTCCCCCCCGCCCTCGCGGGCGAGCCGCCGCCCGAAGCGCAGGAACGCCGGGTGCGGGGCGATGAGCCCGGCGGCGAGCGATTCCCCCTGTCGGAACGTCGTCGCCCGCTCGAGCAGGCTCGGGGGAACGAACGAGAAGGTCTCGCCGACGAAGCCGAGGTCGGCAAGCGAGTTCATCCGCATCAGCAGGAGGTTGTCGCACTGCGAGAGCACGTTCTCGTGCACCTTCTGCGGCCGCTGCGTGGAGACCATCAGGTAGAGCCCGAACTTGCGGCCCTCGCCGGCGATCCGCACGGCGTACTCGGTGGCGACCGCGCTGACGGGGATCCTCGGGGTGCGCCGGGCAGACGTTGTGCGCCTCGTCGATCACGATCAGCATCGGCCTGCGCTCCTCGCGTCGCCGCCAGAGCTCGGAGAGCACGGCGGCGGCGGCGAGCGCCTGCTCCTCCCTCGTCTCGAGCGAGCCGAGGTCGACGACGAGGCAGCGCACGTCGTCCCGTGCGAGCTGCGGCAGGATCGAGTCGCCGGTGGCGCCTGCCCAGATCCGCCAGCGATGGACACCAAGGTTCCGCGCGCGCCCGATCAGCTGTCTGCCGGCGCCGCCTCCCTGCTCGAGCTGCTCGAGCTGCTCGAGTGAGAGGGCCTCGCCCCCGTCGGCGAGCGCAGTCAGCTCGGCGTGCTCCTCACGGTCGGCCACCGGGTCGAGCCGGAGCATCGCCGCCTGCACGGCCGGCTCGAGGTCCGCGAGCCGGAGCGCAAGGCCCGCGTCCGGCCTTCGCCACTGCGAGCGAGCGGGTCGCCTCCGAGTAGCGGGCGGCGTCGGCCCCCTCCGTCTGCGGCCGCAGCTCGCCGAGCCGCGCGAAGTCCGAGTTCGGGTCGAGCACGACGAGCTGGAGGTCCGTCTCGAGCAGCAGCTGTTCGAGCACGACGCCCAGCGAGTACGTCTTGCCGGAGCCCGACTGGCCGCAGAGGAACGTGTGGCGGCCGAACCCGCCCGCGTCCAGGGAGAACGGCACGCCGGGCGCGAGCAGCAACTCGCCCACCCGGAGCCGGGCCCGCCGCGGCGCCGTCTCCTCGAGATGGTCGCGCACCTCGTCGGGGGTGGCCGGGCGGATCGTGGCATCGTGGAAGGCCGAGCCGTCGCCGCTCAGGAGCCGACCGTCGCCTTCCGCCCCCCGGATGACGACTCGCGCGCGGCCGCTCTCGCCGCCTCCGGACGTGGCGAGCTCGGGTCCTTCCTGCCGGCCGACGCCGAGCGTGACCACCTGACCCAGCCGAGGGGCGGCGCCGTCCTCGAGCACGACGTACGACCCCGGCTGCAGCCGGAGCCCGTGGAGCGAGGCCTGATAGGAGAACTGGCGCCCGTCGACCGAGGTCGCGACCGGGAGGATCTGCTCCTCGAGCTGCCTGCGGACGGCGCGGTAGCGGTCGATGCTCTCCCGCAGCTCGGACGACTCCTCGCTCACGGCTCGACCCTACCCGCGCCCTCGCACCCTCGCGCGTCTCGGGTGATCGGTCAGCCGGCCGGCAGGACCAGCCGGAACCGGGCGCCGTGCGGCTTCGCCGGCTCATACGCGAGGCTGCCCCCGTGTGCGCGTGCGTAGGAACGCGCGATCGCAAGTCCCAGGCCGGCTCCCTCGCCGTCGTTCGTCGCGAGCCGCGTGAACCGCTCGAAGAGCCTGCCTGCGAAGTCCGACGGGACGCCGACTCCGCGATCCTCGACCACCACGTCGAGAACGGTGCCGTCGCGGCGGGCCGTGACCACGACCGGTGGGCCCCCGTGCCGGCGCGCATTGACGAGGAGGTTCGTGACGCACGCGGTCGAACGCGTGCGGGTCGACCGTCGCGCGAAGGTCGTCGGGGACGTCGATCGTCAGGTCGGCTCCGTCGCCGAAGACCGCTTCCGCGAGCTCGGCGAGCCGCGCAGGAACGTCGATCTCGGTCGGCACCATCCGGATCGCGTCGGCCTCGAGCCGGGAGAGGTCGAGCAGGCTGTCGACGAGGTCGACGAGCCGAGCCGACTGCTGGGTGAGCATGCGTCGGAGCTCGCCGCGCTGTTCGTCGGTGAGCTCGTGCTCGCGCTCGTCCAGCGTGCGGATCGCCCCGTAGACGGAGCCGGCCGGGGTGCGCAGCTCGTGCGAGGCGAGCGCGATGAACTGGCTCTTCAACTCGTTCAGGCGTCGCAGCTCCCCGTGCTCGATCGCCTTCTCGAGAAAGCCGGCGATCAGGGTGCCGAAGGTGGTCAGCAGGTCGACCTCGGCCTCGTCGAGGAGGAATCGCTCTGCACGCTGGTCGCAGGTCATGAAGCCGAGACAGCGGCCGTCAGTGCTGAGCGGCACGATCACGAAGGAGCCGAGCCCGAAGTCGCGCGCGATCTGCTCAGGTACCGCTTCCTCGGTGCTCGGATCCTCGACGTACACGGCCCGGCGCGTGGCGAGCGCCCGCGCGAACGCGCCGAAGTTCCCGACGGGGAGCGCCGGCGGCAGCGCACGGATCTCGTCCATCGTCAGCCCGTGGCCGGCGAAGGGCACGAGCGTCGAGGTGTCGGGCAGGAAGCGGACGATCCCGACTCGCTGAAAGGCGAAGCCGCCGGCGACCGCGGCGCACGCACGCTCCAGCACCGCACGCGCGCGAAACTCGCCGCTCGCCAGAGCGCGGGCGAGGCCGTGCAGCGCCTCGAGCTGGGTGGTTTTGGGGGGACCGGCCACGTCGTTAGGGCGAAACGGGGGCCGCAGGTGCCCGAGTGTACGGAAGCCCGCGCCTCAGTCGACGGAAGCGCTGAAGCGAAACTTCGAGTCGAGCCCCGTGATCTGGAAGATCCTCAGCATCTGCCGGTCGGGGCAAACGATCACGATCTCCGTCCCGGTGGCGCGCACCTGCTGCCAGGTCTCGACCAGAGCGCCGAGCACCGACGAGTCGATGAAGGTGGCGTGCGTCAGGTCGACGACGATCCGGGGTCTGCGGATGCGACCGCGGTTGCTAGCTCGCGCTGCACGTCTGGCCGATTGTGGAGATCGGACTCGCCGAAGAGGCTGATCACGTAGGCGCTGCCCGGCCGGTGGACTCCGGTGATGCGGAAGGCGGTTGGGTTCGCTCCATTCGAGTGGGCAGGCGTCTCTGCCTGTCCGCGCTTGGCCGAGCGCGGATCGGCTCGGCGAGCGCCCTCGGCAGCCTCGCCGATGGCTCCCCGTCCACAACGCTAGTGTGTCCCGGCATCCACGACGACTACGCTCGACCTCGCTCGAGCTCGTTCCCCGGGGCATTCGAGTGGCGAACGCGTTCATGCCGTCGGCCTCACACGACGGAGTGAACGTCTGCGGGGATCGGTGCCGACCGCATACAGGCCCTCGGGCCCGCCTTTCTCGACGACCACGTAGCCGGCCCCCTCGCCGACGATCCGCTCACCGCCGGCGACCTCGTGGCCTTCCTTGACCACGAAACGCGTCGGGAAGCGACGAATCGCCTCGTACTCGGCCACGGTCAAGACGACGCGGCCCACGCAGGAACCGCGGACGCACTCACAACAGACGTTCACCTCCGCCGCCTCTGGATTCGCCCTCTTCCGCGGGAGCGCGCTGATGCGCTCGTTCACCTCACGACGCAGGACCTGATGGACGATTTCGGCCCTGTCGACAGGGACAAGGACCTGATCCTCCGGTTGTGCAGACACGCGACCCCCTCAGCCCGATGCATGGCATGACCGGGGAGTTCGGGTCTCAGCCGCCGAGGACTGATCCACGCGCTCCACACCTGCTATCTGCAGCTCATTCACGCCCTGCGCGGACAAGCCGTGATCGGATCGTAGCGCATTTGCCAAGCCGCGAACCTCGCGTACCATGGGACTGCGCGAACGCCCGCCGGGCTGCTCACCGCTCCTTCAACCTCCCGGGCGACCATCTTGGTGGAGCGGGAGACGAGCGAATGAAATGCGGACTGAAACGTCCGACCACGCGCGCCAGGCGACCGCGATCGGGAACGCGATCTCGCGGCTCCACCGCGAGCACTACGGCCGCGGCGCCACCACCACCCGGACGGTCTTCCAGCGCAACCACGTGATCGCCTTCCTCGAGGACATCTACACCCCGGTCGAGCGGACACTGATCGACGCCGGCCAGCTACGACGACGTCAAGCACACGCGCCAGGTCTTCCAGATGGCGATGCGCGAGCGCTTCAGCAACGCCGTCGAGGAGATCACCGGCCGGAGGGTCGTCCAGTTCATGTCGCAGGTCAGCTTCGAGCCGGACATCGCCGCCGAGATCTTCGTCCTCGAGCCGAGCGCTCTCGACCGGACTCCAGCGACGGTGCGAGCCAGGACGGCGCGAGCCAGGAGGCCTAACGGATCGGGAGGAACGGCCGCAGCTCGTCCTCACCGGGTTGCACGATCCCGACGTGTGACTCCGGGACCTCGTTCCAGGCCCCCTCGAGATCCCCGAGCGGCTCCGAGACGACGACCCTCGTCTCGTCGGAGAGGCCGGCCAGCTCCACGAGCTCCGGATTCGCTGCCTTCAGCGCATCGAGGCGCGTGCTGAAGTAGAGAGAGCGCGAGCTCCCCTCGCTCGAGTAGCGGAACGCCCAGATGGTGCTGCCGTCGGTCGTCGCGATGGTCATCTGCACCGGATCGGCGACGCCGTGCTTGCGCCCGGTCTCCTCGACGAAGCCGACCATCTTCGCCACCGCCGACACCGGATCGTCCTCGAGCCCGAACGTGAGCGCGAGGTAGAACATCGCCTCCGAGTCGGTCGTGCCCTCGATCGAGGAGAAGAGCGAGTCGTCGACGGCGGCCAGGAGCTCACGGCGCATGCCGGTGAACTCGCGGATCAGCCCGTTGTGCATCCACAGCCAGCGCCCGTGGCGGAAGGGGTGGGTGTTCGTCTCCTGGATCGCGGTGCCCGTCGACGCGCGGATGTGCGCGAAGAAGAGCGGTGAGGAGACACCGGCGGCGAGCTCGCGGAGGTTGCGGTCGTTCCAGGCCGGATGGGTGCTGCGGTAGAGCCTCGGCTCCCCGCCGTCGTCGTACCAGCCGACGCCGAAGCCGTCACCGTTCGTCGTGGTTGCACCGAGCCGCGAGTTCAGGCTCTGGTCGATCAGCGAGCGGTCGCGCTTGACGAGGAGCTCTTCGAGCCGGATCGGTGATCCCGAATAGGCGAGCCAGCGGCACATTGCTACTCCTTCCGTTCCTCGACGCCGATCGGCCTCGTGGGGATGGTCTGGGCCAGGAACAGCGCGATCAGGAGAGCACGGCGAGAATCGCGAGCGCCGCCCGCAGACCGTCGAGGCGGGCGTCGCCATACGCGGCGAGCGTCGCCTCCGTTGTCTCCGGCTGCCACACCCGCGTCCTCGAGCGCGGCCTCGAGATCGGCGTCGGACACGAACGCGACTCCGCCGGCCAGCTCGACCTGCGCGCGCTCCGTCGCCTCGTCGGGGATGGCCGGGCTCTGCTCGATGTTGCGCAGGAACGCCGACGTCAGCGAAGCGATCATCAAGCGAGCCGGCCAGCGCGGTCCCGAGCGAGGCGCCGAGGTTCGTCATCGTGTTCTGGACGCCGCCGACCTCGGGGCTCTCGTCGTCCGGCACGGCCGAGACGGTGACGGCGCCGAGCTGCGACGCGAGCGCGCCGATCCCGAGCCCGACGAGCAGCATCGGGACGAAGACGATCTCCGGCCCCGCGTCGGCGTCGAGCGCGCCGAGGAGGACGACGGTTCCCGCGAGCAGCGACAGGAGCCCGAGACGGACGACGAGGCGCGGCGACAGGTGCGGGAGGAAGCGCGGGATCCCGATCGCGGCAGCGAGCAGCGTCACCGAGAGCGGGAGGATCCGCACCCCGGTGTCGATCGCCGACAGGCCGAGCGCGACCGAGAGGAAGAGCGGCACGACGAAGAAGAACCCGGCCTGGACGAGATACTGGAAGAAGAACATCGTCAGGCCGCCGGTCGAGCTGCCGGTTGCGGAGCATCGCCGTTCGGACGAGCGGCTCCTCGCCGCGCGACTCCCGGCGCGCCTGCCAGCGGAAGAAGAGCCAGATCACGAACAGCCCGGCGAGCACGAGCCAGAACGACGGCGAGAGGTTCGCCCAGGACGGGCCGCCGGCCTTGGGCTGGAGCCAGCCCCATTCGCCCGACCGGAGCACGCCGAAGACGAGCAGGCCCGAGCCCGAGCGCCGAGAGCACGGCTCCGACGACGTCGAGCTGCGGTCGCTCCTCGACCGGCGCATCCTCGATCCGTCGCGCGAGGATGAGGATCGCGATCACGAGGATGACCTCGCCGGCGAAGACCCAGCGCCACGAGAAGTAGGTCGTGCAGAAGCCCCCGATGAGCGGGCCGACCGCCACCGCGACCGCGCCCGCAGCCGCCACGAGCCCGTAGGCCGCCGGCCGCTTCTCGGCCGGGAAGTTTCCCGCGACGAGCGCGACGATCGCGGGCAGGATCAGCGCCGCCCCGACGCCCTCGAGAAACGACCAGCCGAAGAGCAGGACGGGGAGGCTCTGCGCGATCGAGGTCACGAAGGAGCCGCAGCCGTAGATGACGCAGCCGATCGCGAAGGCCCGCTTGCGGCCGATGATCGCTCCGATCTTGGCGCCGGTGATCATCAGCGCAGCCATCACGAGCGTGTACGCGGTGATCGCGCCCTGGATCCCGGTCACCGTCGTGCCGACGTCCTTCGCGACCGTCGCGATCGAGACGTTCATCACCGAGCTGTCCAGCGTCATCAGGAACTGCCCGGCGGCGAGCGTCAGGAGCACGAGCATGGCGGGGGCCGCGCGGCCTGCAGAGCTGTTCACAGGAACGACCCCAGCGTGGCCCAGAGCCGGCTCTCGAGCCGCTCCCGCCCGCCCTCCGGCGGCACCCCGCGCTGCGAGCGCGCGATGTCCGGCTCGAAGAGCCGCTCCTCCAGCAGTTCCGCGGTCTCCGCGCTCCGCGCGAGCATCATGATCTCGTTGTTGCGGTAGAGCGCCCAGGCGTCGAGGTTGACCGTGCCGAAGCTGACGAGGTCGTCCGCCACCACGACCTTGGCGTGGACGACCGTGCCCGGCAGCTCCCAGAGCTCGACGCCCGCGTCGGCGAGGTCCGCGTAGTAGTGCTTCAGGGCTGCCGTCGCCTGCCCGTTGTTCGACGTCTGCGAGACGACGAGTCGCACCGCGACACCGCGTTTGGCGGCGGCCAGGATCCGACCGATCATGTCGGCGTCGGTGACGTACGGGTTCATCAGGTCGAGCCGCTCGCGTGCGCCGTCGATCTGCTCGCGGATCGCCTGGGAGGCAGCGACGTGCCCGCCGGGGATCACCTGCGCGAGCGCGATCGGGGTCGAGCCCTCGTCGGCGGGAGCCGGGAAGTACGCGGAGAGGTCGGCGCCGACCGGGCCGCCGTGCCCGCGAAAGCTCGTCAGGAACGCCGCCTGCGCCTGCCGGACGACGGCGCCGGTCACGCGCACCATCACGTCGTGGAAGCCGCCGTTCTCGAAGTGGTCCTCGATCCCCGCGCCGCCGGTCCAGGCGACGGCGCCGTCGATCACGTAGAGCTTGCGGTGGTCGGCGCGGCCGACCTCGTCCTGGCGCCAGTCGATCCGCTGCCCGTCGGGGAAGAGGCCGTCCCGGTCGAGCGGGAAGACGTCGTTGACGACGATCTCGGCGCCCGCGTCGGCCAGCCCGGTGAACATCTCGCGCGCCTCCTCGTAGGGCCGGGAACCGAAGCCGTCGACGATCACGCGCACCTCGACTCCCTCCGTCCAGCTTGCGGCGGAGGAGGGCGGCCATCTCCAGGCCGACCGTGCCCTCGCGCCAGCCGAACATGAGGATGTGCACAGACGACTCCGCCGCCTCGACGTCGGCGAAGATCCGCGGAAAGAAGCTCGCGCCCTCGACCAGGGGCTCGATCGTGGCGGCGGTCGACCACGCAAACGGGAGCGCGGCGTCGTGGGGCCGCATCCCGTCACGGGCGACGAACGCCTCGGTCGCCGCCTGCGCGCCCGCAGAGGTGACCGCATCGGCCGGCGGCGGCCAGCTCGGACGCTGCGTGATCCCGAGCACCTGCCGGTAGACGACGACGAAGAGCGCCGCGAGCGTGAGCCCGGCGATCGCCGCGACGCGGCGTCCCCGGCCCCGCCGCGCGGGGGTGGTAGCGTCGTCAGCCATGAGCGACCCTAACCCGCGCGGCGACGGCGCAGCGCGCCGGCGGCTCGTGTGCCGAATCGCGGTCGCCGCCGTGCTCGTCGGTGTCTTCGTGGCGTGGGTCGCCGACGGGCCGATCCGGCTCGACGGGACGCAAGGCCCGAACAACGGCTGGCTGGCCGCGATCATGGCCGCGCTCGCGCTGCTGTGGATCCGGAAGCTCGAGTCGTGGGTGGGCGTGATCGGCGTGCTCGGGTGCGGGCTCGTGATCGCGTGGACGGCGCTCGAGAACTGGTTGGACGCCCGCGCGATCATCGACGGGACCGCTGCTCCCGGGCTGTTCCTCGTCGTGCTCGGCGCCGCTGTCCTGACGGCCGTGGCGCTCGTCCAGGCGGTCGAGCTGGCGCGGGAGACGCTCAGGCACCGGGCGACCGAACGCGCCGTCTGACTGCCTGAGCCCGCCTCTCGGCCCCGACGAGCCAGCGGTGGAGCTCGACGCCGCAGAGGACGCCGAGCGCGACCGCCGCGATCGCTCCGATCACGGCGAAGACGTCGGCGCCCGACGCGGACTCCGGGAAGGCGAGGAACGTCGTCAGCCCGATCAGCCCGAGCGACCCGGGCACGAGGAGCCAGAAGCCGGGCAAGAACATCGCGTAGACCGGCATCGTCGACTGGAGCCGCGCGAGCTGGTAGGCGACGAGCGTCATCACGACGGCGCCGACGAAGCCGCTCGAGTACGCGCCGAACAGCGCGTCGCCGAGCACCTGGCCGGTCCATGCGGCATAGAGGACGATGAGCAACGAGAGGAGCGCGCCGGGGGGCGTCGAGTTGGCGACCGTGACGCCGACTGCGTAGACGAGCACGCCGAGCCAGGGCGCCCAGCCGCCGAGGAGCGCGTCGGAGCTGGAGAACGCGCGCTCCGGGGGGACCCCGGCGGCACTGACGCCCGCGACGATCCCGAACGCGATCAGGCCGAGCTGGGTGGTGGCCCAGACGAGCCGGCTCGAGCCGGAGATCATCTGTCCTTCGGTCAGCTCGAGCACCGCCGTCGTCAGCGCGACGCCCGGGATGAAAACGACGAGCGCGGCGATCATCGCCCGCAAGCCGGGATCGGTGATGTCGTGCTTGACGGCGAGGGCGGTCAGCAGGGCGACGGCGAAGGCGGCGAGGAAGGGCATCAGCACCTCGAGCGACCGCCGTCCGCGCGCGAGAAGTCGCATGACGCCGACGACGGTGCCGAGCGCTGCGGCAGCCGCGACGTCGCGCGGGGCGGGACGCAGGATCAGCGCGATCCCGATCGTCAGAGTCGTGTACCCGAGCACGCTCGCGAGCGGCCCGTAGCGGCTGCCCGTCGCCCGGATCTCCTCGAGCCGCGCGATCCCCGCTGACGGCGCGACCTCGCCTCGCTCAGCCTCCTCGGCGAGGCGATGGACTGCCGCGATCTGATCGAGACGCGGCGTTGCCGAGAGCCGCTTGGTCGGCTCGATAGTCGCTGCTTCGCCGCGGCCGAGCGTCAGGAAGAGCGAGGTCGGGAAGACGCTGAAGCGAGCGTCCTCGAGCCCGTAGGCGCGGGCGATCAGGGCGAGGCGAAGCTCGATCGCGTCGACGGTCTCGCCGATCGCGCTGAGCGCGGCGCCGAGGTCGGCGAGGAAGAGCAGGAGCTCATGTCCGGGAGGCAGCTGACTGTCGGGCACAGCACCTCTTACTGGTCGGGCGGCACGGACGACGCTGAGAGCGCTGGGGCTCCGTCTACTTCTTGTCGACCGTCCGATCCCGTGGTCGACAGGCTCACGGGTTGTGTCGGGATCGTGTGGGAGGTGACTCCCGCCGCCGCAGCGGCGAGGTTGACTGCGCTGGGGCGCGGCTGCTGGTGACGCGCCATGAGGAGCGCGAGCGCGACACCCATGACGCACATGATCGCCATCACGATCGCGGCCCACGAGAGGCCGGCCGCAAGCGCCTCCGAGGCCGTTGCGCCCGCAGTGGTCTCCTCGACCGTGACGGAGTTGAAGATCGTCGCGACCAGGGCCACCACGACCGCCCCGCCGATGTACCGCGCCATGTTCGAGATCCCGGATGCCTGCCCCACCTGATCCTGCGACACCACATCGGTCGAGGTCGACAACGACGACGCAGGCCCATTCGCCAGGCCGAGCCCGGCCGCAAGCACCAAGAGCGGTACGATCAGCGCTGCGTACGTCCAGGACGACTCGACGAACGCCAACACCCCGAACCCGACAGCACCGAAGCCGAAGCCGGCGACGATGGCGAGCCTCGTTCCGATGCGGGCCGCGAGCGGCGTGATCAACGGGGTGACGGCGATCAGGCCGGCAGCCGCGGGAAGCGTCGCTACGCCCGTCTCGAGGGGGCTCATGCCGAAGGTCGAGGGATTCTGGAAGTAGAGACTGAGGACGTACATCAGGCCGTTGAGCGTGCCTGCCACGATCAAGATCGCCAAGGTGGTGCCAACGACCACCTGGTTGCGGAGCAGGTTGAGATCGACGATCGGGGCGGAGACGCGCTTCTCGACGAGCACGAAGAGCACGGCGCCGACCGCGGAGACAACGAAGCATCCGAGTGTGGCCGCCGACGTCCAGCCCCAGTCGCCGCCCTTGCTGAACCCGAGCACGAGCGGAGCGAGAATGACTGCGATCAGAACCGTGCCGGCGTAGTCGATCGAGCGGGCCCGCTGGGGGTCGCGCGACTCCTGCACCTTGGCAAGCGTGAGCGGGATACACGCGGCCGCGATCGCACCGTCGAGCCAGAACAGGGTCTGCCAGCCGCTCAGGTCGACGAGCGCTCCGCCGATGAGGGGGCCCATGGCCGCGCCTGCCGCCGAGGCGGCTCCCCAGAGTGTGATCGCCCGCATCTGTCCCTTGCCGGAGGAGGCGACGGACAGGAGGCTCATCCCGCAGGCCAGGATCGTGGAGCCGGCCGCACCCTGGATCAAGCGCCCGATGATGATCCCGCCGCCGCTCGTCGACAGCGCGATCAGCACGCACGAAGCGATGAAGAGCAGGAGCCCGCCAAGGAAAACGCGTCTGCGGCCGAACACGTCACCGAGCGCACCTGAGGTCACGATCACCGCTGCACCGACGAGCATGTAGCCGGTCACCGCCCATTGCAGCTGCGCGATAGGAGCGCCCGTATCCTCGCTCATCGTCGGCAGCAGGATGGTGACCGCAGATGTGTTCGCGTTGACGACGAACGTGGACACGCATGCTGCCGCCAGGACCCCGGTTCCGGCCGCCCTGTCCATCGCCTCGCTGACGCTCAAATCAGGGCACGGTCGTCGTGGGCGCCGGCGGTACCGGGGTCTGGTCGCCGAAGAAGAGCCAGACGATCAGGCAGCCGGCGAGCGCGGTCACCACCCAGGCGATCTGCAGCGGGAGCTGGAACGAATGGTCGATCACGCGCTTGCCGAGCGTCGTCGAGCCGGTCTCATCGGCCTCGGCAGCCGCGATCTGGGTGCCGTTCGCCGGGAAGAAGAGCACGCCGGCGACGGCGGTCCAGAACGCGATCATGTAGCCCGCGCCTATCCCGAGGGCCAACCCGAGCGGGATCATCGTTCGCGTTGCCGCCGATTGGCTCGTCGTCAGCGCGGCCACGAGGAAGATCGCGAGGGCGATGGTGAACGGCCACTCCTCGGCGAGGCTGCCGAGGGCGGCGACGATCGCGTCCTCGTTGTTCGCGATGAACGTGTCCGCCATCCAGGCGATCCCGAAGAGGGCGATCATCGCGACCATCCCCGACCTGAAGATCTGCTGGTTCGGGATGTCGCTCGCCTTGACATGGGCGAGGACCAGGATCAGCGCCGCAGCGGTGAGCATGAACATCTGGATGATCGGCGTCACCGAGAGCGGTTCGACGCCGCCGCCTTCGGCCGGGATCGTCGGCCGGAGGCCCTCGAAGACGCCGAACACGCAGATCGCGGCGACGGCGGTCAGGAAGATCGCGACGCTGCGCTGGGCGAAGGGCAGAAGCGTGATCTCGCCGGCAGGCGCGGGCGGCTTGATCTCGTTCGCGGCGAGCCGCCGCTGGTACTCGACGTCGTCGTCCAGGTCCTTGCCGTGCGTGTTCATCACGATCGCCATCGCGGCGATCCCGATGATGCTGGCCGGGATCGTGATGAGCATCACGTCGACGATGTCGTAGCCGTAGATCTCGACGAGGGGGAGCATCGTCGCCATCGCAGCGGCGACCGGGCTGGCGGTGATCCCGAAGGTCGAGGCCACGGCGGAGCCCGCCAGCGCCCGCTCCGGCCTGATCTTGTTCGCGTACGCGAGCTCGTTGATCACCGGGATCAGGGAGAAGAAGGTGTTGCCCGTCCCGGTCAGGATCGTGAGCAGCCAGGAGACGTACGGCGCGGCGAAGTTGAGCGCCTTCGGGCGTGCGCGCAGGGCCTTGCCGGCGATCAGGACCATGTAGTCGATCCCGCCGGCGGCCTGCATGGCCGCGGACGCGGAGATGACCGCGATGATGATCAGCATCGCGCTGACCGGCGGCTCGCCCGGTGCGAGGCCGAAGCCGAAGACGAGCACGAGCGTGCCGACGCCGCCCCAGAGGCCGAGGCCGATCCCGCCCGAGCGCACGCCGAGGGCGATGAAACCGATCACGACGAGGCCCTGGAGGGCGATCAGGATCCAGTCGGTGGTGCTCACTGCTCTCCCTCCGCCCGGATCTGCCGGCACTCGCTCGTGTTGAGCGCGACCCGGGCGAGCTCGGGATCGGCGCTGGTGACCTCGGCGATCGTCTCCAGGCCGCCTGTGAGGCTACGCCCGATCGCGCGCGCCGCGTCCGCGAACTGCTCGAGCGACTCCTCGAGCGAGTCGGCCTCGTTGTCGAGCACGTCCTGTGCTTCCTCGAGGTCGTTCAGGTTGGATTCGGCCCATTCGGAGACGATCTCGGCCGACTCTTCGCCTTCCTCCGTGTCGGGAACGCCGGCGTTGTCGATCCCCTCGACCAGCGTCTCGGCCGCCTGCACACCGCGTTCGACACTCTTGCGCAGGAACCCGGTGCGACCTTGCGGCGTCTCCGACTGCGGTTCCTCTCCGCCGGCCGTGCTCTCGGAGGTCGGGGTCCGGATGTCTTCGACGATGGACTCGAGCTCGCCGCGCCAGACGCCGATCGCTCCGCAGACGTTCTGCGCGTACTCTCCGGCCGGAACGGTCTCGCCGCGGTTGTCCCGGCCTCCGATCGCGGCGGCGACCACGATCACGGCGACGACGCCGACGGCCGCGAGGATCCAGGCGAGCGGACTGCGCACGAGCCGACCTTACTTCCCCGGGTCGGACAGCTCGTCGAGGAAGACGACGAGCAGCTTCCAGAAGCGCTCCACGGTGGGGATGCTCACGCGCTCGTCCGGCGAATGGGGGAACTCGATCTGGGGCCCGAACGAGAGCATGTCGAGACCGGGCACCTTGCTCCCGATCACGGCGGTCTCGAGGCCGGCGTGCACCGCCGTGATGATCGGTGGCTCGCCGAACTCGCGTTCGTAGGCGGCGCGCGCGGCGGCCAGGGCCTTCGAATCGAGATCGGGGCGCCAGCCGCCGTAGTTCCGCTTGACCTCGAGCTCGCCGCCCCCGAGCCGCGCCGCGGCGTCGAGCGTCGCGATCACCTCGGGCAGCGCCGAGTCGTTCGACGAGCGCGACAGGCTGTGCAGCGTCAGCTGGTCGCCGTCCGTGATTGCCTCGCCGAGGGACGTGCTCGTCTCGACGAGGTCGTCGAAGTCGGGGCTCAGGGCGAGCGGGCCCGTGGGCACGAGCGCCACGGCGTCGAGCAGCTTCTTCGTCGCGTCGTCCGTCCAGGGCAGCTCCGTGGTGTCGGCGGGCTCGACGGCGACCGTGACGCCCGCGTCGGTCTTGACGTACGCGTCGCGGATCGTCGCGGCCGCGGCGGCGACCGCGTCCTTGAAAGCAGCTTCCTCGCCGGCTGCGACGGAACAGACGGCGATCGCGTCGCGCGGGATCGCGTTGCGGCTCTTTCCGCCCGCGAACGAGACGAGCCGGAACGGGACGGTCTCGCGCGCCTCGCGCAGCGCCCGCCCGAGCACCTTGACCGCGTTCGACCGGCCCAGCGCGATCCCGGTGCCGGAATGGCCGCCGCTGCCGCCGCTCACGGTGACGCCGAGCGTGACCTGGTCGCCCTCGGCCTTCTCGCGCGGCGCCGTGATGCGGATCCAGGTGTCGGTGCTCCCGGCGCACCCGACCGTCAGCCGCCCATCCTCCTCGCTGTCGAGGTTGATCAGGATCGAGCCCTGTACAAGCGCCGGATCGAGCGCGTTCGCGCCCTCCAGCCCGACCTCCTCGGCCACCGTCATCAGGAGCTCGAGCGGCCCGTGCGGGAGCGACTCGTCCTCGACGAGCGCCATCATCGCGGCGATCGCGACGCCGTCGTCCGCGCCGAGCGTGGTCCCTTCCGCCTTCAGCCACTCGCCGTCTCGGACGAGCTCGATCCGTCCCTCGGCCGGGTCGTTCGGGCTCGACGGGTCGCGCTCGCAGACCATGTCGAGATGCCCCTGCAGCGTCGTGACCGGAGCACCCTCACGGCCGGGCGTTGCCGGAACCCGGATGACCAGGTTTCGACCCGCATCCTGCTGAAGCTCGAAGCCGTGCTGCTCGGCCCACGCGCGCACGTGCTCGATCACGGGCTCCTCGTGCCGAGACGGTCGCGGCAATTCTCGTCAGAGCCTCGAAGTGCCCCCAGAACGAGCGGGGCTCGAGTCCCGATACCACTGTTGTCTCGGTTGCCATGGTCGTATCCCGGCGCGCGGCGTGCCTAGGCGAGAGCGTTTGCCTTGAGGGCGTCGAACTCCGCCTGCGTGATCGCGCCGCTGTCGAGCAGCGCCTTGCCGCGCTCGATCTCGGCCGCCGCACCACCGGCCCCGACCCCGGCGGTCTCACGGACGTAGTCGTCCAACTGCTCCCGCTGCCGGCGGGCATGTGCGGCGCCGCGCTTGGCCATCCCGTCGTCCTGCGTGATCAGGTAGATGAACGCTCCGAGGAAGGGGAGCACGATCGTGAAGACGAGCCAGATCGCCTTGCTGAAGCCCGAGATGTCGTCGCGGCGGAAGATGTCGGTCCAGATCGTGAAGAGGAGCCAGAACCACATGATCCAGAGGAAGAACACGAGCATCGACCAGAAGAAGTCGAAGAACGTGAAGTCGGCGACGAGCATCGGTCACTCCTGTTCGTGGGGAACGCCCGCTGACCTTCCCTGGCGGCAGGCCGTGCTCATCACCCCTTTCGGATGATTTGACCCGGAGGGCCTGCAGGGCAATGACGTGGCGGCACGAACGTATTAGGCTCACCCAGCTCGTCGGTCAACCCGAGATCCAGGAGGTGCACCGGTGGAGAGCCAGATGCGGATCTACGTCGCCGAGCTGCTTGGCACGTTCACGCTCGTGTTCATCGGCTCGGTCTCGATCCTCGCGGCGACGGCTGCCAGCCAGCCACTCGTGCTCGTCGCCTCGCTCGGCTTCGGCCTCGCGCTCCTGGCCGGCCTCTACGCCTTCGGCGAGATCTCCGGCGGCCACTTCAACCCGGCCGTCTCGCTCGCGATGTTCCTGAACGGCCGGCTCGACGCGGGCTCGCTCGGCCGCTACGTGGTCGCCCAGCTCGCCGGCGCGATCCTGGCGTCGCTCGCCGTCCTCACGGCCTTCGGCCAGACCGACGTCGCCGCGACCACGACCACGGCCACGGCGAGCTGGGACGCCTTCTGGCTCGAGATGATCATGACGGCCCTCTTCGTCACCGTGATCCTCCAGTCGTCGCGAAGTCAGCGCGTCTTCGGTACGGCGCTGATCGCGATTCCGCTCACGCTCGTCGCGATCCACCTCGCGGCGATCCCGACCAGCGGCTCCTCCGTCAACCCCGCCCGCTCACTCGGGCCGGCGCTCGTCGGCAACCACTGGGACGACTTCTGGATCTACCTGACCGCGCCGCTGATCGGCGCCGCGATCGGGGCGGCGATCCATCTCTACCTCTACGGCCGCTTCGTGACCGTCGACGTGGAGACGGTCGAGGTCGCCCCTGCGGAGAACGCCCCTAGGTGACGTCGACGTAGGAGACCTCGATCGCGTTGTTCCCGTAGCCGAGGCGATTCCAGGGTGGGACGTCCGGCTGGACGTTGCCGGCCGCGTCGGTTGCGCGCGCGCGCAGGCTGTGGCGGCCCACGCCGGCGGCCTCCCACTCGAGTGACCAGTCCTGCCACTGGGAGGGGTCTTTCGGGGGCTGGAGCTGCGCCCGGTGCCACTCGCCCTCGCCGGTGAAGCTGACGTCCACCGAGGTCACCGGACCGGTGCCGGACCAGGCCTTTCCGCGCACGGTGCAGGTGCCGGCCGGGATGATCGCGCCGCGGGCCGGATCGGTGATCCGGGCGCGAACCCGCATCAGATCGACCGGCTCGTGCGGTCGATCGGGCCACTCGTAGATGTAGTGGCCGGTCTGGAACTCCCCCGAGTACGCCTCGGTGAGCACGTCGATTCGCTTCAGCCACTTGACCGACGCGACGGCGTACCAGTGGGGCACGATCAGGCGGAACGGAGCGCCGTGGTCGGGGGTCAGCGGCTCGCCGTTCATCTCGTAGGCGATCAGGATCTCCGCGGTCGGATCGGTTGCGTGCTCCAGCGCGAGCGAGCGCACGAACGCGAGGTCGTCGCTGTTCGTGTCCGCCAGGACGGCCGCGAGGTGATACGGGCCGTGGTCGGCCCCTTCGAAGCGAACCTCGACGCCGTCTGCCGTCGGCCGCGCCTGCTCGAGGACGTCGAGGAGACGCGCGCCGGTCCAGCGCGCGGTCGAGACGGCGTAGTCGCCCCAGGGCTCGCCGATCGGCAAGGGCCGCGTCGCGAGGCGTCCGTTTCCGGCGCACTCGAGCGTGACCGCCCGCTCGACCGCCGGCAGGCGGCGCAGGTCGTCGAGCGCCAACGTGGTCGGGTTCCCGACGGCGCCTCCGATCTCCAGCCGGCCGTCGTGCGTCGGTACGGCGAAGTTGCTGCGGACGTAGTGGAGCGCGACCGGCGTGATCGTCGGCCGCGAGTGCCTCCGGCGGTGCCTCGGCGTTGTACGGCGCCGGGTTGATCATCGTGAGCGCGGCGCGGTCCCGCTCGAGGTCGTCTGCCACTGCCATGCCTCAGCCTCCTTGCCGATGACGGCGCATCAGTAGTCGGAATCCTGAAAGGTCGGATCTCGGCCCTCGTTGAAGGCGCCGATCCCCTCGATCCGGTCGGGATGGACGGCCGAGCGCCAGTGGGCGGCCATCATGATCGCGATCGCCTGTTCGACCGGCTGCCCCTCGCCCATGCGCACGGCGCCCTTGACCGCCTGCACTGCCGTGGGCGAGTTGCTCGCGATCTTCGCCGCGATCCCCTGAGCCGCGCTCATCAGCTCGCCCTGCGGATGGAGCTCGTTGACCATCCCGAGCCGGTAGGCCTCCTGCGCGGTGATCGGGTCGCCGGTCATCAGCATCTGGCGCGCCTTTCCGGGCGGGAGCAGACGCGGGAGGAAGACCGGCGAGCCGCCGCCCGCCGCGAGGCCGATCATCGCCTCGGGCTGGCCGAACGTGGCGTTCTCGGAGGCGATGATGAAGTCGGTGCTCTGAGCCAGCTCGGAGCCACCGCCGTAGGCGATCCCGTTGACCGCGGCGAAGATCGGCTTGCGCAGCTGCCGCATCGTGTAGAGCGTGCGGTCGAAGTCCTGGCGCTGGCGCAGCCAGTCCTCCTTCGTCATGTTCTTGCGCTGGCGCAGGTCGCTGCCGACGGAGAACGCTCGCTCGCCCGCACCGGTCAGGATCACCGCGCGGAGAGGCGTGCGGACCGCGATCGATTCCAGGATCTCGGTCAGCCGGGCTCCCATCTCGGTCGTGATCGCGTTGTCCGCATGCGGCCGATTCAGCGTGATCACCGCCACGCGCCCGTCCGAGCTGTAGTCCACCAGCACCGACTCGTCGGGCTCGACGGAATCGGCCGGAGGCGCCGCGAAGTCGAGCGCTTTCCAACGGTCTGTGCTTGTCGTGTCTGCCACGTCCGTCCTCCCTCGCTGCGTGCCTGTCAGGTGTCCAGCTCCGCGAGCCAGCGCATCGCGCGCAGGCCCGGGGCGAAGCAGTACTCGCCGCCGCGGGTGACCACGAACGGCGGCAGGGTCTGGAGCCGGCGGCGGATCGGCCGTTGCGGGATCGTGAACGTCCCCGAGCCGTCGGTCGGCCCGACGAGCGGGTCGCTCTCGCTCGGGGCGCCGATGAAGATGCCATCGTTCAGCCACTGCGTCTTCACGAACTCGAACTGCCGCTTCGGATGCGCGCCGGCGAAGACGAAGATGATCCCCCGGTCGGCCCCGTCGTCCTCCAGCACGCCGTCGGGCAGCATCGGGCCGTAGCTCGTGCCGCGCCGGATCATGCGATGCAGGCGGACGTCGACGCCGCCCTCGCCGTCGAGCGCGTCGCGCGGGTTCGCGCGGCGGGCGTGCGACCCCGCCGGACACTTGAAGCCGCGCAGATCGTCTCCGTAGCGGAAGTCGTTGTTTCGCTGGGGATCCGCGCCGAGCTCGGGGTCGTCCTGCTCGGGGGAGAGCGCCAGGGGCGCGCCGCTCTGCCAGCGGCCGACCATCTTGGCTCCCAGCAGCGCCTCCTCTTCGCGGCTCGCCGCCTGCTCCCGGAGATAGCGCCGGTAGGCGGCGACGCGCGTGTGCAGCTTGCGGAAGACGACGTAGGTGCCGTTCCGTCCGAGCACCTCCGGGGTCGGCATCGGAGGCAGGCTGCCGGTCTCGTCTCGGTAGCCGAGGATGATCTCGCCGGCCTTGAGCGGCGCCTCGCCGGGGTTCGAACCGGGGATGCCGCTGCCTTCGACAGCGGGTTGGCCGATCCCGTCCTTGAAGCCGAACGAGGTGCGTCCCGTCGGGAGCTGGTAGCAGTCCTGCCGCCAGATCACCTCGATCCCGGTCAGCTCGGCATACGTCCTGCGTGCCCGCTCGAGCACCGCTTCCAGCCGGGCTGCGTCGGGCGACAACGCGGCCAGGGCGACGTGGACGTCCGACGTCCCGAGTGGTTTCTCCCAATGGGCCGGGCCGCTCTCGCCGACGTCGCCGAGCTCGGCTGCCCGCGCGGCCATGCCTTGCCGGAACTCCGGGGCGAAGCTGTCCAGCGAGTCCTGCGGCACGCCGAGCGCCTTCAGGCCCTGGTAGGTGAAGGCGGCGGTGATCCAGGCGTCGTTGGCGGGCTCGGCGGTGGGCCGGCCGGAATCGACGACCGAGAGCAGCCGGCCCACCAGCTCGCGGCCCGCGGCGCGGTCGTCTACGCGTATCAGCAGGTAGGCACCCACGTACGGGCTGGGCCGCTCGTGCAGGGCGCCGCTCTGGATGTCGTCGAGCTCCAGGGCCACGCTCAGTGGTGGTGCTCGGGTCGCTCGGGAGGATCCGGGTTCGCCGGCGCGAGGTAGGGGAAGGTGCGCCCGCCCGGACGTGTCGCCTGGTCGACGCCGTCGCGGATCACCGGCCCGTTGCCCGCGTTCACGAGCAGCGTGAAGATCCGGTCCATGACGTCGTCGTTGAGCGCGCGCCCGCCGCAGGTCTCGTGCGGGCGGCCCGCGAGGGCGGCGCGCTCGATCTCGAGGAAGGACCCCTGCTCGGCGTAGGGCTTGCCGACGTCGACGACGAGGTAGTCGGCGAGCACGAGCTCGGTCAGCGGGTGGGTGCCGTTCTCTTGCGTCGGCCAGTCGGTCTTGCCGTCGAGCCCGTCCCAGAAGGCGAGGTTGGCGTCCAGGCGCGCTCGATAGGCGCCCTGGTAGCCGTCGGCGAGCTGGAACGCATCCTCCATGTTGTAGAGATCGCGGATCTCGAGATCGCGATTCACCGGGTCGAACTGCTTCGGCGCCAGCATCATGTTCTTCACCTCGGGCCTGCCGACACGCTCGATCCGGACGTTGTGCCTGCCGCGGGTCAGCGTCTCCGCGACGACCCCGACGAGCTCCGCACCACCCAGGAGCTGGGCGCAGTCGATCTCGACGACGAGGGAGAGGACGTTCTTTCCGTCCATGTAGATGGCGCCGGAGTCGGCGCTGAAGGCGAGCTCGCCCGTCGCGATCGTCTTCAGCGCCGCCGGGGCGTCCATGATGAACGGATCCCAGCGCGGCCCGGCAAAGGCGCGAACCCTGTGACCCGAGCCGCCCTCCTCGTCGTTCACGCGGAAGCGAACCACCTCGCCGGCCGGAGTCGTGAGCGTGCCTTCCTGCCCATGCGCACCGTCGCCGGCCGAGGGATCGGAGAACACGCAGTCGAACGTGAGCTCCTTCTCGGCGACCGCGAACGGTGTCGGATCGCTCGCGGCTCGCCGGGTGAGCGGCCGCAGCCGGAAGCGGTAGACGAGGCCGTCCGAGAGGAGCGCGGACGGGGGCGCGAACGGCAGCGTGTTCACCACGAGCACGAGCTGCCCCTCCCGCTCGGGGCTCGGGAACGCGTAGACGTCGGTGATGTCGGCGATCGGGTCGGCGAGCGCCCGCGGCCCTGAGATGTGATCCGACACGTCGCTCCGGCCGGCTTAGTCGGCGGCCTGGTCGAGCAACGGCTTCAGCGCCGGGTGCTGCAGCGCCTCCGCGGCCTCCGGATCGTCGAGCACCTGCTGAAACGCCGTGTTCACGCGCTCGGCCTTTCGGATCTCCTTGACGGTGCCGCCGTAGTTCCGCGCGTAGGCGGCCGCGGTCACCTGAGCGCCGAGGACGAACGACTGGACGGCGGCGACGTCCGGCAGCCCCTCGTAGCCCTCGACGTGCTTGAAGATGACGTCGAAGAGCGCCAACGTCGGCCCCGACGTGAAGAAGTCCTGCATGTATGCGTCCCACGGGCCGTCGAAGCTCGTCGCGAAGAGCAGTCGCGTGTCGTCGTCGAAGAGCACGAACCTGGCCTCGTGAATCGTCGAGATCGCCATGTTGTGCTCGCCGGGTCGGTAGCCCGGTGTCTCCTGGAGGTCGCCCAACGACTGTCGCAGGGCGGGCGCTTCGCCCGGCTTCACCTTGAAGAACAGGCTGAACTCGCTCGTCGAACCGACGTTGGCGCCGGGCCGAGCCGTTGCGGGTGTTGCCATTCGTCTCCCCTTTCGCTCGATCCGTGCCGGCGAGGTGCGGCTACGCACCGACTCTCGCAACGCCCTTAGCAAGGCGCATCACCCCGTTCGCACGATTGCCGCTCGCGCCGCCCTCTACTACCCGGGGCGCGTCGGAGCCTCCTGAGAGACGAGCGGCGGGGCGGTGCGTTCCGGAGCGGCTCCGCGACGGCGATTTTCCCCGGTCTCGCGATCGAAGTAGTGGAAGCCGGCTGGGTCGACTGCGAGCTGCATGGGCGCACCTGGACGGGCCCGCGTGGCCGGATCTACGCGTGCGGTGAAGACGGCGCCCTCGGTCGCGATCAGGATCTCCTCCTCGGGGTCGTGCGGCAACTCGTCGGTGTGCACGGGCGGTGCGTCCACCCGAAACACGACATGCGCATCCGAGCCGAGGTCCTCGAGCACGTCAACCTGGACGCCGAGCTGCGGCAGCGAGGGGTCGGCGAAGCGCGCATCCTCGAACGACTCCGGCCGGATCCCGAGCACGATCCGCTCGCTCCTGGTCTCGGGTAGATGCTCGGGCGGGAGCACGATCCGGTACCCGCCGAACTCGATCGCGTCGCCGTCGAGCCGTGCCTCGACGAGGTTCATCGCCGGCGAGCCGATGAACGACGCGACGAAGATGTTGACCGGCCGCGCGTATAGGGCCTTCGGCGTGTCCACCTGCTGGATCCGGCCGTCTCGCATCACGGCCACCCGTTGCCCGAGCGTCATCGCCTCGACCTGGTCGTGCGTCACGTAGACGGTCGTGGCGCCGAGCCGCGCGTGCAGGCTCGCGAGCTGCGCTCTCATCCCGACCCGGAGCTTGGCGTCGAGGTTCGAGAGCGGCTCGTCCATCAAGAAGGCCTGCGGCTCGCGCACGATCGCGCGGCCCATCGCCACGCGCTGCCGCTGGCCTCCCGAGAGCGCCGCCGGCCGCCGCTCGAGCAGCTCGTGGAGCCGGAGCAGCCGCGCGACGCGCTCGACCCGCTCGTCGACCTCGTGCTTCGAGAAGCGGCGCACCTTGAGCCCGTAGCCCAGGTTCTGGCGCACCGTCATGTGCGGATAGAGCGCGTAGCTCTGGAAGACCATCGCGATGTCCCGATCCTTCGGCTGCAGGTCGGTGACGTCGCGCTCGCCGATCGAGATCGCGCCGGCGGTGACGTCCTCGAGTCCTGCGATCAGTCGTAGAAGCGTCGACTTGCCGCAGCCGGAAGGGCCGACGAGAACCATGAACTCGCCGTCCTCGATCCGGAGCGAGATGTCGTCCACGGCCGTGACGCCGCCGCCGAACGTCTTGGAGACACGCTCGACGACGATCTCAGCCACGCGCGCGTCCCTCGCCGCCGCCGCGCGCGTCGGACGTTGAGTCTCGCGGCTTCATGCCGCCACCCGCTCACGGCCGGCGACGAAGCACCCGCCGGAGCTCGAGGCGATCGTCGAGCACGAGGAGATCCGCGTCGCCGCCCGGCCTGAGCACTCCGAGCCCCGGCCTGCCCGCGGCGCGCGCGGGCACCGAGGTCGCCGCGGCGATCGAAGCGACGAGCGGCGCGCCGAGGGCGTGCAGGTTCCGGACCGCCTCGAGCATCGTCACGACGCTGCCGGCCAGAACGCCGTCCGGGCGACGGGCGACGCCGTCGCGAATCTCGACGTCGACGCCGCCGAGGCGACAGGTGGTGTCTGCCGTCCCGGCGGCTGCGATTGCATCCGTGACGAGTGCGACCCGTCCCGCGGCCGCACGCCAGACGACCGTTGCCGTCTCGTCGGCGAGGTGGTGGCCGTCGAGGATCACCTGCACGATCACGTCCTCGCGCGCGAGCGCCGCACCGGCGATGCCCGGGTCGCGGTGGCCGAGCGGACGCATGGCGTTGAAGAGATGCGTGACCGTGCGGACACCGCACTCGAAGGCCGCGGCGGCCTGTTCGGCCGTCGCGTCGGAGTGGCCGCACGAGACGACGATGCCGCGTGCATGAAGCAGCTCGACGAGCTCGAGCGCGCCGGGGAGCTCGGGCGCGAGCGTGACGTATCCGACAGGACCGGCGGCGAGCAGCCGCTCGACCACCTTGCGATCAGGGTCGCGTCGGGCAGCGACCGGATGCGCTCCGAGCCGGTTCGGGGAGAGGAACGGGCCTTCGAGATGGACGCCGATGATGCGAGGCCCGGCCGGCTCGGAGGGAACCTCGCCCAGAGCGGCGACGAGCTCGTGCTCGTGCGCGGTGATCAGCGTCGGCTGATAGGCGGTGACCCCGCTCTCGAGCAGCGCTTCTCCGGCCTTTCGGTAGGCGCTCGCATCTGCGGCGGCGAAATCGACCCCGCCGAAGCCGTTCACCTGCAGGTCGACGAAACCGGGCGCCGCGATCCCGCCGCCACGCTTCGGGGAGAGGCCGACCGAGACGATGCGGCCGTCCTCGACCGCGACGTCGCCGCGCAGGAGCTCACCCTCGACGATCGCCGCCTCGACGCCCAGCCTCATCGGGCCTCGTCCTGCTCGACGGCCTGTCTGACCCTGCCGCCCGAACCTGCGAGCCGAGCGCGCGCGCCGGTCGCGTCGAGCCCGGAGAGCAGCGAGACGATCGCGACCTTCACCTCCCCTTCCGAAGCCTCGAGCGCGGCATCGACCTCCGGCTCGGCAGCGCCGGTCGCGATCAGGACCGCCTGCCGGGCGCGAGCTCGCAGCTTCGCGTTGCTCGCCACAACGTCGACCATCAGATTCCCGTACGTCTTGCCGAGCCGCACCATGGCCACGGTCGAGATCGTGTTCAGCATCAGCTTCTGGGCGGTTCCGGCCTTCATCCTGGTCGAGCCCGCGATCACCTCCGGCCCGACGACGGCAACGACCTCGTGATCGGCGAGTCGGCCGAGCTCGGACCGGTCGGCACAGACGAGCGCGACCGTCAGCGCTCCGGCCTCGCGGGCCGCGCGAGCGGCGCCGAGCACGTAGGGAGTGCGACCGCCGGCCGAGAGCAGGACGACTGCGTCCCGCCCGTCCACGCCCGCCTCGACGACGTCGTGCGCGCCGGCCTCCACGTCGTCCTCGGCCGCTTCCTGCGCGACGGCGAGCGCCGTCGCGCCTCCGGCCATCAGCGCGATCACCTGCTCGGGCTGAATCCCGAACGTCGGCCCGCACTCGGCGGCGTCCACGAGCGCGAGCCTGCCCGACGAGCCGGCGCCGACGTACACGAGGCGGCCGCCTTGCCGGAGCCGCGCGACGATGTCCTCGATCGCGGCCGCAAGCGACCCGGAAGCCGCGCGAACAGCCGCCGAGACTCCGGCATCCTCGTCGTTGATCAGCTCGACGAGGTCCAGAGTCGAGCGGAGATCGATGTCGAGACGGCCGGAGACATGACCCTCCGTGACTGGCTGGCCGTTGTGCATGTGGCGGAGTGTAGTACCGGTCCGGACGAGATTTCAACCGAGTGGTATTGACCACTTGCCTGCAACTCGGTTACGATGGCGCCTCGCGCGATGACGACACCTCAGCGGATCACGAAGCAGAGCCAGACCCGCGACCGCGTGGTCGATCTGATGGAGCGCTTCGGCGTCGGCAATGCGATTCCCTCGGAGCGACAGCTGAGCGTCGATCTCGGTGTCTCCCGGCTGACCGTGCGGGCGGCGCTCGACGAGCTCGTGCGCGAGGGCTACCTCGTCCGGCGCCGTGGCAGCGGCACGTTCGTCCGAGAGCCCAAGATCGCCCAGGAGCTGACCATGACCTCGTTCAGCGAGGACATGCTCCAGCGCGGAATGCGCCCGGGGAGCAAGACGCTCTCGCTGACGATCACGACTGCCGGCGCCTATCTCGGCCGTTGTCTGCACGTGTCTCCCTCCGAGCGGATCGCCGTCATCAAGCGGCTCCGACTGGCGGACGGCGAGACCATGGCGATCGAGACTCTGCACGTCCGCGAGTCGCTCGTGCCGGAGCTTTCGCCGTCCGATCTCGAGGAGCATTCGTTCTACGAGCTGCTCGCGGGCCGGTACGGGATCGAGATCGTGGGCGGGATCCAGACGATCGAGCCGACCGTGACGAACGAGGAGGAGTCGGCCGCCCTCGGCGTGCCGCTTCATTCGCCCGCCTTCCTGTTCGAGCGGACGACCCGTTCCGGGAGCGACGAGATCGTCGAGTTCGTGCGCTCGATCTACCGCGGCGACCGCTACCGCCTCGTCACGGAGCTGAACCGTCGCGACCGCTCGGGAGCCACACCGGTGTTCGTGCTGCGCGACGCAGGATGAGCGCTCTCGCGGTCTCGGAGGATCAGGCACCGGGCTCGCTGCTCCTGAGTGAGATCCGCGAGCAGCCGGCGGCGCTCGAGCGCCTGCTCGAGCACTCGGCCGAGTACGCCGCCGTTGCATCGCTCGCCCGGGATCGCGGCCTCGACCTCGTTCGGATGGTCGGCCACGGATCCTCCGACAACGCCGCCTCCTACGGCGTCTACGCCTTCGGGCTCCTGCCGGGGTGGACCGCGCTCCGCGACTCGATCTCCCTGTCGGTCTACTACGGCGCGACGATCGACCTGCGCGGCTCGTGCATCGTGGCGCTCTCGCAGTCGGGAGAGACTCCGGACGTGCTCGACTACGTGGAGCGCGCTCGTGCCCGCGGCGCGCTGACGATCGCGATCACGAACGACCCGGACTCGGCGCTCGGCGAGGCGGCCGAGGCCGTGCTCCCCCTTTCGGCCGGGTCGGAGCATTCGGTCGCCGCGACGAAGACGTACACCGCACAGATCGGCGCACTGGCCCTCCTGGCGGCCTATGCAGCAGGCCGAGGCCCGGCGATCGCCGACGGAATCCGTGCCGTTGCCGCGCAGCTCGACGACGCGCTGCCGGCACTCGAGCGACGTCTGGCCGAGCTCGCCGTCGCGTTCGCCTTCGTGGGTCGGATGTTCGTGATCGGCCGTGGCCCCGAGTTCGCAACCGCACGCGAGATCTCGCTCAAGCTGCTCGAGACGTGCCGGGTGGCCGCCGAGCCGCTGACCGCGACCGATCTCGTCCATGGCCCGCTCGCGGCGCTCGACGGGCTCTTTCCCGTCTGGACGATCGGCTCCGACGACGAGAGCCTGCCCGCGGTGCTGGCCGCCGCGACGCGCGCGCGGGCCGCTGGGGCGACCGTCGTCGCCAGCGGGCCGGCTGCGTCCCAGATCGCCGATGCCGCCTTCTCCGTGCCGGTCCCACGACCCGTTGTCTCTCTGCTTTCACCGCTTCTCTCGGTGGTTCCGGGGCAGCTCCTCGCGTGGGCGCTGGCCCAGGCGAAGGGGCTGGATCCTGACCGCCCGAACGGGCTCAGCAAGATCACCCGCGCGCTCTAGCAATCATGGTCAGTACCAGTGTGCGCTGGCTCGAGGGAAGTGCAGCCACGGTTCGGAGCCAGCGCTCGGGCACCTGAGCATTCAAGCCGTTGGGATGCTCGAGAGCGCCGGACGGCCCGTCCGTACACCACCTCTTGACAGGACCGATTCGATGTGAAAATCTCCGCTCGACAGGAATTGGTCTATACCACTCGGCGGGCCACGCTCGTGCCGGCGCGAGGAGGAGGGTTCGAATGAAACTACGAGGATTCACAACGGCCGTGCTCGTCGTCGCACTCGCCGTGGCCGCTGCCACGACCGGTGTGTCCAAGGCCGCGCCGGAGAAGGCACAGGCCGACCCGCTCACCGTCTGGCTGATGGGCGACGCCCAGGCCAACTGGCCGGAGGCGGTGGCCGCAGCCACGCAGGCGTTCAAGAGCCAGCACCCGGGCACCGACGTCAACGTCCAGTACCAGAGCTGGGGCGACTACAAGACGAAGTTCGAGGCGACGCTGTCCGCCGGCACAGGCCCCGACGTGATCGAGTTCGGGAACACCGACGTGCCGAAGTACAGCGCGGCCGGCGCACTCGCCCCGCTCACCCGCTCCGACTTCCCGAACTCCGGCACCTGGCTCTCCGGATTGACGAAGGCGGGCAGCTACAACGGCAAGCTCTACGCCGTTCCGTACTACGCCGGCGCGCGCGCCGTCATCTACCGCACGGACCAGTACAAGGCGGCCGGGATCACGAAGACTCCCAAGACGCTCGCCGAGTTCAATGCCGCCATGGCGAAGCTGATGAAGCAGCACGGCGGCTCCAAGAACCCGACCTACTCGGCCGTGTACTTCCCGGGCCGGTACTGGTACGCAGCGATGTCCTTCGTCTACGACTACGGCGGCCAGATCGCGACGACCCGGGGCGGCAAGTGGGTCGGCACGCTCAACGAGCCGAAGGCCCTGTCCGGCCTGACCGCGTGGCGCAGCGTCGCCAGGAGCTTCTCGCGGGCGAACAAGACCGGTGACGAGGCGCATCCGCAGCAGGCGCTCGTGTTCGCTAAGGGCAAGGTCGGCTCGTTCGTCGGCAACGGCTGGGAGTGGCCGTACGCCCTCGATCCGAAGCTCGGCAACCCGTCGCTCTCGAACAAGATGGGCGCCTACCCGATGCCGAGCCACACGCCGGGCAAGTACATGCCGACGTTCCTGGGCGGCTCGAACCTCGCCGTGCCGGTGACGAGCAAGCAGAAGACGCTCGCCGCCGACTGGATCGCCGCGTTCACGAACACGGCGAACATGACCCGGATGGCCGCTGGCGGCGGCGTGATCCCGAACACGACCAGCCTCGCGCGGATCAACGCCGCGAAGCCGACGCTGGCGCCGTTCGCGGAGGCCGCGAAGTACAGCTGGTTCGTCCCCTCGACCCCGAACTGGGCCAACGTCGAGAGCGCGAACGTGCTGCAGAGCATGCTCAGCGGAATCCTCCGCAACCCCTCGAAGACGAAGGAGCTCGCAACCGCAGCAAGCGTGCGGATCACGGAGATCCTGAACGCCCGCTAAGCCCCCCGCGCCGTGAAGGAACCCTCAGCCGTTCCCCTCGCCCTCGAGCCGGCCGTCGCGCCGGCTCGAGGGCCTCGGCGTCTTCGGGCGGGTCGCCACGTCACCCCGTACCTGCTGCTGATCCCCGCACTCGTCGTGATCGGCGGGGTGCTCGGATATCCGCTCTACCGGCTCGTCACGCTCTCGTTCCAGCAGTACGGGCTGCCTGAGCTGATCGCCCACAAGGGCGAGTGGATCGGGCTCGACAACTACCGGGAGATCCTCGGCGACCGCTGGTTCTGGACCGTGCTCGGCAGGACGGTCGCGTTCACTGCCGTCACGGTCGGGCTGACAATGCTCTTCGGGACGCTGATCGCGCTCCTGCTCGCGCGCCTGGGGACGTTCATGCGCCTGCTGATCACGACGGGGCTCGTGCTCGTGTGGTCGATGCCGCCGGTCGTCGCCGTGACCGTCTGGAGCTGGATGGTCGACTTCGAGTTCGGCGTCCTCAACTGGACGCTTGCGCAGCTGGGCTTCGAGTCCTACGCCCACCACGACTGGTTCGCCAACCCGCTCCAGGGCTGGGCGATCATCACCGCGATCATCGTCTGGGGCGCGATCCCCTTCGTCGCGATCACGATCTTCGCCGGCCTGACCCAGGTCTCGGGCGAGATGGTCGAAGCGGCGTCGATCGACGGCGCGAACGCGTTCCGGATCTTCCGCGACATCACCCTGCCGATCCTGAAGCCGATCTTCGTCATCCTCGCGAGCCTGTCGGTGATCTGGAACTTCCAGGTCTTCAGCCAGATCTGGATCATCCGCAACGCCCGGCCCGAGGACGACTACTTCGTCCTCAGCATCTACTCCTTCGTCGAGTCGTTCAACACGAGCCAGTACGGGCTCGGCGCGGCGATCGCGCTCGTGATGGTGCTGGCGATGCTCACGGTGACCTTCGTCTACATCCGTCAGATGGTGCGGATCGGGGAGATCGATTGAGCGCGCACGCGGAGCCGGCTCCTCCCCCGCGCCGACGCCGCCGGCGCAAGCGGACGCTGCAGCGGATCGGCCTCAACGCACTCGGGCTCTTCGTCTTCGTCGTCATGACCTTTCCCGTCTACTGGATGGTCTCGACCTCGTTCAAGCAGGGCGGCGAGATCCTCTCCTTCACGCCGAAGTTCATCCCGACGAACCCCACGCTGGACAACTTCCGCGACGCGATCGACCGCGACCTCTTCTGGTCGAGCGTGCGCAACAGCCTGATCGTCGTCCTCGCCGTCGTGATCGTCTCGGTCGTGCTCGCGTTCCTGGCCGCGCTGGCGCTGGCCAAGTTCCGCTTTCACGGCCGCAGCGCCTTCGTCGTGATCGTCTTCGGCGTCCAGATGGTGCCGCTCGCGGCGCTGGTGATCCCGCTCTACATCACCTTCAGCGCCATCCACCAGGTCGACAAGCTCTCCGGCATCGTGATCGCGTATGTGGCGCTCGTCCTGCCCTTCTGCGTCTGGACGCTGCGCGGCTTCATCGGCGGGATCCCGAAGGAGCTCGAGGAGGCGGCAATGGTCGACGGCTCGACGCGGCTCGGCGCCTTCGTACGCATCCTGCTGCCGCTCGTCGGGCCCGGTCTCGTCGCGACGTCGATCTTCGCGTTCATCCAGGCCTGGAACGAGTACATCATCGCCTACGTCATGCTCTCGAGCGCGGACAAGCAGACGATCACGATCTGGCTCGCGAACTTCACGACGGGCACGACTCGCGGGGTCGACTGGGGGACGCTGATGGCCGCTGCGACGCTCACCGCCCTGCCGGTCGTCATCTTCTTCGTGATCGTGCACAGGCGGATCGCCTTTGGCCTGACCGCGGGCGCCGTCAAGCAGTGAGCGAGCTCGACCGCCTCGCGGCGGCCTGCCTCCAGCCGAGCTTCCCCGGCCTCGTTGTCCCGGACTGGGTGGCGCGCTGGCTCGAGCGAGGTCTCGGCGGGATCACGCTCTTCGCCTACAACGTCGGCGATCCCGCGCAGCTCGCCGGGCTGACCGCCGCGCTCCGGGCCGAGCGACCAGAGCTCTTGATCTCGATCGACGAGGAAGGGGGCGACGTGACGCGGCTCGAGGCCGAGCTCGGCAGCTCGTACCCCGGCAACCTCGCGCTCGGTGCGATCGACGACGTCGCGCTGACGGAGGAGGTCGCGAGCGCGATCGCCGGCGACCTGGCGCGCGTCGGCGTGAACCTGAACCTCGCGCCCGTCGCCGACGCGAACACGAACCCACGGAATCCGGTCATCGGGGTGCGCAGCTTCGGCGCCGACCCCGAGCTCGTCGCACGGCACGTGGCCGCGTTCGTCACCGGCACACAGCGCCAGGGAGTGGCGGCGTGCGCGAAGCACTTCCCCGGGCACGGTGACACGGCGGTGGACTCGCACCGCGAGCTGCCTATCGTCGGCGGCGACCTCACCTCAGCGCTGCTGCCCTTCCGTGCAGCGGTCGACGCCGGCGTCCAAGCGGTGATGACCGGCCACCTCCTCGTCCCTGCGCTCGACGACGTGGCTGCGACGATCAGCAAGCCGATCCTCACGGGGTTGCTTCGCGGCGAGCTCGGCTTCGACGGTCTCATCCTCACCGACGCGCTCGAGATGAGGGCGATCAGCCAGACGGTGGGCGTGGAGGAGGGTGCGGTCCGCGCCCTTGCCGCCGGAGCCGACGCGCTCTGCCTCGGTCACGACCTACATGAGGACGCAGTCGCCCGGGTGCACGCCGCAATCGTGGAGGCAGTGCACTCGGGCCGGCTGGCCGAGGAGCGCCTCGCAGAGGCGGCGGCGCGCGTCGCGGCCGTTTGCCGCTGGGTCTCGCCGACGGATGCCGGCGCCGCCGACCGGAACGCGGGCGCCGAGGCCGCGCGCAGGGTGCTCGAGATCTCCGGTGACGTCGCAGTCGACGGTCCGATCCTCGTCCTCGAGCTCGTCGCCGAAGCGAACATCGCTGCGGGCGAGGCCTCGCACGGGCTCGGAGATCTCCTTCCCGAAGCCGACACGGTGCGACTCCGAGAGGCTCCGCGTGACCTTCCCGGGCTCCTCGCAGAGCACGAGGGCCGCCGGCTCGTGCTCGTCGCCCGCGACGCCTCCAGGCACGCCTGGCAGGAGGCAACGGTTGCGGCAGCCACGACCCTGCGGCCTGACGCGATCGTGGTCGAAACAGGCCTTCCTGGGCGCTCCTACGACGGAGCAGCCTCGATCCGCACCTACGGCGCCGGTCGCGCGAACCTCGCCGCGGCAGCCCGATCCCTTGCTGGAACCCGCGTCCGATAGGTGAAGAGGATTCCTGCGCGCATCCGCTTGCTCCGGCAACGTCGAGAGCAAGAGGCGATGTTCAGTATGCTAAGACAATGCATAAGATGCAAAGACGTCAACGACAGGCGGCGATCCTCGAGCTGGTGCGTGGCCGCTCGTTGTCGACGCAGGCCGAGGTGGCGGACGCGCTGCGCGCATCCGGCTTCGAGGTCGTCCAGACGACCGTCTCGCGCGACATCGCCGAGCTCGGGCTCGTCAAGATCCGAACGGCGGATGGCCGGCTCGCCTACGCTCCTGCCGGGCTCGGCCGGCTCCGGGACTCCGCCCCGGCTAGGCGCCGCGGTCCGTCGCTTCGCGCTCTCGGTCGAGGCGGCGGGCACGCTCGTCGTCGTCCACACCCCCTCGGGGTACGCGAGCGCGCTCGCGCAGGCCCTCGACGAGGCCTCTCTGCCGTCGGTGGCCGGCACGATCGCCGGTGACAACGTGATCTTCATCGCCCCGCGGAACGGCACCACCGCAGCCGTGCTCCGGGACGAGCTGAACGGGCACCTGCTGGAGGGGGCTGCGTGAGCGGGACCGCCGTCCTCGCCTATTCGGGTGGTCTGGACACGAGCTGCGCGATCGCGTGGTTGAAGGAGGACTACGGCTTCGAGAGCGTGGTCGCCGTCCTCGTCGACGTCGGCCAGGAGTTCGACGTCGAGGCGTCGATCGCCCGAGGCTACGCGGCCGGCGCCGACGACGTCCTGCTCCTGGATCGCAAGCACGCGTTCGCCGACGAGCAGTGCGCCCAGGCGATCAAGACGAACGCGCTCTACGAGGGCCGCTATCCGCTCGTCTCGGCGCTCTCGCGACCGGTGATCGCCGAGGCGGTGGCGGAGGTCGCCGTCGAGCTCGGCGCCGATGCGCTCGTCCACGGCTGCACCGGGAAGGGCAACGACCAGCTCCGCTTCGAGCTCGCCTTCCGCGCGCACTATCCGGGAGTGCGCGTGATTGCGCCGCTACGCGACCGGATCTGGACTCGGGAGGAGGAGATCGACTACGCGCTGGCGCGCGGGATCCCGGTCACCCACTCAGCCGCCTCGCCGTTCTCGATCGACGAGAACCTCTTCGGGCGCGCGATCGAGGCGGGCGTGCTCGAGGATCCCTGGGCGGCCCCGCCCGAGGAGCCGTATGCGCTCACAGCCGATCCCGCAACCGCGCCCGCACCCGTCGAGCTCGTCCTCGGCTTCGAGGCGGGCACGCCGGTTTCGCTCGACGGCGAGGCGCTCGGTCTGGCAGAGCTGATCGGCCGCCTCAACGCGCTCGCAGGCGTCTACGGGATCGGCCGGATCGACATGATCGAGAACCGCGCCATCGGGATCAAGAGCCGGGAGGTCTACGAAGCGCCCGCGGCGATCGTCCTGATCGAGGCGCATCGCGCGCTCGAGGACGTCGTCCTGACCAAGGACGAAGCGCGCGTCAAGCACGGACTCGAGCAGCGCTGGACCGAGCTCGTCTACGAGGGGCAGTGGCACGCACCCGTGCGGGCCGCGATCGACGCCTTCGTCGATGCGACCCAGGAGCTCGTCAGCGGTGAGGTGCGGGTCGAGCTGCGCCCGAATGCCGTCGTCGTGACCGGCCGCCGCGCGCCGACGATGCTCTACGCCGAAAGACTCGCCTCCTATGGGAGCGGCGAGACCTTTCCGCACGAGGCCGCCGAGGGCTTCATCCGGATCGCCTCGCTCGAGTCGGAGCTCGTCGCCGCTCGAAGCCGCGCCCGCCAGCCCGCGTGAGCCTCTGGTCCGCGCGGGTCGCCCAAGGACTCCACCCGGTGGTGACCGACTTCCTCCGCGCCGACGACGGCGAGCTCCTCCCCTACGACTGCGCGGCGACCGTCGAGCACGCAACCCGGCTGCACGTCGCAGGGCTGCTCAGCGCCGACGAGCTGGCCGAGGTCGCCGAGTCGCTGGCCGGCGAGGTCGAGTTACTCGACTCCGACGAGGACGTCCACTCGGCGCTCGAGCGGCACCTAGGCGAGGTCGGCCGCAAGATCCACGCCGGGCGGTCGCGGAACGACCAGGTCGCCGCGGCGCTCAGGCTCTACGTCACCGATGCCTGCGCCGAGGCACGGGTCGGAATCGAGCAGCTTTCGGCGCTCCTGCGCGAGCGAGCAGTCGCCGAGGACGCAACCCTGATGCCCGGCTACACCCATCTCCAGCGCGCCCAGCCCGTCACGCTCGGCCACCATCTCCGCGCCTGGGCGGCCATGCTCGACCGGGACTACGTCCGCTTCGAGCCTCCCACGGGCAGCCCGCTCGGCTCGGCGGCACTGGCCGGGACGACGCTCCCTATCCCGCCGCCCCGCGATCAGATCCCGAACTCGCTCGACGCCGTCGCCGACCGCGACTTCGCGCTCGACTACCTCTACGCCGCCGCGGTCCTCTTCGTCCACCTCTCCCGAATGGCCGAGGAGCTGGTGCTCTGGGTCACCTCCGAGTTCGGCTTCGCCGGTCTCCCCGAGACCGCGGCGACGGGTTCCTCGATGATGCCCCACAAGCTGAATCCCGACGTCGCCGAGCTCGTCCGCGGCAAGGCCGGAACTGCGATCGGGAGGCTGACCGGTCTACTCGCGACGGTGAAGGCGCTGCCGCTCGCCTACGACCGCGACCTCCAGGAGGACAAGCCGCCCGTCTTCGCTGCCCGCAAGGACGTCGCCGGCGCCCTCGGGGCACTGACCGTCCTGCTCGCCGACCTCGACTTCGACCGCGAGCAGCTTGCGGCTGCTGCCGGCGACCCCAACTTGCTCGCCACGGACGCCGCCGAGGCGCTCGTCGCCGACGGCCTCCCCTTCCGCGATGCCTATATGCAGGTGGCCGCGTCGATCCGGGACGGCAGTTTCCAGCCGGGCACGACAGCCGCCGAGAGCGTCGCGGCTCGGATCGGACCTCGGCGGGGTGCCAAGGGCTAGCGCCCCGGCGCCGGTAGGCCCGTGAGCCACTCGTCGACCACGCTCGCGCAGCGGCGGCCCTCGTCGATCGCCCACACGACGAGCGACTGGCCGCGCCGCGCGTCGCCTGCGGCGAAGACGCCGCTCGCCGCGGTCGCAAAGGTCGGGGCAGCCGCGTTGCCACGTTCATCGCGTTCGACCTCGAGCTGCTCGAGCACCCTCTGCTCCGGCCCGAGGAATCCCATCGCGAGCAGGACGAGCTCGGCGGGATGCTCCTCTTCGGTTCCGTCGATCGGCTCGAACGGCGGGACGCCTCCGTTGCGAACCCAGTGGATGCTCGCGACCCGCCCGTCCCGGCCGGAGAGCGCAGTCGTCGAGACCGAGAAGTCTCGATCGCCGCCCTCCTTCAACGCGTACGAGGTCCGCAGCTTCATCGGCCAGCGAGGCCAGGGCGTGAGGTCGTCCGCGCGTCGAGGCGGCGGCTCGCCGAGCAGCTCGATCTGGGTCACGGAGGCTGCTCGCTCGCGGTGAGCCTGGCCGATGCAGTCGGCGCCCGTGTCACCGCCGCCGATCACGATCACGCTCTTCCCGGCGGCGGAGATCGGCCGGTCGGGCGGGGGGCCGCCGCTCACCGAGCGGTTGCGCTGGTAGAGGTACTCGAGCGCGAAATGGACGCCGTCGAGCTCCCGGCCCGGCACGGGCAGGTCGCGCGGGACGCGCGAGCCGATCGCGACGACCACGGCGTCGTGACGGGACCGCACCTCGGCCGCGTCGACGGTTGTTCCCACGTCGACACCGAATCGGAGCTCGACGCCCTCGGCCGCGAGCTGCTCGAGCCTGCGCTCGACGACCTCCTTCTCGATCTTGAAGTCCGGCACACCGAACCGGACGAGGCCGCCGCCTGCCTCGTCTCGCTCGAAGACGGTCACGGAGTGACCGCGGCGGTTCAGCTGCTGGGCACACGCGAGGCCCGCGGGGCCGGAGCCGATGACCGCGACCGTGCGCCCGGTGCGGGTCTCCGGCGGCTGCGGACCGATCCAACCCTCCTCCCAGGCGCGATCGACGATCGCTGCCTCGATCTGCTTGATCGTGACGGCATTGCCCTCGTCGATCTCGAGCACGCAGGCCGCCTCGCAGGGGGCAGGGCACAGCCGGCCGGTGAGCTCGGGAAAGTTGTTCGTCCTGTGCAGCTGGACGATCGCCTCCTGCCAGCGGTCTCGATAGACGAGGTCGTTCCACTCCGGGATGAGGTTGCCGAGCGGACAGCCGTGGTGACAGAACGGGACCCCGCATTCCATGCAACGGGCCCCCTGTGCGCGGAGCCCCACGAGCGGAAGCGTCCCGACGAACTCACGGTGGTCGCCCACGCGCTCGGCGGGCGCGCGCTCGGGAGCCTCCTCGCGGTCGTGCTTCAGGAAACCGCCGACCTTGCCCATCACGCAGCCTCGGTCTCGGTCGTCACGAAGCCGGTGCCGCCGCTCGAGATCGCGTGATCCCGGTAGTGGACTGCGTCGCCCTCGGCGAGCGCGCGCTTGTAGTCGTGTGGCAGCACCTTGACGAAGCGCGGCACGAGCTCCTCCCACTCGGCGAGTACACGCGCAGCCACCGTCGACGCCGTGCGCGCGCCGTGCTCCGCCACGAGCTCGTGTAGCGCCGCCCGGTCGTCCGGCTCGAGCGGCTCGAGACCGACGAGCTCCGGATTGCAGCGCCCGCTGAAGCCCCCGTCCTCGTCGAGGACGTACGCGACGCCGCCGCTCATTCCGGCGGCGAAGTTGCGGCCTGTTCGACCGAGCACGATCACGCAACCGCCGGTCATGTATTCGCAGCCGTGATCGCCCACCGCCTCGACGACGGCCAGGGCGCCCGAGTTGCGGACGGCGAAGCGCTCGCCGGCGACGCCGCGGAAGAACGCGCGGCCGGCCGTCGCCCCGTAGAGGACGACGTTGCCGACGATCACGTTCTCCTCGGCCGGGAAGCTCGATTCGTCCGGCGGCCGGACGGCCAGGACCCCGCCCGACAGGCCCTTGCCGACGTAGTCGTTCGCCTCGCCGACGAGCGTCAGCTCGACGCCTCGAGCCAGCCAGGCCCCGAACGACTGGCCCGCGGAGCCGTGGAAGCCGAAGCGGATCGTCCCCGGTGGCAGGCCCTCGGCTCCGTGCGCCTTCGTGAGCTCGTGCGAGAGGATGCCGCCGACAGTCCGGTCGACGTTCCGGATCGGGAACTCGCCCTCGACCGGAGTCCCGTGCTCGAGCGCCGGCCGAGCTCGTTCGACGAGCTGCCAGTCGAGCGCGTCGCCGAGCGGCGAGACCTGCGCACGCATGCGGCGGAGCGGCGTGTCGGGCTGGACCCCGGACCGGTGGAGGACATTCGAGAGATCGATCCCGCGCTTCCGCCAACCCTCGATCGCACCGTCTGCCTCCAGCAGGTCGACCCGGCCCACGAGCTCCTCGAACCGGCGCACGCCCAGCCTGGCCATCAGCCCGCGGGCCTCCTCGGCCACGAAGAAGAGCAGGTTGACGACGTGCTCGGGCTCGCCCCGGAATCGCTTTCGGAGCTCGGGATCCTGGGTCGCGATCCCGACCGGACAGGTGTTCAGGTGGCAGGCCCGCATCATCACGCAGCCGGTCGCGATCAACGGCGCCGTCGCGAAGCCCATCTCGTCGGCGCCGAGCAGCGCCGCGACCACGACGTCGCGGCCCGTCTTCAGCTGGCCGTCCGTCTGCACCCAGATGCGCGACCGGAGATCGTTCAGCACGAGGGTCTGCTGCGTCTCCGCCAGCCCGATCTCCCACGGGATCCCCGCGTGGAAGATCGAGGACACCGGTGAGGCGCCGGTACCGCCGTCGTGGCCCGAGATCAACACGTGGTCGGCACCCGCCTTCGCCACCCCGGCTGCGACGGTTCCGACCCCGACCTCGGCGACGAGCTTCACCGAGATCCGCGCCGAGGGGTTGCTGCAGCGGAGGTCGTAGATCAGCTGCTTGAGATCCTCGATCGAGTAGATGTCGTGGTGTGGGGGCGGCGAGATCAGGCCCACGCCCGGCGTCGTCAGCCGGACACCGGCGATGTAGCCGTCGACCTTGTGACCGGGTAACTGGCCTCCCTCGCCGGGCTTCGCTCCCTGCGCCATCTTGATCTGCAGCTCGTCGGCGTTCGTCAGGTAGTCGATGTTGACGCCGAAGCGGCCCGATGCGACCTGCTTGATCTTCGAGCGGCGCTCGTCGCGGTAGCGCTCGGGATCCTCGCCCCCTTCCCCGGTGTTCGAGCGGCCACCGATCCGGTTCATGGCGACCGCAAGCGTCTCGTGCGCCTCCCGCGAGAGCGAGCCGAGCGACATGGCGCCGGTCGAGAAACGCTTCACGATCTCCGCAGCCGGTTCGACCTCGTCGAGCGGCACGGCGCCGCCCTCCGGGAAGCGGAACCGCATCAGGCCGCGCAGGGTCGAGCGGCGGGAGCCTTCGTCGTTGACGGCGCGGGAGTACTGCTCGTAGGTCTCCCACGACTCTTGTCGGACCGCGTGCTGGAGGAGGGCGATCGTCTCGGG
>CAWEPD010000010.1:0-29500 GCA_963810875.1 uncultured Gaiellaceae bacterium | reverse complement strand
CGGCGCGACGCTCGACCTCGAGCCGCAGATCGAGACCGCGCCCGCTCGCCTGGGCGAAGTGACGCGCTACGTCGCCGACATCAGTAAGGCGCGCGACCTCTTCGGCTGGGAGCCACGCACGCCGCTCGACGCCGGGATCCCGGCCGCCGTCTCCTGGTTCCTGGCGCATCGGGCGGCGCATCCGGAGGAAAACCGGCTGGTCGAGAGCGAGGGCGCCGGTGCGGGCTGGAAGACGCTCGCCGCCGAACCCGCCTAGCCTCGAATTGCCTCTCGCCCCTCGCGAGCGCGGATCCGGCGTGCTCGCGATCGTCGGCCCGACCGCCTCCGGGAAGACGTCGGTCGCCGAAGCGCTCGCTGCACGGCTACCGGCCGACTCGCTCCCGCCGACTCGATGCAGGTCTACCGCGGCCTCCCGATCCTCACGAACCAGTCCGAGCAGCCGGCGCGACTCGTGGCGATCTGGCCGCTCTCGCACGAGGCCTCGCTCGGCGAGTATCAGCAGCTCGCCCACGCCGCGATCGACGAGATCCTGTCGTCCGGCCGGGTGCCGGTCGTTGTCGGCGGCACGGGCCTCTACCTGCGCGCGGCGCTCGCCGACCTCGAGCTGCCGCCTGCCCCGCCGCCGGGCGCTCGGGAGCGCTGGAGCGCCTTCTACGACGAACACGGAGGAGACGCGGCGCACGCGGAGCTCGCCGGACGGGACCCGAACGCAGCCGCCGTCGTCCATCCGAACGACCGGCGGCGCGTCGTGCGGGCGCTGGGCTCGTCGACGCGGGCGCGTCGCTCCGGCCGCACCGAGACCGGCTCTGGACGGAGGAGACGCGGCATCCCACGACGGTCTTCGGCCTGAAAGTCGCCCCAGGCACGCTGGAGCGGCGGATCGCCGAGCGGGCGCGGTCGATGTTCGAGGCGGGTGTCGAGACGGAGGTGGAGCAGGCGCTGGCGGCGCCGCTCTCCGCGACGGCGCGCAAGGTGATCGGCCTCCGCGAGGTGTCCGAGCTGCCGCGCGCCGAGGCGGTCGAGGCGCTCGCGCTGCGCACGCGCCGCTACGCGGCCTACCAGCGGAAGTGGCTGCGGCGCATTCCCGGCATCGTCATGATCGACGCGAACCGGCCTGCGGACGAGGTGGCGGATGAGGTTCTCGCCGATTTCATTTGAAAAGTGGCACGCGCTCGGCAACAGCTACCTGCTGCTGGAGCGGGCTGAGCTCGGCCGCGCGCTCGAGCCCGAGCTGGCGATGCGGCTCTGCGACGTGCGGTACGGGATCGGCGCCGATGGCGTGCTCGAGGTCGTCTCGGCCGGCGGGCAGCGCGCGGAAATCGCGATCTGGAACCCGGACGGGTCGCGCGCCGAGTTCTCCGGCAACGGGACGCGAATCGCCGCGGCGTGGCTGCTGCGTAACGGCGGCGACGAGGTCACGGTGCGCGTCTCGGGGCGCGACTACCCGGCGGCGAGAAGCGGGGAGGAGATCGCCCTGGAGGTGGGTGCCGTCGACGTGAGCGACCCCGAGACGGTCGTGGCCCACGGCGAGGAGATCGAGCTGACCCGCGTCTCCGTCGGCAACCCGCATGCCGTCGTCCGGCGTGAACCACAGCGCGAGGAGCTTCTGCGGCTCGGGCCGCTGCTCGAGCGGCACGAGCGGTTTCCCGAGCGGACGAACGTCCAGCTCGTCCGGATCGACGGCTCGCACGCGATCAGCGCCCTGGTCTGGGAACGGGGAGCGGGGGAGACGTCGGCATCCGGCTCGCAGCGCGGTCGCCGTCGCCGCAGCGGCGGTCGCGAACGGCTGGTGCGAGAGCCCGGTGACCGTGCACATGCCCGGCGGCGACCTCGGCGTCACGCTCGAGGAAGAGCGGGCGACGCTGACGGGGCCTGCAGAACGGATCTGCGAAGGAGAGGTGACGCTGTGAAGGGATCGAGTGGATGGACCTGACGGTCGAGAACGTCGACGAGGTGCGGGACTTCTACGCCGAGGTGGCGGGGTTGACGATCGAGCCGCTCTCGATGGGCGACTACGACGACTACGTGCTCAAGGGAGCGGACGGGGAGGCCGTCGCGGGCGTCTGCCATCCGCGGCTGATGAACGAGGGGGTGCCGCCGGTCTGGATGGTCTACTTCACGGTCGCCGACCTCGACGTCGCCGAGGCCCGCTGCCTCGAGCGCGGCGGCGAGGTGGTGCACCGTCAGGCCCGCACGATCTTCGTCCGCGACCCCGCCGGCGCCTACGCGGGGTTCTACGAGCCAGGGCGCGAGCGCGCCCGAGGGGGGCTAGACGGCGATCTCGAACTCGCGGAGGACGTCGTTCAACGACGTCTTCAGGTCGGTCGACTCGCTCCGCTCGCCGACGATCAGGGCGCAGGGGAGGCCGTAGCTCCCGGCGGGGAAGTCCTTCTGCCGCACGCCCGGGAGCACGACCGCGCGCGGCGGCACGACCCCGCGCCGCTCGACCGGCTCGGCGCCGCTCACGTCGATGATCGGAACCGAAGCGGACAGGACCACGTTCGGGGCGATCACCGCGCCTGCACCCACGCGCACCCCCTCGACGACGATCGCCCGCGAGCCGACGAAAGCTCCGTCCTCGATCACGACCGGGCTCGCCTGCGGCGGCTCCAGCACGCCGCCGATCCCGACTCCGCCGGAGAGATGCACGTCCGCGCCGATCTGGGCGCACGAGCCGACGGTCGCCCAGGTGTCGACCATCGTCCGCGGCCCGACCCACGCGCCGATGTTCACGTACCCGGGCATCAGGATGACGCCCTCCGAGAGAAACGAGCCGTACCGCGCGACCCCCGGCGGCACGACGCGCACGCCTCGCTCGGCGTAGTCCGTCTTGACCGGGATCTTGTCGAGGAAGCGGAGCCCGCCGACCTGCATCGGCTCCACCTTCCGCAGCCGGAAGAACTCGAGGATCGCGAGCTTCGCCTCGACGTCGACCACCCACTCGCCGTCGACCTGCTCCGCCACGCGCCGCTCGCCGCGGTCGAGCGCGGCGACGATCTCGATCGCGAGCTCCGGCGTCACAGCACCGCCTCCAGGATCGCGACCGCTCGCGCACAGTCGTCCTCGGACGGCACCAGGGCAAGCCGGAAGTAGCCTTCGCCGGCCGCTCCGAGGTACGAGCCCGGCGCCACGAGGATCCCGTGCTCGAGCAACCGCTCGGCGAAGCTCTCCGAGCTCTCACCAGCCGGAACCTCGAGCCAGAGGTACATCGTCGCCTCGCTGCCGGCGACCCGGATCCCCTTGCGGCGAAAGAGCTCGAGGAAGGGCGCGCGCTTGCGCCCGTAGAGCGCCCGCGTCCGCTCGACGTGCGTCTCGTCGCCCCAGGCCACGACGGAAGCCCGCTGGACGAACTCCTGCGGCGCCGTGCCGACGGTCGGCCGGAAGGCCTTCAGCGCCGTCACCAGCTCGGGGTCGCCGGCAACGAAGCCGCTGCGGTAGCCCGTCATCGAGCTGCGCTTGGAGAGGGTGTTGAAGACGGCGACGCCTGTCCGGTCGGCGAGCTGGAGCGCCGAGGCGGGCGGCGCCTCGAACCACAGCTCGGTGTACGCCTCGTCGGAGGCGAGGACGAAGCCGTGCTCGCGCGCGAGCTCCGCCAGCCGCTCGTAGAAGCCGAGCGGCGCGGTCGCGCACGTCGGGTTGTTGGGGTAGTTGACCCAGAAGACGGCGAGGCGGCTCCACGTCTCCTCGTCGATCGCGTCGAGGTCCGGGAGGAAGCCGTGCCGCTCGTGCAGCGGCAGCGCGAGCGGCAGCGCGCCTGCGAAGAGGGCGCCGCGCTCGTAGACCGGATAGCCGGGCTCGGTGAACGCGACCGTGTCCTTGCCCCGTTCGAGGTCGACCACGACCTGAGCGAAGCTGAAGATCGCCTCCTTGCTGCCGAGCGTCGGGATCACCTCGGTATCCGGATCGAGCTCGATCTCGAACCGCCGGCCCGCCCAGGCGGCGATCGCCTCCCGAAGCTCCGGCAACCCCTGCGCCTGCGGGTAGCCCATTCGCTCGCGGAGCCCGTCGACCAGGGCCTGCCTGATCAGCGGGTCGGTCGCCTCGCGCGGGTCGCCCATCCCGAAGTCGATCACCTCGACCCCGCGGGCCTCGACGCGCCGCGCCGCCTCGTTCAGGCGCACGAACGGGTAGACGGTCTGGCGCTCCAGGACGGGCGAGATCGGCACGGGTCAGACGCTACCGGTGAGAAACGACCACAGCGACTCGTAGGCCCGCACGAGCGCGGCGACCTGCACGCGCTCGTCGCGGCGATGCGCATAGCGCGGCGCTCCCGGGCCGAAGTTGACCGCGTCGATCCCGCGCGAGGTGAAGTCGGCGACGTTCGTCCAGGCCTGCTTCGGCTCGAGCGCGAGGTCGCCGGCCGCCCGAAGCCGCTGCACGAGCGGTGCGTCGGTGACGACTCGGGCCGGGGGAGAGTCGCCGGCGTGCTCGTAGACGGCCCCGTCCGGGAGCAGGCCCCGGAGATAGGCGTCGGCGCTCTCCGGCGAGCGGTCCGGCGCGTAGCGGAAGTTGACGTTCGCCTCGACCCGGTCGGGGATCACGTTCGTCGCGATCCCGCCCTCGATCATGGTCAGGCTGACGACCTCCGTGAACGTGAGCCCGCCGACCTCGACGGGTCGCGGCTCGAGCGCCGCGAGCGGCCGCAGCCCTTCGAGCGCCCTCTCGATCGCGTTCTCGGCGAGCCAGGGCCGTGCCGAGTGCCCGCTGACGCCGTGGAAGACGAAGCGGGCGTTCAGGTTGCCGAGGCAGCCGGCCTGGATCGTGCAGTCGGTGGGCTCGAGCAGGATCGCGAGCTCCGCGTCGTGCACCCGGGGGACGCTGTCGAAGAAGCGCGGGAGCGCGCTCTCGGAGGCGGGGAGCTCCTCCCTGGGAAAGAACAGGAGCGTCGAGGCTCACGGCCCGCGCCGCCCCCAGGTCGCGCCACGCCTGCGCCAGCTCGACCATCACAGCGACTCCGGCCTTCATGTCGCTCGCGCCGAGCCCCACGACCTCGGTGTCCGTGCGCTGCCCGGGCAGGTTGTCCTGGGCGGGCACGGTGTCGAGGTGGCCCGCAAGGACGACGCGCGGGGCCGCACCGTAGCCCGCAGCTTCGTCTGCGCCGTACCAGAGCGTCTCGCCGTCCCGCCACGTCGGCGGGCCGAGCGCGTCCTCCACGTACGCCGCGATCTCGGCCTCGTTCCTGCTCTCGGAGGCGATGTTCACGAGGTCGAGCGTCCGCCCGGCCAGCCGCTGCGCGAGATCCGGGTCGGCGGCAGCTGGCACGGCGGCAAGCGTGGCACAATCCACGGAGTGACGACGCGTCAGCCAGAACCTCAGCCGGGCGCCGAGCCCGAGCGGGGGTTCGTGCTGGCGATCCTCCCCCGGGGCGCCGACGCCGACGACGAGCTCGCCGAGCTCCAGGAGCTCGCCCGGACGGCGCTCGTCCAACCCGTGGGACAGCTCGTGCAGCAGCGCACGCGCCCCGATCCCCGCACCTTCGTCGGCAAGGGCAAGCTAGACGAGCTGAAGGCGGAGTTCGCCGGGGCCGGGGCGGATGTGCTCCTCGTCGACGGCGAGCTCGACCCGACGCAGCAGCGAACGCTCGAGAACGCGCTGGAGGCGCGCGTCGTCGACCGGACGCAGCTGATCCTCGACATCTTCGCCCAGCACGCCACGAGCGCCGAGGGGAAGCTCCAGGTCGAGCTCGCGCAGCTCGAGTACAACCTGCCCCGGATGCGAGGGATGTGGAAGCACCTCGAGCGGCTCGGCGGCGGCACGGGAGCCGTCGGGGCCGGGGTCGGCACGCGAGGCCCCGGCGAGTCGCAGCTCGAGACCGACCGCCGGCTCGCGAACCGCCGGGTGGTCGTGCTCCGGCGCCGGCTCAAGGAGATCGAGAAGCAGCGCGGCCTGCGGCGCAAGGAGCGCGAGCGGACCCAGGTGCCCACCGTCGCGCTCGCGGGCTACACGAACGTCGGCAAGTCCACGCTCCTGAATGCGCTCACGAACGCGAACGTCTCCGTCGACAACCGCCTCTTCGAGACGCTCGACCCGACGACGCGAGGCTTCGAGCACGAGGGCAAGCGCTATCTCGTCACCGACACCGTCGGCTTCATCCGCCGCCTCCCGACGCAACTCGTCGAGGGCTTCGCCTCGACCCTCGAGGAGACGCTCGTCGCCGATCTGATCCTGCACGTCGTCGACGCCTCGGCCGGCGACGAGAAGCTCGAGGAGATGATCGGCTCCGTCGAGACCGTGCTCGCCGAGATCGGCGCCGAGCAGGTGCCGCTCGAGCTCGTCCTGAACAAGATCGACCGCCTCGATCCGCTCGGCCGGCGCCGGCTGGCGAATCGCTTTCCCGGCGCGCTCCAGATCTCGGCGGCGACCGGCCTCGGGATCGAGGCGCTGCGCGAGCGGATCGCCGAGCGCTTCTCAGACCGCTTCGTCGACGTGCGCCTCCTGCTGCCCTACGAGCAGGGCGGCGTCCTCGCCGAGCTCTACGCGCTCGGAGCGCCGATCGACGAGCGTCAGGACGGGGCGGAGGGCGTGCTCGTCCGAGCGCGACTGCCGCAGCGGGAGGTCCGCCGCTTCGCACGGTTCCTCGTCGCCCAGTCGTCCGAGGAGGCACACGAGGGCTCAGCGGTCGAAGGGCTTTGACGCAGCTTCCGATCACGCGGTTGCGGGCGGAGGCGACCATTCCCGAGCGGGCCTACGCGGGCGACGCGGGCCTCGACCTCGCCGCCTGCGAGCGAGTCGAGCTCGCGCCCGGCGAGCGGGCGACGGTGGGGACGGGACTGGCGGTTGCGATCCCCGAGGGGCACGCCGGCTTCGTCCAGCCGCGCTCCGGGCTCGCGCGCGAACCACGGGATCACGATCGTCAACTCGCCTGGCCTGATCGACGCGGGCTACAGGGGCGAGCTCCGGATCGTGCTCCTGAACACGGACGAGCGCGAGGTGTTCACGGTCGAGCCGGGGATGCGGATCGCCCAGCTCGTGGTCGTGGCGCTGCCCGAGCTCGAGCTCCTCGAGGTGGACGAGCTGCCGGCGAGCGAGCGCGGCGCACGCGGCTTCGGGTCGAGCCGGTCGTGAGGCCGGAGCCCCGGATCCGGGTCTCGGCGATGCTGCGCCGGCACGGCCGGATCCTGCTCTGCCGGCACGAGAAGCGCGGGCGGCGACGTGTGGCTCCTGCCCGGGGGCGGAGTCAAGGCGGGGGAGAGCCTGATCGTGGCGCTCGCGCGCGAGATCGCCGAGGAGGTCGGGATCGAGGCGCCGCCCGTCGAGGGTCCGGTCGCGCTCGTCGACTCGATCGCGCCCGCGCGCTCCCTCAGCGCGAAGCACGTCGTCCACATCATCTTCGCCGGCGACGTGGACGGTTCACTCGAGGACGTCGTCTCGCAGGACGCAGCCGTGCGCGGCCACCGGCTCTTCGCGCTCGACGAGCTCGACGGGATCGTCGTCCACCCGCCGATCCAGCGGTTCCTCCAGCGCTGGCGGCCGGGCGACCCGGCCGTCTACCTCGGCGCCCTCTGGCGGCCGTAGCCGCGGCCGCCCGCGAGGCACGGCGTAGGATCCTTCACATGTCCCACGAGCGCCTGCTGGGGTTCACCGCGGAGTATGCGGCGCGGTACCTGGGCTCGCTTGCTGAGCGGCCCGTTGGCGCGACCGCGACGATCGAGGAGCTGCGCGACGCGCTCGGCGGGCCGCTCCCGGAGGTCGGCGTCGAGGACGAGCAGATCGTGGCCGAGCTGGTCGCAGGCGCCGAGCCGGGCGTCGTCGCGACCGGCAGCGGACGCTACTTCGGCTTCGTGATCGGCGGTGCGCTCCCGGCGGCGCTCGCGGCCGACTGGCTGACCTCGACCTGGGATCAGAACGCCGGGCTCGTCGCCGGCGGGCCGAGCGCGGCCGTGGTCGAGGAGATCTGCCTCGAGTGGCTGCGCGAGCTGCTCCGGCTGCCTGCTGGCGTCTCCGCAGGCTTCGTCACGGGCTGCCAGATGGCCCACGTCACCGCGCTCGCCGCAGCCCGGCACCACCAGCTCGAGCGCGCCGGCTGGGACGTCCTCCGCGGCGGGCTGCAGGACGCTCCGCGGATCCGCATCCTCGTCGGTGCGGAAGGCCACGTCACGGTCGAGCGAGCCTTCCGGTTCCTCGGCTTCGGCTCCGATCAGATCGAGAGGGTTCCGGCCGACGAGCAGGGGCGGATGCGGCCCGATGCGCTCCGAGCCGCGCTTACCGGCGCGTCGGGGCCGATCATCGTCTGCGCCCAGGCGGGCAACGTGAACACCGGCTCGTTCGACCCGCTGGAGGAGATCGCGGACGTCGCCGAGTCGGTGGGTGCGTGGCTGCACGTCGACGGCGCCTTCGGGCTCTGGGCCGCCGTCTCACCCACGCTCCGGCACCTCGTCGCCGGCGCAGCGCGTGCCGACTCCTGGGCGACCGACGCCCACAAGTGGCTGAACGTCCCCTACGACTCCGGGCTCGCCTTCTGCGCGCATCCCGACGCGCACCGAGCCGCCATGTCCGTCCGGGCCGCGTATCTCGAGCAGGTGGATCCCGACGCCGCCCGCGACCAACTCGACTGGAACCCCGAGTTCTCGCGCCGAGCGCGCGGCTTTCCGATCTATGCGGCGATCCGCTCGCTCGGCCGGTCGGGGATCGCCGGGATGGTCGAGAGGGCGTGCGCGCGAGCGCAGGAGCTGGCCGCGATCCTCGGCGCCGCCGACGATGTCGAGATCCTGAACGAGGTCGTCCTGAATCAGGTGCTCGTTCGGTTCGGCGACGACGACGGAATCACCCAGGACGTCGTGCGGCGAGTGCAGGAAGACGGCACCTGCTGGCTCTCGGGAACGACGTGGCAGAGTCGAGCAGCGATGCGGATCTCCGTCTCGAACTGGCAGACGAGCTCCGCGGACGTCGAGCGCTCCGCAGCCGCGATCCTCGCCGCCGCCTCCGCACCCGTTCTCTAGAAGCGCCCGCCGCGCTCACGGGCGCGACGCGCGGAGACCTCGTGAGCCCGCTGCTCGAGCCGGTCGTCGAGCGGCTCCAGCTCCGGCGGATCGCCGCCGGCTGGCGTGCGCGAGCGCCTGGGCGAGCAGCCAGTCGGCGAGCCACGGGTTCCGGGGGAGCAGCGGCCCGTGCAGGTAGGTACCGACCGCGCGGCCGACGCGGCACCCCTCGTAGCCCGACTCGCCGTCGTTCCCGAAGCCGGCGACGACGCGGCCGAGCGGCTCCGCACCGGGATCGAGGCGCGTCCGGCCCGCATGGTTCTCGAAGCCGGCGAGCGTGTGGCGCTCGCCGGGCTCGAGCTCGCACTCCAGCAGGACGTCGCCGATCATCCGCCGCTCCCCGGCCACCGTCTCGTGCGGGAAGAGCCCGACGCCGGGGAGATCCGCCCCGTTCAGGCCGAGGTAGCCGCGACCGAGCAGCTGGTAGCCGCCGCAGACGGCGAGGATCGCCGCGCCGCCCGCCGCCGCCTCCTTCACCGCTTGGCTCTTACCGGCCAGATCGCCCGCAACGAGCGCCTGCTCGCGATCCTGGCCGCCGCCGACGTACAGGAGATCGTGCGCGCCGGGCCGCAGCTCGTCTCCGAGCCCGACGGCCTCGACCGCGAGCTCGTGCCCGCGCAGGCGGGCGCGACGCTCGAGCACGGCGATGTTGCCGCGATCGGCATAGATGTTCAGGTAGTCGGGATAGAGATGCCCGACGCGGATCCTCACGGCTTCGCCTCCCAGTACGGCCTCGTCAGGCCGCGCTCGGCCACGATCCGCTGGAGCGCGAGCATCGCCGTGTAGGTCGGCAGCACGACGAGCTCGCCGCCGGACGGCGTCAGCTCGAGCCCGCGGTCGAGCGCCCGCTCCAGGTCGGGCTCGAGCTCGAGCGCCTGCTCCGCGAGCCCGCCGTAGGTACAGCGCAACCCGAGCTCGGCGGCGCGGTCGCCAGAGGCGATCACCCGCTCGGTCGTCGCCAGCAGCGGCTCGAGGTCGACGTCCCAGATCCAGGAGACGTCCTTGCCGTCCGCGATCGCGTCGTTCAGCGCCAGCAGCAGCACCGCCGGGGCGCCGCCGTCCTCCAGCGTGCGCACGGCCTCGTTCGCGCCGGCGGGGTTCTTGATCAGGAGGACGAGGATCGACTTGTCGCCGCTCGCGATCCGCTCGAAGCGGCCGAACGCCGGATCGAAGCGCTCGAGGCCGTCCCTGATCTCCTCGAGCCCGTGGCCGAGCGCCTGCGCGAGCGCTGCGGCCGCGACCGCGTTGTAGACGTTGTAGAGACCGGGCAGCCGCAGGCGGATCCGAATCTCCCCGGCGGGCGTGACGAGCTCGAAGGCGGCGCTCTCGAGTCCCTGCAGCTCGATCTCACGGGCGACGACCTGGAGCTCCGGCCGCGCATCCCCGCAGGCGGGGCAGCGGTAGTCGCCGAGATGGCCGACGTAGGCCGCGGCGAACTCGTAGGGGGTGCCGCAGCGCACGCAGTAGCGGGAGTCGGCGGCGTGCTGCAGCGCAGGGCGGGCGTGGCGCGGATCGTCGAGACCGTAGGCGATCGCGCCTTCCCGATCGCGTGCGAGACTCCCGACCTGCGGATCGTCGCCGTTGACGACGAGCGTGGTCGAGTGGGGGAGGGCGAGCACCGTCCGCCGCCAGCCCTCCGCCACGTGCTCGAGCTCGCCGTAGCGATCGAGCTGGTCACGGAAGAGGTTCCCGAGGAGGAGGGCGCGCGGCTCGATCCGTCGAGCCGACCTCCGGCAGGGCTGCCTCGTCCACCTCGAGGAGGCCGAGCTCCGCATCGGGAGTGGCAAGAAGCGCGGAGGCGACTCCCGAGAGGAGGTTGGCGCCCGAGCGGTTCCAGGCCAGCCGGACGTCGGGGCCGAGGATCTCCGCGACCATCGCCGTCGTGGTCGTCTTCCCGTTCGTCGCCGAGACGACGACCGCTCCGTTCGGCAGCCGTGCCGCCAGCGCGTCGATCGCGCCCGGGTCGAGCTTCCAGAGCAGCTTGCCGGGGATCGTGGTGCCGCCGCCCGTACCGGCGAGCCTGGACAGCCGGGCGGCGGCCCGGGCGGCGTACGACTCGATCGCGAGGCGGGCGCTCATGGCCGTCGAGCGTAGCGTCTGGCCGAAGCCGAACGGCCACTCGCGTCCTCTTGCAATATTCTCAATCTGCTCTAGACTGCTTGCATGGCCCGAGAGCGCCGCCACCCCGCGGTGGCAGGGATCGACCCGCAGGCGCTGGCGGAGTTCCAGGCCGGGATCCGCAAGCGCTACACCGACGAGCAGATCCTCGGAGAGCTGCGGGAGAGCGCGGAGCGGCTCGGCCGGTCGCCGACGATGCGCGAGTTCGCGGCGGACGCGCAGACCAACGTCCATCCCCAGACCGTGATCGAGCATTTCGGGAGCTGGAACGCGGCCAAGCGCCTGGCGGGCCTCGTCCCGCGCCGCTTCGCCACGCGGGAGGAGCTGCTCGGCCGGCTGCGGGTCCTCGGGGAGGAGCTGGGGCGGACGCCGACCGCACGGGACCTCGACGAGCGGAAGGGCTCGATGCCCTCGAAGTCGCTGCTCTGGCACACCTTCGGGTCGCTGGCGCAGGCGCTGCGCGACGCCGGCTTCGACGTCCCGCTCGGCGAGGAACGGCTCGAGCGCGCGGTGGAGCAGGGGGCGACGCTCGCGCGAGACCTCGGCCGCCTGCCCAAGATGGACGATTGGAAGCGGGCGCGGCAGGCCGATCCCACGCTCCTCACCGAATGGCAGGTCTACCGGATGATCGACGTCCAGCCCGCGTGGGCGGCGTTCCAGTACCTGGTGCGAGAACGGCTGTACGAGGAGGGAGCCGCCGTCGAGGCCGACGGAACCGTGACGCCGGCTGCTCCCTAGCCGGCCGAGAGCGCGATCGCGGCGAGCCGCTGCAGGCAGGAGGCGCCCTCGTGCGGGGCACGAATCGAGGGGAGGATCGTCTCCTCGACGTACGAGCGGTCGGGCTGGAAGCGATGTGCGGCCTCGATCCGGCCGTCGACGACGTGGAGCAGCGTTCCCTCGTCGACCTCGCGCTTGCGCAGCGTCAGCCGGAGCGTCCGCTCGAGAACCTCGAGTGCCTCTCGGGTGGACGCGAAGAAGAGCTCCCTGGCAGCGGTGCCGAGCCAGAGCGGCCGGCCGACCGCGCGGGCGAGGAAGAGGGTGGAGGGGGCACGTTCGTCCAGCCAGCTCGTCGCCATCGCTCCGTAGAGCTCTTCGAGGACCTCCGGCCGGCCGTCTGCGTGCTCGGCGAGCGCGAAGATCGCCTCGGAGTCGACGGTCATCTCGGCCGTGGCGCGCGCGAAGCCGTAGCGGGCGAAGATCTCTTCGTCGTTGGCGATGATCCCGTTGTGGATCCCGACGATCGCGCCGTGCCGGATCGGATGGTTGTTCGCCTCGATCGTCGGATGGCCCTTGGTGTAGTCGCGGACGTGCACCAGCACCTGGGTCGCCTCCTCGGGCACGTGCAGCTCCTCGAGGAGCGACGAGGCGCCGGAGCGTCGCTTGTGGACGTGCACCGCCTGATCGGCGCCGCGAAAGGCGTAGCCCACCGCGTCGGCGCCCCGCTCGGCGATTCCGGCGAGCAGAGCTTGCGCCGCGAGCGTCTTGTTGACGTTCGAGGCGGGATCGAGGCTATATCCGGCGATTCCGCACATATCGAGTGAGCCGATATCCCTATCGGCAGGCCACCGCAACAACCGTAGGAAGCCTAGACGACAGGTGTTTTGGCGAAGTTAGGACGGCCACGCGTTCCTTCTTCGAGTCGGACGCCGGATCTCCGCTTTCAGCTGCCCTGAACCGAAGCCGCTCAAGCCTCCGGTGCCGCGCGCCGATAGACGGAGAACCGTGGAGCACAACACCGCCGAGCCGCTCGCCGACACCGACTCCGAGCCCTATCTCGAGCTTGTGCCTGCCCTCGACGACCCGAACGCCGCGGAAGCGGAGGGCGAAGAGGTCGGCACGGCAACGGATGACGAGCACGAACGGCGGCCGGCTGCACTCGAGACGACGCAGGATCCGCTCAAGCTCTACGTGCGGGCGATCGGTGACGGCCGGCTTCTGACGGTCACGGAGGAACGCGAGCTCGCGCGCCGCAAGGATCTCGGCGACGAAGCGGCCAAGAGCAAGCTGATCGAGTCGAACCTGCGGCTCGTGATGTCGATCACACGGAACTACACGAAGGCCGGCGTCCCGCTCCTCGACCTGATCCAGGAGGGCAACCTCGGCCTGATCCGCGCGGTCGAGAAGTTCGACTACCGGATGGGCTTCAAGCTCTCGACCTACGCCACCTGGTGGATCCGCCAGGCGGTGACCCGCGCCCTGGCCGAGCAGGGGCGGACGATCAGGCTGCCCGTCCACGTCGCCGAGCAGGTGCGCCGGGTGACCCGCTCGCGCAGGCTGCTCGCGCAGAAGCTCAATCGCGAGCCGAAGCTCGAGGAGATCGCGGAGGAGAGCGGCTTCACGCCGCAGCGCGTCCAGGATCTGCTCGAGCTCGTCGAGGACTCGCTCAGCCTCGAGACCCCGGTCGGTGACGGCGAGAGCCTGTACGGCGACCTGATCCAGGACACGAAGTCGGCCGAGCCCGATGTCGAGACCGCCGAGCGGCTGCGCTCGACGGAGCTCGCGCTCGCGCTGGAGGCGCTGAACCCGCGGATGCGCCTCGTGCTCGTGCAGCGCTTCGGTCTCGACGGCACCGCGCCGCTGACCCTCGAAGAGGTCGGCGTCGGCCTCGGGATCACCCGCGAGCGCGTCCGCCAGCTCGAGTCACGCGCCCTCCGCGAGCTCCGCGCGGTCGCGCCGGCGCTCGAGTTCTACCTCCGCAGCTAGGAGGGTCTGGCGGATGCCGCTCGTCCGGATCGGTGCGATGGGTGCGCTGTGGCAAGGACGCAGGGAGCGTTCATACCTGTAGGTATGGACGCGACCGAGGACGCCGCCACGGCGTGCCCAGCGTGCCGAGACGGGCACAGCCGGTATTTCGCCAGACCCTCCTAGAGCTCGACCGACTGCATCTCGCGCAGCGTGGAGAGGCGCTTGAGCGAGTCGAGCTCGATCTGCCGGACCCGCTCCCGTGTGAGACCGAGTCGACGGCCGATCTCCTCCAGCGTCTTGGGCTCGGAGTCCGCAAGCCCGTAGCGCAGGCTCACGACCTGCCGCTCCCGCTCTCCGAGCGTCTCCAGCGCCTCCCGGAGCGCCTGGCTGCGCAACGAGATCTCGACCTCCTCCTCCGGCAGGGGGTCGTCGCCGGCCACGAAGTCGCCGAAGACGGCGTCGTCGGTCTCGCCGACGGGCTGGTCGAGGCTCGTCGACGCGCGGGCCGCGGCCCGGACCTCCACCGCCTGCTGCAGCGGGAGCGACGCCTCCGCGGCGATCTCCTCGAGCTTCGGCTCGCGGCCGAGCTGGGTCCAGAGCGTCCGCTCGGCGCGGTTCATCTTCTGGAGCCGCTCGACGATGTGCACCGGCATCCGGATCGTGCGGGCCTTGTCGGCCAGCGCGCGCGCGACGGCCTGGCGGATCCACCAGGTGGCGTAGGTGGAGAACTTGAAGCCGCGGCGCCAGTCGAACTTCTCGACCGCCCTGATCAGGCCGAGCGTGCCCTCCTGGATCAGGTCGAGGAACGGCAGCCCCTGGTTGCGGTAGTTCTTGGCGATCGAGACGACGAGCCGCAGGTTCGATTGGATCATCCGCTGCTTCGCCTGGAGGTCGCCTCGCTCGATCCGCTTCGCGAGCGCCACCTCCTGCGCCGCGGTCAGGAGCTGATGGCGGCCGGCCTCGCGCAGGAAGAGCTGGAGTGCGTCGGTCGTCGTCTCCTGCACAGGTGCGGGAGCCGGCACGGGCCTGGGCTCCTCGGGCGGAGCCTCGGGGAGAATGTCGATCCCGCGCTGCTCGAGCTCTCGGACGAAGGCATCCTGCTCGAGTGCGTCGAGCTCGTGCACCTCGATGAGCTCCGCGAGCTCGGCGGCGCGCACCGAGCCGGCCTGCTCTGCGGCGTCGAGAAGTTGCTGGATCTCCTCGTTGCGGAGGAGATGGTCGATGTCGATCGTCGTCATGGGGGCGGCGAAAGCCTCGAGGGCTTCCTACCTGGAGCATCCGCCATCGAAACGTCGTTGTCCAGCCTCTGCACGGGAATCGGCGTTATGTCAAGTTGAAGGAAGAGCGGGCCGACCCCACTCGAAACCGGCCGATCAGAACCCCGGCGGCCGGACTCCGCTCGCGATCAGGAGCAGCACGATCGCCGCGACGACCAGGCGGTAGATCACGAAGAGCGAGTAGTCGTGCCGCCGGACGTAGCCGAGCAGCGCCGAGATCGCGAGCAGGCCGCTCGCCCCGGATGCGAGCGAGCCGACGAGGAACGGCCCGGTCGTCCCCGGCGGCAGATCGGCCAGGAGGACGTCGCCGACTCCCTTGTAGGCGACGGCTCCGAAGGTGATCGGCACGAGCAGGAGAAACGAGAAGCGCGCCGCGGAGTCGCGGTCGAGTCCGAGGAACCGCCCCGCCGTGATCGTGATCCCCGAGCGCGAGACACCGGGCATGAGCGCGAGGCACTGCGCGAAGCCGACGGCGACGGCCGAGCGGAAGCCGAGCTCGCCGATCCGACGGTCCTCGGGCCGCCGGTCCGCGAGCCAGAGCAGGCCGGCGAAGAGCGCCATCAGGATCGCGATCTGCCACGGCTCTCCCAGGTGCCGGGCGATCAGATCCTCCCCGAGCGCCCCGACCGCGGCGGCGGGGATCGTCGCGATCACGACGAACCAGGCGATCCGCTCGTCCACCGTCTCGATCCGCCGGCGGCCGATGGAACGGAGAAGCGCTCGCGCGAGCCTCAAGAGGTCGTCGCGGAAGTAGGCGACGACCGCCACGAGGGTGCCGAGGTGCAGGGAGACGTCGAACGTCTGGTTGAAGGCGTCGTTCTCCTCGAGGAAGCCCCACTCGAGGAACCACGGGACGAGGATCAGGTGCGCAGACGAGGAGATCGGCAGCAGCTCGGTCGCGCCCTGGACGAGCCCGAGCACGAGTGCCTGCCAGTTCGACAGCCCAAGGGGGCCGTCCCCCACCCCGAACACGGTCAGGACGAGCGCGGCGAGGAAGGCCGCGCCCGCCGTGAGATAGACGCGCCCCCGGTCCATCGCGCGATCCTAGAGAGAACGGGCGCCGCTCCGAGGCAGGCACCGGGCGCGAAGCGCGCCTTCGCGATCTTCGGGCACAAGAATTCAGGGAGCCGGTGGCGCTTTCGTCCACCGAACCCGCTGACTTTCCGCTTGCGCGTACGGCCCTCGAGCTCGGCTTCGGTCTAGTCGCGCTCCGTGCTCCCTGCAAGCGAGAACCTAGAGCGGCGTCGCCTCCCGGGCAAGCGCGATTGCAGCAATTTGCGGAAACATTCTTTCGACGCCGGGAGCGTGAAGTGCTCCAGTAGACTCGCCGGGATGCACCTGCGCATGCCGAGCATCGACCAGGGCGTCCAGGCCTTTGTCTGGGCCGTCCTCTTCTTCGTGATCCTCTGGATCGGGATGCTCGCGGTCGGCGTCTCCAGCGCGACGGCGCTGATCCTCTCGCTCGTCGCCGCAGCGGCGATCTTCCTGTTCGTGCGCCTCCGCGGCGAAGCCCGGCCCGGGCCCTCTAGCGGGAGCTGACGAGCGCGGAGACGAGCTGGTGCGCCAGCTCGGAGCCGACGACCGCCTCGAGCCTGGCGAACGCCGTCCGCTGCCCCTGCTCCCCGTCCAGGCAGGCGCAGGAGTCGAACGAGAGCTGAACCCCAGCGGGATCCGGTGGTCTGAGAGCGGCGGCTTCCATCACTGTTCCTATCGACCGCAGCGGGTGCTCCACACGATCCCTGGCGCGAGGGAAGAGCCGGCCGCGGAGGCCCACATCAGCTGTCGTCCCGGTCGCTCCTCGCCCCCACGCGCCGCAGTCCGTAGCGCCGCTGCACGGGCTCGTCGGAGGTCGCACCGGCCGATCGCTCCGCCGTCAGCGCCTCGTCGGCAGCTCGCTCGGTAGGTGCGGCAACCGGTTCGGCGACAAGTGTCGTGCCCGCCGCGGCGCGTTGCCGCTCGTCGACGGTCTGGACGTCCAGGTCGGGCTCGACGTGCCGCCGTGGGCCGGCGGTGTCGAAGACGAACCCGAACGTCAGGCCGATTCCGAACGCGACGACGGCGAGGAACTCGCCGAGGTCGCCGACTGCGCCGTCGATCCCGAGGTCGCGCGACCAGTTCGACGTGTTGAAGAAGTCGGCGGGCTGGCGGGAGAGCAGGATCCAGCCACCGGCGACGAGCACGGGCAGGAAGCCGAGCAGGAAGACACCGGACGAGATCCTGGGCCACCCCCACTTCGTCCAGCCGCCGAGAAGCTGGGAGAGCGCCATCGTCAGACCGCCTGCAGCCACCAGGCCGTACGTCGCCCAGTACTCGCTCGAGGATCCGGTTCCGATCTGCGCCGCGAGCCAGATCAGGAACCCGGCCACACCCGCCCCGACGAGCGTCATGACGCCTCTGGTGAAGTCGACCATCTCAGCCTCCGTGTTTCGCCGTGTCTGCAGAAGATTCCCTGTCCTGCCGAAACGGAATCGGGGCTAGCCGAGATTCAGCCGCCGCTCGTCGAACCGCGAGGAGTAGAGCTCCTCGCGGAACCCCTCGAGCGTCGTGAAGACGTCGTCGGCGAAGAGGTGGTCGACCACGCCGACGCTCGTGTCGTTCCAGAACGGGAGGTCGACGTGCGCCCGCGTGACGAGATTGACCGAAAGCGCGGCGCACGCGGGGCAGCGGACGGCGAGCCCGAGGAAGCGCTCGCCGGGGGCGACCGCGACGAACGAGGACGGGAAGACGGGGCGCGGCCGATCCTCGGGATAGCAGTAGAACGTCCACGGCCACGCTCCCGCATCCAGCCGCCTTGCGGTCGCCTCGGTGAGCTCGGCCCCCGCGTCGTCGAGGCGCGAGGTCATCAGGTTCAGGAACGGCCCCGCCTCGGCGCCCAGCGGCGCCCAGTCGAGGTCGTCGTGCGCGACGAGCCCCGTGTGCTCGCCCCCGCAGCCGCAGTCGAAGAGCACGCCGAAGACGGCGGGGTGGACGGCCCCCGGAAGGCGCTCGAGCCGCCGGAAGGAGGAGAGCGCGACCCGCGCCCGCTCGCCGTGGGGGCACGAGAACGTGTATCGGCCGGTCAGCGCGTCGTACATGGTGGGAGGATCATCGGCAGCTCGGCTGCACCTCTGGAGCCGCTAGTACTGGATCAGCGAGTGGACGTCGTAGCCGCGAAGCTTCTTGCGTGGCTCGAGGAACGCGAGCTCGATCACGAAGGCGAGGCCGACGACCTCCGCGCCCAGCTTCTCCACGAGCTCGACCTTCGCCTTGGCCGTGCCCCCTGTGGCGAGCACGTCGTCGTGGACGATCACGCGCGCTCCGGGCGGGATCGCATCCGCGTGGACCTCCAGGCTGTCGGTGCCGTACTCGAGCTCGTAGGTCGCGGTCACGGTCTGCCACGGCAGCTTGCCGGGCTTTCGCGCCGTCACGAAGCCGCAGCCGAGCAGATAGGCGAGCGCGCCGCCGAAGATGAATCCGCGCGCCTCGGCCCCGAGGATGAAGTCCGGCTTCCGCGGCTCCGCGAACTCCGCGAGCCTTCGGACGGTCTCGCGGAAGTACGCCGCATCGGCGACGAGCGGCATCACGTCCTTGAAGTCGATACCGGGCTTCGGGAAGTCGGGCACGTCCCGGATCCGGTCGGTCAGGTCGAGAGCCATCAGCGCTCCGCGAGCGCCCGGAGCTCGCGCCAGAAGAGCAGCCGCGAGAGCTCCTGCGAGGCCTCGGCGAGCGCCTGGAGGTCGTCCAGGCCCGCCTTGCGGCGCTCGGGGTTGCGGGAGCGGAGGGCCGGCGCCACGAGCTGCTCGAGCAGGCCCGCCTCCCGCCCGGCAGAGTTGCGGAACGTGCGGAGGTGCCGTGCGTCGATCCCGTAGCCCGCGAGCCGGCCGCACGCCGCGGCGATCTCGGCGTCGCTCTCGCGGTAGTGGCGCTCGCCGCCCTCGATCCTCGGCGCGAGCAGGCTGAACTCCTCGAGCGCGCGCGCGAACTGGAGGTCGATCCCGGCGCGCTCGCAGAGCTCGGCCAGGTCGAGCTCGGGCTCGGGATCGCCGAGCCCCGCCGGCGGCCGGCGTTTCCGCTCGGCGGCCACGGCACCGGCCGAGAGCTCCTCCCGGATCACGCGAAGGGGCAGGAACTCGTCGCGCTGGAGCCGGAGGATCGTCTCGAGCCGCTCGACGTCCTCGTCGCTGAAGAGCCGGTAGCCGCCACGCGTCCGCTTGGGCGTCAGCAGCCCCTGGTCCTCGAGGTAGCGGATCTTCGAGATCGAGATGTCCGCGAACTCCGGCTGCAGGCGCGCACAGACCGCCCCGATCGTGTGAAGGCGGCTGTCCGACCGGGCGCTGGTCGCGGTCGGGCTCATCGGCCCCGGAGGAAGGTCAGCCGGTACTTGCCGATCTGGATCTCGTCGTCGTCTTCGACCTCGGTCTCGTCCGTCTCGATCCGCCGCCGGTTGACGAAGGTCCCGTTCAGGCTGCCGAGATCCTTGATCGTGAACCGCTCGCCGGCCTGGAGGAGCTCGGCGTGCTTGCGCGAGACGGTGACGTCGTCGAGGAAGACGTCGCAGTCGGGCGAGCGACCGATCAGCGTCCTCTCGCCCGAGGGCAGGAAGGTCTCGCCCGCGCGGCCGCCGCCCGAGCGGACGACGAGCGCGGGGCCCTTGAGGCTCGGGTCTCCCGCGCCTCCCGATCCGCGCAGCACCGCGCCGGGGTCGTCGGCCAGCTCGTCAGGGGTGAACGTCAACGTCTGCTCCCCCGCCTCTTCCTTTTTCAGGTGGCTGCCGCACTTGGCGCAGAAGTTGGCGGTCTCGGGATTTTGATAGCCGCACTCCGGACAGTAGACGTGGCTCATGCGCTCTCGTCTTGGCCCTGCGGCGCCGCGCGCGAGGCGAGGATGTCCGTCAGGCGGTCGACGTCCACGTCGGTGCCGCCTCCCGTGCCCTTGAGCCGCGCCGTCCGCTCCGCACGCAGGATGTCGATCCGTCCCTGCAGGAGCCGCCGCTGGTAGGAGACCTGGTTCTCCTCCTCCGTGAGTCGCTCGATCAGCGTCTTCAGATCATCGTCGGAGAGTGTGGCGAGATCGGGCAGTGACTCCATGTCAGTCTCTCCTTGTTGCCGGTCCACTCGAGGCCTTTCGCGTCGGGGTCAGTAAAGCAGGAGCGAGCCCGAGGGGTCAACCTCAGCTTGAGGCTTCCGTCCTCGTTCGCGCTGCGGAGCCGTCTCCCTGCATGATCGCCTCGACGCGCGTGCGCACCTCCTCCTCGAGCTCGGCGGAGACCGCCGCCGAGCTCCCCTCGGCGAAGAGGTGCAGGACCGGCTCGTCGGGGTCCGGGAGCACCTGCGACCAGCCGCGGGGGTCGAGCAGCTTGATCCCGTCGGTGAGGTCGACGTCCCGCCCGGAGAGCTCCTCGTTCAGGACCCGCATCACGAGCCCCTTCTTCGCCCACGGGCACGCGAGCTGGCGGTGGATCAAAGTCGGCTGCGGCAACTCGGAGACGAGCTCCGACAGGGGCGTCGTGCTCGGGGCGAGCAGCTCGAGGAGCTTGGCGAGGCTCGCCACGGCGTCGTAGGCCGGCAGGAACTGCGGGAAGACGTAGCCGCCGCCGACGGCTCCGGCGAAGACGACGCCGTCCGAGGCCGCGGCGCGCGTCAGGTCGGCCAGCGAGTGCGGCGTCCGAACGACCTCGAGCGCACCGTCCACGAGCGCGTCGACCTGGCTCGTGACCGTGATCGGGAACGCGACCTTCCCGGTCGCCCCGCTCGTGCCGAGCAGCTTCAGGAAGAGCAGCAGCGTCTGCTCGACGGGCACCTCGCGACCCTTCTCGTCGACCAGGTAGAGGCGCTCCGCCGCTCCGTCGAAGACCACGCCGAGGTCGGCCCCGATCGCGGTCACGAGCCGCTTGGCGTTTCCCACCGCCTGCGCGAGCGTGTGTCGCGGCTCGGCTCCCTCGGCGAAGAACCCGTGCGCCGAGATCGCCTCGACCCCGAGCGGCCCCACCACGAGCGGGACGACGAAGGACGCGGCCGAGTAGCCGTAGTCGATCACGATCCGGAAGCCGCGTGCGCGAATCGCGTCCGCGTCGAGCCCGGCCAGGAGATCCTGGGCGTAGCTCTCGCGCACGCGGGCGGGATACGAGACGGCGCCGACGCTGTCGGCGCCCACCCGCCGCAGCTCCTGGCGCGTGAAGTTCGTCTCGATCTCCTTCTGCAGCGAGGCCGTGAGCAGGATCCCGGGCGGCTCGTAGATGCGGATGATCACCGCCTCGGGGTCGAGGTGGCTCTGGCCGACGTGGATCGCAGCGGCGAACGCCTGCGTCTTCAGGACGTGCCTGCTCACCGCGGGCGGCGAGACGCGCAGATCGGCGACGTCGACGCCCGTCGCGTTCAGGCCGGAGATCAGGCAGCGCTTGATCATCCGGCACGCCGGCCCGGAGTCGCGGCTCGCGACCACCCGCTCCCCGCGCTTCAGCGCCGTCCCCAACGCAGCCGCGAGTCGAACGGCCGTCTCCGGGGTCAGGTCGACGTTGACGAGGCCGCTGACGCCGTCCTTGCCGAAGAGCCGGGACGACGCACGCGACTCCCAGATCAGGTTCTCGTACAGCTGCGAGCCGGTCTCGACCTCCTTGAAGGGATAGATGCGGACGTGCGGCATCACGCTCGACTCCGAGCCGATCGTGACCTCGTCGCCGAGTGCCACCCCCTCGTGGATGTGGACGTGGTCGCGGATGTCGCACGAGCGGCCGACGACGGCCCCTTCGATCAGGGTGCTGCGGCCGACGTGCGTCGCGGCGTCGATCACGGTCCGCGTCGTCCGGGCCCGCTCCCGCAGGGTGACGCCGCTCGAGAGCACGGTGTACGGCCCCACGGACGCATGCCGGGCGATCCTGCAGTTGTTGCCGACGAACGCGGGGCCCTCGAGCTCCTCGACGTCGTCGATCTCGGCGCCCTCCCCGAGCCAGACGTTGCCGCGCAGGCGGATCCCCCCCACGTTCAGCCGGACCTTCTCGTCGAGCGCGTCGAAGTTCGCCTGCCGGTACTGGTCGAGGTTGCCGATGTCCTGCCAGTAGCCGTCCAGGACGAAGCCGTACAGCGGACGCCCCATCTCGAGCAGGAGGGGGAAGAGCTCCTTCGAGAAGTCGTACGGCCGGTCGGTCGGAATGTGGTTCAGGACCTCCGGCTCCAGGACGTAGATCCCGGTGTTGATCGTGTCCGAGAAGACCTGGCCCCACGAGGGCTTCTCCAGGAACCGCTCGACCTTGCCCTCCTCGTCGGTGACGACGATCCCGAACTCGAGCGGGTTGTCGACGGACTTCAGCCCGATCGTGACCGCGGCGCCCTTTTCCTTGTGGCACGCGACGAGCGCGCCCAGGTCGACGTCGCAGAGCGCGTCGCCCGAGATCACGAGGAAGGTCTCGTCGAGCTTCGAGCTCGCGAGCTTGACCGAGCCGGCGGTGCCGAGCGGCAGCTCCTCGACCGAGTACTCGATGCTCAGGCCGAGCGTGTCCCCGGTGCCGAAGTAGCTGCGGATCGACTGCGGCAGGAACGCGAGCGTCACGACGACGTCCTCGAAGCCATGCTGCTTGAGCAGCTCGAGGATGTGCTCGATGCACGGCTTGCCGACGATCGGGACCATCGGCTTCGGCTGGTTCGAGGTGAGCGGGCGAAGGCGCGTCCCCTCCCCTCCGGCCATCACGACGGCCCTCACGTGGAGACCTCGCGCCGCGCGGCGACGACGTACTGCGCGGCCGCGAGCAGGGCCAGGCCGAGGCCGATCCAGAAGAGCCAGAGCGGCCACTCCGTGTCCTGGCCCACCACGGTCAGGATCCCGACCGAGAGGTAGAGGATCCAGGTGGCGAGCTTGCCGAGCCTGCTGACCGAGAGCTCGACCCCTTTCGGCATCAGCAGCCGGTAGCCGGCCACGAGGATCACGTCGCGCAGGACGATCACGAGCGCTCCGGGCCACGGCAGCTTGCCCTCGAGCCAGAGGAGGATCACGGCCGCGTCGATCATCAGCCGGTCGGCGAGTGGGTCGGCGAGCTTCCCGAAGCGCGACTCGACCCGCCAACGTCGGGCGAGGTAGCCGTCCAGCTGGTCGGTCACGCCGGCGACGAGGAAGATCCAGCCGGCGGCCCAGCTCGAGCCGTCGCCGGCAGCGACGAAGGCGACGACGAAGCACGGGATCAGGGCGAGCCGGAGCACCGTCAGCGCGTTCGGAAGCTGCGCGAGCGGTGCCGCGACTGCGCGCGTGGCCATGCTCAGAGGATACGACCTCCCACAAGGGTGAGTGTGCCCGGCCACGGCGGCCCGTCTACGCTCACGAGGTGCAGGACACGCTCACGCTGCCTGGGTTCGTCAACGCGCACACGCACACGTTCCAGCGTGCGCTGCGCGGTCGCGCCGGCGGCGGCGACTTCTGGGCCTGGCGCGACGTGATGCTCGCCGAGGCCGAGCGGCAGACGCCGGCGCTCGTCCGCGAGAGCTACGCGCAGCGCGTACCGGGAGATGCGTGCGGCCGGCTACACCGCGGTCGGCGAGTTCCACTACCTCGGCGGAGCCGAGGCGCACGCCGCGGCCGAGGCGGCCGTCGACGCCGGTGTCGAGCTCGTCGTCCTGCTGGCGGCCTACGCCCGCGGCGGCCTTCCCCGGATGCGGCAGGAATCGGTCGGCGAGTACCTGCGTGAGGTCGAGGCGCTGCGGGGCGCGGGGTTGCGAGTCGGGCTCGCCCCCCACTCGGTTCGGGCCTGCCCGGCCGACTGGCTCGAGGAGATCGGGCGGTACGCGGCCGCCGAGGAGCTGCCGCTGCACGTCCACGCCGACGAGCAGCCGCGCGAGGTCGAAGAGTGCCTCGCCGAGCACGGCTGCCGGCCGATCGAGCTCCTCGCCCGCACCGGCTGTCTCGGCCCGCTGACGACGGTCGTCCACGCGACCCACGCGGACGGAGCGGAGCTCGACCTGCTCGCCGAGGCGGGCGCGACGATCTGCGCCTGCCCGACCACGGAGGCCGATCTCGGGGACGGATTCCTCCCGGCCGCGCGGATCGAGCACCGCCGGATCGCGCTCTGCATCGGCTCCGACTCGAACGTCAGGATCGACCCGCTCGAGGAGCTGCGCGAGATCGAGGGCATCGCTCGGCGCCAGACCGGCCGCCGAGGGATCTTCGGCACGGAGCGGCTGCTCTGCTTCGGCGCGGACGAGGGTGCTCGCTCACTCGGCCTCGAGACGTGGCCGGACGTCGAGGTCGACCTCGACCATCCCTCCCTCGCAGGAGTCGAGCCGGGCGACGTCTTCGACGCGCTCGTCTCGGGCTGCGGCGCAGACGTGCTTCGGCCCGCCTGAGCGCGAGCTAGCGCGCCCGCGAGTGCGCGAACCGGCCCGCCCAGTGCGCGGTCCGGTCGAGGTAAGAGCGCTCGGCCGCTGCGCCCCGCAGTCCCCACGCGCCGTCGTAGCACTCGTAGCCGCGCTTCCCGCGGCGCGCAGGCTCGATCTGCGTTCCCTCGTGCCATTCGTTGTAGCTCGTCACCGTGACCAGGTCGGCGCGCGAGCGGATCGCTCCCCGCCACATCGCGTCGTAGGTGGCGCCGTGCCGCCGGGGCCGGACGCGGGTGTCGCCGGTCGCGCGGCGCGCGTCGTAGCCAGGCCCGACCGAGGGAGCGCAGAGAAGCCGCAGCCGCCGCGCCTGGGCGCAGAGCCGCGGGAAGAGGTCGCCGTCGAAGAGCAGGACGTCGTAGGTGTAGACGCCGTCGAAGCGGCCGGCGGCCGCCTTGCCGGCGAGATTCGTGTTGGCGAAGACGCGGACGCCGCTGAGGCTCGCGTTCAGCGCCGCCCAGCCCGCATCCGGAAGCAGGGCCGACGACCACATGTAGTAGTCGGTGATCCCGAGCGAGCGGAGATACGCGACGTCGGCCGTGACGCTCTCGATCGTGCGGCCGTTGTACGGCTCCACGTGCGCAGCGACGGAAAGACCGTGCGACTGCGCGGCGGCGAGCACGCGCGGCAGCCGCCGGTCCTCGAGCGAGCCACGCCCCCACCACGAGACGATCACGGTCGAGACGCCGGCCGCGGCGATCTCGCGCATCTGCGCCGCCAGCACGAGCGCGTCCGCCGAGGAGTACGGCCCGCGGACGGGATAGAAGTCCGAGGCGATCTGGTCGGGGGGCAGGTGCCCGCCCTGGCGCCAGTGCCAGTAGTCGCCGTCGCGCGCCGCCGTTCCGAACCAGGGGTAGTAGAAGATCCCGGTCTCGGCCGCCTGAGTCCGCGTGCTCGTGCCCGGCCCTTCCCCGGCATTTGCCCACGCGGCGCCCGTGACCCCCAGGCAGGCCGCAACCACCAGGACGAAGAGCAGGATCCGCACCGACGCGCGACTCTACCCCGGGCGTCGGCTGTTTTCTACCCCTTTTTGGAGATTTCGTCAGGCTCGAGGTTCATCGCGCCGGAAAGCGCCCGTCCGAGCGCTAGACTCGACGCGTACGGGGCGTAGCGAAGCCTGGTTATCGCGCCTGGCTGGGGGCCAGGAGATCCCCAGTTCGAATCTGGGCGCCCCGACTATCAGACCCCGCTGTCAGACGCTGAGCCGCTTGTAGAGCCGGTCGACGAAGTCCGGCATGGTCTCGAGCCGGTCGGTGATCACGCGCAGGCGGTACTCGCGGAAGTGCTCCGGCTCGACGCCGAGCGCGGCGGCCATTCGTTCGACGACGTCCCTGGAGGGCACGGGGCGGTTTCCGTGGACGAGATGATTGAGGTAGCCGGCCGAGAGCTCGGTCTTGGCGGCGAGTCCCCGGTAGGTGAGGCCCGTCTCGGCCATCAGGTGCTCGATCGTGGGCCCGAACGGCTCGTCGCTGTACTTCTTCCTTCGCGTCATCAGCGAGCGACTACCCGTTTCCCCACCTCCAAACCCGGAATCCGCTCGTCCTCGCCGGTGGCTCTGATCCGGACGTCGACCGCCCCGTCCTCGAGGCTCTTCCGCCCGACCGTGACGCGAACCGGGCAGCCGATCAGGTCGGCGTCGGCGAACTTCTCGCCCGGCCGCAGCTCACGGTCGTCCAGCAGCACGTCGAGCCCCTCGGCCGAGAGCGACCCGGCCACCTGCTCGCCGATCTCGACGAGTTCGGGGTTGTCCCAGCCGAGCACGACGACGTGGACGTCGTAAGGGGCGATCTCAGCCGGCCAGACCATCCCCTCGTCGCTGCCGTGCTGCTCGACCGCGGCTGCGAGCACGCGGCCGGGGCCGATCCCGTAGGAGCCCATTACGATCGGCTTCTCGACCCCGTCCTCGTCCAGGTACTTGGCCCCGAACGGCACCGAGTAGTCCGTGCCGAGCTTGAAGATATGGCCGACCTCGATCGCCGTCTGGAAGTGGAGCGCGCCGCCGCAAACCGGGCAGGCGTCGCCCTCCCGAGGCTGGCGGATGTCGGCGAACTCGGGCTCGTAGTCGCGGCCCGCCGCGACGCCCCGCAGGTGCCAGTCGGTGCGGTTCGCGCCCGCGACGAACTGGCCCTCGCGGAGCGCCTCGTCGGCGATCACCGGCCCCGAGAAGCCGACCGGCCCGAGCGAGCCGCCCTCGGCGCCGAAGCCGGCGACGATCTCCTCTTCGGTGGCGGGCCGAAAGTCCGATCCGAGCGCGCTCTGGAGCTTCGCCTCTTCGAGCCGGTCGTCGCCGCGGAGCAGCGCCAGCACGAGGGAGCCGTCGTCCTTCACCACCGGCATCGCCTTCGAGGTCGCGGCCACGTCGATCGACAGCAGCTCGGCCAACGCCTCGCAGGTGCGCGTGCCCGGCGTCTCGATCTCGGCCGGTGCATCGAGCGGGTCGGGGAACCGCGGCGCCGGCGGGACACCCCGCGCGATTTCGAGGTCGGCGGCGTAGTCGCCGTTCTCGCAGGTGACGAGCGTGTTCTCGCCGGAGCCCGACGGGGCCAGGTAGTCGAGGGACTCGCTGCCGCCCATCATCCCGCTCTCCGCCTGGACGCCGTACGCGACGAGCCCGCAGCGCTTCCAGATCCGCTCGTAGGCGCCACGGTGTGCCTGGAAGCTGACGTCGAGCCCCGCCTCGTCGCGGTCGAACGAGTAGGAGTCCTTCATCACGAACTCGCGCACGCGCAGGAGCGCGCCGCGCGGACGCGGCTCGTCGCGATCCTTCGTCTGGAAGTGGTACCAGGACTGCGGCAGCTGCCGGTAGCTCTGCAGCTCGACTGCGTGGAAGGCGAACGTCTCCTCGTGCGTGAGCGGGAGGACGAACTCACGAGCGTTCCGATCCTTGAGCCTGAAGAGCTCGGGGATGCCGTGGCGGCCGGACGTGATCCAGAGCTCGGCAGGGGTCAGCACCGGCGCATACATCTCCTGCGCGCCGATCGCATTCATCTCGTCGCGGATGATCTGCTCGACCTTGCGGTGGACGCGCCAGCCGAGCGGGAGGAACGTCCACAGCCCCGCGCCGACCTGGCGGATGAAGCCGCCGCGGACGAGCAGCTTGTGCGAGACCGCCTCGGCGTCCGCGGGCGCCTCGCGCAGGGTCGGCAGAAAGAGCTGGGAGGCGCGATGGATCATCGCGAGACCCTAGTCGAGCGGAATCAGCGAGGCTTCCGCCATCGCGAGCGCGGCAGGCTTCGCCATCTTCAGCCGCTTCGGGCGCGGCATCCCTGCCTCGATCCAGCGGTCGATCTCGACGAAGAGCTCGTCGATCAGGGTCTCGGAGGAGACCTTCTTGAGGACGCGCCCGTGCGCGTAGAGGAAGCCGACGTCCCGGCCGCCCGCGATCCCGAAGTCGGCGTCGCCGGCCTCCCCCGGTCCAGTTCACCGCACAGCCCATCACGGCGACCTCGAACGCCTCGGGATAGGCCCTGAGCCGCTCCTCGACCACGACCGCGAGGTTCTCGACGCCGACGTTGTCGCGCCCGCAGGAGGGGCACGAGATCATCACCGGCCCGCGCTCGCGGAGGCCGAGCGCCTTCAGGATCTCGAACGCGGTCTCGACCTCCTTGACCGGGTCGGCGGTGAGGGAGACGCGGATCGTGTCGCCGATTCCGTCCACGAGCAGGGCGCCCATCCCGACGGCGCTCTTGATCGAGCCCGAGAACGGCGTTCCCGCCTCGGTGACGCCGAGATGGAGCGGGTACGGAACCTTGTCGGAGAGCATCCGGTAGGCACGGATCATCGTCGGGACGTGGCTCGACTTGACCGAGATCTTGAAGTCCCGGAAGTCGAGCCGCTCGAGCAGCTCCACCTCCTCGAGCGCGGCCTCGACGAGCGCCTCGGCCTGGTCGACCTGGGCGAGCTCGGCGAGGTGCTTCGGGAGCGAGCCGGAGTTGGCGCCGATCCGCAGCGGGATCCCGGCCTGCTTCGCCGCGTTGACCACGACTCCACCTTCTCGGGCCCGCCGATGTTGCCCGGGTTGATCCGGACGGCGGCGACCCCGGCCTCGATCGCCTTCAGCGCCAGCGAGGCGTTGAAGTGGATGTCCGCGATCACCGGCAGCGGCGAGAGCCGGACGATGCGCCTCAGCGCCTCCGCGTCCTCGAGCTTGGGGACGGCGCAGCGCACGACCTCGCAGCCGGCCGACGCGAGGCTGCGATCTGGGCGGTCGTCGCCTCGACGTCGCGCGTCGGCGTCACGTCATCGACTGGACGACGACCGGCGCGCCGCCGCCGATCGCGACGCTGCCGACCCTGATCCCGACGCTCGACGCCACCGGGCTACAGGGTAGCGCCGGCCTGGCCTCTACCCGCCGAGCCGGCCGATGTCGTTCGAGAGGCCGATGAAGAAGAGGAGCAGGACGGCGCGATCCCGACCACCGAGACCCGCTCGTAGACCTCCCGCGCGACGGCCTTGCCGCGGATCCCCTCGAGCAGCGAGAAGGCGATGTGACCGCCGTCGAGCGGGAGCAGCGGCAACAGGTTCAGGAGCGCGAGCGAGAGGCTGATCAGCCCGAGCACCCAGAGATAGGACTCGGCGCCTCGCTCGACCGCCTGGGAGGAGCCCTGGACGATGCCGACCGGCGCTCGAGATCTCGTCCCTGCCGTCGCCAGTCACGGGCCGCCGATCGAGAGCTCCGATCGCCTTCGTGACGATGCCAGTCGTCGCGGCTCGCCTGCCATGCCGAACTAGCGGGCCGAGCGGCTACGCCACGGCGCCGACGCCGACCTGTTCGCGCCGTCCGTGCCAGCTCGAGCGTCGACGCAGGCCACCGGTACGGCCTTGCCCAGTCGCGCACGACTTTTCGTCGCCGTCGAGCTCTTTTCCCCTCCAGCGATGCGCTCGGAATGTCGATCAGCGACTCGATCGTCTGGCCGTCGATCGCGACGATCCGATCGCCCGGCCTACAGATCGCGCTCGCGGCGCGGGAGTCGGGCACGATCTCGTCCACGATCTGCGTTCGCCTGCCCCCGCCGGCCATGAAGAGCGCCGAGAAGAGCAAGGCGGCGAGCAGAAGGTCTGCGCCTCGGCCCGCGAAGATCACCGGCGACGCGCTCTCACGTACGCG
>CAWEPD010000009.1:0-47200 GCA_963810875.1 uncultured Gaiellaceae bacterium | reverse complement strand
TGCGCCAGATCTCGCGCCAGACGAAGTAGCTCGTATTTGTGCGGAACGACTGGCACTCGCCGAAGGCGACGGTGATCCCTCGGCTACGCGCCGAGCGGACGAGCTCGGCCACGAGGCGGGACTTTCCCGAGACCCGCCTCTGCGGAGAACCCGCCGGCTTCCGCCCTGCCCCGGCCAGCGCGGTGTCGAGCTTGGCGGTCAGGGCGGCGAGCTCGGCGTCTCGACCGAAGATGTCGAGCTCGTAGCGCACCTCGCGTTGCGGCGCGTGCTTCTTCGCGCCGACGAGGGCGAAGACCGGGACGGGCTCGGCCTTTCCCTTCAGCGTCAACGGCGGCAGCACCTCCCACGCGAACGCGTCGCCCGCCGCGGCCCGGATGGGCTCCGAGACGAGCACCTGCCCCGGCTCGGCCTTGGACATCAGTCTGGCGGAGAGATTGACCGCGTCACCGAGGCAGCAGAACGTCCGGCGCATCGCATGGCCGTAGGTGCCGCTGCGCAGCCGTCCGTGGGTGATCGCCGATCTGGGATCTCCCTGCGCAGCGGTGACGCCTTCGAGCTCGCGGAGCTGCAACGCGGCCGCGGCGGCGCGCGCGGCGTCGTCCTCGTGCGCCCGCGGGGAGCCGAAGACCGCGTAGAGGTAGGCGCCCTTGTCGCCGAGCGTGAGCTGGAGCGCGTTCCCGCCGAAGTCGTCGAGGATGCCCTGCGAGCGGCGGACGAACTCGTCGAGCTTGCCGATCGCCTTGTCGTCGCCGTCGTAGTCGATCCCGCCGAAGCGCACGAAGACGGGAATCGCCGGGCGCAGCTCCGCCAGGAACTCGCCCTCGGCCCGTGCTGAGCCGCTCGTAGACGGCGGGCAGCATCCACGGGCGAACGAGTTCCCGAGCGGCAGCGGGGTGCTCGCCGCCGGCGGCGGATTCGTGGACATTGGACGTGAGCCGCCGGACGACGCCGAACTCCCTCCCGGTCTCCTCGTCCGACCGCCGCTCCGAGAGCTCGACCCGGCTCCCGAGGACGGCGAGCGCCGACTGGTCGAGGACGACCTCCTCCTTCTCGGCGAACTGCTCCGCGTGCGCCAGCTCGTCGACGAGCCGGCCCGCGAGCACCTCGATCAGCTGGATCTCGGGGTCGCCGACGACGAAGCGCCGGGCCGGGCCGACGGCGACTGCGACCTTCAGGGCCAGGCGAACCGCCTCGCCGGAGGGGGTCACGACCCTTCCGACCTGCTCGATCACCTCCTGCATCGCGAGCCCGCAGGCCGTCGCGCGCGCGCCGTCGTCCCCGTCGAGCCAGCACGTGATCGCGTCGCCGCTGAAGTAGATGACGTCGCCGCCGTACCGGTCGAGCTCCGCGATCACGGCGTGGAAGACCCGGTTCAGGTTGGCGGTGAGCTCCTCAGCCCCGCGCTGGGGGCCGAGATCCTTTGCGAGGGCCTCGGTCAGCGCCGTGAAGCCGGAGATGTCGGCGAAGAGCGCCGCTCCGTGGACGCGGTCGGGGCGTTCGTCCTGCCCGCGGCGAGGGCGCCGGAGGTCGCCGGAGAGGTACGCCTCGGGGTTCTCGAAGGCATGCTGCGCCGGAGGCTCGGTAGCGGTCGGCGATCGGAGCGAGCGCTCCGCAGTGCTTCTGCCTCTGCTCTGCGGGCGGCGGTGGCCACCCTGAGCAGACATTCTGCCCGTGCCGACACGCGCCGCACAAACCCGTTCGCTCTCTGTCGGACCCGGGCGCTATGCGGGCGAAGGGCCGATCGCACCGAGCCGGCCCGCAATGAGCGCGTCCGCAGCGCCCGTGCTCAGAGGATCCTGGGTCACCGCTCCGAGGAAGTCGGAGCGCTCGAGCGCGAGCAGGCGGACGGGCGTACGGGCCGTCACGGTCGCGGTCCGCGGGACGTCCCGGAGCAGCGCGATCTCGCCAAAGCCGTCGCCCGCCTCGAGCACGACCGGCCCGTGACCCGCGTCTGCCTCGAGTTCGCCCTCCTCGATCAGGTAGAAACGCGTTCCCTCCTCGCCGGTCCGGATGATCACGTCACCCGTGGCAGCGGTCTCGGCAACGAGGCGACCGGCCAGGTGCTCGAGAGTAGAAGGCGGAAGCGGTGCGAAGATCGGATGCCGGGCCAGCAGCGCCAAGTGTTCAGGGTCCACCCGCGAACCCACGGAGAATTCCGCCAGCCTTCCCGACGCGAGCAGCACGAGGATGGGGAGGAAAAGCCCGGTTGCGATCAGCGCGCCCCGGACACCGAGCGTCGCGATCAGGAGCGGAGCGACGAGCGCCCCCGCCCCCATCGACGCGAGCAGGATGCTCTCCAGCACCCCGAACACGCGGGCGAGGACGTCGTCCGGAACCACGCGCTGCATGAGCGTGAGCGCGCTGATGTCCGTGAGGGTGTTGCCAATGCCGCAGAAGAAGAGCAGCAACAGCGCGAAACCCGGCTCGGTCCACAACGCCACGAGCGCGAGTGGCCCGCCGTAGAGGGCGACGCCGAGCCCGAAGTCGAGCGCGAGCCGGCCGCGCGCGGCGAGCGTCAATGCAACGAATGCGCCGACGAGGCCGCCCACCCCGACGGCGGAGTTGAGGAACCCGACCCAGGCCTGCGCCTCGAGGAGCTCGAGCGCGCTGACGACGATGAGAACGCCGAAGGCGCCCGCGACCAGTGTCTGAGCGGCGTACAGCCCGACGACGAGGCGAAGGCCTCGGTCCGAGGCCAGGACACGGAAACCGGCGGAGAGCTCCTGTCTGAACGGAGGTCGTGGTGGGCGATCCGCCACCGCGGCCGGCGTCTCCGTGCGGATCCTCGACACCATCGCGGCCGACCAGAGGAAGCTCAGCCCGTTCACAGCGAACACGGCCTCGACGCTCGTCGCCGCGAGTAGGAGCCCGCCAAGCGCAGGGCCTAGGAAGCTCCCGACGCTCTCGACGGTCGACGAGGCGACGTTCGCCGCGCTCAGCTCCTCCGGACTCCGCGCAAGCGAGGGAAGCAAGGCCGCCTGAGCGGGCCGGAAGGCGGTGCCGACCACGGTCGCAATCCCCGCAGCGGCGTAGACGAGTGGTGCCGGCCCAGTCCAGGATCTGTCAGGGCCAGCGATCTCCGATCGACGGCTCGATCCAAGTCAGACGCGATCATCACCCGGTCGCGCCGGAAACGATCGGCTGCGACGGCGACGATCGGGGCCGCGAGCGCCGAGGGCAGGAGCCGGATCAGGACGACGAGGCCGACGGCGCCCGCCCCGCCTTGCCCGTACCGGCGTAAAGCGGCGAGCGCAACCGAGTACGACCAGTTTCCGATCACGGAGCCCATCCAGGCGAGCTGGATCCGCCGCAGGTTCGGGTTGCGGAAGGAGGCGGCGAGCGACTCGTAGCTTTGCCCGAGGCGTGTCAGCAGGGCGCGCACGAGCGTCACAATCTCACGTTGTTGCGGTTCGGAAGAGGCTCATGGAAGATAGGGGCTCAGATCCGCGTCTCAGTGGTCGAGCGCTGACCAGAGGCGCACGACTACCAGGGACGAAGGGAGTTCGAGATGTCGGAGAAGGAGCGGGACCAGGCTCGTGACGTCAGTCAGACCGAGGAGCCGGTTCAGAACCCCACGGACGACGACTTCGAGGCCCACCGCGACGTGGCTCGCGACGTGGCTCGCGACACGACGGCGCGCCGACGACTTCGAGCCCGCCGGCACTTCGTCGCGACGCCAACGCGACTGACGAGGCCGACGGCGAGCGCCACCTCACAGCAACAGCTGATTCGACCACCGCACAGCTCAGCCGGGGCAGGCGGACGCCTGTCCCGGCTTCATGCTCCTCGGGAGCTCCTTCCGTCTAGATCCGGCCGAGCACCTCGACCAGGGAGCGGCAGCAGCCTCAGCCCCGCCTCCCGCTGCTCCTCGTCGGCGGACTCGAGTGCGGCGGCGAACTCCGCCACGACTGCGACGTCCACCGAGCCGCCCTCGACGACGGCCTTCGCCCTGCGCGCCCCCGCAGCAGATCGAGCGCGATCGCGGCCTGACTTGCGAAGAGGCCGAGCAGATCCATGTCCGCGAGCGTGGTTCGCGCACCCTCCTCCCGGTCGAGCACCTGGAGCACGCCGAGCGCCCGCTCGTCGTGGAGCAGCGGCACCGCCATCAGCGCGCGCGGGCACGTAACCGGTCTTCTCGGCGACGTCTCGCGCAAACCGCGGGTCGTTGCCGAGATCCTCGAGCACGAGGGGCTGGCGGGTCACGAGGACCCAGCCGGCGATCCCGGTGCTCGACGGAATCCGCGTCCCGATGAGCGCACCGGCGCTCTCACCGGCGACCGCCTCGAAGACGAGCTCGTCGGTGTCCTCGTCGTGCAGGAAGATCGACGCCGCCTGGGCACGGAAGATCGCCTGCGCGGCCGTGACGATCGAGTCGAGCAGCGCGCGGTGCTGCTCCTCGCTCGGCAGGATCCCGGCGGCGACGACTGCATGGAACGGATCGCTCACGGCATGCCTCCCACGTTGGCCGAGGTCAGGTAGAGGACGCTTTTCACCTGGAGGGGCGTCAGCTGCGGATGCTTCGCCAGGATCAGCGCGCACATGGCCGAGACGTGCGGCGTCGCAAAGCTGTTCCCGGTGCAGCGAAGCGTACCGCCGCCCGGCCAGGCCACGTCGACGTCGACCCCGCGCGCGAAGAACTCGACGGGCGGGGACGGGTTGGCGTAGAGGAGGCGCGGATCGTCCTGGTCGTGGCTCCCCACCGAGATCACGGACGAGAACCGCCACGGATAGCTCTCGACCGGCATGTTGTGGGCCGAGGCGACGAGCACCGTTCGCCCGAAGTAGGCGGAGTCGGCAAGCTCGTGGAGCACGGTGGCGAACTTGCTCTTCGTCGTCGAGAGGCTCATGTTGATCACGTCGAAGCCCTGCTCGACGGCCCAGCGCAGGCCGGTGAGGAGCACGTCGCCGCTTCCCGTATAGCCGGTGCCGAGCACGCGCACGCTGTGCAGGCTGCAGTCCGGGGCGAGCGCGCGGATCACCCCGGCACAGGCAGTTCCGTGCCCGCACGGGTCGCCTTCCGAGTCGTCGGCGAGAACGTGGCCCTCTCCCTCGGGAACGACGGTGACCGACTGCTGCACCTCGCCGACGAGCGGATGCTCGCGCTCGATCCCGCTGTCGAGCACGCAGACGCGGACGCCCGCGCCGGTCGAGCCGCCGAACGCCCACTCCGCATCGACCCGCTCGGGCCACTCCAGGTCGATCGCGATTCGCTCGCGCTCGGCGGCCGGCAGGCTCCAGGCGGGAAGGCTCAACCCTCGCTCCTCGACCGGTGCAGCGCAGCGCTCGCCTCCTCAACCGCGCGCCGGGCGCGCTCGAGGTGGGGATCGTGGCTCGCGGCGGCGAGGTTGATCTCGACGAGCCGCGCACCCGCCCGCGCGGCGGCCTCGGCGAGCGCAACCGCGACGAGCGCCTCGCCGCGCACCGCCGCCTCGCAACGGCCGGACGCGTACGCGGCGAGCGTCGCCGTGTCCGCGGCGGCCTCGGCGATCGCGAGGGGCAGCTCGCTCGCGCGCCTCAGAGCGGAGGCGAGGTCGGATCGCCCGTCCTCGGACGAAAGCGCAGCCAGGACGTCGGCGTACGCCTCCGAGTCGGCCAGGGCGAGCGGGGTCACCCGAGCCCGCAGCGCCTGCGCCTGCGCCGCCACGCCCGCACCGTCCTCCCAGTCGGGCGAGGAGCGCGCGGCCATCGCGATCAGACCGGCCGCCATGGCGACGCCGACCGCGACCGCCGCCCCGGCAGCCGGAACCGACCCCTTGGCCGCGAGCTCGTCGAGGAACTCGTCGAGCCGGAGGGCGAGCAGGCGCTCGGCCGGCGCGGGCTCGGTTACAGGGCGAGCCGCCGCCGCAGCTCCACGACCCGTCGCCGGTCGGCGGTGAAGCCGGCGGAGCGGAGGGCCGTCTCGAGATCCTCGATCAGGGCGCGGCGAAACTCGGCGTCCGCGGTGGCGAGCTCGACGATCCGGTCGAGCTCGGCGCGGGCGCGCGGGAGCTCGGCGGCCGCCTCGACCCAGCCGGCAGGGGCCGGAGGAAGGGCCCGCAGGAGCTCGGCCACACGCTCGTCGGAGTAGGTCGTGATCGGCATCTCGTTACTCAAGACCGGAGAACCATCGTCTTTCTTCCCTCGAGCTCCTCACGGAGGCCGCCGAGGCAGCGCGAAATCCGGCTCGCGATCGTCCCGGACGGGAGCTGGAGCGCCTCGCCGATCGTGCGGTAGCTCTCGTCCTGCGTGAAGAACCGGTCGAGGATCTCGCGGCAGTCGCCCGAGAGCCGGCCGAGCGCGTCGCGCACCATGAGGGCCTCGTCGAGGCGGGCGAGCTCGTCGCTCGGGTCCTCCACGTCGACCTCCGGGTCCTCGCCCGCGTCGCGCCGCCGCCGGCAGGCGTCGATGCAGAGGCGCCGCGTCAGCTGCGCGAGCCACGGCCGAAAGGCGTCGTCGTCCTTGAGCGCGTCGAGACGCTCGAAGGCCCGGAGGAACGCATCCTGGAAGACATCCTCCGCCTCCGGCTCGGGCAGGCGGAATCCCTGAACCGCGATCGCGTAGACGTAGCGGGAGTAGCGCTCCACGAGCGCCGTCCACGCCTGCTCGTCGCCCGCACGGCAGAGCAGCACCAGCTCGCCGTCGCTCGCCTCCACGCTCATGCAGGTAGTGAAGCCTATTCCGGGGCGGCGCGTCTAGCTTCGCGGCAGCCCGTCCACCCGGTTGATCCAGGCTTCGAGGCGCGGGAACGCCCCGTCGAGCCGGAGGTGGTCGCGCAGGATCTCGTGGAAGCGGTACGGGTCGCCCTCTTCCCAGATCACGGCGTACTTGAGGAAGGGGAAGGCGGTCACGTCCGCGAGCGAGAGCTCGCCGAAGAGGAAGTCGCGGCCGGAAAGCAGACCCTCGAAGAGCGGGAGCGACGACGTGATCCTGCCTCCGAGCTCCTCCAGCCTCTGCGGATCGGGATCGGCCTTCTCCCCCTCGGCGAAGTGGAGGTTCGGCGCGCGCTTCCAGACCCGGTTGAACCAGTCGCAGAAGATGCGGATCTCGGCGCGGCCGGCGGGGTCCGCGGGCAGGAGCGGCGGCTCCGGGAAGCGCTCCTCGAGGTACTCGAGGATCACCGGGGAGTTCGCGAGGACGAGCCCGTCGTGCTCGAGCAGCGGCACGAGCTCCTGGCCGCTCACCCGGACGATCTCGCTGCGGTCGTTGTCGGGGACGTCGACGTAATCGAGCGTGAGCCCCTTGTGCGCCGCCGCCAGGGCGATCCGCTCGACGTTCGTCGAGAACGGGATCCGGTAGAGCCGCATCACGCACACACCATCACAGGAGCACCATGATCTCCTCGAGCGGTTTGCGGACGAGGTCGGGGACGGTCGTTCCGGCCGCCGGAAAGCCGACCGGGATGACGCAGAACGGCCGCTCGTTCGCCGGCCGGTCGAGCAGCTCCCGGATGAAGCGCATCGGGCTCGGCGTATGGGTGAGCGCGACGAGGCCGGCCTCGTGGAGGCTCGCAAGGAGGAGCCCGACGGCGATTCCCACCGACTCCCTGGCGTAGTAGTGCTTCACCTTCGCGCCGCCCTCCCCGAGCCCATAGACCCGCTCGAGCACGACGATCACGTAGGGCGCATCCTCGAGGTGCGCCTTGACGGAATCGGTGCCGAGCGGGGCCAGGGCCTGGAGCCATTCCTCCGACATGCGCCCGTCGTAGTTGCGCCGCTCCTCCTCCTCGGCCGCCGCCCGCAGCCGCCGTTTCAGCTCGGGATCGGCGACGACGACGAACGTCCACGGCTGCTGGTGGGCACCCGACGGCGCCGTCCCGGCGGCGGCGATCGCGTTCGCGACAAGCTCGAGCGGCACCGGCTCCCGGGAGAACGTCCGCACCGTTCGTCGCTGCCGGAGCCGGGCCAGGAACGCGCGCGACGCGGCAAGCTGAGCCTCCGGATCCGGGCGCTCGTACGGCAGCGGCACGAACGGGTGCTCCACTCCCCGATCCTAGTCGTCGTCCCCGCCACGCCCGCGACCACGGCCTCGGCCCGATCCGCTCGAGCCCGAGCCCGAGTTGTCCTCGCCGGTCGTGCGTGTCGAATCCGAGCCGGAGTTGTCCTCGCCGGTCGATCCCGCCGAAGCCTCGGGCGTCGTCCGGATGGTCGTCCTGGTCGTGATCTGCGTTGTCGTCGCGGTCGTGGTCTGCGTCGTCGCCGCGGTGGACACGTCTACCCGCGCCGCCGGCGGAGCCAGCGAGGCGCCCTGCTCCAGCTTCACGACGGGCAGCGCGATTGTTGCCCGAGTGACCGCGTGGATCCCGAAGCCCACGGCAACCGCGACCGCGAGCCCGAGCAGCCCGAGCGCGACGAGCCGGGTCACGCGGACACCCGCGTCCGCTGCTCGACGGCCGGCCCGACCGCGTCCAGCGGCAGCACGACCTCGGCGCGGGCGCCGCCGCCCTCGCGGTTTCCGATCGCTGCCTTCCCGCCCCACCGCTCCGCGAGCAGCTCGACGATCGCGAGCCCGAGCCCGGTTCCCGGGCGGTCGGAGCGGCCCCGGTGAAAGCGTTCGAACAGGCGCCGCTCCTCGCCCGGAACGATGCCCGGCCCCTCGTCCAGCACGACGAGGTGCCCGAGCTCGCTCCAGGAGAGGGTCACGCGCGTTCCGGCGGGCGCGTAGAGGAGCGCGTTCTCGATCATGTTGTCGAGGATGACCGCGAGGTCGTCGTCGAGCGCGCGCACGCGCGTCGGCGGGCCTGGATGCAGATCGAGCTCGTGCCCGGTCTCCTCCACTCGCGGCAGCCAGCGCTCGCGAGCCGCCTCGCACACTTCGCCGAGCGACGCAGGCTGGCGAAGCTCGAGGGCGGTCGCCCTGTCGGGCCAGCACGAGCAGCCCGTTCAGGAGCGCCGTCAGGCGCTCCACCTCTCGCTCCGCCGCGTGCAGCTCGCGCTCCAGGTCGGGGTCGTCGGCCTTGAGGCCGGCCGCCTCAAGCCTCAGCCGCAAGCCGGTGAGCGGCGTCCGGAGCTGATGCGAAGCGTTCGCGACGAAGTCCCGCTGCGAGGCCATCGCCTGGGCCAGGCGCTCGGTCATGTCGTTGAACGCGACCGCAACCTCGCGCTGCTCGCTCGCGCCGACGGGCGCGGCGCGGGCGTCGAGCTCGCCGCGCTCGATCCTGCGCGCGGTGTGCGCCAGCGCCCGCAGCGGTCGCGAGAGCGAGCCGGCCAGGATCCACGCCAGCGCCAGCCCGAGCGCGAGTGCGACGACACCGACGCCGACGAGGACGAGGACGTTGCGGCGCACCCGGTCGCCGACCGCCTCGACGCTCTGCGTCACCCGGACGGCGCCGACCCGCCGCCCGTCGTCGATCACGGGCACGGCCGTGAACAGGAGCTCCTCGCCGAGCGTCTGACTGCGGCGCTCGCCCTGGGCGGGCCGGCCCGCCAGCGCCTCGCGAATCTCCGGCCGGTCGCGATACGAGGTCAGGCGGAGCCCCTCGCCCGCGGAATCCGCGAGCAGCCGACCTCGAAGGTCGACGACGATCACCCGCGCGCCGAGATCGCGGCCGGCGTCTCGGACGAGTCGTTCCAGGCGCGTCTGCTCGTCTGCGCTGCCGGCGGCCGCCGCCGCGACGAGCTGGGCCTGGGCCGAGGCCTGCGCCCGCACCTCCGCATCGACCCGGCTGGAGAGGCTGAGCGCGAGCGGGATCTCGAGCGCGACCAGCACGAGCACCAGCACGTAGGCGAACGCCGCGAGCAGGCGCACGCGGAGGCTCATCAGAGCTCGTCCGGCCCGGCGAAGCGGAAGCCGACGCCGCGAACGGTGTGCACGTAGCGGGGCTCCGTCGAATCGTCGCCGAGCTTCTTGCGGAGCGCGCTCACGTGCACGTCGAGGGTCTTCGTCGACCCGAACCAGTTGACGTCCCACACCTCGTCGAGCAGGCGCTCTCGCTGGACGACCGACCCCGCCTCGCGCATCAGCAGCGCGAGCAGGTCGAACTCCTTGCGGCTCAGCTCGAGCGGCCGACCGTCGAGCGACGCGCTACGCCTCGCCGGGTCGAGCCGGACCGGGCCGGCAACGAGCGGGCCACCGTTCTCCCCGGCGGCAGAGCCGGCGCGGCGGAGGACGGCGCGGATCCGAGCGCATCACCTCGCGAGCGCTGAACGGCTTGACGACGTAGTCGTCTGCACCGAGCTCGAGGCCGACGACGCGATCGGTCTCCTCGCCGCGCGCCGAGAGGATGATGATCGGCACGGTCGATTCCGCTCGGAGCTCGCGGCAGACGTCGAAGCCCGAGCCGTCCGGGAGCATCAGGTCGAGCAGCACAAGCTCGGGCTTCGTTCGGCGACCGAGCTCGATCGCCTCGGCGGCCGTGCGGGCGATCTCGGTCGTGAATCCCTCGCGCTCGAGCGACTCGGCGAGCGGCGTCGTGATCGACTCCTCGTCCTCGACGAGCAAGATCGTGCGTTTTCCGGTCATCGCGCCGTTATACCCAGGCCCTGGATTCGGGAAAGCAGCGGAGGCGCCCCCAGGGAGAGGAGGGGACGCCTCCGGCACCGCCGCCGCCCTCAGCGGGCGACGAAGCCGCCTGCCATCCCGTCCTCGCGATGGTCGCTGATCGAGCACCAGAACGTGTAGCGGACGCCCTTCTTGAGCGTGGCGGTCAGGCTTACGGCCTGACTGCGGACGAGGACGCGGGTTCTCCAGGTCTTGCCGCCGCCCCTGATCCAGAAGTCGTGAGCGTCGTCCGAGGCGTTGCGGGCCTGGAACTTCACGACCCCCGCCTTCGGCTTCGCCGAGAAGCGGATCGCGTTGCTCACCTCGGTCACGCGCACCGTCTGGGCGGTGGCCGCGCTCTGTGCCACCGCTACGAGCGTGACGGCGCTCGCGAGCAGGACGAGCAGGGTCATCAGGCCGAGCTTGATGCGGGTCATCGATTCGGTCTCCTCAGTCGTCGTTGCCGTGGCCGCTGTTGTCGTCGTCGCCCCCGCCGCTGCCATCATCCGAGCCGGAGTTCGAGCCGGAGCGGTCGTCGTCGTTGTCGCCGTTCTCGTCGTCCTCGCCGGAGCCTCGGCCCGAGTTGTCGTCGTCATCCTCGGCTCGCGTAACGCCGGTGCAGCGCGGGTCGGTCGCGTGCTCGGCCTCGTCGCAAGGCCCAGAGACGTCGAGGCCGTTCGTCGTCGTAGCGGCCGGAGCAGCTCCGCCGACGACGATGTCGTCCGGAGTTGCAGCTGTCGTCGTGCCTGTACTCGTCGTCGTGCCCGTGCTTGTCGTCGTGCCCGTGCTTGTCGTCGTGCCCGTGCTTGTCGCGGCGGTAGAGGTCGTGCCGGCGGGAATGGATACCGAACGAACGGGCTGAGCCTCGCCGAAGCCATCGACGGCCGCAACGAGCCCTCCGACTCCGACGAGCGCGAGGCTGAGCGCGCCGATCAGGAGCTTCGTCATCGTTCTCGTCCTTCGTTTTCGGACATGGAAGGAGGGTGCCCGGCGCCCGCCCAAGGGCGGGCCAAGCGAGAGACAAGCCTTGGTAAAGCCTCACTCAGGAGTTGGAGCGGGAGGCCGGAAGGCCGTTCGCTACACTGACGCCCGCCACGGCCCATTCGTCTAGTGGCCTAGGACACCGCCCTCTCACGGCGGCGGCACGGGTTCGAATCCCGTATGGGCCTTCCTTACTAGCCTGGTTACGCCGAATACCGCACGGTTGCGTGGGTCAGGTGTGTCAGGAGTGCCGGAAACGCTCGGTCCATGTTCACTCGGTGCTCACTCGTTCCAGGCCCCGATACGCGCAGTCGATCGAGGACACGCGTGCAACTTTTGAAGTAGCGACGGGAAGCTGCGCCTTGCTCGCACGCGACTACACGGCGTTCCGTTGGCCTCAGCGCCAGGGATGACGCGCGTCAGAACGGAGGTCATCTATTTGATCGACGGTCTGTTGATCGAGCGCGAGCTGCTGGGCCGGTCCTTCGGCCTCGACTATGAGGGTGACACGCTCGAGTTATCCCTTCCCAGATCGAGGAAGAAGAGGCCGCTTCTACGGCGACGCATCAGTGGTTCGAACGATTCACTGACGAGTTCGCGTTCCCACTCGCTGAAGGTTTTCAAGAGTTGTTCGCTCGCAGTTCAGAACCAGACGAGTTCGCCCGACTACCGCCCGCGCACCGACGCCGGGAGGATCGATTGGGCTTGGCGATCCCGTAGACGGCGACGGTGCCCTTCGCTGTGAGCGTCCCGGTCGCGGTGAAGAGGGCTTTCCGCTGACGGTGAACGGAGTGCCGATTGACGTCCTCGTCGAGCCCCTCGCCACCACGCGCGGCGCGCCCCACAAAACGCTTTACGACGCTCGCGTCAGGCTTCGGCGCCATGTCGCGGCTGGCGGTCTCGTCGTGGACTAAGGGGAGACGGCGCGACGAACGACTCCGCCGGCGCCTTCGCCGGAGCGAGGCTCGTGCGTTCTCGGTCGCTGTCAGGATCGCGGCGACCGCGCGCGGGTGAGCCCCGCAGCACGGCTCCGCCTTCGTTTTCCCAGCGGACGATCGGGTCGTTCGGCATCGGCCTCTACTTCTTCCACCACTGCCAAGGTCGAATCGGACGATACCGCCAGTAAGCGCGCGCGTAAGGCTCGTCCTTGATCGGGCGCCTACGTGCGCAGCCTTCCGAGACGGATGCTGCCGGCCACTCCCGTGTGGGCGTCGTCATAAGGCGGCGGGGCTCGTTGCGTAGCAGTACGACGCGGCTACTCCGGCCATGGACAGCGTCAGCGTGCGATGAAGCCTCCGTCGACGTAGAGCTCGCACCCGGTTACGAAGGATGCGTCGTCGCTTGCGAGGAACGCAACCGCGGCTGCGATCTCGTGGGGCTCGCCGAGGCGCCCCATGGGCGTCGAAGCCGTCATCGCTTCCCAGATCTCCGTTCCCTTGGCCTGATCAAGGATCGGGGTGCGGATGAAGCCGGGATGCACCGAGTTCACCCGAACGCCCTCCGTCGCCCAATGGATCGCCACGTTCTTCGTGAGCGTGCGTACCGCGCCCTTGGCAGCGTGATAGGCGGGCGACGTACCGAAGCCGCCCGACGTTCCGAAGATCGAACTGATGTTGATCACGGAGCCGTGGCCTGATTCCTTCAGCGCTTGCGCGCACACCTTCATCCCGAGGAAAACACCCGTCTGATCGATGGCGATCGTGCGCTCGTAGTCCGCCATGGTCGTCTCCTCGATCGGCGCCAAGTCACCCATGCCGGCATTGTTGACGAGGATGTCGAGCCGGCCGTGATCGGCAAGCACCCGATCGACCGCGGCCTGCCACTCCGCCTCGCTGGTCACGTCGTGATGCACGAAGCTCGCCTTCCCGCCGCTGCTGCGGATCTCGGCGGCCGCCTCGTCGCCGAGGTCGTCTTGCACGTCCGTCACGACCGCAACCGCACCCTCCGCCGCGAGTCTCGCCGCGGTCACGCGTCCGATCCCGCTGGCGGCTCCCGTGATCACCGCCACACGATCTTCCAGTCTCTTCATCGCATACTCCTTTCGAGGTCCCCGTGTTCAGGGACCGGGTCGCCCCGGTGCTACTGAGGCGCTACCTTCGAGGGATCACGGTAAGGACTCGTACGATGTAAGTCCGGAACTGCTCCATGTATTCGGTGAGGAACGCCTTCGTCGACTCGTCTGCAACTTCTCCCCCGCCGGGAAAGATCTCCGGTGAATATCGAATGTACGCCTCAGGGGCGGTCATCTGCCGGGCGTTGCAGAAGCTGAGCACGCCGCGCAAGCTCTGTTGCGCCAAAGCTGTCCCGATCTGACCGACGGATGCCCCGACGACAGCGGCAGGCATTTGCTCGAGAGAGTTTTGCCCCCACGGCCGTGACGCCCAGTCGAGCGCATTCTTCAGCGCTCCGGGAATCGAGCGGTTGTACTCCGGGCTTACGATTAAGACGGCGTCCGAGCCAGCGATCGCCTCTTTCAGTTCTCGAGCTTCGGGTGGAAAATTCTTGTCGTAGTCTGGGCTATAGAGGGGCAGATTCCCGATCGGGATTTCGGTGAACTCGAGCTCCTCGGGCGCCAGGCGGATCAGCGCCTTCGCGAGTTCGCGGTTGATCGATGCGGAGGAGAGGCTTCCGACGAAGTAGCCGACCTTGTACGTGGTCATGGGAACCTTTCGTGACGCTGTCCATCTCTGCCACTCCGGGAGGCACGACTACGATCCGGCAGCGGGCGATCGGATCAGATCCAGCGGAGCGGCCGTCCAGAAAAGCTTATCCCCCTCACGCTCCGATCGCAGCTGGTCGCAACCGTTGGCAACGGGCGACCATCCGAGCACGATTGCCTTTGCGGCGAAGGCGGAGGTGCGAGCCGGCCCGACGGACCGCGTGGTCGATGTCGGGCTCAGCCCGTAGGAGCGAGCTCCTCCAGGCGCCGGTGCGCGAGCGCGACGGCCATCGCGCCGTCACCAACGGCACCCGCGACGCGCTTGGTCGACCCGTGGCGGACGTCACCCGCGGCGAAGAGGCCGGGAACGCTCGTCTCGAGCGCCAGCGGATCGCGTGCAAGCGGCCAGCCCGGCGGTCGCTCACCGCGGTCGAGGAGATCAGGCCCGGCGAGCACGTAGCCCGCCGCGTCAGTGCGGACGCCGCTACCCGCCGCCCACCCCGTCCTGGGCACGCCGCCGATGCAGACGAAGAGCGCGCTGGCAGAGAGGCATGACTCGCGACCGTCGCGACCGGCGACCGTCACGCTCGCCAGCCGGCCGCCGTCCGCGTGGACGGCTCGCACCTCGATCCCGAAGCGAGCCTCGACAAGCCTGCTCTCCTCGATTCGCCGCACGAGGTAGTCGGACATCGTCCGTCCGAGCTGGTCGCCGCGCACGAGCAGCTTCACGCGCGCACCTGCTCGCGCGAGGTTGAGCACGGCCTGCCCGGCCGAGTTGCCCGCCCCGACAACGATCGCGTCCTCGCCGCCGCATTGCGTCGCCTCGCTGCGTCCCGCACCGTAATAGACCCCGCGGCCGAGAAGCTCGTCGAGACCTTCGACCGCCAGCCGGCGCCAATCCATCCCGGTCGCGGCGACGGCGACGGGGGCCGAGACCTCGTGGCCACCCTCCACCTCGATCACGAACCGACCGGCCGGCCCGCGCCGGTTACCGCTCACGCCGCGGAGCAAGGACAGTTCGGCGCCGAACTGCTCCGCTTGACGGCCGGCCAGGCGCGCGAGCTCCGCTCCGCCGATCCCTTCCGGAAAGCCGAAGAAGTTCTCGATCGAGGAGGTATGGGACGCCTGCCCGCCCGGAACGTCGCGTTCCAGAAGGATCGTCGAGAGCCCATCCGAAGCCGCGTACACCGCAGCAGAAAGGCCGGCGGGACCGGCGCCGACGATGGCGATGTCATACTCGTGCCGGGCTGGGGGACGCGACATCTGCCAGGCCTCCGCGAGCGTCCGAACACTGACGGCCGCGAGAACGCCGTCCCCGTCGATGAGGATCGGCAGCTCGAGCTCCGCCCTCCCGAGGCCAGCCAGCGCCGCGTCCGCATCGGCCGACCCTGCTTCGAGCCACTCATAAGGCTGCGCGATCCGGGTGAGGAAGTCACGTACTCGGTGGTGCTCGGGCTCGAGCCGTCGCCCGATCAGCTTCACCGTCGCTCGGACGGGGCTCATCTCCCCTGGCCGATCAGCTTGGTGCCGTGCCGCGCACGACGAGCACAGAGCAGTTCGCCTGGTGCGCGATCCGCTCGCTGACGCTGCCGAGCGTTTTCAGTCCCTGCAGCCCCCGGCTGCCGACCACGACGAGGTCAGCCGTCTCGGACTCGGACTTGAGCACATCGAGCCCGCGACCGTCCATCTCTTCGAGCTCAGGCGCGACTCGCCGCGCTGCGTCGCGATCGACCTGATCGCTCATCGCTGTCACGACGCGCAGCGCCGCCCCGCAGGAGCTCGCGACAGAGCGGGCCGCGGCAACCGCGAGCTCCGACTCGGCCGAGCCGTCCATGCCCGCGATAATCGTCTCCGGCCACGTCTCGGGATCGCGGGCCGGGCGGGAGATCAGAACCGAACAGGGAGCCTCGTGCAGCATCCTCGCCGCGACTGTGCCGAGCAGCATGCCGGCGGCTCGCCCACGACCGTGCGATCCCAGTGCGAGCAGCGTCGCCTGTTGCGCCTCACTCAGGAGGATCGCGGCCGGGTCGCCGTTCACGATCTTCCCCTCAGCTGCGGCGAGTTGCTCGGCCTCCGCCAGTGCTTGCTCGGCTTCTGCCTGCAGGAGCTCTGCCGCGTGGCCGGCCGCGATCCCGGCGTGTGCTGCCTTGGCGAGGCTCGTCGCGACGACGAGCAGCAGGCGCCCTTCAGGCTGTCGGAGGCGGTTCGCTTGCCTCACCGCGAACAGGCTCTCCGCCGTCCCGTCGACACCGCACACGACGCGGGCGAAGATGTTGGTGTCCGTTACTCCCGCCACTGCCGACGCTACCTCCTGATCGGCGGCTGACCCGCCCGGTCGAGCTCAAACACCGTGATCGGAATCCCGAGCTCCCTGATCTGGTCGAGCAGCCCTCGTTCCTGCCAGCCGGAGTGATCGGCGCCACGGAGAGCGATCAGAATGTGATCGGGTCGGAAGTCCCGGACCGCGTCGGCGAAGGCCGTGAACGGCGTGTCGTCGCCGATCCGGCCTCCCACCCTCGCTTCGGGCGCGAGTGTGTCGACGTGGCCGAGCACAGCCGAGAGGCGCTCGTCGGCCTCGTAGCGGGCGCGGTCGGTGTCGGAGGCGAGCCACTGGAGCCTGCTAACAAGGATCGGCGTCATCACGAGCACATCGGAGGCAGTATCGATCAGCGCCCGCACGAGCCGCGGCAGCTCGTCTGCGGAAGCCGCCGCTGCGCCGGTTGCAATCAGAAGACGCGTGCCGTTCTGAGTGACCATCGCGGCATCTTGCCATTACGCTCCCGCCGAGGGTTCTCGCCCGAATCGGGGCCCCAGTTGCGAGGCGGTTCAACCCATTGCGCTCTAACCGTCGTTGAGGGAGTTGCCCGAACTCCCGTGGCGCGCCCCAGTCAGGATTCACATAGGCGGCCGCCCCTTGAGGCCTCGCTCGAAAGCCGTCAGTCCCCAAGCTGCCAACCGCCACACACCGGCCGCGGCAGAGGAAGGACGCGCGTCGACTCAACCGAAGCCCCCGGCGCCGCCGAACCCGCCCGAGCTGCGATCGGGGATATCAGAGAACCTCCCGCAAGCTCGGCACTTCTTGTACCACTTGCCTTCGTCGTTGCGAATCTGCTGCCAAGTATGGAATCCGAGATAACAGCGCAATCTCGTAGCCATCAGACCTCCCGCGTACACGGCGAGCCACTAAGAAGCGCCGCCTCCGTCGCCACCACCGCTACTAATCGGCGGCAGCCCGCCGGAGCTGTCGCCCTCGCCTCCGCCTCGGTGCGAGCTATCCCATCGCTCCGTCGGGCTCTCCTTCCCGCAGACGCTGCAGACCTCGTACGCCTCTCCCTGCTCGACCTTCGTCGACCATTTGTGACGACCGACTCGACAGGCCAGCGGCTTCGCCATTTCTCTACGTGCTCGGCTCTGCCCTATCAATCCACGCCGGGGGGCTAAGCCGGGGCATCGACGCGATCAGAGCCCCGTCGAGTCACGCTTTGCTTATCCGGTGCCGGAGTCGAGTCCGCGCCTGGCTGGCTCATCGGCGATCCCCCTGCGTCTCCTCACCCCAGAGCGTCTGAGTCGCTTCGAGCTTGTCTACCGCATCATCTGCGGTGAAGATTTCAGGCCCTCTGTCGCGTCTGGACTTGGGCGGTTCCTTCCCGCACGCGGCGCAGACCGTGAACATCTCTCCCTGCTCGACACGGGAAGTCCACTGGTGACGGCCGACTCTGCACGACAGCGACTCATTCCTCTACCTCTGAGAGTCGCACGTCAGACTACGACTTTGCAAGAGCCGTTACAAGGGTTCCGACAAGCCCTTTTAGGGGCGATCGAGCCGCGCCACCCCAACGCTCGAGGTCTACTTGCTCGGAAAGAACGTAGAGGCGCTCCTCGGGCTGCGTTAGGCGGCGTCGAGGAAGCCGCGGCGGCGTGCTTCCTTGATCCAGCGGGAGGCGCCGCTGATCGTGACGTGGTTCCGCTCCCCGATCGCCTTGACCGGATGCGGGTGGCCTTCCTCTACCAGCGCGCGGTACTGGTCTCCGATCGTCTCGTAGAACTCGTCGACGTACCCGCGGCCAGGGCCGCCGGCCTGCCTGAGGGCTCGAGCAGCCCCTTCGAACGCCTTCTGTCTTTCCTCGAACGTCCCGTGCTTGCTCGACATCGAGCGCATCGCCTTTCGCGCGTACGCGAAGTAGAGCTCAGGGTTGGCCATCACCTTCCGGACCGCCGTGGGGTCAAGCTCGCCGTGGCGCTCCTCGGGCTGGATGAGAACCTCCCGAACGGGTCCCTCGCCGTCTAGGTCGCCTCGATCGAAACGCACGAAGACCTTGCAGCCCTCATGGACGATGACGGCGGTAGCCGGCGCTTCACCGGGGGGGCCGCCGAGCGTCTGTTCCTCCGGTAGGCCGTGGATGTAGACCCGGGCGACTGGCGGCCTGCTCATCCCTGCTCCTCCAAGTTGCGGGTGGCGCTTGAAGTTGGATTCGGAGACTACTGCAACTAACCGACTTCTGCAAGTATCCGCTTATGGCAACTACAGAGACGACGCCGGCCCTCCTCACCCTCAACGAGGCCGCATCTATGGACGCTCGTGCGCGAGCAGCGGGATTCTGTTGCCGCACGCGCGAGTTGCAACGACAGCTGGCTCAGGCATCGGATCGGCGGGCGAAGCGTCTAAGCCACCGCCAGGAGGCCTTGAGCGGCGCGTAGTAGTCGGCGTCGATGAAGCGGATCAGGGACGGGGCGTTCTCCGGGACGTCGAGCGACAAGGGTGTGTCCGCGGCGAGCTCGTGCGCGGCGCACTCTCCGCAGAACGGTAGGAGGTCGCCTGCACCGTCCGACAAGTAACGCCAGCCGGCATCTTTGGCGTCGGCCTCGGTGATCATTGCGTCGCAGTTCGAGCAAGCGACGGCTCTATCCATCTTAGGAGCATAGGCTTCCGTCGCGCCGCGAGTGTTCCGATAAAGCCGGTCGCCCTATCCGCGCGAATCTTCGCCGCACGGTGCAGCTCGCTCCACCAAGCGCCGGTCCCGGATGATGATCGCGGCAGCGGAGGAAGCAGGTCGCAGCAGCAAGACGAACTCAGCTCGGTTCACGCCAATCCGATCTGCTGCCTTGAGCCGTCAGCTCATCGAGGTTCCTGCGAAGCGGCTCCGGCACCTGGTTTCTGCGGACACGGGTTCGACCGCCGTATCGGCCTTCCTCTTGCTTCTGCGCAACGCGACGCCTCCGGGCAGCTTGACGCTCGCGGCTGCGGGCGCGCCGTGGGGAAGTGGCTCGTCCCCGATGTCACCGCTTGGCCACGAGGGTGCCCCAGGGGTGTGGGCAGCTCGGGCGGCACGGTCGCTGGGCGCGCCCGCGCGTTGGTTCGGCCGCGGAACGGCAACGGTTCGGGCACGGCGAAACGGGCACCCAGACCGATTGGGCGACTCCTGCGAATCATCCAGGCCCGACTGCCGGCGGGACGCGCCGGCCGGCGAGTGAACCACCGCTGCCGCGGTCCGCACGGACTGCCATTGTGCGTGCGTGCGAGATCTGGCTGACCTCAGACGATTCGTACGGTCTCTGGGACGCTCGACCCCGAGGACGAGGGCGACGATTCTCCTCTTCCACCGGGTCGCAGACCTGTCGAGCGATCCTTGGGGACTGAGCATCTCACCGGAGCGTTTCTCGGAGCAGGTCGACGTCGTCGGCTCGGAATTCCAGCCGTTGGCGCTGGCCGAGCTCGTCCAGGCGCTCGACGACGGGGAAGTGCCGGATCGGACAGTCGTCATCACATTCGATGACGGTTACGCCGACAATCTCGAGGTCGCGAGCCCCCTTCTCCAAGCGCACGGCGTTCCTGCCACCTTCCTCCTGGCGTCCGGTTACATCGGCGGTGACCGCGAGTTCTGGTGGGATGAGCTCGAGCGCCTGCCTTCTGCAGCCGGGCACGCTGCCCGACGTCCTCGAGCTCGAGGTCGGCGGAACTGTCTTCCGCCGAGAGCTCAAGAGCTGGACGGAGTACTCCGAGGAGACGCAGAGAGAGCATCGCTCGTGGCGTGCGTGGGACAAGCCCCCCACGACGCGCCACGCGCTGTTCCGCGAGCTCTACCCGGAGCTGCAGCGGCTCGGTGAGAAGGAGCGAGGCGAAGCCCTCACGGCTCTCCGCAGCTTGGCCGCGCAGCCACCGTGCGTACGAGCCTCACATCGCGTGCTCACCGCCGACGAGGCTCGGGCGCTAAGCCGCCTCGAGAAGGTGGAGATCGGCGCACACACGGTGAGCCATCCGCGCCTGTCCGCCCTTTCGCCGGTCGAGCAGGAGCGGGAGATCGTCACGAGCAAGCAGCGACTCGAGGAGATCGTGCGGTACTCCCGTCACGAGCTTCGCCTACCCGAATGGCTCGACAAGCGACTACGGCAGAGAGACGGCCGCGCTGGTCGAACGGGCCGGGTTTGCCTGCGCGTGCGCAGCAGATCGCACGCTTCCGATGTCGCTCGCGAGGCGATTCGAGCTCCCGCGTGGCGAAACCCGCGCTTCGTGGGGCGGCCCTGAACTGGCCGCTCATCTGGACTCGTGGTTCAAGCGCTGAGCTAGCCGCCCGCCAGCCACCGGTGAGTGCCCGTCGCCCTCCGGGAGCGTGTCCATCGCCACAGGGATTGCAAATGTGTGCCGAGGGGGTCTAGAGTCGCCTGGCGGCCCTTCAGAACGTCTGCGGATCGAAGAGGACTTAGTGCGGCGCGTGTTGTGTTTCTTGTGCGGTCACGACTGGCGGCCGAACCCCGAGAGCGGGCCGGGTTGGGGCGCCCTCGGGATCAAGTGCGTGTCCTGCGGTCGCACGGAGCGGCCGTGAAGAACGTCGGGCAGAAGCGGAACATCACGAGGGCCAGGTTCGACGTTCCCGGCCGGGTGTCGCATCGCCGGCGGCGGCTTCTCCATCTCATGCTTTGGCCGACCGTGATCTCCGTCTGCCTGATGTTTGGTTGGCTCCTCAGTTCGATGGGCTAGTGCCTTCGTCTTTGCGCAACGCACCGCTGATCGTGCGCCATCGGGCACCGGTGCTGTCACTCCGCGTCCGCGGCTGCGGGCGCGCCCCCGAGGAGAACTGACGCTTCCCCGACGAGTCGGTTGACCACGAGCGCGCCCCAGGGGGTTGGGCTGCTCGGGCGGCACGGTCGCTGGGCGCGTCCGCGGGGCTGGTTCGGCTGTCGAACGTCACGGTTCGGCTACGGCGAACACGCACCGAATGGATAGGGCGGTCGTCGCGGCACGCAGCGTCCGGGGCTGACGGCAGCCCCGGCGCGAACGGCGATGTCGCGACGGCCGCCTATCGTCCGGTCGGGGTACGAGCCGCCGCCGCCGCCCGTACAGTGGGACGGTGGCCAGGCAACCCAGCATGAGGCTCTCCGACGCCCTCAGTCCCGCGCTGCTCGGACGGGAGACGCGACAGCTGGCGATCGTGGCCGCCCTCTCGATCCTGGCGCTGCTCTTCGCGCCCCGCTGGCTCCAGGTCGTCGCCGGCGTGGTCGACGCCGCGGCGGCGGTCGCGTCGCTTGTAGGCGTCGGCGTCGCATGGCCGACGCCGCAGCGGGCGCATGCGCTGACGGTCTACGGAACCGCGACCGTGGTCTTCGTGCTGCTCGCGGTGCTTAACCTGCTCGGTTGACGCCCACGCAGCTGTCTCGTTTCTCCCGGAAGGCAAAGGGGCGCGCCCCTGAGGAGTGCGGCTCTCCTCGAGCACGATCGTCGACCACGGGCCTCCTGGGGGAGGTGGCCCGGGCGGCACGGTCGCTGGGGCGCGCCCGGAGAGCACTTCGGCGGCGCCCTACCGGAGTCTTCATCCCCCATTTGGGTGACGAGGACCACCGCGCTTCGGTCGTATCGTCCGGGCAACGGCCGGCGCCGGAATGCGGCAGGCGCCGGCCGCTCCTCTTCTTTCAGCTGATCCGGTCGCAGTCGCTGCTCAAGCACGACGCCGCGTCTGCCGATGCCCTGGCATGGTCGAGCCGGACATCCAGGCGATCCTGCTCTACGTCGGCGGCACGATTCTCGCCGGCGGCGCAACGATCGCCTTCGTCGCCACCGCGCTCTCCCGGCTGCCCAGGCGGCGGTCTCGGCGAGATGACGGGGTCGACGAGCTTCCGACGATCGACTTCTGAGCAGCACGACTTCTGAGCAGCGCCGGCGAGTAAGACTGGTCTCATGAGCCGCCTCGCGACGCTCGAACTGGAGCGCTTCCCCTCGCGCGTCGTCGTGATGGTCGTGGCGACGCTCGGAGCATTCGGCGTGGACTTCGTGTCGAAGGAGATCGCAGTGGCGCTCGAGCCCGACTCGCTGCTCTTCCACATCTCGGAGCGCGCACCATCCTTCGGGCTCGGAGCGGGCCTGATCCTCGTCGCCGCGGCAACCTCCCTCCTTGCGTGCGTCGTGCCGGCCCGTGTCGTCGCGGTCGGCGCGGGCCTCGCGCTCGGCGGCGCGCTCGGCAATCTCGTCAGTCGTCGGTGGTGGGCTGCGCGCGGCGGCTCGCCCGACTTCATCCCGTTCGGCGACGGCTCCACGGGAAACGTGGCGGACGTCGTCATCGGGCTCGGCCTCGCCGCGATGGTGCTCGGGACGGTCTTCTGGCTCGGCTGGACCGTCGCGAGGCGCTAGGAAACCGAGTCGAAGAGCCCGCCTGCCAGGCTCTTACCGGAGTGCGCGGCCGGGCCGGCGTCCGGCTCGACGGAGATATCGACCGCCTCGTAGACGCCCGACCCGGGAAGCCTGAGCTCGAGGCGCACGTCGGATGCGTCGGGAGTGAACACCCCGACAGCCTCCATCGCGCCCTCGGCGCCTTCGCGCAGCACCCAGACCTCGTAGTGCTCGCCGGCCGCCGGCGCGGGGACGTCCGCCAGATCGAGCGCGAGCACGCCGTCCTCGCGGCTCGGGTCATAGAGCCTCGCCTCGCCGTGGACGCCGGAGAAGACCGGCGTGCCCTGGACGGCGGCCCGGGCCGCGGGTGTTCCGCGACCGTCGCCGGAGAACACGGCGACGCCGACGGCGATCGCCAGCACCGTGACGATGCCGACCGAGAGCGCAGGCACGAGCCGCTTTCTCCGCTCCAGGAAGCGCCTTCGCGCAGGCCGTTCGGCCGGAGCCACGGAGACCTCGCCGGCGGGGCGCTCGCTCTCGATGCGGGCGAGGATGCCGTCGAAGAGCCCGGGCGGCGTCGCCTCCCTGGCAACCCCGCTCTCGAGCGTGGCCACCGCGGCCCGATACTCCTCCAGCGCCTCGGCGAGGGCGTCGTCCTTCCGCAGCTCCTCGAGCCGGGCGGCTTCGTCGGGAGGCAGACCGCCCAGCGCGGCGGCCGCCGCCAGATCGCGGTCGACATCGGTCATGTCTCTCGCTCCGTGTTGAGCGCGTACTTCGGCGCGAGGGCCCGCAGCCGGTCGAGCGCGAGCCGGATTCGCCCCTTCACCGTCCCGAGCGGAACTCCGAGGCGGACGGCGATCTCGTGGTGCGACAGGCCCTCGAAGTACGCGAGCCCGAGGGCCTCGCGCTGCGCTGCCGGAAGTTCCGCCATGGCGGCCGCGACGCGCTGCGAGTGGTCGGCGGCGGTCACGAGCTCGGCGGCGTCGGGCGACTCGTCTTCGAGCCAGATCTCGGCGTAGGGATCGGACGGCCGGGCGCCTCGCCGGCGAATGAGGTCGATGACCCGATTGCGCGCGATCGCCAGCAGCCACGAGCTGACCGCGCCTCGCTCCGGGAGATAGCTCGCGGCATTCCGCCAGATGGCCACGAAAACGTCCTGCGTGCATTCCTCCGCGGCCTGGCGGTCGGAGAGGAGGCGGTGGCTCATCCCGAACACGATCGTCCCGTAGCGCTCGTAGAGCATCCGCAGCGCCTCGCGGTCGTCCAGCGAGATCCGGCTGACGAGCTCGGCGTCGTCGGGTTGGTCGGCCACGGGCCAATGATCGCAGGACCGGCTGCAGTGCTCATCGCGAGGAATACGCGCGCGGCTGCGGCGCCGATCACAAGCCGACTGATCCGCCCCCCGACGCGCCGCGTACCAACTCGCGTCCTAGAAGCTACGAACCGGAGGATCCGAATGAGAGCACCGATCGCATTGCTCCTCGCTGCCGTTCTCGCCGTCACCGCTCTGGCGACGACCGCCACGGCAGCACCGACCCGAGAAGCGGCCGCGAAGCCCACGATCGTCGGCGTCGCCGCCGGCGACAAGCGCTTCTCTACCCTTGTCGCCCTCGTCAAGCAGGCGGGTCTCGTCCCGACCCTGTCGGGCAAGGGGCCGTTCACCGTCTTCGCGCCGACGAATGCCGCGTTCGCGAAGCTCAAGAAGACCGCGCCGGACACCTACGCCGCCGTCACGACCGACAAGGCGCTGCTGAAGAAGGTCCTCACCTACCACGTGCTCGCGAAGAAGGTTCCAAGCGGGGCCGCGGTCGCGGTCGCGATGAAGAAGGGCTCCGTCGCCACGGTCCAGGGCGAGAAGGTGAAGCTCTCGATCAAGAACGGCAAGCTCTACCTGAACGGGAACTCGCAGGTCGTCGTCGCCGATGTCGCGGCCTCGAACGGCCTGATCCACGCGATCAACACCGTCATCGTCCCCCCGAGCGCCCGGTAACCGGGCGACGAAAGAGAGGACAACACATGCTCAAGCGAATCTCAGCTCTCGGAGCCACCGCCGCCACGGCGGCACTGATGCTCTCGCCCGGCGCAGGCGCCAACAACGGCTCGGAGGCACGGGCCGGCGCTCGCTGCGTCAAGGCGGGCGTCACCTTCCTGATCCAGAACAACTTGCTGCGCGCGGCCGCGTTGCAGCAGATCGACTACGACACGATCGACTCGGACTCCGGGGGGAGCGAGGGCGCGATCAACACGGATCTTCCGCCGAACTCGTTTCTCTCGCTCGGAACGGTGATCCGGCTCCACTTCACCAACCCCGAGCTCTTCGACTGGTGCAGCCGCTAGCAAGCTCGTAGCCGAGAGCGGGCCGCCGGCTGTGGCGGCCCGCTCTCGGCCGTGTCCTCTCACTGGGTTCGAGTCGGAGCCTTCGTCGCGGGCGCTTTCGTCAGGAGCTGGCGACGCCGCATCCTCGCCACCGCCTGCAGGTACTCGGGGAGCTTGGCGATGTCGTGGCCGGCGATGCTCCGTGCGGCCGCGTCGACGACCTCGTCCTGCAGTTGCTCGTCGATCTTCTGCCGAACCACGTCGACGAGCCGCTGCCACGCATCCACGAGCTCTTCCGGTTCTTTCGAGACCGACACGTCATAGCCCGGCGCAACCTCCGCTCGGGCGGTGACAACCGCTCCCTGGAGCTCGACGAACGCCTCGAAGCGCTCCAGAGCGCCGTCGATCGCGGCCGCAGCCTCCGAAGCGGCCGCGTCGCGGCGCTCGAGGGCCGAGCGGAACCTCTGATAGGTCTCGTCGCGCTTCTTTGCCTCTGCGAGCTCGGTCTCGCGCTCCGCCAGTCGAGCGCCGTACTCCGCCGCCTGCCGCTGCGCGAGCTCGAACCGCCCGGCCGCCTCGTTCCTCTGACGGGCGAGCTCCTCGAGAGCCGCTTCGTACTCGGTTGCCCGAGCCTGCACGGCCTCGAGCTCCTCCCGCAGCCCCTGGACCTCCGTCTCCACCTGTTTCATGTCTCGGGTCATGACAGTCTTGTGTCCCAGAGCTCGGGAGATCAATCCTCGCGCTTCTAGGCCCTGATCACGACGGGGGTGCCCCCGAGCGCGAGCCGAAACATGCGCACCAGCAGGTCGTTGCGGATGCGGATGCAGCCATGCGAGACGGCGCCACCGAGCAGATCCGGGCGGTTCGTTCCGTGGATTGCGATCGGTCCCCCCTGGCTCCAGCCCTGGAGCACGGGCGAGAACGCGGAGATCCCGATCGCCGCCGGACCGAACGGCCCGGCCGGATTCGGGGCCCGGAGCCGCTGGTTGACGTAGTAGCTCCCCGTCGGAGTCGGCGTGTCGGGAGCGCCGATCGCCGCCGTGGCGGTCACGAGCTCTTTGCCTGCCCGGTAGAGCGTCACACGGCGAGCAGACAGATCGACCTCGATCCGCGTGCGGACGGGGATGAGCTGGACGTCGCGGGCTCGAACCCAGGCCATGACGCCGTTCGGACGCGCCGGCAGCTGCACGCGCAGCCACCGGCCCTTGCAGCTGGCGCTGCCGAGGACTCCGAAGACCGTGGGCACGGCGTTCGCGTTCAGCCGGCCGAAGTCGGCGAGGGTGGCTCCGCCAGGGCTCGTGTGAGCTCGAGCGCTCGAGCGGACGACCGCGGCGAACGCCACCGCTCGGCTGCGCAACGGCTGCACCCGCGGGGAGGCGCAGCCCGGCGGCGCAGCATGCTTCGTCGCCTTGACGGGTCGAGGGGAGGCGACGGGCGGGTCCGCTTCCGCAGTGCGAGGCGCGGCCGCTGACGGAGGCGGCCGAGGCGCCACGCTCGCCGAGGAGATCGGGGGCTCGGCCCGAGGGTAGAAGGCGGCCGTCGACCTCGATGCCGCCTCGTCGTCGCCGCTACCGCCGCCACACCCTGCGGCGAGCAGAGCCGGCGAGGAGCAGCGCGAACGCCAGCACCGCTGCCGTGCTCCACGTTCTCACGCCGACCACGCTCCGACGGTAGCGCAAGCTTCGGCGCCGCTTCGCGTTTTCGGGCGCTTCGGCTACGCGCAGCGGCCGAGCGTGTCGCCGTGGCGGAGATGCGCCTTCACGGCCGGCGCGCCGATGCTCAGCGTCTTCCTGGCCTTGTGGCAGACGCTCGCCTTCGGCTTCCCCTCCTTGGACTCGGCCGTGGGCGCGGACTTGTCCTTCATCGGCTTAGTCGGCTTCGCCTTGCTCGGCGAGGCGGCCAGCGCGGCCACCGAGAGCACGAGCGCCACCGCCAGCACGAGGACGAGCGCAAGCCGAAGACCAGGAGCGGAGTTCCGTCTCATCAGACTCCTTTTACTCGTTCCTGCGCAAAACGCAAGCTGCGAGAGCGCTCAGTGGAGGAAGCGGAAGAGCGCCTCGGCGACGCACACCGGCTTTTCCTGCCCCTCGCGCTCGATCGTCGCGGCGACGCGCGCCTGCTCGCCGCCGGTCACCTCCTCGACGTCCTCGACGACGAAGCGGGCCCGAATCCGGCTCCTCGCCGGCACGGGAGCCGGGAAGCGAACGCGGTTCAGGCCGTAGTTGACGGTCAACCGGTAGCCGTCGAGCGCCGGCAGCGCCTGCTCGAAGAGCGGCACGACGAGCGCGAGGGTCAAGAAGCCGTGCGCGATCGTCGTCCCGAACGGCCCTTCGGCTGCGAGCACCGGGTCGGTGTGGATCCACTGCGGGTCGTCCGTCGCGCTCGCGAACTCGTCGATCCGACCCTGCTCGATCGTGAGCCAATCCGAGCATGAGCTCGCGGCCGATCAGATCGCGGATCACCATCGGAGCACCGTAGCGGCCCAGGTGTATCCCGTCCCGGCGGCGAGGAGGACCACGAGATCGCCCTCGACGAGCTCGCCCGCCCGACGAGAGCGATCGAGCGCGAGCAGCGGATCGACGCCGCTCATGTGCCCGGTGTCGTCGAGATAGGACGCGCGGGGGGAGCCGAGCTCGGCGACGATCGCGTCGTGCATCGAGCGCTTCATGTGGATGTTGCAGAGATAGGCGATCTCGCTCTCGCTCGCACCGCAGCTCTCGAGCGCGCCGCGCGCCGCCGCGACGAAGTTGGGGAGGCTGACCTCGTCGAGACCGCCCTTCATCTGAGCCGGATCGGCGACGTCGAGGAAGTGCCTGCGCCCGGCCACCGACTCGGCCGAGGCCGGCTCGACCGAGCCGCCCGCGGGCACCTTCACCTGGAGCGAGAACGAGCCGTCCGTGATCGCGTGCGAGCCGCAGAGCTCGTGGCCGGCGTCGCGCGTCAGCAGGCCCGCGACCGCGCCGTCGCCGAAGTTGAACATGAAGCGCGACCGCGCGTTCGTGTAGTCGATCAGGTACGACTCGCGGCAGGCCGCGACGAGCAGGACGTTTCGCAGCTCCGGCTCGCCGAGGAGGAAGTTCCGCGCGAGGCGGAGCGCGACCGGCGTCCCGCACGAGACATTCGCGTACTCGAGCGCGTAGGCGTTCGTACAACCGAGCCGATGCGCGATCCACGGCGCCGCCTGCCAGACCGGGTACTCCTTCCACATCGAGCCGTAGTAGAGGACGACGTCGATCTCGGCCGGATCGAGCTGCTGCTCCTCGAGCAGGCGCCCGGCGACCTCCACGGCCATGTCGCTCACGTGCTCGTCGGCGGCCGCGACGTGCTTGCCGCGAAGGCCGAACTTCTCCACGAGGACCGACTCCGGGATCCCGCTCGCCGCCCCGATCTCGGCCGCGGTCAGCCAGCGCTCCGGGAGGTACGACGCGGTTGCGGCGAGCCCGATCACGGCTCGCGGCTTTCCACGCCCAGCATGCGCACGATGATCCGCGCCAGCTCCTCCGAGACTCCCTCCGGCATCTCCGCGCGTCCGTCCCAGAGGATCCAGCGCATCCCGACGAGCTCGCCGATCCCCATCAGGCTCCAGGCCAGAACCTCGGGGTCGCCCTGCGCCACCTCACCCGCGTCCATCGCCTGGCGCAGGCCCGCGACATAGCCGTCGGTCAGCCGCTCGTAGTGCATCTGCATGATCTCCGGCGAGACGAACTCGGCCTGCCGGATGATCCGGTAGAGCGCCGGGTGCTCGGCGGTGAAGCGGAAGAAGGCTCCGAAGCCGAGCAGCTCGCTCTCCGCGCGCGTCGATCCCTGCGAGGAGGCCTCTGTCATCGCGCGGCGGACGCGGGCGTTCAGGTCGAGCACGAGCTCGTCGAAGATCCGCTTCTTGCCGTCGAAGTAGAGGTAGAAGGTGCCCTGCCCGACGCCCGCGGCCTCGGTGATCTTGACGATCGAGGCGTCGTGGTAGCCGTGCTGGGCGAAGACGCGCTCGGCCGCCTCGATCAGCTTCTGGCGCGTGCGCTCGCCCCGTGCGGTCAGCTGCTTCACGAGCGGGCTCCGAGGAGCTCGCTCTTGACGATCTTCCCCAGCGCGTTCCGCGGCAGCTCGTCGACGAAGCGCACCTCCCGCGGAACCTTGAACCCGGCCAGCCGCTCGCGGCAGAAGACGAGTAGCTCGTCTTCGGTCGCCTCCTCGGCGAGCACGACGAACGCGGCGCACGCCTCGCCCCAGCGCTCGTCGGGGACGCCGACGACGGCTGCCTCTGCGACTGCCGGATGCTCGTGCAGGACGCTTTCGAGCTCGGCCGGATAGACGTTCTCGCCGCCCGAGATCACCAGCTCCTTGAGCCGGCCGACGATCCGGTAGTCGCCCTCGTCGTCGCGCGCGGCGATGTCGCCTGTCAGCAGCCAGCCGTCGGCGAACGCCGCCGCGGTGGCCTCCTCGTTGCGCCAGTAGCCGGGGAAGACGTTCGGGCCGCGGACGACCAGCTCGCCCTCCCCCACGCCCTCGAGGAGCTCGCCGCTCTCGGGGTCGCGGAGGGCCACGTCGACGTGCGGATACGGCCGGCCGGCGAAGCCTCGCTTGCGTACGGCCTCCTCCGGCGGGAGGCAGAGGACGTTCGGGGCCGCCTCGGTCAGGCCGTAGCCCTGGACGATCTCGACGCCGCGCTCCTGCCAGAGCTCGAGCAGCGGCTCGGGCATCGGCGCACCCCCGACGACCGCGCGGCGCAGGCTGGAGAGGTCGGCGCCGGCGAAACCGGGATCCTGCGCCAGGAAGAGGTAGGTCGCGGGAACGCCCATCATCGTGGTCACCCGCTTCTCGCCGATCAGCGCGAGCGCCCGGGCCGGGTCGAACGACGGCTCGAGGATCACGCGGGCACCTTTCCACCACGCGAGGAGCGGCTGCACGTTCCAGCCGCCGACGTGGAACTGCGGCAGCAGCTGGAGGACGACGTCCTCGTCGCCGAGACCGGCGACGCGGTCGAAGGAAAGGTTCGTCCAGAAGCAGTTCGCGTGCGTGAGCAGCGCGCCCTTCGGCCGGCCGGTCGTCCCCGAGGTGTAGACGAGGAGCAGGCCGTCGTCATCGGCGGGCGCGGGAAGGAGCTTGTGTTCTTCACACACGAGCTCCTCCAACGACGTGCTCCGCTCGTGCAGCTCGCCCGCCGCCTCGGCGTACTCCGAAGAGGCCAGAAGGATCGCTGGCTCGGCGTCCGCGAGCTGGTAGGCGAGCTCCGCCCGAGCCAGCCGCCAGTTCAGCGGCAGGAGGATGAGGCCGGCCTTCGCGCACGCGAAGAAGACGACCACGTGCTCGGGACTCGATCCGGTCAGCGTGGCCACCCGATCGCCCGGAGCGAGCCCGGCGTCGAGCAGCCCTGCCGCCAGACGCTCGGAGCGGGTGTCGAGCTCGCGATAGGTCGTGTGCGCGCCGAGGAAGTCGATCGCGATCCGCTCCGGCGTCGTCCGCGCCCGGTCGCGGATCCAGCGGTCGAGGGTGAGGCCGCTCACAGGAGGAACTCCTCGAGCTCCAGGACGAATCGCTCCGGCTCCTGCCAGAAGAAGAGGTGACCGCAGCCGCGATAGCGCTCGAGCCGGGCATGCGGGATCAGCTCGACGAGAAGCTCCGAGTTCCGAGGATCGACGACCACGTCGCCGTCGCCGTGCTGGACGAGCGTGGGCGCGGTGAGCCCGCCGAGCCGATCCGACGCGTCGAACGCCGCGCCGGCGGCCGCCTGCGCGGCCCAGGCCTCGAAGCCCTGCGCCGTGCGCTCCCGATGCTCGAGGATCCGCGCCACGAGGTCGGGCCGGTCCGCAGGCTCGAGCGCGTTCGCCACGTACTCGCGGAGCGTCGCCCGCGCGAGCATCAGGTCGACCGTGCGTTGCGGCATCGGAAACGCGCGTGGCCCGCCGGGCGTCGTGCAGGCGAGCACGAGGCGGTCGACGCGCTCCGGGCGGGCAAGCGCGAGCTCCTGGGCGATCATCCCGCCGAGGCTCGTGCCGACGACGTGGGCCTTCTCGACGCCGGCCTCGTCCAGGACCTGCGCCGCGTCCTGGGCCAGCTCCGCGGCCGTGTACGGCCCGGCCGGCGCGTCGCTCTCGCCGATCCCGCGATTGTCGTAGACGATCGCGTCGAACGAGCGCGCGAGCCCGTCGAGCACCGGCTCCCAGCCCCAGCGGGCGTAGCCGAGCCCCTGGATCAGGAGCAGGGCCGGCCCGTCCCCGCGACGCTCCCAGCCGATCTTCACGGGCGCGTCCCTTCGACGCGGGGCCGGTCGAGCCCGGCGGAGCGGCGCAGCAACCGCACTCGGCGGCCGAGGCTCGCGAGCCCGCCCGGGACGAAGAAGACGAGCAGGATGAAGAAGGTGCCGAGGACGAAGAGCGGCTCGGAGAGCGGCTTTCGGATCACCGTCGGCAGGTCCTGCACCTGCGAGGAGCCCGCGAACGAGCCGAGCCGGAGGTCGAGCAGCGTGTAGAGGAAGCCCCCGAGCAAGGCCCCGTACCTCGTGCCGGCACCGCCGATCACGACCATCACGAGCAGGGTCAGCGTGAAGTTCGCCGTCGTGACCTGCGGCGACGCGCCCGTGCCGACCACGACGAGCCAGACGACCCCGCCGAGCGTGGCGAGGAACGAGGCGAGCACGAACGCCATCAGCTTGAAGCCGAACGGGCGCAGGCCGATCACCTCGACGCGGCGCTCGTTCTCCCGGATCGCCTGCCAGACATGGCCCGGCGAGGACGCGACCGCGAGCCGGACGACGACGAAGACGAACGCTGCGTAGCCGAGCGCGAGCCAGTAGAGGTACTTCGCGTTCAGGACGCCGACGAAGAAGTCGGGCAGCGCGTCGGAGTTGAGGCCGAGGCCCTCCTCGCCGCCGGTCAGCCCTTCCGGGTTCTTCTGCACGAGCACCTGGCCGGCCTGCGCGAACGCGAGCGTGACCATCGCGAACGCGATTCCTCCCACGCGGAGGCTGACCCCGCCGAGCAGGAGCGGGACGACGATCCCGACCGCAGCCGTCAGCGCGACCCCCTGCCAGAGCGACCACTCCCACTCTGTGAGGGCGATCGCGAGCACGTAGACCCCGATCGCGAAGTAGAGCGCGTGCCCGAACGAGAGCAGGCCCGTGAAGCCGAAGAGCAGGTCGTAGGTGAGCGCGACCCCGGCGAAGAGCAGGCAGAGGGCGAGCAGCCCGAGCGTCCCGGGGCTGTCGAGCGGGCCCGCGAAGACGACCGGGATGTCGAGCGGCAGCGTAGGGACGAGCGCGAACGCGACCAGTAGCCCGAGCGGAAGGACGAGCGAGAGGGCGCGCTTCGGCATCAGTGCGCCACCTTTGGGGCGAGCCCACCGGGACGGGCGAGCAGGACGAGCGCGAGCAGGAGCACGACCGCGAGGTCGCCGAGGCCGCTCGATGCGTAGTAGTTCGCGTACTGCTGGACGAGACCGACGACGCAGGCGGCGACCGCGGTTCCGCCGATCGAGCCGAAGCCCCCGATCACGACGACGATGAAGGCGAAGATCAGGAGCGAGGTGCCGCGACCGGGATCGATCGCTCCGAAGTAGACGCCTGAGAGCACGCCCGCGAGGGCGGCCGCCAGCCCCCCGATCGCGAAGACGAGGGTGAACGCCTTGCGCACGTCGATCCCGAGCGCGGTCACCATCGCCCGGTTCTCGACCCCGGCCCGCACGATCAGCCCGTAGCGGGTGTAGCGCAGGAAGCCGGTCAGGCCGAAGAAGACGAGCACGGCAGCGGCGATCTCGAGGAAGCGGTCGTTCGGGATGTTCGCGCCGAGGATCGTGGTCGTGTCGATCAGCCAGTCGGGCACCGGGAACTGCCGCGCGTCGAAGCCCCAGATCGCCTCGACGAGAGCGCCCAGGACGAGGGCGAGCCCGACCGTCACGAGCACCTGCTCGATCGGGCGCTCGTAGAGCGGCCGGATCAGGACGAGCTCGACGAGGGCGGCGAGGATCGCACCGACGGCGAGGCCTGCGACCGCACCGACGAGGAGCTTCGTGCCCGCGCTGCCGTCGACCAGGGTGGACACCCACCAGGTCGTGTACGCACCGACGGTGATGAAGGCGCCGTGGGCGAAGTTGAGCACGCCCATCAGCCCGTAGATCAGCGAGAGGCCGGACGCGATCAGGAAGTACATCGCCCCCAGTCCGAGCCCCGTGATGGTGAGGAGGACGAACGTGCTCATCCGTGACCCCCGCCGTGGACGCCGAGCAGGGCGCGCACGCGCTCGGGGTCACCGAGCAGCTCCTTCGCACCGCCGACGTGGACGACCCGCCCTCCGTCGAGCACGACGACCTGCTGGGCGACGCGCGCGACGACGGCCAGGTTCTGCTCGACGAGGAGGACGGTCGCGAGCTCGGCGGCGCGCTCGAGCGCGGCCGCGACCTCGGTCACGAGCAGCGGCGCGAGCCCCTTCGTCGGCTCGTCCACGAGCAGCAGCGGGTTCTCGTTCAGGAGCGCCCGCGCGATCGCGACCATCTGCTGCTGGCCGCCCGAGAGCGTGCCCGCCTTCTGCGCGCCGCGCGTCTTCAGCTCGGGGAAGAGCTCGTAGACCAGCCCATAGCGGGCGTTCCCGTTCCGCTCGGCGAGCCGCAGGTTCTCCTCGACCGTGAGGCCGGCGAAGACCTCGCGATCCTCGGGCACGTATCCGACCCCGCGCCGCACGATCTGATGCGTCGCGAGCCGGGTCAGATCGGTGCCGGCGAGCGTGACGACCCCGCGCCGCGGCACGAGGCCCATCAGGGCGCGCAACGTCGTCGTCTTCCCGACGCCGTTCCGTCCGAGGAGCGCGGTGACGCCGCCCTCGGGCACCTCGAAGGAGACGCCCTGGAGGACGTGCGACTCGCCCAGGTGGACGTGCAGGTCGCGCACCTCGATCAACGGCCGCGCGCTCACAGCGGCTCGCCGAGGTAGGCCGTCTGCACGGTCTCGTTCGCCATCACCTTGTCCGGCTCGTCGAAGGCGAGCAGCGAGCCGTGGTGCATGACCGCGATCCGCTCGGCGAGGCCGATCACGACCTCCATCCGGTGCTCGACCATCAGCACCGTCTTGCCCTCCTCCCGGTGCACCGACCGGATCAGCTCGACCAGCTCGTCGACGTCCTCGACGGAGACGCCCGCCATCGGCTCGTCGAGCATGATCACGTCGGGCTTCCCCGCGAGCAGCATCGCCAGCTCGAGCTTGCGCTGGTCGCCGTGCGAGAGGAGGCCCGCCGGCCACGCGGCGCGGGCGGCCAGGCCGACCCGCTCGAGCGAGCGGTCGGCCCGCTCGACCCCGGTCGCGCTCGCCCGCCGCCAGATCCGCATCGTCCCGCCGAGCTCCGAGTCGGCCGCCAGCCGCACGTTCTCGCGCGCGCTCAGGAGCGGAAAGACGCTCGAGACCTGGAACGTCCGCCCAAGGCCTGCCCGCGTGCGCCGGAACGGCGGCTCGCCGGTGATGTCGCGCCCGTGCAGCTCGACCGTCCCCGCCGTCGGGCGGAGCAGGCCCGAGAGCAGGTTGAAGAGGGTCGTCTTGCCCGCCCCGTTCGGGCCGATGATCCCGACGAGCTCGCCCGCGCGGACCTCGAGCGAGACATCGGCGACGATTCTGGCGCCGCCGATGTCCAGCCCGAGGTTCCGCGTGGCGAGGATCGGTGCCGAAGCGACCACGGTCCCCGGAGGTCAGGGAGTCGCCGGCTAGCGCCGCTCCGGGGGAGCGACGAACTGGCCCTTGATCCGGGCGGTCACCCTCGGCGTGAAGCGGTTGCCGTTCTGGACGAGCTTCACCTGGAACATCGGCTGGATCATCGCGTGATCCGAGGTGCGGATCGACTGCTGGCCCTTGGGACCGACGAAGTTCCAGCCCTCGAGCGCGGAGATCATCCGGTCGACGTTGTCGCCCTTCGCCTCGCCGAGCGCGCGGACGATCATCTGGCCGGCGACGAAGCCGTCCGGCGTGAAGATGTCCGGAACCTGGCCGCGCTTCCGCATCGAGTTGACGAGGAAGTCGTTGACCTTGTTCTTCGGGCCCTGCGGCACGTAGTGCGAGAGGAAGTCGATCCGGGTCGCGGCCTCGCCGAAGCTCTGCCACGTCGCCCGCTCCGGCAGGCCCGTGACGACCTTGTTGGAGACGCCGAACACGCCCTGCTGGGTGAGAGCGCGATACATCGCGGGGCCGGTCGCGCCCGCCCAGGCGATGAAGAGCAGGTCGGGGTTCGCCTGCTTGGCCTGCTGTGCGAACGGCGTGAAGTCCTGCGCAGAGAGCGGCACGAGCAACCGGCCGACGCTGTGGCCCTGGCCGCCGACGACGGCGTTCACGGCGGCGTAGTTGCCGGCGCCGAACGCGGAGTCCTGCGCGAAGACGACGACCTTCCGGCCGGCGCCCCGGAGGAACGTCGCCGAGGTCTTCACGTCCTGATAGGTCTGGCGGCCCGACCGGAACGTGTACTTGTTGATCCCGGTGACCGCGTCCGAGGCGGCGGGGCCGGAGATGAACAGGATCTTGTTCTGATCGGCGAGCGGCGCCATCTGGAGCGCGACGCCCGACGAGACGCTGCCGGCGAGGATCTTGTAGCCCTTGCCGATCAGGTCCTTCGCGGCCGAGACGGCCTTGACCGGATCGGTGCCGTCGTCCGCGAGCGTCAGCTCGATCTTGCGGCCGTTGACGGCGTTCGTGCCCTTGGTCGCGTAGGCGAGCCCGTAGCGCAGGCCCTGGATGTACTGGGCGCCGTAGGCCGCGAGCAGCCCCGTCCGCGAGTAGACGATCCCGACCTTGTACGGATCGGCGGTGGCTCCAGCGGCTGTGGGGGCGGCCGTCGGGCCCGTACCGGCCGCGACCTTGGCGTCCGCCGAGCTCGCGAGCCCGCCCAGAACGGCTACAACGACAGCGACGACGAGCGCGAGCAGCACTGGTGTCTTCAAGCGCATTCCGTGCATCTCTTCTCTGACCTCCGTGAACGTTGACGAGGACGTTGTGTCCACACGTGAGACTCTCGGGCGCCGAAGAAGTTGCCGGCACGTTGGGAAAAGCTGAGACCCGATTCAGGTCTAAGGTATGACGACGCGCGGCGCCGTGTCAAGAGCCGCGAGCGGGAACTAGGAGCCGAGCTCGTGCAGGAGCGGCGCAGTGTCGAGCGGGTCGGCGCCGAGCCGCTCGGCGATCTCCTCGCTCGTCGGCCGCGTCCCTTCGCGAAAGAGCTCGCGCAGGCGCTCCCCCGTCTCCGGCCGGCGCCACCAGTCCTCGCCGACCTCGGCGAGCAGGTGCTGCCGGAGCTGGGCCGACCGAATCCAGGCGCGCAGGTAGTCGGCCGAATAGAAGCCCGAATCCATGTCCGAGAGGAAGCTCTCCGCCGGGTAGCGGATCCCCGTCGCCGCCGTCAGTCGCTCCGAATAGCCGGCCGCGGTCCCTCCGTCCTCCGGGAAGCGACGCCAGAAGTCGAGCTCGAACTGGAGCTTCGCGGTGTAGCGGCGGAAGAGCAGCGCCTCCAGGAACGTGGTCGCCTCGGCGTTCTCCCTCGCCTGCTCGTCGGAGAGGCCGAAGTGCTCGGCGTGCCAGCCCGGCTCTCGCGAGATCGCCTCGACGATGTACGAGTAGATCTCGGTGAGCGCGTGGTCGCGGGAGATCTTGCGAAAGGTGTAGGGCAGCGCCGGGTCGCAGCCGGCGTAGTGGAGCGCGTGCCCCGCCTCGTGCAGGAACGCCTGGTAGTCGTGCAGGCCGCCCTGCGCGCGCGTGATCAGGTGGACGAGGTTCGGCGGATCCGACGCGATCACGCAGGCGCGCGGCGACTTCTGCGGCCGGTCGTCGAGGTCGAGCCGGATACCAGGGATCGACTGGATCTCGAAGCCGAGCCGCCGCAGCGTCTCGACGCACACCGGGACCGAGCGCTCCTTCGTGTACATGGACTCGAGCGGCGAGAGCCGCCGGAGATAGCTCGTGTGGCTCGACGTCGGCAAGGCCTCGCGCTCAGGCCCGAGGAGCTTCTCGAACCAGCGTTCGCGCAGCGCGTCGTACGCCGCCGACGAGCTCCGGCTCGCCGCGTCGAGCGCCCGCTCGAGCTCGTGCAGCGAGATCCCCTTCTCCTCCTCGGATCTCGCGACCGCGTCGGTCACGCCGGAGAGCTCCGCCTCGAGCCGCTCGCCGGCCGTCAGGAGGCCGCGCCGGTCGTCGTTGAAGCCGGCGCTTGCGGCGGTGTGGAGCGCGCCGAGCTCGTCCCGGTCGCGATAGGAAGGCAGGACGGCGAGCTTCGCCTGCGCGGTGCGGAGCGGGAGCTCCTCGCCGCGCCACTCGATCCGCGCAGCGAGGATCGCGTTCTCCAGCTCGTCCTCCCGGCCTGCGAGCTCCGCGGAGACGATCCCGGACTCGCAGGTCTTCCTGAGCCGGTAGAGGCGCTCGCGATCGTCGGCGGCGGCGGCCTCGGCCTCGCGGAGCGCCTCGAGCTGAGCCTGGGTGAAGAGGTCGCGGTAGCGCTCGACGATCGCGGCTTGCTCGGAGGTCTCCTTCTCCCCCACCCGCACCGCCCGCCCTTCCTCGGAGCGCTCGAAGAGGTAGCGCGCCAGGCGCTCCTCGAACTCGGCCGGCGCCCTGACCGCGGCTGCTATCGGAGGGCCTCGTCCGAGACCGCGGCCGTGAGCTGCTCGAGCGCGAACGGCTTGCCGAGAACCGCGGCCACCCGCGCGCGCACGGCCGGCGAGACGTCGCTCGTCCCGGAGAGCATCACGACGCGGACCGGCAGCTCGAGAGACTCGATGTCGTCGAGCAGGTCGATCCCGTTCTCAGCTCCCACGTGGACGTCCAGCAGGACGACGTCGATCGGCTCGGCGGCGAGAAGCTCGCGCGCGGTCGCAAGCGTCCCGGCCTCGACCACCCGGTGACCCTCGAGCTCGAGGTTGACCCGGCAGAGGAGGCGAAGCGACGGCTCGTCGTCGACGACGAGGACGGTGCGCCGGTCCGGACTCATCGGGGCGAGTCTAGACACAGGTCCCGGACGAGATCGTGCGCCGGGCCGGTTTGCTGCACGGGTAGACTCGCGCACGTGAGACCGATCGCCGGATCGGGCAGCGCCACGCCCGCAGAGGACGCGCTCGACCGGTTGCGCCGCGATCTCCGGCCGACGCTGCTCGCTCTCGACTTCGCCGCTTCCGACGTGGAGTCCCTGGAGCTGTACGCCGACGAGCTGCCCTCGCTCCAGTACGCGCTGCACGCGGTCGGCGAGCACGCGCTCGTGCCGCTGCTCGGCGAGGCCTCGGCAGGAGGTGTCGCCGGGAGTGCGTTCGCCGAGCTCGAGTACGCGCTCACCGCCGCCCGCGAGGAGACCGCGGACGTCGCGGAGATGCTCGTCGAGGCAGGCCCGGCCGCCGCCGCTCCGCTTCTCTGGGAGTGGCGCGCGGCGCTCTTCGGGGTGCGGCTGGCACTGCTTCGGCTCGAGCGCGGCGGTGCGAGCGAGGAACCGGCCGCTCCGCCCCGGTTTCGGTTCCTCCCGTTCCTCCTTCTCGTCGGAGGCGTCGCGCTCGTGCTCGGGGGCGCGCTCGCCGAGACGTGGCAAGGCTGGATCGCGGGGCTCGCGCTCGTCGCCGCGAGTACGGCGCTGTCGCCCCGCCCATGACGATCAGCCCGTAACGGTCGCGTTCCCCTCGTCGTTTCGCCTCTGCAGGTGAAAAACGAGGATTCCCGAGAGCCAGAGGACATGCCGCGGCAAGATCGCGAGGGAGTGCCGCACGACGCGACTCCGAGCGTGAGCTATCGCCGCCGCTCCTGGCGAGAGTTCCAGCGGGCGCTCGACCCGCTCGCGCAGCCTAAGCCGCTGCCGCCGCGCCGCCCCTGAGCCGCCTGATCGACTCCGCCCGACCGAGGAGCGCCAGGCTCTCGTAGAGGCCGGGCGACACCTTCGAGCCGGTGACCGCCACCCGGATCGGGGCGTAGGCCTGTCTCGGCTTCAGCTCGAGGCGCTCGCAAAGCTCCTTGAGCGCGGCCTCGATCGGCTCGGGCTCGAAGGGGTCGACGTCGTCCAGCGAGTCGGCGGCAGCCTCGAGCACGGGCCGGTCGAGCAGCTCCGGCGCGGGCTCGACGTCGTGGAAGAGGAAGCCCGCGAAGGCGGCGAACTCGCCGAGCCGGCCGATCTTCTCCTGGACGAGCGGTGCCGCCTCGCGGATCCGCTCCTCCGGCCAGGCGACCCCCTGGCCGCGCAGGTAGGCGACGAGCGTGTCCGCGTAGGCGTCGGGCGGGAGCGCGCGCAGGTAGACCCCGTTCAGCCAGTCGAGCTTGTCGTAGTCGAACGTGGCCGAGGCGGCCCCGACGCGCTCGAGCGAGAACCGGTCGACGAGCTCTTCGCGGGCCATGATCGTGGTCTCCCCGTCGGGCGCCCACCCCAGGAGCGCGAGGAAGTTGATCAGCGCGTCGGGCAGGTAGCCGGCGCTCCGGAACTCGTCGGTCGAGACGGCGCCGTGGCGCTTCGACAGCTTCTTCCCGTCGGGCCCGTTGATCATCGGCACGTGCGCGTAAACCGGGACGGCCGAGCCGAGCGCGGTCAGGATCCGGATCTGCTTAGGCGTGTTGGAGACGTGGTCGTTGCCCCGGATCACGTGGCTGATCCCGTCGAGCCAGTCGTCGACGGGTGAAGCGAAGTTGTAGGTCGGGCGGCCGTCGGAGCGGAGGAGCACCACGTCCTCGAGCTCGGCGTTCGGGAAGTCGATCCGGCCGAGCACCTGGTCGTCCCAGCCGGTCGTTCCCTCGTCGGGCATCCTGAAGCGGATCGCGCCCTCGTCCTCGTAGGCGGCGCCGGCGGCCACGAGGCGGTGGGCCTCCTCGTGGCAGTTCTCGATCCGGTCGAGCTGGAAGCTGACGGGGCCGTCCCAGTCGATCCCGATCCACTCGAGCGAGCGCTGGATCTGGTCGATCGCGGCCGCAACCTCGCGGGAGACGTCGGTGTTCTCGATCCGCAACAGGCACTCGCCGCCGCGGCCCCGGGCGTAGAGCCAGTTGAAGAGGAACGTCCGGACGCTGCCGATGTGGAGGAAGCCCGTGGGGCTCGGGGCCATGCGGACGCGAACGCTCATGCGGCCATCGTAGAGAGCGTGGGCGGCACGTCCGCGTCCGGCTCGACCTCGCTGCGACGAATCGCCCAGACGGAGGGAAGCGCCAGGATTCCGGCCCAGCTCGCAAGCATGATCGCGAGCGAGAGCCAGAGCGTCTCCTCCTGACCCACGGTCGCGGCGACGGGCCCGACAAGAGCGAGCCCGAGCGGGACGAGCACGAGCGAGCCGAGCGTGTCGTACGAGCTGACCCGCGATTGCGCGCGCTCGGGCACCTGCTGCTGGAAGACGGTGAACCAGAGCGTCAGGTGAACGCCGATTCCCGCCGAGGCCACGAACGAGGTCGCGGCGAGCACCCAGAGCGGCGCCACAAGCGCGAGCGCGATGAGCTGGCCGGCGATCGGGACCGCGGCGAGCGTGCACACGACGAGCGGCCGTGCCGGTCGGATCCTGATCGCAAGCACCGCGCCGACGATCGAGCCGACGCCGCCGATCGTGAGCACCGTCGCCCAGGCGCCCGCGCCGCCGAGATCCTCGTCCGCGATCACCGGCCCGAGCACCATCCACGAGCTGAAGGCGAGGTTGCCGATCCCGAAGAGGACGACCGAGGCCCACAGCCACGTCCGCGACGAGAACTCGGTCCACCCCTCTCGGAGCTCGGTCAGGAAGCGCGCCGGCGCCCCTTCACGGCGCGGGATCCGGATCCGCCCCAGGATCGCGGCGCAGACGAAGAAACTGGCCGCGTCCACGGCGAGCGCGATTCCGGGGCTGCCGACGACGACGAGCGCACCGCCGAGCGCCGGCCCGAGCACGGCGACGCCGCTTCGGGTCAATCCCTGGAGGGCGTTCGCCTGCTGCAGGCGCGCCGCGCTCACCGTCTGCGGGACGAGTCCTACCTCCGTGGGGATTACGACGCCGAGCCCGAGCCCGTAAGCGACCTGCAAGGCGACGACGAGGACGATCGAGCCGGTCCCGCCGAGAATCGCGATCGCCGTCGCGGTCTGAGCCACTCCTTGCACGAGCGACGCTCCGACGAGGACCTGGCTGCGCGGAAGCCGGTCGGCGAGTACGCCCCCGAAGAGCATGATCGCCGCCGACGCAAGCGAGCGTGCTCCGAGCACGAGCCCCAGATCGCGTCGCCGATCCGATCTCGAGGACGGCGAAGACGAGCGCGATCGAGGCGAGCCGGTCGCCCAGCGTCGTGATCGTCGTGGCCGTGAAGAGGAGCCGGAAGTCCCGCTCCCGAAGCGCGCCGAGCCTGTGCGAGAGCGAAATCATCTAGCCGTCTAGTCTAGGCACGTGATCTTCGGCGCCCACTGCTCGGGCGGCGTGAAGGGTGCGCTCGAGAAGGCGGTCGAGATCGGCGCCGACGCCGTCCAGCTCTTCGTCCAGAGCCCGCGGATGTGGCGCTTCCCGGAGCACGATCCGGCGGTGCTCGCGCGGTTCCGCGAACGGCGGGCGGAGGTGGAGCTCGGAACGGTGCTCGTGCACGCCCTCTACCTCTGCAACCTGGCCGCACCGGATCCCGCGATCTACTCGAAGTCGGTGCAGACGATGCGCTCGACGCTGGAGGCCGCGTGCGCGATCGGCGCCGACGCGGTCGTCTTCCACGTCGGCTCGCACCTGGGCTCGGGCTTCGAGGCGGGTCTCGAGCGCGTGGTTCCGGCGATTCGCAAGGTGCTCGAGCTCTGCTCGGAGACGACGTGGCTCCTGATCGAGAACTCGGCGGGCGCGGGCGGGACGATGGGCCGCTCGGTGGAGGAGCTCGCCGCGCTCGTGGACGCGCTCGACCGGCATCCACGGCTCGGCGTCTGCCTCGACACGTGCCACCTCTACGTCTCGGGCGTCGACGTGACCGACGGGGCGATCCTGAACGAGACGCTCGCCGAGGTCGACCGGACGATCGGCCTCGACCGCCTTCGCGCCCTGCACGTGAACGACGCCGCCACACCGCTCGGCTCGAATCGCGACCGCCACGCGAACGTGCTCGAGGGCGTCCTCGACGAGGGGCTCGGCGTGTTCCTCTCGCATCCGTCGCTCCAGGGCCTGCCCGCGGTGATGGAGACGCCCGGTCCCGACAAGCACGGCGCGGACGCGGCAGAGATGAAGAAGGTGCGCGACCTGCACGCCCGTTGGACGCGGCCCGGGCGCGCGAAGCGGGGCGGTGCTAGGCCGCGAGCTCGTCCGACCGGGTGAGCACGGCGCGAATCGCCTCGACGATGCGGGCGTCGAACTGCGTGCCCGCGCAACGCTCGAGCTCCTCGAGCGCGAGCGGCAGGTCGACCGCCTCGCGGTAGGGCCGCTCGGAGACCATCGCGGCTAGGGCGTCGCAGGCGGTCACGATCCGCGAGACGAGCGGGATCCGCTCCCCGCTCAGGCCGTCGGGATAGCCGCCGCCGTCCCAGCGCTCGTGCGTCGAGCGAACGGCTCGGGCGACCGGGAGCAGCGCGGGGGCGGCGCCGATGATCCGCTCCCCGATCAGCGTGTGCTGGTGGATGAACGCCCATTCGCTCGGCAGCAGCGGAGACTTCTTGTCGAGGATCGCGTCCGGGATCGCCACCTTGCCCACGTCGTGCAGGTCGGCGACGTGGCTGAGGAAGAGGAGATCGTTGTTGGCGAGACCGAGGTGCCGCCCGATCTCGACGGCCAGCTCGGCGACGTCCGAGACGTGAGCGACCAGGATCGGACTGCGCTCCTCGAGCGCCCGCATCAGCACGTCCCTGCTCTGGCTGCCCGCCGACGAGCGGCGCTGCTGCTTCTGGGCGTACATGCGCGAGTCGGCGAGCCGCAGCGCGGCGCTCGTGGTCGCGGCCTCCTGGGGCAGCGAGACGATTCCGTACGAGCTCGAGATCTCGAAGCCGTCGCCGCTCTCGCAGAGCGCCGCCGCGGCGAGTGCGGCGAGCTCCGCGCCGTCGGCTTCGAGGACGGAGAGCGCGCAGAACTCGTCGCCACCCATCCGGTATGCGGTCGCGCGGCCCTCGAGCGCGCCGCTCAACGCTTTGCCGAGCCGGTCGAGCAATGCGTCGCCGGCCAGATGGCCGTAGCTGTCGTTGTAGCCCTTGAAGCCGTCGAGGTCCAGCAGGACAAGCGTGGCCGGCCCGTCGAGACGCTCGAGGTCCGCGATCAGCTTGCGTCGGTTCGCGAGTCCCGTGAGCGAGTCGGTCAGGGCCTCGACCTGGCTGCGGGAGATCATCGCGAGGTTCTCGCGGAAGATCATCGTCATCCGGCCGAGCACGGCGATGAGGCAAGCCGCGCCGAGCACGAGCGCGAGCACGTGGACGCCCGCCTGAATTCGCCGCGGTCTCGCGCGTGCCGCTTCGGCGGATCGAAGAGGTCAAGGACCGGATGGGCTGGGCCTTCCCGTGGGTCTCCTCGTATGGCAGCGACTTCAATTTCGACTTCGGCGTGTCGTTCACGGCCGAGGACATCGCTGCCGGCCGCGCGATCTACAATTATGGCACCGTGATCCGGAAGAGCCAGGACATGTTCGGCACGAGCATCTTCGTCAGGGATGACGACGGCGCCGTCTTCCACAGCTACTCGACCTATCATCGCGGCGCCGAGCTGCTGATGGGCGCATTCAACTGGCTCGATCTCGCCCCCAAAGGCCGCAACGAGAGCGCCGGCACGATGAGCTGGGTGCGGCTGCACGACGAGTATTGAACCGGACGCTCCCGCCAAACGCCGGTTCCGCGAACGCGATCATCGAGATCCCCTCGCGGAGCCGGCCCTCAAGGTCCGATCCCGGAGGGCGGAAGGCGCGAACGGGTGCGACCCAGTCCTCGTCGCCTCGATGCAGCCGTTCAGCATCCGGCCGACCAAAGCCGCAACCGTCCCTACCCAACTGTCGCTGCTCGGAAGATCATCAATCACCGCGCTTTGGACCGACGCGTCACCCGCGCACGCTCCAGGGATGCCGCCCTGCGGCGTTCCTCCCGCAGCACCTCGATCGTCGGCCGCCACCAGCCGCGCGCCAAGTCGGCCGGGCCGGGCGTCGTCCGTGCGGGCCAGGTCCGGACCAGCTCGGCATGGCTCGGCCTGCGCCAAGCCGCCCAGACCAGCGCGGCGGGTCCGGCGGCGACGCCGGGGTAGAAGCGGGCGGCGACCGCGGGCTCGGCGAGCTCGCCGGTGACCGCCTCGAACACCACGCATCCCGCATGGGTCATCAGCACGCGGTCGAGTGGCGGCGGCGCATCCTCCGGCACGGGATACCGATTTCGGCGGCGCTCGGCGGCCTCGGCCCGCCTGTCCCCGTGCTCAGGGGAGGTCTTGCGGCCCTCCTCGCGCCTCCGCCGCTCCTCGGGCTCGGCTTGGCGGGCGGCATCCTCGATGGCGGGCCAGCGCCGGCTCAGTTCCTCGAACGACCGGAACGGCACGCGCCACGCCTTCGATGCCGGGTCCCACCGGGCCCAGGGCACCGCCCGCAACTCGGCGATGACGGTCCGGGAATACGGCGTCCGGACCACGAAGCCGTCGGCGACCTCCAGGTAGCGGCTCGTGATCGGCTCGAAGGCGAAGGCGTCGCGGCCGCGCTGGTCGGCATGGGCCAGCACGCCCGACCACTCGCGGCTCATCCATGCATTCAGGCGTCGTTCCGCCCGCGTGCCCGGCACGAACCAGGCGCCCAGGTCGTCGCGCCACCGTGCCCGCGGGAATGCCTCGCGGAAGCGCTCCACGGTCATGCGGTCATACGGGAAGGCCGCCGTCGCCCCGGGCGCGCCATCGCCGGCGTCCCGCTGCGTCGCGCTGAACTCCACCGCCTCGTCAGCCACCGGTCGCTCCCTCCGTGGCAGCGCAGCTTGCCGTCCGCCCGCTTCCGGCCTTCCTTCCTTGGCTCCGGCGCCATTCCCCCTGGGCCGCACTCCCGCGGCTCAGGAGATGTGCCGTGCAACGTGAGAGGTCAGCTGTCCCGCTCCCGCATAGGCGGCCTGTCGTGCCGTGGAACAAGGGGCGCTCCATCGGGCCCAAGCCGCCCCTCAAGCCCAAGCAGGTATGGGCCATCCGTCTCCATCTCCAGCGCGAGGAGCGGCTCCGCGACCTGGCCATGTTCGACCTGGCCATCGACAGCAAGCTCCGCGGCTGCGATCTGGTCAGGTTGAAGATCGGCGAGGTGGTCGTGAACGCCACCGCTCGTCACCGCGCAACCATCATCCAGAAGAAAACTGAGCAGCCGGTCCAGTTCGAGCTGACGGAGCAGACCCGCGACAGCCTGCTCGCCTGGCTCGTCCACCGAGGCGGCTCGCTCGATGACTACGTCTTCCCCAGCCGGGCACAGGACAGGCAAGCACCTCAGCACCCGCCAGTATGCCCGTCTCGTCGGCGACTGGGTCGAGGCGGTCGGGCTCGGCAGGTCGGCCTACGGCACCCACAGCCTGCGCCGGACCAAGGTCGCGCTCATCTACAAGCGAACCGGCAACTTGAGGGCCGTGCAGATCCTGCTCGGCCATACCAAGCTGGAAAGCACGGTGCGGTACCTGGGCGTCGATGCCGAGGATGCCCTGACCCTGTCCGAGGCGACCGAGATCTAATCACCTGAGCGGCGGCCGGCCCCCGGCAGCTCGGGGCGGCCTCCCCGCCCCGAGTTGACCTTCCCAGGAGCGGACATCACATCGTCGGGCTCTGCTGGCCGAGACGGGCGGGAAGCAGAACTCCGGACGGCCGCATGCGGTATGAACGGCGCGGGTGAAGCGATGGCGGGCGTTTGGCGGTGCTGATTTCCGTACCCTGGCGAGCGGGCCGACCTCCGAAGCGCCTTTCGTCATCTTTCGCTGGCTCGCGAGGGAGGGCGAGATTCATGGTCGGCAATCAGTCCCCACGAGACGGCCGCGGCCGAGACCGGAGGAGGCGCCGCGTTGAAGCGCCGGGGGCGCGACCGACCCCTCGGCCGAACTGATGCGGCTGATCAACGCGTATCAGGTCTCCCAGGCGCTGCACGTCGCCGCCACGCTCGGCGTCGCGGACCACCTGAAGGACGGCCCGCAGCCGAGCGACGCACTGGCCCGGGCCTGCGGCGCACACCCGGCGTCGCTCTACCGGCTGCTGCGCGCGCTGGCCGCGGTCGGCGTATTCCACGAGGCCGAGGACCGCGCTTCTCGCTCACGCCGCTCGGCGCCTGCCTTGCCCGCGATGCACCGGCTCGCGGCGCGACTACGCGCGCTGGATCGGGACACCCGGCATGTGGCGGTCGTGGGCAACCTGCTGCACGGCGTCCGCACGCCCGGTCGGTGTCGAGCCCGAGGAACTCGCCGGCCGCGCCGGCATGGCTCGTGCAAACCCGGCGGCGGATCGAGACCGTGTTCAGCCAGCTGACCGAGCGCTACCGCGCCAAGCGGGTCCGCGCCCGCGACCACTGGCACCTCGTCGGCCCGGTGTCTGCGCAAGCTCCTGTCCCACACTGTGGCGGTCCTGCTCTGCCGGCAAGCCGGCCTACCGCCACTCGCCTTCGCCCAACTTGTCGCCCCGTGAAACCCGCACCCGGGTTAGCTAGAAACCTCCTCGCCACGGGGGCCATGGACTGATGCAGCTCGTCCGACACGAGGCGAGGAGGAGCGAATGGGACGGCAGCCGGGATTCCTCGACGTCGATCGGCTGCGGGAGTTGTCGGCCAAGGGCGACGACCCGAAGCGGATCGCCGCACTTGTGGACTTCGAGCGGTTCCGCCCCGAGTTGGAATGGGCCGTGCCCCGCTCGGACGGCTCGAAGGGCGGGCGGCCCGCCCTCGACCACGTGCTGATGTTCTTGATGTTCAAGGTCCTGCTGCTTCAGGCGATGCACGCGCTGTCGGACGAGCGGGCCGAGTATCTGATCGAGGACCGCCTCTCGTTCATGCGCTTCCTCGGCCTCGGCTTGGCCAACCCGGTGCCGGACGCGAACACGATCTGGGCTTTCCGCGAGCCGCGACCGACGCCGCCGCGCACGACGGGGCGAGGCTGGCCGAGCTGCTCGACGGCGAGAACACCGCGAGTGACGTTTGGGCCGACACCTCGTACCGCTCGGCGAAGAACGAGGCGCTGCTGGCCGGGCGCGGCCTGGTCTCGCGCATCCACCGCAAGAAGCCGAAGGGCAGCCCATGGCCGGGCGCACCCGCCGGGCCAACGCGCGGAAGTCGGCGGTGCGCGCCGCGGTCGAGCACGTGTTTGCCCGCCAGAAGGGGCCGATGGGGCTGGTGGTGCGCACCATCGGCA
>CAWEPD010000008.1:0-32609 GCA_963810875.1 uncultured Gaiellaceae bacterium | reverse complement strand
GCCTCGCGTGCCACCCCGGCCCCGACGTCGCTGCCCGTGCCGCCGCCGAGCCGCTCGAGGTGCTTCCACATGCCCCGCATGCGCGGCAGGTTGCTGCTCGAGCTGCGCGAGCTCGACCTGGAGCTTGCCCTCGGCGCTCGACCGCGTGCTGGGCGAAGATGTCGAGGATGAGCTGCGTGCGGTCGACGACGCGCGCCTCCAGCGCGTTCTCGAGCGTCCGCTGCTGCGGCGGCGTCGGCTCGTCGTCGACGAGCAGCACCTCCGCCGCGGCGTTGCCGAACGCCGCCTTCAGCTCCTCGAGCTTGCCCTTGCCGACGTAGGTGCGGGGATCGGGGCGCGGCGCTGCTGGACGAGCTCGTCCGACCGGCTGGACGAGCGCCGTGCGGGCGAGCTCGCGGAGCTCGGCCAGCTCCTCGTCGGCGTCGGCGCCCCGGAGGAGGACGGCGAGCACGAACCCCCGCTCGGGCTCGGCGCCCGGCTGAGGTTCTCGGCTGACGCGTCGTACGCTCCGTGGATTGTGCCACGCTTGCCGCCGTGCCAGCTGCCGCCGACCCGGATCTCGCGCAGCGCTGGCCGGGCGGACGCTCGAGCTCGTGAACATCGCCTCCGAGAGCGGAACGAGGCCGAGATCGCGGCGTACGTGGAGGACGCGCTCGGCCCGCCGACGTGGCGGGACGCTGAGACGCTCTGGTACGGCGCTGACGAAAATTCTGGCCCGCGCGTCGTCCTGGCTGGCCACCTAGACACCGTGCCCGCCCAGGACAACCTGCCCGGGCAGCGCACGGACACCGAGGTCGTGGGGCTCGGCGCGAGCGACATGAAGGCCGGAGTCGCCGTGATGGTCGAGCTGGCGCAGGCATGGCGCGACCTGGGGGCAGCGCGGGCCGTGAGCCTCGAGCTCCTGTTCTTTCCCAGGGAGGAGCTCCCCGCCTCCGAGAGCGCGCTCCCGCACTTCTTCGACAGCGTCCCCGGGGTTCACGAGGCGGAGCTCGCGATCCTGCTCGAGCCCACCGACTGCACGATTCAGGCCGGCTGCCTCGGCAACCTGAACGCCCGCTTCGTCTTCCACGGCGTCAGCGGGCACTCGGCACGGCCCTGGCTCGCCGAGAACGCGATCGACAGGGCGCTCGAAGGGCTGCGGCCGCTCGCGGCGCTCGAGCCGCGACCCGTGGAGGTCGGCGGGCTCACGTTCACGGAGGTCGTCAGCCTGACCATGATCAAGGGCGGGATCGCGACGAACGTGATCCCCGACCGAGTGGAGGCGAACGTCAACTTCCGCTACGCGCCGGACCGGACGCCGGAGAGCGCGGATGCCTATCTCCGGGGCCTGCTGCCGGAGGGGGCCGTCTACGAGCACGCCGGCGACTCTCCCCCGGCCCGAGTCGTCACCGAGGCGCCGCTCGTGCAGCGGCTTCGGGCGGCAGGCGACCTCGCGCTCGAGCCGAAGCAGGCCTGGACGAACGTCGCCGACTTCACCTCGCGCGGGATCGACGCGGTCAACTTCGGCCCGGGAGCGCCACGGTATGCGCATCGCCGCGACGAACGCGTGCAGGTCGCCGCGCTCGTGCGGGCCTACGAGTCGCTGTGGTCGTTTCTCACCGGTAGCGTCTGACCCGTGCCGATCTCGCCCGTCCTGGAGCGCCAGACCGTCTATCCGTTCGTGCGCCTGAACGAGGCGGCGCGGCGCGTCGAGGCCCGTGGGCTCGAGGTGATCGACTTCGGGATGGGCGACCCGCGCGAGGCGACCGACCCGCTGATCAGGCAGGCCCTGGTCGACGGGCTCCGCGAGCGAATGGGCTATCCGCAGGCGCAGGGGCTGCCGGAGCTCCGGGAGGCGATCACCGCCTGGGCGGGCCGGCGGTTCGAGATCGAGCTCGATCCGGACACCGAGGTGATCCCGACGCTCGGTAGCAAGGAGGCGATCTTCAGCTTCGCGCAGGTCGTCGTGGATCTCGAGCGGGGCAAGGACACGGTCGCGTTCACCGAGCCCGGCTACCCGGTCTACGAGCGCGGCGCCCTCTTCGCGGGCGCGCGGACGCTCGCTCTGCCGCTGCACGAGCGGCACGGCTTCCTCCCGGACCTCGACGCGATCGACGAGGAGACGTGGAACCGCCTGGCCGTCTTCTGGGTCAACTACCCCAACAACCCGACGTGTGCCACCGCGCCGCTTGGGTTCTACGAGCGGCTGGCGGAACTCGCCCGCGAGCACGGCTTCGTCGTCGCCTCCGACGAGGCGTACACCGAGCTGTGGTTCGAGGCGCCGCCCGCGTCGGCGCTCCAGCTCGCCGACCGGACAGGCGTCGCCGTCTTCAACACCCTCTCCAAGCGCAGCTCGATGACGGGCTACCGCAGCGGCTTCGTCGCCGGCGACCCCGAGCTCGTGGCGGCGTCGAAGGCCTTCCGGCCGACCGTGGGCACGGCGCCGCAGGAGTTCGTCCAGCGGGCGTCCGTCGTGGCCTGGGGCGACGAGGCGCACGTCGAGCGGACGCGGACGCTCTACGGACGCAAGCGCGCACCCTTCCTCGAGCTCTTTCGCCGCAAGGGGATCCGGGTCGCCGGCAGCGAGGCGACGATGTACCTCTGGCTCGAGGTTCCGGCTGGTGAGAGCTCGGAGAGCTTCGCCGAGCGGTTGCTCGAGCACGGGATCCTCGTGGCGCCGGGCTCGTACCTCGGAGCGGCCGGCGAAGGCTACTTCCGGCTTGCCCTGGTGCCGTCCGAGGACGACTGTGCGCGAGCGGTCGCGATCCTGGAGGGCGTGCTGTGACGCCTGGAGCTCGCGATCGAGATCGTCGCCGCGCTCGACCGCGGCGAGCGGCGCGTGGCGGAGCAGGTCGACGGCGAATGGGTGGTCGACGTCGAGGCGAAGCTCGCGATCCTCGAGTTCTTCCGGCTGCGGAAGGTGGAGCCGATGCAGGTCGGCGGTCTCCAGCTTCCTCGACAAGATCCCGGTCAAGACCGACTACGCCGAGCGAGGCGTGCGCGTCGTGCCGCCGGGGGTCGCGCGGTACGGCTCGTTTCTCTCGGAGGGCGTCATCCTGATGCCCGGGTACGTGAACATCGGCGCGTGGGTCGGGCCGAGGACGATGGTCGACACCTGGGCGACCGTCGGCTCGTGCGCCCAGATCGGCGCGGACGTGCACCTCTCCGGCGGGGTCGGGATCGGCGGCGTGCTGGAGCCGCCGCAGGCGACCCCGGTCGTGATCGAGGACGGAGCCTTCATCGGTTCGCGGGCGATCGTCGTCGAGGGGGTGCGAGTGGGCGCGGGCGCGGTGATCGCCCCGAACGTGGTCCTATCGGCATCCGTTCCGATCATCGACGTGAGCGGCAGCGAGCCGGTCGAGCGGCGCGGAGTCGTGCCGCCGCGCGCGGTCGTGCTCCCGGGCGTGCGGCAGAAGGACTTCCCCGCCGGGAGCTACGGCCTCCCCTGCGCCCTGATCGTCGGCGAGCGGAGCGAGTCGACCGACCTGAAGACGTCGCTGAACGACGTCCTCCGCGAGTTCGAGATCGCCGTCTAGCCCTCCTCGGGCGTGGGCTCGGGCGCCTCGCGCCCGGGCTCGTAGAACCCCGCGTAGGCGCCGCCGGGATCGCGGACGAAGATCGTGCGGGCCTGACGGTGCACCACCTCGCCGCCGCGCTCGAGGCAGCGGGCCTCGGCGACGTCGAGGTCGGCGACCGTGAAGTAGACCATCCAGACCGGCGGCACCCCCTCGTTCATCAGCCGCGAATGGCAGACGCCCGCGACGGCCTCCCCGTCCGCTCCCTTGAGCACGTAGTCGTCGTAGTCGCCCATCGAGAGCGGCTCGATCGTCAACCCCGCCACCTCGGCGTAGAAGTCACGCACCTCGTCGGTGTTCTCGACCGTCAGGTCCACCCACTCGATCCCCTTCACAGCGTCACCTCTCCTTCGCAGATCCGTTGTGCAGGCCCCGTCAGCGTCGCCTGCTCTTCCTCGAGCGTGACGCCGAGGTCGCCGCCGGGCATGTGCACGGTCACCGGGCTCTCGCACCAGCCGTTCGCGACCGCCGCTGCGGCGACGGCGACCGCGCTCGAGCCGGATGCCGACGTCTCCCCCGCTCCCCGCTCCCAGACGAGCGCGCTGATCGCATGCGCGCCGTCGATCCGGACGAGCTGGACGTTCGTCCGCTCGGGAAAGCGCTCGTGCCGCTCGAGCAGCGGCCCGAGCCGCAGAAGCTCCTCGCGCTGCGGCTCGCGCCGGACGACAGCATGCGGGTTGCCGACGGAGACGCGGGTCAGCTCGATCTCCTCGCCGCGGACCACGACCGTCTCGGGCTCGCTCACGTCGACGGCACCCACCTCCAGGGCGATCTCCGCTCCGCTCCTCGTCGCCGGGTAGTCGCGCCCCGAGACCCGCACCGTGACGTCGTCGCCCCCGTGACGCAGCAGCCACGCGGCGGCGATCCGCGTTCCGTTGCCGGAGAACTCGGCGCGCGACCCGTCCGGGTTCCAGATCGCGATTTCCGCGCGCTGCCCGTCGGCCGACACAACCTCGAGCACACCGTCGGCGCCGATCCCGTAACGCACGTCGCAGAGCCGCACCGCCAGCTCGGGCTCGAGCGCGCGTCCGAGCTCAGCCCGCTCCAGCAGCAGGTAGCTGTTGCCGAGCGCGTGCCACTTTTCAAATGAAATGGGCGAGAACCTCATCCGCCACCTCGTCCGCAGGCCGGTTCGCGTCGATCATGACGATGCCGGGAATGCGCCGCAGCCACTTCCGCTGGTAGGCCGCGTAGCGGCGCGTGCGCAGCGCGAGCGCCTCGACCGCCTCGGCGCGCGGGAGCTCGGACACCTCGCGGAGGCCGATCACCTTGCGCGCCGTCGCGGAGAGCGGCGCCGCCAGAGCCTGCTCCACCTCCGTCTCGACACCCGCCTCGAACATCGACCGCGCCCGCTCGGCGATCCGCTGCTCCAGCGTCTCCGGGGCGACGTTCAGGCCGAAGACCGTCGTGGGATGCCGTGTCTCCTCCGTCCAGAGCCGGTCTCGGTGCGGCCGGAGCGACGCGCCCGCGTCGACGAGCTCGAGCGCCCGGACGACGCGCCGCCGGTCGTTCGGATGGACGACGGCGGCTGCGTTCGGGTCCCGTCCGGCGAGCTCCGCGTGCGCCGCGTCTCCTCCGTGTTCGTCGTAGAAGGCGCTCCAGCGCTCCCGAGCGCCCGGCGGCGGGGCGGGCGGCAGCTCGAGCTCGGCGAGCGCCGCGCGCAGGTAGAGGCCCGTACCACCGACGACGACCGGCACCCGGCCGGCCGAAAGGATCTCGTCGATCGCGGCGTGGGCGAGCTGCTGATACTCGCCGAGCGAGGCCTCGTGCGAGAGCGGCCAGATCGCCACGAGTCGCGCCGGCTGCTCGGACTGGTTCGTGAGGATCGGGAGGCCGCGGTAGACCTGCATCGAGTCGGCGGAGACGAGCTCGGCCGGTAGCCGTGCGGCGAGCGCTTCGGCGACCGACGTCTTCCCGGAGGCGGTCGGGCCGAAGATCGCGAGCACGCCGGACCCGCGCTCGCGAGGGGCGAGAGGCAATTCGAGGCTAGGCGGGCTCGGCGGCGAGCGTCTTCCAGCCCGCACCGGCGCCCTCGCTCTCGACCAGCCGGTTTTCCTCCGGGTGCGCCGCCCGATGCGCCAGGAACCAGGAGACGGCGGCCGGGATCCCGGCGTCGAGCGGCGTGCGTGGCTCCCAGCCGAACAGGTCGCGCGCCTTGCTGATGTCGGCGACGTACCGCGTCACTTCGCCGAGGCGCGCGGGCGCCGTCTCGATCTGCGGCTCGAGGTCGAGCGTCGCCCCGATCAGCTCGGCGGCGCGGACGAGCGTGTTTCCCTCTCCGTAGGCGAGGTTGATCGTCTCGTTCGCGACGCGCCCCGCGGCGAGGGCCTCGATCCCGCGCGCGATCCCGTCCACGCAGTCGTCGACGTAGGTGAAGTCGAGCACCTTCTCCGGCCCGTAGATCACGATCGGCTCGCCGCGCGTGATCCGGTGGATGAAGAGCGGCAGGACTCGCGTCATCCGGTGCAGGTCGTTGTCGTAGCGGCCGTAGACGTTCGAGAAGCGGAAGGCGAGATAGTTGAGGCCGTAGCACTTCGCGTAGGCGTAGATGAACGCCTCGCTCGCGATCTTCGAGGCCGAGTACGGGCTCTCCGTGAACGCGAAGTCCGCGGTCGCCTCGGCGTAGCCCTCGAAGCGGTGGACGTCGCCGTAGACCTCCCGCGTCGAGGAGAAGACGATCGGGATCGAGCCCTGCCGGCAGAACTCGAGCACGTTGAAGGTCATCATCAGGTTCTCGAGCGCCCGATGCGGCTCGGCCACGAGCTGGTGCACCTTCGCGTGGGCGGCGAGGTGGACGACGAGGTCGGTGTCCGGATACTCGACGCCCCCGATCCCGCCGGGGAAGGCCGGATAATGGCCGGAGAGGTCCTGGAGGAGGTAGCGGAACTCGTCGCCCTCGAGCCACGTGTTCTGGCGCTTGTCGATCCCGAAGACGTCGTGGCCGTCGGACTCGAGGCGGAGCGCGAGGTTCGTCCCGATCTGGCCGGACGAGCCCGTGATCAGGACCTTCACGCAGCGACCGCCGTGCCCTTGACCGCAGTGTGCTGGGCCCCGCGCAGCGTCGTCGAGCTCGCAGCCTCGATCAGGACGTCCACGAGCTCGCCCGGAGCGGCTGCTCCCGCGAAGTTGACCGTTGTGTTCCGCCGAGTCCGCCCCCGCAGGACGCTCGCATCGGTGCGGCTGGCTCCCTCGACGAGCACCTCCTCGACGCGTCCGACCCGCTGGGCGTTCCGCTCCGCCGCGATCCGCTGGACGACCGCGACGAGGCGCTCCAGGCGCTCGTGCTTGAGCTCGTCCGCGACCTGGTCGGCCAGCGTCGCGGCCTCGGTGCCCTGCCGCGGCGAGTAGATGAACGTGTAGGCGCTGTCGAAGCGGACCGGCCTCGATCACCTCGAGCGTCTGCTCGAAGTCCTCCTCGGTCTCGCCGGGGAAGCCGACGATCACGTCGGTCCCGAGCGCGAGATCCGGGATCGCCTCGCGGAGCGTGGCCACGAGGCGCAGGTAGCGCTCGGCGTCGTAGGTGCGCCGCATCGCCTTCAGGAGGCGCGACGAGCCCGACTGCAGCGGCAGGTGGACGTGCTCGCAGACCGCCGCGCAGTCGGCCATGGCGGCGATCACCGGCTCGCGGAAGTCCTTCGGATGAGGGCTCGTGAAACGGATCCGCTCGATCCCCTCGACCGCGTCGCAGGCGCGCAGGAGCTCGCCGAACTCCGTCTCGAGGGTCGGCCGCAGGTCGCGGCCCCAGGAGTTGACGTTCTGGCCGAGGAGCGTGAGCTCGCGGACGCCGTCCGCGGCAAGGCGCGTCACCTCCGCGACGATCTCGCCCGGCCGGCGGCTCTGCTCCCGGCCGCGCACCGCGGGGACGATGCAGTAGGCGCACTTCGAGTTGCAGCCCATCGAGACCTGCACCCAGGCGCTGAACGGACGCTCGCGATGCATCGGGAGGTCGCCGGCGAAGTGCTCGTGGCTGCCGAAGCGGCCTCTGGGAGCGTGTCCGCCGGCTCCGATCCACTCGCCGAGATGCGGGATCGAGCCCGGGCCGAAGGCGACGTCGACGTACGGGTAGAGCTCGAAGAGCCGTTCCCGCTGGGCCTCGGCGTAGCAGCCCCCGACGGCGATCACCTTCTCGGGATCCGCCCGCTTGAGCGCCGCCGCCTGCGCGAGGTGAGCCGCGAACTTCTGGTCGGGCTTCTCGCGAATCGTGCAGGTGTTGAAGACGAGGACGTCGGCGGCCTCCTGCGAGGCGGATTCGCCGAGCCCGAGCGACTCGAGCATCCCCTTGATCCGCTCCGAGTCGTGGGCGTTCATCTGGCACCCGAACGTGGTGACGTGGTAGCGCCTCATCAGCGGGTCAGTCTAGCCCGGAGCCCAGGCAGGGAGCTCGCGGCGGCCCGGCTCGTCGGCCCACACGTCGCGTTGCTCCACGACGAGTCCGTCGTCACGGAAGCGCAGCAACGAGGTGCCTGCAATCGTCTGCTGGCTTCCATCTCGATCGGTGATCACCGCCCACCAATCGACGGCCGCGCGGTTCCCCGCGGCCACCGGCTCGCCGAATCGGCATTCCGCAGCCTCCTGTTCGCGGAACGCCCACGCGACATATTCGGCGGGCGCCTGGGCCGTGCGGAAGGGATGCGAATAGAACACCGCCTGCTCGGCATAGAGCGCTGCGATCGCGTCGGGGTCGGCGTCGGGCCAGGCCCGCTCCCACACGTCCAGCCACCGGCGTGCCGCCGCGGTCGCGTCCACTACTTGGCGACCTCGATCGCGCGGCTCTCGCGGATCACGATCACCTTGACCTGGCCCGGATACTCGAGCTGATCCTCGATCTCGCGGGCGATCTCGTGCGAGAGGAGGATCGCCGCGTCGTCGTCGACCTCGGCCGGCTCGACGATCACCCGGATCTCCCGGCCGGCCTGGAGCGCGTAGGCCTTCGCGACGCCCGGCTTCTGCGTCGCGATCTCCTCGAGCGCGCCGAGCCGCTTGATGTAGTGCTCGAGGCTCTCGCCGCGTGCACCGGGCCGCGAGGCGGAGATCGCGTCGGCGGCGATCAGGAGCACCGCCTCCACGGTCTGCGGCTGCACCTCGTGGTGGTGCGCCTCGATCGCGTGGACGACGCCCTGGCTCTCGCCGTAGCGCTTCGCCCACTGCGCCGAGATCAACGCGTGCGATCCCTCCACCTCGTGGGTCATCGCCTTCCCGAGATCGTGGAGGAGTGCCGCCCGCTTGGCCGTCTTGACGCTCGCACCGAGCTCGCTCGCCATGATCCCGGTCAGGTGGACGACCTCGAGCGTGTGCTTGAGCACGTTCTGGCCGTAGCTCGTCCGGTAGCGGAGCCGGCCGAGCACCTTGACGAGCTCCTCGTGCAGGTCGCCGCAGTGCGCCTCGAAGACGGCCTGCTCCCCGGCGAGGCGGATGTGCTCCTCGAGCTCGGCCTTCGAGCTGTAGTACATCTCCTCGATCCGGGCCGGATGGATCCGCCCGTCCTCGATCAGCTTCGCGAGCGTCATCTTCGCGACCTCCCGCCGGATCCCGTCGAAGGACGAGAGGACGACCGCCTGAGGCGTGTCGTCGATGATGAAGTCGACGCCGGTGAGGTGCTCGAGCGCGCGGATGTTGCGCCCCTCGCGGCCGATGATCCGGCCCTTCATGTCGTCGGAGGGAAGCTCGACGACGCTGACCGTGGTCTCGGCGGTGTGGCTCGCGGCGACCCGCTGGAGCGCGTCGGCCACGAGATTCCGCGCGCGGCGCCGCGCCTCGACGCGTGCTTCCTCGTCGAGCTGGCGGACCGTCCGTGCGAGCTCGTGCCGGATCATGTCCTCGGAGCGCTCGAGCAGGTGGCGCTTTGCGTCCGCGAGCGTGAGCCCGGCGGCGCGCTCGAGCTCCTTGACGGCCTCGGACTTCGCGGCCTTGAGGTCGTCCTGGAGCTCCCGGACGTGGATCTCGCGGTCGGCCAGCCCCTGCTCCCGTCGCGTGATCTCGGTCTGCTTCTGCTCGAGCTCGCGCTCCTGCGCCTGGAGTCGCTCCTCGACCTTCACGGTCTCGAGCCTGCGCGCCTGGATCTCGTCCTCGATCTCCGTGCGCAGCCGCACCGCATGCTCCCGCGCCTCGATCTGCGTCTCCCGGCGGATCGCCTCCGCCTCCCGCTCGACCACATGCACGCGGGAGCCGCTGCGCAGCATCAGGAACGCGGCTGCGAGCGCAGCTCCGGCTGCGAGTCCGACGAGTGCCGCGATGAGCGTGAGCATGGTCGCCGACCTCCCGGGACGAAGGGTTCGATCCGCCGCGTCCCTTCGCGGGCGCGGTTGCTCACATCCGTGCGCTCGGCCTGCAGGCCGTCGCTCTCGTCTCGGTGGATCAGCTCACGCAGCCGCCGGCGGCTTGCTCGTCCCGCCGGGAACGCTCGGTTTCAGGGGATTCGTGGACAGTTGCGGCCGGTTTCGGAAAAACGCAGGTATGCAGGAAAAACGTCAGATGGAAGCCCGGCCTATCCTACTCCTTCGTCGTCCTCCCATGCAACGGCAGCGTCGATCGAGTCCTCTGCGAAGCCGCGCGAGGCCAGGTAGCGAGCGGTCTTGAGGCTCCGTCCCCTCCGCTGCCACGAGCCGCCGAGCGCGGTCGACCTCGGGCTCGAGCCCACCGACGGCGGCTTCGATCGCGTCACCGGCGATCCCGCGCCGCTCCAGGTCGTCGCGGATCAGCTCGTCGCCGCCGTTCCGTGCGCGCGAGAGCCGCCGCTCGAAGAGCCGCGAAGCGCTCGTCGTCGACGTAGCCCAGGCGCGAGAGCAGCTCGAGCGTCTCCCGCTGCTCGGGCTCGGCGATCCCGCGTCGCTCCAGGCGCGACTCGAGCTCCGCGGCCGAGTGGTCGCGCGCTCGGAGCGCCCGCAGCGCGGTCTCGACGCCGGTCGGCGGCTGGGCCTGCTGCCGGGTCACCGGCCGCTACGCGGCTGAGGCCTTCGCGTCGGACTCGATCTGCTCCTCGAGCTTCGCCTCTGCCTGCTCGGCGGCGAGACTCGGAAGCAGGCGGGCCGAGACGATCTGCTCCGCCGGAGCCTCGGCCTGGATCCGGGCCAGGATCTGCTGCACGAGGTCGGGGTGCTCCTTCAGGAACGCGGCGGCGTTCTGGCGGCCCTGGCCGAGGCGCTCGTCGCCGAAGCTGAAGTAGGAGCCGGACTTCTGGACGATCTTGCGCTCGATCCCCACCTCGAGCACCGTCCCCTCCCAGGAGATCCCGCTCCCGTAGATGATGTCGAACTCCGCCTGCTTGAACGGCGGCGCGACCTTGTTCTTCACGACCTTGACGCGCGCCCGGTTGCCGTAGGCCTCGGCGCCGTCCTTCAACGTCTCGATCCGCCGGATGTCGAGGCGGACCGACGAGTAGAACTTCAGCGCCCGCCCGCCCGGAGTGGTCTCGGGGCTGCCGAACATGACGCCGATCTTCTCCCTGAGCTGGTTCGTGAAGAGGCAGATCGTGTCGGTGCGGTTGAGCGTGCCGGCGAGCTTGCGCAGCGCCTGGCTCATCAGCCTCGCCTGCAGGCCGACGTGGGTGTCTCCCATCTCGCCCTCGATCTCGGCCTTCGGGGTCAGGGCCGCGACCGAGTCGACCGCGACGACGTCGAGCGCACCCGAGCGGACGAGCAGCTCCGTGATCTCGAGCGCCTGCTCGCCCGTGTCCGGCTGCGAGACGAGCAGCTCGTCGACGTTGACGCCGATGTTCTTGGCGTAGGTCGGGTCCATCGCGTGCTCCGCGTCGATGAAGGCGCAGATCCCGCCGCGGCGCTGGGCCTCCGCGATCACGTGGTAGACGAGCGTCGTCTTGCCGGAGCTCTCGGGCCCGAAGATCTCGACCACGCGGCCCCGGGGCAGGCCGCCGATGCCGAGCGCGAGATCGAGCGAGAGCGAGCCCGTGGAGACCGCTCCGATCGACACCTGGGCCGAGTCGCTCATCTTCATGACCGAGCCCTTTCCGAACGTTCGCTCGATCTGCCCGAGGGCGACGTCGAGAGCTTCCTCGCGGTTCATCGTTTCAGCCTCCAAGCTTCGAGATTCCAGCGGCGCAGACGGAGAAGCAAAGCAGTCGCATCGGACGACATGCGCCTACGCTAGCCGCCCGGGTCCTGCGCTTTCGTCACGATTCTGTGTCAAGAGTCGCCGGACGCAGCAGTCGCCGGACGAGGTGGAGCGCGGCGACGGCCGAGCGGCGGCGGATCGAGTCCCGGTCGCCCGGGAAGCTGAACGAGGAGCCCTTGCTCCCGTCCGGTGTGACGGCGTGGAAGTAGACGAGGCCGACCGGTTTCTCCTCGGTGCCGCCGCCGGGGCCCGCCACGCCCGTCACGGCCACCGCGACGTCTGCGCCCAGCCGCTCCCGGGCGCCGTTCGCCATCGCCTCGGCCACCTCGGCCGAGACGGCGCCGTGCTCGGCGATCAGCTCGGCCGGAACCCCGAGCTCGCGCTCCTTGAGCTCGTTCGAGTAGGTGACGACCCCTCCGAGCGTGGTCTCGCTGAAGCCGGGCACGGCTGTCAGCCTGGCCACGATCAGGCCGCCGGTGCAGGATTCGGCGGTGGCGAGGCTGAGGCCGCGCTCCCGGCAGAGCTCGAGCACGACCTGCTCGACCGTCCGGCCGTCGTCCGAGTAGAGGAAGCGTGCGAGCTTCTCGCGGAGCGCCGCCGTCAGCCGCTCGGCGCGTTCCTCCGCGGCCGGCTCAGCCAGGATCTCGACGACGACCTCGAAGTCCCGGGCACAGATCGTCGTCTCCACGCCGCCGCCGTCCCCGCCCGCCTCGGCAAACGCCTGCGCGACGGTGGACTCGCCCGCGCCGAAGAGGCGCAGCGTCCGCCGAAGCGGAGGAATGCCGCCGTCGAGAGCCCGCCGAACCAGCGCGGTCGCGAGCGCGTTCGGCCACAGCCGCTGCAGCTCGGCCGGCGGGCCGGGCAGGATCACGACCGGGGTTTCCGCCACCTCGACGACGAGCCCGGGCGCCGTACCGGCCAGCCCGAGCGAGATCGCTCCGGCCGGCACCGTGGCCTGCTTGCGGACGCCGCCGGCGAAGTCGGTGTAGGCGCGCCGCATCCGCTCGGCGACGGCGCGCGAGACGGCCTCGATCTCCGCTTCGAGCTCCGGGCGCACCTCGAGGGCGAGACCGGCGACCCGAGCCACCACCTCGACCGTGCGGTCGTCGTGGGTCGGACCGAGCCCGCCCGAGACCGCGACGAGGTCGGCGCCGGCCACCGCCTCCCGAACCGCCGATTCGAGCTCCGCGGGGTCGTCTCCGACGATGTTCACCCGCGCGGGCTCGAGCCCGAGTGCGAGCAGCGACCGGGCGAGGAAGGGGCCGTTCAGGTCGGTGCGCTCGCCGCGGACGAGCTCGCTGCCCGTCACGACCACGACCGCGCGGGGACGGCCGGGGCGCAATTTCCTAGGACGGATCGGCGACGAAGATGCGGTCCGCGGTCACGAACACGCCCCGGGTCTTCACGGCCGCCGGGAGCTTGACGCGGTTGCCATTTCGCTTCACGACCACGTGCGAGGGCGAGCGGACCTGCAGCCAGAGGAGCTTCCCGACGAAGCGCTGCTTCTGGCCTTGCTCGACGGTGCCGCTGTACTCGACCTTGCCGATCGCGCTGCTTCGGCGGGCGACGACGAAGGAGTCGCCCCTCGTCGCGATCACCTCGACCCGCGCGGTGCCCTTGGGCCGGGCGGCTGCAGCCGGTGCCTTCGTCGCGGGCTTCAGGCCGCGCACGTTCTGTGGCTCTGCGCCCCCGAAGCGCCAGGCGGCGATCACGAGCGCGGTCAGGATCCCGATCGAGACGAGCGCGAGCAGGACGACCCTCGACTCACGCCGCTCGTTGCGCCGACGTCGGTCTGCGGGCACGCGTCTCGTGCGGAGCGGGAGATCCTCGTCGCCGGCGACGAAGCGCGAGTTGTACTCGTCCACGTAGAGCTGGCCGTCGAGCCCGAGATACTCGGCGTAGGAGCGGAGGAAGCCCTTGACGTAGGTATGCGAGGGCAGCACCTCGAAGCGCTCCTCCTCGAGCGCACGCAGGTACTTGGCCCGGATCTTCGTCCCGTGCTCGGCCTCCGGAAAGTCGACCTGCTGGCGCAACCGAGCCTCGCGGAGGCTGTTTCCGATCTCGAACACGAAGGGATGGTAGCCGCCCCCGCTTCGACGGCCTAATCGACCGAGGAGAGGATCAGGAAGACGCCGACGGCCATCGCGCCGGTGATCCCGAGGAGTAGGCCGGCCAGGCCGAGCAGCCGGCCGAGCCTCGCAGTGCGCGAGGCGCGGGCTCCCGTCAGGCTCCGCTGGGCGCGCGCCCGAGCGCGGCGGGCGAGCAGGATCGCCACGATTCCGAGCAGGATCGCGGCCGGAATCGCCGCCGCCGAGTCGAGCAGCTCGTATGCCTCCGACCAGCGGGTGGCCACGATGGCCCCGGGCAACGCGGCCAGCGAGAGCAGACCGACGAGCACGGCAAGCCACGCGCTACCTCCCCGCGGCGCGTCGCTATTGCTTTTGGTAGGGACGGCCAACCGCTGCGGGCGGGATCGAGCGGCCGATCACACCGGCGACCGCGACCAACGTGAGCACGTAGGGAAGCGCCTGGAAGAGCACCGCGGCCGACTCGGAGTACGCCGGCAGCCGCTGCGCCAGCGCGCTCGAGAAGCCGAAGAGGAGCGCGAAGGCGGCCGCCTGGAAGGGCCGCCAGTTCCCGCAGATCACGACCGCGAGCGCGATGAAGCCCCGCCCCGCCGTCATGTTCTGGTTGAACGAGTTGACAAAGCCGATCGAGAGGTAGGCGCCGCCGAGGGCGGCCAGCGCGCCCGAGAGCGTCACAGCGGCGTAGCGCGTGCCGTAGACCGAGATCCCGACCGTGTCCGCGGCCCGCGGGTGCTCGCCGACCGCCCGGAGCCGGAGCCCGAGCGGCGTCTTGAAGAGCACAGCCCACGAGATCACGACGGTCGCGAGCGCGAGCCAGATCATCAGGTTCAGCTGCCCGAGGATCGGCCCCACGAAGTACCAGTCCTCCAGGAAGGAGAGGTGGACGTCGGGGATCTCCGGGACGTCGGGCGGCGTTCCCTCGCCGCCGTAGATGTCGATGAAGAGGTAGCCCGTGATCCCGAGCGCCAGGAAGTTGATCGCGAAGCCCCCGACGATCTGGTCGGCGCGCAGATGGATCGCGAAGAAGGCGTGGACGAGGGCGAAGAGCGCGCCCGAGAGAGCGGCAACGGCGAGCCCGAGCTGCCACGACTCGAGCTTGTCGGCCGCGAGGATCCCGAAGAACGCCCCGGAGAGCATCATCCCCTCGAGCCCGATGTTGGTGACGCCGCTCCGCTCGGAGAAGATCCCGCCCATCGCCGCGAAGCCGAGCGGCGTCGCATAGCGGAGCATCGCGGCGAAGAGCGCGGACCAGACGACGACCTGGTCGAGGTGGGCGACGCTCGACCGGGTGGCGAGATAGCCGAGGCCGATCCCGGCGGCGCCGGCGACGATGGCCCCCCAGCCCAGGCGCTTGACCCCCCGTGAGACGGCGTTGGCGCCGAGGCCGATCGCCACGAGCCCGAGCACGACCGACACGATCGGCGTGCGCAGGTGCAGCGGCGGCAGCGCCACCCAGAACGCCGCGAGGCCGGCGAGGATGCCGAGGAAGGCGATGGCCCGGCCTCCGCGGGGCAGGCGCGCGAGCAGGCCGCTCATTCCTGAGCCTCTTCCTGAACCCGGGCGGCTCTTCGCCGCGCCCGTCTCCCGGTGCCGAGCAGGTAGAGGATCAGCACGTCGGCGCCGACGAAGAGCACGACGAGGCCCTGGATCATGACGGTCAGGTTCGACGCGAGCTCCGGCCGGAAGATCTCCGGATCGAGGTTCCGGGTCGACGTCCCGACGGTCAGGGCCGCGAAGAGCATGGCGGACAGACCGACGCCGACTGCCGTGTTCCGGCCGAGCAGGGCAACCGCGATCCCGGTGAAGCCGACCGTGGAGGTGAGGATGTCGTTCGTGTTCAGGCGGAACTGCCAGCCGAGGATGTCGAGCGCGCCGGCGAGGCCGGCGAACGTGCCGGAGATCGCCATCGCGAGCACGTAGTTCCGCGCGACCGAGATCCCGCCGTAGCGTGCGGCCTCCGGACTGAACCCGACCGCGCGCACCTCGTAGCCGAGCGTCGTCCGGTTCAGGGTGATCCAGTAGACGACGAGCGCGGCGAGAGCGACGAAGAAGCCGACGTGGAGCCCCTGGAGCAGCGGATCGCCCCAGAAGACGTTCAGCTTCGCCTCGTCGAGGACGTCGTTCGAGACGGGGACGGACTCGCCGCCCGGGTTGTCGTTCTGGAGCGGCCCGCCGAGCCCGAAGAAGAAAACGCCGATCCAGAGCGCGATGTAGTTGAGCATGATCGTCGAGATCACCTCGTGCGCTCCGACGGTCGCCTTCAGGAACCCGGCGATTCCGGCCCAGACGGCGCCGACCAGGGCTCCCGCGACGACGGCCAGCAGGATATGCAGGAGCCCGGGGAGGCTCGGCAGCTCCGAGCCCACCCAGACAGCCATGATCGAGCCGACGAGGTACTGGCCCTGGCCACCGATGTTGAACATCCCGCAGCGGAAGGCGAACGCGACCGCGAGGCCGGTCAGCACGAGCGGCACGTAGGCGATCAGCGTCTGCTGGAGGTTCAGCGCCGAGAGGGAGTTGAACGACGTGTCCCAGGGAAACCAGACGCGCGACTCGGTGAAGGGGATCCCGATCTCGTACGAGCCCACCTCGAGGAACCAGTTGAGCCCCGAGCCCTCGAAGATCGCCTTGTAGGTCGTGAGCGGGTTCTTCCCCGTCGTCGCCAGCACGACGAGGCCGCCGATCAGGAACGCGAGGAGCGTCGTCAGAAGCGGCACGACGGTTCCGCCGGCTTTCTGCATGATCGCGAGCCGGGACGCGACGCTCGGGGCGTAGTCGCCGCCCTGGCGCGGATTCTCGACCTTGCCGCCGCCTTCGGGAGGCGTCGCGCTCGGCCCTTCCGTCAGGCCGACCTTCGGTCGGATCGTCACGCGGCTTCCTTGCGGCCGCCGCCCGTCATCGCGACCCCGAGCTCCTCCTCGGAGACGCCCGGCGCGAACTCGCCCACGATCTCGCCCTCGTAGATGACGAGGATCCGGTCGGAGAGCGAGAGGATCTCGTCCAGCTCGAGCGACACGAGCAGGACGGCCCGGCCCTCGTCGCGCTCCTCGACGAGGCGCCGGTGGACGAACTCGATCGCGCCGACGTCGAGCCCGCGCGTCGGCTGCGCCGCGATCAGCACCTTCGGGTTCCGGTCGATCTCGCGCGCCAGCACGACCTTCTGCTGATTGCCGCCGGAGAGCCCGGCAGCCCGCGTCTGCGGGCCGCCGCCGCGCACGTCGAACTGCTCGAGCAGCGTCTGCGCCCGCGCCACGAGCCGCTTCGGGAAGAGCCAGCCGAACCGGGAGGCCGGTTGCGAGTCGTAGTCGTGCAACGCGAGGTTCTCGGCGAGCGAGAAGTCGAGCACGAGGCCCCGCCGCTGGCGGTCCTCGGGAATGTGCCCTAGCCCCGCGTCGAGGCACTCCTTCGCGCTCTCGTTCGTGACGTCCTCGCCGCCGACGAGAACGTGGCCGGAGTCCGACTTCTGGAGGCCCGCGATCGCGTCGATCAGCTCCGTCTGCCCGTTCCCGTCCACCCCGGCGAGCCCGACGATCTCGCCGCCCCGGACCTCGAGCGACAGCCCTCGGACCTTCTCGATCCCGCGGTCGTCGGTCACGCGCAGGTCGCGAACCTCGAGCAGCGGCTCGGTCGGCGCCGGCGGGCCCTTCTCGACGCGCAGCAGCACCTCGCGGCCGACCATCAGTCGCGCGAGGCTCTCCTCGGTCGCGCCGGCGGCCGGCAGCGTCTCGATCTTCTTCCCGCGGCGCAGCACGGTGATCCGGTCGGCGATCTCCGTCACCTCGTTCAGCTTGTGGCTGATGAAGATGATCGACATCCCCTCCCGCGTCAGCGTCGCGAGGATCTCGAAGAGCTCATGGGCCTCCTGCGGCGTCAGCACCGCGGTGGGCTCGTCGAGGATGAGGATGTCCGCGTTCCGGTAGAGCGCCTTCAGGATCTCCACCCGCTGCTGCTGGCCGACCGTGATGTCCTCGACGAGTGCGGTCGGGTCGATCCTGAACTTGAAGGTGTCCGAGAGGTCGCGGACGCGCCGGGCGGCGGCGTCGTAGTCGAGCAGCACCTTCTCGCGGGTCGGCTCGTTCGCGAGCACGATGTTCTCCGCCACCGTCATCACCGGGATCAGCATGAAGTGCTGGTGGACCATCCCGATCCCCGCTGCGATCGCGTCGCTCGGCGAGCCCATCCGCGTCGGCCGGCCCTTGATCCGGATCTCCCCCTCCTCGGGCGTGTAGAGCCCGTAGAGGACGTTCATCAGCGTCGACTTGCCCGCGCCGTTCTCGCCGAGGAGCGCGTGCACCTCGCCCTGGCGCAGGTCGAGGCTGACGTCGTCGTTGGCGACGATGCCCGGAAAGCGCTTCGTGATCCCGCGAAGCTCGAGTACGACGGGCCGCTCGTCCACCGGCGGGATTCTATGACGCCCGGACGGAAGGCCGGGGAGAACTACGATCCGCGGACCGTCTCCGGGATGTCCGTGATCTCGCCGGCGGCGATCTGCTCCTGCACCTGCTTCGTCTTCGTCACGACCGAGGCGGGCACGCTCGCCGCGATCTCCCCCAGCCCGACCCCGCCGGAGGCGACATCGAAGACCGAGTCCTCGCCGCCCGCGAAGCTACCGTCCTGAACCGCCTGGACCGTCTGGAAGACGGCGACGTCGACCTTCTTCAGCGCGCTCGTGATCACGTGCTCGCCGAGGTAGCCCTGGTCGGCGTCGACGCCGATCCCGCTCACGTTCTGCTCCTTGGCCGCGTTCAGCGCCCCCAGGCCGCACTGGCCCGCGACCTGGAAGACGACCGAGGAGCCGCGGGCGATCTGGTTGAGCGCGATCTCCTTGCACTTCGCCTGGTCGACGAAGTCCTGCGAGTAGCCGTTCAGCGTCTTCACGCGCGCGTTCGCGGCCTTTGCGCCGGCCTGGTAGCCGGCGATGTAGCGGTCGACCGGGGGGATCTTCTGGCCGCCGACGGAGCTGATCGTCTGGTTCGCCCCACCCGACTCGGCGACGACGAGGCCGGCGAGATAGCCGACGAGGTAGCCGGCCTCCTGCTCCTTGAAGAGCAGGCCGCGGACGTTCGCGGGCTTCGTCTCCATCGCCGCCTGAGAGAAGTCGATGATCGCGAAGCTCGAGTCGGGGAACTTCCCGGCGACCGTCTCAACCGCTTCGGCCATCAGGAACCCGACCCCGACGATCAGGTCGTAGTCCTGCTGCGCGAGCGTGGAGAGGTTCGGGACGTAGTCGGAGTTGGCGCGGGAGACGAGCACCCGGCCCTCGATCCCGAGCTGCTCCTTTGCGCGGTCGAGCCCCTGGTTCGCGAGGAAGTTGAAGGAGCGGTCGTCGAGGCCACCGATGTCGGTGACGAGCCCGACCTTGATCGAAGGGCCGGCCGGAGCGGTCGTCGCCGTCGTCTCCGTCGCGACGGGAGCCTCGGTCGTCCCCCCCGCGTCGCCCTCGTCGTCGCCGCCGCAACCAGCCAGGAGCGCGACTGCCGTCATGAGAGCCGCAAGGAGCGAGAACCGGAGGACGCGTCGCAGGCTCATCTACGGAAGGCTTACCGGGAGGGGCGGGTTCGGAAACCCACCCCTCCCGAGGTCTTACAGTTGCCTAACGCCTAGCCGGTCGTCGCCGGGGGCGCCTGCGCCCGCACGACGATCTTGCCCGACACGATCTGCTTCTGGATCGCCGCGACCTGGGCCCTGAGGCCGGCCGGGATCCGGTTCGAGATCTTGCCGTAGCCGACTCCACCGGACTTGACGCCGAAGATCACGTCACGGTTGGTGGGCAGCTTGGCGCCGAACTTCTTCCCGGCGGCGATCGTGCTGGACACGGCGACGTCGACCTTCTTCGTCGCGCTCGTCATCACGTGCTGGCCGAGGTAGCCCTGGTCGGCGTCGACGCCGATCCCGAACACACCCCGCTCCTTCGCCGCCGAGAGGACGCCGAGGCCGCACTGGCCGGCGACCTGGAAGACGACGCCCGCACCGTTCGCGATCATGTTCAGCGCCTGCTCCTTGCACTTCGCCTGGTCGACGAAGTCCTGCGAGTAGGCGTGCACGACCTTGACCTTCGGGTTCGCCTTCTTGGCGCCCTCGTAGTAGCCGGCGATGAACCGGTCGACAGGCGGGATCTTGAGCCCACCGACCGCACCGAGCATCAGGTTGCCGCCGAACGGCTTCGCCGTGATCTGCTTGGCGGCGAGGAAGCCGACGAGGTAACCGGCCTCCTGCTCACGGAAGAGCAGGCCGCGGACGTTCGTCGGAGCTCCCTTGAGGCCCTTCGAAAGGCCGGTGTTGTCGATAATGGCGAACTTCGTGTTCGGGAACGCCTTGGCGGCGGTCGCGATGGAGTCGGCCATCAGGAATCCGACGCCGATGACGAGGTCGGCCTTGTACTGGCGGACGGCGTTGGTCAGGTTCGGGATGTAGTCCGCCCCCGACTTCGAGATGAAGACGCGGCCCTGGACGCCGAGCTTCTTCTTCGCGTCGTTCAGCCCCTTGTTCGCGAGGAAGTTGAACGAGCGGTCGTCGAGCCCGCCGATGTCGGTCACGAGCGCGACCCTGTACGGGGCCTGCGCCGCTGCCGTCGAGGCCGTGGGCGAAGCAGCCGAGGCTGCGGGTCGGGCCGAGCTTGTGCCGGTGACGACGAGCGTCACGACGGCGATGAGCGCTGCCGCGATGAGCAGCATGAACTTGCGTGCCTTCACATACCCTCCTTAGGAATCACAACCACCGCGAGTCTTGGACGCCTGATTAGACCGCAAGTTGGCGCCGAGCGAAAGATCCTTACGTTTGGCGCCCGGCGGGGGTCGTCAGGAGGCGGTGACGAAGCGCTCGAGCTCGGCCTCGTCGACCAGAACGCGGCGCGGCTTCGAGCCCTCGTAGCCGGAGATGATCCCGCGGCGCTCGAGCATGTCGACGAGGCGGCCGGCCCGGGTGTAGCCGACCCGGAGCCGCCGCTGCAGCAACGAGACCGACGCCGTCTGCGTCTGGACGACGATCTCGATCGCCTTCTCGAGCAGCGGATCCTCGTCGGGATCGAAGTCCCCGTCGTGGGCGTCGAGGTCGTCGTCGGAGAGCGATTCCGGGGCCTCGAGCAGCGTCGCATCGAGCTCCTGCTCGCGCTGGTGGCGGCACTGCTCGACGACGAGCGCGACCTCGTCCTCGCTCACGTAGGCGCCCTGGACGCGCTGCAGGCGCGAGGTTCCGAGCGGCTTGAAGAGCATGTCGCCCTGCCCGAGTAGGCTCTCCGCGCCCGAGCCGTCGAGAATCACCCGCGAGTCGGTCATGCTCGAGACGGCGAAGGCGATCCGGCTCGGGACGTTCGCCTTGATCATCCCCGTGATCACGTCGACCGAGGGCCGCTGGGTCGCCAGCACGAGGTGGATCCCGACGGCGCGCGACTTCTGCGCCAGCCGGATGATCGCGTCCTCGACCATCTGGGGACTCGTCATCATCAGGTCGGCGAGCTCGTCGATCACGACCAGCAGATACGGGAGCGGCTCCTCGCCGCGCGCCCTGAAGGCCCGGTTCGCCTCGGGCAGGTTTCGCGCCCGGACGATCGAGAGGCGCTCGTAACGGCGCTCCATCTCGGCCACCACGTTGGCGAGGACGGCACTCGCCTCCTTCGGGTTCGAGACGACCGGGGTCAGGAGGTGCGGGATCGACTCGTAGTAGTTGAGCTCGATCCGCTTCGGGTCGATCAGGATCATCCGGACCTCGTCCGGGGTCGAGCGGAGCAGGATCGAGGTCAGGATCGTGTTGATGCAGCCGGACTTGCCCGACCCGGTCGTGCCGGCGATCAGGATGTGCGGCATCCGGGCCAGATCGGCCCACACGGCGTTGCCGGAGATGTCCTTCCCGAGCCAGACGGCGAGCGGGCTGGCGCTGCCGGGCAAGTCGTCGTAGACGTCGCCGAGCGTGACGATCCGCGGCGAGAGGTTCGGCACCTCGACCCCGACTGCCTGCTTGCCGGGAATCGGGGCGAGGATCCTGATCTCCGTCGTCGCGAGCGCGTAGCTCAGGTCGTCCTTCAGGCCGGCGACCTTCGAGACCTTCGTTCCCGGAGCGAGCTGGAGCTCGTAGCGGGTGACGCGGGGCCCGGCGATCTGGCCGACGATCGTCGCCTCGACGCCGAAGTTGGCGAGCGCGCTCACGAGCACCTCGGCCGTTCGCGCGTTCGACTTCGTCGTGTCGCCGGTCACCGCAGGCGAGCGCTTCAGCACCTTGCTGTCCGGAAGGACGTACTCGGCTGCGGGGCGGTCGACGTCGAACGTCGGCGGCTGCCAGCTCTCCGCGGTCGCCTCATCGTCGAGCACGAGGGGCGGCGCCTCCTCGGAGACGACGTCCGGATAGTCGTGGACGACGTCGACCGGCGGCTCGTGCGCCGGCGCGAGTGCGGGCGGCGGCGCGAGCGACTCCTGGCTCCGGCCGGCGAGCCTCTCCCGCTCGATCCTGCTGCGGGCGGCGCTGCCGGCGCGGCGGAGCTGGTGCCCGGAGTGGCGAAGGAAGGCGCCCGCGGAGGCGCCGGTGAGGAGGAGCACACCGGCGAGGAGCGCGGTCAGCCCCACGAGGAACGACCCGTTCCCCCCGAGGAGGGCGGCGATTGCGCCTCCGAAGGCGTCGCCGACGAAGCCGCCGTTGCGTGAGCCGAGCGTCGTCATCAGCCCGACGAGCGCCACTGCCAGGCCGAGCCGGAAGGGCTTGACGCCGACGAGGGCGCTCCGGAAGAGCATCAGGCTCCCCACGACCGCGAGCACGAGCGGCACAGCGTAGGCCGCGCTGCCGAGGAGGTCTCGCAGCCCCGTCTCCACCCGCTCGCCGACGAGCCCGCCGGCCCAGCCGAGATAGAGGAGCGACGCGAGGAAGAGCCCGAGCGCCACCAGAACGAGGCCCACGAGCTCCGGATGCTGATGCGGCAGCGCGCGGGAGCTCGAGCCGCGGCGCTTCGTCCTCCGCTTCTTCACGCGCGAGGGCGTGCGCGGCCGCAGCGGTCGCTTCTTCCTCCGAGCGGTCATGAGAAGGCCGTTCGACGCTCCGCCACGGACCCCTCTCGCGCAGCCGGTGAGCCTCCGACGGACACGTCCAGGGGCTGGCCCCGGACACGGCCGCAAACGCCGCTTCTCGGCGATCGGCAGAGTGGGCTGATGCCGCGCGCCGCCCGGACCGCCGTCACCGTCGTCTTCTTCGCGAGCGGCGCGTCGTACGGAAGCTGGGTGGCGCGGATCCCGGCCCTTCAGGACGGGCTGGGCGCGACGAAGTCCGAGCTCGGGCTCGCGCTCTTCGGCGTCGCGGCGGGCGCGGTCGTGGCGCTGCCGCTCGCCGGCTGGCTGTCGGCGCGGCTCGGCAGCCGCCGCGTTACCCGCGCTGCGCTCGTCGCCGTTGCCGTGACGCTTCCCCTGCCCGCGCTCGCGACCTCCCTGCTCGGGCTCGGGCTCGCCTTCGCGGCGCTCGGCGGGGCGGGAGCGATGCTCGACCTGGCGATGAACGCGCACGGCGTGGCGGTCGAGGAGCGGTACGCGCGGCCGATCCTCTCCTCCTTCCACGCCTCGTTCAGCTTCGGCGGCCTCGTCGGAGCTGCGGCCGGTGGCCTGGCGGCGGCCGCCGGGATCGAGCCGCTCGCCCAGTTCACCGGCGCGGCCCTCGTGATCGCCGCGATCGCGGCCTGGTCGGGGCGGACGCTCCTCTCCCGCGACGTCGACCGGGTCGAGACCGGGCCGGTGTACGGCCGCCCCACGGCCGCGCTCACCGCGCTTGCCGTGCTGGCCTTCGCCGTCCTCTTCGCCGAGGGGGCGGCGGCCGACTGGAGCGGCGTCTACCTGAACGACACGATCGGGACCGGCGAGGGCGCTGCGACGGTGGCCTTCATCGCCTTCTCGGCGCTGATGACGATCGGGCGGCTGGCCGGCGACCGGCTCACCGCCGCCTGGGGCTCCGTCGGGCTGACGCGCGCGTCTGGGGCGCTCGCCGCCGTCGGCCTCGCGACCGCGCTCGTCGTGCAGACCACGCCCGTGGCGGTGCTCGGCTTCGCCTGCCTCGGGGCCGGCCTGGCCACGGTCGTCCCCACCGTCTTCCGCGCCGCCGGCGCCCGCACGTCCTCCCCGGGAGCCGGGATCGCCGCGGTCTCGACCGTGGGCTACTCGGCGTTCCTCGTCGGCCCGCCGTTCCTCGGCTTCCTCGCCGACGCGACCTCTCTGCCGCTCGCGCTCTGGACCGTCGTCGGCCTCTGCGCGCTGATCGCCCTCCTCGCGGGCGCTACGGCGCCCGCCGCCCGACCCCGCTAGCCGGGGAGCCGCACCCGCGCGGTTCCGGTCGAGACGCGCGGCGAGAGGCCGACCGGCCAGGTGCGGAGGTCGACGGCGCCGCCGGGCCTCGCCGGGAAGGTCGAGAACGCCTGGAAGCTGCTCTGCCAGAGGCTCACCGTCTTCCCGCGCGCCGAGGCCGGGAGAACGAGCCGGAAGCGTCCCCTCGCGTCCGGCCACTGCGCCGCGAGCGGCTTGACGACGCGCCCGCCGATCGAGGCGCCGACGAGAAGCCCCTGATAGACGGCGCCCACGTACGAGGACGAGGTGGGGAGCGGCAGAACGCCGCCGACACGGGCCGGGAGCTGGATGTCCAACCGCGCGCTGCGGAGGCGCTTGAACGGCACCGTCGCCACGAGGCCGGACGAATACGAGACGGGCCCGAGCGCGACCTGGACGCTGAGCGGCACCGGATCGGCCTGAGACTTGTCGGAAGCGGCGAAGAACGACGTGTAGTTGCCGCTCGCATCCGAGGGCTCCGAGAACGTCCAGAAGTCGCGGTCGACGGTTCGCGTGACCACGGTCGCGCCGGCGACCGGCCTCCCGTCCGCTCCCGTGATCCGGCCCGAGAGCCGGTAGGTGAAGAGGCTGACGCCTGCGGGCGCGAAGCCGCCGCGCGTCGCGATCCGCCCCGTGACGACGACGCTGCCGCTCCTCCCGGCGGTCGCGCGGAGGTCGCCGACCGGATAGGCGACGGTGAAACCGCCGGTCACGGCGCGAGCCGCGGCACGCTCCGCGGCAGACAGCGCGCGCCCGCCGACCCTGGCTCTCGAGACGTCGACGACCCTGACGAGGTGACGGCGCGCAACGGTGACGTCGACGGGGGCTGTGAAGGCGCCGTCGGCGGCCGTCGCCCGCGGGAGGACGTAGCGGTCGACCGAGATCCGGGCACCGGAGACCGGGCGGCCACCGACGAGCAGCCGCCCTCGGGCGGGACGGGTGTTGTCGCCGGAGGGAAGCCAGGCCCGGACTGGAATCGGAGCTCCCGTCGTGAGTCGCGTACCTGATGCCTGCGCCGTCGCGACCGGAGCGCGCACGACGTCCGGCGCGGTCGAAGGCGTCGAGACGACTCTCGGCGCGTCGGCAGCCGCGAACGCCGAGCGGGTCGCCGCGTCAGGGGCGCGTGACTGCCGCTGGTTGCCGCCGACCGCGAAGACCTGGAGCTCCGCCGCGACGCCGCCGTTCGAGGACGTCGGCGTGCCGCCGACCGTGATCGCGAGGTACTCCTTGCCGCCGTTCAGGTAGAGCGTCGGGCCGGCTGCGATCGGCGCGCCCGTCTGGAATCTCCAGAGCACCCTCCCCGTCCTGACCTCGAACGCCCGGAGGACGCCGTCGCCGCCGCCCGCGAATCCGAGCCCACTCGCGGTCGTCGTCACCCCGCCGCGCTCGGGCTCCGGGGTCTGGAACTTCCAGACGCGGCGCCCAGTGGCGACGTTGATCGCGCTGATCGAGCCATGGTCGCGCCAGCTCGCGAGCGAGGCGCCGAAGTTCCCGTTCTGGAGCCCGAGAAAGACGTCTCCCTGGATCAGCTTCCGCCGCTTCTGGGTCGGCGTCAGCTTGTCCTGGACCAGGACGGCGGCGGTCTCAGCGGCCGCGTTGAGGACGTAGCCGGTCGCCGGGTCGAACGAGGCCGGCGAGTAGTTCACGCCGCCGAGCGCGGACGGGAAGATCGTCACGGGCTCGCCGGGCCGGAGCGGCGGGTGCTCGACGCGGTCGATCACCTTCACCCGTTCGTGCAGGGCGTCGCCGGTGCGAGCGTCGAACGCGAACCAGACGCCTTCCTTGGTCGCGACCGAGACGATCCGGCGCGTCCTGCCGCCGATCCGCGCGTCGTAGACGAGGGGCGGCTGAGCGACGTCGTAGTTCCACTGGTCGTTCGCGACCAGCTGTTGCCACCAGCGCTGCCTGCCGGTGTTCAGGTCGACCGCGATCAACGAGTTCGCACGCGGGTTCGGGCCTGGATGGAGCTCGTGGTAGAAGTTCGGCGTTCCCGAGCCCGTGCCGAAGTAGACCGTGCTCGTGCGGGTGTCGATCGTGACCGGCGTCCAGACGACGCCGCCGCCGACGATCCGGGAGAGGCGCCGCCACTGCTGCTGCTCGGGCGGAATCGTCCAGTACGGATTCGGCCAGGCGGGCGTCAGGTGCGGATGCGGCCGACGTCGCTCGACGAGGTCGCCGGACAGTCCCATCTGCTGCGTCCGGGATCGCCGCTGGTGCTGCTCGCCCGCCCAGAGGTGTCGACGGCTACCGCGGCATCCGTGATCCTGTGGGGGCCCCCGGGCACCGGCAAGACGACACTCGCCCAGGCGATCGCGCGCTCCTCCGGGCGCCGCTTCGTGGAGCTGTCCGCCGTCACCGCGGGCGTGCGCGACGTGCGCGAGGTGATGCAGGAGGCGCTGACGCAGCGCGATCTGTACGGGCAGTCGACGATCCTCTTCCTCGACGAGATCCACCGCTTCACGAAAGCCCAGCAGGATGCCCTTCTACCGGGCGTCGAGAACGGATGGGTGGTCCTCATCGCCGCCACGACCGAGAACCCGTCCTTCTCGGTGATCTCACCGCTCTTGTCGAGGTCGCTTCTGCTCACCCTGCAGCCCCTGACCGACGAAGACCTCGGAATGCTCGTCGATCGCGCTGTCGCCGACCCGCGTGGACTCGGCGACAGCGTCACGCTCTTACCCGAGGCGCGCGACGCCTTGGTGCGGCTCGCCTCGGGGGATGCGCGCCGCGCGCTGACAGCCCTCGAGGCGGCCGCATCCCTCGCTGAGCCCGCGGCCGATGAGCCCGGAGCCGACGCCGATGGTGCTGACGCTGCGGCGAGCACGCGGCCGATCGAGATCACCGCGGACAACGTGGCGAATGCGGTGGACCGAGCGCTGCTGCGCTACGACCGGCAGGGCGACGAGCACTACGACGTCATCAGCGCCTTCATCAAATCCATCCGCGGCTCCGATGTCGACGCCGCTCTGCACTACCTCGCACGCATGATCGAGGCCGGGGAGGATCCGCGCTTCATCGCCCGCCGGCTCATCATCTCCGCGGCCGAGGACATCGGACTCGCCGATCCGCAGGCGCTGCCCCTCGCCGTCGCGGCGGCTGACGCCGTGCAGTTCATCGGAATGCCGGAGGGCCGCATCCCGCTCGCCGAGGCGACCGCCTATCTCGCAACGACCGCCAAGTCGAATGCGTCCTACCTCGCCATCGACAAGGCCATCGCAGATGTGCGCGCCGGAGGATTCGGCCGCGTTCCGCTCCACCTGCGCGATGCGCACTACCCCGGTGCCAAGCGGCTGGGGCACGGCAAGGGATACGTGTACCCGCACGATTCCGATGTCGGTGTCGCGGCGCAGCAGTATCTCCCGGATGAGCTGACCGGAAAGCGGTACTACGAGCCCACCACCCACGGCCAGGAGCGGGACGTCCAGGCTCGCCTCGACAAGATCCGCCGCATCCTCGGCTCCTGAACGGCCCGGCAAGGACGACCTGATAAGCTGGACCGGCTCGAAACCCAGTTTTCGGGTATCTCCTTCCCCCAACACACCTTCAGCTGCGCCCCGACGTGCGCGCCGAACGGGAAGGGCCGGAGATACGTCCATGAGCCGCGAAAGACGCGGCCATGTCAGTTTGGAAGGACACATCAGTGCCCACGAAGTCCCAGGACCGCCGCAAGGTCCGTCTATCCCGCGCGCTCGGCATCCCGCTGACGCCGAAGGCCGCCAAGTACCTCGAGAAGCGTCCCTACGCCCCGGGTGAGCACGGCCGCACCAAGCGCAAGCAGGACAGCGACTACGCCGTCCGCCTGCGTGAGAAGCAGCGTCTGCGCGAGCAGTACGGCATCCGCGAGAAGCAGATGCGCAACACGTTCAACGAAGCACGCCGCACGCAGGGCCTGACCGGTGAGAACCTGGTCGAGCTCCTCGAGATGCGCCTGGACGCGCTCGTTCTGCGCGCCGGCTTCGCCCGCACCACCGCGCAGGCCCGCCAGCTCGTCGTGCACCGCCACATCCTCGTCGACGGTCAGACCGTCGACCGCCCGTCGTTCCGCGTGAAGCCGGGTCAGCTCATCCACGTCAAGGCCAAGAGCGAGGGCACTGAGCCCTTCCAGGTCGCAGCCGCCGGCGGTCACGCCGAGGTGCTGCCCCCGGTTCCGGGCTACCTCGAGGTCGAGCTCGACAAGCTGCACGCGCGTCTCGTGCGTCGCCCGAAGCGCGCTGAGGTCCCCGTCACGGGTGACGTCCAGCTCGTCGTCGAGTACTACGCCGCGCGATAGCGCGACGTAGCGGTTGTCGAGTAGCGGCGAAGCCGCGTATCGAGACACGCCGCGCGATAGCGCGACGTAGCGGTTGTCGAGTAGCGGCGAAGCCGCGTATCGAGACACGGCGCGATAGCGATTCGTCTCGCTTCGTTCTCAAAGACCGAAGCAGAAGGGCGTCGGGGTCACCCGGCGCCCTTTCGCGTCGCCGATACACTCGGTTCTCGAGCAGCGAGCGCCAGCGAGCGTATCGAGACACGCCTACGATGGGCACAGGCCGCACCCCTGCGGATGAGGAAGTGGTGACATGAGAAACCTCCTGTGGTTCCTGCTCGGCGTGATCGGCGGTTTCGTCGCCGCGCACCTCATGAATAAGGACCCGCGCGGCCATGAGGTCCTTGCGGACGTGGACGCCCGCATCATGGAGTTCACCGATCGGATCGGCGACGCCTACCGTGAGCAGGAAGCGCGCTTCTCCGGCATTGTGGACGGCGTGAAGGATGCCGCCAACGACGCGTACGGAACGGCTAAGGACAAGGCCTCCGACGCCGTCGACGCGGTGAAGAGCACCGCCGCCGACGCTGTGGACGCCTCCGCCGACGCGGCGTCCGATGCGGTCCAGTCCGCGAGATCCGCGGCGAAAAAGCTCACTGACTGACCCACCCGCCAGGCGGTGTCCCTCCCGGGGGCACCGTCGTTCTTCGAGGACACCATGAAGACCGCTGAGCTCGCCGACCGCTTCCTCCGCTACTTCGAGGAGCGCGACCACACCATCGTGCCCTCGGCGTCTCTGGTCACCGACGACCCGGCGCTGCTCTTCACGGTGGCGGGGATGGTCCCCTTCATCCCGTATCTGAGCGGGGTCGTCCCCGCGCCCTACCCGCGGGCAGCCGACATCCAGAAGTGCATCCGAACCAATGACATCGAAGAGGTCGAGCAAGACGCCGCGTCACGGCACGTTCTTCCAGATGCTCGGCAACTGGTCGTTCGGCGACTACTTCAAAGAGGGCGCGATCACCTATGCGTGGGAGCTGCTGACCACGTCGGAGGCCGATGGCGGCCTGGGGTTCGATCCCCAGGACCTGTGGGTCACCGTCTACAAGGACGACGACGAGGCGGCGGCGCTCTGGCGGCGCATCGCCGGGCTTCCCGAGGAGCGCATCCAGCGGCTCGACAAGGACACCAACTACTGGAGCACCGGCCTGCCCGGCCCAGCCGGCCCGTGCTCGGAGATCTTCTTCGACCAGGGTCCTGCATACGGCGTCGACGGGGGACCGGTCACGGACGACGACCGGTACGTGGAGATCTGGAACCTGGTCTTCATGCAGTACGCGATCGACGATGTGACCTCGAAGTACGACTTCCGCATCGTCGGGGAGCTGCCGCAGAAGAACATCGACACCGGCATGGGGCTGGAGCGCATCGCCTTCATCAAGCAGGGCGTCCAGAACATGTACGAGACGGATCAGGTCAGGCCCGTCCTCGACCTCGCATCCGAGCTGAGCGGCCGTCGCTACGGCGCAGACCACGGCGACGACGTTCGCATGCGCATCATCGCCGATCACGTGCGTTCATCGCTGATGCTCCTCGCCGACGGGGTGACCCCATCCAACGAGGGGCGCGGCTACATCCTCCGCCGCCTGATGCGTCGCGGCATCCGCTCTATGAGGCTGCTGGGCGTGGACGGCCCGACCTTCCCCGACCTGTTCGCCGCGTCCCGCGATGCCATGAAGGCGGCATACCCGGAGCTGGAGACCGAGTACCCGCGGCTGTCGGCGTACGCCTTCGCCGAAGAGGAGACGTTCCTGCGCACCCTCGCGGCGGGCTCGGCCACGCTCGACCTGTCCGTCAGCCAGACGAAGGGTGCCGGCGGGACCACCATCGCGGGCTCGGAGGCGTTCCTCCTGCACGACACCTACGGATTCCCGATCGATCTCACCCTTGAGATCGCCGAGGAGGCCGGCCTGTCGGTCGACCGCGCGGCCTTCGACACGCTCATGCTCGAGCAGCGCACCCGCGCGAAGGCCGACGCGCGATCCCGCAAGCGAGCGCTGGCGGACCACAGCGTGTACCGCGAGTTCCGCGGCAAGGGCGAGACGGTCTTCACCGGGTACACCGACCTGGAGACCGAGTCGACGGTGCTGGGCGTGATCGTCGACGGCGTCGCCGTCGACCGCGCGATCCAGGGTCAGATCGCGGAGATCATCCTGCACGACACCGCGCTGTACGCGGAGTCGGGCGGTCAGGTCGCCGACAAGGGCATCATCGTCGGACCGGGGTACGAGCTGGACGTCCTGGATGTGCAGAAGCCCGTGCCCGGGCTGATCAGCCACACGGTCGAGGTCACCTCCGGTGAGGTGGTGGTGGGTCAGGTGGCCACGTCGGTCGTAGATGCTGTGAACCGCCGCGCCGCCCGTCAGGCGCACTCCGCGACGCACCTCGTGCACGCCGCCCTCCGCGACACGCTCGGCCGGAGCGCGACGCAGGCGGGCTCGCTCAACCGCGCCGGCTACATGCGCCTGGACTTCACGTGGGGGCAGGCGCTGTCGCCGGAGACGCGTACGGAGATCGAGGAGATCGCGAACAACGCCGTCCGGGACAACCTGGAGGTCACGACGAGAGTCGTCTCGCTCGACGAGGCGAAATCCCTCGGGGCGATGGCCCTCTTCGGCGAGAAGTACGGCGACACGGTTCGGATGGTCGACATCGGCGGTCCCTGGTCGCGCGAGCTCTGCGCCGGCACCCATGTCTCCTCGATCGCGGAGATCGGACTGGTCAATCTCGTCGGCGAGTCGTCGGTCGGGGCATCCGCAACCGCCGTGTCGAGGCGCTCGTCGGACTCGACGCGTTCCGCGACCTGGCCGCCGAGCGCGCCATCGTCTCGCAGCTCACCACGACGCTGAAGACCCCGCGCGACCAGCTGCCCGCTCGGATCGCGGAGCTCGCCGCCAGCCTCAAAGCCGCGGAGAAGAAGATCGCCGCCTTCGAGGCCCGGGCTCTGACCGACCGCATCCCGGCCCTCGCCGCCGGCGCGGTGCAGATAGACCGCATCGCGTGGTGGTGGAGAGCATCGGCGCAGCCGCATCCGCGGACGACGTACGCTCGCTCGCTCTGGGCGTCCGCGACCGCCTCGGCTCGGATGCCGGCGTCGTCGCGATCGGTGCTGAGCTGAACGGCCGGCCCGTCGTCATCGTCGCCACGAATGATGCCGCCCGCACCGCAGGCGCCCGCGCGGGCGCACTCGCGAAGGTCGCGGCGACCACGCTGGGCGGCGGTGGCGGGGGCCGCGACGATGTGGCGCAGGGCGGCGGCACCGACCTCTCCGCGCTGCCTGCGGCGCTCGGCGCCGTGAAGGACGCGCTCGGATCCCGGTGACCGGCTTTCGAAGGGGCGTCCGGCTCGGAATCGACGTCGGCAAGGTCCGGGTGGGGGTCGCGCGGTGCGATCCGGACGGGATGCTCGCGACGCCGGTCGAGACCGTGCCCCGTGACGACGGCTCCATCGCGCGCCTCGTGGCACTCGCCGAGGAGCACGGAGCCAGCGAGCTCCTGGTCGGGCTGCCGCTGAGCATGCGGGGCGAGGACACTGCATCCACGACGGATGCGAGGGCCTTCGCGGCCGCATTGGCACAGGCATCCGGCGTGCCCGTCCGACTCGTCGATGAACGCCTCAGCACGGTTTCCGCGCATGCGGCTCTGCGCGATTCGGGCAGATCCCAGCGTTCTTCTCGTAGCATTGTTGACCAGGTCGCGGCCGTCGTTCTGCTGCAGCAGGCACTGGATGTCGAGAAGAGCACCGGACGGCCCGCCGGATCACCCGTCCCCCAGGCCCAGGAGCCCGCCTGAACATGCCCGATTCCACGTCGCCGTTCGACGATCCGTTCGCGGATCTGTTCGGCGAGGCTCCCCGACGCGCGCCAGCGGCGGGGCGCCGGTGACGACGGTGCGCACGGCGGCGACGATCTGCGAACGCCGGCGCCCTCCCAACCTGCCCCCGGCGTGCCGATGTCCCGGCGTGAGGCCCGCGAGGCCGCGGCTCGGCAGGCGGCTGCCAAGAAGACCCCGCCGGGGGGTCCGCGACGCCCGCGGCTGCTCCTGCAGCCCGTGTCGAGCCCGCCCCCGCCGAGCCGGTCGTGCCTGAGAAGCCGGTCGCGGGCGCACCTGCGACAGCGGTGCCCGTGTCCGTTTCGACCGTGGGAGAGGATGCCGAGGACGACTGGCCCTTCCTCGGGGCATCAGGGGCGACCTCGTCAGTCCACCGCGCCGGCGGCGACACGGTGACCTCCAGCCCGGCTGCGACCGCAACCCTCGAGGACCTGTTCACCGGTGATCACACCACCGACAGCCTCGGTGAGGTCCCGCCG
>CAWEPD010000007.1:0-234617 GCA_963810875.1 uncultured Gaiellaceae bacterium | reverse complement strand
TTCCGACGCCGATCATCAGGATCGGCTCGATGATCGAGGTCAGCGACTGGATGCTCGCGTCGACCTCGTCCTCGTAGAAGTCCGCGATCTTGCCGAGCATCTTGTCGAGCTCGCCCGTCTCCTCGCCGATCTTGACCATCTGCCCGACCATGGGCGGGAAGATGGGATCCTCGATCAGCGGCGCGCTGATCCGTGCCCCTTCGTGGACGCGCGTTCGGACGTCGGTAAGCGAGCGCTCGATCACCCAGTTGCCGGCCGTCTGGCCCGTGATCTCCAGCGCCTGGATGATGTCCACGCCCGCCGCGACGAGTGTCGCGAGCGAGCGCGAGAAGCGCGCCAGCGCGACCTTCTGGACGACGTCGCCGATCTTCATCGGGACGCGCAGCTTGAAGCGGTCCCAGTTCTGGCGGCCGCTCTCGGTGCGCTTCAGCTTGCGCAGGCCCCACCCGATCCCGAACAGCATCGGGAAGATGATGAACCAGTAGCTGCGAAGCGCATCGGACAGGGTCATCACGATCTTCGTCGGCAGCGGCAGCTCGCCGCCGAGGTCGGCGAAGACCTTCTCGAAGACCGGAACGATGAAGAGGAGCATGAAGATCAGGACGAGCGTCGCGAAGCTGAGAACGACGGCCGGGTAGACCATCGCGCCCTTGACGCGGCGCTTGAGCTGGGTCTCCTTCTCGATCTGCGTCGCGACCCGGTCGAGGACGGCGTCGAGCGTTCCCGACGACTCACCCGCCTCGACCATCGAGACGAAGAGCCGGTTGAACACCTTCGGGTGGCGCGACATCGCCCGCGAGAGCACCATCCCCGCCTCGACGTCCGAGCGGACCTCGCCGATCGTCTCCTTCAGGTACTTGTCGTCGGTCTGCTCCTCGAGCGTGACGAGCGCCGCGACGATGCTCACCCCCGCCTCGATCATCGTCGCCAGCTGGCGCGCGAAGATCTGAAGCGACTTCGGCTTGACCTTCTTGAACCGACCCGCGCGCCCCGCCCTCGCCGGCCGCCGCGCGCTCCGAGAGCGAGCGGGCCAGCAGGCCGCGCGCCTGGAGCTGCTCGGTCGCAGCCGTGGTGTCCGGGGCGTGGATGATCCCCGAGCTCTCGAGGCCCTGGGCGTTGATCGCGTTGTATGCAAAGGCAGCCATGTCTCGTCCTTACGCGTCGCGGGTCAGGAGCCGGTGGATTCGTCGAACGTCGAAGTCTGGGTGATCAGGAGCGGGGCGCTCGGCGGAGTTGCCGTCCCGTCACCGTGACGGTGACGCGCTTCAAGGGGCGGTTCTTGAGGCCGTTGGCGCCGTTCGGGCAGGGTGGTGTCGCCGACAGGTTGATCGTGCCGAAGAGGCAGCTCAGAGTCGAGGTCGGACGTGACGAAGTAGGTGCGGCCGTCGGCGGCGACCTGCGCCGCCGGCGATTGAGGCGATCGCCGCGTACGTGCCGCGGCGGTACGACTCCATCCGCTTGTCGGCGAGCGTGGCCGCCGTCGAGCTCTTGCTGGCCCGCTTGGTCGCCTCCACGCCGGAGGTGAGCCCGGCCACGAGCGCGAAGACGGCGACCGCCATCACGGTCATCGCGATCAGGAGCTCGATGAGCCCGATCCCTGCCTCTTCGCGGACGCGAGAACCCATCGCCGATTCCTAGTACCGGAGGATCTCGCGGACGTATGCCGTCCGGTAGCCGAACGCCCGCACGTGGGAGGCCGAGCGCTGAACCTCGCCGAGCGTCGCGAACGGACCGGTGTAGACGACCCAGTAGCCCGAGCGGAGCGGCCTCCGCGTTCGAGGAGTTGAGCACGGAGACTGTCCCGAGCCCGTCGCTCCGAACGCGGCGGGCGAAGCGATCCGCGTACGCGCGCCCCACGCGGGTCTGGATCGAGGCGAGCACGACGATCCAGCCTCGCTTGCCGACGGCGCCCGGAGTCGGCGTGCCGATGACGATCTGCTTGGGCAGCAGCTGCGGCGCGGGCTTCGGCGTCGCAACGGGCGGCGAGCTCCCGGCGCGGGCTGGAGCCGCCGCCGCGCTGGAACGGGTCTCTCGCACCGGCCGGCGTGTCGAAGCTGACCGACGCGGGATCGTTGTTGGAGATGCGAGCGGCGCGGCGAAGGGGTCGCTGCCGGATCCGTTGAAGCGGAGCGTGCGGCGGGATGTGCTCGCTCGGAGCGGTCTCGACCGGGGTTGCGACCGGTGCGGCGACCGGGGCCGGGGTCTCCGAGCCGCCGAGCTGATCGAGCAGCTTCGGGCCCTGGATCACCATCAGGATCGCGAGCACGCCGAGCCCGCCGAAGGCGATCACCTTCTGGCGCCGCTGCTTCGCGGCGGCCGCATCGGCCCGCCGCTTGTCCGCCCTCGTGCTCACGGAGTCGCGGCCTCGGCGGCCGGCGGATCGACCTGGGCCGCGCCGACCGGAGTGCCGTCGGCGGCGGCGCCGTCTGCCGGGACGACCACCGGGCGGCCGAAGGCGAATCCGGTCACGGCGAGCGTCGCGTTGATCAAGCCGGTGTTGGCGGGCGCGTCGGCTCCGGTGAAGGTGACCGAGTCGATGGCGAAGAGCCGCCCGGAGGCGCGCACCTTGTCGTTCCGGAGGTCGGCTTGAGTGCGCAGCCGCCGGAGAAACTCCCGGATCCCGAAGTAGCGGCCTTCGATCCCGACGTTGATCGGGACGACGTCGGCGCCGCCGATCCGCGACCGGCATGGCAGGCGTGATCCCGAGGATCCGGACCTGGGAGTCGGCCGAGGCCTTGGAGAGCTGCCGCAGGAGCTGCGACATCCGAACCTCGTCCGGGATGGCCGTGCGCAGCGTCGCCAGCTGCGCGGTGCTCAGGCGGAGAGACGGACCGTCGACGAGTGCCTGGGTGACCTCGAGCTGGATCTCCGCCTCCTCGATCTGGAGTCGAGAGCTCTGCCGCCTTGGACCGCTGCGGCGCGACGACACCGAACCAGCCGACGAGCACGACGAGCAGGAGGCCGGCCGCGGCGATTCCGACCGCTGCGCGTCCGTTGAGGCGCTCGATCATCATCGACCTCCTGCGGAGCTGAGGTTTGCTCCGATCGTGAATTGCACGGGCGTGTTCCCCTCGCGCCGATCCGCGAACGCTCGACTGGAGCGTCACGTCCGAGAGCCACGGAAGCAGGGCGAGCCGGTCGAGGACGAGCGCGACCCTGGCCTGCGAGTCGGCGGAGCCGGTGACCGTGAAGCCAGTGGGCATCGCGCCGGCCGGCGCGACGGCGAGCGCTGCGCCAGGCGCCGCAGTCAGCGTGGGCGATGTCGCGATCGAGGCTCTGGAGGACGATTCCGCGAGGCAGGACGCGCGAGAGGTCGCGCAGGACGTCCTCCCAGGCGATCCGCTGGGAAACGACGGTGCGCATGGCCGCGAGGCGAGCCGCGGTCGCCGCCTGAGTCGCCTGGACCTCTGCGGCCTGGGCCTGCGCTGCGACCAGCCGTGTCTCGACGTCGTGCAGCGCACTCCGCCGATCGTCCACCACGCCGCGCTCGTGCATGAGCAGACCCGTGAAGGCGAGCGCGAGCACGCCGGCGGCGATACCCGAGCCTCCGAGGACGTGGCGAGCCGAGGCCCCACGGCCTACCGAAGCCCAGCGAGCTCCGGGCCGTAGTTCCTCCGGCAGTAGGTTGACTGCACGCATCAGGCCTCGACCCCCAATCCAATCGCGATTGTCAGCGACGCAAGGTCATCCCGCGCCTGCATCTCGTTTGGCGAGCGAACCTGGCTGAGCGGGTCCGACGCGCCGGACCGCAACGCCGGATAGGCGCTCGAGCTCCTCGGGCAAGCCGGGAATCCGGCTCGTCCCGCCCGAGACCAGGATCTCGGCGATGGCCAGCGAGTCGGGCTGGCTCTGGTAGAACTGGAGCGAGGCAACGAGCTCCCGGGAGAGCTTCTGGAGCTCGCCGCGGATGGCCTCGCGCACCTTCAACTGCGCGTGGATCCTGCCTCTCGGCGTCGGCGTCGGGCTCCAGCGAGGCCGCGAGCTTCAGCTCGAAGGCCTCGTCGGGCGTGACGCCGAGGTCGAGTGCGATCGCGTGCTCGAGCTTCCCGCCGCCCCATTCGAGGACGCGCGTGAACTCGCAGACCGAGCCGTCGGAGATCGCGAGAGTGGTGCGATCGTGACCGAGTGAGACAGCGACACGGTCGCGCGTGCGGTCTCGCCCTCGGAGAGCGGCGGTGCAGTGCCGACCGCGCGAAGCAGGGCGAAGGCCTCGAGATCGATCCCGTAGAGCTCGATCTTCGCGGCCTGGCCGCCTCGATGTAGCGGTCGATCGATTCGCGATAGGCGGCGGCCAGGAGGATGCGCCTGCGAGACGGCACCCGTCGTCGTCCAGGGTCTCCTCGATGACGTGGTAGTCGAGCACGGCCTCGTCGATCGGAATCGACACCGCCTCGTGCGCGCGGAAGCGAATCGCGTTCGCCAGCTGGCGCTCGTCGGCGATTCCGTCGACGTCGAAGGCGCGGACGCCGATGCGATTCGTCGCGAGCCCGAGCCGGACTCCACGACGGGGAAGCTTTTGCTCCGCGAAGAAGCTGTCGAGCGCCTGCGCGAGCGCCGGCACGTCACGCACCTCGCCGCCGACGACGATGCCGCGATCGAGTGGCTGCGCGCGCGAGCTGGACGAGATTCGCAGAGCCGTTGTTCATGATCCGCGCCGCGGCGATCTGCGAGGCGCCGACCTTCAGGCCGACGAGCTCGCGCTTCGAGGGGCGGCGCTGCAGCCGTCCTTGCGGGAGCTGACGGTCTTCGTGGCGCCTGCCTTCGGCTTGCGCCGCGGCATCAGGTCCGAGAGCTTGATCTCTTTCTTCAGGTCTACCATGCCTACACCTCCGTAGCCATGAGCAGGCCATTGTCCGAGGATTTCGTGGTCGGGAAGTCGGTGAAGCCGCCGCGCTCGAGCAGGCCGCGCAGCTGATCCGGGCGCGTCGAGCGGGACATCGCCATCTCCGCGGTGACGACCCGCCGCAGAGCGAGGTCGGCGAGCGACTGCTCCATCGTCTGCATGCCCCGCCCGGAGCTCGTCTGCATGACGGAGTAGATCTGCTCGACCTTGGCCTGACGGATCAGGTTCCGCACCGCGTCGTCGGGGATGAGGATCTCGAGGGCCGCGATCCGGCCGGCACCGTCGGCCGTCGGCAGGAGATTCTGCGTGACGATGCCCTGGAGGGTACGCCGCGAGCTGCACGCGAACCTGGCCCTGCTGCTCGGCGGGAAAGACGTCGATGATTCGGTCGATCGTCTGCGGCGCGCTCTGGGTGTGCAGCGTCGCGAAGACGAGGTGCCCCGTCTCGGCGGCGGTCAGCGCGGTCCCGATCGTCTCGAGGTCGCGCATCTCGCCGACCAGGATCACGTCCGGGATCCTGGCGGAGGGCCGAGCGCAGGGCGTCGGCGAAGGAGGTCGCATCGGGGCCGATCTCGCGCTGGTTGACGATGCAGCCGCGATGCCAGTGGAGGAACTCGATCGGATCCTCGATCGTGAGGATGTGCTCGTTCCGGGTCTCGTTGATCCGGTCGAGCAGCGACGCGAGCGTCGTCGACTTGCCTGAGCCCGTCGGGCCGGTGACGAGAATGAGGCCGCGCGGCTTGTCGGCGAGGTCGTAGAGGCGAGGCGGCATCCCGAGCTCCTCGAGCGACTTGATCACCTGCGGGAATCAAACGGAAGGCGGCGCCGAGGCTGGCGCGCTGGAAGTAGGCGTTGACGCGGAAGCGGGCGACGCCCGGGAATCGAGTAGGAGAAGTCGAGCTGGCGCTTCGTCTCGAGGAACTTCTGCTGCTCGGTCGAGCAGATCCGATAGATGAGCGTGCGCGCGTCGTCCGGCGTCAGCTTGTCGAACTGCCGCGAGGCGCTCGAGGCGGCCGTTGACGCGGATCACGGGCGGCGAGCCGGTTGCGATGTGGAGGTCGGACGCGTTGCGCTCGACCATCACCGCGAGCAGATCGTCGATCGAATGAACTTCAGTTGCCACAGTTAGGTTCCTTTTCGGCTCTGACGGGCGTTGCCTTGAGTGATTTCGACTCCGCGTCCTTGGACGTACGACGGAGACGAGCGAGCGGAAGGGCGTGGCTCGCGCCGCGCCCTCCCGCCGATCCGATGCGCGCTCGTTCGGCGCAGCGGGTCGGTGCTTACGTGCAGACGGCGTTCGCCTTGGTGCTCGTGATGGTGCCACCGGGGCCGGAGACGCTCCCGTCGTAGTCACCCGACGTCGAGCTGATGCAGTACGCACCCGCCGTCGGCTCGTGACGACGACCGTCGCGCCGAGCCCGGAGTCGTAGCTCGTTCCTCAGGATCGTGCGAGCGTGATGCCGGTGTAGTTGTTGTTGTCCGCGTAGTACGCCTCCACGGACGGGACCGCCGCGCGAACGTTCGGCCGCCGCCGACTTCTCGTTCGCGCGATCCTTGAAGCCGAGGTACGACGGGACTGCGATCGCGAGCAGGATCCCGATGATGACGATGACAACGAGCAGCTCGATCAGCGTGAAGCCTTCCTCACGCGCGAGCCGCTGCCGCAACTTGTTCATGCAATGCTCCTTGGTCAGGCCAGGTGGGGCCGGGTGGATCGGACTAATGAGGTATCGCTCACCGCGAGGGATGCGGCCACCCCCATTCGGGGTATTCGACCCGCTCAGAAGGGGTATTCGGCCGGCTCGAAGCGCGAATTCGGCCGAACCGGCCGCCTTCCTGCCTGGAATCAGGCCGAGCGCTAGGCTCGAGCGACCTGGCAGCCGAGGTAGGCGAAGGTGGCGACGAGGTCGCTCACGAACGTCTCCGCGGCCGCGAGATCGGGGAACCGGTACGGACGGATCCGCTCGGCGTCGCTCTCGCCGCCGAACACCTGCGTGGCGACGACGACGCCGGATTCGTCTGCGCGGGTGACCACGCTCGCAAACGGCGCGCCGTCGCGCTGCACCTGCCACGAGGCGGTCGGAAGCTCCATCAATGAGGCCGCAGGCTCCATGCGCCTAGTATCGGGAGGCGCCGTAACGGGAGCGCCCCCCGGACGGGTGATCTGCGACGGATCGTTCGGTCAGGCGGTCAGGCAGTCAGCGATCAGACCGTGCAGACGCGCGCGAGCTCTTCGACCGTGGTGATCCCGGCCGCGACCTTGCCGACGCCGTCGTGCCAGAGCGAGCGCATTCCCTCCACGTGCGCGGCACGGTCGATCGCCTCGCGAGGGGCGTTCTGGGAGGCGAGCTGCTCGAGCGGCCCCGTCATCTCGAGGAGCTGGAAGACGCCGACGCGGCCGCGGTAGCCCGTGTTGCCGCACCGGGGACAACCGGCCTTGCGCCGGAACGTCGAGCCCGCGAGCGCGGCGACGATGTCCTCGTCGACGTGGAGGGCGCGCAGCTCGTCGAGCTTCGGCTCGTACGAGGTGGCGCAGTAGACGCAGAGCTTCCGCGCGAGCCGCTGCGCGAGCACCGCCGAGACCGCGGCGCCGGTGATGAAGGGCTCGACGCCCATCTCGTTCAGCCGGGTGAGGGCCGACGGCGCGTCGTTCGTGTGCAGCGTCGAGAGGACCATGTGGCCGGTCAGCGCCGCCTCGATCGAGATCCGCGCCGTCTCGCCGTCGCGGATCTCGCCGACCATCACGACGTCGGGGTCGGAGCGGAGGATCGAGCGCAGCGCCGTCGCGAACGTGAGTCCGGCCCGCGGGTTGATCTGCACCTGCTTGATCCCGCCGAGCCGGTACTCGACCGGGTCCTCGACGGTGATGATGTTGATCTCGGGACGGCTGATCGCGGCGAGCGCCGCGTACAGCGACGTCGACTTGCCGGAGCCGGTGGGGCCGGTGACGAGGAGCGCGCCGGTCGGTCTCGCGAGGATCGCGGACACCCGCGTCCGCATCTCCTCCGAGAGGCCGAGCGACTCGAGCGTCGGCACCTCGCGCGACTTGTCGAGCAGCCGCATGGTGACGGTCTCGCCTTCCACGGTGGGCAGCGTCGCGACGCGGATGTCGAGCTGGCGCCCGGCCGCGGCCGCCGTCAGCGTGATCCGGCCGTCCTGCGGCTTGCGCCGCTCGGCGATGTCGAGCTTCGAGAGCACCTTCAGGCGCGTGGTCACGCCTGCCGTGAGCCGCTTCGGGATCTTCTGGGCGACGTGGAGGACGCCGTCGATGCGATAGCGGACGACGAGCTCGTGCTCCTGCGGCTCGACGTGGATGTCGCTCGCGCCTTCCTCGGCGGCCTGGAAGATGATCGAGTTGACGAGCCGGACGAGCGGCGCGTCCGAGATCCCGTCGTCGGCCTCGAGATCGTCCTCGTCCGAGATGTCGTCGGCCGCCGCGGCCGCGTCGGTGACGAAGGCTGCGTTGAGTGCCTCTGCGGCGCGCGAGAGCCGGCGCAGCTCGGTCAGCACGTCGTTCTTCGCCGCGACGTAGAACTCGATCGGCCGGCGCGTCGCGAGCCGCAGCTCGTCCAGCCCGCGCACGTTCTGGGGGTCGGTGATCGCGAGCTTGATCGTGTTGCCGTCGCTGGCGAACGGAATCGCGCACACGCGCTCGAGCACCGGCAGGGCGATCGCCTTCGACGCCTCGGTGTCGACGCCGGCGACGGCGAGGTCGACGAGCGGGAGGTGGTACTGCTCGGCCAGCGTCCGCGCGACTCCGAGCGCGCTCGCGAAGCCCTCGTCGATCAGCGCCTGGGAGAAGGTGCCTCCGATCGAGCGGGTGCGCACCTGCGCGATCGTGTCCGGCGGCAGGAGCCCCGTCTCGCCGATCACGTCCGCGACGAGCTCGCTGTGACCCCGTTCTTCGACACCCGCCGAGGACGGCCCGTCCGCGTCTCCGTCCTGGTCGTTGACGAGCCGCAGGTCTGGCTGGTTGTCGAGATTCATCTCGGGTGCCTTCATTAGAGCAGGCTCAGGTACGCGTCGAGAAGCCATTCCCCTGCAAAGAGCCCGACGATCCCGCCGAGGGCGAGGAACGGGCCGAACGGGATGCCCATCTTGCGAGCCGCCTGGCCGTGCCGGGCGAGGAGGACGACCGCGGGCACGAGCGCGCTCACCATGCCGACCATCAGCGCCACCGGAACGACCCGCCCGAGCATCACGCCGAGGAGGAGCGCGAGCTTGACGTCGCCCATCCCCATCCCGGCCGGGTAGGCGAGCGCGGCCAGGAACAGGAACCCCGCGGCGCCGAGCCCGGCAAGCGCCCACTCGACCGAGGGGTAGAGCAGCGTCTGCGCCACGAGGACGATCGCCGCTGCGGGCAGGACGATCTTGTTCGGGATGATCCGGCGCTCGAGATCGGTGGCCGAGACGACGACGAGCGCGGCGCAGAAGAGCGAGCCGACGGCCGCGTCCCAGGTGAAGCCGAAGACGAGGAAGCAGGCCGCGACGAGCAGCGCCGTCGTGAGCTCGACGACCGGGTACTTCCACGGAATGGTCGCTCCGCACGAGCGACAGCGCCCGCGCAGCAGCGCGTAGGAGAGCAGCGGGATGTTGTCGTACCACGCGAGGCTCGCCTCGCACTTCATGCACGCGGAGCCGGGACTGACCGTTGAGCGTCCGAGCGGGACCCTGGCCACGACGACGTTCAGAAAGCTACCGAGCGCGAGTGCCGGGAAAAAGGCGATGGCGGCGAGGGCGGGGTTCACATCAGCTCCGGGGTGTTTCGGAGGGCGATGTCGTCCTTGAGCGTGTACCGCTGCCGGGTGTCTCCGTTCTTGGGGGTCAGATCGACGGGCAGCGTGATCGTGAGCGTGCCGAGTTCCCGCCTCCCGCCGGAGCGACGTAGACCTTCCCGCTGCAACGGGTGCGGCGCTGGTCAGATGGTCGGCTTTCGCACCCCGCCGACTGCGCCACAACTGGCCGGAGCCAGGCCCGGATGGCGCCAGAGGGCGTACCGCTCCGACGCGACGACCGTTTGCGTGCACCAGGTCACGTAGGTCTGTCCCGCAGCGGTCGGACAATACGAGCCGAGCTCGATCGTCAGCGACGAGGCCGGCGTGGCGGGCGCCGACCAGGCAGTGGCGGGGGAGGCCGTCGTCACGGCGCCGTCAGCTTCTTGCGCAACGGATCTCCGTCGAAGGGCGTCGAGCGCGATCCGTGCCTCCTGTTGCGCCTGAACCCGGTTCGGCTGATCGATGTGAGAGGTGGACGCGGACACGAAGAGCGTTGTCATGGCAGTGATGACGACGACGAGAATTGCGACACGACCAGTACTCCGACGATCGTGACGCCGTCTTCCCGACGAGCCGCCTCCGGATCTCGCCTCCTGCCCGGTCACGCGATCCGCAGCGATGTTGATCCGGCCGGATCATCAGAACCGGCGCAGCGGAGCTCGCCTCCACGCTCTTGCTCCGCGGCTGCGATCGTCTCCCACCGCCTGTTCCTTGAGAGCGTGATCGAGCGCGATCATGAAATCGTGGCGGTTGGGCGCGGCATTCGCCGCCGTCTCGCGATCGACGTCGCCGCTGAGGACGAGGGCGATCAGTGCAGTCGAGAGCGTCTGCATGTCGAAGAACATGCCGTCCGCGATCGCCTCGGAAATGTACTCGGGCTTGTTCTCGCGAATCAGCTCGGCGATTCGGCTGTTCGAGATCATCACCTCGACCGCCGCGACGCGTCCGCCGCCGACCCGCGGGAGCAGGCGCTGGCTGACGACGCCCTTGAGCACGCCGGCGAGGATCGACGCGCACCTGCGGCTGCTTGATCGCCGGGAAGAACTCGACCAGGCGCCCGACGGTCTCCGATGCGTCGACCGTGTGCATCGTCGAGAGCACGAGATGCCCCGACTCGGCCGCCTGCAGCGCTGTCTCGGCGGTCTCGGCGTCGCGCAGCTCGCCGATCAGGATGATGTCCGGATCCTGGCGCAGCACCCGCCGCAGGGCCTCGTGGAACGATGCCGTGTCGAGCCCGACCTCGCGCTGGTTGACGATGCAGCCGTCGTCGGCATGCAGGATCTCGATCGGATCTTCGATCGTGACGATGTGCTGCCGTCGCGACCGGTTCATGTGCCCGATGATCGACGCGAGCGTGGTCGTCTTCCCGGAGCCGGTGGCGCCCGTCACGAGGACCAGGCCACGGTGCTCCTCGGCGAGACGCTCGACCCCCGGTGGAAGCCGCAGGGTGCCGAAGTTCGGAACCTCGCTCGGGATCACGCGCAGCGCGAACGAGATCTCGCCCCGCTGCCGGAAGGCGTTGACGCGGAAGCGGGGCAGGCCCGGGCGCTGGTAGGCGAGGTCGAGCTCGCCGGTCTCCTCGAACGCGGCGAGGCGCGCCGGAGACGCTGCGCCGACCTCCTTGAGGGTCGCCTCGAGATGCCCGGTCGTGAGCGCGGGCCAGCCCTCGAGCGGCTGCAGGTGGCCGTCGTGCCGGATCACGGGCGGCTGGCCGACCTTGAGGTGGATGTCGCTCGCGCCGCGGTCGACGGCCGTGTGCAGCATGGAGTCGAAATCCATGCGAGGCGGATCGGCAGAATGCTTTGTCTTGTTGAGGTCCTGGTTCACGGCGATTCCTCCGATACGCGAGTCTCGTCGGCGTGGGGCTTCGATCCCAAATCCGTTGTCGGAATCCGGCGCATCGTCCTAGCCGCCCGAGAAGTTCCGCGGCGCCAGCAGCGCGGGCTTCGGCGGATCGGCGACGACCCCGCCGCCCCCGGACGGCGCGAAGGCGATCGGAGGGAAGATCAGATCGTTGCTCTGACCCGCCGTGACGGAGTTATAGACACTGATCATGGGGCCCTGCATCTGCGTCGTCGTCTCGGTCCTGATGTTCCTGTTCGCGATCAGGGCGCCCTGGAAATCGGCGGTCTTGAGGTGGATCCCGTCGCCCGGATCGAAGTCGCTCCCCTGCCCTTGCCCTCCGCCCCCGCCGGTGACGCCGTCGGCAACGATGATCAGCGCGGCGAGATTTGGATCCCAGGGAGACGACGCCGTGTAGTTGCACGCGCCCGCATAGCTCGCGCAGATGCTGTCCCCTTTCATGCCGAAGGTCCCCGACAGAACGATCGTCGCCTGGCCGATGTACCTAGCTGTTCCGCCCGGGGAGATGTACGCGCTGCCGTCGATGAAGATCGTCCCTTTCACGGTCAGCAGCTTCGTGCTCGCGTTCCAGGAGAGCTCGCCGAGAATCGTGCTGCCGGCCCTCGACTGACACGTGTAGGACGCCCCCGGCGTCAGGTTGATCGCCGTCGTGGGCGTGGCGCTCAGGTTGATCGAGTTGTCGGCCACACCGGTCGCCGTATCGAACTTGAAGGGCGGTGGCGTCCCGTTCGTGAACGTGCACGGCGCGAAAGGCCCGAGGTCCGAATTCTGATACCAGAAGCCCATGTTGCTCGGGTTGGTGGTCCCCGCGGGGGCAATCGTGCCCCCGTAGGGCGCGCAGCACGTGAGCGTTGGGATCCAGGAGATGAAGTTGGCCGGGATCACGTTGTCGTGCACCGTGGCGAAGATCTTGTCCGTGTCCCATTGCGCGTTCGACGGGCCGCAGGTATGGAGCGTCGAGTTCGCCTTCGACGAGCACTTGTTGACGACGTGCACCTCGCCGATCCGCGGGTCGCCGCCCCCGGTCAAGCCGATCTGATTCTGGGGGCTCGTGAGGTAGAGGTCACGGCCGACCGCGATCTTCTGCGCTGCTCCTTTGATCGTGGCCGAGTTCGACAGAGTGAGGTCCCGAACCGCGTAGACCGGAGCCAAGACATCGAGCGATTGTTCAAAGGCCAGGTCGGTTCCTGCGTAGAGGAAGTTCAGCGGCCCGCTCGGGCTCGCCGGGGTGGTCGGCGGGATGACCACCGGGACGACCGCCCTCGCCGTGCGCGTGACCAGGCCCGCGGATGGACCGGTCGGGTTTCTGACCGCGCCGGTGGAAGTGATCCGCCACTCCCACCTCCATGCGGAACCAACCAGAGGCCCGGTCAGCGTTCCTCCCCAGGTGACGCAATTGTTGATCGGCGGTGTGGTGCAGCTTCCGCCGTCATAGGGCGTCGTGCGGGTAGGGAGCAGCGCAGAGTTGCCCGGGAACGCGGCTGTGCCAGGATAATTCGCGTTCAGGACGGCAACCGCGTTGTTGACGCCGGCCTCCGCCAGCGACTGCCGCCTTGCTGACCCGCGTTGACACGTTTGCGAGTCGCGCGCACCGGAGGCCGTGAAGGTGATCACCGTGGTCAGCGTGATCGTCAGGACCAGCATGATCCCGAGCGCCATCACGAGGGCGATTCCGGATTCGTCGCGCAGGTTGATGGGTCGCTTGAGCAGCACTGGGCCTCGCGAGATAGTCGTACACCGCCGCATACCGAACAGAATCGGTGATCGCACATTACCTCGGCACCCCCGAAAGGGGTAGTCCCCCATTCGAGGGGCAATGGGGGATTCGCCGTCCGACGGGTACCCCCTAATTGGGGGAGTGACGAAGGCCCCTCCGGAGCCGATGCTCACTCGGGACCGCGATCGACGCGGAACCCGCTTCCTGTGGCTGAAAGCGAACCGACATCCATGACACTCCAGGCTGACGCCGTCACCGAAGGTGAGGCGACGGTCGAGGCGCTTTCGCGCGCGCTCGAGCTGCACGACTACCGCCGCGGCGAGTTCGGCGAGACGTCGGCCCACACCGAGCGGGTGACGCGGCTCGCGCTCGCGCTCGCCGAGCACGTGGCGCCGGAGCTCCTGCTCGACCCCCAGCTCGCCTTCGGCTTCCGCCTGCACGACATCGGGATGATCGGGATCCCGAGCTCGACGCTGATCAAGCCGGGGCCGCTCACCCCGGTCGAGGTCGACGAGATCCGCGAGCACCCGTGGCTCGGCGAGCGCATCGTCGCGCCCGTGCCGGCGCTGAGCGGCCTCGCGCGCGAGGTGATCGCCTGCCACCACGAGCGCTGGAACGGGAGGGGCTACCCCCGCGGGCTGCGCGCCTACGAGATTCCGATCGCCGCCCGGATCTTCGCGATCGTCGACGCCTTCGACGCGATCACCCACGACCAGCCCTACCGCGAGGCGCTCGGAATCCAGGCCGCCCGCGACGAGATCCACGCCATGTCCGGCAAGGATTTCGACCCCAACCTCGCGCAGGCCTTTCTCAGCCTCGACGAGGTCGCCGACGCCGTCGAGGCCGTCGAGCTCGAGCTCCCGCTCGAGCTGCCGTAGCTACAATGCCGCCCCCCGGGGGTGTGCCCGAGCGGCCAAAGGGAACGGGCTGTAAACCCGTCGGCTCAGCCTACGGAGGTTCGAATCCTCCCGCCCCCACTCCAACCCGCTCGGAGAGTCAACGACCCGCTCCCAGATCAGCTCTGTGATTGTGCTCGCCACCGGCTCCGCCGGTAGCGCAACCGCTTCGCGCTGAAGGCCGGGCCGCATGCCCTTCTGCGATCGCGGCCCGTAATCCCATCACGCTGGTGGCGGCGGGCTGAAAGTCGTACCCTGGTTACTGTGGGATCTGCGGCTAGAAGGGGGAACGATGCCGAAGACATACGCGTGCAGAGTCGGCCGTCACGAGTGGATCCAGCTCTACCAGCGAGAGATTGAGGTCACGGTCTGCGTGGCTTGCGGCAAGGAACGAAGCCGAAGGGTCACAAGAAGAAGCCGAGCCGCGAAAGGACAAGGACGAAGACCGTCACCGAACTCGACGACCGGGCTTAATCTCGAGGCGAACTGAACCCGAGTCTCCGCCAGACGGGCGGGTCGGTTCTTCACCGCAGCGCTCACAACTCGCGCGCTGTCTGCTCAAGAACCTCGACTGGCCGGCCAGCTTCTCACAACCACGAGCGTGAGGTCGTGGAACGGATGCCGCGATAAGCATCCCGACGCCGTTTTAGATTGTTGTCAGAACAGCTTACAGATCTGAACCTCCTCCGCGGCTCTCAAGCGCAGGCGGAATACCTGACCCGTCAACTTTTCCGGGTACCCCGAAAGCGCAGGGGTCACCCGTCGCTTTTTGGTGAACTCGCCGACGAGTAGACTGGGCAATGTGCCCTCTTAGCTCAGTTGGTAGAGCACCTCCATGGTAAGGAGGGGGTCGACGGTTCGAGTCCGTCAGAGGGCTTCAAGAAAGCCCTGCAAATTGGGCTTTCTGTTGTCTGTTCAGACGCTGGCTAGCGTCGCGCGGGTACGAGACGGGTACATTTTCCGACGAGCGGGCACTCGCGGGCACTCGCGGCCCCCCGGGACCGAGACGGCCACCTCCTTCGCTAGGGAGGAGGTCGCCAGTTGGGCTGGCAGCGTGACTTTGCGGACCGCTTGACGAGCGCTCTACGCCTGCGTCAATCGGCTTGTTACCACCACGTTCCATTGGAATAGATGCGGGCGACCGCTGGGGCTGGTCGGGGGCGCCGCTCTCCGCCTGGCGGTGCCGCGAGGCCGTCTCTGATAGTCCTGGCTGTTCTCACTAGGATCGGGACATGAGTGTCACGCCCGCAGATGCGCAGAGCGTTCTCGCGGAGCTCGCGTCGGCCGACCGGCTCCTCGTCCAGCAGGTCTTCAAGCCCATCGCCAACGAGTACCGGATCAGCGTTCCGCTGCCGGGATCCACGGATGAGGCGCGGCCGCTGCTGTTCGTGAAGCAGAAGAAGATGAGGATCCGGGAGGACATCCGGTTCCGCCTTTCCCCCGACGACGAGGCCCACGTCTTCATGATCAAGGGGAAGACGGTGTTCGAGTTCAGGGGGCGTCACGACGTGCTCGATCCCCAGGAGAACCCGATCGGCCTGCTCGAGAAGACGTTCGGCCGCTCGCTTCTCCGCAGCCACTGGCGCATCCGCGACCCCGAGGGCAACGAGCTGCTGGACGCCCAGGAGTCGAACCTGATCGTCGCGCTCGTACGCCGGTTCGCCACGCTCCTCCCCGACTGGCTCTCGCTCCTGTCCTGGATCCCCTTCAACTTCGAGCTTCGCCGCGACGGAAAGCAGGTGGGGTCGTATAAGCGGATCCTCGGGCCGTTGGGCGACCGCTACGTGCTCGAGCTCAGCGAGGAGCTCCGCGAGGTCGATCGCCGCCTGCTCGTCGCCTTCACCGTTGCCCTGGACGCGCTCCAGGACCGCTAGCTCTTCAACTCGAGATCGGCGTGGAAGGACGTCCGGGTCAGCAGTGGCGCGTCTTCCGGTGTTCTTCCGCTCGACTTCGATGAACGCGGCAAGCACGAGAAAAGGGAGGGCAAGAAGCAGGGCGGCACGAGTGGCGGCACCATGATGAACGCACGTCGGAGAAGGATGCTTATGGCGTCTTTCCATTGTTGAGCAGTGCTTCGTTGAAGAAGCCGACGACGCGTTGCTCGTACTCGGCCGGGCGGGCGTCGATCCCGCCTGTGTGCTCGGCGCCCGGAACCTTCCACAGCTGCTTCGGCTCGCCGGCGGCGGCGAAGTACTTCGGCTGCCGGACGTCCTCGCCACCCATCCCCGGCTCGGTGTAGATGAGGAAGACCGAGCGCGGCGCGATCTCCCCGATCCGGTCGACGATCGGCGGCGGCGGGCCGTGGTTCGCAAAGACTGTCGCCGCGGACCGCATCACGACCTGAAGAGGGGCGAACACGACGCCCTCCACCCCGTCCACGTCGGCGTCTCCGAGCGGGAAACCCGCGCCCTCGGAAACGACCGCCTTGAATGCAGCCGACTGCGCAGCGGCGACAAGCAGGATCTCGCCGCCGACCGACGAGCCGAAGCCGCCGATCCGATCGGGATCCACGTCGGGGCGACCCTGGAGGTACCGGCGGCTGCGGCCAGGTCGCGGTCGCCCGCCCAGCGGACGAGGTCACCCTCGCTTCTGCCCTGTCCGCGCGGATCCAGCAGCAGCACGCCGTATCCGTTCCGGGCCAGCATCCGCGCCTCCTTCAACGCCGAGCGTCCCGGAAAGACAACGATCGCAGCCCGGTTCCTAGAAGGGACGTAGGCGGCGGCGAGCTCGAGCGAGTCGCTCGTCGTGATCGTCACGATCTCGTGGGGCACGCCGAGGTTCGGCAGCGGTCCGGTGCGTCCGAGGTGGGTGTAGCCGTACGCGAAGGCGATCGGGAAAACGACGAAGACGAGGATCGCGAGCGCCGCGACCGCGCCCACGACGATCGCGAGCGTCCTGCGCAGGTAGCGCCGCGCGTCGGGTTCCGTCGCGGCGGCGCCCCTTCCAGAGGATCACCGGACCGCTCAGAAGCAGGACGGCGCCGGCCAGGATCGCGAGCAAGCCGGTGTAGTCGGCACCCGAGACGCCGTCGTGAAGCAGGTGATAGACGGCCGGGAACGCCGACGGCGAGACCGAGAGCGCCGAAGGTCATCGCAGTGGCCGCACGTACCGCGCCGGGAGGTGCGGGTAGGCCGCCGCAACGACCAACAGGATCGCAACGGGAACGAGCCCGCTCGCGAGGTGGTCGCCCGCCGACGTTCCGGGCCGAGGCTGGAGGTAGTTGTCGTCGACGATGTGCAGCGCGATCACCGCCAGCGCGAGAGCGAGCGATTCCGGATTCGGCTGCGCGCGAAGGCCAGAGCTCGAGCGCGCGTGAGCGGCCTGCCCGCTCGGCCTCGCAGCCCCGAGCGTGCTCACTACCGATCGTCCTGACGGAGCAGCGTCCGGTCGAAGAAGCCGATCACGCGGCGCTCGTATTCGGCGGGCTCGGTGGTGATGCCGGCGATGTGCTGCCCGTTCGGCACCTCCCAGATCTGCTTCGGCTCGCCGGCGGCGGCGAGAAGCCCCGGTTCGGCTTCTCCTCGTTTCCGCCCTGGCCGTTCTCGCCGTAGACGAAGAAGACGGCGGCTCGGGGCGATCTTGGCGACCTCGCTCTTCAGGCTCGGCGGGGGCAGCGTGCTTGTGAAGACAGCTGTGGCCGCGGTCACCGCGGAGTCGCCGAGGATCTGCGTCGAGGGTGCCCGTGTTGGCGAAGCCGTCTCGAATCGACTGCCCGCTCCCGCCCTCGGAGACGATCGCCTTGAACGCGTCAGAGTGGGCGGCGGCGTGGATCAGCATCTCGCCGCCGACGGAGAGCCCGATGCCGCCGATCCGCTCCGGGTCGACGTCCGGGCGGCTGCGGAGAAATGCGGCCGCAGCATGGAGGTCGCGGTCGCCGACCCAACCGAACGCGTTCGGATCGCCCTCGCTCGCGCCCTCTCCGCGGCGGTCGAAGAGGAGGACGCCGTAGCCGTGCCGGACGAGCATCCGCGCGTGCTTCTGCGGGCCCGAGCGCCCAGGGAAGGCGATCACCGTCGCGCCGTTTCGTGAAGGCACGAACCAGCCCTCGAGACGAAGCCCGTCACTCGTCGTGAACGAGACGTCCTCGGGGGTTGCGCCCAGGTTCGGAGACGGAACGGCCGCCCGCGCGGTGTGCGTGACGACGTACGCGATCGCCGTCGGGAACAGCACCAACGCGATCAGCAGCGACACCGCCCGCGACGATGCAGGCCGCGCCGCACATACCGACGGATGACGACTGTCGTCGGTGCGCCGGGTTCGCCAGAGCGTGACCGTGCCGATGCCGAGTAGCAGGAAGCCGCCGAGCAGCGAGAGCAGGCCGGTGAAGTCGTCCCCGGAGGGGACGCCCGCGTAGCGTGTAGTAGACGGCCTCGGTACCGGCGAGCACGCCGACGAAGCCGAAGAGAAGTGCGAGCGTCGCACGCGCCCCTGCCCTGACACGCGGATACACCCAGGCGGCGGCCGCCACGAGCGCGAGCAGCACGAGCCCGCCCGCCAGGTGGTCGGCCGCCGACATGCCCGGTTCGGGCTGGAGGAAGTTGTCGTCGGCGACGTGGAGCCCGACGACCCCCAGGGAGGCGACGGCGAGCCGCCGCTCCGTCGCGAAGCGCGCCAGGGCGCTCCGCGACGGGACGTGGGCGGCCGCAACGGTCATGACGCGGTGACCACCGGCGGTGCCTCGACGGGCTCGAGCTGCTCGCCGTGCTCGAGGTGCGGCAGCCATTCGAGCCACTTCGGCAGGTACCAGTTCCAGTCGCCGAGCAGCTTCATCGTCGCCGGGAGCAGGATCGCCCGGACGATGGTCGCGTCGATCAAGATCGCCGCAGCAAGTCCGACGCCGAACTGCTTCAAGATCATCGCTTGCAGCGTCGCGAAGATCGCGAAGACGCCGACCATCACGATCGCGGCGCTGGTCACGACCCCGGCGGTCGTCTTGATCCCGTGCGAGATCGCGTCCTCCGTGGACATGCCTCTGTCGTAGGCCTCGCGGATCCGGCTGAGGATGAACACGTGGTAGTCCATCGAGAGCCCGAAGAGGATCACGAAGAGCAGGAGTGGCAGGAAGGGGTCGATCCCACCGGTGAACTCGAAGCCGAGGAGCTCCTTGCCCCAGCCGTGCTGGAAGACGAGGACGAGGACTCCGTAGGCTGCGCCGACCGAGAGCACGTTGAGCACGACCGCCTTCGCCGCGATCACGACGGAGCGGAAGGACACGAGCATCAGCCCGAACGCGAAGAGCAAGCACGAATCCGAAGACGAGGGGCGCCACCGTCTTCATCTGGTCTTTGAAGTCACGCGCGATCGCGGTCATGCCGGTGACTGCGACCTCGCTGTCGGGCAGCGTTCCGACCGTCGAAGGGATGATGTCGTCGCGCAGCGCCGTCAAGGCCTCGTTCGAGGTCGAGTCGGTGCCGTCCCCCTCGGTCGCGATTACGATGCTCGCCACGGTCTTCGCAGCGTTCGTGTCGATGTCGACGGGCTCGTTCATGACACCTGTTGCGAGCGCGCGCCGCTTGAGCTCGCCGACCGCCTCGCGCACTGCCGGCGTCTCGACGTTCGCGGCCTTGAGCACGACGACCGAGGCGTTCTCCGTCCCGGGGAACGCCGCCTTGATGCGGTTGTACGTCCCCAGGAACTTCTGGGGGTAGGTATCGATGCTCGGCTGGGCCGTCTGGAGCTGGACGGCCGGCACCGCAAGAGCGACGAGCAGGCCGCCGGCCAGCGCCACCGAGAGGACGGGGCGCCGTAGCACGCGGTCGACGATCGCGCCCCAGATCCGACCCTCGCCGTCGTCGCGGCGGAGGCGATGGACGAACGGAACGCGTCCGCGGTCGACCTTGTCGCCGAGCTTGGAGAGCAGCGCCGGCAGCACTGTCAGCGAGCCGAGCATCGCGACCGCGACGACGGTCATCGTCGCGACACCGAAGGAGGCGAAGGTCGCGTCGGCAGTGAAGAACATGCCCGCCATAGCGACGAGGACGGTCGAGCCGGAGACGAGCACGGACCGTCCGGCGGTGGCCGCCGCGGCCTCCAATGCAGCCTCTTCGCTGCGACCGGCGGCGCGCTCCTCACGCTCGCGCTTCAAGTAGAACATCGTGTAGTCGACCCCGACCGCGAGCCCGATCAAGAGGATGATCGCCGAGGCGGAGTCGGACATCGGCAACGCCTGGCTGATCAGGGCGACCACGCCAAGCGTGGCGAGCACCGACGTCAGTCCCAGCAGGAGCGGGATGCCTGCCGCCACGAGCGCGCCGAAGGCGACCAGGAGAATGATCAGGGTCAGCGGGATCGAGAACAGGCCGGCTCGCTTCAAGTCGTCCTTGAACGACGCCTGAAGGTCCTTGCCGGTGCTCTCGCCGAAGGAGCCGACATAGAGCTCGGGATTCGCCTTCTGCACTTCGGCGACGCGGGCGACGATGGGATCCACCTTGTCCGCCGCGTCCTCGGAAGGCCCGCGGATCTCCATCGGGACGAGCGCCGAGTGCTTGTCGGCTGAGATGAAGCCACTGTTCTCGGCGTCGTAGGGCGACTTGACCTCGCCCACAGCGTCGAGCTTCGAGACGCCGGCGATCACTGCCTGCACCGCCGCCTTGAAGGCGGGGTCGTCCGTCGTCAGCGAATCGCTCTGGATTAGAACCTGTTCTCCGGCAGGCTGCTTGAACTCCTCGTAGAGAATCGTGTCCGCCCGACCCGACTCTCCCGGGCCAGAGGTCTCGAAGACGATCGTCTTCATCGGCGAGACCATGCTGAGCGCGAAGAGCACGACCACGAGCGCGAGCCAGCCGAAGATCGCTTTCTTGCGGTGTTGAGCGCTCCATCGGGCCATCCGGGCCGCGAGGTTGCGCGAGGGGTTCTGGGACGACATGTCACTCCTCTCCGACGCTTGCGTCTACCGTCGCAGCAGGCGGCGGCCGTCGGATCGAGGCGTTCCCTAGTCACGCACCCTAGTCCGGTTTACGTGTTGCGGCGGCGTTAGCCGGGTGTCACGGGTTCCAGCGGCATGCGCGCGAGTTCGACTCGCGAGTGCACGTCGAGCTTTAAAAACACTTTGTGGAGGTGGTACTCGACAGTCTTGGGACTGAGAAAAAGCTGTGCGGCGATGTCGCGGTTGCTGCCGCCTTCAGCCGCGAGCTGAGCGACCCGCTGCTCCTGCGGTGTGAGCTGGTCGAGAGTACTCGGATCTCGCTTGCGCGCCGTCTCGCCCGTGACGTGCAGTTCATCGCGCGTCCGTTGTGCCCACAGCGCAGCGCCCATTCCCTCGAAGGTGTCGAGCGCCGCACGAAGCTGGATCCGAGCCTCCAGACGTCTCTTTGCGCGTCGGAGGAACTCGCCGTACACCAGATGTGACCGTGCGCGCTCGAACGGGGGCGCGCCCTCTGCCAAGAGCTCGACGCTCTCGCGGAAGAAAGCTTCAGCGTCGACCTCGTCCACAGCAGCAAGAGCGCGACACCGTGCGAGGACACCGCGCGCGGACGGGCCCGGAGCCTGCGCGGCCCAACTGGCGAAACGTTCCAGCGCTACCGCCGCCACCTCTGGTTTGCCGCTTCGCACCGCTGCTTCTACGAAGTCGGGAGTCGTTCGAATTGCAACCGCGACCTGAGCTGTGTCCGCGCTGAGCATCTGGAGCTGCTCGAGCGCCGGTGCGAGGTTGCCGAGACCGAGATCAAGTTCTGCGAGCGCGAGACGCGCGCTTGCAGAAGCGGTACCGAGATTGTGAGCAAGCGCCCGAGGTATCGCCTCGGCCGCTAACGAACGACACTCCACCTCGCGGCCCTGGAAGGCGGCGACACGTGCGAGCAGCGCGAGGAAGACAGTCTCGAGATTTTCTTGTCCCAACTCGCGCGCGATCCCGATTCCCTCGGCCGCATTCGCGGCCGCCTCGGTGACCCTTTGCTGTACAGCGTCTGCGTGTGCGCAGAAGAAAAGACTGATCGGAAGCTCGTGAAACGACCCGCTCGAGCGCGCCGCAGCAAGCGCCTCCTGGTAGAGCTTCCGCGCCCGCACTGGGTCGCCGAGGTAGACGCAGGCGGCGGCAGCCACTCGGAGGAGCTGCGGTTGCTCGAATTGCTCGCCGCGGCTTGCGGCCTCAGTCAACCGTTCCGCAGCAAGGGACGAGCCTCCTTCGGCAAGCGCATCGAGGCCGGCGAGCAACACGCGGAGGAATTCCTCTTCGGGTGTGGCGGTCGATTCGAAATCTAGGACGGCCTTGCGCGCCCCGACGAACGCGCGCTCGGGCCAGCCGCCGAAAGCCGAGACTTCGATCGCCGCAAGGATCATCGACGTCGCCATACGTGGCTGGGACTCTGCGATCGCGATCGCCCCGTCCATCAGCGTTCTGTGAGCCTCGTCCGGGATGCCGCGGTGAAACTCGATCGCGGCCCGCACCACCTCGAGCTCCGCTCGATCGCGCGGATTCACGACCAGCGGCCGTCCACGCTCGGCCAGCGCCAGCGCGAGATCCCGGCGACCCGAGTCAAGAGCGGCGCGTGCCGCACGAGCCAAGCGACGCCCCTTCTCCGGAGCCGTCTCCGAGAGCTCCGCTGCTCGTTCGAACGCTGCGGCAGCGGCGGCATGAGCTCCCCGGCTAAGCGCCTCACCGCCGACAGACTCGAGCTCTAGAGCAACGGCATCGTCTTCCACCGCCGAAGCCTCAGCGCGATGCCATGCTCGCCGCCCGGGATCCTCCTCGAGGACGGCAGCAAGCGCCGTGTGCGCTGCACGACGCGCCTCAACACTCGCCGATCCGTAGACGGCCGATCGAATCAACGGATGACGGAAGGTGACGGCCCCATTGATGCGAATCAGACCTTCGCGGGCCGCCTGCTCGAGTACGTCGACGTCCGAACCCATGTATGCGGCAGCTCGTTGAAGACAGGCCAGATCGCCGACTTCGTCGGCCGCGGCGAGGAGCAGCACGCGTCGCGTCTGATCGGGGAGCCGTTCGACGCGAGCCCGAAACACCTCCTGGATCGAGCCAGCGGAAGCTGGTGGAACTGCGTCGCCCGCAACCCGCCCACTGGTGTGCGCGATCGGGAGTTCGAGCAATGCCAGCGGATTCCCGAGCGCGGTTCGAATCAGCGAATCCACCTCCGCGCCCCCGGCCGTACCAGCCATCCGTAACGCAACGAGCTGGCGCGCCTCACCGTCCGAAAGGCCCTGCAGCGTCAACTCCGGAAAGCCCGGGGCCTCGAAGCGTGCCTGGTCGCCTTCCCGTGCCGCGATCAACATCGCGATCGGCTCCGCATGGAAGCGTCGAGCCGCGAAGAGGAGTGCGTCGGCCGACGAACGGTCAAGCCACTGCGCATCATCGATGAGACAGAGCAACGGGCGCTTGGTCGCAGCTTCCGCAAGCAGGCTCAGGAGCGCCAGTGCGGTCAGGAAAGCGTCGTCTGCCCGGTCGAAGGTCATCCCGAACGCGCCTCGAAGGGCCGCGGCTTGAGGCTTCGGAAGGCTGTCGACAAGACTGAGGTACGGCCTCACCAACTGATGCACCGCCGCGAATGGGATCTCGGCCTCCGACTGGACGCCGGTGCTGCGAAGGACATCCATTCCCCTCGCCTCGCCTTCTGCAAATGCCAGCAGTGCGGTCTTGCCGATGCCCGCCTCACCCCGAACGATGAGGACGCCGCTTGTGCTATCGCGGGCGTCCGCCAGCAACGATCCGATTCTCTCCCGCTCGATCTGACGTCCGACGATCACAGCGACGATTGTCCCGCCTTGCCCGCTATCTGGCTAGGGCTGGAACTAGGGCGTCGCCCGATTCGAGCCGACGCGACTCCCCCTACTGTCAGAGCCATGAATCCCGACCGCCGTCTCGTGCTCGCGCTCCAAATGGCCGGGAGCCACTCGCCACTCGCAGTCGAGCTCGACATCGGTCCGCAAGTCATCCCACTCCCACTCGAGGCGGCGATCTGTTTCCTCGTCCTCGAATCAATCGCGAACGTTGCCGAGCATGCTCATGCGACCAACCTGAAGATCAAGGTGTGGGTGGAAGACCAGCGGGTCGTAACCGAAGTCGAAGACAACGGCGTCGGCGGTGCAACCGGCCTCAGGAAGCTCAGAGAACGCGCTCGAGCAGTTGGCGGCACGATCGAGGTCGACAGTCCACCCGGAGTTGGCACACTGATCCGAGCCGAAGTCCCTTTCGCAACTCAGCGCTGAGCCCACGCTCGCTCCGTGCGCCTCCCTGGGTGCGACGCCGGAGCAGGGGCCGCAACCGGCCCCCGCCCGTAAGCTCAGCGCCTAGTTCGAATGCTGGTCGCCGCCGCGACCCCAGTTAAGGTCGAGGTGCTCCCGCGGGTCATCCGCCAGTGAGCGGGTTCCCGACTTGGCGATTCCCCGACTGACCATGTAGCCGACCGTGACGGCGGTGATCAGGATCCACGCGCGCCAGGCTCCGAAGGCGTCCGAAGCGGCGGCGGTGATCGCGATCCCGGCGATCACGAGCATCGCCCCGACAAACTCGCTCGTCAGGAAAAACGGCTTGGTCTCGATCGGATAGATCCGTCGCGGACGCATCTGCCACTGCGGCTGCTGCATGCCGTAGCCATAGGGCTGACTCCACTGCGGGGCATAGGTCGTCTGCGTCGCCTGTTCCTCACGCGAGTCGAACGAAGAGTCTCTTCGCGGCTCACGGCTCAACGGCTCGCTTCGAAGTCCCTGACGGCCGCCGTCCTCCTCGTAATTGGACATCACCCCTCCTCCATTCGACTGCTCTTGCGAACGCAGAATTCCACCCGTAGAGAGTCGATAAACGGCGCTCGGGCTAGATCCTCGGGTGCGTTGGTAGGCGCGAGTTCCTCACGCGCTTGAGACGAACCCGCAGCGCCGGGACTGCGGGTCGAGGCGCGCCGCCCCAACCGGGCGCGTCTTCCCTTGCCGATGGCTGACCGCCGCCGACGTCGACGCCACCTCCACAGAGGCCCGCCTGGATGCTTCCAGGCGGGCCTCTTGCGGTTAAGCGCTCGGTAGCGGCGTCGCTGGTGTGGCGGTGGCGATCCCCGGTCCGGCTGGGGGCTCGGTGCTTCCGGTGTCAAGGCGGAAGGGTGGGTAGGTGTCGGTCATGAGGCCTGCGTAGGCGACGACTCGGAAGACCCAGCGGTTCAGGCCGAGGACGAACTCGTACAGCGAGCGGGGATAGCGGCCCGTGAAGAGCAGGGAGAGTCCGGCGAAGAGCACGAGGATCCCGATCAGGCCGCCGCCAGTTGCGTAGAGGATGCCGTCGCCGTCGCCGTTCCAGGCAGACCAGGCGCCACCGGTGAAGATCGCGACGATGATGTAGTGGGGGATCGCGAGGAGCCACCACTTGACGAGGACGAGGCCGCGCGAGAGCCGCTCGGGATACTCGACCTGCAGTCGTGCCGGGTAGGTCGCGGCGTCAGCGAGCGAGAACGGCGGGTACTTGTCGGTGCCGAGGGCGCTATAGGTGTAGAAGCCGACCCGCCACGACCAGCGGAGGACGCCGACGTTGAAGTCGAAGATCCGGCGGGGATAGCGGCCGGTGAAGAGGATGGCGAAGCCCGCGACGACGGTCGAGAGCACGAAGCCGATCCAGAGGAAGAAGAGAACGATGAAGTGCGGGATGGCGAGCAGCCACTTGAAGAGCCACTGCCAGCGTCCCACGTCCGGGTCGAGCTCGCCGGTGAGGCGAACAGGAAAGACTGCTTGCGGGGAGGTCATGTTGGTGCTCCTTCGATTGAGCGATTAGTGGAGCTACGCATCTGCCACCGCGAACCGAAGTGAGCGCCAGCTGCGATCGTCGAGACCACCCTCGCTGCTCCAAGCACCCTGCACAGTGCGGCCAGCACCCCAAGTTCAGAGGGCTAGCACGCGGTCTGACGCTGCCCCGCTTCGGCTACTCGGCTACTGACGGGTCGACCGCGAGTTCGCCGTGTTGAGGACATCGGTAAGCGGGCGGATCTGCAGATTGCGGAAGACCGGTGGCGCAGGTGGCTCCCTCCACGGGCTCGGGAGCGCCGAAGCGCGGGACTCTGTGATGCTGGGTGAGGAGTCTCATCCGAAGGCGCGAGCGGAAGCTCGCGCCTTCGGACCAGCTCTGCCGCGGCCTTGGGGTCGGGGGACGGCGGACATTTGCCCGGCAGTTGTCTCCTGACTCCGGGCTGTGTCGTGCGCGAACGTCGTGCGAACATCAGCCGGCCCCACGCGTCCACACACGGGTCACTCGTCGCCATCGGATTACTCGGGTTTGCGGCGCTTTCGTGGTCGCAGAGACCCGGCCGTGCCCGCGCATCCCTCCTCAGAACCTGAATGGTAAGGAGGGGGTCGACGGTTCGAGTCCGTCAGAGGGCTTCGCGAAGTTCCTGCTTCAGCCTTTCGGCGACGTCCATCGGCGCGCACGGTCGGAGGCGGCGGCTTCTGGACGCTCCTGACCACGTCCTCGACAGCGAGGGCCGGTTGACGGCATCCTTGCGCGGATGCGTGAGGTCATCAGCACGCCCGAGGCGCCGAGTTCGCCCTTGTACAGCCAGGGGGTGAAAGCCGGGGAGTACGTCTACGTCTCCGGTTTGGTCGGCATCGACGTGAGGACCGGGAGCCTCGCCGGCTCGGCGATTCAGGAACAGACACGGCAGGCGCTCACCAACTGCCGGGCGGTCCTGCACGCAGCGGGCGCAACGATGGACGATGTCGTCGAGGTGGGCGTGCTCCTGACAAACCCGACGGACTTCGCAGGCATGAACGACGAGTACGCGACCTGGTTCACGGCTGAGCCGCCGACTCGCTATGTCGCCAAGCTCGGCGTCGAGATCCCTGGTGTCCTCGTCTCGGTCCGCATGACCGCGTTCGTCGGCTAGGAGCGACCGACGGCTCGAATCTCTCAAAGGGGTTCGGCTCTTGATCGTCCGCATTCGGCCTCCTAGAATCGCCGGGTCGAGAGAGGAGGAGGAATGAGGCATGTATTGGCGGCGGCCGTCCTCGCGGCCGTCCTCGCGGTCGTGTCCGCGCCCGCCGCTCAGGCCGCCCAGGTCAGTTGCACAGGCACCCTGACGGGGACGGTCAACGCGAACGTCGTTGTTCCGTCCGGAGCCACGTGCTTGATCACGAACGCGCGGGTGAACGGAAACGTGGTCACGAACCCGATGTCGCGGCTCGAGGTGCTCGGATCGCGGATCAACGGGAACCTCGAGTGCGCGTCGGGCCCGTTCTCGGAGACGAGCGAGCGATGGTGTGACCTGCTGGACGGGACGGTAGTGATGGGGAATGCGACTGCGGTCCGAGGCGGCGTCCTGCACAACCACGGCGCCCACGTGCTCGGGAACATGAAGAGCGGGCCCGGGTCGGAGATCTCGATCACGCCCAGCTTCATGTCCGGCGACCCGGCGCCGCCCGGCGCCCCACGCGGGCGCGTCGGCGGCAACCTCGTCTGCGACGGCTGCTTCTTCGTCGACAGCGCGCGGGCGATCATCGGCGGCGCGATTCAGATCAGGAACGCCTCGGAGGGGAGCTTCCTCTTCGACGGGAACGAGATCGCCGGGAATGTCGAGGTGCTCGACAGCGACGCGGGCGAGTTCGCGTTCGCCCTCGACGGCAACACGATCGGCGGAAACGTCAAGTACGAGAGGAACAGGGGCCCGATCGACATCGTGAACAACACGATTCGGGGGAATCTCCAGTTCCTCGCGAACCGAGACGGGCCGTTCGTCATCGGCGGGAACACCATCGGCGGGAACCTGCAGTGCAGGGACAACGTGCCTCCGCCCGACGGCGGAGGCAACGTGGCAAGCAAGAAGGAAGGCCAGTGCCTGGCGCTCTGAGCGGCGCAGGCTTGACCTCGAGCGCGCGAGGGGCCGCACACGCGGCCCCTCGTGACTCCAATGCGGGCTCGCGCGAGGGCGACCACCTCCTTCGCGTGTGGTGATTGCGTTGGTCACTGCTGCATTCTTGGATCGTGCGTAGGGTCGGCGTACAAGGGAGGGCAACCGTGAACGCTGGCTTCGGGGCGCAGTTCGTAGTGCCAGGGTTCGTTGCTGTAGATCTGACACAGCCCGTACTCGGCGCCGTGCTCGGACAGCCACGCCGTGGCGTCGAGGGGCCCGATGTCGACTGCGTCCCCCGACACATGAGGCGACGTCTCGGGGGTCGCCACCCATCGGGCAGCTTCCTCTTCTGAGCCGTACTTCGAGATTGCCTCTCGGAGGAGTTGTTGTTGGTACTCCGGGGAACGCCAGCCGCTCTCGACGTACAGCTCGACCCCGTCGTACACGGCATCAGTTGCAGCTTGGCGCAAGGCACCATCGAGAGCCCGGTCGAGGTTGCCTGCACCTCGGATCGTCGTCAGAGACCGTGACGGCGTCGGGACGACATCGGCAGGTGCGCCACGGTGCTCGCTGCGGAGAACGTCGACGGGTGATGCGGACGTCGAGGACGAGGACGCCGGCAACCGGTCGCCGAGGGCCGCGGCGATCGCCGCGATGGCGACCAGCAGGCCGACGACACAGCGCCTGCGAATCCGGATCCGACGGGTCGTTGTTCGTGCTCGGTTGCCGTAGGTCATGCCTCCAGTCAAGGCAGCACGGTGTTGCCAGCACGTATCGGGTTTTCGATATGCCGACGACATGCGCCGGCTCGTACCATCGGAGCGTGCGTGTGTTGATCGTCGAGGACGAGCCCTATATGGCTGAAGCCATACGCGATGGGCTACGCCTGGAAGCGATCGCCGCAGACATCGCAGGTGACGGCGACACCGCTATGGGGCTGCTGGACGTCAACGCTTACGACATCGCCGTCCTCGACCGAGACATTCCCGGCCCGACCGGTGACGAGATCGCCAACCGCATCGTCGCCTCCGGCAGCGGCATGCCGATCCTCATGCTCACCGCTGCCGACCGCCTCGACGACAAGGCCACCGGGTTCGAGCTCGGCGCCGACGACTACCTCACGAAGCCGTTCGAACTCCGAGAACTCGTGCTCCGTCTCAGAGCGCTCGACCGCAGGCGCGCACACAACAGGCCGCCCGTGCGAGAGATCGCGGGCCTGCGGCTGGATCCGTTCCGCCGAGAGGTTCACCGCGAGGGCCGCTACGTCGCGCTGACCAGGAAGCAGTTCGCAGTGCTCGAAGCCCTCGTCGCTGCCGAAGGCGGTGTCGTCAGCGCCGAGGAACTCTTGGAGCGAGCCTGGGATGAGAACGCAGACCCGTTCACCAACGCCGTGCGCATCACGGTGTCGGGACTGCGCAAACGGCTCGGCGAACCCTGGATCATCGCCACCGTGTCCGGCGTCGGGTACCGCATCGACACTCGAGCGGACACTGGGCATGAGGGAGGCGACCGTGGATAGAGCGCCTGGTTTGAGTGTTCGCCTCAAACTCACCCTGAGCTACGCCGGTCTGGTCATGCTCGTAGGTGCCTTGATGCTCGCCGCTGCGTGGCTCGCCGGCCAGCCCGGGCAATCGTTCGAGTTTCTCCTGCGCTACGTACCCGACGGTGTGATCAGCACGATCGGTGAGTTGGTGCCCGGGAACAACTCCTTCCTCCTGCGCGCTTTCGCTCCGGCCGCGGCCATCGTGCTGGCGTTTCTGCTCGTCGTCGGTCTCCTGGGAGGATGGCTTCTGGCCGGCCGGATGCTCGCCCCCCTGTCGCGCATCACAGATGCCACACGCATGGCAGCGACCGGATCGCTCTCCCATCGAATCCGGCTTCCGGGCCGCAGAGACGAGTTCCGCGAGCTCGCCGACGCCTTCGACACCATGCTCACTCGGCTCGAAGCGCACGTCGCCGAGCAACAGAGATTCGCTGCCAACGCTTCCCACGAACTGCGCACCCCGCTGGCGATCACGCAGACGCTTCTCGACGTCGCCCGCAACGATCAGAGCCGCGCCAACGGCGAGCTTGTCGACCGCCTCCACGCTGTCAACACCCGAGCAATCGACCTCACCGAAGCATTGCTCCTGCTCAGCCGAGCCGACCAACGATCCTTCACACGAGAACCCGTCGACCTGTCCCTCATTGCGGAAGAAGCCACTGAAACGCTCCTCCCCCTCGCAGAAAAGCGCGGCCTCGCGATCGAGACCTCCGGCGACATGACCCCCACCATCGGGTCACACGCACTCCTGCTGCAGTTGACGACGAACCTCGTGCAGAACGCGATCGTCCACAATCTTCCTGAACAGGGCACCGTGTGGGTCACGACCGGCGTCCACCCCGATGGTGCGGTGCTCACCGTCGAGAACACCGGCGAAGAGCTCACCCCACAGTCGGTCGCCACGCTTGCTGAGCCGTTTCTTCGCGGCACCGAACGCATACGCACCGACCACGCAGGTGTCGGTGTCGGCCTCGGCCTGGCAATCGCAAAGAGCATCACCCAAGCACACGACGGAACCCTCACCCTCACCCCCCGGGTCGCCGGCGGGCTCCGCGTCACGGTGCAACTACCCGCGGCGCCTCCGCACCCACGAGGCGCTGGCCAGCGAGCTAACGGTTTGGGGACAGGTCTTGGGGACAGGTACCGGGTTTCTCAGGGCCGCCCGGGGCACCTCGAGGAAGAGGACAAGAGCCCCGAAGGCGCATAGATGCCCAGAAAACAAGGCGGGAACCCGGCCTGCTCGAAAGCGTGAGAGCCCTCACGCCGGCTTGAAGATCATGAAGTAGAGATTTGCGAGCGGGAGCAGCGTGGCGACGACACCGAAGACCGCCCAGAGCATCGAGAGTCGCCAGTAGCGGTCGGGAATGGTCGACCCGTCGCGGAACTCTTTGGCGAGCCGGGCCTGCATGACCTCGATTGGAATCAGCGCCGCTACTGCGTGCGGTCGGCGAGCGCTTCCAGACCGCGGTGACGATGATGTTTCCGAGGAAGAGGGTGACGCCAAGAACATGAAGCAGGAGCCAGAAATCGCGGCTCACCCAGAATGCTCCTTCGGTGGGACTGCTCCGACGAGTGCGGCCGGATCGCGTCTTGCGCGGCGTGAAGGTGCGGGCTGAGCGCACCGGCGGTTGCCGTTCGATCGAATCAGTAGTTCCCGCGCCGATCCGGCGGTAAAGCGCGGATCCACCGAACGCGGCCACGGGCCAGAGTAGAGGTAACCAAAGGAGCCGTAATGAAAGCGCTTGTCTTTCACGGTCCAGGCTCGCGTTCGTGGGAGGAAGTTCCCGAGCCCACGCTCGAGGCCCCGACCGACATCATCATCCGGGTCGACGCCAGCACGATCTGCGGTAGCGACCTGCACATTCTCAAGGGCGACGTGCCGGCGGTGAAGCCGGGGACGATCCTCGGCCACGAAGCGGTCGGCACGGTTACCGAGGTGGGAGAGGCCGTTACGACGGTCGCGGTCGGTGACCGTGTCCTCGCCTCCTGCATCACATCGTGCGGGCGCTGCGAGCAGTGCAAGGCGGCGCGCTACGGGCTTTGCACCGGCGGCGGCGGGTGGATCCTCGGCCACCTGATCGACGGCGTGCAAGCCGAGTACGCACGGATTCCGTTCGCCGACACGTCGGTCTACAAGGTTCCGCCCGCCCTCACGGACGAGCAGGTCTTGTTCCTGGCCGACATCCTCCCCACGAGCTTCGAGGTCGGCGTACTCAACGGTCACGTGAAGCCCGGCGACACGGTCGCCATCGTCGGCGCCGGCCCGGTCGGGCTCGCCGCGATTCTGACCGCGTCTCTGTTCACGCCCAGTCGGATCATCGCCATCGACCTCGATTCCGCACGGCTTGCCCGCGCGATCGAGTGCGGCGCCTCGGACGCGATCGAGCTCACCGGCGAGGCCGCGCGCGAGCGTGTGCTCGAGCTGACTGACGGCATCGGCGTCGATGTTGCGATCGAAGCCGTCGGCATCCCGGAGACGTTCGAGCTCTGCACCGACATCGTCCGCTCGGGTGGCCACGTCGCCAACGTCGGCGTCCATGGCAAGCCGGCAACGCTGCATCTCGAGCGCCTCTGGATCAAGGGCGTGACCATCACCACCGGGCTCGTCGATACCTTCTCGACGCCGCGCCTGATGAGTCTCGTCAGCGCCGGCAAGCTCGACCCGCTCGTGTTCGTGACCCACCGCTTCGCTCTCGAGCAGGCGGAGGAGGCCTACGACGCCTTCGGCGCCGCGGCGGAGACCGGCGCCTTCAAGGTCGTGCTCGAGGGTGCGAAGCACCAGCAGCTGGTGCCGGTCGGTGCCGCCGCCGGCCTGGCAGGAGACGCGTCATGACCGTGCTCACCGAGCAAGCCAAGCAGGCGGCCGGGCAAGGGGCTTCTCCGGTACTGGGTACGCCTGCCGAGCGCGAGCACCTGCCCGAGCTTGTGCGCAGCCACCTGGCGCGGTCGCTTCCAGCCGGCAGACAGGCGCCGGCAACGGTGCGGGTGCAGCAGTCGGGGGAGATGCAGCAGCGGCCCGGCGGACGCGTGATGTTGTTTCGGGCGACCCAGGACTTCTCCATCGATCACGTCGCGTTCTCCTGGCGAGCGCGCTTCCCGATCGTCGGGCCCCTGGTGGTGGCGGTCGTCGACGAGTTCGCCGACGGCCACGGCCGGCTCTGCGTCTCGCTCTTCAGCATTCCGCTCAAGACGTTGAAGGGCCCGGAAGCGGACGTCGGCGAGGCGATGCGGTACCTGTCCGAGCTCGCCTGGGCGCCACAGGCCATGGCTGCGAACAGGGAACTCGTCTGGCGGGAGGTCGACGAGCGCACCGTCGAGGTGGCGGCCGGCGTGCGAGGCGCAACCGCGGTCGTCGAGCTGGAGTTCGACGCCGCCGGTGACATCGTCCGGGCGACGGGTACGCGACCGTTCGCCGTCGGCAAGGCCTTCGTGCCAATGCCCTGGGGCGGCGACTTCAGCGACTACGCGAGCTTCAACGGCACCCGCATCCCAACCTACGGGCAAGCGTGGTGGGAGCTACCCGAGGGCCGCTTCGTCTACTGGCGCGGGCACATCGACGCGCTCGAACTGATCGAGCAGGAGCCATAGGCCATGGCGGCCACATTCCGGAAGACGCGACTGCGCCGCCTCGGTAACGTCGTCGTTACGCCGCTAGCCCGGCTTGGCCTGGCTGGGAAGCGGACGCACATCCTGACGGTGCCAGGCCGAAAGAGCGGGCGCCGCTACTCGACGAGCCGTCACCCTGCGTTCCGACTGGTCGCGTTCGCGTCGTGAAGACGACCTATGCAGTCAAGTGGCGCGAGCCTGACGGGCAGACCTATCTGGGACGGCTCGCGCTCGGCGCGCGAACCCTTGGCCTCGAGGGCCGGCAACGCGATGGGCCTGCCATCAGCAGGCAGATCAGCTACGAGGGGATCCTGAGTCTCCGCATCGGGAGTCGTGGCGCCGACCGGCTCGATGGTCAGCCGGCGCTGGTCGTCGAACGCGCAGACGGCCGGTACTACGTCTCGAGCGCCGGGATGGGCGCGGGCATCGTCCAGGAGGTCGCCGAACGCCTCGCGGACTACCGCGGTGCCGCGCGGTGCCGTGCGACCGTGGTCGTACCCCTGAAGCCAGGCGCACTCGCCGGCGTGCGCGAGTTGGTAGCTCAGGGGCCGCCGTTCGACCCCGCCCGAACGGCGCTCACGCAGCACCAGCTGCTGCTGACCGAGCAGGAGGCCATCTTCGTCTTCGAGGCCCAGTCCGAGGACGGCCTCGCGGCGCTACTCGGTCAGCTCGACATCTTGGCCGCGGCGGTCGCCTGGCGCGATCTCGTCGCAGGTCCGCCGCGCCTGGCTGCGGTCGCGTATGCCTGGGAGCGTCCGGAGCCGCGCGTCGTCCCCGCGGCCGGGCTCGGGTTCTAGACCTGGACGACCCGCCGAAGACTGCGGCAAAACCGCAGCAAGTCTGCGCGTCGCCCCGCATGGGCAGCCGGCGTGCTCAGCCTACGGTGAAGGTACGAAAGACGAACGAAGGAGGCACGAGATGAGGACGAGCAAACTCTTCGAGATTGGCGGGATCGTCGCAGGACTGGTGCTGGTGCTGTTCGGCGCCGCAGCGATCTACATGGGCGTCGACGGCCGCGCGACAGTGCGCGACAGCTTGAAGCAGGAGCAGATCACGTTCGGCGCCGCGGACGACCCGGCCGTCGCCAAGTTCGCGTCTCAGTGGGCCGACGAGCAGGTCACGACCGGTACCCAGGCACGGGCGTTCGCCCAGGTCATCCGCGAGCACGCGCTCGAGAGCTCTGGCGGCCTGGCCTACGCGCAGATGGGACGGTTCATCTCCGCCGACGACCCGAAGAACCCGGCCGGCACGAGCGACGAGGCCGCGGCTCTGAAGGACGAGACGGGAGCCCCGCTCTCCAACACGGCCCGCAACACCTGGATCACCGCGACCGCGCTCTCGACCGCGCTCAACATGAGCTACATGGCCGAGCAGATGGCGCTGTTCGGGATCGTCGTCGGGATCGCCTTGCTCCTCAGCGGGATCGGCTTCATCGTGCTGGCACTCGGTGGCGCCCTGCGCCGCCGCGAAGCACCGGAAGTGGCTACGAGCACGACGAGCAAGACCAAGCCGCGTCCGGCCGTCATCACCGGCTGACGAGCGGGACTCGTGCCCCGACCCGAGGGCGGCTCCGGCCGCCCTCGGTGTTCGTCAAGGAGAGTCAATGATCGGCAAGACCGGCAGCATCGGCTACGAGAACCTGACCGTACTCGTCATCTTCGCCCGACCTCACGAGGCGTCGGCAACCTGATGGTCAACCGCGTGAAAGAGAGCCGCCCTATCGGAGACGACGATGTCGACGTCATCCTGCGCGACGGCAGCACACTGCGTCTGCGTCCCCCTGCAGGAGACGACACCGAAGCTCTCGTCCGCTTCTTCACCGAGCTCTCCGACCAGAGCCTCTATCTGCGTTTTCACGGCCATCCGTCGGTCGACGCCGGCCTCGTCGCGGGGGATCTCGAGCCCGACTGGGTGGAGCGTGGGGCACTGCTCGGCGCGGTCGCGACGGACGAAGGTGAGCGCGTCGTAACTCTGGCCAGCTACGTACGGCTTCGCGACCGCGAAGTGGCCGAGGTCGCCTTCGCCGTCGCCGATGAATATCAAGGGCGAGGGATCGGTCCGCGTCTGCTCGAGCAGTTGGCGGCGCGTGCCGCGAAACAAGGAATCGCGCGTTTCGTCGCCGAGGTGATCTCGGAAAACCGGGCGATGCTGCGCGTCTTCACGGAAGCCGGTTTTAGCGTGTCGCGGTCGCGGGCGGGTGGGGTCGTCGAGGTGACGTTCCCGATCGCGGCAACTGCCGACTACGCGGTGCGCGTTGCCGAGCGCGACCACACCGCAGTCGCAGCCTCGCTGCGGCCGTTCTTCGAGCCACGCTCGGTGGCCGTTCTCGGGGCGTCGCCCCGGCGCGGCACGATCGGCGGCGAGCTCTTCCGCAACATTCTCGCCGGCGACTTCAGTGGAGCCGGCTATCCGATCAATCGCAACGGGGACTCGGTCGCCGGCGTTCGCGGCTATGCGTCGATCGCTGACGTGCCGGACGCCGTCGATCTGGCCGTCGTTTGCGTTCCCGCGGCCGCCGTGCTCGAGGCCGCCGAGTCGGCGTTGCGGCACGGAGTGCGCGCGCTGATCGTCATCTCGGCCGGCTTCGCCGAGGTCGGCGCCGACGGGCTCGAGCGCCAGCGTCAACTGCTCGCGCTCGTCCGCGCTCACGGTGCGCGCCTGATCGGGCCGAATTGCCTCGGCGTCGCGTCGGCGGCGACGCGGCTGAATGCGACCTTCGCATCACGCCAAGCAGCCGCCGGGAACATCGGCTTCTCGTCCCAGAGCGGCGCGCTCGGGCTGGCGATGCTCGAAGCCGTCGAGTCGCGCGGCCTCGGATTGTCGGCGTTCGTCTCGATCGGCAACAAGGCCGACGTCTCCTCGAACGACCTGCTCGAGTGGTGGGAGGACGACCCCCTGACCAAGGTCGTGTTGCTCTACGTCGAGTCGTTCGGAAATCCGCGCAAGTTCGCCCAGCTCGCCCGCCGCGTCGCGCGAAGCAAGCCGATCCTCGCCGTCAAGAGCGGCAGGACAGCGAGCGGTGCTCGAGCCGCCAGCTCGCACACGGCAGCCCTGGCCGGCTCGGAGGTGGCCGTCGACGCGCTCTTCCACCAAGCCGGAGTCATCCGTGCCGGCTCGCTCGAGGAGCTCATCGACGTCGCAACGCTGCTCTCGACACAGCCGGCGCCGCGCGGCCGCGGCGTGGCGGTGCTGACCAACGCCGGCGGGCTCGGGATCATGTGCGCCGACGCCTGCGAGGCGGCCGGACTCACGCTGCCGCCGCTGAATGAGGAGACGCGCACGCGGCTCGGGGCACTTCTGCCGGTCGAGGCGAGTCTCGCCAACCCGGTCGACATGCTCGGCTCGGCGACCGCAGCCTCGTACCGAGCGGCACTGCCGCTCGTGCTCGACGACCCTGGCGTCGACGCCGTCATCGTCCTGTTCGTCCCGGCGGTGAGCGCGACGGCTGACGAAGTCGCCGCTGCCATCACCCAGGTCGGTGTCGGCGACAAGCCCGTCCTGGCCGTCGTGATGAGCTCCGAAGGCATTCCAGCTGCTCTGCGCGCCGCACCGCAGACCGCCGCGGCCTTCGTCTACCCCGAGTCGGCCGCCCGCGCCTTGGGTCGCGCGGCCGAGCGTGCGGACTGGCTGCGCCGGCCACTCGGCTCCGTTCCCGAGCCAGACGTCGACCGCGCCGCGGCCGCGGCGATCATCGACCGAGCACTGACCGATCAAGACGACGCCTGGCTCGAGCCGGCTGACACCCGCGCTCTCCTCCAGGCGTACGGGATCCCGCTCGTCGGCGAGGCGGTTGCGCACTCAGCCGGTGAGGCGATCGAAGCCGCGGTGGCCTTCGGCTATCCCGTGGTCGTCAAGACCGCCGTCGCTGGGGCCCACAAGACCGAGAGCGAAGGGATCGCCCTCGACCTCGGCGACGCCTCTGCCGTCCGTGACGCCGTCGCCCGGATCGGCGCCCCGGTGCTCGTCCAGCCGATGGTGACAGGCGGCGCCGAGCTCCTGGCCGGCCTCGTCCAGGATCCCGTCTTCGGCCCGCTGGTCGCCTTCGGCCCAGGCGGCATCTTCGCCGAGCTGATCGGCGACGCCGGCTTCCGCATCGCGCCGATCACGGACGTCGACGCTGAGGAGCTCGTCCGGCCGGCAAGGCGGGTCGGCTCGTCAAGGGCTTTCGCGGCGCGCCGCCCGCTGATGTCGCCTCCCTGACCGACCTCGTCCATCGCCTGGCGCGCCTCGGCGACGACCTGCCCGCCGTCGCCGAGCTCGACCTCAACCCTGTGCTGGCACTTCCTGACGGCTGCGTCGCGGTCGACGCCCGGATGCGGGTCCAGCGGCCCGAGAGTCGGTCGCGCACCAAGAGCTGGTAGCGGGCTCCTGCTCGGACGGTGCTACGAGTCGGCGTCCAGGAAGCCGTGCTCGAGGGCGTAGCGGACGAGCTCGGCGCGGGTGGAGAGGCGCAGCTTCTGCATGATGTGCGCGCGGTGGGTCTCGGCGGTGCGCACCGAGATGTAGAGCTTGTCGGAGATCTCCTGGTTGGTGTGGCCGAGGGCCAACAGGCGCAGCACGTCGCGCTCGCGATCGGAGAGAGGGTCGTCTTCGTTCCGCTTCCGCTCCTCGGCTTCGGCGACGACCATGCGCGCGCCGAGGGTCGGGTGGACGTAGTTGCGGCCGGCGGCGACCTCGCGCACGGCGGCGACGAGGTCGGTGTCGGCGGCTTCCTTGAGGATGTAGCCGGTAGCGCCGGCGGCGAAAGCCTGGCGCACATAGTTCGGGTCGTCCTGCATCGAGAGGATCAGGATCTTCGCCTCGGGAGCGTCGTGGAGGACGTCGGGAATAGTCTCGATGCCGCTCTTGCCCGGCATGACGACGTCCATCAGGATCACGTCGGGTTTCTGGGCTCGTGTCTCGAAGACGGCATGGCTCGGCGTCGGCGGCCTCGCCGACGACCTCGATGTCGGCTTCCGACTCGAGCACCCTGCGCAGGCCGCTTCTGACGACCGGGTGATCGTCGACGATCAGGATCGCGGATCGGCGTATCGCTCATGACAGGGGAACCTCCGCGACGATCGTCGTCCCGGCACCGGGGCTGGACTCGATCTTCAGCTTGCCGCCGAGGAGTGCCAGCCGTTCGCCCATGCCGAGGAGCCCGAGGCCGTCACCGCCGGCGTCGTCGCGGCTGAAGCCGCGGCCGTCGTCTTCGATCAGCGCCGTGACCGCGCCGGCCTGGTGCGCCAAGACGATGCTGATCGTGCTGGCCTGGGCGTGCTTGACGATGTTGGTCAGTGCCTCCTGGACGATGCGGTAGAGGGCGGTCTCGACGTCGGCCGGCAGTCGCTCGCCGATCCGCGACTCAAGCTCGACCCGCATGCCGGTCTGTTGGGAGAACGTGTCGCGGAGGCGCTCGAGCGCCGGCGTCAGCCCGAAGTCGTCGAGCGCTTTGGGCCGCAGCTCGACAGCCAAACGGCGCACGTCGTGCAACGTCTCGAGCACCTGTTCCCGAACGGCGGCGAGGGCCTCGGCGTGCTCGTCGTCGTTCTTGGCCTCCCCGACCGCCTTCAAGCCGAGCAGCACCGAGGTCAGCTCCTGCCCGGTCTGGTCGTGGAGCTCACGGGCCAGGCGGCGCCGTTCGAGCTCCTGGGCCTCGACAATGCGGCGGAGCGCGTCGCGTGCTACGCGCGCCGACAGGTCGACGGCCACGGCGGCGCGCGCCGCGAAGATCTCAGCTAGGCGGAGATCCTCGTCGCTGAAGCGCGCGTCTTGCCCCTCCTTGTCATGGGCGACGATGACTCCGATCGGCCGCGCCCCGGCGACGAGCGGGACGTAGAGACCAGTCCGAGCACCGATGGGACTCGTCGCGTGTTGGTCGACCTCCGGGTCGTCCGCGAGCGCATCTACGCGCTCGGCTTGCCGGCGCGCGAGCACGCCGCCACTCTTCGAGCCGGCCCGCTCGAGACGCAGACCGAGGATCTCGTCCGCCCCGTTGCCGTCCGCCGCTTCGATTCGCAACGTCCCCTCTGAGGCCGGCAATGCGATTGTCACCACGCGCGCGCCGATCAGGTCTCGCAGCCGCTGACAGATGAGCTGCAAGAGGCGTGGCAGCTCGATCTCGCCGGCCAGCGCCGCACCGACCTCGTTGAGCGCCTCGAGCTGCGCCGACCAGTTGGTCGAATCCTCGAGCAACCGCGCGTTCTCGATCGCCACCGCCGCTTGAGTGGCGAGCGTCTCGACCAGCTCTTGATCCTCACCCGTAAACGGGCCGCCGGCCTTCTCGGTCAGGTACAGGTTGCCGTAGGCCCGCCCGCGGAGGAGGATCGGCACGCCAAGGAAGCCGCGCATGGGCGGATGATTCGGTGGGAAGCCGACCGAGCGCGGGTCTTCGCCGATCGACTGCAAGCGCAGCGGCTCGGCGTTCTTGATCAGGACGCCGAGGATGCCGCGCCCGCGCGGCAGCTCACCGATCGCGGCGTGCGTCTCGGGGTCGATGCCAGTGGTCAGGAACCGCTCGAGCTCGGTTCCGGTTCCGTCGATGACGCCGAGCGCCGCGTAGCGTGCCCCGGTGAGGTCGGCGGCCGTCTCGACCAACTTCTGCAGCAGATCGTCAAGGGACAGCTCCGAGCCGAGCGCGATGCCGGCATCGATGAGGCCGCGAAGGCGCAAAGTCAGTGACGTCTCGGCCATGGGGGGATTATCAGCCGTCGACCGTACGGAGCCGCGCCTCTCCGCTGACAACGGAGTCGACGGCCCCAGATGCTCGAGATCCCGGTGGGCTCGACGCTCGCAGCCAGCGTCCGGCAGCGGCGGAACGCTCATGGAAGACTGGTTCTCTGGCGTCCGACATTGCGGAACGGCCCATCAATCGCGAGGCGGAGGAGGTCCCGGTCATGGATCCATTCATCGGCGAGATACGGCTCGTGCCGTTCGCGTTCGCGCCCAGGGGCTGGGCCTTCTGCGCCGGTCAGTTGCTGCCGATCAACCAGAACCAGGCACTCTTCGCCTTGCTCGGCACGTTCTACGGTGGTGACGGACGAACGACGTTCGCGCTCCCGGACCTGCGGGGTCGCGTCCCCGTTGGTGCGGACCAAGCGGCCGGATCGGAGTACCAGCTCGGCTCGAGCGGCGGCCACGAGACGGTCAAGCTCACCGTGGGTCAGCTTCCGTCGCACTCGCATGCCGTGCGTGCGAACCGCGGCCCGGCGACGACGAAGAATCCAGCTGCATCGGTTCCGGCGTCCGGGGGTGCGTACGCCGCGACGCAGAACGTGGCGATGAAGAGCGTGATGCTCGGCAAGAGCGGCGGCGGGCAGGCACACGAGAATCGGCAGCCGTACCTGAGCCTCAACTACATCATCGCGCTCCAGGGGATATTTCCGGCTCAGAGCTGAGTGATGAAAGCGGCGCCGAGGCGTAGCGTGCCGCGACCAGATCGTCGTCCATCCTGCGCGGGCCGAGATACCCCAGAATGAGGGCCGTGAGCACCGACGCTCGCTCGGCCCGACGCGCGCTCGAGCGCGGCCGCGCCTCGTACGCGAATCATGCGTGGCGCGATGCCTACGAGTTTCTCTCGCGCGCCGACGACACGGGCCGGCTGGAGCCGGAGGATCTCGTGCTGCTCGCGACGGCTGCCTACATGCAAGGCCGGGAGGACGAGTACGTTCGCGCCCTCGAGCGCGCTCATTACGCCTACCTCGACTCGGGCGAGGTGCCGCGAGCCGCGCGCTGTGCCTGGTGGATCGGCCTCAGCTCCCTGCTCCGCGGGGAAGGAGCCCCGGCGACAGGCTGGTTCGCGCGCGGAGAGCGGCTGCTCGAGGGCGAGGAACGCGACTGCGTGGAGCGCGGCTATCTCCTCCTCGGGTCGATGCTCGAGAGCTTCGCGGAGGGCGACTTCGAAGCTGCGAGGGCGAAGGCGGCCGAGGCCATCGCGATCGGCGAGCGCTTCGGCGATCGCGACCTGGTCGCGCTGGGCGTGATGGACCTGGGTCACGCGCTCCTCGAGCTCGGTCGGGCCAGAGAAGGGCTGCGGCTCGTGGACGAGAGCATGGTGGCGGTGACGAGCGGCGGGCTCTCGCCGATCGTGGCGGGCATCCTCTACTGCAGCACGATCTCGGTCTGTCGGAGCGTGTACGAGCTGCGCCGCGCCCGGGAGTGGACCACCGCCCTCACGCTCTGGTGCGAGCGCCAGCCCGACATGGTGGCCCACACCGGCGTCTGCCAGGTTCATCGCGCCGAGATCATGCAGCTGCAAGGAGGCTGGCAGGCGGCCCTCGAGGAAGCAGAGCTCGTCGCGGAGCAAGGAGCGTTGAACCAACTGGCTTTCGGGAGGGCGCTGTACGTCCAGGGAGACCTGCATCGCCTGCGCGGCGACTTCGGAGCCGCCGAGCGGGCGTATCGCGCCGCGGCCCGGCTGGGCGAGCAGCCGCAGCCCGGGCTGGCACTGCTCCGGCTGGCGCAGGACAGCATCGACGCCGCCGTCGCCGCGATCCGCCGGGTCGTCGGTGAGTCCACCCAGCCATTGAAGCGAGCGGCGCAGCTCCCCGCCTACGTGGAGATCGCGCTCGCGGCCGGCGGGGTCGAGGAGGCCGAGCGCGCCAGTGCCGAGCTCGCTGCGATCTCGCAGGTCCACCAGGGCGACGCACTGGGAGCGATGTCGGCGTACGCCGGCGGCGCCGTGGCGCTCGCGCGAGGCGACCCCGCGGGAGCGCTCACCGAGCTGCGTCGCGCGTTGCAGATGTGGCAGGAGCTGGGCGCGCCGTATGACGCCGCCAGAGCGCGAGTTCTCGTTGGGCTCGCATGCGCAGGGCTCGGCGACGAGGAAGGTGCCGCGCTCGAGCTGGATGCGGCCCGCAGCGTGTTCGAGGAGCTCGGGGCGCGGCCGGACGTGTCCCGCGCAGACTCGTTGCGGACCTCGTCCTCGGTGCCGGACAGACACGGGCTGAGCCCCCGGGAGCTGCAGGTGCTCCGTCTGGTCGCCTCCGGCGAGACCAACAAGGCGATCGCGGTTGCGCTGGTCCTCAGCGAGCGGACGGTCGACCGTCACGTGAGCAACATCTACGCCAAGCTGCGGGTGTCGTCCCGCGCCGCGGCCACCGCCTACGCCTACGAGCACGGGCTCCTCTGACGGAAGTACCCATTTCGCGGCCGGGCGGAAGTTGGGTAGTTCAACCGAAGAGGGTTGACCTCATGACTCCTACGTTCGGAGAGCGAACCGTGCATCCGAGCGAGGAGGAGTCTCATGGACCGTGCCTACGACGCGATCGTGGTGGGAGCGCGTTGCGCCGGGTCGCCGACGGCGATGCTGCTCGCGCGCAAGGGCTACCGCGTGCTGCTGGTCGACCGGGCGACGTTCCCGAGCGACACCGTTTCCACCCACATGATCCATCCGCCGGGCGTCGCGGCGCTCGCACGATGGGGACTCCTCGAGCGCGTCGTCGCGACGGGCTGTCCGCCCATCGACACCTACGAGTTCGACTTCGGCCCCTTCACGATCAGCGGCCGGCCAGCGACCTCTGAGGCACCTATCGCGTACGCCCCGCGGAGAACGGCGTTGGACGCGCTGCTCGTCGCGGCCGCGGCCGAGGCGGGCGTCGAGGTGCGCGAGCAGTTCACGGTCGAGAGCCTCGTCTTCGAGCACGGCCGCGTCGTCGGCGTCCGCGGTCACGGGAAGGACGGCCCGGCGGTCACCGAGCGCGCCGGCGTCGTCGTCGGAGCGGACGGCCGATACTCGTTCGTCGCAGACGCCGTGGGCGCGGAGGAGTACCACCAGAAGCCGAAGCTGCTGGCCGCGTACTACAGCTACTGGAGCGAGCTGCCGCTCGACGGCCGCTTCGGGAACTGGATCCGTCCCCAGCGCGGGTTCGCCGCCTGGCCGACGAACGACGACCTGACGCTCGTCATCGCCGGCTGGCCGTACCGCGAGTTCGAGGCAAACCGGAACGACGTCGAAGCGCACTTCCTGGCAACCATCGACCTGGCGCCCGACTTCGCCGAGCGTCTTCGAGGCGCAACCCGGCAGGAGCGCTACGTCGGCGCGGCCGTCCGCGGGTATTTCCGGAAGCCGTACGGCCCCGGCTGGGCACTCGTCGGCGATGCGGGCTACAACAAGGACTTCATCACCGCGCAGGGCATCACCGACGCCTTTCGCGACGCCGAGCTCTGCGCGGCCGCCCTGAATCAGGCGTTCTCCGAGACACGCAGTTTCGAGGACGCGCTGGGCGAATATCAGTCGACGCGCGACGCGCAGGTGCTTCCGATGTACGAGCTCACGGCGGAGTTCGCCTCGCTCGAGCCGGCGCCGCCCGAGCTGCAGCAGGTCCTGGCAGCCGTGCACGGGAACGAGCCGGCGATGGACGACTTCGCACGGGTCATCGCCGGGATGACGTCGCCCGCGGAGTTCTTCTCGGAGGAGAACGTGGGCCTGATCCTGGCCGCCGCGGCTTGAAACACGCGGCCTTCCAAGGCATCAATGCTACGTCGCGACGTACGTACCGAACCAGGCGAGCATCCTGCGATATGCCGCTGCAGCGGCTTCGCGATCGAATCGGGATCCGGTCGGGTTGAAGAACGCGTGGTCCACGCCGGGGTACGTGACGATCTGATGACGTAGGCCGGCCCTGCGAAGAGCCGCCCGCGCGACCTCGCGAGTCGCGTTGACCCTGGAGTCGCGCTCCGCGTAGATTCCGAGCACCGCAGCCCTTGCACCGAGGAGGCTCCCGTTCTCGGGGAACGGGCCGTAGAAGGGGACGGCGGCTGCCAGGCGAGCCTCTTTCGAAGCGAGCAGGAGCCACGTCATGCCGCCGCCGAAGCAGAAGCCCGTGGCGGCGACCTTCTTTCCCGGGAGCCGGCGGCGTAGCTCGGTCACGCCCGCCTTCATGTCCGCCACGAAGCGCGCCGGCGGTGCTGCTCCGAGCGCGGCCATGGCCTCGAATTCGTCGTCGAACGACCCCGTACCGCCCTCCTCGGACAACAGGTCGATTGCGAGCGACGAGTAGCCACTCGCCGCGAGGCGTCCCGCAATCGCGCGGATCGAGTCGTTGAGCCCGCGGTTCTCGTGGATCACCAGTACGCCGCCGCGGGGGCGGCGCGCAGGCGCCCAGGCACCCATCAAGGTGCGGCCGCGCGGCCCACGGAAGCTGATGTCGCGGGTCTGCACCGTGGCGACCTCGAGCTCCGCCGCCTGCGGATCGCGGACCGGTCTCGCCGCGAAGGCCTTCGCCTGCTCGACCACGGATCCCGCGAGCAAGGACGCAGCCGCGGCTCCGCTCAACCCGAGCAACCCCAACCGGCGCAGGGCCTCGCGCCGGGAGACGAGCCCATCCGCGTGGTCCTCCGCGATCTCCTCGGCCAGATATCGCTGGATCTCGGTCACGACTCGGCTGCTCCTCGAGGACGTACGGGGGGATGCTGGAAGGAGATTCTCACGACGTCGCTAGAGCAGGTGCCGCCCGAAGTCGCGCTCGAAGTCGCGCCAGACGCTGTGGATGTGGGTGCCGCTGTTCCGCGAGTTGTCGAACTCGAGCACGAAGGTCGGGCCCTGGAGCCGGTAGTAGTGCGGCACGCCGGGGCGCGTGCTGCCGGCCCAGCCGAAGCGAATCCGCTCGAATCCGGCCCGCTCGACCCGCGCGAGCGCCGTTCGCTCGATCGCCGACGGGTGGTTCGCGAGGTACGTGCGGACGATCTCGTGAACCCGTCTCTGCGCTCCCGACGGGAGATCGCCGGTGAGGACGCCGACCCGTTCGAGCGGGCTGACCCGGACCGCGTTCTGTGTGAGGTGGTCGGTCAGCGACTCCGACGAGAACACGACCCGCCTCCGAAGCGCACCGTCGAGCGAGAGCACGATCTCCCGCGCGGCGTCCTCCTCCCGCGGCATCGTCCGTTCGTTCTTCGCGACCGTGCGAAAGGCACTTGTCGCGCGATTCGGCCACGCGCCGAGGAAGAACGGCTCGGCGACCACGGTGTCCCCGACGACGGTGAAGTGCCTGGAGAGGTGATGCCCTTCGAACCGCCAGCCCCAGGCGCGGGCGCCGGGAGTGCCGAAGACCGAGACGTAGAACAGATCGGGATCGAACGGATCGCTGATGCCCGTGTCGAGGCGGCGCAGGACACCCTGGAGCGCCATGATGTCGAGCGCCTTGCGGTAGCCGACAGCTGAGGTGCTCACCCGCAGCAGAGCGAGCGCGAGCCTGCGCTGCTCGACCGACACTACGCCGAGCGGAAGCCCGTTGCGGGGCACGGACGAAGGCACGGTCCAGTGCCAGCGGGTGCGCTCCTCGCTTCCGAACGGGAACGTCGCCCGGTCGCGGCGGGCGGGTGACAGCGACGCGAGGAAGGCTCGTGCAGCAGCCTCCACGGCTGCTCCGTCGGTCGACGCGGCTCGTGCCGGGCGCACGCCGAGCGCGAGCCCTCCAGCGCCGGCAGCAGCGAGCCGAAGCGCGGCGGCCCGGGTGAGTCGTCGCTCGGACTGATTCTCGTCCACGTCGAGCTCCCTTCGATGCGAAGGTAGCAACAAACCTGCCCCGTTTCGAGCGCGGCGCCGGCGAGTCATTCGCGGGCGCCTTTCCGAGCTCGAATCAGGAGATCGCTCGTGACGAGCGCCCAGGCGAGGAACAACATGGAGGATGCGCGGGAGTAGTCGCCGTCCGGCGCGAAGAGCCCGCTGCCTCCGTACGTCGCGGCCGCAGCGAGGAACGGCAGGGTGAGGGCCAGCGTGGCCCAGCCGTACCAGCGCGGGAAGCTCGCGCGACCCAAGGCCGCGAGCCCCGCGGTGGCAACGAGGACCGCGAGCGGAAACCAGGCGAAGTTGCGGGCGTGTCGATCGAGGCAAGTCGGCGACGATCGCCGCCGCGACCGAGAAGAGGACGAACAGGAGGCCGCCTGCGGCTGCGAAGGCCGGATCGCGTGTGCGCTTCATCCGGCCGAGCTCACAGATACCTGCCGTTCCTCGACAGCACCGAACGAGCGCCGCGCATGCCAGATTCCCCAGAAGACGAGCGCGAGCATCAGCGGCGGCCCCGTGAGCGTGGACACAAGAACGAAGGCGCCGACGCCCGGACCGAGGAGCGCGGCCAGCCGCAACGCCGCCCGGGCCAGGCAGTAGACGCCCCACACCACCGATTGCATGCCGAACTCACGCCGGTACGACTCGCTCGCCCGGAACTCGGGCGGGAACGGGTACCACACGTTCGCGAAGACCCCGATGAGCGGGCGCCCGACGACAGCGGACGTCAGGTACGCGACTCCCCAGAGAGCGCTGAGCACGACGGGCTGCGCGAGGTAGACGGTCGCGCTCTGGGCGGCAAGACCGACTGTGGCCTGGATCACGAGGAAGATCGTGGTGACGACCGCGAGGCCGCCGCCCTGCCCGCGGCGGGCTTGCCCCCAGGCGATTGCGCTCGAGAGGGCTGTCGCAGCGACGATCGCCGGCGCGAGCGAGGCGGCGTTCCAGACGAGATAGAAGAGCACGATCGGAGCGAACCCCTCCACTGCGAACGCGGGCAGGCCGCGCTGCACGAGGAAGCGCCAGCTCGGGTCGGGCAGGTCGCTCAGGCGGCCCGGCGGCGCAAGCGGCGTTCCTGCTGCTCGCACCATTCGATCCCCCATTCGCAGTAGTCGATGCCCCAGCGGTAGACGAGGTCGACGAAGGGCGGGTCGGCTCCCTGGCCGTCGTCCAGGCTCCGGAGGTAGGTCAGCATCTGGCGATACCCCTCGCGCCGGCCTTGCAGCAGCCCGAGCGCGTCCTCGCCGGGCAGCGTGTCGGCGAAGAAGAGCCGCAGCAGCGACTCGTCGCGCAGCTCGATCCGCGTCTCGTGCCCCTGCAGCCACTGGTCGAGGGCGCGCCTGCCGTCGGGCGTGATCCGGTAGACGCGCCGCGAGCGGCCACCCCGCGGAGCGTCGTCACCCGAGATCCAGGCCGCCTCCTCCAGCCGGCGCAGCTCCGGGTAGATCTGCCCGTAGCTCGCCGCCCAGAAATGCCGGACCGACCGGTCGATGATGCGCTTGACGTCGTAGCCGCTCCTCGGCGCGAGCGCGACGAGGCCGAGTACGGCCCACGTGACGGCGGTCGGTTTCATACCGCGTAAAGATATATCTGTTAGCGATATCTGTCAAGGCAGGCGCGGACTCGACGAGCGCCAGCCGATTACTGTCCAGGGCTCCGCTGCATGCGGGAGCGCCGACCTCAATCCACCGAAACCGGTACCTCTGCCGCCACGTCGAGCATGGTCGCCGTGATCGTGTGATCACCCGGGCTGAGCGCAGCCATCACCTGCGCGCCCTCGCCGAGCCCGCCGTCGAGCGACGACGTCCAGACGATCCCGTCGAAGCTCGGGCGCCGCTCCTCGAGGTGATAGCCCTGCGCCGCGAGGAGCACCGGCGCGTCCGAGCGCAACGGCATGCCTGCCGCGGGCGCGAGGATCCAGAGGAGCCAGCCCTTCGGCCTGACCTCGTACTCCTGGGACTGCACGCGTGTCGTCTGGAATCCGTCCGTGACGGCGAGCTCCAGCAGACACCTATCGCCGCCCGGCAGAGCGCGGGCGTCGAAGACGAGCTTCTCCTCGCGCGTCGGCAGCGACAGCGGCTGCCACGTCGCGCCACCGTCGTTCGAGTAGCCAAGCGAAGCCAGCGCGTCCTCGGCCGGCGACCGCCAGGTCAGCGACACCGCATCGCCCTCGAGCGCATCCGGCCAATGGATCTCCGGGGCACCGGTGACGGGCGGCGCGCTGCGCTCCAGCAGCGTCTTGCCGTCGTGGATGACGCGCAGGGTATCCGCACGCTTGGGGAACTTGACGAGGCCGACGGCGGTGCGCGCCGGGTGCTCCGCCGGCCGTGCCGGTGGATACCCGCACGGGGTTTCGAGCGGCACCTGCGTCGACGCAAGGGCTCTCCCGCGCGCGACCGCCTCGACCGTGAGCTCACCCTCGCTACTCGGCTCACCATCGATGATGAAGCCCGGCTCGAGCTGAAGCTCGCCGGTCTCCAGCAGGACACCGCTGAAGGTCAGGACCCTCATGACACCGGAATGCTGTTGAAGATCGTGTCCCAGTGCGGGATCGACGGCCACTGCGGGAAGCAGTAGGTCATCAGCTCGCTCGATCCCGTAGGTGTGATGCTGCGAGACGGGATGTCTAGGCCGGGATCGGAGATCGTGAGCGGGAGCCCGCCGTAGGGCCCCGCCGGGCCGCCGCAATTGACGTGCAGCTGGCCGTACGCGTGCGCCAGCTCGTGCGCGGTCGTCTGGGGCTGACCAGCTTGGACGATGAACGACGGAACGGTGAGGCCGATCCGCGGAAGGGCCATGCCGCCCCAGGGATAGCTGCCGTCGCTCGGCACGATGCCGGTCCTGATGCCGCCGACCGGAGTCGACGGGAAGAGGAAGATCATGGTCGAGATCTTCGCGACCAGCAGAGACCAGACCAAGCCGATCTGGAGGTTCTCGGTGGGGCCGAGGGTCATCGTCAGCGGTGGGTTCACGGCGAAGCCGCTCGCCGGGAACGGCTGCGCGCGGGCCGGCCCTCCCAGGCCGGTGAAGTCCGCGAAGAAGTCGGCCATCGTCGGAGCTGGGCTGGCGCTCGACGGGTCGGTGATCAGCAGCGGCAGGAGCTCCTGATTGAGCCTAGGTATGAACGAAACGTCAGTCGACCCGGTCGCAAACGAGACGGGCGGAGCCCCCGGCAGACCCTTCACCTCGACGACGGCACGGAACCGGACGTTCCCCTGGCACGCGGCGAGCGGCACATCGAAGTTGAAGCTGTCCGCCAGCACGTCCCGGTTGGGCGACGGGTTCGCCTGGCTGCCGGGCCACGGCGATCCGCAGCTCCGCACGGAGCCGTCGTCCAGGCTCTCGGCCATCAGGGAGGCGTTCACGCCGGCGACGCGGCCCGGCCCCGCGCCGAGGTCGAACCCGTCCGTGATCCCACTGTCGACGAATACCCGCACGGCGGTCATCCGGTTCGCGGTCAGGCGCACGGTGTTGCCAACGGTCTGGATCGACTGAACGACCTCGATCCGCGTCACTCCGAGCTTCGGCGTGCGAGACATCGTGAACTCGGCGTCCGCGATCGACTGACCGCAGCTGTTGGTCGCGGTCAGTCGGTACTGCCCGGTCAACGGCACGAGCCCGCCAACCGGCGCGAGCGTGATCGAGCCCGCCATAGGCAGGGGGTTGGGCAGCGCGAGCGCCGGGCCGATAGTCCCGATCCGCGCGATCTGCACGCTGCTCGCGTTCGAGACGCTCCAGGAGAGCACGGGTTGGCCGCCCGGCTCGAACTGCGCCGGGGTGAAGCGGAAGGCGTCGACGCTTGGCCGCCCCGCGTTCTGGATCCGGTTCTGCCCGCCCGGGAGGCAGGGCGGGCACGAGACGATCGTTGCGCCGCCGACCTTGCTGAACCCACGCGTCCACTGCTCCGCGACGGCGCCTATGCATCCCGTCAGCTCGCCGGTCACCCGTTGCGGCTCGCCGAGCACCGCGCCACCGCCGCGGACGAACCCGACGCAGCCCGCGACGACGTCGGCCGGCACGACGACGACAATCGTGGTGTCGGACCACGACTGCACCGTCGCCTCCCGGCAGCCGCCCCTTGTGGGCACGTAGACCCTCGTGCCCGCCAGCTGACGTCGCCCGAAGCCGGCGCCCGAGATCGTCAGCTGCGCGCCCGGGCAAACGCTCGCCGGCGCCACGCCGCTGATTCCCCTGGCGTCGGCGGTCGAGCGGCCGCTTGCCCACTTCCCGAGCTCTAGCACGGCATCGATGACGCCGGCGTAGCAGGCGCGCCTCATGAACTCATCAAGCTTGTCGAGCCACTCGGGGAGCACCGGTGTTGGCGGCCCGAACGGCTTCCCGACGAGCTGGCGGCGCAGGAGGAGGCTCATCGGATCGGGCGCCACTGCGGCGTGGAGGAGCGGCTCCGCGAGATCGTCGAGGCTGCGGCCACTCATGCCCAGCGCGAGCGCGCCGGAGAGCAGGAACCCGAGTGAGTCGTAGCGGAGCTCCTCCAGGCCGGGATCGTCGGTCGCGTCGAACAGCGCCAGTGGCTCCTCGGAGCGCACGCCGTCCGCCATGGCCGGGTGGGCGAGCACGACACGGGTCACTTCCAGCGCACCGGCCTCCGGAAGCGAGGTCGGGGGCGGACCCTTGCCCTTCCATCCGCCTATCCGGAGGGTCTGCTCGACGAAGGCGATCGCGCCTTCCGGGATCCGCTGCTGCTCTCCAACCCGCGGTACTCGAGGACTCATGTGACTTCCTCCGTTCCGGGGGAGCCTATAACCGGTGGTGCCTCGGAGCAACGAGCTCCGCGAATCGGGGCGCCGCCGAGCGGGCGGTCAGGCATCGAGGGTCGGCGACGCAGTCGAGACGCCCTCGCGGACGGCGAGATCCATCGCCTCCATCGCGCTGTGGGCGGCGTAGTAGCCGAGTACTCGATATGCCTCGAACTTCTGGTCCGTGAAGAGCTGATCGAGGGTGGAGTGGTGCGGGAACGCCTCGTCTCGCTCACGGAAGGCGTGCACGTCCCATGGGAGATCCCCGGTCATCACCGTCGGGGCGTAGACGATCGTTCCCGTCGCTTGTTGGGGCGACGGTGGAAGCCCCGTGCTCGTACGGGTGAAGCGGAATGCGCCTGTCGCGCATCGTGCCTTCGCGAAGCGGTCACCGTCCTCGTTCTCTTTCTCTTCGAGTTGCTCGAGCTCCCCGTGCGGGAACGTGATCTCGACCCCCAGCTCGCTGCGGGCGAGCGCGATCGCGTCGCCGAGCGCGCCCAGCAATGTCCCGCCGCTTGCGTCGAAGCAGTAGATCCGGGTGCAGCCACGTCGCAGCAGCTCGACCAGACCTAGGTTCTCGTAGTGACCGCCGTCGCTGACGTAGAGGAACTTGTCATTGACGGAGTTCCAGCCCAGCAGCTCCTTCAGCAGGTACCGGGGCGACGGTCGCGGGACGAAGCCCGGTTTCCTCGCAGTCTCGGGATCGTGAAGCGCCCTTGCCCGCTCCTCCTCTGAGAACCACGACGTCGGGAGGATCCGGGCCCTGACATTGTCCTTGAAGCCGCTCGCTTGTTTGCGCAATCCTGAGCGAAGGTGGACGAAGGCCTCCATCCGTCGCGGATTTGCGAGCCAGACGCCGGTCCTGACGTTGGCCATGCCCATGAGGAGCCTGAGGCTCGGTCGGGTGAACTTCCCCATCGAAGGGGCAATCGCAGCGCCGGACATCGCCACGGCTGCAGGAAGTGTGAAATCCCTGCGCCGCTTCCACGAGAGCGCCTTTTCGAACTTCTCCGTCGGGACCCCTCCCACGAGCGGTCCTCCCAGCTCATCGGCGCTGAAGGTAAAGCTGGTGACGCCGCGACCAGGCGGCGAAGCACCAGGGTCGGAGATATTGGCCGCAGCGCAGACAACAAGCGTCGGCCAGCGTGAGTCACGTGGGACGACTCGCGTCTCCGACAGCGGCACGAGCTCGCCTTCTCGCCGCGGCTCGGCGTGACCGGTGGGAGGATCACCGGGCACCTTGATTCGGCGCAGCGCGAAAGCCGTGCACAAGCGCTGACGATAGAAGGGGTGAAGCGACCACGAGTTCAAGTCCGCAAACATCCAGAAGCCGACGAGGAGCGCCAGCGCGGCGGCCGGGACACCGAGCTGGACCCACAAGTCCGTCGATTCCAGCTGAACCGTGGTGGCGGCCACGAACATGGCGAAGAGGAGGAGGGGCCCGAGAATCCACGTGGCCAGGTAGATGAAGGCGAGGCGAACGCGAGGAGGAAGCTCTGCGAGCCGGCCTTCCGCCTTCTCGATCGCCTTCCCTGGATCGGCGATCTGCGCACGGAGTTGAACCACGATTGCCGTGACGATTCCGGCGACCGTCGCCGAAAGACCTACGCCGACCCGATTCTTGGCCTGCACCTCCTCCGTGTTGTCCTGACGCAAAGCATCGATCAACTCCGGCACGACAAGCTCGAGAAGGAAGATCACGAGTCCAGACGCGAAGATCAGGAGCGACCAAACCTCGAGGAACCGGCGGAGACCTCTCCGGAAGCGCCCGGTCGGCCGAAACAGGACCGAGAGAGCGCCGAGCACGAGCGCGAACGCAGAGAGTCCGAGCCCTAGTCCCCACACCCACCCGTGCGGAGTTGCACCGATACCGGCTCCCTCAGGTGGTGGGCGGATCAGCCCTGGGTTCCGTTCGCGGTAATAGATGCACAGCACCGCCGCGACCAGCGTGATCACGGCACCGATCAGAACCATGTTGATGAGCAGGCCCAGTAGCACCCGCCAGGCGAGAAACACCTTCGCGCTGCCGGTCGGCGCCAAGTAGGAGACGCGGTTACGAAGGTACTGCTCCTCGGGAGAACCGTGACCGAACGCGGGCGCGTCCGGGGTGACCAGCTCTGGGTCGGAGTCGTCGCTGGGGGGATCGTCCGCGCCGCCGTCGTGAGTCTTTGCGACCATCGCGACAGCCGCCGCGATGTATGAGCCCCCGGAGACTGCGGCGAGGTACTCGACGCTCTGCAAGCGCGGCTGTGGCCCCTCCTGGAGCGCCTGGAGGACGCCGAGATTGAATGACGCCGAACGGATGCCGCCGCCGGAGCAACACACCCCAATTCGTTCTGGATCCGGATCCCTGATCGGATTCATCGCACTCACGGGGGGCTCCGCGCGTTCTCCGAACAGAAACCACCGCCAGCGCGCTGGTTTCGGCAGAAAGCGCCAACGTCGCCGAGGTGGCGCCGACGCGTTCCATCGTTCGACCGCAGGCACCTGCTCCACAAGGCCAGGCGGCTTCGGCAGGCTAGAGCTCGACTGCTCGCTTTCGGGCTCGTTGCTGAGCAACCCGGTCACGCGTCGCACACCTTCCGCCCCAGATCAATGGGTCAACCAGTGGGTGTCAACTATCTCATAGCTCCGCGAGCAAGAAAAGACGCGGACCGGTGCTGCGGAGCTAGACGAACAGTCCCGGCAGCTGGGCCGATGCCGCCGGGATCGCAACCGCGAGTGCCTTGCCGAGCTCGATGAAGCGTTGGCCCCATGCCTTCGAGGTGTCGTACGTCTCCCCGGCCGCGTCGAGCACGTCTTTCGCTCGGCGGAGACTGTCCACGACGACGGTCTCATCGGGGTTGGAGTCCGCAGCTTCCTCTTCGGCGTCTTGGATTGCGCGAACGGCTTGGTTCTTGGTCTTCTCGGGGACAGTGTCAAGTTGGGTGATCTCTCCGCGAAGCATTGCGAATGCTTCGCCCAGCTCGCGGAGGCCCTCGCGGTCGAGTGGTGAATGATGAGTGCGAATCCGAACAAGGCCCTCTGGGAGAAAGGCGACTTCACTCGCCTCGCAGAGAGCATGAGGGAGAGCGGCGAGGCGCTCGTCGGGACGCTGGGAGTCACCGACGGGCTCCAGGTTCTGGATCTCGGCTGTGGCGATGGCACGACGGCCATCCCGGCGGCGGAGCTCGGGGCGGACGTCCTCGGTGTCGACATCGCCAGCAACCTCGTTCAGGCGGGCAACGCACGAGCGGAGCGCCTCGGTCTCACCAACTGCAGGTTCCAGGAAGGCGACGCGTCCGATCTGAGCGAGCTCGAAGACGACAGCTTCGACCTGGTCGTCAGCATCTTCGGCGCGATGTTCGCTCCAAGGCCATTCGACGTTGCGAAAGAGCTCGTCCGGGTCACGCGGCCCGGCGGCCGGATCGTGATGGGCAACTGGATCCCCGAGGACCCGACGCTCGTCGCCCAGATCCTGAAGATCAGCTCCTCCTACTCGCCGCCTCCTCCGGAAGGGTTCGTCAGCCCCATGACCTGGGGCGTCGAGGAGAGGGTGATCGAGCGATTCGTGGCCGCGGGAGTACCCGAAGAGAGCGTCTCGTTCGAGCGAGATACCTACACGTTCAGCTTCCCTGGCCCGCCAGCGACGTTTCTCGACCTGTTCAGGACGTACTACGGGCCAACCATGAACGCCTTCGAGGCCGCCGCAGCCGACGGCCGCGAAGCCGAGCTGCAGGCCGAGCTGGAGGCGCTCTTCGACGACCAGAACGCAAGCGAGGACGAGGATGCCACCTCCATCCCGGCAACGTTCCTGCGCGTGACGGTCGACGTCTGAGCCCTGCCTTACGCGACCTTCTCGTAGATCAGGAGCTGGACGCCGTCGCCCACGGTCCTCGCCTCGGAGAGGCTCAAGCGCTTGGTCGCGCTCGTGTCCGCGAAGAGCCGCTTCCCGGCTCCGACGACGATCGGATAGACCTGGAGGTGGATCGCGTCGACGAGATCGTGCTCGAGCAGCGTCTGCGCGAGCTGCGGGCTGCCGTGCACGACGATGTCGCCGGCGTAGCGCTCCTTGAGCCGCGTCACCTCCTCGACCGGATCGCCTCCCAGCACGGTCGTGTTGTTCCACTCGGGGTTCTCCAGCGTGGAGGAGATCACGTACTTCGGCATCGAGTTGAACTTGTCTGCGAACTCGCCCTCGAGCTGCGGCCAGACCGGGGCGAAGCCTTCGTAGGTGACGCGTCCGAGCAGCAGAGCGTCGGCTGCCAACGCCTCGTCGAGCTTGAACCGGTCGCCTTCGGGCCCTCGCGAGAAAGCATCCGACCAGCCGACGCGCTCGAAGCTCTCGGTTCCGCTCGGCGCCTCCACGACACCGTCGACGGAGATGTACTCGGTCACGACGATCCTGCCCATCGGGGTTCTCCTCTCGTCTGGACTGCGTCCGCACGTCGCGGTACGCTTATTCAACCAGATGGTTGATCAGCTGAGTGCAACCTTTACTGCGCTGGGAGATCCGACGCGGCGAGCGATCCTCGAACGGCTCGTCGCCGGCGAGGCGACCGTGAGTGAGCTCGCCGAGCCGTTTCCGATCACCGTCCAGGCGGTGTCGAAGCACCTTCGCGTGCTCGAGGGAGCCGGGCTGATCGAGCGCCGGCGAGCAGCACAGCTCCGCCCGTCGCGGCTGCGGGGTGAGGCGCTCGGCGATGCCGCGCAGTGGCTCGAGCGGTATCGCTCGTTCTGGACGGAGAGCTTCGACGAGCTCGACCGGAGGCTCCGTGGCTGAGAACGGGATCACGATCAGTCGCGTGTTCGACTCGCCGCGCGAGCGCGTGTGGCAGGAGTGGACGGAGGCCGAGCGCTTCGCCGACTGGTTTGGCGGCCCGGACGCGGAGGTCCCTCTCGAGACGGTCACGATGGACGTGCGGCCCGGAGGAACATGGCGGGCGACGATGTTCGCAGGCCCCGACCGCCGGATCATCGAGTGGAAGGGCGAGTACCTCGAGGTGGTCGCGCCGGAGCGCCTGGTGCTGACATTCTCGGACACGCCGGACGAGCTCTACGAGCGTGTGACGGTCGTCCTCAACGACCTCGGCTCGGGGCGCACGGAGATGCTCTTCGAGCAGCGTGGGCACATGCGGCCGGAGGAGTACGACCGTGCGAACGACGGGTGGGCGGTCTTCTTCGATCGCATGGAGGCGCGGCTGCGGGCGCAGGGCACTGCCAAGGACGCACATTGACGCGCCGTCGCCCGCAACGCACGCGCCGGCTAACAGCTACGGGCCGAGACGACTCTTCCTCACCAGCAGCGTGAAGCCGATCTGCGACTCGAGGTACCTGCCCGTGACTCTCCAGCAGCCGGTGGTCGGGAACGTGAGGCCGGTCGCTTGGAACCCCGGCCCGTAGCCGTCAGGGACATGAGCGCGTAGCGGCGGCGCGGGAGCGTCGAGACGCCGTCCGCTGATCCTGATCTTCCCGCTCCCTGCACGCCACCAGCCGAACTTGGCGTCGATCGAACCGTCACCGTTGATCGTGGCCATCTGGCCGCCGCCGGCGAGTCGCCCTGCGATCAGCTTGCCGTTCGGCGGGTGGAGCGAGATTCGGATCACGCCGTTGCCGTAGTTGAAGCTCGGCGGAGCCGGGCTCGGAGCGGGACGCTTCGGAGGGATGGTGACACGGCAGACGATCGTCTGAGCGGCTGCGGTCGTGCGGCCGGCGTGGGGAGCGTCCGCGTCGATCAGCGCCGGTGCGACCGCCGCTGTTGCGCAGCCGAGGCAGGCGATGAAACCGCTGCGGCGCATGCTTTCACTACACCACACCGTGTCCGGCGGTTCCCGTCTCGCCTGGGCCGGCGTGCGGTGCTCTCGACGATCCGAATAGGCTCTTGGCCGAAGCCGCCGATGGCCGAGCGCTCAGCACAGATATCCGGAGGAGCCAGCCCGGCCGAGGGGGCTTCCTACAGGACCCGCCCGCTCGACGCGTCCACGTGGGACGCCTTCGCGGAGCTGGTCGAGCGCAACAACGGGGTCTACGGAGGGTGCTGGTGCATCGCGCATCACACCGAATACCAACGCGGTGTCAGCGATCCCCGCACCCTGAAGGAGGAGCTGGTCAGGGCGGGCCGCGCGCATGCCGCGCTCGTCTTCGACGAGGACGACCTCGCGCAGGGCTGGTGCCAGTACGGCAGTCCGGAGGAGCTCGGGCTCAAGCACACGCGTGAGTACGCGAAGGACCCGCCGCCCCGGGCGCGCTGGCGGATCGCCTGCATCTTCGTCGACAAGGGCCATCGCGGCCGCGGAGTCGCGCGGGCCGGGCTGGAGGGCGCGCTCGCCCAGATCGCCGCCGCCGGCGGCGGTCTCGTCGAAGCGATCTCCGAGGTGACCGCCGGACGGGAGGCTCAAGGCCGGTTCCTGTTCAGCGCGACCGCCGAGCTGTTCGAGCAGCACGGGTTCACGAGGGGACGGCAGGTCGGAAAGCACGCATGGATCCTGAGCCGCGAGATCGACCCCGCGTAACGGCGATGATGAACGCCCTCGCCTCGATCACCATCACGCCGGTCTTCGTTGCCGACCTTGCCGTCGAGGGCGAGCGGATGCCGGTCTACGTGCACGTCATCGACCATCCCGATGCGCGCGTGCTGGTCGACACCGGCATGACGGAGCTGCACCCGGCGCTGGCCGACATGGATCCCCGCCTCCAACCGCTGAGCGAGCAGGACTTCGACCTCGCGGGCATCGACATCGTCGTCAACACCCACCTGCACGCCGACCACTGCGGCGGCAACCACCTCTTCGCCGGCAAGCCGATCTATGTCCAGCGTCGGGAGCTCGACGACGCGCGCAGCGAGGACGACTACACCATTCGCGAGTGGGTCGAGGCGCCCGGCGTGCGGTACGTGCCGATCGACGGCGAGCACGAGCTGCTGCCCGGGCTCCGACTGGTCCCGGCGCCGGGCCACACACCCGGCATGCAGATGGTCGTCGTCGAGACAGGCGCGCGCCCGGTCATCGTCGGCGGCGACGTGGCGGTGTGGTTCGGCGAGTTCGACGAGCCGCCCACCGAAGGCCGGCAGCGGGTCCTTGCGCTCGACCCCGAGCTCGTCTGGCTCACGCACGAGCGCGAGCCGTGGCGACCCCGCACCGTCTAGAGCGCGGTGCCCGTGACGCTTCCCCTCATCGACCACCTGGCCCTGCGAATACGTGACGTCCTGGACGCTGTGCTTCGCTGCTAAGGCGATCAGCATCGCCGAAGGCCGGAATGGAATGCCGCCTGAACGTCCTTTACGCTGATTCCGACGCCCAGGCTCTCCAGATGCGCGTAGGTTGCCGCACGGAAAGCAAAGGAGTGGATGAAGAACTTCGAGGTCAAACCCCTGACTGTGGATACCTGGGACGCGTTCGCCCGGCTCGTCGAGCGGCACAACGGTGTGTTCGGCGGGTGTTGGTGCACCTGGTTCCATACCTTCGAGGCCGAGAAAACGTTCACCGCGGAGGGCAACCACACGCTCAAGGAGCGGCTGGTCAAGGAGGATCGGGCACACGCTGCCCTGGTCTTCGACGGCGACGAGGCGGTTGCCTGGGCCCAGTACGGCCCTCCCGCGGAGCTCCCGAACATCCACCACCGCAAGGAGTACGAGAAGACCCTCGACAAGCTGCCTGACTACCGGATCACGTGCATCTTCGTCGACAAGAAATACCGACGAAAGGGCGTGACCGCGATCGCGCTCCGTGGCGCGATCGACCTGATCGCGCAGGCCGGCGGCGGAGTCGTGGAGGGGTACCCACACGACACCACCGACGGCAGGAAGGTGTCCGTCCTCTACAACACAACACGGTCCCTGTACGAGGAGGCCGGCTTCGAGTACCTCCGCCCCAAAGGCAAGAGGAACTGTGTGATGCGCAGGATCGTGCCCTAGCGTCGCTGGCCCGCCGCGAGGGGGCGCGGGGTCTCGTCATAGGCAGTCGGTCACGAGGTAGAGGACCACGGGAGCTCGCTCCAGTTCTCCGGGCGCTCGACGCGCCAGCGGTCTCCCCACGGCGAACGTGCTTCGGCATCCGAGCTCAGATCTCGCTCGAAGCTCGCGCCGTGGCGCAGGGCCGCGTCCGAGCGCTTGGAGACTCGCCAGAACGTCTCGTCGTCCAGGTCGCGGTTCCCGGCGCAGAGGAGGACGCACGGACCGTCGCCCGCTCCGACGAACGCGTGCCCCGTCCCGGGCGGGCAGTGCGCGAAGTCCCAGGCGCGCAGCCGACGTTCCTGGTCCTCGACGATCAGGATGCACTCCCCCAGCAGCACGAGGAAGTCCTCCTGCACCGACTCGGCGTGGTACATGCTGGCGGGCAGGCCGGGCTGAAGGACGCGGAGGACGAATCCCGCCCCGGGCTTGACGTACTCGGTGAGATCCGGCCGACCCACGTAGGACGAAGTCGTCGGACTCGAAGATGCAGCAGGCGTGCGACTGGTCGTTGTTCATCCAGGCGGCGTCTCGGGCGTTGACGACGAACCACCCCGGCGTCACCGGGGCGAGGCCGGACGCGACCGGCTCGAGTCGTGCTTCTTCGATCATCGGAACCTCCTAGAACCGAGCAAGGGGAAGCTCCGAGCCTACGTACCCGCGCTAGTCGAGGTGCACCGGCGACCCGGGGCCGAGCGGGATTCCGATCACGTACCAGACGACGAAGAAGATGGTCCAGACGACGGACAGGACGATCACGTACGGGAGCATCATCGCGACCACGGTGCCGATGCCCGCGTCCTTGCGGTAGCGCTGCGCGAAGATGATGATCAACGGGAAGTAGGCCATCAGCGGCGTGACCACGTTGAACGGCGAGTCACCGACGCGGTAGGCGGCGAGCACCGTCTGCGGGGCGACGTCGAGCCGCAGGAAGAGCGGGATGAAGATCGGGGCGAGGATCGCCCACTTGGCGATCGCCGCCGGCATGATCAGGTCGACCAGCATCGTCACGAGCACGAAGCCGATCAGCAGCCACACCGCCCCGATGTTGGCCTGCTCGAGCCAGTCGCCGAGCTTCACCGCCGCGACCTGCGCCATGTTCGAGTAGTTGAAGTACGCGATGAACTGCGCGATCAGCAGGAACAGGAAGAGGAGGCTCGCGAGGCCGGCCCACGACTTCGTGATCGAGGCGAGCACCTGGTCGCTCGTCCGGATCGTCCCGGCGCCGCGACCGTAGGCGAGCCCGGCCGCGAAGAAGATGATCGTGATGATCACGATCAGGCTGTCCATGAACGGCGAGTCGCCGATGATGTCGCCCGTGATCGGATCGCGCAGCGGTGCGTCCGGGAACACCGTCAGGAGCGTGATCCCGACGAGCACGGCCACGGTGGCGAAGAGGGCGTAGCGCAGGCCCTTCGCCTCCGCCTCGGGTGACACCTCGGGGCCCTTGTCGGCGTCGAGCGAATCGTCGCCGCTCTCGAGGGTCGCGTCGTGCTTGCCGAGGCCCCGTTCGACGACATACACGGAGACGAGCGTCAGGACGATCGTGACCAGGATCGTCGAACCGATCCCGAAGTAGATGTTGGCTGCCAGGTCGATCGAGCGGTCGGGATCGACGAGCGAGCTCGCGTCGTTCGTGATCTCGGTCAGCACGCCGTCGAGCGGCGTGATCAGGAGGTTGACGCCGAACCCGGCGGCGACTCCCGCGAACGCAGCCGCCATCCCGGCGAGGGGATTGCGCCCGACGCTCTTGAACGCCGCGGCGCCCAGGGGAATCAGCACGAGGTAGCCGGCATCGGAGGCAATGCTCGAGAGGATCGCCGATGAAGACGATGATCGGCGTCAGCATCGCCTCCGACGAGACGGCGACGAGCTTGCGGATCAGCGCCCCGATCAGTCCGGCGGCCTCCGCGAGGCCGACGCCGACCATCACGACGAGGATGATCGCGACGGCCGCGAAGTTCTGGAAGCTGGCGACGAACGACGTGAAGAGGAAGCGGACTCCGTCGGCGGAGAGGAGACTCCGGATCGACGCCGTCTCCTCCTGAACGGTGTATTCGCCCTGCTGGACGGACGCGTCCGGCAGTCCGCCGGAGGGCTGCGTGGAACCGCCCTGGACGACCTCCTCGACGGGGATCGGCGGAGGCTTGACGACCTGGTAGGTGACATTGATGTCCGCCCAGGCGAGCAGCGCGGAGAGGACGATCACGATCACGCACAGCCAGACGAACAGGATCGCGGGGTTCGGCATCTTGTTCCCGCCGCGCTCGATCGCGCCGAGGATGCGCTGCATCAGCGGCGGCTTCTCCGGGATTGCTGCCGGTGCGGTCGTCACGGTCTCCCCTTCCCGAATGACGCCGCATAGCGTCCGAAGAAGTCGGCCTCGGCGAGGACGGCCTTCTCGAACTCGTCGACGAGCACGCGCTCGTTCGGGGCGTGGATGTTCGCGAAGCCGTCGGTCGTGCCCAGGAGGAGCATCTCCGCGCGCGGCGCTGCCTGCTGGAGGTAGTTCACGAGCGGGATCGAGCCGCCGGTCGCGACGCTGACGGTCTCGCCGCCCCAGGCCTCGGCGAGCGCGTCCCGGGCGGCGGCGTAGGCCGAGCCGGACGTCTTGGCCGCGAACCCGCTGCCGGTCTCGGCGGTGTGCACTTCGAGGGAGACGCCGTACGGCCGGAGGCTCTCGAAGTGGCGCACGAGCGCGGCCTGGGCCTCGAGCGGGTCCTGCTCGGGATGGATGCGCCCGCTCACCTTGGCGCGCGCGTGCGGCACGACCGCGTTGACGGCGCGCTCGACCGGAAGCACGTCGACGCCCGTGACGGTGAGCGCCGGCCCCGACCAGATCCGCTCGCCGAGACTGCCGGTGCCGAGAAACGGGGCGTCGGGCAGCGCCTCGGAGAGCAGCCGGAACTCCTCGTCGGTGTACGACGCACCGGTCCACACCTCACGCCGCAAGCCTTCGACCGCCACGTCGCCGTTCTCGTCGTGCATGGTTCCGAGCGCCCGGATCAGGGTGAGCAGGGCGTCCGGAGCGGCGCCGCCGAACTGACCCGAGTGCTTCGGGCCTCCGAGCGTCCTCGCCTCGACCGTCACCGCCATCATCCCGCGGAGAGCGATCGTCAGCGTCGGCACGCCGGGCCGCACGCTTCCCATGTCTCCGATCACCATCGCGTCGGCCTCGAACAGCTCGGGGCGGATCACGGGGAACGTCGAGAACGCACCGCCGCCGACCTCCTCCTGGCCCTCGATCACCACCTTGATGCCGACGGGGGGCTTGCCTCCCCACGCGCGGAGCGCGCCGACGTGCATGAGGATGTTCGATTTCGTGTCGGCGCTCCCGCGCCCGTAGATCGCGCCGTCGCGCTCGGTCGCCTCGAACGGGGGCGACTGCCATTTGGCCTCGTCTCCGACGGGGACGACGTCGTAGTGGCTGTACAGAAGCACGGTCGGCGCGCCGTCGGGCCCGGCGATCTCGCCGAGCAGCACGGGCGCCGTCTCCGGGAGCTCCAGAGGATCGAGGATCGTCGCGCCTGCGTCGGCGAACAGACGTGCGACCTCCTCGTACGCCTCGAGCAGCGCGGGATGCGTCTCGGCCGGATACCCGAGCGCGGAGATCGACGGGATCGCCACGAGCCGTGCGAGCTCCTCCTTCAGCTGAGGGGCGAGCGACGTGACGGTCTCGGACAAGGAGCGACTCACTGGATCTGGCCTCGGCTCACATCGGTACTCGATGTGTGCCAGCGGAGACGCGATCCTCTCACGGATCAGACCAGCCCGCCCGCCGAGGTGCCGAGTCCGAGTTCTCCGATAATCCTCGTATGGCTCGGACCGACAGCCTGCGGGGACTCGTCGACGCCCGGATTGCGCTCGCTCCGAGCTCTCGCTCGACGATCTGATCGCAGACGATGGCCGCGACTCGGTCGGCTTGACCGGCGCGCGCTACGCAGCCTGGCCGATCGACGAGCGCGGCTCCGGGCTCGGCGCTTCCTGCACCCGGATCAACTCCGCGCGGGCCGGCGATCGGGAACCGTCTGTCCGACCGCGAGAAGCAACGGGCTCCGGCTACTCGCGCTCGACCGCCGAAGATCAAGAGATCGCCGGCAGACGCTCGCCATCCAGGTGCGCGGTGGCGATCGACGAACTGCGCGCCTCGTACGAGGCGGCGACCGCACCTGGTCGGCGCACCGTAGCGTTCAAGCAGGGTCTGCTGGAGATCGACGAGTAGACGCGGCCGCCTCGCCGAGGCGGAGGCGCAGGAGCGCCAGAGCGGCGATCGCGGTCGTGATCACGTCGGTCGCGAGGCACCACTGGCAGACCGCCTCGATCACGCCCACCTGGATGTAGAGCAGGTAGGCGCCGAAGAAGAACGCCGCGAGCGCGAGCGTGGCCTGGGTCAGCCGCGCCCACTCACCACGGGCGAGCGCAGCGGCCAGCAACCCGAGGAAGCCCAGGAGGCCGAGCGCCGCAACCGGTAGACCCAGCACCTCGGCATAGGACGAGCTCTGCACCGTCTCGCAACCGCCGGTCGAGCAGACGAGCACGCCGCCGGTCTGCCGCACGTAGAGCAGGTACCCGGTGATCGCCGCTCCCGCCGTCGCGAGAGCTGCGCTCGCGAGCCGGAGCCTGCGCTCGTTCATCGGGCCAGCACCGCTTCGACCGCCGGCACGATTCCCTCCGGTCCGAGCGAGCCGACCTGAACGTGCTCCAGCCGCCCACCGGTCGGGCCGACCTGGAAAGCGGGCGTGCTGTTGACGCCGGCCGCCTGCGCCGCCGCTGCAGTCCGCACAAGCTTTGCCCCGACCATGCTCTTCCAGCGGGCGTCGAGGAGCGCGGCTCCGTCGAGATCGGGAACCCCGGCCGCGATCTCGGTGACGAGCTCGTCGGTCACCCAGCCGGCGTTCTCGCCGCCCTGGCTCGTGTAGAGGCCGTGGACGACGTCCCAGAGATGGTCGTGCTCGCCGGCGGCAATCGCGGTGCGCAGCGCCTTGTCGGAGTCGGAACCGACGAAGGCCATGCCGTTGAAGACGATCCGCAGCTTGCCGGTCCTCACGTACCCGTCGACCAGCGTCGGCAGTGCGTTCCGAGCCCACTGCGCGCAGTAAGGGCATTGCAGGTCGGCGTACTCGACGAGCGTCACCGGAGCCTTCGGCGAACCGAGAGCCGCGCCGTGCTGCTCGATCCCGGCGAAGAGCGACGGCTCGGGCGTGCGGCTCGACGGTCTCGGCGGCGCCCGCGCCCACCTGGCTGGCGCCGACGAGGACTGCCGCGAGCGCGGCGGCCGCGATCAGCACGGCCGCGTACCGCCGGCGTGGGTTGCGAAGCCTGTTCAATGGGACATCGTCCCCTTGGGGTTGCCGACCTTGAGCAGGCCGACCTGGCCGAGATCGACGTCCGCGAAGGCGTGGGAGACGAACGGGTAGAGGCCTTCCTTGTCGACCTTGACGTCGAAGACAGCGCCGCCGCCGGCGGGGACGATCGCGGTCTGGACGTTCCGCTGGTACTGGGTCATGTCGCTGTTCACCCAGGCGCGGTCGAGCATCGCCCCGACGACGTGGAAGTTGACGTTGTTCGTCGGGCCGGCTGCGACAACCCAGAACCGCGTCGTCTCGCCGGGCTCGGCGGTCAGCGGATGGGTCACGTACTGGTTCGCGTAGCCGTTGAACGTGATCCAGTCGGCCATTCGCGCCCGGGCCTTCGCCATGTCGAGCGAGGCGGGCTCGGCGATCCCGTCGCCGTTCAGGTACCACTCGCTGCCGACGAGCACGTACTCGTTGTCGACCGCCGGCAATGCCTTCTTCGGCTGGACGACGATCGCGCCGTACATCCCGTTCGCGATGTGCGCAAGCACCGGCTTCGTGCCGCAGTGGTACATGAAGACGCCGGGATCGGAGGCGGTGAAACGGAACTTGATCGAGTCTCCGGGCAAGACGTCCTTGAACGCGACGTTCGGCGCGATCCGGGCGGCGTGGAAGTCGATCGAGTGCGGGATCGCGCCGCCGTTCGTCAGGGTCATCTCGACCGTCTGGCCTTCGCGCACGTGCACCACCGGGCCCGGGGCGCCGTGGCCGTCGAAGGCCCACGTGTTGTACTCGACGCCCGGTGCGATCTCGACGGTCATGTCCTTCAGGGTCATCTGCACCTTGATCAGATCGCCGGCCGGCGCCGGGGGCAGGGTCGCGTCGTACGGCTTGTGCGCCTCGGCGAGCTCGACGGCGTTCTCGGGCACGACGCCGGCGAAGCTGTTCAGCGGCAGCGCGACGTTGTGATCCGCGACCTCGTGGCCTCCTGTGGCGGAATCCGCCTCGGAGGTGGTGGCCGGCTGGGCCGCGTCGTCACGCGCCTCGCGGGCGTCCGTCCACATCAGCAACGCGAAGAAGCCGAGCACGGCGACCGTGAGGCCGAGCAGCATCGTCGCGGCCATCCAGAAGGCGCCGGAGCTCGTCTCCGAGGCGCGCGGGCGCTGCGTTGCTGTGGGGCGTGAAGCCATGGCGGTCGTCTCCTTCGGCTGTTCGAGTTGTCGAGTCGAAAGTAAGCCGGCGTCGAGCGGATCAGCCCCCTGGGCAGGCCGCAGACCGATCCGCAGGAAGCCACAGGCTTCGGTACGGGTTTTTCCGCAGCCCGGGGTCGCCGAGGATTGAAAACGCCGAGGGCGGCCGAAGCCGCCCTCGGGCAGGAGTACGAGCTGTGGATGCTAGGCCGCGCTCGCTGTCCCCCCGTGCACCTCCTCGCGCTTCCTGCCCACGACCCACTCGTGGCGCCCGAGCACGCTGAGGGCGAGCACGACGAAACCGATCCCGGCGAGCAGAAGAGCGACGCCGACGACGATGCCGAAGAGCGCCATCTGCTCGGCCATGTAGCTCATGTTCAGCGCGGTCGAGAGCGCCGTGGCCGTCACCCAGGTGTTGCGGGCCGAGTTCGGAACAGGGTTGCCCTCCTCGTCCTTCAGGGCGGCTGCCTCGTCGCTCGTGCCGGCCGGATCCTCGGGGTCGGCGGCGGAGACGAACCGTCCCATCTCCGAGTAGGTCAGCCCGCCGGAGCCCTCGAGCGCGTGCTCGTGGATGACCTGCGCGAACGCGCGTGCCTGGGTGCCGGTCGTCACGTCTTCGTCGGCCCACTCGGACGCGTACTTGGCGACCGCCGGATCGTCGGCGGCGCCGAAGGTGATCTGCTCCTGCTTGATGCTGTCGCGGACGGTCGACCGGCCGTCGATGCCCATGGTGATCGCCGCGACGCCGAAGATGATCAGCACTGCACCGGCGACGATGCCACCCATCTCGAAGAGCTTCCTCATTCTCGTCCCCTCCTCGTGGGTTCGCTTGTGAGCCCAACCTAGAGCCGGCCCAACTCACGTCCATCCGGGCCCAAGCACAGATCGGCTGCGGGTTAGCCGCAGGTCGGCTGCGGGCTGCTAGAAGCCGCTGATGGGCACTGCCCGCTGAGCCGCACGTCGCAAGTCCGACAGCAGGTCGGCGAGCTCGTGGACGATCGGAGCGCCCATCCCGGCGTCGGCGACGAGGTACGAACTGTCACCCCGCTCGACGATGGGCGCCGGCCGGCCGTCCAGGCGATCGGCGCAGCCGCTGCCGATGAACGGGCAGCGACCGAACCATCGTGGCGCTCACGCATCTTCGCTTCGGGAAATCCGCAGATTCAGATGCACGTGTCCCGGCGACGTACGATCTCGCCGGTGAGATTCGGACTCGATCGACGCACGGAGGTGCTTCACCATGGCTGAGAAGAAGCCGGCAAAGAAGACGAGTACGACGTCCAAGGGATTCAGCGCCGAGGAACGAGCCGCGATGAAGGAGCGCGCCAAGGAGCTGAAGGCGGAGGCTCGCGCGGACAAGGACCGGGCGGCCGGGGAAAGCGCCCTGCTCGAGAAGATCGCGGAGATGCCGAAAGCCGATCGCGTCATGGCCGAGCGGCTCCACGAGATCGTCACGGCCAACGCGCCGTCACTCTGGCCGAAGACCTGGTACGGAATGCCCGCGTATGCCAGGGACGGCAAGGTCGTCTGCTTCTTCCAGAGCGCGGAGAAGTTCAAGGCGAGGTACGCGACGTTGGGGTTCAACGACGCGGCGAGCCTCGACGAAGGCGACATGTGGCCGACCTCGTTCGCGCTGAAGAAGCTGACCGCCGCCGACGAGAAGAAGATCGTTGCGCTCGTGAAGAAAGCGGTGCGCTGAGGACCAGTCCCTCTCGTCGGCCCGTGTTCACCGTCGAGCAGCGGGATGCGCTCCGCGCGCGCGTGCTCCGGCTCGCGGAGCAGGACGAGCGCGTCGTTGCCGGAGCCGTCGTGGGCTCGCTCGCCGTGGACGCCGGCGACCGCTTCTCCGACCTCGACCTGACCTTCGGAATCGCCGACCGGGTGCCGATCGCCGCGGTGCTCGACGACTGGACGAGCACGCTCCAGGACGAGCTCGACGCAATCCACCTTGTCGACCTCGAGCGTGGACCGACCACCTACCGCGTGTTCCTGCTGCCGGGCGCGCTTCAGTTCGACCTCTCGATGACGCCGGCAGCGCTGTTTCGTCCCGCCGGACCGCGATTCCGGCTTCTGTTCGGCGAGACGGTCGGCGAAGCGGACGCGCCGCAGCCGCCGGTCGCGGGGGACCTCCTCGGTTGGGGCGTCATCTACGCGCTCCACGCGCGCGCCTGCATCGAGCGCGGGCGGGGCTGGCAGGCCGAGCACTACGTCGGCGCCGTGCGCGACCACGCGCTCTCGCTCGCCTGCCTCCGCGAAGGGCTTCCCGCGGTGCAGGCACGCGGCTACGACGACCTTGCCGCCGACACTCTCGCCCGCTTCGACGACGCCCACGTCGGCGCCCTCGAGCCTCGGGCGCTGCGGTTCGCTCTTGCGGCAGCCGTCGGTGCGCTCCTGCGCGAGGGTGTGGAGGCAGGTCTACCGCACGCGGATATCGTCGCGGGCCGCCTCGCCGAGCTTCACTGACGAGCGATCGCCAGCTCGGCCGGCCACGTCACGGCTGGAAGTCGATCCGCATCACGGCCCGGCGGAGGGTCGGCCGGCCGAGCTCGGTGAACCCGGCGGCGGCGAAGGCGCTGTGGCTGCCGACATGAAGCTCCACCGGCATGATCTCCTGCCCCGGCTGGGTCAGCATCGGGTAGCCCTCGAGGGCGCGGGCCCCCCGCTGCCGCGCGAAGTCGACGGCGGCGCGAGCGAGCGCACGGCTGATCCCGCGGCGGCGGAAGCCCGTGCGCGTGACGAAGCACGTCACGGCCCAGACGCTGGCGTCGGCCTTGTCCTCCTCCCGATCGGCCCAGGGCACGCGGGTGCTGCGTAGTAGACGCGGGTACGCGGTGCGCGGCTCGACCGCGCACCAGCCGACGGGCTCGTCGGCGAGGTAGGCGACGAGACCGCTCGTCGTGTCCGCCTCCGGATGACCGCAGTCGGTCTGTGCCCGGAACCGGAAGGCGAGCTCCTCGGCACCCACGGAAGCCCACGACTCCCTCGGCTGCATCTTGTAGCGCTGGCACTGGCAGCGGGAGGGATCGCCACGCGTTCCGAGCACCGCCTGGAGGTCCTCCCAGCGCGCCTCGTTCGCGGGAACGACCCTCACGTCCACCGTGGTTGCCTCAGGCCATCGTGTACCTGCTCTGGGCAGGCTTGGCCACGTAGGTGGCCACGTCGAGCACGACCCCGAAGGCGACGAGGAGCCACTCGGCGCCCGAGACGCCGCCGACGGCAGACCATGCGAGGAGATACATGAGCGTCGTCCACGGCGCCACGAGGAGCCCGAGGAACGGCCAGAGCCAGGAGCTGAACGCGAGGTCGACCCGGTTTCCGAAGAGCCACATGGCGATGATCGCGAAGCGCGGGCCGAGGGCGACGAAGAGGAGGAGGAAGCAACACATCAGTGGGGTGACCATCTCACACTCGGGCCGGGACACGCGCCGGCAGCCGTCCCGAACGACAGTGCGGTTAACCCCCGTACGACCGGGTGGCGCTCCTGGCATGCTGGCCACTGTGATCCGGTTCGCCCTCAAGAGCCTCGCGGGACGCAAGCTGCGCACGGCGCTGACCGCCCTCGCGATCGTCCTCGGGGTCGCGATGATGAGCGGCGCCTACGTGCTCACCGACACGATCGACAAGGCGTTCAACACGATCTTCGTCGAGTCGTACGCCGACACGGACGCCGTCGTGACCGGGAAGGACGCCGGCTTCAGCTTCGAGGGCGAGTCGTCCGAGACCCCGCCGATCCCGGAGGAGACGCTGGAGCAAGTTCGGGCCGTCGACGGCGTCGAGGTCGCCACCGGCTCGGTTCAGGACTTCCAGACGAAGCTGCTGCGACCGGACGGCGAGGCGATCGACACCGGTGGCGCGCCCTCGTTCGCGTTCGGGATCGAGACGGCGCCCGAGTACGAGCGCTTCAACCCGCTCAACATCGTCGAGGGCCGCTGGCCGAGCGGCGGCGGCGAGGTCGCCGTCGACGAAGGAGTCGCGAACGAGGAGGAGCTCGAGCTCGGCGACCGGATCGGGGTCGCGGCGCTCGGGCCGGCGCAGGAGTTCGAGATCGTCGGGATCGCCAAGTACGGCGACCTGAGCTCGATCGGCGGGGCGACGTTTGCGATCTTCGACGTGCCGACGGCGCAGGAGCTCCTGGACAAGCAGGGTCAGCTCGACTCGGTGCAGGTCGCTGCGGCGGACGGCACCACGCCCGAGCAACTGACACAGCGGATCCAGGCGGAGCTCGGCGACGACTTCACCGTCCAGACGGGCGTCGAGCGCGCCGACGAGGAGTCCAGCGAGCTCGCCACCTTCACGACGATCATCCGCTACTTCCTGCTCTCGTTCGCGGGGATCGCCCTCTTCGTCGGAGCGTTCGTGATCTTCAACACCCTCTCGATCACGGTCGCACAGCGGATGCGGGAGTTCGCGACGCTGCGCACGCTCGGGGCCTCGCGAAGGCAGGTGCTGAGATCCGTGATCCTCGAGGCGCTCGTGATCGGCCTCGGCGCCTCGATCGTCGGCCTGTTCGCCGGCCTCGGGCTCGCCGTCGGCCTGAACGCGCTCTTCAAGGCGCTGAACCTCGACCTGCCGCAGACCGAGACGGTGTTCGCGACGCGCACGATCGTCGTCTCGCTGCTCGTCGGGACGCTCGTGACGCTGGTCGCCGGGCTCTTCCCGGCGATCCGGGCGACCCGGGTGCCCCCGATCGCCGCGGTTCGCGAGGGCGCCACCATGCCGCGCGGGCGCTTCGCGCGCTTCACCCCCTACATCGCGACTGCCATTGTCGCGCTCGCCGTGCTCGCGCTCGCCTATGCCTCGCTCGACGACGACATTGCGATCGGCGACCGGTTCGGGCTGCTCGGACTCGGCGTCGTCGCGCTCTTCATCGGCGTCGCGATGCTGTCGTCGCGGCTCGTCCGCCCACTCGCGCGCGTCGTGGGCATCCCGGCTCGGCGGGCCGGCGGCGCCGCCGGCAAGATCGCCGAGCGGAACGCCCAGCGCAACCCGGGACGGACGGCTGCGACCGCTGCGGCGTTGATGATCGGGATCGCGCTCGTGACGTTCATCTCCGTCCTCGCCAACGGCCTGCGCGTCACGAACAGCGACGCGATCCAGCGCCAGCTCCAATCCGATCTGATCGTCACCTCGCAGGACGGCTACTCCGAGTTCCCGGCGGCCGCCGGCGATGCCGTCGCAGACCTCGAGGGCGTCGAGACGGTGAGCAACGTCCGCCAGGACATCGCGAAGGTCGCCGGCAGCGCCGCCAACCTCACCGGTCTCGACGAGCGGATCAACGAGGTCTACGACTTCCGCTGGGAGCAGGGCTCGGACGAGCTGCTCGCGCAGCTCGGAGCCGACGGCGCCGTGCTGCCGAGCAACGTCGCCGAGGACAAGGATCTGGCGGTGGGCGACAGCATCACCGTGCTCACCTCCGACAACGAGGAGAGAGACTTCGTCGTCCGCGGCATCTACGAGGGCAGCCCGTTCTACCCGCTGCTGGGCTCGGCCAGCATCTCGCAGGAGGCGTTCGACGAGCTGTACGAGCGCCCGCGGAACCGCTTCACGCTGCTCAACATCGGCGGCAGCCAAGCGGCGGTTCGAACAAGCGTCGAGGAAGCGCTCGAGCCATTCCCGGACACGCGCACCCAGACCCGGCCGGAGTGGATCGAGAAGGAGGATCAGGAGATCCAGCAGTTCCTCCTCCTGCTCTACGTCCTGCTCGCGCTGTCCGTGATCATCAGCCTGTTCGGGATGGTGAACACGCTCGCGCTGTCGGTCTTCGAGCGCACCCGCGAGCTCGGAATGCTGCGCGCGGTCGGGATGACGCGGCGACAGACCCGGCGGATGATCCGGCACGAGAGCGTGATCACGGCACTGATCGGGGCGGCGCTCGGGCTCCCGCTCGGGATCTTCCTGGCAGCCCTCGTGACGCGTGCGCTCAGCCAGTACGACGTCGGCTTCGACGTGCCGATCGGTCAGTTGATCGTGCTCGCGGTCGTGGCCGTCTTTGCGGGGCTGCTCGCGGCGATCACGCCGGCACGGCGCGCAGCGAAGCTCGACCCGCTGCGCGCGCTCCAGTACGAGTGAGCCGCGGCGGCGGTCGAGCGCGCCGCCGCGGCTGACTCGGTTCAGCGCAGCGAGCCCGCGACCTCCTCGAGCAGATCCATCGCGTCCTGCATCCCGCTCTCCATCCCCGAGTCGATGTGGGCGTCCCGGCCCTCCTTCGTCGGATGCTGAACGAGCACCTCGAGGGTCGTGCGACCGTCGGCCTCCGTCAGCGTCAGGGTGTTCAGGCAGGCGTTCGCCTCGGCGTCCGGGATGCCCTCGTAGACCTCGGTCGAGACGATCCGCTCGTTCGGGACGAGCTCCCGGTACTCGCCGTGGAAGCCGAACTCGAAGCCGTCGTCCGTGACGCTCACGTACCGCCACGCGCCGCCCACCCGCAGGTCGATCTCGGCGCTCTTCACCTCGCCCCGGTTCGCATGGAACCAGCGCTTGACCAGCTCCGGAGTCGTCCACGCCTTGTAGACCAGGTGCTTCGGCGCGGCGAACTCCCGGGTGATCAGGATCTCCTTGTCGCTCGGCAGCGTCACCTTCGCGCTGCCGCTACTCGTCTCCACCATCGTCCTCCTCCTTCTGCTTGAGCTCTGCCAACACGACATCCAGCTGTTCGAACCGCTCCGCCCACGACCGCTCGTAGTCCTTGACCCAGTCGTGGATCGGCTTCAGGGCCTGTCCGTTCAGCCGGTACAGGCGCCGGCGACCGTCCTCGCGAACGTCGACCGCGCCCACCTCCCGGAGCACGCGCAGGTGCTTCGAGACCTGCGGCTGAGCGAGTCCGAGCACGCCGACGAGGTCGTTCACCGCCACGCTCGCCGCCGACGAGCTCGTCCAGGATCTGCCGCCGCCGAGGCTCGGCCACCGCGTTGAACGCATCCGTCGTCGTCGCTGCCCGTGCCATGGCCCGCAGTATATATTCCGATATGAGAATATGTCAAGCAGGAGCGCTCGCGGCAATACTTGCCACGATGGAGTCCGAGAACGAGCACCGCTCAGGGCTGGCCGGAGCGGCCGGGCGAGCCGCCCTCTTCCCTGCGCGAGCTGCGGCACGGGCATGGCGCGGGCCGATCGAGGAGGTGGTGGACGAGGTTCTCTCGACGCCCGAGCTGGCGCGCGTGATCGACCGCGCGCTCGCCGGGTCGCTGCCGGAGGAGGTTGCGCGCTCGCTCGTCCGCAACCGCGTGATCGAGCGCATGGCGGCCGAGCTCGCCGAGAGCGGGGAACTCGACCGGCTCGTCACCTCCGCACTCGGGAGCCCGAAGACGCTCGAGCTCACCGACAAGGTGCTGGGAAGCGACGAGATGCAACTCGTCGTCGGGCACGTCGCGTCGAGCCCCGAGCTCCGGGAGGCGATCACCCGGCAGACGGTCGGCCTGGCCGACGAGGTGGTCGACGGGGTCCGTGCCTCGGCCACCCGGCTCGACGACCGGGCGGAGCAGGTCGTACGCCGCCGCCCGCGCGCCGAGCGGTCGAGCTACGGCGGGATCGCGACGCGCGCGCTCGCACTCGCGGTCGACGTCGGCCTGGCGATCGTCCTCTTCACCTTCGTGGTCGGAGTCGCCTCGCTCGTCTCGTCGCTCGTCGGCGGCCTGCGCCCGGAATGGCTCGTGGGCGCTCTGCTGACCTCGGGCTGGATCCTCGCCGTCGCTACGTACTTCGTCCTCTTCTGGAGCTCGGCCGGGCAGACGCCCGGGATGCGGCTGCTGCGCCTGCGCCTCCACGGCCCCGCGGGCAACCCGCCCTCGGTCGGTCGGTCGCTCGTCCGCCTAGTCGGGCTCCTGCTTGCGATCGTGCCGCTCTTCGCCGGCTTCCTCCCGGTGCTCTTCACCGAGCGCCGGCGCGGGCTCCACGACTTCCTCGCGGGCACCGTCGTCGTGTACGACGAACCGCAGCGACTAGCGGCTAGCCCGCCCAGTCCATCGGCTCCGGGCGCGGGAAATCCGAGTCGACCTCGACCGCGAGCCCTCCCTGCGCCAGCGAGGCGGCGACCGCCGCGAAGACCTCGACGACGTGCGCGCCGTGCTTCCCGCTCGTACGGTGCGGACGGCCCGCCTCGATCGCCTGGGCGAGGTCGACGAGCGGCCGGCCCCAGTCGATCCCGTGGAACGGCTCGCGCACCGGCGGGACGGTCGCGTACTCGCCTCCGCGCGGCTGGAGCTCGATCCGCGAGTCGGCCTTGTCCCACGCCGTCAGGTAGAGCGAGCCCTCGTCGCCGTGGAGCTCCAGGCCGTGCTGCTTGCTCGGAGGGACGTAGAAGGACGCGGTGATGCGGACGAGGACGCCGTCGGCGAGCTCGAGGCTCGCGAGCACGAAGTCCGGAGCGCCCGGAGCGAAGGACGTGCCGTCGAGGAGCGTCCGCTCCGCGTCCAGGGTCGTCGCGAAAGCCTGGGCGCGCCGCACGGGCCCGAACATCGCGGTCACGATCGTGAGCGGGTAGACGCCGACGTCCACGAGCGGGCCGACCGCGTAGATCGAGCGGGGGTCGGGATGCCAGGTCTCGATCGGGCCCCAGTTCGCCTCGGCGTACACCGCTCGCACCCTTCCGACCGACCCGTCACGGACGAGCTTCCACGCCGTCTGCTGCGCCTCGCCGAGGAGCGTCGCCGGGGAGCAGCTCAGCCTGACGCCGTGCCGTTGCGCGAGCTCGACCAGGGTGTGCGCGTCCTCGTGGCGGAGGGCGAGCGGCTTCTCGCTGTGCACGTGCTTGCCCGCGGCGAGCGCGGCGGCGGAGACCTCGAAATGCGACTCCGGCGAGCTCAGGTTGACGAGCGTGTCGACGGACTCGTCCGCGAGCAGCGCCTCGAGGGTCGGATAGTCGACGCCTCCAAGGGGCTCGAGGAGCGCCTCCGCGCGCCCCGGCAGCGGGTCGGTCGCGCCGGCGAGCTCGAGCTCCTCCGCGGCCACGATCGCGGCCGCGTACCTGCCCGCGATGTTGCCCGCTCCTGCGAGCGCGCACCTCACGCGAGCCACCCCTCGAGCAGCTCCCGCATGCGGCGGATCTCCTCGCTCGGATCGTGGTCCTCCGGCTCGTGCTCGATCGTCAGCGCGCCCGCGTAGCCGATCCGCCCGAGCGCGCGGACGCACGCCTCGATGTCGACGACTCCCTCGCCCCAGGCGCAGGTCTCGTGCGGCTCGCCCCGGTGGAGGACGTCCTTCAGGTGCACGTGCCGGACGTGCTCGCCCAGCTCCTCGATCGCGCGCACCGGGTCGTAGCCCTGCGTGCCCCACCAGCCCGTGTCGACGGTCGCCGCCATCGTGCCGCGGCCTGCTTCGATCTTCGCGAGCACCTCGGCAGGCGTGGGCTCCGGGTGGTTCTCGATCGCGAGCGTGACCCCGTGCCGTCGGAGCACCGGCGCGAGCCCGGCCGGGTCGCCGGAGAAGCCGGCGCCGATCACGTCCGTGCCGAGCGCCCTCGCGAGCTCGCAGGCGCGCTCGATCGTGGCCGGCGCCACCCACGCGGCGAAGCTGGCGACCGCGAGCGCGTGACGGCCGAGCGCCTCGAGAGCGAGCGCGACGTGCTCGTCGGTCGCCCACTCGGGGTGGAGGTGCGCGCCCCAGAGGTCGACGGCCTCGAACCCGAGCCCGCGCACCGCGCCGAGGAGCTCGTCGAGGCGCTCGGCGTAGGTCTCGAGCGGCGCGAACGCCTCGTTCGTCGTCCGGTCGCCGTGCTCCCAGCCGTGCATCGTCCAGCCGGTCTCGCGGGCGACGAAGTTCGCGGTCACGAAGGCGATCACAGCGTCAGGCGTTGACGATCAGGCGCGGCATCGGGGGGCTGGGTGCTCGGAGCATCGTTGCCGGACGATCCTAGACCGGCGCCGGGATAAGGTCGGCGGATGACGCACCACATCGGCCGGGAGTGGTGGCGGAGCGCCGCGCTCTACCAGATCTACGTGCGCAGCTTCGCGGACTCGGACGGCGACGGGATCGGCGACCTCCCGGGGATCCGCTCGCGCCTGCCCTACCTGCGCGACCTCGGCGTCGACGGGATCTGGCTGACGCCGTTCTACCCCTCGCCAGGCGCCGACCACGGTTACGACGTCTCGGACTACGTCGACGTCGACCCGCAGTTCGGGACCCTCGCCGACTTCGACGCACTCGTCGCCGACGCCCACGAGCTGGGGCTGCGGATCGTCGTCGACATCGTCCCGAACCACACCTCGAGCGAGCACGCGTGGTTCCGCAACGCGATCGCCGACCCGGCGCACCCGGACCGGGTGCGCTACTTCTTCCGGCCGGGGAAGAACGGCGGGCCCCCGAACGGCTGGACCTCCGCGTTCGGCGGGTCGGCCTGGACGCTCGACGAGCGCACGGGCGAGTACTACCTCCACTTCTTCGCGCCCGAGCAGCCCGACCTCGACTGGCACTGCGAGATCGTCCAGCGGGACTTCGAGGACGTGCTCCGCTTCTGGCTCGACCGCGGCGTCGACGGCTTCCGGATCGACGTCGCACACGCGCTCTTCAAGGATCAGAGCCTGCGCGAGATGCACGAGCCGGTTCCCCGCACCTGGGGCGGAGACTGGCTGACCGCGCTCGACCAGCCCGAGCTGCACGGCCTCTACCGCCGCTGGCGGGCGGTCGCGGACGAGTATCCGGGCGACCGGATGTACGTGGGCGAGATCGTGCTCGCCGACCAGGAGAACGTCGCGCGCTACGTCCGTCCCGACGAGCTCCAGCTCGCGTTCAACTTCGCGCTCCTGCACGAGGCGTGGGACGCCGAGGCGATCAGGGCGGTGGTCGAGGCCACGACGTCGGCGCTCGGCGCCGTCGGCGCCGCCGCGACCTGGGTCTTCGAGAACCACGACGTGACTCGGCTGCCGACGCGCTACGGCGGCGGCGAGCGCGGCCTCCGGCGAGCCCGGGCGGCGGCGCTGCTCCTGCTCGCCCTTCCGGGAACCGCGTTCCTCTACGAGGGCCAGGAGCTCGGGCTGGAGGAGGTGGAGCTCCCCGACGAGCTCCGCCAGGATCCGATCTTCTTCCGCACGAACGGGGAGCGCGCGGGCCGGGACGGCTGCCGCGTCCCGATCCCGTGGGAGAGCGGCCGGCCCGGCTTCGGCTTCACGACGGGTACGCCCTGGCTCCCGATCCCGGAGGACTGGACGTCGCTGAGCGTGGCCGCGCAGACGGGCGAGCCCGCCTCGATGCTCGAGCTCTACCGCTCCGCGCTCGCGTCGCGCCCGCGGGACGAGCCGTTCGCCTGGCTCGAGAGCCCGCGTGGCTCGCTCGCGTTCAGCCGCGGCGACCTCGCCTGCGTCGTCAACATGGACGCGGAGGAGGTCGAGCTGCCCGCGGGCGAGCTCCTCCTCGCGAGCGCTCCGGAGATCCGTGCGAGCCTGCCCCCCGACACCGCCGCCTGGGTGCGGACGAAAGGAGCTCGATGACGACCACCCTGAAGACATCGCTCGGAATCTGGGCCTTCGGCAACATGGCGACCCGCTTCAACGCGGCCGGCTACAAGCCGGAGCTCACCGGCCAGACGACCGCGCAGAAGGTGCGCACCGCGGTCGAGGGCCTCGGCGACCTGATCGACGACTACGAGTTCCACTACCCGCAGGAGCTCTCGCCCGAGAACCTCGACGAGGTGCGGGAGGCGCTCGACGGCCACGCGATCTACTGCGTCGCGAGCGGCCTCCACCTCGACCCCCGCTTCAAGAAGGGCGCGTTCTGCTCGCCGGACGACGCGACGCGGGAGGAGGCGCTCCGGCTGTCGCGCGAGGCGATCGACCTCGCCGCCGAGACGGGCGCGCAGATGATCATCTGGCCCGGGATCGAGGGCTACAACTACCCGTTCCAGACCCCGTACAAGGAGTCGTGGGCGCGGTTCGTCGACGGGGTCGGCCAGGCGGCGCAGCATGCGAACGAGCGCGGCGTCACCGTCTTCCTCGAGCACAAGAACTCGGAGCCGGCGATGAAGATCCTGATGCGGAACATCGGGATGACGCTGCACGTGATCCACACGCTCCGGCGGCAGGGGATCGACAACGTGACCGTCAACATGGACTGGCAGCACCTGCTGATGAACGGGGAGTCGCTGGCGGAGTACGCGGGGCTGCTCGCCGCCGAGGGCCTGCTCGGCCACCTGCACGCGAACGACGGCTGGGGCACCTTCGACGACGACAACATGGTCGGGACGATCCGGTTCATGGAGACGCTCGAGCTCGCGGTCGAGCTGCGGCGCGCCGGCTACGGCGACAACGGCGAGCGGCTCGGCTTCGACCTCTACCCGTACACCGAGGACGCGGTCGGCGCGGTGAAGCGAAGCGTGCTCCAGTGGCGGTTCATCGACGGGATCGCGTCCCGGATCGACGACGCCGAGCTGCGCGCGGCGCAGCAGGAGAAGGACGCGGTCCGCGCCTACGAGCTCGTCTACGGGGCGATGGGCGCATGAGGCTGCAACACGTCTCGATCGCGATCGCCGCCGACGGCGCCGAGGAAGCGCGCGCGTTCTACGGCGGCCTGCTCGGACTGGAGGAGAAGCCGGTGCCGCCGAAGCTCGACCCGGGCCAGCTCGTCTGGTTCGACCTCGGCGGCGACCTCGAGCTGCACGCGATGCAGACCGGCGACGGGCCGCCGCCGAACGCCCACTTCTGCATCGCCGTCGACGAAGGGCTCGACGATCTGCGCAGGCGGATCGAAGCGGCCGGGGTCGAAACGAGCACGCCGACCGAGATCGTCGGCCGCCCGCGCTTCACGTGCCGCGACCCGTTCGGCAACCTCGTCGAGCTGACGCAGCTCCCCGTTGTGACGGCGCTCGTCGGGATCGACGTCGGCACGAGCGGCGTCAAGGCGATCGCGCTCTCGCCGAGCGGCGAGATCCTCGCGCGGGCGGAGCGGGACTACCCGCTCGCGACCCCGCAGCCGGGCTGGGCCGAGCAGGCTCCGGACGACTGGGCGCGGGCGGCCGACGCCGCGCTCGGCGACCTCGGCGTCGAGCCGGCCTCGATCGGCTACAGCGGCCAGATGCACGGGCTGGTCGTGCTCGACGAGCACGGGGACGTCCTGCGTCCCGCGATCCTCTGGAACGACCAGCGCACCGGGGACGAGTGTGCCGAGATCGAGGAGCGTGTCGGGCTCGACCGCCTGATCCAGCTGACCGGCAACCGCGCCCTCACCGGCTTCACCGCCCCCAAGCTGCTCTGGCTGCGCAAGCACGAGCCGGAGACGTTCGCCCGGATCCGCCACGTGCTCCTGCCGAAGGACTACGTGCGCTTCCGCCGCACCGGCGAGCACGCGATCGACGTCGCCGACGCGTCCGGGACGCTTCTCTTCGACGTCGCCAACCGCCGCTGGAGCGACGACGTGCTCGACGCGCTCGAGCTCCCGCGCGAGTGGCTGCCGCCGGTGTCCGAGTCGACCGAGATCGCCGGCGCCGGCGACCAGGCGGCGGGCGCGCTCGGGGTCGGGATCGACGCGCCGGGGCCGCTCTCGATCGTCCTCGGCACCTCGGGCGTCGTCTTCGCCGCGCTCTCCGAGTACAACCCCGAGCCGGAGGCCCGGCTGCACACCTTCTGCCACGCAGTCCCGGGGATGTGGCACGCGATGGGCGTGATGCTCTCGGCCGCCGGCTCGCTGGCGTGGCTGCGCCGAGCGCTCGGCGGCGGGCCCTACGACGAGCTCCTCCGCGAGGCCGAGGGCTGGGAGCCCGGCTGCGAGGCCTCCTCTTCCAGCCGTACCTGCAGGGCGAGCGGACCCCGCATGCCGATCCGGCCGCGCGCGGCGCCTTCGTCGGCCTCTCGCTCCGGCACGACCGCGGCGCGCTCGTCCGGGCGGTGCTCGAGGGCGTCGCCTACGGCCTCCGCGACTCGCTCGAGCTGCTCCGCGGGGTCGGCGTCGAGGCGGAGGTCGGCCGGGTCTCCGGAGGCGGCGCCCGCAGCGAGCTCTGGCTTCGGATCGTCGCCTCGATCCTCGGAATCCCACTCGAGCGGACGGTCGCCGAAGAGGGTGCGGCGTACGGCGCGGCGCTCCTCGGCGGGGTCAGGGGCGGCGCCTTCGCCGATGTGCACGACGCGGTCGCCGCGACCGTGCGGGTTCGCGACCGGATCGAGCCGGAGCCCGAGTGGCAGGCGGCCTACGCCGAGGGGTACGCCCGGTACCGGAAGCTCTACCCCGCGCTCGGGAAGCTCGCGTGACCGCGGCCGAAAGGGCGCGGGCTAGACCGAAACGCTGATCGGAGAGGTCGCGATCCACGTGAGCGTCGCGAGGAACACGAGGCAGCCGAGGATGAGCACGACGAGCCGCGGCCCCCGGGCCGTCAGCTTGGTGCTGATCCCGGCGAAGAAGAGCGCCGCCGCGAACAGCACCACGCCGAGCATGTAGTTGGTCGAGCGCTGGATGTTCCGGCGCGGCGCTGGCGGCGAGGGCTTCGGCGTCCTCCTCGAGCTTGGCCGCTTCGGCCCGGGCGGCGAGTCGGTACTCCGGCATCGCGAACGGGGTCAGCGGTGCCTTCGGGTTGCGCAGCGGGCGGGTCGCGAGCCAGGCGTCCACGGCGGGCCTGAACTCGACCCGGAACCGCTTGAAGTAGAAGTCCGTGAGAAACGTCTGCTTCTGGGCATACGCGTCGACCCACTGGATGAAGGTCGCGACGTCGATCTGCGTCTGGGCGTTCGCGAGCGCCGACGCGCGGGTCGACTCGACCCGGGCGGCGTTGGCCCGGCTCGCCGCCTTTGCCTGCTCGCCGTTCCAGCGCGTCGCCTGGTAGCCGCTCCAGGCGGTCGCCACGGTCGCGACGGCGAGCAGCACCGTGGAGACGACCTCGACCCAGTCGCGGCGGCTCGTCACAGCGCGCCGCCCCGCGCGTCGCACGGAATGGTGACGCGGCGGTCGACGAGCTCGAGAGCCTCGTCGATGATCCGGAGCGTGCGCTCCATGGCGACAGGTCTTACGCCGCCAACGCCCGTCTGGAACGGGTGGTCGAGGAAGCCGAGCAGGAGCAGCATCGCGGTCAGGATCGAGACGACGGAGCCCATGAGGAACGCCTGGACGAAGGCGCGCTCGCCGCTGTCGGCAAAGAAGAGAAGGAAGACGAAGATGATCGCGGCGCTGAGGAAGAGGACGATCCAGAGCGGCGAGGGGATCACCCCCACCGCTCCGTGGACGCGGTCGAGGCGTGCTTCCTCGCGGGCCGAGGTCTGGTCGAGCCACTTGCCGTACGCCGCCTCCTCGCTCGCCGATCTCGGCGCGACTCCGGAGAACGTCCGGAAGAGCTCGACGCCCCAGGGGTTGACGCGATCTCCCTGGGTGCCGTCCTCCAGCCTCGGCCATTCGCCGTAGACCACCGAGCGGCCGTAGCAGATGAGCTCGCCCGTCAAGTCCGCCCGCGCCGGCGCGGGCAGGAACTGGGCGGTCTCGACCTGCTGGGCCACCACGAGCGCCTCGGTCTCCGCACCGGCTCTCGAGCCGTCGTAGCTCTCGAAGGCGAGGAAGATGATGAAGCCGAGGAGCACGGAGAAACCCGTGGCGAGCACGCCGAACACACCGGCGGCGCGGTCGCCGTCGTTGAAGTAGCTCCCGTCCGGAGCCCGCCGGCGCACGAGCAGCATGGCGGCGACCGCCGCCGCGGTCGCGACGACGACGATCACCGCGGGCCAGATCAGGTTCATCCGGCCGATTCTGGCGCTTCCGCCGGTCGACAGGCCGAACGAGTCGCCGAACCGCGTGTCTCCTCGTCGTTAGTGTCCGCGCCGATGGGCGCTGCGTTCCTCTGGGGTCTGCTCGCGGGGTCGTCGCTCATCCTCGGCGGGATCGCCGCGCTTCGGCTCAGGATCTCCCAGACCGCGCTCGGCCTGATCATGGCCTTCGGCGCGGGCGTCCTGATCAGCGCCGTCGCGTACGAGCTCGTCGGCGAGGCGGTCGACACCTCCGCGGGGAGCGGCGGCGTCGCGCTCGGCCTCTTCGCGGGCGCCGGCGTCTTCTTCGTCGGCGACTACCTGATCGACAGGCTCGGCGGGCAGCACCGCAAGAGCTCGCGGGGCGCGCAGGCCGGCGGCTCGGCTCTCGCAATCGTGCTCGGGATCGTGCTCGACGGGATCCCGGAGTCGATCGTGATCGGGCTCAGCCTGCTCGAGGACGGCGGCGTGGGCGTGGCGGTGCTGGCGGCTGTCTTCCTCTCCAACCTGCCGGAGGCGATCGCCGCGACGTCGGGGCTGGCCCGGGCGGGCTGGGCTCAGAGCCGCATCCTGCTGCTCTGGGTCGCCGTCACGCTCGTGTGCGGGATCTCGTCGCTCCTCGGCTACGCCGTCTTCGACACGGCGTCTCCGGCGGCGATCGCCTTCGTCCTCGCCTTCGCCGGAGGGGCGATCCTGACGATGCTCGCCGACACGATGATGCCGGAGGCCTTCGAGTACGGCGGCCGGGTCGCCGGCCTGGCGACGACGCTCGGCTTCGCGCTCGCCTTCGCGCTCTCGTCGCTCGAATGAGCGCGCTTGCGCGCTCGGCCTCGGCCGGTGGAGAATCGTCCCGAAGACTCTCGACCTCACCTGAGACGAAAGGACGCGCGATGCCCGAAGAGACGAGCCGAACCCCGGTCCTCGACCTGCTCCAGACCATGACGCTGGCGTCGATCGAGGCCTCCAGCCTCGATGCCGAGACGCTGATGCTCGTGCGGATCGCTGCGCTCGCGGCGGTCGACGCCCCGGCCATCTCGTACCTGATGAACCTCGAGGCCGCCCGGGAGCTCGAGATCGACGCCGAGCAGGTCCGAGGCGTCCTGACCGCGATCGCGCCGATCGTCGGGACGGCGCGCACCGCCGCCGCGACCGGGAGGATCGTCGAGGCCCTCGCGATCGAGATCGAGATCGCCGAGCTCGAGGCGGAGAGCGAAAGCTGACGGAGCCCTTACGAAGGCGGCGCGGGAACGTCCGGAGCGCTGCTCGGCGATTCCGGCTCGTGGCGGACGAAGCGCGCCGTCGCGACTCCCGCTGCGGTGAGGACTCCCGCGGCGGTCCCGAGCTTGATCCCGCGACGGAGCCGACGCCGCTTCGGCCTGGGCCGGGTGCGGGTCGTGCCTTCGGACGCGGCGAGCCCGCGCGCACCCGCGACGAGACCGGGCTTCACGAGCCGCGCGAGGGCCAGGGCCGTGGCCAGGTTGGTCGTCAGCTCGGAGACGCGGCTCTGTTGCTTGCGGCGCACGGCCACATCCTGCCACGTCCATCCCGTGCGCATCACCCCGAACGGCTGATGCGCGGAGCCCGCGCCCGCAGCACAATCGTCCCGTGCACCGATTGACCTATGTCGGGCACTCCACGGTGCTCGTCGAGTTGGACGGCACCACGATCCTGACCGATCCCCTGCTCCGGAACCGGGTCGCGCACCTGCGGCGCGGGCACCCCCTGCCGGAGAACGTGCCCGATCCCGACGCCGTCCTCATCTCGCACGGGCACTACGACCACCTGGATCTCCCCTCGCTCCGGCGGCTCCCGCGGAGCACGAAGGTCGTCGTCCCCCGGGGGCTGGGCTCCCACGTCGACCGGTTCGACGTGCTCGAGGTCGAGGAGGGAGACGAGTTCCAGATCGGCTCCCTCACCGTTCGCGCGACGCGGGCCGAGCACGAGGGCGGCCACTGGCCCCGTCACCGGGGGCTTGCCGCTCGGGTACGCGATCCTCGGCTCGAGCCGGATCTTCTTCGCGGGGGACACGGACCTCTTCGACGCCATGGACGGCCTCGTGCCCGACCTGGACGTCGCGCTGATCCCGATCTGGGGCTGGGGCCCCTCCCTCGGGCGCGGCAAGCACCTCGATCCGATTCGAGCCGCAGAGGCCGTCCGGCGGCTGCAGCCGAAGCTCGCGATCCCGATCCACTGGGGCACGTACCGCCCCCTGCACCTGAGCGCGCTCTCGGGCTTCCTCACGAGACCGACGGGGATGTTCGAGCGGGCGACCGCCGACGCTGCTCCGGACGTCGAGGTCCGAGTGCTCCAGCCCGGAGAGCAGCTCGGGCTCCAGTAGGCGGGAGGCTCAGGCGCCCGCCTCGCTCTCGAGCCAGGCCTCGGCTGCGAGCACGGCGTCCTCGGTCGACTCGCCGACGATCGGCGTTGCCGCGTAGATCCGGCGGGCGTCCGCCGGCGAGACCTTCCGCGTCCGCAGCAGCTGCTCGCGCGCCTCGTGGTCGATCCCGGCGAGGTAGAGCCGGCCGCCTGCCTGATCCAGCTCCCTCGCGTAGCCCGCGACCACGTCCACGAAGGTCGCTCCGATCTTCGTATGTCCCCGGAGCCGGAGCACGACCACCGGTCGCTCCGATCCGCGCGGCCGGGGAAGCCGCTCCTCGAGCGTGCGGGCACCGGCGTAGAACACGCTGCCGTAGAAGTTCAGGACCGTGACCTCTCCCCCGCGGAGCGAGTGCGGAGCTGGACGCTCCTCGAATCGCCCGTCGTCCCGTCTGACCCGCTCGACGATGCGGATGTCCGTGGCCGACTGGTTGAGGTAGATGAGCGCGGAGAGGACGACACCGACTCCCGACCGCCGCCTGGATCGGGAGGAAGAGCGTGGCCACGAACGTCGTCCCCGCGAGGAGCTTCGAGGCCGTTCCCGTCCGCCAGATCGAGAGGGCCTCGCCCACGTCGATCGTGCTCCACGCCGCCAGGAGCAGGAGCGCGGCGAGCGCGGGCAGCACGACGTAGGCGACGAGCTCGGAGAAGAAGAGCAGCACGAGCGCGACGCAGAGACCGGCGAGGACGGCGGCCCATCTCGAGCGCGCACCCGCCCTGACGTTGAGCGCGCTCTCCCCGACCGAGCCGCCGACGGGTATGCCCTTGACGAGCCCCGACGCGACGTTCGCGATTCCCTGGGCGCGGAAGTCGGCCGACGGCGAGGGAGGCGCGTCGCCGACCGCGGGCACGCTCTCCGCGACACCGGCTCCCTGCACGAGCACGATCGCAGCGAGCGCCGCGGCCCCGGTCAGCAGATCGACCGAGAACGCCGAGAGGGGCGGCAGGCCGGGCGTCGGCAGCCCGGACGGGACGTCGCCGACGATCTCGACCCCACCGGCGTCCAGCGCCCAGACGACGAGCGAGGGGATCCCGACCGCCGCGAGCGCGGCGAGCGCCCGGAGGCGAGTCCGGCCGAAGATGAGCACGAGGCCGAGCGCGCCCAGACCCGCGGCCAGCGCTCCGAGCTCGATCCGGCTCGGGTGGAGGACGAGCTCGAGGGCGCGCTGCGGGGCGCTGTCGCCCTCCACCTCGGCGCCGGTCAGCGGCGCCAGCTGGTCGAGCACGATCAGGACGGCGACGCCGAGGAGGAAGGCCTTCATGACCGAGTGGGAGACGAACCGCGTGAAGCGCCCGAGCCGGAAGACGCCGGCGGCGATCTGGAGGCCGCCGGCGAGGACGAGCAGCAGCGCGAGCGCTCCCGTGCGGGCCTCGCCCGTGAGGCCGGAGAGCGCTTCTCCCGCGGCGAGCGCGGCGGCGCTCGTCGTCGAGACCACCATGAGCTGGGTCCGCGCGGTGAGACCCCCGGCGATCGCGCCGACCATCGCCGCGTAGAGCCCCTGGATCGGGTTGACGCCGACGAGGACGCTCGCGGCCATCCCGTCCGGGACGCTCGCGATGCCCACCGTCAGCCCCGCCCCGGCGTCTCCTTTCGCGTCCTCCCGACGAGGCAGGAGCGCCCGCAGCCGCAGGCGATCGGAGACTCGCAGCATCAGGGTGGCGCTCTAGTGCTGCCGAGCGGTCTGAGGTTCGGCGGTCTCTGAGGCGGCGGCCGGGCCGGCCCGCTCACCGCCCTCGAGCAGCTCCCGCCAGCCGAGGAGCAGCGCATGCACGCTCGCCGCGCCGACGAGGGGGCCTTCGGGAAGCGGCAACTCGGTCGGGTGGAGGATGAACGCCCTCGTCTGCGGCCCGCCGATCCCGCCGTGGAAGGAGATCAGCTCCTCGAACGCGCAGCCCTCGTCGCCCTCCGGGTCGTAGAAGCTCCCGATCATCAGGTCGGCCACGTGCGCGAACGAGTCCGTCCGCCGGAGATGGCCCGCGGCGCCGGGTGAGAAGCCCGCGAGCGGATCCTCTCCCTCGACCCGGTCGTCGGCCAGGAAGCGCACCCCGCGGGCGCCGAGCACGAGCGCACCGTGCTCGGAGGAGCGGACGAGGAGCCAGCCCACATGGGGATGCTCGCGCAGAGCGGGAATCAAGCGAGGATGGCGCTCGTTCAGCTCCTCGAGCGTCAGCCGGCGTTTCTCCTCCATCAGGTAGACGAGCCCGAGGTTGCCCGAGCCGAGCACGACGACGTCCTCGCCGGAGACGTCGTTCTTCGGCTTCTTCGCCTTCGCCCCGGTCGCCTCCCCGATCGCGTGCCCGACCATCGCCTTCTGCTCGTCCCCGCCCGCGAGCTTCTGCACGGTCCGGCTCTCCAGAGAGCGCCGGACGAGCTCGTCGAGGCCGTAGCCGTTGCGCTGCTTGAAGGTCGCGCCCTGCGTCTGTCCGTGATCCGAGAGGGCGACGAGCTGATACGGCCGGGGCGCGTAGCGCCGAGCCCGTTCGATTCGGCCGAACGCCTGGTCGAGCTTCCGGAGCGCCTCCAGCGTGTCGGAGCGCTCGACCCCGGAGTGATGCGCGACCTCGTCGTAGCTCGAGAACGTGGCGTAGACCGCCGGCCGGCCGCGCATCATGTCCGTGAGGACGCCGTAGACGATCAGGTCGCGGACGATCACGCACATCGCCCCGCGGATGAACGGGTAGCTCCCGCTCCGGTGCCCGCGCGGCCGGACGTCGCGGCGGCGCTGCTGCGTCGCCGCCGTCCATTCGACGATCACCTCCCACGCGAAGAGAACCAGCGCTCTCGTCACGTTGAAGCCGTTGGCGAAGAAGGCGCGGTAGCCGGGATTCGCCTTCTTCTCCGCCTCGATCCGGCTCACGGTCAGGATCACCTCCTCGGCCTCCCCGGAGAGCAGGTTCCCGCGGCTCGAGCCGCCGTTCGCCAGGAGGCCGTTCCCGGTCGCAAGCCGGCGCTCGAGCTCGGCGCAGTCCGCCGGGATCGAGCAGGCCAGCACCCTCGCGTTCTCCTTCTCGACCCAGCGGAACGCGGGGATGTTCTCGTTCGAGCCGAGCAGGATCCCTGCCTGGCTCGCCCCGGTCTGCGAGGAGAGGTCGGTCTCCCATTCGACGAGGTGGTGCGACCCGTCAGTCAGCCACCGAGCCATGTTCGGCGCCTGCCCGTCGCGCATCGAACGCCGGAGCGTGGGGAGCGAGAGGCCGTCGATCTCGAGGTAGATGATCCCGGGGACGTCCGAGCGGGTCGCGCCGCCCTGCCGCTTCGCGATCCGCTGGATCACGCGCAGCGAGTACGTGTCTTCGTCGTTCGTGCTGAAGATGATCTCGAGGACGATGCTGACGGCGGCGATGAGCAACGCCGCGAGCAGCGCCCAGCCGAAGTTGTCCACCTCGTAGGTCCGCTCCAGGAGCTCGCTGCCGGCGAGGAGGATGAGCGCGTTCATGATCAGGGCGAGGATGAATCCCAGCCCGACCGTGAACGGCAGCCGCAGCGCCGCAAGGAGCGGCGGCAGGAGCGCGTTCAGCACCCCGACGACCGCGGCCATCAGGAGGGCACCGCCCTGCTCGACCACGTCCACGCCCGGGAGGATGGCCGCCGCGACCCACATCGCGAGTGCCGTCAGGAGCCACGAGAGCACGAGCTGAAGCAGCTTGAAGCGCGGCCGCTCGGGCTTCCACGCAACCTTCTTGCCGTACGCTCGCTCGGCAGCTCCAGCTTCCACCGGGCACAGCTTCGTTCGCGCGAGCCCACCCGCGCATCATCCGAACGGAACGATTCGCCCGCGATCGAATCGCCCGACTTCATCTCATTTGGACGATGAACCGAGCCGGCCGCAGCGTTGACGATGACGTCGATGGCTTCCCAGCCGAGCGATCCTCAGCGCCCCGAGGCTGCATCCTCCGCCCCGGGACGCTGGCGCGTCCCGGTCGCGCGGCTCCTGACGGTGCTCGGCGTCCTCGTCGGCGTCGTCGGGATCCTGGCGAGCTACGTCGCCTACGAGGCGCTCGACACGGATCAGTTCACCGAGACCTCGAGGCGGCTGATCGCCGACGACGAGATCCGCGGCCAGGTGGCGAGCGCGATGGTCGAGGAGCTCTATGCGAACGTCGATGTCTCATCGGCGCTGGAGGAGCGCCTGCCCGCCGACCAGCAAGGGCTCGCCGGACCGATCGCCGCCGCTCTGCGAGCGAGCTCGGACCGGCTCGCGAACACCGTGCTCGAGCGCCCTCGCACGCAGGAGCTCTGGGTGACGGCCGCAGCAACCTCGCACCGGGCCGCGCTCGCCTTCATCGAGGACGGCGACGGCGCCCTCTCCTCGACGGACGGCCGCGTCACCCTGGACACGCGGGCGCTCGTGCTCGAGCTGGCCAACCGGCTGGGGTTGAGCGGTGAGCGGCTCAGCGGCCGGTTCCCGGCGCAGGCCGGCGAGATCACGCTCTTCGAGGCGAAGGAGCTCGAATCCGCTCAGAACCTCGTCGCGGCCCTGAAGTTCATGGACGTGTGGCTCGGGATCCTGGCGCTCGCGCTGTTCGCGGCGGCCGTCTGGGTCGCAAAAGGCCGACGCCGGATCGAGCTGCGCGCGATCGCGATCGGCTTCATCGTCGTGGGCGTGCTCCTGCTCGTCGTGCGCTCGCTCGCGGGCCAGTTCCTGATCGAGTCGCTGGTCGAGGTGGAGACGGTGCGGCCCGCCGCGGAGAACACCTGGGCGATCCTCACGTCGGCGCTCCGCGACGACGCCTGGAGGATCGCGGCGATCGGGCTGATCGCCCTCGCCGGGGTCTGGCTCGTCGGCCCCGGCCGCCGAGCCGAGAGCAGCCTGCGCGCGCTGCGGCCCTACCTCGGCCGGGCCGACCTCACCTACGGCGCCTTCGCGCTCGTCTGGCTCCTGCTCCTCTGGTGGTCGCCGACCGTGCACTTCCGGCGGCCGCTCGACCTGATCCTGATGCTCGTGCTCTCGGGCGTGGGGCTCGAGGCCCTCCGCCGGATCGCGGCCCGGCGCTCAGTCGACGCGGGTGTCGAAGCGCCGGCGCTCGGCGCCGCCGGCGGCCCTCGACCTTCCGCCTAGGAGGGTTTGGCGGAATGCCGCTCGTCCGGGTCGGTGCGATGGGTGCGCTGTGGCAAGGACGCAGGGAGCCGTTCATACCTGTAGGTATGGACGCGACCGAGGACGCCGCCACGGCGTGCCCAGCGTGCCGAGACGGGCACAGCCGGTATTTCGCCGAACCCTCCTAGTTCTCCAGAGGATTGTCGTAGCCCTCGTACCGCTTGGCCTGCCGGCGGTCGTAGAACCACGCGGCGATCAGCACCGCGGCCGCGATCAGCAGGAACGTTCCCAGGAACCCCCAGCGGTACCACGCCGCATCGATCAAGAGGAACAGCACCATGCCCGCCAAGCCGCAGGCGATCGCTCCACCGATGCACAACAGCCAGAATCTTCCTCCCAGTTCCATCTCGCTCCTTCGGTTCGGATGCCCGCCGGCGCGGTGCCGGAGTCTCGGTCGCACAGAGAGTCTCGCAGCCCGAGAGACGCCACATCGTTCACATCGGACGAAACCGGTCAGCTGGAGCCGAGCGACATGCAGAAGCCCACGGCCGTCGCGGCGCCGGCGAGCGCCCCGCCGCGCTCGAACGCGAACGGCATCAGCGAGTTCGTGAGCATCGCGAGCAGGCCGCCGGCGGCAAGCGCCGCGGCTCGGCCGCCCTGGACGTCCGAGGAGTAGGCGGTCGCCAGGTAGCCCAGACCCGCCGCGACGCCGCAGGCGAGGACGACCCAGAACCACAGCATCGCCCACCCGCCGCGCACTCCAGCCGGCCGCGGCCAGATCGGCGGAGGGGGCGATGCTCTGGGGGATGTTCGAGACGAAGACCGCCGCAAAGAAGCTGAGGCTGATCGAAAATCCCGCCCCGACCTGGATCCCGAAGATGACCGACTCCGGGACGCCGTCGACCACGGATCCCACGACGATTCCCATCGCGCCGCCGACGCCTCCCGCGCCGAAGCGGCTCTCGACGAACCGGTCGGCGACGAGGAAGACGGCGACCCCGATCAGCATCCAGAGCGCGAACTGGCGGCTGGCGAGCTCCGCCTGGGCTTCCGGGACGAGGTCGGTCGTGATCGCCGCGATCAAGGCGCCGGCGCCGAAGCCGGCCAGGATCCCGACGAGGCGGGCGGGCACCTTCACCCAGCAGGCGACAAGGCCTGCGAGGAGCAGCGACGACGCCCCGAGGAGCCCGAGCCCGAAAGCCTCAAGCATGGCGCAATTCAACCATGGCGTCCCTCAACCATGGTGCTGGTCGCGCGGCCGTAGGCGGCTGACGATGAGGGCGACGACCGTGACGAGATAGATCTGGCCGAGCAGCGACTCGCTGATCGAAAGGACGTGGCCAAGATCACTGCTCGTCGAGAAGTCGCCGTAGCCGACCGTCGTCAGCGTGACGTAGCTGTAGTAGAGATGGTCCGGAGGGGTGCCGTCGGTGCCCTGGGCGAAGAGCTCGGAGTCCGAGAGCCCCGCCACTGCGCCGTACGCGAAGGTGAAGAACAGGCCGATCATCAGGTAGATCGAGAGCGCGCCGACGACCGAGCGGGCGTTGACGACTCCCTGTCGGACGACTCCTCGCGCGATCACGCCACAGGTGCTGGCGACGAAGAGCATGCTGAGGATCCTGAACGCGCCGGTGGGCTGGTCGCCCGGCGCGAGCAGCTGGCCGATCGCGCCGACGACTCCCAGCACGATGATCGCTAACGGCACGAGCTCGGCCCGAAAGTTCAGCCCGGAGGTCCAGAGCGCCACGGCCAGCGTCAGCGCCTGGAGGAAGACGAGCACGGCCGCGGCCCGGCTGGTATCCGGCGCGACTGCGATGAACAGGAAGGTGGCGAGGACGAGCACGAGCACGATCCCGTAGCTCCTGCTTCCGTGGAGACGCTGGAGCAGCGAGACCCGCTGGTGATCGAGCTCTCGAGGATCCGGCAAGGCCGCGGACCCTACTCCGCGCTCCCGTCGGCGCCGACCGCCTCCACGTCCAGCTCGAGGCCGCGCACGGCGAGGACTCGGACCGCGCCGCCGGAGGGCACGGGCTCGGCGGCGCGTGCCTCCCAGATCTCCCCGAGTACGCGGATCTGGCCGCTTGGTGCCAGCTCGGCCAGGGCCGTTCCCGTCGCGCCGACGAGGTTCTCGACCCCGGTCCTGACCTTCTGGCGCTTCAGCCGGCGCTGCCAGTAGCCCACCTCCACAACCCCGAAGACGGCGCAGGCGAGCGCGCCCACGACGTTCCACGGCGAGGGCGCCAGGATCAGGAGCAGGAGCCCGAGCGTGAGGAACATCCGTCGTCGCCGCCTGCTCGAGCCGGCTAGCGCGCGGGCTCGTCGAGCAGCTCGAGCCCCTCGTGCACGTCGTAGCCGAGCGCGAGGCCCAGGTTGGGTGCCGCGGAGACGGCGCTGGGAACGCCGATCGTGGGCAGGAGCGCGATCAGCGTCCCGACGATCTGCTCGTTCGAGAGCCCCGCGCGGAGGGCTGCCTCGACGGCGTTCATGTACGCGGGCGGCGTTGCGTTGACCGCGATCAGGCCGGCCACCCGCACGAGCGCGTGGCACTTCTCGTCGATGCCGGCGACCTCCGGGTCCTCGTCGCTCGTGCGGAGGAGCCGACTCGATATACCGGTCATCCCGAACGGCGAGCTTGCGCAGGGTGGTCTTGTAGTCGTCCACGTGGTCGCCAATCCATTCGACTCCTCCCGCGGGCGCCGCGCATCACCCCGTCCGGGTGAACCCCCCGGACGGCACTGCGGGCGCGTCGACGAGGCCCAGCTGCGCCGCGCGCTCGATGGCCTCGCTCCGGCTCGAGGCGCCGAGCTTCCGGTAGACGGAGATCGCCTGGCTCTTGACGGTGTTGCGCGAGACGAAGAGCCGCTCGGCGATCTCGCGAAACGAGAGATGCGTCGTCAGGAGGGGCAGAAGCCGGAGCTCGGCTGCGGTGAGCGTCGACGCCCAGCCCTCCTCGACGCTCGCGACGCTCGCGAGGGCGGCCCGGAGCTCCCACGCCTGCTTCGGGAGCGTGCCCAGGTCGGGCCGCTGCCGGAGGATGTCGTCGATCTCACGGAGCAGTGTCCTCGCGCCCGCGACGTCGGCGACCGCCACGTGCACCCGAGCCAGCTCGAGCCTTGTCTGCACGCTGAACCAGGGAATCGCCCGCGTCAGCTGGGGCCTGAAGCGCATCGCGCCCACGAGCAGCTCGCGCGCCGTCGCAGCCTGGCCCGAGGCCAGGACGATCCTGGCGCGGGCGGCCAGCAGGAGAGCCGATGGGACGTAGTCCTCGACCGGCTGGAGATCCAGCAGGGCCTGCGCGAGCGCAACCTGGCGCTCGGCCTGCTCCTGGTCGCCTCGCCCGAGCGCGAGGAGCGCGAGCTCCGCATGGGCGACGAGCCCTGCCCACACGGCACCCGAGCCCACCGCGTCGTCAGCCGCGTTCGCGAGCAGATCCTCGGCCGTGTCGAGGTCGTCCAGGAGCAGGGCGGCCACGCCCTGGAGGATCAGCGCCATCGGGCGCCAGAAGCTCGACGGGCTCAGCTCGTCGGCGGCGAGCTGCGCGTCCGACGCCATCTGCTCGACCCCGTGGTGGCAGAGCAGGGCGCGCGACACAGCGGCCCACGAGCGGGTGGAGGCGCTCCGGTCCGGCATCGGCCCTTCCCACGCGGAATGCTCGAGCGCGTAGGCGTAGCGGTCTGCCTCGTCCGGCCGGCCGCGCAAGGCGTTCACCCACGCGCCGAAAGCCGCGATCGCCGGATAGTCGGCGATCACCTCGGGGTTGTCGAACCACGAAAGCCAGCGCTCGACGGTGACCACGCGGCCGCTCCGGTAGTACGGCAGGGTATTGGCGGTGACGAGACGCGCCACCTCGCCGGTCTCCCCGGCCGCCCGCGCGTGCTCGATCGCCGCCTCCTCGAGCCCGTGACGCTCGCACCAGGCGGCCGCCCGGCCGTGGAGCGAGGTCGCGAGCTCCGGCTCCACCCGTTCGAGCTCGGCGCGGAGCATCTGGCGAAAGAGGTGGTGGTAGCGGTACCACTCGCGCTGGTGATCGAGCGGGACGACGAAGAAGTTCGTGTCCTCGAGTCTCCCGCAGCCGGCGGGCGGAATCGGTGCGCTCGAGCACGTGGTCGCAGAGCGGCCCGCTCATCCGGTCCAGGATCGCCGTGCGGGTCAGGAAGCGCACCTCGGCGGGCTTGAGCCTGGAGAGATGCTCGGAGCGGAGGTAGTCGACGACGAAGCGGTCGCTGCCGACGAACGACTCGACCGTCGCCCCCTCGCCCGCATCCCGCAGGAACAGGGCGGCGAGATAGAGGCCGGCGGCCCAGCCCTCCGCACGCTCGTTCAGCTCGTGTGCGTCGTCCTTCGAGAGTCGCGCGCCTGCGGCATCGAGCAGCGCGCGTGCCTCGGGATCGCTCAGCGCGAGCTCCTTGCTCGCGATCTCCAGCAGCTGCCCGCCGGCCCGAGCTCGCGGCAGGCGGGCACCGCTCTCCGCGCGGCCCGAGAAGACGAGCTGCGAGCCGGGCTGGACGTGCTTCCCGAGCAGCTCGAGCGCGTCCAGGCAGTCGGGGTTCGTCAGCTCGTGGATGTCGTCCAGCACGAGCACGACGGGCTCGGGCAAGGAAGCGAGCGCAGCTCCCAGTTGAGGCACCGCCGAGCTCCACATCGACCCGCCGGCGCCGGCAGCAGCCCGGAACGCCGCCGGGCCGATCGGGTGAATGCGGTCGAGCGCCGCCGCGATGTACGTGAGCAGCGCAGCGGGATCGTTGTCCCGGCCTTCGAGCGACACCCAGGCGAAGGGTCGCGAGTCCTCGTCCGCCCACTGCGCGAGCAACGTCGTCTTCCCGTAGCCGGCCGGGGCGGTGACGCTGACGACGTGAGCGTCCGAGGACGCGCACAGCTTCCTGACGAGATCCGCTCGCCGGACAGAGCCCTGGCGGAGCGCCGGGACGGCGAGCTTCGACGCGAGCAGGTCGAACGCGACGTTCTTTCCGGAGTCGCTCACACGAGCGGACGCTACATCCAGAACGAGGGAACCCGCCGGGGATCGCGGCAACTCCGCCCGATGAGATGCTGCGAGAGCGGAGGTCGTAGCTGAGAACCCGCGGCGTCGCGAGAGCTTCGTCGCTCGACGATCGAGGAGGACGGATGAACGGACAGATCGTGCACTTCGAGATTCCGGCCGATGACACGGAGCAAGGACGCGAGTTCTGGGGCTCGCTCTTCGGCTGGGAGTTCGAGTCGTATCCAGGCCCGTCGGAGTACCTGATGACCCGGACCGGCGAGCAGACCGGCGGGGCGATCACGAACATGGAGCCCGGCAAGCGCGGGATGCGCGTGTACTTCGACGTCGACGAGATCAACGATGGCGCCGCCAGGGTGAAGGAGCTCGGCGGAAGCGCGGACGAGCCCATGGCGGTTCCCCAGATGGGATGGTTCGCGACCTGCAAGGACCCGCACGGGAACGAGTTCGGGCTTTGGCAGACCGACCCTTCCGCCCAGGTCTCCGGCTAGCGAGCGTGAGCGGTGGCCGGCGACCCCGCCGGCCACCACCTGTCTAAGCGGCCGCGGCGGCCTGCTCGAGCTCGTCGATGTCGATCTTCTTCATCTGCAGCATCGCCTGCATGACTCGCTGGGCCTTCTCCGGATCCGGATCGGCGAGCAGCTCTGGGAGGCGGGTGGGAACGATCTGCCAGGAGACGCCGAACCGGTCCTTGACCCACCCGCACGGACCCTCCTCGCCACCCTCGGCCAGCTTGCTCCAGTAGCTGTCGACCTCCTCCTGGTCCTCGCAGCTCACCTCGAACGAGATCGCCTCGTTGAACGTGAAGTCGGGCCCGCCGTTCAGCGCGGTGAACGCCTGGCCGTCCAGCTCGAAGCTGACGGTCATCACCATCCCCTCGGGGCGAGGACCGGCCGATCCGTACCGGGTGATCTCGCCGATCTTCGAGCTCGGGAACACCGACGTGTAGAACGTCGCCGCCTCTTCGCCTTCGGTGTCGAACCACAGGCACGGAGTGATCTTCTGCATCGCGCTTTCCCCCTTCACCGGAATTGCCGTCGCTTGCGCCTGGAGGAAAGACGGCCCGCTGGGGCAGAACTCATCGGGCTGAGCAGCTCAGCGGGGCTGCGGCACGATCCGGATGTACGGGCGCGGCTCCTCCCAGCCGTCCGGATAGGTCTCCCTCGCCTCCTCGTTCGACACGGAGCCGGCGATGATCACGTCGTCGCCCTGCTGCCAGTTCGCCGGCGTCGCGACCTTGTGCTTCGCGGTCAGCTGCAGCGAGTCGACGACGCGCAGCACCTCGTCGAAGTTGCGGCCGGTCGTCATCGGATAGACGAGGACGAGCTTGATCTTTCGGTCCGGGCCGATCACGAAGACGTTGCGCACGGTCTGGTTGTCGGCCGGCGTGCGGACGAGCGGGTCGCCGTCCGTGTCGGCGGGAAGCATCCCGTACTGCTTCGCGACGTTGAAGTCGGCGTCGCCGATGATCGGGTAGTTCGGCGCGTGGCCCTGGGTCTCCTCGATGTCCTTCGCCCATTCCTCGTGGTTCCCGACCGGATCGACCGAGATCGCAAGGATCTTCACGTTCCGCCGGTCGAACTCGGGCTTCAGCTTCGCCATCGTGCCGAGCTCGGTCGTGCAGACCGGGGTGAAGTCCTTCGGATGCGAGAACAGGACCGCCCAAGAGTCTCCGAGCCAGTCGTGGAAGTTGAGCGTCCCCTCGGTCGTCTCCGCCTCGAAATCGGGTGCAGTGTCGCCGATCTGCAACGTCATCTCTTCCTCCTCGTCGCCGTCTTTTCCCTCACGATATCGACCTGCCCCGGGGTGGCCGCTCCGGTCGCCGCTCTCCTAGTCCGCGGTCTGCGCCGCGCGGTCGAATGTGTCGCCCCAGCTCGCCTTGCGCGCCCGCCGGTAGCCGTCCCGGTCTCGTTTCGAGACGGTCGTGCGACCCACCCCGGCCGGCTCGCAGAGGTCGAGCAGGACGTGGCCGGATCGGATCTGCGGCGGCCGGATGATCCGGGCGGACGCACGCGGCCGCGGTTGCCGGGTCAGCGCGGCGTAGGAGAACTTCTCGTCCTCGAAGCCGCGCGCCACGGCCTTGACCGCGCGATGCGCCTCGCTCCGCTGCAGCCGGACGGCGAAGTGGCACCAGGCCGGCTCGACGAGCGGGCACGGAGCGTCGTGCGGGCAGGGAGCCACGGTGAACCCGCCGGCCGCGAGCGCCTCGGCCCGAACCGCAAGGACGCGCCGGTAGCCGGCCGGCGTCCCCGGCTCGAGCGCCACCAGCGTGTCGTCCGTGCGGGCCCAGAGCGAGCGTGCCGTGTCCGCCAGCCGCTCCTCCGGCAGCTCGTTCAAGACGTAGCCGGCGAGAACCAGGTCGAACGTGCCGGTGGCACCGGCGAGCTCGCCGTCGATCCACTCGCCGTCGGGGATCGAGCTCGCCGGCCCGAGCTCGCGCCCGAGGGCGACCATCTCGGGCTCGGCCTCGACGAGCACGATCCGCTCGAGCTCGGGCCAGACCGCGCGCGCGGCCCACGAGGACGAGCCCGGCCCTGCTCCGACGTCGAGCAGCGAGCGAGGGCGCCAGTCGGGCCGCTGCTCCCGGAGACGCGAGAGCACGGCGACCGCGGCCGCATACGTGGCGGGCGCGCGCTGGGCCGCGTAGGCGACGACGTCGTCTCGATTTCGGGCCGGGCGCACCGCGCCGCCCTGGCGATAGGCGACGGAGAGCCGGGCCGCGGCGGCCTCGAGCCTGCGCCGCTCGGAGGCCTGCACGAGCTCGTCGATCGCGGCGCGGAGCGGCGGCGGCAGCTCGGCGAGACCACGCCCGCACCGTACTAGCCCCGACCGCGTCCGCTACGGTGCGAGCATGGTGGCTGACGTCCAGGCGGACAACGAGCGCGAGGTCTCCTGCCCCCACTGCAAGAAGCCCTTCACGGCGGCGCTCCTCTCCGGCCGCCGGGCGCGGGGCTTCAAGTGCCCCCACTGCCGGCTCTTCGTCCCGCTCGAGCGCGCCGCCGACGCACCGCTCCACCACGACGCCTAGGCACGACCCCGCTTAGGCACGCGCCGCCTAGACGGGGCACCCTTGGGCGCCGCCCTGTCTGAAACGGACGTGTCCCAGGGTCTGTCCCTCGGTCATGTCCGCTCGTGACGTGCCTCTTCGCGACACGTCCCAGGGTCTGTCCCTGGGACACGTCTCGAACAGACGCGTCCGCCTGGGACAGCGTCCAGCCCGCCTCGTCGAACCGCAGCCGCGCTAGCCGCAGTCGCCTACATGCAGTTGCGCAGCGCCTGGGCCTCGGGGAGGCCCTCGAGCTTCTTGAGCGTGTTGTTCTCGATCTGGCGGATCCGCTCGCGCGTGACCCCGAAGGCGCGACCCACCTCTTCGAGCGTGCACGGCGGCGTCCCGGAGAGGCCGAAGCGGAGCTCGATCACCTTGCGCTCGCGCTCGGGCAGCGCTGAGAGCGCCATCTCCACGTCCTCGCGCCGGAGCGAGAGCGAGGCGGTGTCGAAGGGCGACTCCGCGGAGTCGTCGGGGACGAAGTCGCCGAGCGAGCTCTCCTCCTCCTCGCCGATCGGCTTCTCGAGCGAGACGGGCATCTGCGCCATCCGCAGGATGTCGCGAACCTCGTCGGTCGTGATCTCGAGCTCCTCCGCGATCTCGTCCGGGCGCGGCTCGCGACCGAGGCGCTGGACGAGCTGGCGCTCGATGTGGACGACCTTGTTCAGCTTCTCGACCATGTGGACGGGGATTCGGATCGTGCGCGCCTTGTCGGCGATCGCGCGGGTGACCGCCTGCCGGATCCACCACGTCGCGTACGTCGAGAACTTGAAGCCCTTGCGGTAGTCGAACTTCTCGACCGCACGGATCAGGCCGAGCGATCCCTCCTGGATCAGGTCGAGAAAAGAGAGCCCACGGCCGAGGTAGCCCTTGGCGATCGAGACGACGAGCCGCAGGTTGGCCTCGACCATCTGCGTCTTCGCGGACATGTCGCCCCGCTCGATCCGCTTCGCCAGGTAGACCTCCTGGTCGGCGGTCAGGAGCGGCACCTTGCCGATCTCGCGCAGGTAGAGGCGCAGCGAGTCGAGCGACGGCTCCACCGTGAGGTCGAGCTGAGGCGCCGGCTTGGCGTCCTCCTCGGCGAGCGCGGGCTGCTCGTGCGGCGGCGACTTGTACTGCTCTCCCTCGACGAGCTCGATCGAGTGGTCGATCAGGAAGGTGTAGAAGTCCTCGATCTGCTCCTTCGAGAGCTCGACCTCCTCGAGCCCGGTGACGATCTCGTCATAGGTCAGAAACCCTTTCTCCTGTCCCTGCGTGACGAGCTTCTGGAGCTCTTCGACCTCAGGGGGAGCGATGTCGACGGTGAGCATGAACCTCGGCTTTCCTCGTGAGCGGACGGGGCTGAGACGCTGCGGCTACCTGCCTAGACACACGAAGAGCCGGTTCAGGAGCCCCGGCTCTGACCATCGAAGAATCGGATACTACATCGGAATCCGCGGCTCGTGGGAGCCGGATCTCAACCGGTTCAGGACCGGTCCGAGACGATCTCTCCGACGGGCTCGCCGAGCGAGTTCTCGAGCGTCTCGACGCCCAGCTCGCCCGTCTCGAAGCCGAGCCGGCGCAGCAGCTCGGCGAGTGCGGAGCGCACCGCGCGCGTCGATCCGTCCACGACCTTGAGCGCGATCCCGAGCCCGTTCGGCCCGGCCGCGCACATCAGTCCCTCGGCGCCACCCTTGGCGGTGAACCCGTCGAGCTCGAGCATCAGTAGGGAGTCGGCCGCTCTCGGGCCGCGGATCAGCGCCGGGTGGGCTCGCATCGCCGCTGCGATCCGGGCGCCGCCGTCGACCGACTCGAGCCGCGAGAACATGAGCGCCATGCGCTCGAGCGGCAGCGCGAAGGTGGGAATGCCGCAGCCGTCGATCGCGACTCCGAGCTCGCCCTGGTCGGCGTCCGCCGCCGCCGCGATCTCTGCGAGGCAACCCTGCTGGACGGGATGGGCCAGGAGGCGATAGCCGTCGCTCTCCCAGCCCTCCACCCGGCAGAGCGCGAGCATGCCCGCGTGCTTGCCGGAGCAGTTGTGGTGGAGCTTCGTCGGCCCGGAGCCCTCGCCGACGGTGCCGAGCTCGAGCTCGTCCTCTGCGGCCGGTGCCTTCGCGAGCAGCGCCCGAGCGGCATCGAGCTGCTCCGGCCGCGCGAGGTGCGAGGCGGACGCGATCGCGAGATCGAGGTCGCTCAGGTCGGCCCGGGCGCGTGCGAGCGGCAGGGCCTGGAAGGGCTTGGCCGAGGAGCGGAGCAGCGTCACGTGCATGGGATCTCCTGCCTCGGCGACCACCGCCCCGTCCTGGACGGCGACCGCGTGGACGTCGTGCACCGCCTCCACGACTCCTCCGCGGCGGACGACTACCCTGAGGGGATCCACGCGGGGGAGGTTACGTGCCCGAGTTACCCGAGGTCGAAGCTTGGATCCGCGGCCTGGACGGGCCGGTCTCGGCGTCGCCCGTGCTTCAGGCGGGGCCGGCGCACATCGCGACGCTGAAGACGTTCGACCCGCCGCTTCGGACGCTGGAGGGCCGGCGCTTCGAGGGGGCGCGACGACGCGGGAAGTGGCTCCTCTTCCCCACCGACGACGGTGAGCTCCTGCTGCGTGTCCATCTGATGAGCGCCGGCCGGATCCGCTTCCTTGCTCCCGGCGCCAAGGGGCCGAAGACGCCGGCCTTCCGGCTCCGCTTCGAGGGTGGCGGCGAGCTCGTGCTCACGGAAGCCGGGGCGAAGAAGCGGGCCGGAGTCTGGCTGGAGACCCCGGAGCAGACCGAGGCGGAGCTCGCCCATCTCGGCCCGGAGGCGCTGGGGTTGGGCGCCGCCCGCCTGGGTGAGATCCTCGCCGCGGACAATCGACGGCTCCACTCGTTCCTGCGCGACCAGCGCGCGCTCACCGGGATCGGTCGCGCGCACGCGAACGAGATCCTGAACCGCGCCGAGCTCTCACCGTTCGCGCTGACGAAGCAGCTCTCCGGGGAGGAGATCGAGCGGCTCGCCGCGGCCATCGAGGAGGATCTGACACGGGCACTCGCGCTGCGGGAGGCGGGCAAGGGCGACAAGGACGTCTATCTCGTCCACCGGCGCCTCGGCGAGCCCTGCCCGCGCGGGCACGCGAAGGCGGACGGCGGGCCGATCCACCAGGTCGACTACGACGAGCACACCGTCTTCTACTGCCCGGCCTGCCAGACCGGCGGCCGCGTCCTCAAGGATCGCAGGCTCTCCCGCCTGCTCCTCTGAGCGCTTTCGCGGCTCCACTCCACTCTCGCCGAAGGACAAGTCTCCGAAAGACATGTCCCCGAGGGTCGTGTCCCAGGGTCTGTCCCTGGGACACGACGGATCCGGACACGTCCCAGGGTCTGTCCCTGGGACACGGCCGGTTCAGACAGGCAGCGCGACGACGAGCCGCTCGCCTTCGAGCGCGACCTCGCCGCCGAGCGCGCGGACGATCCTGACGGCGACAGCGGCCCCGAGATCCTTGGGATCCTCGCCGAGCACGATCGGGCCCGCGTCCGGGACGACCGGCTCGATCGAGATCTTGCGGCCGGCGACACCGACCGAGACCTCGACGCCGCCGTGGCGAGCGGCCGCCCGGGCGAGAGCCGAGAGCGCGCGCTCGACCGCGGCCACGTCCACCTCCACGGGCGCGCCCTCGCCCGAGGCGCCGGGAACGGCCGCCTGTGCGAGCTCGAGCGAGTCGATCTCCCGCAGCACGGGGTCGTAGCGGTCACCCTCGATCCTGGCCGCGACCGAAAGCACGTCGAGAAGCTGCACGAGCTCGTCGCTCGCAGCGTCGATGATTCCCAGGTAGCGGGCGGTCGGCTCGCCGACGTCCTGTCGAACCAGCGTCTTCGCGAAGCCCTGGATCGTCGCGAGCGGGGTGCGCAGGTCGTGGCAGGCGAGCGAGACGAGACGGGAGAAGTCCTCGGACACCGGTTGCTAGCGTAACCGCATGCCCGGTGCGCCAGACCTCGTCGCCCACGATCTCCAGGCGTCGCTCCCCGAGGTCGGGCTCTCGCTCACCCGCGCCGGGGTCACGCGCGTCTCGAAGGCGATCCGCGTGCGCCACGAGGGCCGCGAGACGGTGATGGCCGCAGAGATCGAGTGCACCGTCGACCTCGACAAGGCCCAGAAGGGCGTGCACATGTCGCGGTTCGCGGAGCTGTTCGAGGAGGCGATCGAGTCCGTCGTCGCCTCCGAGGCGCTCCACGTGGAGGCGCTCGCCGAGCACATCGCGCGTCACATCGTCGAGCGCCAGCAGGCGGTGCGCGCGGAGGCGCGGATCACCGCGCGCTGGCCCGTGCGGCGGCAGACGCCCGTCAGCGGGCTCCCGACCCAGGAGCTGGTCTCGCTGATCGGGATCGCCGCCGCGTCGGCCTCCGCTGTACGACGGGTCGTCGGGGTCGAGGCGAACGGGATCAACGCCTGCCCGTGCGCGCAGGGCCTCGTCCGCGGTCGCGCGGCGGAGCGGCTCGCGGAGGCCGGGTTCGAGAGCGGCGACGTCGAGCGGATCCTCGAGCTCGTTCCGGTGGCGACCCACAACCAGCGCGGGCGCGGGACGCTCTACGTGGGCACCGACCGCCAGCTCGATGCGAACGACCTCGTCGCGATCGTCGAGAGCTCGATGAGCGCCCCGATCTACGAGCTGCTCAAGCGCCCGGACGAGCTCTTCGTCGTCGAGCACGCGCACCTGCAGCCGCGCTTCGTCGAGGATTCCGTCCGGGTCGCGCTCGCCTCGGCGCTCGCAGCGATCCCCGACCTCGCGGACGGCGACTTCCTCTACTCGCGCCAGGTCAACTTCGAGACGATCCACGCCCACGACGTGCTCGCCGAGCGCGAGGGCACCGTGGGCGAGCTGCGCGCCGAGCTGGGCTCGGGCACCGCGGCTCCGCGCCACACCTCGCTCGCCGAGTGGCTCCGGAGCGCGTAGGGCTCACGCCCGCCGCAGGCGAAAGCGCGTCTCGGTCCCGGCTCGCAGGCGCGCGAGGTTCGGCCGGTGCAGGAGCAGAACCGCGACGCCGGCGGCCGCGGCGAAGACGGTCACCGGCCACGGCTCCCCGAGCGCGAGCACCACGAACGGAAGCGTGATCGCCGTCACGATCGAGGCGAGCGACGCGTACCGGGTGAGGAGGAAGGTGACGAGCCAGATCCCGAGCCCGATCAGGCCGAGCAGCGGCACGATCCCGAAGAACGCGCCTCCCGCGGTCGCGACGGCCTTGCCGCCCTTGCGGAAGCCGAGGAAGAGCGGGCGCCAGTGCCCGAGCATCGCGAGCCCGCCGGCCAGGACGCCCACGAGCTCGCCGACGAGCACCGTGCCGACGAAGGCCGGCACGAAGCCCTTCGCGACGTCGAACAGGAGCACCGGGATCCCGTAGCGCCGGCCGTAGGTCCGCCAGACGTTCGAGGCGCCGATGTTGCCGCTCCCCGCGGCCCGGACGTCCTCCCCCTTGAGCGCGCGCACGGTCCAGTACCCGAACGGGACCGAGCCGAGCAGGTAGGCGCCGACGAGGACGAGCGCCGTCGTCATGGCCTTACTTCAGCGGGATCTGGTACTTCGAGACCCAGTCGTTGACGACGCTCCAGTCGAGGTTCGCGAAGAACGCGTCGATGTAGGCGCCGCGGTCGGTCTGGAAGTCCAGGAAGTAGGCGTGCTCGTAGACGTCGAGCGCGACGAGCGGGGTCGCGTTCCAGACCGGATACGTGTTCTGGGTGTCGCCGAGGTAGTTGAAGAGGCGGCCCTCGTCCCAGTCGTACGCGGTCCAAGCCCAGCCTCGACCGGCCATGCCCGTCGCCTTGAGATCGGCCTGCCAGGCCTCGGCCGAGCCGAAGTCGCGGGCGATCAGCCCCGCGACCGCGCCGGCGGGGCCGCCGCCCTCGCCGCCGAGATGCTCGAAGTAGATCTCGTGGTTCTTGATCCCGCCGATCGCGAAGGACAGCTCGACCTTGAGGGCACGGAGCTCCGAGTAGACCTGGTTCGCGCTGCCGAGATCGGCGGCCGCGAGCTTGCCGAGGATCTCGTTCCGCTTGCCGATGTAGCCCTGATAGAGCTTGTAGTGCGCATCGATCGACGCGCGCGAGATCCCGTCGAGCTCGAGCAGCGCCGGCTTCAGCTCGCGGGGCCTGATCTCCTCGTAACTCGACATCGACTGAACCTCCACTGGGACGCGACGGGAACGGCGCGGAGCATATCCTTCGAGCGCCCGCGCGAATCGACAGAGGAGCCACTGATGGCGCTCAGCCTGCCCGACCTGCCCTACGACTACGCCGCGCTCGAGCCCACGATCGACGAGCAGACGATGCGGATCCACCACGGCAAGCATCACCAGGCCTACGTCGACAACGCGAACAAGGCGCTCGAGGGCAGCGAGTGGGCCGATAAGGACGCCGAGGAGATCCTGCAGAGCCTCGAGTCGATCCCCGAGGGGATCCGCCCGGCCGTGCGCAACAACGTCGGCGGACACGTCAACCACACGTTCTTCTGGGAGATCATGGGGCCGAACGGCGGCCCAGACGGTGGCAGGGCGCCAAGCGGCGCGCTCGCCTCGGCGATCGACGAGACGTTCGGGAGCCTCGACGCGCTCAAGACCGCCGTCAACGACGCGGGCGTGAAGAGGTTCGGCTCGGGCTGGACGTGGCTCGTCCAGGACGGCGGCACGCTCGCGGTGCTCTCGACCGCGAACCAGGACTCGCCGATCTCCGAGGGGAAGACGCCGATCCTCGGAATCGACGTCTGGGAGCACGCCTACTACCTGAGCTACCAGAACAAGCGCCCCGACTATCTCGCCGCGTGGTGGGGCGTCGTCGACTGGGACGCGGTCGGGCGGCGGTTCGAGGCGGCGCGCGGGTAGACGCTGGCGCGCGCGCTCCTCACCGGCGGCACCGGCAAGCTTGGAGCCGCCGTCGGGCGACGGCTCGAGGCCGAGGGCTGGTCGGTGCTCGCGGCCGGAAGGGCCGACGGCGATCTCGCCCAGGCGGACGCCGCCCGGGCGCTCGTGGCGCGGGCGGCCGAGGAGCTCGGCGGGCTCGACGTGGTCGTCAACGGGGCCTCGGCCGGCTTCGAGCCGACGCCCTTCGAGGCGGTGACCGAGGAGCAGCTCGACGCCGCGCTCGGCGCGACCGTGAAGGGCAGCTTCTTCGTCAGCCAGGCTGCGGCCGAGCACCTGCGGCCGACGCGCGGGCTCGTGGTGATGATCGAGGACGTGGCCGCGTATCAGCCATGGCCCTCCTTCGCGGCCCACTCGACCGCGAAGGCCGCGCAGGCGATGCTGACGAAGACGCTTGCCAGGGCGCTCGCGCCGGAGATCCGCGTCTGCGGGGTCGCCCCGGGGCCTGTCGCGGTGGAGCCGGAGCAGGAGGAGCGGCGCGCCGCCGAGACGCTGGTCGGCCGCGTCGGCTCGGCGGACGACGTGGCCGAGGCGATCCTCTACCTCGCCGGCGCGGACTTCGTCACCGGCACGACGATCGTCGTCGACGGCGGCCGTCTGCTCCAATCCAGGCTGGTTACCGGTGCGTAGATCCTGGAGATGGAGGCGGTCATGACGATCTCCGGCCGGTCCGTCTCCGGATCCCACGAGCCCGGATCCGACGAGCCCGGATCCGAAGGGGCCCGGGAGATGCGCGCGCTGGGCGGCGCAACCGCGGGCGCGGCCGAACCCGCCGACGGCGAGCTGATCGAACGGGTCGGCCGCGGCGACCGCGACGCGTTCGACGAGCTCTACCGCCGCTACACGCGACCCGTGCTCGGGCTGGCGCTCCGGAGGCTCGCCGACCGCGGCCGGGCGGAGGACGCGGTGCAGGAGGCCTTTGCCGCGATCTGGCGTTCTGCGCGGACGTACGATCCGGCCCGCGGCGCCGGCGGCGCCTGGCTGTACACGGTCGCGCGGAACTCGATCGTCGACGGCGCCCGCCGGCGGCCGGAGCCGGTCGCCGAGCTCGCGGACAGGGCCGACGAAGGCGCCGGCCCGCCCGAGCAGGCCGAGGCGTCCTGGCTCTCCTGGCGCGTGCACCGCGCGATCGAGGACCTGCCGGAGCACGAGCGGCCCGTGATCGAGCTCGCCTACTGGGGCGGCCTCTCGCAGAGCGAGGTCGCCGAGTTCCTGCACGTCCCGCTCGGAACGGTGAAGACCCGGACGCGGAGCGCCCTGGCGCGGCTCGCCGACCTCCTCGACGGGGAGCTCGCATGAAGGATCGCTTCGAGGATCTGGTCGGCGGCGTCGAGGACCTCGACCCGCGCGAGCGGGCGCGGCTCGAGCGCGCGCACGAGCTTCTCGTCGCGGCCGGACCGCCGCCCGAGGTCCCGCACGCCCTGCGCGAGCCGCCGGCCGCCGAGCCGGTGCGCCTGCTGCCGCAGCGGCGCCGGTACACCCTCGCCCTGGTCGCGGCCGCGCTCGTCGCGATCGCCTTCGGCTCGGGCTACCTGCTCGGAGGGCGCAGCGACGACGTCCAGGTCTTCCGGAACGTCTCCATGGCCGGCGTCGGCGCGGGTGTCGGCGCCTTTGCCTCGATCGAGATCCAGGAGCAGGACGCCGTGGGCAACTGGCCGATGGTCGTCCGCGTGCGTGGGCTCCGGGAGAGCCGCAGCCGGCAGGACTGGTACGAGCTCTGGCTGACGAAGGACGGGAAGCTCGCGGACTCCTGCGGGCGGTTCATCGTCGGCGACGGCGTCACGGAGGTCGTGCTCACCGTCCCCTACGGCTTCAGGCGCTACGACGGCTGGGTCGTGACCCACCGCGGCTCCGAGCGGCCGCTCCTCTCGACGTAGCTACTCCGACGTAGCTACGGAGCCGTGCGGCCGTTCGCCACGAAGGCGGCGTGCGTGATCGGCATCAGCCGCTCCAGGAACGACTCGGCCGCGGCCGCGTACTGACGGATCTCGAACTGCGCGCTCTCGTGGTTCCGGAGGCCGCAGAAGTGCATCAGGCTCCGCGGGTTGCAGCTCCAGTAGTACTTCGTGTAGGTCGAGAGCGGAAGGACGGTGCGGGCGACCTCTTTCGCGACTCCCTGCTCGAGCAGGCGCTCGTAGGCCGCGAAGGCCCGCTCGGCGTTCTCCTCGAGCTCGCGCCGGGTCGCGTCGCGCGTCTCCTCGTCGACCGGCTCGAACGAGTAGGAGCCGGGCTTGCCGACCTGCGTGCGCACGTTGTCCGGGACGTAGAACTCGGCCTCCATCTTCGCGTAGCGGCCGCTCCACTCGTTGTAGGAATGGCCCGCTCGATGGCGATGGTGCTCGCGGACGACGAAGATCGGCGCCTTGACGAGGAAGCGGAAGTAGCCGTGCTCGAAGGGGCTTCCGTGCCGCTCGCGGACGAGGAAGCGGATCAGCCCCTCGTCGCGCTCGGAGAGCTCGTCCGACTCCTGGTTGAACGAGACCCTCGCGCCGTTCACGACTGCGAGATCGGAGGCGAGCGCCCCGTCGAGCGCGAGGAAGCCCTTGTCGAGGACGTCGATCGTGGTCTCGGGCAACGCAGGCTCCTGTACTACTGCGGTCATGGCTCCCATTGTGGACCGCCTGTCGGCCGACCTGCTGCGCGTCGGAACCTCGGGCTGGTCGTATCCGAGCTGGCGGCCCGGCTTCTATCCCGCCGGGACGCCGAACGACGGGTTCCTGCGCAGCTACGCCGAGCGACTGCCGTCGGTCGAGCTGAACACGACCGGCTATCGGCTGCCCTCCGAGGAGCAGTTCGAGCGTTGGGCCGAGCAGACGCCCACGAGCTTCCGCTTCGCGGTGAAGCTGCCGCAGCGGGCGCTTCGCTCGGTCGGCACCTTCGAGGAGCGGGTGCTCCGGCTGGGCGACCGGCTCGGGCCGGTTCGCGTCGCCGTCGAGAGCCAGCGGGACGACGGGATGCTGGTGCTCCTGCTGGGCTCGACCGACCTCCGGCTCGCGTTCGACTTCCGCCACCCGAGCTGGGAGGGCGTCGACGTGTCACCCGCGATCCGCGTCGACGACTGGGAGGCCGAGGCGGCGTTCCGCTATCTCCGCTTTCGCGAGCCGCCCTACTCCGACGAGGCTCTGACGGGCCTCGCGGAGCGGGTTCGAGCCCTGCTCGAGCGCGGGATCGAGGTCTTCGCCTACTTCCGGCACGAGGACGAGCCGACCGCCCCGGTCGCGGCGCAGCGGCTGCGGGAGCTCGCGCTCGGCGAAGCGTCAGGCATGCCGCTACACTCCGGGCGATAACCAGAGCGCGTACATGGGTGCCGAGCACCTTCTACCCGTTCGTGGCACATGGGTAAGGAGGTGTTTTTCTATGGCAACAGGAACCGTTAAGTGGTTCGACGACGCGAAGGGCTACGGCTTCATCTCGCCGGAGGACGGCGGTAAGGATCTCTTCGTGCATCACAGCGGCATCGGCGGCGACGGCTTCAAGTCCCTCTCCGAGGGCGCGAAGGTCGAGTTCGAGGCCCGCGAGGGTGCGAAGGGCCCGGAGGCGTTCAACGTCAGCCCGGTCTCGTAGTAACTGGTGCAGGGTGGGCATCCGCGTCCGCGGATGCCCATCGCGCCACGACCCAGGTCTCGAGGAGCTAGGGCATGGCTGAGAAGGAAGAGAAGATCGAGCTCGAGGGTGAGGTCATCGAGGCCTTCCGCAGCGGCATGTTCCGGATCGCGCTCGACAACGGCCACGAGACCCTCGGCTACACCGCCGGGAAGATGCGGCGCTACCGGATCAAGGTCTTCCCCGGCGACCGGATCAAGGTCGAGCTCTCCCCGTACGACCTCACGCGCGGCCGCATCGTCTACCGCCACCGGTAGGGCGTCGGCCCGTAGAGCGCGGAGGACGCGCGGCGCGCGGCGCTGTCCCCTGCGGCCGTGTTCGCTCGGGCCGTGTCCCAGGGACAGACCCTCGGACATGTCCCGAACGGCCTAGTCGTCTGCCGCGTCGGCGCTCGAGGCGGCTGCTGCCGCTTCGAGCGCGAGCTGCGCGCAGGCCGCGGTGCGAGGATCGTCCCGCTTCGCGTTGACCGCCACGAGCCGAGCGGCGATGCCGGCCGCCGCGGCCGCGAGATCGGCTCCCGCGGCGGCGTCTCCCCGCACGTTCGGATTTCCCTCTCTCGCCACGAGCGCCGCCAGCGCGGCCAGTTCCGCTGCACAGCCGACCAGGGCGGCGGGAATCGCGACGATTCGCTCGCGGTTCGCGTCGTTTCGGTCGGCCAGATACGCGCCGTATGCCGTCGCGTCCTCGTCCGCCAGCGGCTCGACGAGCGCACGTAACTCCTCGGCGCGGCCGACGACCTCGGGCCGCCGCTCCCAGTCGTCCGGTGCGAAACGTGCCGCCATGGCGGTCAGCCCTGCCGCCAGCGCGGCCGCGACGGCCGCGACCGCCCCGCCGCCGGGCGCAGGCGTGCGTGCAGGAACCGCGTCGAGAAACTCCTTCAGTCGTAGGTCGAGCAGAGGGCCGCGGGCTGCCGCCACCTCAGTGGCGAGCGACGGCGCCGAGATGGCGCTCGTAGGCCCCCGACTCGCGGATCTCGGCGATCTGCGCGATCACGAGCTCGAGCTCGTCGTCGGAGGTGAAGTAGTGGGGGCCGATCCTGATCCCTGCGGACGGCCGGAAATCGCAGAGGATCTGCCGTTCCGCCAGCTCCTTGTGCACCGCCGGGAACTCGTCGACGTGGACGGTGACCGTGCCCCCGCGGCGAGCGTGCTCTCTGGGGCTGCGCACGTCGAAACCCGCCGTCGTCGGCGAGCTCGATCAGCCGGTCGGTCTGCCGCAGCGAGTTCTCCCGGATGCGCGCCACGCCGATCTCCTCGATCAGGTCGTAGCCGGCCGTTGCCGCGTACAGCGCGGGTACGTTCGGCGTTCCCGTCAGGAAGCGGGCGGCGCCGGCGGCGTAACGCATCTCCTCCTCGAACGCGAACGGCGATTCGTGCGCCTGCCAGCCCGTGTAGGTCGGCTCCAGCTGCTCGGAGAGATCGGGTCGGACGTACAGCCAACCGTTGCCAGGCCCGCCGCAAAGCCACTTGACGGAGCCGCCCACGGCGAAGTCGACGTTCAGCGCCGTGAGGTCGAGCGGCACGATGCCGGCAGACTGGTACGCGTCGAGGATCACGTGCGCCCCGACCTCGTGGGCGCGCCGGATGATCGCCTCGACGTCCTGGATCTCGCCCGACTTGAAGAGGACGTGGCTGATCGGGACGAGGAGCGTGCGCTCGTCCAGCGCGTCGACGATCGCGGCGTCGTCGTCGCAGACGACGACCTCGAGATCGGGCTGAGCCTCGTAGAGATAGCGGACAGAGGGGAAGTTGGCGCGTTCGTAGACGATCCGGTTGCGAGGCGCCCACGGGGCGGAAGCAGGAGAGAACGATCGCTTCGGCGATCGCGACGTTCTGGTGCATGACGGTTGCGCCGGGGGGTGCACCGACGATGCGCCCGATCTGGTCGCCGACCGTCAGGGGCAGATCCCACCAGCCCTCACCCCAGGCCCGGATCCCGCGGTCGCCCCAGGTCCGGGCGTAGTCGGCGACGCGCTCCTCGACGGCTCGAGGCATGGCGCCGAGCGAGTGGTTGATCAGGTAGGTCGTGCGCTCGAGAATCGGGAACTCGGAGCGGTAGTCGAGCAGCTCGCGCACGACGGGAGCGTAGTCCCAGCGGAGCACCACCGTCTGTTCTGGCCGTGTCCCAGGGACTGTCCCTCGGACACGGCTAGATGTGCCAACTTCGCAACAATCGCGACCGGACGGTTTCGAGGGGCGCCGCCGCTCGCTACGGTCGGCGGAGGATGCCTCGACGACGACGCTCCGACCTACCGACCCCCGCGGTCTACCACGTCACCACGCGCGGCGTTGCGAGAGGCGCGATCGTGCGCGATGCGCTCGACTGTGACGCGTGGATGCGTCAACTGCGTGAGGTCGCGCCGCGCTTCGGCTGGGAGGTGCTCGCATGGACGTTGATGCCGAACCACTTCCACCTCGTCGTCCGAACGACGCAACCACAGCTCTCCGCCGGGATGCAGCGGCTGAACGGTCTGCACGCGATGCGGTTCAACCGGCGGCACGACCGAGTCGGCCATCTCTTCCAGGGCCGCTTTGCGGCATGGGTTCTCGAGCGCGACGACCACTTCGAGAACACGATCGCCTACGTGCTCGGCAACCCATTCCGCGCGGGGCTCCGGGCCTGGCGCTGGGTCGGTCGCGGACTAGGCGTCAGCTCAACCGCTTCAAGAGACCGAGCGCCTGCTGGTTCCACGGCACGCGGTGAGTCGTCCCGGCCGCCCGCGCCCGCTCGCGATTCGCGAGGTACCAGTCGTAGGTCTCGCACAACGTGCGCGCGTTCGAGAGCCGCGGCTCCCAGTCCAGCAGCCGCTCGGCCTTGGCGGTCGACACGAATGAGTCCCGGTGCGCCGTCTTGTAGTGCCACTCGGCGAGCGGCGAGACGCGCAGGAGCTCGAGCGCCCGAAGCGCGAGCTCCGCCGGCAGCACCGGCACGGGCGTCAACCGCGAGCCGGATCGCGCGTGGTCGATCAGCGCCTGCAGATCCGCCCGCACGGTTCCGAACTCCTTCGCTCCCACGTTCAGCGCTTCGCCCGCCACGCCTTCCGCGGAGAAGGCTCGGATCATCGCGTCGACGAGATCCTCGACGGCGAGCAGCTGGTAACGGTTCGTTCCCGCTCCGAGGGTGTAGATCCGCCGGCTCTCGCGCACCCAGTCGAAGAGGATCTCGAAGACGCCGAGCCGCTCGGCTCCGACGAACGTCTTCGGTCGGACGATCACGACCTCCAAACCGCGGTCTCCGAAGGCGCAGCACACTTCCTCGGCTCGGATCTTCGACGCGCCGTACCAGCCGACGCCCACGAGCGGATCGCCCTCGACGATCGGGTGCCGATCCGGGACGCCGTAGACGGCAGTCGAGGAGACGAAGATCACCCGCCGGACGCCGGCATCGAGCGCAGCGGCGAGGACGTTCGCGGTGCCCTCCACGTTGACGGAGAAGATCGACTCGCGCGATGCCTGGATCGGCAGGGCCGCTGCGGCGTGCACCACGACCTCGGCGCCTTCGACCAACTTTCCGACCGCTCCGGGATCACGCACGTCGCCGCGGAGCTCCTCGACGGACGCCTCGAGCGCCGAATCGTCGAGCGGCGCGACGTCCAGCGTCCGCACCGCCTCGCCGTCGGCCAGCAGTCGCCGAGCGAGATGGAGGCCGAGGAAGCCCGCGCCGCCGGAGATCGCCACCGTCATCCGGGCGCAGCCTGCTCCGAAAGCAGCCGCTCGAGCGCGGGCTCGAGGCCGAGCGAGTCGCGCAGCGCCTCGTAGCCATGGCGTGCGCCGCGCCCCGGCCGGCGGCCCCGAACGGCTCGGATGAGCACATTCTTGGCGGTGTGCTCGAGATCGACGAACTCGACGAGCTGCGTTCGATACCCCTCGAGCTCGAGGAGCTGGACTCGCAACGCATCCGTGACGAGCGCAGCGAACCGCTCCTTGGCGAGCCCGTGTCGCAGGAGCGGCGCGAGGAGGTCGCTGCGGATCTGGGCGTATGCCTCCTTCTGGCAGCACGGAACCGCCAGGATCGCGTCGGCCTCCCAGCGAACGGCCTGCGCGAGCGCCTCGTCGGTCGCCGTGTCGCACGCATGCAGGCTGACCACGAGGTCGACCTTCTCGACGGCCTCGAAGCTCGCGATCTCCCCCAGCTGAAAGCGCAATCCGGCAGCTCCCGAGCTTCGAGCCAGCGTGGTGCACGCCTCGACCACGTCGGACTTGAGATCGAGCCCCACGATCTCGACCTCGCGCCCGTGCACCGCCGTCAGCAGATGGTGCAGGGCGAAGGTCAGATAGGACTTGCCACAGCCGAAGTCCACCACGCGGAGCGGGTCGCGCGCGGGGAGGGACGGCACAACGTCGTCAACGAGCTCGAGAAACCGGTTGACCTGGCGAAACTTGTCGTACCGGCTCTTGCGCACCGCCCCCGCCGCCGTCATCACCCCGAGCTCGACGAGAAACGGCACCGGCGTGCCCTCCTCGAGCACGTAGCGCTTCCGGCGGTCGTGTCGGCGACTCGCCGCCGGTCGTGTCGGCGGTCGGCGCAGCACCTTCTGGCCGAGGACGTGCCAATCGGCTTCGGGGCTCTGGAGCAGGGCCTGGCGATACTCGGCGAGAAGCAGTTCGACCTGCTCGCGGGCAGCTCGGGGGTCAAGGTTCTGGTGGAGGGCGCGATCCGTCAGCTGCGTCGTGAACCGGTAGGAGTCCGCGCCTTTCAGGCTGACGGGCTCGACGACGACCCGCGTCCCCACCTCCGACGTTCGCGGCTTCGAGAGCACCGCGCGTGTGAGCTGCCCGTCGTCGAAGAGCCTGATCAGCAGATCCTCGCGGGCCGTCACGAGGACATCATGCGCGTTGGCGCATCCGCGAGACCGTCCCGAACGGACGTGTCCCAGGGTCTGTCCCTTGGTCATGTCCGTAACGGACACGTCCCAGGGACTGTCCCTCGCGGCGCGGCTAGAGGCCGTACGTCTCGAGCAGGCGGAGCCAGAGCTCGCTGCGCGTGGGGAACGCCGGCACCGCGTGCCAGAGCGTCTCGAGCGGCACCTCGGCGACGATCGCAATCGTCGCGGCGTGGAGCGCTCCGGCGACCGCAGGGCCGGTGAAGGTCGCTCCCACGATCGTCCGGCGATCCTCGTCGACCACGAGCCGCGCCGTTCCGGCCGAGTTCCGCCCGACGAAGCTGCCGCCGGCGTTCTCGCTCGTGCCCACGTCGACGGCGCGAACGTTCAGGCCGGCCTCGGTCGCACCCGCGAGGGTGTAGCCCACGGCGGCGACCTGCGGCTCGGTGAAGATCACCCGGGGCGAGAGGGCCCCGTCGGAGCGAAGCTCGACCTGCTTGCCGAGGATCGCGTCGGCCGCGAGCCTGGCCTGGTACTTGCCCATGTGGGTCAGGAGGGAGCGGCCGTTCACGTCGCCGATCGCGTAGAGCCAGTCGTGCGCGCTCGAGCGGAGGTCACCGCCCACCTCGATCGACGCGCCGGGCTCGAGGCCGATCGTCTCGAGACCGATGTCCTGCGTCGCGGGTCGGCGGCCGACCGCGACGAGCAGCTCGGCGCCCTGCACCGTGGTTCCGTCCTCGAGCTCGACCGCCACCTCGCCGCCCCGCGTGACCGAGACCGCTTTCGAGCCCGTTCGAACCTCGACGCCCGCCGCCCGGAGCGCCGCCTCGACCTGCGCGGACGCGAACTCCTCCTCGCGCGCGATCAGCCGCGGCTGCCCCTCGACGACCGACACCCGCGAGCCGAGCGACGCCCAGGCCTGCGCGAGCTCGACGCCGACAACACCGCCGCCGAGGATGACAAGGCTCTCGGGCGCTGCCGTCGCGGTCGTGGCCTCGCGGTTCGTCCAGGGCCTCGACTCCGCGAGCCCGGGGATCGGCGGCATCGCGGCACCGCTCCCCGTCGCGACGACGACAGCTCTCCGCGCCACGAGCGTCTCCGACTCGAGACGGACACGACGCTCGCCGTCGATCCGGCCGAAGCCTCGAACGACCGTCACCCCGCGCTCCTCGAGCCACGGCAGCTGCGACGCGTCGTCCAGGTCGTGGATCACCTCGTCCCGCCGGGCCAGGACCGCCGCCACGTTCAGCCCGGTCACCTCGAGTCCCGGAACTCGCTCGACCTCCGCCGCCAGCTCGGCGGGGCGCAACAGCGCCTTCGACGGCATGCAGGCGTAGTAGGAGCACTCGCCGCCGACGAGATGCGCCTCCACGAGCGCCACCTCCAAGCCGGCCGCGCCAAGACGGCCGGCGACGACCTCGCCCGCCGGACCAGCGCCGAGCACGACGGCGTCGAACTCGCGCTCCATGGGGCGATCCTCGCACAGCGATCGACGGACGGCTCGACCCTAGACTCGTGACGTGAAGGTCGTCGTGGCCCCCGACACGTTCGCCGGCACGCTCTCCGCTGCCGAGGCCGCCGAGGCGATCGCAGCCGGTTGGCGGGCGACGCGCCCACAGGACGAGCTCGTGCTCGCGCCGATGTCGGACGGAGGCGACGGGCTCGTCGAGGTCGTCGCAGCCGCCGTCCCCGACGCTCGCCGGCACGAGGCCGAGGTGCTCGACGCACGCGGACGGCCGACAAGCGCAGCCTGGCTCGCGCTTCCGGACGGCCGCGCGCTCGTCGAGTCCGCGCAGGCCTGCGGGCTTGCGCAGCTGCCGGCAACGGCCGCGCGGATCCGACCACCGCCACCTCGGCCGGAGTGGGCGGGCTGCTGCTGGCAGCCCGCGCCGCAGGTCATCGCGAGATCGTGGTCGGGCTCGGCGGCAGCGCGACCGTGGACGGCGGCGCCGGAGCCGTCGTCGCGCTCGGCCACGGGCTCGCGACCCGCGAAGGCGAGGCCGAGCACGCCGAGCGCGGAACGCCGCTCGGCGCCGCGATCGTCCTGGCGGCGGACGTCACCGCCCCGCTGCTCGGCCCGGAAGGCGCCGTCGCCCGCTTCGCCCCCCAGAAGGGCGCGACCGAGACGCAGCTCCCCGCGCTCGAGCGCTCGCTCGAGCGGCTCGCGGACGTCGTCGAGCGCGACCTCGACGGGGGGCCCTGGCGCGATCTGCCCGGTGCGGGCGCCGCAGGGGGGCTCGGGTTCGGGCTGGCCGCCTTCTGCGGTGCCCGGATCGCGCCCGGGGCGCCTCTCGTTGCGGAGCTCGTCGGCCTGGATGCGAGACTCGCCGGCGCGGCGATCGTGATCACCGGTGAAGGCAGGCTCGACCGCCAGACCGCGACCGGCAAGGTTCCCGCCTACGTCCTGAGCCTCGCCCGGGCTCGCGGACTGAAGGTACTCGCGCTGGCCGGACGGATCGAGGACGGCGCGGGCGACCGCTTCGACGCTGCCGCCGAGCTCGGAGCGGAAGGGCTGCGCCGCCCCGCCGAGCTGCTGAGGGCCCGAGCGGCCGAGCTCGCGCACTCGCTCCGGTGACAGAGATCGGGCCGCCCCGCAAGGGACGGCCCGATGGAGTCCATCTGTGTCCACGACTCGACTCAGTCGCGGGCACCTTCGTGCGCGGGCCGGAGGAACCGGTTGACTGCCCGGTCGGCGATCCTCTCCCCGTGCTTCGTCCCCGTCTCGACCGCGTCGCGGAAGTGGAAGCCGACGTAGATGCGCGAAACGGCGTTCTCGTCGGCCGCCTGCGAGAAGCTCGTGAACTGACGCAGAGTCGGGGACACGTCGCTGCACCTCTCGCCCGCCGGCAGCGTGTAGCTGCAGGCCGAGAAGCTCATCCGGTCGGTGCGGAAGAACCGCTTCAGAACCTGGGCCGCGGCTCCCCCCTCGACCGCGTGGCCGGAGTCGTAGTCCGGGATGGGCGGGTTCTCCAGGAACGGCGTCCACGTCGGGTCGGCGACCGTCGCCGGATTGCCATCGGTGCCGGCGAGGCGGATCGCGGTCACCGGCCGCCAGAACCGGTAGTGGTACTTCGCGTCCCAGGTGCCGATGTAGCCGTCGGTCAGAGCCAGGTTCAGGAGACCGAAGAGCCGCGCGCTCTCCCAGAGGTCGATCCCCTCGGCGTCCGCGACCCGACGGGCGATCCGATTCCAGGCCAGCGGGGAGCTCTCGACCCAGAACAGCGCGATCTCGGTCTGGTCGGCGGTACGGTCGCTGGGAGTGATGACGTCGTCGCCGCCGAGCCGCTTGATCTCGTTGAGGTCCGCGGCGTACCTGCGGCTTCCGAGCGCGTACGGCGGGCCGGGACGGAACTGCGAGCTGTCCTCCAGCACGAAGGGCGTGAGGTCGTCCGCGAGCCGCGGAGCAAACGCAAACGGGGTGCCCGGCGTGTAGCGGTACTCGCCCGGCGCCGTGCCCTCCTGGTAGCTCGAATCCACGAGCGGGGTGTCATAGCCGTCCTCGGAGCGCAGGGCCAGGATCGCTGCGGCAGCCGCGCGCCCTAGGGCAACACCTCTCGTCTTCGCGGTGCTGTTCGGGATCGCTCCGAGCGCGGTCGTGTAGTCCCCCTCCACGCTCGCGATCCCGGCACCGATGCAATCCGCGGGAAGGAAGAAGGAGAACGAGCCTAGAGTCGGGACGAGGACGTCGCGGGCGGCTGCCGCGACCGCGGCCTCCGGCGACGCTCCGGGTGCCGCCGTCAGGCTCGCTGCGTACGGGCGCGAGCGTCGGTCCATGGCGTTCAGGGCGTCGTGGATCGCCACGTGCATGATTGCGTACATGCGCGCTTCCTGGGGCCCGTAGCCACCGAGGAAGCACGCCGCGATCGCGGCCTCGCCGGCGTTCGCGTTCCAGGCGGTGACGGCGTTCGTCTCCGGTGCCTGCTCGGATGCCGTGGCGGTCGTGAGGAACATCCCGGCCGCCAGGCAGACGGCAAGGAAGAGCAGTCGAAGCTTGGGCAACTGACGGATCACGTTCATCGTTCGCCTCCTCGGCATCGGGTCCGACCCAATGCTTCGCCCGACCCCGCTGGAGTCCATACGTGATTCGGCGTATCTTTCGAGTGGCAGTGCCTGCACTCGCGCGTGGTGACGCGGAGCGGCTGCTCCGCTTCGTCGGCGAGGCCGAGAGTCTCGGCGGCGACCACCCCTTCACCGGCGATCTGCTCGTCGAGCTGGGGCGGCTCGTCGAGGCCGACTGCGTCTTCTACCAGGAGCACGACTGCGACCCCCGGCAGCCTTTGCTGCTCGAGGTTCAGCGGACGGACGATCAGGAGTTCCACTGGATCGAGGAATTGACTGTCGTCTACCTCGACACCCCCATCCGCCGACGCCGCCGGCAAGGAGACTTCGGCCCCTTCCAGCTCTCGGACTTCCAGACCCGAGCCGAGCTGCACCGCACCCGGTTCTACGACGTCGTCCTTCGTCCGTACGGCGTCGAGCACGAGCTGGAGCTCGACATCCCCTCCCCACCAAGCCACTGGAAGACGTTCTTCTTCGACCGGGGCGAGCGAGCGTTCAGCGAGCGCGACCGGCTCGTCCTCGACCTCCTCCAGCCCCACCTCGCCCGGCTCTGGGAGGCCGCAAGGACGCGCCGCGAGCTGGCGGCGGCCCTCGTCGGTCTCGACCAGGCCGAGGCGCACGAGTCCCGCGGGGTGATCCTCCTCGGCGCCCGGGGCGAGGTCGAGTACGCCTCCGAGCCGGCACGGCGCCTGCTCCGCGAATTCGCTCCGGACGGCGTCCTCGTCGACTGGCTCGCGTCGGGTTCCCGGCGGCCGCTCGTCCATCATCGGGGCCAGCGCCGGCTGATCGTCGAGCGAGTCGGCGACGCACTCCTCCTGGAGGAGCCGCCTCCCGACCTTGGCCTGACCGCGCGCGAGCGCGAGGTGCTCACGTGGGTCGCGCGTGGCAAGACGAACACAGAGATCGCGCAGCTTCTCTGGCTCGCGCCCAGCACGGTCAGCAAACACCTCGAGAACGTCTACGCCAAGCTCGGCGTCAACACGCGGACGGCAGCCGTGGCGCGCTTCCTGGGCCCGGTCGACGGGTTGAGCGTCGTTTCCCCCGAGCGCTAGGACCAGGGATAGGGCGAGTGCGAGACCGGATGCAGGTCGCCGGTCGCGAAGCGCTCGAAGCGAAACGGATACAGCAGCTGCGAGTGCTCGCCGACGAGCACCTTCGCGACCTCGCGGCCGACGCCGATCATCTTGTAGCCGTGGTTCGAGTCGAGGACGCCGTAGACGTTCGGGCGCACGTAGTCGAAGACGGGGAAGTTGTCGGCCGTGAACGCGCCGACCCCGCCCGAGCGCGCGTCCTTGTAGGCCGCGCGGCAGCCCTCGAAACGGCCGAGCGCGTGTGAGAGCCCGGCGCACCACAGGTCGGCGAAGTCGGGGTCGACGTTCGTCGTCGAGGGGTACGGGTCGAGCTCGACGTTGCTCTCGACGACGAGCGGCGCCGCTCCGCCCTGGACGCCGTGGCGGTCGCGCTTGAAGTAGATCCCCCAGAGCTCGTCGCTCAGGAGCCTGCCGTCGTCGGTGTGGAGCGGCGCGTCCGTGTCGAGGTGGATCACGGGCGGCGGCCCTCCGTCCGCGGTCGCGAACGAGAGCGGATCGACCGTGATCTCGCCCTCCTGGAGGTTCCAGTACGTCCACATCGGCCGGTTCGGGACGACGTCGCCCGACGGCGTCCGCACGTCGATCGTCTCGGGCAGCGCGAGCATCGCCCAGAGCACCCGCGCCCACGGCCCGGGCGCGACCACGACCTGCTCGCCGACCTCGATCCGGCCGGCGCTCGTCGCGACCGCGACGACCGAGTCGTCGCCTGCGAAGTCGAAGCCCGTCACCTCGACGCCCGGATGGACGACGACGCCCTCGGACTCGCACTTGGCCGCGAGCCCGAGCACCGAGTCGAGGTTGAACGCGAAGCCGCCCTGGCGCTCGTGCAGGCAGGCCGTCGTGCCCCAGCGCGCGCCAGTCGGGGAAGAGCGCCTTCATGTGCGCGTCGACCTCCGCCTCGCCGAGGATCAGCTCCGAGCGGTAGCCGATCGCCTCCTGCCGCTCGTAGGTCGCGACGAGATCCGGCTCCTGCACCGCCGCGCCGAGCGCGATGTAGCCGACCGGGTTGTAGTGGTAGGCGGCGGGATCGGACTCCCAGACCTCGACGCACGCCTGCATCAGCTCGCTCATCGCGGGCTGGAAGTAGTTGTTCCGGACGACGCCGCAGGCGATTCCGGAGGCGCCGGCTCCCGGCCCCGTCTTGTCGAGGACGACGATGTCGCGGCCGGAGCCGAGCCCACGCTGTCGCAGCTCCTGCGCCAGGTGATACGCGGTCGAGAGGCCGTGGATCCCGGCGCCGACGACGACGTAGCGCGACGAGCGTGGAAGCGACATGACTCCTCCTGCCTAACGGATCGCCGCGGTCGGCCCGATCACCGCGCCCAGGTCGCCCGAGCGGACGAGCCTCCGCAGCGGCTCCAGCGTCGAGGGGATCGGGTCCTCTTCGGCCTTGAACGGCACGCATTCTCGCACGAGCCCGTGGGCGCGCCGGGTTCCCGCGCCGAGCTTGTGCTCGCGCAGGTCGATCGCCTGACAGGCGACGAGGAGCTCGATCGTGACGATCCGCTCCCCGAGCGCGACCATCTCGGCAAGCCGGCGCGCTGCGAGCGGGGTCATCGTCATCCGATCCTCGATTCCCTCCGCGTGCGCGGTGCTCGCGAGCTCGAACGAGACGGGCTGGGCGAGGAGGCGCGCCTCGGCGGTGAGCGCCTGGCCGGCGGGCCCGAACTCGCTGAGCGAGTCCTCGGCGCTTCCCGCCTGCGGGGAGAGGCCCTCGGGGAGGCCGCTCAGCGGCGCCTGCAGGAGCTTGACCATCCGCTCGTTCGCGCTCGTCAGGACCGGCGCGAGTGCGATTCGGAGCAGGTCGAGCGCCGTCGCGAGCGGGAGCGAGTCGAAGTTGCCGACGGAGAGGATCTGCTCGTTCTCGACGTCGACGAGCGGATTTGCCTGCGCGGCGTTCAGCTCGAGCTCGACCTGCGCCCGCGCGAAGCCGAGGGCGTCGAGGGCGGCTCCGTGCACCTGGGGCAGGCAACGGAACGTGAGCGGATCCTGGAGGTTGCGCGCGGCGCCTGGCTCGAAGAGCCCGCTGCCGGCGAGGAGCTCACCGAGTTCCGCGAGGGCGGTCGCCAGCCCCGGGAAGGGCCGCTCGCGGCCGATCGCCGGATGGATCGAGTCCAGGTTGGCGGCGAATGCCTCGAGATCGAGTGAGCCCGCCACGAGGGCCGCCTCTAGCAGCCGTCCGAGATCCGCGACCGCCAGGGCGGCGAAGCCCGTCGCGAAGGCGTTGTTGCCGAGGAGCGCCAGCCCCTCCCCCGGCTCGAGTCGGCCGTCCTCGCCGAGGAGGCCGTGGGCGAGGTCGGCGAGCGCCGAGAGATCGGCCTGGCCGGTCGAGCCCAGCAGCCGGACCCGCAGCTGCCGGCGCTCGTTGAGCGCGTCGACGACCCGTTGAGCCAGGGCCGGGCCTGCAAGGCTCGCGCCGCGGGCGAACCCGTTCGCGAGCACGAGCAGCGTCGCGCGAACCACGTCCTCCGGCGCCTCGTCGCCCTGGCCGACGAGGTGGTTCAGGATCAGGCGCGTGTTGAACTCGGCCTGCGCCGCGGCTCCCACCTGCGCGCGCTTGCGCACCCCGACACCCGGTCGAGAGCCCGTAGACGAGCTCGCCCGCGGCGAGGGCGTGCTCGGCCACCGCCCGCGCCCGCCGCATCCGCTCGAGCGCGGCCGGCTCGAGCTCGACCTCGGCCTCCCCGCGCGCCACCTCGAGCACCTGCTCGAGCGTCAGCGTCGCGCCGGTGAGGACAACGCCCATCCGGCGCCTACTCTACGGACGTGAACGGCCTGGAGCAGCGAGTCCTCGCCGAGATCGAGGCGCGAGCCGACGAGCTCGTTGCCCTCGCGGGCGATCTGATCCGGTTCGACACGACTGCGCGCGAGCCGGACGATCCGGCCCGCGACGAGGCGGCGTTGCAGCGCTATCTCGGAGATCGGCTGGGCGCGCTCGGCGCCGAGGTCGACCTCTGGGAGCCGGCTCCGGAGGACGTCGCGGGCAGCCGGCTCGTGCCGCCCGGCCTCGGCTTCGTGGGACGGCCCGCAGCTCGTCGCGCGCTTTCCAGGCGGCGGAGGCGGCCGCAGCCTGCTCCTGAACGGCCACATCGACGTGGTCTCGGTCGAGCCGCGCGAGCGCTGGACGAGCGATCCGTTCACGCCGGTCGTGCGCGAGGGGCGGCTCTACGGCCGCGGCGCCGTGGACATGAAGGGCGGCGTCGCGGCGATGACGTTCGCGGCCGAGACGCTGGCGCGACTCGGCGTCCGGCTCGACGGCGATCTGCTCGTGAACACGGTCACCGACGAGGAATCGACCGGCGCCGGCGGCGTCGCCTCGGTCGCACACGGCGTCCGGGCCGACGCGGGGATCGTCACCGAGCCGTCCGGCTTCGACGTCTGGGTGGCCTGCCGCGGCAGCCTGATGCCGACGATCACGGTCGCCGGGCAGCCCGGACACGCGGGCCTGCCGCAACCCGGCTGGCGCGACGGCGGCGGCGTGAACGCGATCGAGAAGGCCGCGCTCGTCCAGGCGGCGCTCCGGCAGCTCGAGTCCGAGTGGCGCGAGCGGCCCGACAACCGGCACCCGTACCTCGCGCCCGGCGAGATCGTGCCCACGCTGATCGCCGGGCGGCGAGTGGATCGTCAGCTATCCCGCCTCGTGCTCGATCTCCTACCACGTCGCCTACCTCCCCGGGCAGGCGGACGAGCACGGCTGGGGGAACGCCGTCGAGGCCGAGATCGAGGCGCGCGTGGCGCGGGCGGCGGAGTCCGACCCGTGGCTGGCCGAGCATCCGCCGCAGGTCGCGTGGGCCACGGACGTTCCGGCGGCCGAGATCTCAGCCGGACGAGCCGATCGTCCGCACGATGCTGGCCGCTTCCGAGGCCGCGGGCCGGGCCAGTCGCGTCGCGGGGATGAACTCGTGGCACGACGGCGCTACGTACATCCACGCCGGCATCCCCTGCATCTGCTTCGGCCCCGGCCCGATCGAGGCGGCTCACACGGTCGACGAGTCGGTCGCGGTGCGCGACCTCGTCGACTGCGCGCGGGCGCTCGCCCTCGCCGCGATGCGCTTCTGCGGCACCGGCGAGCGTTCCTGACGAGCCCGACGCGTCGCAAACTGGCTCGTACGGCCATGTCCCAGGGACAGACCCTCGGACACGTCTCGAACAGACATGTCCCAGGGACAGACCCTAGGACACGGCCCGAACGGACACGTCCCAGGGTCTGTCCCTGGGACGCGGCTGAAACAGACACGTCATGCGGCGTCCCGCGCTCGGCGCGACCGCGAGCCCGATCCGCGCGCGGCTACTCGCCTGCGGCGGCGGCTTCGAGCGGCCGCGGGGCGTCCGCGACCTCGACCGCCGGAGGATGCGCGTGACCGCCGCCGGCCATCTCGTCGGCGTAGGTGATCGATGTCCGCCGCAGGCCGCCCTCGCCGGGCTCGTAGTAGCCCATCCGCCAGAGCGCGGGCGAGTAGACGTGGATCGAGGACGCTGGAGGCCCGCCCGCGTGGCGCATGCCGTGGATCGAGGAGCCGTCGAAGTCGAAGACGGCGGCGGCCGGCCGCTCGCGCGTCCGCACCGTGATCCAGCCCTCGAGGTCGCGGTGGAAGTAGTCCTCGCAGAGGGCGCCTTCGACGACGTAGACGGCGCCGGAGGAGAGATCGTGGTCGTGGTAGCCCGTGTCCTGCGCGTCGAGCCAGCAGATCAGCCAGACGTCGACGTTGAGGTCGCGGTAGAGCTGGTGGAAGTAGCGCGTGTGCGGGTCGTGGTGGACCTTCTCCGCCCAGAAGCGTGGCTCCCGGCCGAGCGCGACCGCGAGCTCGGAGAGCTGCGGCCGGGAGAGATTCTCCCCAGGGGCGGCCCGCTCGTAGATCCAGTCGCGAAGCTGTGTCGTCAAAGGCCGGCTCCTCCGAAGAGCCGCCCCGGGTTGTCCCGGCAGACGGCGTCCGCCACAGCCTGCCCGAATCCACGGACGGCGCGCAAGGTCGCGTCCGAGCTGATCACCGGGATGTCGCTGCCGTAGAGCAGCCTCCCCACGCCGTAGGTCGCGAGCGTGAGCTCCAGCGCGCGCTCTCCGTAGGAGGACGTCTCGAGATAGATGTTCGCCTCGAGCACGGCGCGGGAGTCGAACCCGCGCGAGGCGAGCCGCTCGAGCTGGAACGGAGCGCCGCCGCCGAGGATCGCGAAGACGACGTCGAGCGTCGGCCAGGCCTCGCTGCCCTGGGCGAGCCAGGCCGCGTAGGCCGTCTGCATCTGGGCCGTGTAGCCGACGACGGCGGGCCACCACTCCGGTGCTCCGTACGGCGCCGAGGCAGGACCCGGGTGGACGAAGAGGACTCCGCCGCGGCGCTCGAGCTCGCTGAGGAGCGGCGTCAGCTCGGCCAGGTCGGCGAGCGCGCCGGCCGGCACGCAGGCGCCGACGAAGCCGTCGAGCGGCGCGCCGGCCGCGAGCGCCTGCAGCCGCCCGTCCGAGGCGGCGACCAGCTCGAGGATGCCCTCGTGGTAGGCGCCGAGCAGCTCCTCGTCGAGCTCCAGCGTCGGCGCGCACGAGATCACGGCCACGTCGAGCTCGTCGCGATCGAGGAGCGCCAGCCGCGTCTCGAGCCGGTGGGCCTCCAGATCGACGTCCCAGTCGCCCGTCGCGAGCTCCAGCCTCCCGCCGCGCAGCCGCGGGCGCCCAGGACGCTTCTGCAGGGCCACGATCAGCGCCTCCGGCCACAGGTGCTGGTGGACGTCGTAGCCGGGCATCCGACGATTATCGGTCACCGGCACGGCTGGTAGCTTCGCCCGAGCGTGAACGTCCTCTTCGTCGTCACCGAGCAGGGCCGCTACCTGAACACGGAGCGGCGGCAGCGCTACGAGCGGGCGGCACACCTGCTCGGGGAGCTCGCGGGTGCTCCGCCATGCGTCAGGCACTACACGGAGCGTGACGTCTTTCCGCCCCACTCCGACGCGATCGTCCTCAGCGGCTCCGATGCGCCGTGGGCCGAGCACGACGAGCTCGAGCTGCAGCAGCTGCGCGACTTCGTCGCCGGCTGCGGCCGACCCGTGCTCGGGATCTGCGCCGGGATGCAGCTCCTCGCCCAGTGCGCGGGCGGCGCGGTCGACCACGCGGCCGAGAGCGAGCGCGGTTTCCTCGAGATCGAGCTCGCCGACCGAGACGGCCTGTTCCGCGATCTCCCGGAGCGGATCACGGTCTACCAGAGCCATACGGACGAGATCACGGAGCTGCCCGCGGCGTTCCGGGTGCTCGCCTCGAGCCCGACGTCGAGGATCCAGGCGATCGCCGACGACTCGCTCGGCTTCTGGGGAACGCAGTTCCACCCCGAGCGCGCCACCGACGAGCACCCGGCCGGGCGCGTCGTGCTCGAGAACTTCTTCGCGCTCGCCCGCGAGCGCTAGAGCACGCGCAGCTGCTGTCCGAGCCCCAGCTCGCGCGCCCGCTCGAGGAGCGCGTGCCCGAGCGCGACGTCGCTCGAGCCGAGGCCGCGGTGCCAGAAGAGGATCCGCTCCTCGTCCGACTCGCGTCCGGGCTTCTGGCCGGCCACGAGCTCGGCCAGCTCGGCGTACAGCGTCGCTTCGCTCAGACGCCCCGAATCGACGTGCGCTCGGAGGGCGCCCAGCTGCCCCGCCCGCGCCTGGCCCCAGTCGTCGACCACGACCTTGTCCATCACGTCCGTGAGCGAGAGCTCGACCGCGCTCATCGTCCCGTAAGGAATCACGAGGGCGCCGGGCTCGACCCACTCGGTCCGGAAGTGGGGCTCCGGCTGCTCGAGCCGAGAGGCCTCGACCAGCACGTCGGCACCGCCCAGGCACTCCTCCCAGCTTCCGGTCGCGCGAACCGGCTTGCCGAGCTCCGCCGTGAGGCGGGCTGCGAAGGCTTCGCGGCTCTCCGGGCGCCTGGAATGGACACGGATCTCCGCGAAGTCGAAGAGGTGGTCGAGCAGCCGCACGTTCCAGTAGGCGGTGCCGCGCGCGCCCACATGCCCGAGGACGCGCGCGCCGGGGCGGGCGAGGTGGCGAGCGCCGAGGGCGGTCAGCGCGCCCGTCCGCATGTCGGTGAGCGCGGCCGCCGCGATCACCGCGACCGGCGCTCCGGTTCCCGCGTCGAAGAGGCAGAGCAGGCCGAGCTCGGAGGGCAGCCCGAGCCGGTAGTTCTCGACGTAGTCGCCGACGATCTTCACCCCGGCGAGGCCGAGCGGCGCGACGGCCGCCCGGAGGACGTTGAAATGGCCCTTGACGGACGGATCCGGCTCCAGGTGGACACGCGGCTCGAGCACGGCCTCGCCGGCCGCCTGCGCCAGCAGCGCCGACTCGACGGCGGCGAGGATCTCGTCGTTTCCGAGTCCCACCCGCTCGACGTCCTGCTCGGAGAGCCAGGTAAGGTCGAGCGGCTCCACGACCCCGGCATATACCACAGCGACCGACGCGTGCCCCCTCCGATCGAGCTGACAGGCCACGGGCTGACGCTCGAGTCGCTCGTGAGCGTGGCGCGGGAGCGAGTGCCGGTCGCGCTCGGGCCGGAGGCCGTGACACGGATCGAGGCCGGCCGCGCAGTCGTCGAGCGCTACCTCGCGGAGGGGCGCGAGGCCTACGGGCTGACAACCGGGCTCGGGGCGCGGGTCGGCGTACGAGTCGACCCGGACGCGCTCGCGGAGGTCTCGCTCCAGACGATTCGCGGCCGCGCGAACGCGGTCGGCCCGCCGCTTCCGGCCGACGCCGTCCGTGCGGTGATGCTCGTGCGCGCGAACGGGATCGCCGCCGGCGGCTCGGGAGCGCGGCGCGAGGTCGCGGAGGCGCTCGTCGCCCTGCTGAACGCGGGGATCGAGCCGGTCGTGCCGGAGCTCGGCTCGGTCGGCGCCGGCGATCTCTGCGTGCTCGCCCAAATCGGGCTCGGCCTGATCGGCGAGGGCGAGGCCCGGCTCGGGGACGAGGTGCTCCCGGCGCGCGAGGCGCTCGCCCGGGCGGAGCTCGCTCCACTCGAGCTCGCGCCGAAAGACGGCCTGGCGCTGATCAACGCGACGGCGGCCTCCGCCGCTTGCGGCGCGCTCGCACTGCATGACGCGCGCGAGCTGCTCGAGGCCGCTCAGGTCGCGGCGGCGCTCGCCTTCGAGGGCTTTCGAGCCAGCCTGACCCCGATCGATGCCCGCGTCGCAGCCGCGCGAGCCGCACCGGGGCAGGCGGACTGCGCGGTCGGGCTCGGGAAGCTGCTCAAGGGCGGCGCCCTCACGGAGCCGGGGGCGGCCCGGCGGCTCCAGGACCCGCTCTCGTTCCGCTGCGTCAGCCAGGTGCACGGCAGCCTCGCCGCCGCACTCGACCTGCTGGCGGCCGCCCTCGAGCCGGAGCTGAACGGCGCCGGCGACAACCCGCTCGTGCTCGCGCCCGACGACGAGATCGTCTCGACCGGCAACTTCCATACTCCCGCACTCGCGCTCGCGGCCGACGCCGTGGCGCTCGGGCTCGCCCAGGTCGGCAACCTCGCCGCAGCCCGCTCCGCGCGTCTGCTCTCCGAGCCGCTGACCGGCCTCTCGGCCAACCTGGCCGAGCCGGGAACGAGCGGAGCCGGGCTGGCGCCGCTGCTCAAGGTCGCGGACGCGCTTGCCGGAGAGCTCGTCCACGCGGCCGCGCCGACCTGCCTCGCCTTTCGGGCCTCGGACTCCGTCGAGGACGACTCGACCGGAAGCCTGCTCGCGGTGCGGCGGCTCGCGACCATGCTCGACCGGCTGCGCCTCCTTCTCGCGCTCCAGCTCGTCGTGGCGGCGAGAGCGGTCGAGCTCGCTCGACCGGAGCCGCTCGGCCGCGGCACCGCCGCTGCGTACGGGGTGGTGCGCGAGCTCGTGGCGCCGTTGACGGAGGACCGGCCGCTCGGCCCCGACGTCGAGCGCGTCGCCGAAGCGCTCGTGTCCGGACGGCTGCTCGCGGCCGTTGATGGTCGGGCGTATATAAAGGGTCGCTAGTCAACCGATCACGGCGCAACTTCGCGCCGCAGCGCACGTCCGAGAGGAGTGCGAGTCGATTTTCCGCTGCGAGGGGAAGGGGTTTCGATGGATCGCGACAAGTTGAGGCGGCTCGACGAGTTTCGCCGCGAGGAGGCAGGCCCGCTCGAGAACGCCCTGTTCGACGATTTCGGGAGCGGCGAGATGGATCGCCAGGAGTTCATCCGGCGCGCAAGCGTGCTCGGGCTCTCGATGACGATGATCGGCACGGCGCTCGGCGCCTACGGCGCATCGCCGGCGCTCGGCGGCACCGCCGCACCGGCGGTCCGGATCGGCGGCCGGATCCGGGTCGGGATCATCCCGCCCCCCGTCGCCGCGGGTCTCGATCCGCACCTCTACAACAACGTCGGCGACCTCGAGACGGGCGGGATCACGGGCGAGTTCCTCACCCGCGCGACCCCGAGCCTGACGCTCCTCCCCGAGTTGGCGACGAGCTGGCGGCCGAACCGAAACGCGACCGTCTGGACGTTCGCGCTCCGCCGCAATGTCAGGTTCCAGAGCGGCCAGGCCTTCAACGCCGACGCCGTGGTCACGACGTTCAAGCGGCTGACCGACCCGAAGTCCGGCTCGCAGGCGCTCTCGGCGTACAAGGGCGTGCTCTCACCGAGCGGGATCAGGAAGATCAACGACTTCACGGTTCAGTTCCGGCTCGATGCGCCGACCGCGAGCTTCCCGTACCTGACGAGCTCGACCACCTACCAGGCGATCATGCTCCCGGCCGACTACAAGCTCGGCACCTTCGAGAAGTCGGCGCAGACGACGGGTGCGTTCCGGCTCACCTCGTACAACCCGGGCGTCGGGGCGAAGTTCGAGCGGAACACGAGCTGGTGGGGCGGCCGCGCGCCGCTCGACGGGGTCGACGTGACCTTTTACTCGGACGACGCGGCGGTGGTCTCGGGCCTCCTCGGGAACCAGCTCGACCTCGTCGGCCAGGTCAACTTCGCCACCGGCCGGGCCCTCTTCACGAGCCCGAACGTGCAGATCTTCAACGCCCGCGGCTCCACCCATCGCCAGGTGGCGATGCGCGTCGACGCGAACAACCCGCTCGAGGACGCGCGCGTCCGCCGGGCGATCGCGCTGACGCTCGACCGGCCGTCGATCGTGAAGACGCTCTTCAACAACCTCGCCCAGGTCGGCAACGACTCGCCGTTCGCGCCCGTCTACCCGTCGACGAACCGTTCGGTGCCGCAGCGCAAGAAGAACCTCCCGGAGGCGAGGCGGCTGATGGCGCAGGCCGGCTTCCCGCGTGGCTTCAGGATCACGCTGACGACGCAGAGAGTGGGCGAGATCCCGCAGCTGGCGCAGATCATCCAGCGCTCGGTGAGGGCGATCGGGATCGACATGCGGCTGAACATCCTGACGCCGACCGCGTACTTCGCGGGCAAGCAGGAGGGTCCGCCGCTCGGCTGGGGGACGACGCCCTGGCTGAACGCCCCGATGAGCATCACGAACTGGGGTCACCGGGCGGTGCCGAATGTCCTGATCACCTCCGCCTTCCGGTCGAAGGGGGTCTGGAATGCGGCCCACTGGTCGAACAAGGCCTTCGACACGGCCGCGAACAACTTCCTCGCGGCGATCGCGCTCAAGGATCAGCGGCGGTACGAGACGCAGATGCAGACGATCCTGCTCCGGGAGACGCCTGTGATCATCCCCTACTTCTACGACTACCTCGGGGCGGGCTCGAAGCGGGTCCGGGGCTACCGGGCCGACGCCCAGTCCACGATCTACCTCAGCCGCACCTCCTTTGCCTAGACGGAGGCTCGCCTAGACCAGCGCTCGACCGGGCCGTCGCGCACCTCGCGGCGGCCCGGCGGCGCTCGACGGAGGGACGGTCATCGCCCGATTCCTGCTCAAGCGCCTCGCGCTCTCGCTCGTCACGCTCCTCCTGCTCAGCATGATCGTGTTCGCCGCGGCCCAGCTCCTCCCCGGCGACATCGGCCGGAACGTGCTCGGCAACCTGGCGACGCGAGGCGGACGTCGAGCGCTTCAACGAGATGGTCGGGGTCGACCGCCCGATCTGGGAGCAGTACTGGGACTGGATCAGCGACTTCGTCCGCGGCGACCTCGGCACCTCGCTCCAGTACAACGTGCCGGTGGTGGATCTGCTCGGGCCGTCGCTCGTCAACTCGCTGCAGCTCGCCGCGGTTGCGTTCGTGCTGGTCGTCCCGCTCAGCCTGCTCGGCGGCACGATCGCGGCGCTCCGCCGCGACCGGCTCAGCGACCGCGTCGATCACGGTCACCGGCCTCTCGCTGACCTCGATCCCCGAGTTCGTGACCGCGATCGTGCTGATCGTGATCTTCGGCGTCGTCCTCGACTGGCTGCCGGTGAACGCGACCGCGCCGCCGGACGCCGGCTTCCTCACGCAGATCGAGTACCTGCTCCTGCCGGCCTTCGCGCTCGTCGCCGTCCTCTTCGGCTACATCGCGCGGATCACGCGTGCGGGCGTGATCGAGGCGATCGACGCCGACTACACCCGCACCGCCTACCTCAAGGGGCTGAGCCAGCGGCAGGTGCTGCGCACGCACGTCCTCCGGAACTCGCTCCTGCCGACGATCGCCGTGATCGCGACCCAGGTCGGCTACCTGATCGGCGGCCTGCTCGTGATCGAGAAGCTCTTCAACTACGACGGGATCGGCCAGCGGATCTACGTCGCCGCCCAGAACAAGGACTTCACGCTCCTCCAGAGCGGGGTCCTGATCGTCGGGATCGTGTACCTGCTCGCGACCTTCGTCGCCGACGTCCTCTACTCGCTGCTCAACCCGCGGATCCGCTACGGGAGCGCGGAATGAGCGCCACCGCGCCGACGCCGCCGGTGACGCTGCCGGTCGGCACCGAGGCCAGGATCGCCCGGCGGGAGACGCTCGGGCAGCTCGCGCGCTCGAAGACGTTCGTCGCCGGCATCGTGCTCGTCGGCTGCGTGGATCTTCTGGGGGATCGCCGGCTCGCGCCTGACCCCGCAAGATCCGCTCGCGAGCTCGGACGCGATCCTCGCTCGCACCCGAGCTCGGAGCACTGGTTCGGAACCGACCAGCTCGGGCGAGACGTCTTCTCGCGCGTGCTCGCCGGCGCCTCGGACACGCTCAAGGTCGCGCCGCTCGCGACCCTCCTCGGGATCGTCGGCGGGACGACGATCGGCCTGATCACCGGCTACTTCCGAGGGGTCGTCGACGAGACGCTCAGCCGCGTGATCGACGCGATGCTGGCGCTGCCCCTGATCGTGATCGCGGTCACGGCGCTCGTCGCGCTCGGCAGCTCGAACATCACGCTGATCGTCGTGATCGGGGTCGTCTTCACGCCGATCGTGGCCCGCACGGTGCGCGCGGCCGTGCTCGGAGAGCGCGAGCTCGACTACGTCCACGCCGCACGCCTGCGCGGTGAGGGCGCGCCGTACATCATGTTCGCCGAGATCCTGCCGAACATCACGGCGCCGATCGTGGTCGAGGCGACCGTCAGGCTCGGCTACGCGATCTTCGCCGTCGCGGGCCTGACCTTCCTGGGCTTCGGCGTCCAGCCGCCCTCGCCGGACTGGTCGCTCCAGATCAGCGACAACTACACGCTCCTGAACGCGGGCACGTACGAATGGACGGTGCTCTTCCCCGTCGCTCGCGATCGCGACCCTGATCGTCGGCGTCAACCTGGTCGCGGACGGCCTCCAGCAGGTGCTCGACCGGTGAGCGCCGCCGAGACCGCCACCCTGCCGGCCCCGCACGCGCTCGAGCTGCGCGACCTCGACGTCGTCTACGAGGTGCGCGGCCGCGACCGCCAGGTGCTCCGCGGCTTGACGCTCACGGTCAAGCGAGGCGAGGCGTACGGGCTCGTCGGCGAGTCGGGCTGCGGGAAGTCGACGGCGGCGCTCGCGATCGTCCAGTACCTGCCGCGGAACGGCCGCGTCCGCTCCGGCGGGATCGAGATCGACGGCCAGGACGTACTCGCGCTCTCGCCCGGCCGGCTCCGCCGGCTCCGCTCGGACTCAGTCTCGATGGTCTACCAGAACCCGGGCGCCGCGCTGAACCCGTCGCTCACGGTCGGCAAGCAGGTCGCGGAGGTCTTCCGGATCCGCGGCACCGGCGCAAAGGAGTCGCTCGAGCGGGCCCGTCGAGGCGCTGGCGCGCGTGCAGATCGCCGACCCGGGCTCGGTGCTCGCGCGCTATCCCCATCAGCTCTCCGGCGGGATGCAGCAGCGGGTGATCATCGCGATGGCGCTCGCGACCGATCCCGCGCTCCTGATCCTCGACGAGCCGACGACCGGCCTCGATGCGACCGTCGAGGCCGAGGTGCTCGATCTCGTCGCCGGGCTCCAGGCGGAGCTCCAGCACCTCGGTCCTCTTCATCAGCCACAACCTCGGCGTGATCGCGAAGATGTGCGACCGCGTCGGCGTGCTCTACGCCGGCAGGCTCGTCGAGGAGGGCGAGACCGAGACGGTGCTGCGCGACCCGCGCCATCCCTACACCGTCGGCCTGCTCCGCTGCATCCCGCGCGGCGGCACCCGCAAGGATCACGGCAGGCTCGACACGATTCCCGGCTTCCTCCCGAACCTCGGCGAGCAGCTGCCAGGTTGCGTCTTCGCGCCGCGGTGCGGGCTCGTGGAGGAGATCTGCCACCTCGAGGAGCCGCCGCTGTACGACGCGGGCGGGACGCACGTCAGCCGCTGCCACTTCCACGAGCGCGCTCAGACGCTGCCTCGCGTGCAGGCGGCCGACCTCGCGCTGCCGCGCGTCGACCGCGACGTGGCGCCGCTGCTCGCGTTCGAAGACCTCGGCAAGGTCTTCAAGCAGCAGGGACACGACGTGCAGGCGCTCGTCGGCGTCTCGACCGCGATCTGGCCGGGCGAGACCCTCGGCCTCGTCGGCGAGTCGGGAAGCGGCAAGACGACGCTCGCGCGGACGCTCCTCGGGATCCTCGAGCCGACCACGGGCGCGGTCACGCTCGAGGGCAAGGCGCTCTCTGCCGCCCTCCGCGGCCGGTCGACCGAGGAGCTGCGGGCGCTCCAGATCGTCTTCCAGAACCCGGACTCGGCGCTGAACCGGCGGCACCAGGTGCGGCGGATCCTGCGCCGCTCGCTGAAGAAGCTCGCCGGGCTCACGGGCCGGCCGGCCGAGCAGCGGCTGCTCGAGCTGATGCAATCGGTCCGGCTCGCCGAGCGCTACATCAGCGCCCGCCCGAGCCAGCTCTCGGGAGGCCTGAAGCAGCGCGTCGCGATCGCCCGTGCGTTCGCGGGCGAGCCCCGCCTCGTCGTCTGCGACGAGCCCACCTCCGCGCTCGACGTCTCCGTCCAGGCCGCGATCCTGAACCTGCTCGTCGAGCTGCAGGCGGAGCGGCGGGTCGCCTACCTCTTCATCTCGCACGACCTCGGCGTCGTCCGGTACCTCTCCGACCGGATCGCTGTCCTCTACCTCGGGCGGCTGATGGAGCTCGGGCCGGCGGAGGTCGTCTTCGACGGGCCGCATCATCCGTACACCGAGGCCCTGCTCTCGGCGGTGCCGACGATCGACGGGACCGAGCGCGAGCGGATCAGGCTCGAGGGAGACATTCCGAGCGCCGCCTCGCCGCCGTCCGGCTGCGTCTTCCACACCCGCTGTCCGCGCAACCTGGGCGCGATCTGCGAGCAGGAGGAGCCGCCGCTGGCGGAGGTCGAGGCGGGCCACTCGATGCGCTGCCACATCCCGATCGAGGAGCTGCGGCGCCTCCAGGCCGAGGGCGCGCCGCCGCCCGGCCGAGAGGCGATGCCCGTTCCGTGAGAATTCGTGGCGCAGTGCTCGAGCAGGTCGGCGGGCCGCTCGTGCTGGAGGAGCTCGAGCTCGAGCCGCCCCGGGCCGGCGAGGTGCTCGTCCGGCTGCACGCGAGCGGTGTCTGCCACTCGGACGAGAACGCGATCGACGGGACCTCGCCCACCCGCTGCCCCGCCGTCCTCGGTCACGAGGGAGCGGGCGTCGTGGAGGCGATCGGGCCGGGAGTGACGCGCGTGCGGCCGGGCGACCACGTCGCCCTCTCTTGGGCGCCGGCCTGCGGGACGTGCGCGGAGTGCGTGCGCGACCTGCCGCAGCTCTGCTCGGCCGCCTGGCCGGCGATGGGCAGCGGCGGCCTGCTCGACGGCACGACGCGGCTCTCGCGCGACGGTGAGCCCGTCTATCACTACTCGTTCCTTTCGACCTTCGCCGAGGCCACGGTCGTCCCCGAGCGCTCGTGCGTGCCGATCCCGCCAGATGTCCCCTTCGACGTGGCCGGGCTCGTCGGCTGCGCGGTGACCACCGGCGTGGGCGCGGTCTGGCGGACGGCCCGCGTCTCCCCCGGCGACCGGGTGGCGGTCTTCGGCTGCGGCGGCGTCGGGCTCAGCGCCGTGCTCGGCGCGCTCGCCGCCGGGGCGGGAACCGTCGTGGCCGTCGACGTCGAGCCGCACAAGCTCGAGCTCGCGCGCGAGCTCGGCGCGGACGAGTGCGTGGCCTGGACCGGGGCGGCCGAGGAGACGGCGGCGCTCGTCGTCGGAGGTCTCCGACGGCGGAGTGGACGCGGCGATCGAGGCCACCGGGCGACCCGAGGCGATGCTCGCCGCCTTCCTCTCGACCCGGCCGCACGGCGCCGCCGTCCTGATCGGGATCCCCCGCGAGGACGCGACGCTCACGCTCCCGGCGCTCTCGATTCCGCGCCTCGAGCGCCGAGTCCTGGGCTCGATCTACGGCTCTTCCCGGCCCGAGCGCGACTTCGCGCTCGTCCTCGGTCTCTACCGCCGCGGCAGGCTGCCGCTCGACCGGCTGATCTCCCACCGCCTGCCGCTCGAGGAGGTCGGTCGCGCGTTCGAGCTGCTGCGCGAGGGGATCGCGCTCCGCACGGTGCTCGACCTGACCCCGGAACGAAGGCTGGCGGCCGCGTGAACCTCGACGAGCTGGACGGGCGGATCGGCGAGGGCTGGGGCGGCGTCAAGCCGAACGGGAGCCACGTCAACGTCGTCCTCGCGCGCCGGGGGAGCCCCACGGCCGCGGCGGCGATCGGGATGCTGGCGCATCCCTCGCCGGGCCATACGCCGGTGCTCGTCTGCGTCGGCCCCGAGGAGGCGCAGTACGAGCCCGTGTGGCCGCCGACCCTGATGATGAACAAGGCCACCGCGACCGAGCAGCGCCACGAGTCGATGACCTGGGGCGCCGCGCAGCTCGGGATCGCGCAGGGCGTCCTCGACGCGGTCGCCGACGGCCTGATCGAGGCGACGGGCGAGCTGCTCGTCCTCGTCGCGGTCTGGGTCGATCCGAGGGCCGACGACGAGACGGCCGTCCGCGAGGCCAACCGCGCGGCGGTGCGCAAGGCGCTCGGGACGTGCGTCGAGGGCCGCGACGCCGAGGCGGCGGCCCGGCTCGTCGCGCGCCGCGACGAGCTGACGAGCCCCTTCTACGGCGGGAGCTGAGGCCCGATGCGGATCAGCGGGATCGAGACTCGGCGGTACGCGATCGAGATCGAGCCTCCCCTCCACGTCGCGTGGGATCCCGAGCCGCGCGGCCGCCAGGAGGCGACGCTGACGATCGTCCACACCGACGAAGGGCTCTCCGGGTGCGCGAGCGGCAACGACCTGCCGGATCGGGCCCTCCTCGAGCGCCTGCTCGTGGGCGTCGATCCCCTCCGCACCGAGGTCGTGCGCGAGCTCTGCGAGACGGTCGACTTCCACGGGGGGAGGCCCTGGACGGTGGAGGTCGCCGTCTGGGACGTCGTCGGGCAGGCGCTCGGAACCCCGTGCTGGCAGCTGCTCGGTGGCCGCTCGGAACGGCTCCTGGCCTACGCCTCGTCCGCCGAGCGGGTCGACGACGACGAGCGGATCCGACGGTGCGTCGCTCTCGCGGGCGTCGGCGTGCGCGCGATCAAGCTCCGCTTCTGGAGGGAGGACTGGCGCGAGGACGTCGAGCTCGTGCGAGGTGTCCGGGCCGCGGTCGGGCCGGCCGTCGAGCTGCTGGTGGACGCGAACCAGGGCTGGCGGATGCCCGGCGACCTGCGTCCCCGCTGGGATCTGGCCACCGCGGCGCAGTGCGCCCGCGCGCTCGAGCCGCTCGGCGTCTACTGGCTGGAGGAGCCGCTGCCGACGACCGACGTCGAGGGCTACGCGGCGCTACGGCGGCTCACCGGCCTGCGGCTCGCCGCCGGCGAGATGGTGCGGAGCGCCCACGAGGCGCGCGACCTGATCGTGCGCGGCGGCGTCGACGTGATCCAGACCGACGTCGTCCTCTCGAGCGGCGGGATCGGCGGCTGTCGACGCGTGGCCGCACTCGCCGACCTCCACGGCCGCACGTGGTCCCCGCACACTTGGTCGAACGGCCTCGGCCTCGTCGCGAACCTCCACCTCGCGCTCGCCGTCTCGACGTGCCCCTATGTGGAGGTGCCGTTCGATCCGCCCTCCTTGTCGGCGGAGCGGCGGGACTGGCTGCTCCCCGAGCCGCTCCTGATCGCGGACGACGGGACGATCGCGCCGCCGCCCGGTCCCGGCCTCGGCGTCCGGCCCGATCTGGACGCGCTCGACCGCTACCGCATCGAATGAGGCTGATCGGATGAGGATGGGCGCGGCCGTCCTGCACGAGCCGGGGACGCCGGTCGTCGTCGAGGAGGTCGAGCTCGCGCCGCCCCGGGCGCGTGAGGTGCTCGTGCGCGTTGCCGCGGCCGGGGTCTGCCACAGCGACGTGCGGCTCGCCGACGGCGCGCTCGGGGCGGGCCGCTTCCCGATCGTGCTCGGGCACGAGGGCGCCGGTGTCGTCGAGGCGGTCGGCGACGGGGTCACGCACGTCCGTCCCGGGGATCACGTCGTCTTCTGCTTCGTTCCCGCCTGCGGCGCCTGCCGCCCCTGTCGCGACGGGCGGACGACGCTCTGCGAGTCGGCCGGCGCACGCTCGATCGCCGGGACGCTCCTCGACGGCAGCTCGCGCCTCAGCCTGCCCGACGGGACCGTCTCTGCAGCACGCCCTGCTGACCGCCTGCTTCGCCGAGTACGTCGTCGTCGACGCCGCGACGGCGGTTCCGCTGCCCCCCGCGCTGCCGCTCTGGCAGGCCGCGCTGCTCGGGTGCGGCGTCGTCACCGGGATGGGCGCCGTCCGCAACACCGCCGGGGTCGAGGCCGGCGAGACGGTGTGCGTGATCGGCTGCGGCGGCGTCGGCCTGCACGTCGTCGCGGGCGCGAGCCTCGCCGGCGCGGCGCAGATCGTCGCCGTCGACCGCGACCCGCGCCAAGCTCGCAGCTGGCGCTGCGGCGCGGCGCGACGCACGCGGTCGACGCGAGCGCGGACGATCCCGCTCACCCGGGTGCTCGAGCTGACCGACGGCGGCGTCGACCACGCCTTCGAGGTCGTCGGCCGCGCGGAGACGATCAGGCTCGCCTGGGACGTGCTCCGACCGGGCGCGACCGCCGTCGTCGTCGGGCTCGCCCCACTCGGCGTCGAGGTGGCCCTGCCGGCGATCGAGTTCCTCTCGGAGAAGTCGATCAAGGGCTGTTACTACGGCTCGGGCAACGTCGCCGAGGAGCTGCCGAGGCTGGTGGAGCTCGTTGCCGCCGGCCGGCTGGAGCTCGGCAGCGTCGTCTCGCACGTCGACGGGCTCGAGGGAGTCGAGCCCGCCCTCGAACGCCTTCGGCGCGGCGAGGGCGTCCGCACCGTGCTCGTGCTCGACGAAGCGTCGGCCGGCCAGCCGCCCGTCCGTTGAGGACACGTCCAGGGGCTGGCCCCAGACACGGCCGATCCGGACACGTCCAGGGGCTGGCCCCGGACGTGGCTCGCAACGGCATGTCCGCGAAGGACGTGTCCGAGTGCTGCCTGGACGACGGGCGGGTCTAGGCAGGAGGGGCAGAACGGGCGCCGAGCCCCGCCGAGATCGCCTGCGCGCCGGCCAGCAGCGGCCCGAGCGCAGCGCGCATCGCCTTCCGCTCGAACCTCGAGGCCGGCCCCTGGACTCCGAGCACGGCGACGAGCTCGCCGCGCCGGTCCAGGATCGGGGCGGCGACAGCGTTGAGGTCGAGCTCGCGCTCGCCGACCGATTCCGCCCAGCCCTGCGCCCGCACCTCGGCGAGCTGGCGCCCGAGCGCCACGCGGTCGACGATCGTTCGCTCGGTGAACCGCTCGAGCCTGCCGGCGGGCACCCCCGGCCCGCCGAACGCGAGCACGATCTTGCCGGTCGCAGTCGCGTGACCCACCCCGGGCCGGCCCAGCCGCGGCACGCTCTGCACCGTCGACGTGCTCTGGACGACGTCGATCGTGATCGACTCCGCCTGGCCCGGCGCGGACAATGTCGCCGTCTCCCCCGTCGCCTCGACGAGCGCCTGGAGCCGGCTCCGAGCGACGGTGCGGATGTCGAGCCGCTCGTGCACGGCGTTCCCGAGCGCGAGCAGCCGCAGGCCCAGGCGGTAGCGGCCGGTCTCCGTGACCTGCTCGACGACCCCCGCGTCCCCGAGCGTGGCGAGCAGGCGCGAGACCGAGCTCGCGTTGATCCCGGTCCGGCGGGCGAGCTCGTTCGTGCCCAGATCTTCGTCGGCGGCGGCCAGCGCGTCGACCACGGCGAGCGCGCGCTGCACCGCGCTCACCCGGCGGGAGCTGGCCACTGTCTCCATCAGGGCAACACTATTTCCTTTTCGCGCCAAGCCTGCAAGGATTGAGCCTCGGCCGCGAGGAGAGGAGATCGACATGAGCGAGACCGCTGACGACCGGAAGCTCGGCCTGCTCGAACGGCTCGACGCGGGACCGGTGCTCTGCGCCGAGGGCTACCTCTTCGAGCTGGAGCGGCGGGGCTACCTCCAGGCGGGCGCGTTCGTGCCCGAGGTCGTGCTCGAACACCCCGAGCTCGTGGCGCAGCTCCACCGCGAGTTCGTCCACGCGGGCTCGGACGTCGTCGAGGCGTTCACCTACTACGCCCACCGCGAGAAGCTGCGCCTGATCGGCAAGGAGCACCTGCTCGAGGCCATGAACCGGGCCGCGCTCGAGACGGCGAAGGAGGTCGCGGGCGAGAGCGACGCGCTCCTCGCGGGCGACATCTGCAACACGAACGTCTTCGAACCGGCCGAGACCTCGCGCCGCGACGTGCGCGCGATGTTCGAGGAGCAGGTCGGCTGGGCGATGGACGCAGGCGTCGACTTCGTGATCGCCGAGACGTTCTCGTACGGCGAGGAGGCGCTGATCGCGACCGACGTCGTGAAGGCGGCCGGCGTTCCCGCCGTCGTCACCCTCGCGATCCATCAGGAGCCGGCGACGCGCGAGGGCTGGTCGCCGGCCGAGGCCTGCAAGCGGCTCGAGGACGCGGGCGCCGACGTCGTCGGGCTGAACTGCATCCGCGGCCCGAAGACGATGCTGCCGCTCGTCGCCTCGGTCCGCGAGGCGGTCGAGGGTCACGTGGCCGCGCTCCCGGTGCCGTACCGGACGCACGAGGCCGAGCCGACCTTCCAGTCGCTCCGCGACCCGGACTGCGACTGCATCCCGGGCGGAAGGCCGTTCCCCACAGCGCTCGACCCGTTCGTCTGCAACCGCTACGAGCTCGCCGAGTTCGCCCGCGAGGCCCACGCGCTCGGGGTCAACTACCTCGGCGTCTGCTGCGGCGCCGCGCCGCACCACATCCGCAGCGTCGCGGAGGCGCTCGGGAAGAACCCGCCGGCGAGCAGGTACAGCGCCGACATGTCCAAGCACGCCTTCCTCGGCACCGACGAGACGCTGAAGCAGCACAACCGGGACTACGCGGCGAAGCTCTGACCGCGGCGATGACCAGTCCCTAGGCCGCGGCGACGCTCTCGCCCGCGTACGGGCGGCTCGTCGACCTGCTCGACGGCCGGCGAGCCGGTGATCCTGGACGGGGCGAACGCGACCGAGCTCGAGCGCGCGCACGCCCGGGCGGGCGACCTCCGCAACTCCGACCGCGGGCTCTGGGGAACCTGGGCGCTCTACGACACCCCCTACGCGGTCAAGGACGTGCACCGCCGCTACGTCGAGGTTCCGTGCGATGCGATCTCGACGAACACCTGGGCGGTGCTCGCCGCGGCGGAGCTCGACCTGGGCGGTCCGCCGGGCGCCGCGACGACGCACTGGCTCGACATCGCACGGCTCGGGATCGCGCTTGCCCGCCGGGCGATCACCGAAGCCGGCCGGGAGGGCCGATGCGCAGTCGCCTTCAGCGTCAACGGCGACATCGACGGGCCCGAGCGGGAGGCGTCGCTCGGGCTGCTCCTCCGGGCGTTGCGGGAGGATCCGCCCGACCTGCTCCTCCTGGAGACGATGTCGCTGATCCGGGAGGGGCTGACGTTCGAGGCCGTCGAGGCCGCGGTCGAGAGCGGGATCCCGGTGTGGCTCTCGTTCAGGCGCTGCCGCCACGGCGTCTGCGGGGTCTACGGCCAGCACTGGGGCGGGCCGGAAGGCGATCTCTTCGGCCGGGCGGCCCGGCGCTTCGAGGAGCTCGGCGTCGCCGCGCTGCTGCTCAACTGCCTGCCGCCGGATCACCTCGACGGGATGCTGCCGTGGCTCCGCGACTTCACCGATCTCCCGCTGGGCGTCTACCCGAACCTCGGCTACTACTCGGACGCAGGCTGGCGCTTCGACGAGACGACCGGGCCCGAGCGGTACGCGGAGCTGGCGCTCGAATGGCGTGCGCAGGGCGCGCAGATCGTCGGCGGCTGCTGCGGCACCTCGCCCGAGCACATCGCGGCGGCGCGCAAGGCGCTCGCGGGCACCAGGGCCGGCCGGCCGCGGAGCACTCCCGCGAGCTTCCCGCGCGAGCCGGCGCCGCCCACCGTCGCTCCCGCCCGGCCGTGGTCGGACGAGCAAGGCCGTAGCCTCTTCCCGCTCCCGCTGCCGGAGCTCGTCTGCGAGCCCGGCGTCTTCGTCCCGACCGAGGGAAGCCTGCTCGTCTGGAAGCACCTGGTCGAGAACGGCACCGGGGGCGGCAAGCGGTGCCTCGACGTCGGCTGCGGGGCCGGCCTGCTCGCGATCCAGCTCGCGCTGAACGGCGCGGCGGCCGTCGACGCGATCGACCTCCAGCGAGCGGCCGTCGCGAACACGCTCGCGAACGCCTTCCGGAACGGCGTCGCAGATCGCGTCGCCGCCCGCGAGCTCGATCTCTACAGCTATGAGCCCGAGAACGTCTACGACGTCGTCGTCGCGAGCCTCTACCAGGTCCCGGTCGATCCGTTCGGCCGCGCGACCCACCGGCCGCTCGACTACTGGGGGCGTAACCTGCTCGACCACCTGCTCGGGCTCCTGCCGCGACTGCTCGCCCCCGGCGGGATCGCGTACGTGATGCAGCTCTCGATCCTCGGCCAGCTGCGCACGGCGGAGCTGCTCGAGGCGAACGGCCTCGTCGCCGCGCTCGCCGACTACTCCTTCTTCCGCTTCAGCCCGCTCTTCGACGAGAACCGCGAGCAGATCGGCCGCGCCGAGCAGCTCTCGGACGCCTACCACCTGAGCTTCGGCGACGACGAGCTCATGGTCGCCTATCTGCTCGAGATCCGACAGGCTGCGTAGGTGTCGTTCCTCCTGCCCTGCCCGAGCTGCGGTGCGCGCGACGTGAACGAGTTCGCCTACGGGGGCGAGGTGACCGCGCGCCCGCAGGAGCGGCCCGACGTGAGGGAGCTCGGCGCCTACCTCTACCTCCGGCGCAACGTCGCGGGCGTCCAGCGCGAGTGGTGGTTCCACCGCCTCGGCTGCGAGCTCTGGTTCCAGGCCGAGCGCGACACGCGGACGAACGAGGTCTTACGCACCGAGGTCGGTAGCTGATGCGGCTGCCGCCGCAGCCGGGCGAGCGGCTCGACCGCGGCCGGCCGCTCACGTTCACCTTCGAGGGTCAGGCGGTCCACGCGTTCGAGGGCGACACGATCGGTTCCGCGCTCTTCGCCGGCGGCCGCAGGGTCTTCTCGCGCAGCTTCAAGTACCACCGGCCCCGCGGCCTCCTCTGCTGCACGGGCTCGTGCCCGAACTGCCTGATGCAGGTCGACGGCGCTCCGAGCATCCGGGTCTGCACCGAGCCGGCGCGCGCCGGAGCCGACGTGCGCGCCCAGAACGTGCTCGGCTCGCTCGACCGGGACGCGCTCGCGGTGATCGGCAAGGTCGGCGGCCCGTTCACGCCGGTCGGCTTCTACTACCGGACGATGATCCGGCCGCGCCGGGCCTGGCCGTACTACGAGAAGGTCTTGCGAAACCTCGCCGGCCTGGGGCGGATCGACCGGCACGCGCGGCGGACGCGGCGCTTCGACACGGAGCACCGGCGGGCTCAGGTGCTCGTGATCGGCGGCGGTGCGGGCGGGGTCGCGGCCGCGCGGGAGGCTGCGGCAGCGGGGAGCCAGGTCGTGCTCGTCGACGAGGGTCTGTCCCTGGGTCTCGGCGGCCTGGACGACCTCGGGATCGAGACGATTTCCCCGGCCCGCGCGATCGGGATCTACGAGGGCGGGCTCGTGCCGGTCGAGGCCGGCAACGTCCTGCTCCGGTTCCGGGCGGAGCGGATCGTGGTCGCCACCGGCTCCCTGGATCAGCCGCTCGTCTTCCCGGGCAACGACCTCGTCGGCGTGATCCTGCCGAGCGCCGTCCGCCGGCTCGTCGGGGAGTTCGCCCTGCGGCCGGGCGAGCGCGCTGTCGTGGTCGCGCCCGACGCGGAGGCCGTCGCCGGGGAGCTCCGAGCGGCGGGAACGCAGGTCGCGCGGGTCGTCGATCTGCGCGAGCGAATGCCGAGGAAGCTCGTCGCCGAGGGCAGGAAGGGCCGCGTGAGCTCGGTCCGGCTCGACGGCGAGACGATCGAGTGCGACCTGCTCGTCATGTCCGCGGGCCGCCAGCCCGCCTACTCGCTGCTCGCCCAGGCCGGCGCGAGGATCGAGTACGACGCGGCGGCCGGGATCTTCGTCCCCCGCGACCTCCCGGCCGGCGTGGAGGCCGCCGGGTCGGTGGCCGGCGCCGCGAGCACCAGTCGTGCCGAGCCTCTTCCCGGGCTCCGCCGGCGGCCGGCGCTTCGTCTGCATCTGCGAGGACGTGACCACGAAGGACGTGAAGCGGGCGATCGCCGAGGGCTTCGACTCGCTCGAGCTCGCGAAGCGCTACACGACCGTGACCATGGGCCCGTGCCAGGGCCGGCAGTGCCACCTCGCCGCGGTCCGGCTCTACGCCCGGGCGACGGGGAGCGACGAGGCCGCGATCGGGACGACGACCGCCCGCCCACCCTGGTCGCCGGTGCCGCTCGGCCTCCTCGCGGGCCGCGGCCACGAGCCCGTCAAGCGCACGTCGCTCCACCGCCGGCACGAGGAGCTCGGCGCCCGGATGATGTGGGCCGGCGCCTGGCGGCGCGTCCACTCCTACGGCGACCCGGCCGAGGAGACGCGCGCGGTGCACCACGCCGTCGGCGTGATCGACGTCTCCACGCTCGGGAAGCTGCTCGTGAGCGGGCCCGACGCCGTCGCGTTCCTCGAGCGGCTCTATCCCAACCGCTTCGCCGACCTGAAGCCGGGCCGGATCCGCTACGGCGTCCTCTCGAGCGACGCGGGCCGGATCATGGACGACGGGACGATCGGCCGGCTCTCGGAGACCCAGCTCTACGTGACGACCACCTCGACCGGCTCGGAGGCGGTGCTCCAGTGGCTCGAGTGGTGGAACGCGGTCTGGAGGATGGACGTCGAGATCGTCGACGTGACGGGCGCGCTCGCGGCGGTCAACGTCGCGGGGCCGAAGGCGCGCGAGCTGCTCGGGCGGCTGACCGAGCTCGACGTCTCGGCGGAGAGCTTCGCGTACCTCGACCTGAAGGAAGCGCCGGTCGCGGGCATCCCCTGCCTGCTGCTCCGGATCGGCTTCGTCGGCGAGCTCGGCTACGAGATCCACTGCCCGAGCCCGCTCGCCGAGCACCTCTGGGACGCGCTGCTCGAGCGGGGAGCCGACCTCGGAGTGCGCCCGTTCGGCCTGGAGGCGCAGCGGATCCTCCGGCTCGAGAAGCAGCACCTGATCGTCGGCCAGGACACCGACTCGGAGTCGAACGCGCTCGACGCCGGGATGCCGTGGCTCGTCAAGCTCGACAAGGACGACTTCGTCGGCAAGTGGGCCCTCGAGCACTTCCAGGAGCGCGGGCCGCGCGAGCGGCTGGTCGGCTTCGAGCTCGAAGGCGGCGCCGTCCCGGCCGAGGGCTCCCAGGTCGTCGTCGGCGGCAGGCCCGCCGGGCGCGTGACGAGCGCGCGCTGGAGCGACGAGCTGCAGCGGGCGATCGGGCTCGCCTGGGTTCCGCCCGAGCTCGCCGAGGAGGGCTCTCGTCTCGAGCTCCGGATGGACGGCAGCCTGCGTCCTGCGACCGTCCGCCTGCGGCCCTTCTTCGATCCGGACGGGACGAGGCTTCGCTCGTGAGCGAGCTCGCGTTCCTCAGCCCGGCCCTCGCGGAGGCCGGCTACCGCTCGCCCCTCGAGCGCGCGCTGGCGGGAACGGAGCTGCGCGACCTCTCGGCGCTCGGCAAGCTCGAGCTGCGCGGCGTGTCCGAAACGGCCATGACCCAGGGACAGACCCTGGGACATGCCTCGAAGGGACAGGTCGAGGTGGTCGAGATCACGCCTCGGCGCACGCTCGTCCTCTGCGACTTCGAGGCGGCGCCGGCACTCGCGGCGGAGCTCGGCGCCGTCGATGTCTCCGCCGCGCTCGCCGGTCTCGCCCTCCGCGGCGAGCAGCTCATGCGCCGGCTGACCGACCTCGACCTCGACGCGCTTCCGGCCGTCGGCGCGGTCGCCGGTGTCCAGTGCACCGTCCTCCGAGAGGGCGACGAGTTCCGCCTCTTCTTCGGGCAGGAGTACGCCGACCACGTCGCCGCGGTCGTCCTCGACGCGATCGAAGGCCTCCGGTGAAGGATCTCTTCCGCACGCGCCGGATGTGGCGCCCGCGCGGCGAGCTCAAGCCGCGCTACGACGTCGTGATCGTCGGCGGCGGCTCGCACGGGCTCGCCACCGCGTACTACCTGGCGAAGAACCACGGGATCACGAACGTCGCGGTGCTCGAGAAGAGCTACATCGGCTCGGGCGCCGCCGGTCGCAACACGACGATCATCCGCTCGAACTACCGCACGCCCGAGGGAGCGGCGTTCTACCAGGCGAGCGTCGCGCTCTACGAGCGGCTCTCGCTCGAGCTCGACTTCAACCTCCTCTTCTCGCAGCTCGGGCACCTGACCCTCGCCCACTCCGACCGGGCGCTGATCACGGCCACCGAGCGCGCCGAGGTCAACCAGCTGCTCGGGATCGACAGCCGCCTCGTCGGCCCGGACGAGATCGCGAAGCTCTGCCCGGAGCTCGACCTCTCGAACGAGGTCACGTGGCCGATCCTCGGCGCGCTCTACCACCCGCCCGGCGGGATCATCCGCCACGACGCCGTCGTCTGGGGCCTCGCGCGCGGCGCCGACCGGCGCGGGGTCGAGATCCACCCCTACACCGAGGTCACCGGAATCGAGCGGCAGAACGGCCGCGTCACCGGCGTCCGGACGAACCGCGGCGACATCGCCTGCGACACCGTCGTCAGCGCCACGGCCGGCTGGTCGACGCTCGTCGCCGACCTCGCGGGCGTCCCGCTCCCGATCACGACGCACATCCTCCAGGCGTTCGTGACCGAGCCGCTGAAGCCGTTCCTCGACGTGATCATCGTCTCGTCGCAGATGCACGTCTACGTCTCGCAGACCGACCGGGGCGAGATCCTGGTCGGCGCCGAGATCGAGCCGTACACGACCTACCGCGGCACGAGCACCTTCCCGTTCCTCGAGTACTCCGCGCGCCACGCGCTCGAGCTCTTCCCGCAGCTCGAGAGCGCGCGCGTCCTGCGCCAGTGGACGGGGCTCTGCGACATCAGCCCGGACTTCAGCCCGATCCTCGGCGTCACCGAGGTGGACGGCTTCCTCGTCTCCGCCGGCTGGGGCACCTACGGCTTCAAGGCGGCGCCGATCGTCGGCACGACGCTCGCGGAGCTCGTCGCGACGAAGCGGACGCCCGCGCTGATCGCGCCGTTCGCGCTCGAGCGCTTTGCGACCGATACGCTCGTCTCCGAGCTCGCGGCTGCGGCCGTCTCCCACTAGATGACGTCGACGAGCACACCATCCAGCCTCGAGATCGCGCAAGCCGCGCAGCTCCGGCCGATCGCGCAGGTGGCCGAGGACGCGGGCCTCCTCGCCGACGAGGTCGAGCAGTACGGGCGGCACAAGGCGAAGCTCGACCTCTCGGTGCTCGAGCGCCTCGCGGACAAGCCCGACGGGAAGCTGATCTGCGTCACCGCGATCACGCCGACGAAGGCCGGCGAGGGCAAGACGACGACCTCTGTCGCGCTCACCCAGGGCCTCGGCGCGATCGGCAAGAGCCCGGTGCTCTGCCTGCGCGAGGCCTCGGTCGGGCCCGTCTTCGGGATCAAGGGCGGCGCGGCCGGCGGCGGCTACGCGCAGGTCGTGCCGATGGAGGACCTCAACCTCCACTTCACGGGCGACCTCCACGCGATCGGCGCTGCGAACAACCTCCTCGCCGCGCTTCTCGAGTCGCACCTCCTCCACGGGAACGCGCTCGGAATCGACCCGCTCTCGATCAGCTGGCGCCGCTGCGTGGACATGAACGACCGCGCGCTCCGGCAGATCGTCGTCGGCCTCGGCGGCCGCACGAACGGCTACGTCCGCGAGACCGGCTTCGACATCACCGCGGCCTCGGAGGTGATGGCGATCGTCGCCGTCGCCCGCGACCTCTTCGACCTGCGGCGCCGGCTCGGCGCGATCACGGTCGGCCACTCCTTCGCCGGCGAGGCGATCACCGCGGAGGCGCTGAACGCGGCAGGCGCGATGACCGTGCTCCTCAAGGACGCGCTGAAGCCGAACCTCGTCCAGACGCTCGACGGTCAGCCGGCGCTCGTCCACTGCGGCCCCTTCGCGAACATCGCCCACGGCAACAACTCGCTCGTCGCCGACCTCGTGGCGCTCAAGCTCGGCGACTTCGTGGTCACTGAGAGCGGCTTCGGCTCGGACATGGGGATGGAGAAGTTCCTCAACATCGTCTGCCGGGCCGGTGGGCTCTCGCCGAGCGCGGTCGTCCTCGTCGCCACCGTGCGCGCGCTCGAGCACCACGGCGAGGAGCCCGGCGGTGGGCTCGCAGCGATCGAGCGGGGCGCCGCGAACCTGCGCCGCCACCTCGAGATCGTCCACTCCTTCGGGCTCAAGGCCGTGGTCGCCGTCAACCGCTTCCCCGGCGACACGGACGAGGAGGTCGAGCTCGTCCGCCGGCTCGCGCTCGAGTACGGCGCCCACGCGGCCGAGCTGAACGAGGGCTTCGAGCGCGGCGGTCCGGGCGCTGCGGCGCTCGCCGAGGCGGTCGTGGACGCGACCCGCGACGCGCCGGCCTTCGACCACACCTACCCGCTCGACGCGCCGATCGAGGAGAAGATCCGCGCGATCGCGACCAAGGTCTACGGCGCCGACGACATCTACGTCCTGAAGACGGCGCGGGAGAAGATCGACGCTTTCACGGCGGCGGGGCTCGACCGGCTCCCGATCTGCATGGCGAAGACGCACCTCTCGCTCTCGCACGACGCGGCTCTCGCGAACGCGCCCGAGGGCTTCACGGTGACGGTGCGCGACATCCGCGCCTACACCGGCGCGGGCTGGCTCGTCGCCCTCTGCGGCGACATGCAGACGATGCCCGGCCTCGCCGCGCGGCCGGCCGCCTTCACGGTCGACATCGACGAGTCGGGACGCACCGTCGGCCTGTTCTGAGCTCGTTCGGGATTAAGGAACGGGTAAGGCGCCGCGTCGTACGATGCTCGTCGTGCTCGGGGCTCGCTCCAGGTCGGCGATCGTCTTCGCCGCGCTGCTCGCGCTGACGGTCGTCGCCGTCGCGGGCGCGCGCACGGACGCGAACGGGATCCCCGCCTACGTGGACGGCTACGCGAAGTGGCCGAAGCTGAACGCGAAGCCGATCCGGGGCGGCTCGTCCGCCCACCAGGGGACGAAGAACGTCTACGCGAGCAAGCGGAAGACGGGCGTGAACTACCCCGTCGGCGCGATCGTCGTCAAGACCGCGAGGCCGCCGGGCAAGCAGTGGCTCTCGCTCGTCGCGACGATGCGGAAGATCCGCGGCACCGCGAACGGCGGCTGGCGCTGGGAGGAGTTCACCCGCTCGCTCGCCGACCGCCCGCTTCACGAAGGTCGGCTTCCCGGAGTCCGGCTGCGCCGCCTGCCACATGCAGGCGCAGGCGAACGACTACGTCTTCACGCGCCGCTAGCCTCGACGAGCCCGAGCATCCGGACGATCGCGGCGACGACGAGATCCGGCGCGTCCCGCATCACGTCGTGCGAGCTTCCGGCCGCGAAGACCGACTCCCGCGCGCTGCTCTCGGCCACGAACGCCGCATGCGCCTCGCGCATCGCGGTCGCGCTCGCCGGCGTCGCCGCCCAGGAATGCTCGGCGACGATGTCGACGATCGGAAGACGTGCGGGAATCGCGACGGATCGGAGCCGCCTCGCGGTCGCCGGATACGCCTCCACGATCGGGATCAGCGTCGCCGCGAGCTCCGGCGCCTGCTCCCGAAGCTGCTCGTATTGCGGCCGGTACTCGGCCAGGATCGACGCGACCTCGGTCTCGGTGAAGAACGCGGGGATGTTGGCGTCCACGAGCACGAGGCCGGCCACGCGCTCGTCCAGCGAGGCCAGCAGCAGGCTGATGAAGCCGCCGTAGGAATGCGCGACGAGCACGATCGGGCCGTCGATCCCGCAACTCGTCAAAGCCGACCGCAGCGCCTCGACCTCGTCGTCGATCGAGTACGGCTGAGCAGCCGGCTCGCTGCGGCCCATCCCCGCGCGGTCGTAGAGGAAGGTCCTCGCGCCGGCTGCCCGGATGCGCGGCGCGATGTCTGCCCACACGCCGGAGTTGCTGCCGTTCCCCGTCTCGAATGCGACGGTCGCCGCACCGGCACCTTCGACCTCCACCCAGAGCCGGCGCCCGCCGATCCTGAACGCGAACCGGGTCGTCTCGATCGACCGGCTCGCCGACGAGCTCTATGCGGGCCGCGCCCCCGTGACAGCGGTGACGCAGGTGCACCGCCAGATCTCGGAGCTCCGCAAGCTCCTCGGCGAGGAGGCGAGGCTCGAGACCCGGACGCCGGGCTACGTCCTCCACGTCGCCGGCGAGCAGCTCGACCTGAGGCAATTCGAGCGGCTGAGCGAGGAAGCGGGCCAGGCGCTCGCGCGTGGCGAGCCCGAGCGGGCGTTCGAGCTGCAGCGCGAGGCGCTCGCCCTCTGGCGCGGCCCGGCGCTCTCCGACCTCGAGCGCGAGCCGTTCGCACGACTGGGGAGCGCTCGACTGGAGGAGATCCTGCTCGCAGGGCTCGAGCAGCGCCTCGACGCGGAGCTCGCCCTCGGCCGCCACCGCGAGCTCGTCGGCGAGCTCGACGAGCTGGCGGCGCAACACCCGCTCCACGAGCCGTTCGCGTCGCGGCTGATGCTCGCGCTCTATCGAACGGGCCGTCAGGCGGATGCGCTCGACGTCTACCGCCGCACGCGGACGAGGCTGGTCGACGGCTTCGGGATTGAACCCGGCCGCGAGCTGCACGAGCTGGAGCGCGCGATCCTGAACCACGATCCCGCTCTCGACGTCGTTCGCGACGCCACCGGCGAGACCCCTCCTCCGGATCGACTCGTCCTCATCCTTCCTTCCAGCAACGAGCGGCTCGAGACGCTTCTCGCCGTGGCCGAGCCGCTTGCAGAGCTCCCCGGACGGGCGTTGCTGATCGCGCGACTGCTGCCGGACGAGACCTCGCTCTCGTCGACGGCGGCCGGGCTCAACCTCCGGCGCGCCTCACTCGGCGGCGAGGCGCGAACGGCGGTCTTCACCACGGCCGATCCGGTCGACGACGCGGTGCGCCTGGCCTCGGCCTACGACGTGAGGCTCGTCCTCCTGGATACGGTCGAGCTCGATTCGGACGCTCTGCCCGAGGATGTCGCATCGATCCTCGATCTCGACTGCGGTGACGAAGTTCGCCCAGCCCTGCCGTGCGCTGCGCGTTGTGTTCGGGAGCGAGCCCTCGGTAGAGCGCCGACCGCCGAGATGGTTCGCTGATCCTGCGTCGCGAAGATCAGATTCGGGCCAACGACGTACGCGAACACTGTCTTCCCGTCCGGCGAGATCGCGTGCGGCGACGGGTGCGCGTCCTTCCCGTAGGCCTCTCTTCATCGCAGCGAGCGTCGAGCACGGCCCGATCCCCGCGGCCGTGCGGTTGTCGCCGGTTCCAGGTGGTGATTATGTCCGCCCTCTTAGGGTCTGACCGGAAGTAGACCCCGACCTCGGACTGGCCGAATGTCCGCCCAGGAATCGACGGGGCGAACTCCGTGAGCGTGAGCTCCTTGTAGGCGCCGAACCGCTTGCCGTAGGACTCCTTCAGCTCGCCGAGCTCGCCCCGACGATCGACGTCTGCGTGATCGCCGGCGCTACTGACCTCGAGTTCTCGTCGCGCGTCCGCTCGTACCCGCCGATCACGACGGCCGCCGCAACGAGAAGCACGCTGTCATGGCGACAACGCTCGGCGCCGTCGGCGTCGCCAGCGCCGGTCGAAGGGCTTGCCGGCAAGCGCCGCTCGACCGGCCGCCGCGAGCTCGCCGCAGCTCGCATACCGATCCTCCGGCTCCTTCGCGAGCGCGGTCGCGATTACGCGGTCGAGCGGTTCCGGAAGCTCGGGCCTCAGGTCGGTGACGAGCGGCGGCGCGTCGTTGAGATGCGCGTAGACGAGCGCGAGCTCGCTCTCGCGCTCGAACGGACGCGCTCCGGTCAGGCACTCGTAGAGCACGCAGCCGAGCGAGTAGACGTCTGCGCGGCCGTCGACCGGCCGCCCCGCGATCTGCTCGGGGGGAACGTAGTCGAGCGTGCCAACGAAGCCGCGGTCGCCGGTCAGACTGCTGACCGAGGACACGTGTCGCGCCAGGCCAAAGTCGCAGACGCACGCATGCTCGCCCGCGGCGCCCGGCGCGACGAGGATGTCGTCGACCAGGTTCTCGGTGCGAGGAGCCAAGGAACGCGAGCCTAACGCGCCGCTCGCTCGCTTGGGCCTACTCGGGCAGCCGCGCCTCGAGCTTCCCCTCGATCGAGGCGAGCCGCGCCTCGAGCCGGGCGAGTATCTCGAGCGTCTGCGCATCGCTCGCCGCGCGGAGCTCGCGATCCTTCGCCTGCTCGATGTCCTGCTCGGTGGAGACGAAGTACGACGTGACTGTGGCGGTCAGGAACGAGATGAACGTGACGCCGACGATGATCACGATCCCACCGAGGAAGCGACCCCAGGGGGTCGTGGGGACGATGTCGCCGTAGCCGACCGTCCCGAGCGTCACGATCGCCCACCAGATCCCGTCGCCGAAGGTCGGAAAGTCCTGCCGGTCGATGAGCGTGGCGACGAAGCCGACGAGCACCGCGATCCCGGCCGTCGTCAGGGCCAGGTACGGAAAGACGCGGCCGCTCGCGACAGCCTTCCGGGCTCGTTCCTCGATGCGCATTCGACGGCCAGTCTGCACCATCGGGCGGTCGTACCGGCTCGCGCCGAGTACTGTGCCGGGGTGGACGCGCGGGAGCAGCGGATGGCTGAGAACGAGGCGCTCTTCCGCGAGGTGAACGAGCGCGTCCAGGACGTGGCCGAGCGCGGCAGCGGCACCTACGAGTACTTCTGCGAGTGCGCCAACGTCGACTGCACGTTCCGGATCACGCTGGCCCGCACCGAGTACGAGGCGGTGCGGACGGACGCCAAGCAGTTCGTCGTCCTGCCGAACCACTACACGCCCGAGGTCGAGGATCTCGTGGCCGAGCACGCGACGCACTGGATCGTGCGCAAGGACGGCGAAGCCGGCGAGTACGTCGAGAAGCTCGACCCTCGCTCCCGCTAGGTACCTTCCCCGCCTGTGTCTGCGACCGTCGACACCATCAGTTGGTGGGAACGAGCCCGGAGCCGGGACGACGGGCTCCGCGTGGCCTACTTCAGCATGGAGTTCGGGCTGCACGAGCGCCTGCCGATCTACTCGGGCGGGCTCGGAGTGCTCGCCGGCGACCACCTGAAGGCAGCCGCCGAGCTCGGAATCCCGCTCGTCGGCGTCGGCCTCCTCTATCGCGGCGGCTACTTCCGCCAGGGAATCGACTCGGCCGGCCGGCAGACCGAGGACTACCAGCCGGTCGATCCCGAGGCGGCGGGGCTCGTGCGCGAGCCCGTCTCGGTGGAGGTCGACGTCGGCGGCACGAGGATCGAGGCGGCGGTCTGGCGGAAGGACGTCGGCACGGGGTCGACGGCGGTCCCGCTCTACCTGCTCGAGGTCGACTGGCTCACCGACGCGCTCTACGGCGGCGATCGCGAGCACCGGATCCGCCAGGAGCTCCTACTCGGCGTGGGCGGCGTCCGGGCGCTCGCGGCGCTCGGGATCGAGCCGACCGTCTTCCACCTGAACGAGGGCCATTCGGCGTTCCTCCAGATCGAGCGCGTGCGGACGCTCGTCGCGGACGGACTGGAGACGGCCGCGGCGCTCGAGCACGTGTGCCGCTCCTCGATCTTCACCACCCACACACCCGTGCCGGCCGGGAACGAGATCTTCGACGAGGAGCTCGTCGTCCGCTACGTGGGGCCGCTCGCCGCGGAGGCCGGTCTCGGGCGAGAGGAGTTGCTCGCGCTCGGGCGGGCAGGCGAGGAGCCCGGCTTCGGGCTGACGCCGCTCGCGCTCCGCCTCTCCGCGCACGCAAACGGGGTCTCCCGTCTGCACGGAGAGGTCGCGCGCGAGATGTGGAAGTGGCTCTGGCCGGACCGGGAGACGCCGATCGGGCACGTCACGAACGGCGTCCACATCGGCACCTGGCTCGATCCCGCGCTCGCCGACCTCCTCCGCGACGCGGGCGTGCGCCCCGAGGCGCCACCCGACGAGGCCCGCTGGGAGGCCGCGCGTGAGATCGCTCCCGAGGCGCTCTGGCGGGTGCATGCGGCGGCGAAGGCGCGGCTCGCAGAGCGCGCGGGGATCGACCGCGAGCTGCTGACGATCGGCTTCGCCCGGCGGTTCGCCACCTACAAGCGTGCCGGCCTCGTCTTCTCAGACGTCGAACGGCTGCTGGCGCTGCCCGTCCAGCTCGTCGTCGCAGGCAAGGCGCATCCGGCCGACATGCCGGGCAAGGACGTGATGCAGGCGATCGTCGAGCTCGGGCGCGACCGGCGCTCCGAGGGCCGGATCGTCTTCCTGGAGAACTACGACCTCGGCCTCGCCCGGACGCTCGTCCGGGGCTGCGACGTCTGGCTGAACACGCCGCAGCGACCGCTCGAGGCGAGCGGGACGAGCGGGATGAAGGCGGCGCTGAACGGCGTCCTCAACCTCTCCGTGCTCGACGGCTGGTGGGCGGAGGGCTATTCGCCCGAGGTCGGCTGGGCGATCGACGGAAGCTCCGACGACGCCGACCGCGAGCAGCTCTACCGCCTGCTCGAGGACGAGGTCGTCCCCACGTTCACAGAGCACCGCGAGCGCTGGGTCGAGCTGATGGGCGAGTCGATCGCGCAGCTTGCGCCGCGCTTCTCGATGCAGCGCGCGGTGCTCGAGTACGTCGAGCGCTACTACCTCCCCGCGCACGCCGGCAGCCGCCGCTAGCCAGGCCCTACGCCCGAAGCGGCGTAGGGCCCAGCCGAGCGAGCTGAGCTAGGCGCCGCCCGTCGCCCCGGCCGGACGCTCCGGCGCCGGCTGCGGCGAGGGCTCTCCGTCGTGGGGCGCCTCGACCGTGATGTTCGGCAGGATCCGGTCGAGCCAGGCCGGGATGTACCACGTCTTCTCGCCGAGCAGCGTGAAGAGCGCCGGCACGAGCGTCATCCGTACGACGAGCGCATCGGCGATGATCGCCACCGCGAGCAGGATCCCGAACTCCTTCGAGACCCGGTCACCGCTCAGGATGAACGCGGCGAAGACCGTGCCCATGATGATCGCCGCGGCGACGACGACGCGCCCGATCGCCGAGATCCCGTGCTCGATCGCCTGCCGGGTCGGGAGCCCGTGGACGTGCTCCTCCCGGATGCGGCTCATCAGGAAGACCATGTAGTCCATCGACAGCCCGAACAGGATCGCGAAGGCGATCGGCGGGATGAACGTCTCGATCGGGCCGGTCCGGTCGAGCCCGGTGAGCCCGAGCAGGTGGCCCTCCTGCACCACGAGCGTGAGGACGCCGAAGCCGACGAAGGCCGAGAGGATCGTCGTGATCGCCGCCGTCAGCGAGACCACGATCGAGCGGAACGCCATCGCCAGCACGAGGAACGTGACGCCGATGATGTAGAGCAGGAAGAGGGGCGCCCGCTCGGTGATCCGGTCGCCGATGTCCTTGAACGCCGCGGTCTGGCCCGAGACGTAGGCGACTGCGTCGCCGCCCTCGACGGCCGTCGGGACGACGACCGAGCGGAGCCGGTCGACGAGGTTGTCCGTCTCCTCGGCCTGAGGCGCCGTCTCGGGGGTGACGAAGACGATCGCGACCGTCTCCTCGTCGTTCAGCTGCGGCTCTCCTGCCGAGGCGACGCCCTCGAGGCCCTGCACGCCGTCGAAGATCCGCTGGGGAGCCTCCGCGTCGCCGTTGACGTCGACGACGATCGGGATCGGGCCGTTGAAGCCCGCCCCGAAGCCCTCGGCGAGCAGGTCGTAGGCGCGTCGGGCGGTCTGCGCGGTCGGCTGCGTGCCCTGGTCCCCGACCCCGAGCCGGACGAGCGCCGAGGTCGTCGCGAGCACGACCACGAGAAGCAGCACGACGGGGAAGACGATCCGCGCGTTTCTCGTCACGAACCGGCCCCAGCGCGCGACGAGCGTCTTCTCGCGCCCCGCCTCGGAGTCGTCGATCGGGGGCAGGAACGGCAGCTTCAGCCGGTCGATCTTGTGGCCGAGCAGCCTGAGCACGGAGATCAGGAGCGAGTTTGCAAGGAGCACCGTCGTCAGCACGCCGAGGGCGCTGCCGATCCCGAGCTTCGTCACGAAGTCGAGCCCGAAGAAGGCGAGACCGGAAACCCCGATCGCGACGGTCAGGCCCGCGAAGAGCACGGCCCGGCCGGCGGAGGCACCCGCCTCGGCGGCGGCGTCCACCGGCGACATGCCCTCGTGCAGGAGCTGCCGGAAGCGGGTGACGATGAACAGCGAGTAGTCGATCCCGACCCCGAGCCCGATCATCGTCACGAGGATCGGCGTGATCGTGTTGATGTCGGTCAGGCCCGCCAGGATGAAGAGGAGCAGGAACGCCGTCATCAGCGCCACGATCGCGAGCACGATCGGGATGAACGCCGCCACGAAGGTGCGGAAGACGACGAGCAGCACGATGATCGCGGCCAGCAGGCCGAGCAGCTCGGACGTTCCCTGCTCGATCGGCGGGAACTCGGCCTCGCCGTTGTACTCCACGGTCACGCCGGCGGGCTCGACGGTCTCGCGCACCGCCTCCTGGACGGCGACGACCGACTCGCGGTCCTCGTCGAAGATCACCCGGTCGAACTGGGCCTCCGCGTAGGCGATCCGCCCGTTGTCGGCGAAGGTCTGGTCGTCGAACGGGTCGGCGACGCTCGTCAGCCCCGCCGTGTCCTCGGTCGGCTTGAACTCGTCGGACTCGAGGCGCGTAATCGCCTTCGCGATCGCGGCCTTCCGGGCCGGCGTGTCGAGCCGCTCGCCCTCCGGCGCGGCGAAGACGACGTTCAGCACGCCGCCCTGCTCGGCCGCGAACTCGGCCTCGATCAGGTCCGTCGCGCGCTGCGTGTCGGAGCCGGGGATCTCGAACTCGTCCCGCAGCGACCCGCCGACGGTCGCGACGAGGCCGATCAGGACGACGATGATCCCGAGCCAGGCGAGGAGGACGCGCCACGGATGGGTCGCGCAGGCTCGCGCCCAGCCGGCGAGAGAGCCGCTCGAGAGCCGCTCGTGGGCCGCCAGCCGCGACGTCACGTCGTCGGCTCGCACGGCGCCTGACTCGGGCCTCGGCCCGCCGTTCTCGTCAATCCCCATCTCGTCCCCCCTCGGATGTCTGCGTCGTCCCCATTGGATCAAAGACCGGTCGAGCCGTCGAAGCTCATCGGCTCAATGGCGACTAGCGTGCCGGTCAGGGTCGGCCGCGCGCGGTGCGGCCGCCCCGTCTCTCGGGTGCGGCTAGCCGTACCGCCCCGGTCGGCGCGAGCCTCGTCAGGCGACGACGGCCGGCTCGTCTCCACCGGCGGCTTCCTCGCTCACGTCGACCCCCTCGTCGACGATCGTCCGGCTGATGTCGGCGCCGATCCGCGAGCTCCCGAGCACGACCGAGTCGACGATCTCGACCCCTTCCTCCACGACGACTCCGGGCCCGAGCACCGACCGAGCCACCCGGCCCGCCACGCTGCAGCCCGGCGAGACGAGGCTGCCCTCGATCCTCGCCGTGGCCTCGATCCGCGCCGGCGGACGCTGGTTGGAACGGGTCAGGATCGGCCACTCCGGATCGTCGAGGCGGAGCTGCGGCTCGCGCTCGAGCAGGTCCATGTGCCCCTGCCAGTAGCTCTCCAGGGTTCCGACGTCGCGCCAGTAGCCGTCGAGGTCGTCCGCCCAGGTCCGGCCTCGCTCGACGAGGCGAGGCAAGAGCGAATGGCCGAAGTCGGACAGCTCCTCTCCCTCGTCCTCGAGCTCGGCGAGCGTCCGCAGCAGCACGTCCGTGTCGTAGACGAAGACCTCGGTCGTGACGATGTCGCTCTGCGGCTCCTCCGGCTTGTACTCGAACGCCGTCACGCGTCCGTCGTCGACCGTGACGGTGCCGAGCCGCTTGGCCTCCTCGACCGGCTTGACGGCGGTCACGGCGGTCGCCTCGGCGTCCCGCTCGCGATGGAGCTCGAGCACCCGCTGGTAGTCGAGCCGGTAGACGGCGTCCGCGCTGAGGACGAGCAGGAGCTCGGAGTCGAAGCTCTCGATCGCCTCGCGGTTGCGGTGGATCGCGTCGGCGTTCCCCTTGTAGAAGCCGCCGTCCTCGTCACCCGTCGTCGGATGCACGACCCGCATCCCACCCCAGGTGCGGTCGAGATCCCAGGGCCGGCCGTTGGCGAGATGCTCGGCGAGCGTGTGCGCGGCGTACTGCTGGATCACCCAGACGTCGGAGACCCGGCTGTGATGGCAGTTCGAGAGGGGAAAATCGATCAGGCGGTAGACACCGCCGAACGGCAGCGCCGGCTTGGCGCGACCGTCGGTGAGCGGCTCGAGCCGGCCGCCCTCGCCGCCGGCGAGGACGAGAGCCAGCACCTTCCCCCGGCGCGCCTTCATGCGAGCCGCCGAAGCTTTCCGCTAGGCGCCCTCCGGCCCCTTCGCCAGCCGGTCGCCGTGCTCGTCCGCCTCATCGTCCTCGCCGTAGATGATCGACGCGGGCCCGCCGCTGCCTCCGACGAAACCGACGTCGTCCGCGTCCTCCGGGTCGACCGGCTCGGGCACGTCCTCGGCGTCCAGGTCGGCGCCGCGGAATTCGTCCTCGGGTCTCGTCTCCATCGAAATCCTCCTCGAGCTCGGGTTCAGGTGGCACAGCCGTGTTCCCGGAGGCCCGCCGCCCAAACGGCCCACGGTGTCGTCCGGGTGAGGAAGTCGTGTCGATGCGGGCAACAGCTCAGGCGCCGTTTGCGTAGTGTCCGCGCCGATGCTGGTCTCCCTGCTGATCCGCTGGGCCGTGCTCGCAGCCGCATTCGCGATCACCGCCTGGCTCCTCTCCGGGCTCGACGTCTCCGGCGGCGTCTGGGGCTACATCTGGGTCTCCGCGCTCTTCGGAATCGTGAACGCGTTGATCGGGACGATTCTCCGCATCCTCACCCTCCCGCTGACGGTGATCACGCTCGGCCTCTTCGCGATCGTCGTCAACGCGCTCATGCTCGAGCTCACCGACGCGCTCTCCGACAACCTCACGATCGACGAGTTCTTCTGGACGGCGATCCTGGCGGCGATCATCCTCGCCGTCGCCTCGATGCTGCTGGACTACGCGGTGCGCTCGGCGATGACGCCGGGACGCGAGAGGCGCTAGCTCCGCTCCAAGGCGTCCCTGCCGCGCAGCGCCGCTCCGATCGCGCCCGCGGCCGGGCCGAGCTTCGCGGCGACGATCTCGCCGACGGGCGCGACCCGCACCCGCTCGGCCACCGCACGCCGGAGCGGGCCGAGCAGCGTCTCGCCCATCCCGGCGACGCCGCCGCCGATCACGATCCGCTCGGGCGTGAGGGTCAGGATCGTGTTCGCGACCGCGATCCCGAGCGCCTCCCCCACCCGGTTCCAGTCCGGGCCCTTCGGCCGCTGCCGCTGGGCGCGGTAGACCGCCTCGACGCAGCCACGGTTGCCGCACCCGCAGACCGGCGCCGACCGCGACGCGTCGACCGTCTGGTGCCCGAGCTCGCCGGCCTGCCCCTCGAGCCCCTCGTGGAGGCGCCCGCCGACCACGATCCCACCGCCGATCCCCGTCCCGAGCGTGTAGCAGGCGACAGTTCCGTAGCCGCGGCCCGCGCCGAGCGCCGCCTCGGCGAGCGCGAAACGCACGGGCGTCGTTGATCAGGTCGACCGGCAGGCCGAGGGCCGTCGAGACGGGCTCCCTGACGGCGACGCCCGCCCAGACGCCGGGAAGGTTCGTCATGAACCGGGCGGTTCCCTCGGCCCGGTCGTAGAGGCCCGGCAGGCCGATCCCGACCGAGTCGACCGGGCCGTGGCTCGCGATCGCCTGGCTGCCGATCTCGGCCAGGCGCAGGACGACCTGCTCGGGCCCGCGCTTGCCGTGGGTCTGCTCCGTGCCGCTCCCGGCGAGCTCGCGCCCGTCCTCGAGGATCGCCCACTTCACGTTCGTCCCCCCGAGGTCGAGCCCGAGCTGCCTCATCGCGCGACCCAGCCGCCGTCGACGGGCAGGACGGTGCCGGTGACGAACTCGGCCGTGGCCAGATAGACGGCCGCCGCTGCCACGTCCTCGGGGCGGCCGAGCTCGCCGGTGAGCGGCTGGAGCTCCGGCAGCCGCGCCCGGATCCGCTCGTCCGACTGCGCCCGCTCGCTCATCGGTGTCGCGATCAGCCCCGGCGCGATCGCGTTGCAGCGGATCCCCTCGGGCGCGTAGTGGACGGCGATCGCCCGGGTGAGCCCCACGATCCCGGCCTTGCTCGCCGCGTAGGCGTGCGTCGCGAAGTCCGCGATCGCCGCCGACGAGCCCGAGCACCGAGCTGAGGTTGACGATCGCGCCGCCGCCGGCCTCGCGGAGTCGCGGGATCGCGTGCTTGCAGCAGAGGAAGACGCTCTTCAGGTTCCCGTCGAGGACGGCATCCCACGCCCTCCTCGGTGCATGCGTCCGTCGGGCCGTCACCGAGCCCGCGCCCGCTGATCCCGGCGCCGTTGAAGACGACGTCGAGCCGGTCGAGCCCGGCGAAGATCCGCGCCACGTCGCGCTCCTGCGCGAGATCGCCGTCGGGACGGTCGACACCCACTACCTCGGCGCCCGCGTCCTCGAAGGCGCGCACGACGGCCGCGCCGATTCCGCCGGCGGCGCCGGTGACGAGCGCGACCTTCCCGTTCACGCGTGCTCCAGGGCGTGGCGGGCGGCGCCCTCGTCGGTGACGAGGCCGAAGAGGACGCCCGCGCGGAGCACGGCGAGGATCGCGGCGTGCTTGGGCTCGCCGCCGGCGACGGCGACCGTTCGCGCCCGGCGGAGACCGGCGAGCGGGAGCGCGAGCGCGCGCTCCGGATCGAGCACCGAGCCGTCCGGCCCGAAGACGTGCACGAGCACGTGGCCGCCGCCGGACGGGTGCGCGCCGATTCCGACGAGAGCGAGGTCGACGCGGTCGAAGAGCTCGACGGTCGGGCGAATCGTCTCGTCCGCGAGCAGCTCGTCCAGCGCGGCGGAGCGTGCCGGCGCCGGGAGGAGCGAGGCCGTGCCGCCGAGCCGCTCGGCGAGCCGGACGGCGACCTCCGAAGGCCCGGTTCCCGTCGCGAGCCCGGGAACAGCGCCGCAGATCTGGACGACGTCGTGCCGCGAGCCCTGCGGCGCCAGCTCGGCGACGAGCGCGCTCAGCGTCTCGCCCCACGCGACTCCGACGAGGTCGTTCGGGCGGAGGAGGAGCGCCACGGTCGCGGCACCGGCGCGGCCGAGGTCGCCGGGCTCCGGCACGACCACGGCCGACTCGAGCCCGAACGCCGATTCGAGCCTGGCCGCGAGCTCGTCCTCCTGGCCCAGCTCGTCCTCGATCTCGATCCGGACGACACCCTCCGCGCGCGCCGCCTCGAGCAGGCGCATGACCCGGAAGCGGGAGACGCCGAGCCTGCGGCCGACCTCCTGCTGGGTGAGGCCGCGGTGGTAGTAGAGCCGGGCCGCATGGGCGAGCTGGGCGCGTTCGCTCATATGTGTGGATAATGGCACAGATGTTGGCCGTGCACACCGTCCTGGGGCGGATCGCGCCGGAGGAGCTCGGCGCCTGCAGCGCCCACGAGCACCTGCTCCTCGAGACTCCGCTCCTGCCGGACGAGGAGCTGGACGACGTGGGCGCGGCGATCGAAGACGCGAGCGCGCTCCGCGAGGCCGGCGCCCGGGCGCTCGTCGAGTGGACGCCGCTCGGCCTCGGCCGCGACCTCGACGGGCTCGCCGCAGTCTCGCGTGCGACCGGACTGCACATCGTCGCCTGCACCGGGCTCCATCGCGAAGCTCACTATCCGGAGGGCTTTCCCGGAACCGTCGAGGAGCTCGCCGACCGGTTCGCGGCCGAGCTCGCCGACCGCTGCGGCGCGATCAAGACGGGTGCGGGCTACCACCGGATCAGCGACTTCGAGCGGCGGACGTTCGAGGCGGCGGCGGCCGCTCACGCGCGGACGGGCGCGCCCAGTCTGCGTGCACACCGAGAACGGGACGCTCGGCCCGGAGCTGCTCGAGCTCCTGACGGGGCTCGGCGTCCCGGCCGGCCGGATCGTCCTCGCCCACCTCGACCGGAACCCGGATCCCGGCCTCCATCGCGAGCTCGCGGCCGCGGGCGCCTGGCTCTGCTACGACCGGATCGGCCGGATCAAGTACGGGCCGGACTCCGAGATCCTGACCCTCGTCGAGCAGGTCGGCCCGGAGCGGATCCTGCTTGGCGGCGACTTCGCCCGGCGGAGCGAGGCGCCGCTCGACTACGTCTTCCGCCGGTTCGTGCCGCGCCTCGACGCGGCGGTCGCGCACCGGCTCCTCGTCGAGAATCCCGCCGCCGCATTCGCGTGGTAGACGTCCTCGTCGTCGGCGCGGGGTCGGCGGGCTCGACCGCCGCGATCGCCGCAGCTCGCACCGGCGCCAAGACGCTGCTCGTCGACCGGCTCGGCTTCCTCGGCGGCACGTCGACGGCCGTCCTCGACACCTTCTACGCCTTCTACACGCCGGGGCCGGAGCCGCGAAAGGTCGTGGCCGGGATCCCGGACGAGGTCGTCGCGGGGCTCGAGGCCGAGGGCGCGGCGTTCCTGCGCCCGAACACCTACGGGGCGGGCACCGGCGTCACGTACGACCCCGAGACGCTGAAGCGCGTCTGGGAGTCGCTCGTCCTCGCGGCCGGCGCCGACGTGCTGCTGCACGCGTTCGTCCACGGCGTCGAGCTCGACGGGGGCACCGTCGCCGCGGTCCGCCTCTGGACGAAGGGCGGCGAGCGGGTGATCCGGCCGCGCGTCGTCGTCGACGCGAGCGGGGACGCCGACGTCTGCCACCTGGCCGGCGCTCCCTACGAGGCGCCCGGTGTGGGCGGGCCCGTTCAGAGCCTCTCGACCGTCTTCCGGATGGCGAACGTGGACGCCGACCGGGCGGAGGGAGTGCCGAAGGAGGAGCTGTGGGCGCTGATGCGCGAGGCGGCTTCCTCCGGTGCCTATGCGCTCACGCGGCTCGAGGGCTCGGTGCACCGGACGCCGCAGCGGGGCGTGATGATGGCCCTGATGACGCGGATCCGCGACGTGGACGCGACCGATCCGGAGCAGCTGACGCGCGCCGAGATCGAGGGCCGCCGCCAGTGCCGCGAGTACTTCCGCTTCCTCCGCGAGCGCGTGCCGGGCTACGAGGAGGCCGTGCTCGTCTCGACGAGCCCCGCGATCGGCGTGCGCGAGAGCCGGCGCATCCTCGGCGAGCACGTGCTCACCGGCGAGGAGATCCTCGCCGCGACTCGATTCCCCGACGAGATCGCGCAGTGCGGCGCGCCGATCGAGGATCACCACGCGGGCTCGGACACCCGCTGGGCCTACCTCCCCGAAGGCGCCGCCTACGGGATCCCCTATCGCTCGCTGCTCCCCCGCGAGGTCGAGAACGTGGTCGTCGCCGGCCGCTGCTTCTCGGCGACGCACGACGCGCACGCCTCCGCGCGGAGCATGGCGACCTGCATGGCGATGGGCCAGGCGGCGGGAACGGCCGCCGCGCTCGCCGCCTCGGCGGGCATCGACCCGCGCGAGCTCGACCCGGCGGTGCTGCGGGAGCGGCTGCGGGAGAACGGCGCCGATGTCGGTGGTTGAGCGGATTCGCGAGGAGCGTTTCGTCGCCGTGATCCGGCGGGCTCCCGACCTCGACGCGGTCGCGGCGGAGCTCGTAGAGGCAGGGATCGGCGTGCTCGAGTTCACGCTCGACAGCCCGGGCGCGCTCGAGGCGATCGCGCGCTGGCGCCACCGAGCGACCGTGCTCGCGGGGACGGTGCGCACGGCGGCCGAGGCCGAGGCGGCCGTCGAGGCCGGCGCCGAGGCGCTCGTCGCACCCGTGCTCGACGAGGAGCTCGTGCGTAAGAAACACAAGGTGCCGTTCGTCCCGGGCTGCTTCACCCCGAGCGAGGTCGAGCGCGCCTGGCGAGCGGGCGCGCCGCTCGTCAAGCTCTTCCCCGCGGGCGCGCTCGGCCCAGGCTACGTCCGCTCGCTCCTCGCCCCGCTCGCGGACGTGCCGCTGCTCGTCACCGGCGGGATCACGGCCGAGAACGCGCTCGACTTCCTCGGCGCCGGCGCGGTCGCCGTCGGTGCGGACTCGAGCCGAGCCGTCGCCGTGTGGGAGCGGGTTAGAGTCGCGCGATGAAGGCGGCGGTCGTGGGAACCGGATTCATCGGAGTCGTGCACGTCGAGGCGCTGCGGCGGCTCGGGATCGAGGTCACCGGCGTCGTCGGCTCCTCGCCGGAGCGCGCGGCCGCCAAGCGCGGCCTGCCCGAGCCGTACGAGAGCTTCGAGGCGATGCTGGCCGACGAGCGCGTCGACGTCGTCCACCTGACGACGCCGAACAACCTCCACCACCCGCAGGCGAAGGCGGTGCTGGCCGCGGGGAAGCACGTCGTCTGCGAGAAGCCGCTGGCGCTCACCTCGACCGAGTCGGCCGAGCTCCTCGAGCTCGCCGAGGCGAGCGGCCTCGTCCACTGCACGAACTACAACATCCGCTTCTACCCCCTCTGCCACGAGGCCCGCGCGCGCATCCTCCGCGGCGACCTAGGGCGGGTCTGGAACGCGCACGGCCGCTACGTCCAGGACTGGCTGCACGAGTCGACCGACTGGAACTGGCGTCTCGACCCGGAGGTCGGCGGCTCGCTGCGCGCGGTCGCGGACATCGGCACGCACTGGCTCGACCTGGTCGGCTGGGTCACCGGCCGGCGGGTGGCGGCGGTGCTCGCGGACCTCTTCACCGTGCACGACGTCCGGCACGTGCCGACAAGTCCCGTGGAGACCTACGGTGATGCGGGCGATGTCGAGCGCGTCGACCGGGCCATGTCCACCGAGGATGCGGCCCACATCCTGCTCCGCTACGAGGACGGGAGCCGCGGCCAGCTGACGATCTCGCAGGTCAGCGCCGGCCGAAAGAACCACCTCTCCTTCGAGGTCGACGGGTCCGAGGGCGCGCTCGCGTGGGACTCGGACCGCAGCGAGGAGCTCTGGCTGGGCCATCGCGACCGGCCGAACGAGCTCCTGAGCCGCGACCCGGGCCTGCTCGATCCCGCCGCGCGCGGGATCAGCGACTTGCCGGGCGGGCATGCGGACGGCTTCACCGACACCTTCAAGCAGCTCTACCGCGCCGTCTACCGGGCGGTCGAGGCGGGTGCGATGCCGGCGGAGCCGGACTTCCCGACCTTCGCGGACGGGCACGAGGAGATCCTGCTCTGCGACGCGATCGCCGCGTCGGCGGAGACCGGCAACTGGACGGAGGTGAGTCGATGAAGCTCGGCTTCCTGACCGCCGCGTTCCCCGACCTCTCGCTCGAGGAGGTCGCGGCGTGGGCGGCGGCGGAGGGATTCGAGACGCTCGAGGTCGCGTGCTGGCCCGGCGGCGGTGGCGAGCGGCGCCGCTACGCCGGTGTCTGCCACATCGACGTCGACGACTACGACGCCGGCCAAGTGCGCGACGTGCTCGACCGGCACGACCTCGAGATCTCCGCGCTCGCCTACTACCCGAACAACCTCCATCCGGACGATGCCCACCGAGCCGAGGTCAACGGGCATCTCCGCAAGGTGATCGACACGGCGGCCGCGCTCGGCGTCCCCGCCGTGGGCACGTTCGTCGGCAACGACAAGGACCGGCCGCTGCCGGAGAATCTCGAGCGGTTCCGGGCGATCTGGCCGGAGCTCGTCGCCCACGCGACCTCGCAGGGCGTGCAGGTCGCGATCGAGAACTGCCCGATGATCTTCAGCTACGACGAGTGGCCGGGCGGGTCGAACCTCGCGTGGTCGCCGGCGATCTGGGAGGCGATGTTCGAGGCGATCCCCGATCCAGGCTTCGGCCTGAACCTCGACCCCTCGCACCTCGTCTGGCTGATGATCGACGTCGAGCGCGCGATCCGCGACTTCGGCGACCGCATCCTCCACACGCACGCGAAGGATCTCCAGATCGACCGCGACGGGCTCTACCGGCACGGCACGTTCTCGGGCGGGATCGGCTGGCAGGTGCCGCGGCTGCCGGGGCTCGGCGAGGTGAGCTGGCCGCGCTTCGTCGCCGCCCTCTCGGCCGCGGGCTACGACGGAGTCGTCTCGATCGAGCACGAGGACCGGCGCTTCGAGGGCGACGAGGAGCTCGTCAAGCGCGGCTTCCGCCTCGCCCGGAACGTCCTGCGGCCGCTGCTCGTGTGAGGCTCGAGGACGGCGACTTCGTCGTGCGGCTCCTGCCGGCGCGCGGCCTGGACGTCGCCGAGGCGTGGCTCGGCGGAGCCCAGCTCGCGTGGCTCTCCGGCGCGGGCTTCGACGGCCCCGAATGGGGCGGTGGGCTCGTGACGACCCGCGGGCTCCGGAATGTCGGCCCCGCCTCGGAGGGCTTTCCGTTTCACGGGAGCTACCACGAGCGGTCGGCGGAGGTGCTCGAGCACGGCGGCGCGCTCGCCCGTGGTCGCGTCGAGGACGGACCGTTCGTGTTGGAGCGCGAGGTTCGGCTCGCTCCCGGCTTCTTGCGGATCCGCGACGTGACCGAGAACGTCGGCGACGCGCCCGAGCCCGCCCCGCTCCTCTACCACGTCAACCTCGGCGGGCCGCTGTGGGCCCCCGGGGGCGAGGTCGGCGTCGCCGAGCTCCTGGAGACGATCCCCCGGGACGACGCCGCGGAGGCCGGCCTCGCGAGCTGGTCGGAACCGCCCGAGCCGGCCGAATTGCCGGAGCAAGTCTTCGAGCATCGCTTCCGCCCGCTCGACGGAGTCGGCTCGGCGCGGGTGCGGAACCCCCGCACCGGCTTCGAACTCCGTCTCTCGTGGGGAGCGGCCGAGCTCCCCCGCCTGCACCAGTGGGTCGATCCGCGCCCCGGCTACTACGGCTTCGCCCTCGAACCGGCGAACTGCTCGGTCCTGGGCCGCGCCGCCGACCGCGCCGCCGGCACCCTCCCGCTGCTCGAACCGGGCGAGACGCCGCGAGACCTGGCTCGAGCTCAGAGCCAGCCGAATCGAGTAAACCTCTGCCCGGCCCCGCTCGATTCGCTAGGGCTGATGATTCCCGAGCCGACCGGCCAGTAGGGTACCTCAGCCCGCCCGATGATGCGGTCAGAGGGACGGCCCCCTGCGGCGCGAATCGCAGGACATAGCTCGGTTATCGCCCAGCACGAAGTAGCCGTCGCGCGGGCTGCTTCCCCAGTCCCGCTCTCCCGGCCCCGGTAGGCAGGCTGAAGATGGCTCGCTCAGCCGCTCGCCGTTGATGAAGACGGATCCGGCCCGCACTGATACGGACTCACCCGGCAAGCCCACGATCCTCTTGATGAAGGTTCCACACGCCATCGACTGAAAGCGCCGTCATTTGGGCGGACGGTCGACGTCGAAGTCGACGTGGAGGCCGTAGCGGTTGCCCGCGTAGCGCGACTCGGTCGCCTCGAGCGGCCGGCCTCGGTCGTCCTCGATCAGCCGCTGCTCGACGAGGAGCGGTGAGCCCGCCGCGACGGCGAGCAGCTCCGCGTCGGCTGCCGTCGCGGCCTCGGCGAGCAGGATGCCGCGGCCCCGGGTGGGCGCGAAGCCGGCCGCGAAGAGCGTCTCGTGCAGCGAGCCCGAGCCGAGGTCCGCTCCGAGCACGGCGTCGGCGCAAGCCTCTCGGAGCGCGGCCGTCTCGACCACGATCGGCTCCCCGTCGGCGAGCCGCAGTCGCCTGACGACGACGACGCGCGCGTCCTGCTTGAGCCTCAGCCGCGCCGCCTCCTCCGCGGACGCCGGCCGCACGAGGCGCTCGAGCAGCCGCGAGCTCGGGACGCGGTTCTGGCGCTGCATCTCCGTGGTGAAGCTGAGCAGGTTCCCGGCCTGCCGGTGCGTGGACGGCTCCGCGACGAAGGTGCCACGGCCGCGAACCCGCTCGACGAGCCCCTCCTGCGCCAGCACCTGCACCGCCTGGCGCGCCGTCATCCGGCTGACCCCGAACTCCTCGCAGAGGGCGGAGTCGGAGGGCAGCCCGTCGCCCGGGGCGAGCACCGCGATCCGCGCCCGCAGCGCCTGCTCGATCTCGTAGTAGCGGGGGACGAAGCTCATCCGGCGTCCAGGGCCCAGCGCTCGGGCCGCGGCAGCTCCACGCCGCGGAAGCCGGCGTCGATGAGGGTGAGATGCCAGCGGCCGAGATTCGCCGAGACGACGCGGTCGAGCTCGGGACCGACGAAGCAGACGTTGGTCGGAGCGGAGAGGATCGTCCCCTGCGGGTCGTCGGCCACGACCTCGAGCGTTCCGTCGAGGCCGAGATGGTAGATCCGGTCGGGCCGATAGCAGCTGACGAGCAGGCCGCCGGAAGCCGTGAACGCGATCCCGTCCAGCACGGCGCCGTCGACGCGGGCAACGGTCTCGCAGCGGCCGGTCGCCAGCTCGAGCCGCGAGATCCGAGGCTCGGCCGACTCGACGAGCCAGAGGTGGCGGCCGTCGGGCGCGAGCGCGAGCCCGTTCGTGAAGCACGGCCGCTCGCGCGAGAGCGCCTCCACGCTGCCGTCCGCCGCGATTCGGAGCACGCAGCCGTCGTCGCGGTGCCAGGTCCCGGAGTCCGAGACGTAGAGGGTGCCGTCGGGGGCGAACGCGGGGTAGTTCGCGAACGTGAGGTCGGTCGCGACCGGCGTGAAGCGCTCGCCGTCCCACGCGTGCACGCCCGCCTCCTGGCAGCAGACCGCGAGCCGGCCGCGGCCGTCCACCGCAAGCCCGAGCACGAAGCCGGGAGCCCGCGCGACCTCGGCGAAGGTACGCGCCTCGAGCTCGACCCGGTAGAGCTGCCCGGCCTCGCCGCCCGCCCAGACGCAGCCGCGCTCCGGGTCCCAGCAGACGCCCTCGGGGTGGTCGAGACCGAACACGAGCACCTCAGTCGCGCGCATGTCCGACCGATCCGTTGATCGTGAGCCCGCCGTCGACGACGAGCTCCTGCCCGGTCACGTAGCGCGACTCCCGGCTCGCGAGGAAGACCGCCGCGTCGGCGACCTCCTCGGGCGACCCGATCCGCCCGAGCGGGATCCGCTCCTCGTAGTTGCGCCGGACGGCCGGGGTGTAGGCGGTGAGGTTCATCGCGGTGTCGGTGGCCCCGGGCGCGAGCGCGTTGACGGTGATCCCGGACGGGCCGAGCTCCACGGCGAGCGTCTTCGTCATCCCGACGATCGCGCCTTTCGCGGCGGTGTAGGCACCGAGGTCGGCCACGACGAGGATGTCGGCGGCCGAGCTGATGTTGACGATCCGACCGCCCCTGCCCGCCGCGATCATCCGGCGCGCGGCGGCACGACAGCCGTAGAAGTAGCCGTGGAGGTTGGGGGCGAGCAGCCCGTGCCAGTCCTCGTCCGTCGTCTCGGCGAGCGGCTTCACGAGCAGCCGTGCCGCGTTGTTGACCCAGATGTCGATCCCTCCGAAGCGCTCGACGACCGCGTCGGCATGTGCCTCGATCACGCGCGCATCGCCGGTGTCGCCTTGCGTGTGGAGGAGCTCGCGGCCCGCCGCGGAGACGAGGCCGCGCGTTTCCTCGATCTCGGCGACATCGATCGTGGCGACGTCGGCGCCGGCCCGCGCGAGCGCGACGGCGATCGCCTGGCCGATTCCCGTGGCCGCGCCGGTGACCACAGCTCTGCGGCCGTGGAGCGTCATCGCGGGTCGAGCACGACCTTGACGGCCTCGGCATTGCGGGCGGCGGCGAACGCCCGCTCCCACTCCTCGAGCGGCACGACCTCGCTCACGAGCGGCTCCAGCTCGACGGCCCGCGACTCGATCAGCGCGAGCGACCGTCGCCACGACGCAGGAGTGCTCGCGTTCCCGCCGCTGACGACGAGCTCGCGGAAGCAGATCTCGTCGAACGGCACGGTCACCTCGGCGCCGCGGAGGCCGATCTGGACGAACCGTCCGCCGCGCCGGGCCGCCTGAAGCCCGCTCGCGATCCCGCCCTCCGATCCGGAGCATTCGACGACGACGTCGAAAGGCCCAAGTAACAGACTGTTACTCGGGCTCGCGCGCTCGAACCCAAGCGCCGCGGCGAGCTCGAGCCGCGCGGTGTCGCGCTCGGTTCCCACGACGGTGACTCGGCCGCCCGCGGCACGCGCGACCTGTGCGGCAAGGAGGCCGATCGGGCCGGGGCCGAGCACGAGCACGCGATCGCCCGGCGCAATCACGGGCACGGTGAAGAGCGCGTTGCAGACGCAGGCGAGCGGCTCGGCCAGCACGGCCGCCGCGTCGGGAAGCCAGTCCGGGACTGGATGAAGGTTCGCGAGCGGGACGACGAGCCTTGGCGCGAAGGCGCCGTCGACATGGGTACCGATCGAGCGGCGCTCGAGACAGAGGTTCGGCCGCCCCACGAGGCAGTGCTCGCAGGTGCGGCAGGTGGAGAAGTACGTCTCGGAGACGACGCGCGTTCCTTCGAGGCTCGCCGCCGGCGAGCACGACCCCGCAGACCTCGTGTCCCATCGTCACCGGCGGCACGCTCGGGTACTCGCCAGCCTCGATGTGGAGGTCGGTGCCGCAGATCCCGGCCGCCCGCACCTCGAGCAGCGCCTCGCCGGGGCCCGGCTCGCGCTCGTCGCGCTCCGCGAGCCCGACGTTGCCCGGCCCGGGCGCGAGCTTCGTCAGGCCGCGCACAGCGACTCGACCTCCTCCAGCGTCGGCATGTCGTCGGAGCAGCCGAGCCGGCTCGCGACGAGGGCGCCGGCCGCATTCGCCAGCCGGAGGGTCTCGGCCAGCGAGAGGCCGTCGAGGAGCCCGTGGCAGAGCGCTCCTCCGAAGGCGTCGCCGGCCCCGAGCCCGTTGACGACCTCGACCGGGACCGCGTCGAGCTCGACGACCTCGTCGCCGCCGACGGCAAGGACGCCCTCCGGGCCGAGCTTGACGATCGCGAGCTTCGGCCCGAGCTCGAGCAGGCGCCGCGCCGTCTCCTCGGGAGGAGCGGCGCCGACGAGCACGGCCGCCTCCGAGAGGTTGCCGACCGCGATCGAGGCGTGCGCGAGCGCGCGGCGGCCGAGCTCGCGCGCCTCCGCCTCCGAGGCCCAGAGCGACGGCCGGTGGTCGAGGTCGTGGATCGTGGGCCTGCCCGCTCGCGCCTCGAGCGCCGCGAGCGTCGCGCTCCGGCTCGGCTCGGCCGAGAGCCCGGTTCCGGTCGTCCAGAAGAGCGGGACGCGGCGGATCGCGTCCAGGTCGAGCTCGTCCGCGGAGAGCGTCAGGTCGGGCGCGATCGGCTCGCGGTAGAAGAGGAGGGGGAAGTCGTCGGGCGGATGGATCTCGCAGAACGCGAGCGGCGTCCGCAGGGTCGCGTGGATGCCCACGTGCTCGGTGGCGACTCCGAACCGCTCCAGCGCGAGCCGGACGTAGCGGCCGAAGCCGTCGTCGCCGACCTTCGTGATCACCCCGGTGCGATGGCCGAGCCGCGCGCAGGCCACGGCGACGTTCGTCGGGCTGCCGCCGAGCATCTTCCTGAACGTCGTCGCCTCCTCGAGCGTCGCCCCGACCTGCTCCGGATAGAGGTCGGCGCTCACCCGCCCCATCGTCAACAACTCGAGCGTCATCCGGCCCGATGAATCACGTGACGACGTCCTCGAAGCGGCCGGTCGACTCGTCCTTGAGGATCAGCTTCCGGCGCCCGTCGGGCATCTGCTCCTCCTTGATCACCGTCTTGCCGTCGTGCGTCCGGCGCTCCCGGCTGATCCGCGGCACCCCGCCGCCGCGCCAGTCCTCGAGCTCGACGGGCTCCCACTGCCTCGTCTCGGCCGACCGGTAGCACGCGTCGATCACGGCGTTCACGACGTAGCCGTCGTAGAAGGTCTCGGACGGCTGCCGGCCTTCGTCGATGGCGTCGAACATGTCCGTGAACATGTCGACGTACCCGAGCTCGGCCACCTCGTCGCCCACCGGGAACTGCCAGCCGCTCGCGTTCTCGGCCTTCTCGGCGACGTAGCCCTCGCCGGCGCCGGAGGTGTAGAGCTCGAAGCCGGTGCGGAGGAAGTGGTTCGTCCAGATCGTCCCCTCGGTCCCGGCGACCTCGTCCCGCAGGTCCATCCCGCCGCGGAAGGTCCAGCTGACCTCGAACTGGCCGACCGCGCCGCTCTCGAACCTGATCAGCGCGATCGCGTTGTCCTCGGCCTCGATCGGGTGCACGAGCGTGTCCGTCCAGCACATCACCTCGAGCGGCCGGTTGTCCTTGCCCATGTAGCAGCGGATGATCTCGATGCAGTGGCAGCCGAGGTCGACGATCGGCCCGCCGCCGGCCTGGGCCGCGTCCCAGAACCAGGCGCTGTGCGGCCCCGGGTGCGTCTCGCGCGAGCGGGCCCACAGGACCTGGCCGATCTGGCCGGCGCGGACCGCCTGGAGCGCCTTCAGCGTCTTCGGGGTGTAGACGAGATCCTCGAGATAACCCGCGAAGACCCCCGCCCGCTCGACGGCGTCGAGCATCCGCTTCGCCTCGGCGGCGCTCCGGGCGAGCGGCTTCGTGCAGAGAATCGCCTTCCCGTGCGCGACGCAGAGCTCGACGACCTCCTCGTGGAGCTGGTTCGGGAGCCCGATCACGACCGTGTCCGTGTCCGGATGGGCGATCGCCTCCTCGAGGTCGGTCGACGTGACCGGGACGTCGTTCTCGCGGGCGAAGACGTCCGCCCGCTCCTGCGTCCGGGAGTAGACGACGTGGACGCGGTCGCGATTGCGCTGCGAGTGGAGCGTCCGGGTGTAGAAGAGCCCGATCAGGCCCGTGCCCAGCATCGTCACTCGATGTCCGTTCAGCCTTGCGTGATCCACGTCCCGAGCCTCCTCGCTCGACGCGCTGCCTTGACGCGCTGCAGCGGGCGCGTTAGCGTCGCTTGTCTGGTTGTCTAGACAACTCCCGTCGAGCGAGGACACTACACCCGTGGCCGTAGACGTCAAGACGCGCTACCTCGACGCCGTGCGGGAGCTCCTGGACGCGCTCGAGGAGCAGGCCGACGCGCTCGAGCGGGCGGCCGGGATCTGTGCCGAGGCGATCGGGGCCGGCGGGCTCGTCCACGTCTTCGGCACCGGCCACTCGCGGATCCCGGTGGAGGAGCTCTTCCCCCGCTACGGCTCCTATCCCGGGTTCAACCCGCTCGTCGAGCTCTCGATGACGTTTCACACCCAGGTCGTCGGCCCGAACGGGCAGCGCCAAGCGATGTTCATCGAGCGGACGGAAGGCCTCGCCGCCCAGATCCTCGCCGGCCTCTCGCTCGGCCCGCCCGACGCGTTCCTCGTCTTCAGCGCCAGCGGACGGACAGCCGTCCCGATCGAGATGGCGCTCGGGGCGCGCGAGCGCGGCCTGCCGGTGATCGTCGTCACCTCCGTGGCCGAGTCGGAGGCCCTGCCCCCCTCTCACTCGAGCGGGACGCGCCTGCTCGACCACGCCGACGTGCTCCTCGACCTCTGCACCCCGCCCGGCGACGCCCTCGTCCACCTCGACGGGCTCGAGACGCCCGTGGCGCCCGGCTCGACGGTTGCGGGCGTCGTGCTCGCGAATGCGCTGAAGGCGCGCGTCGCGGAGCTCCTGGCCGCCCGGGGAGCGCTCCCCGACGTGCTCACGAGCGCCTCGCTGGTGGGCCGGGCCGAGTCCGAGCGGCTCTTCGCCTCTGCCTACGCCGAGCACGCACGGCGGCTCGCTCGAGCCCTCGCCGGGCCGGCTCTCGTCGATCTGGAACCGGAGGGAGGGATGAAGTAGGTTGCAGCGGGGGTTTTTCACGGATCGTGCTTCCGGCGCGCGCCTGACGGAAGGGTGCGCCACACCGACTCAACAGGAGGGTTCGATGAAGGAACGCAGGATGCTGGTTCGGCTCGCCGTCGTGCTCGTCTCCATCGTCGTCGCGGTCGTCGCGGCGATCGGAACGGCCGGCGCCGGGACGAACCAGGACAAGTACGTCCTCGGGGTGAGCAACACGCTCGTCGGCAACGGTTGGCGCGAGGAGATGATCTGCGCGATCAAGGCGCAGGCGCTCTCGAGCGGCAAGGTCTCGAAGGTGATCGTCGCGAACCGGAACGGCGGCCCGGCCGAGCAGAACGCGGACATCCGCAACCTGATCTCCGCGGGTGCCAACGCGATCATCATCAACCCGTCGAGCCCGAGCGCGCTCAACGCCACGATCGCGCAGGCTGCGGCCCGCGGGATCAAGGTCGTCTCGCTCGACCAGCGCGTGACGGCGCCGTCCGCCTACAACGTCACGAACGACCAGGTCGCCTACGGGCGTCTCGGTGCGGCGTGGCTGTTCAAGCAGCTCGGCGGGAAGGGCAACGTCGTCGAGATGCGTGGAATCGCAGGAGTGCCGGCCGACACCGACCGCCACACCGGCTTCCGGCAGGCGCTGAAGAAGTATCCGGGGATCAAGGTCGTCAAGCAGACCTTCACCGGTTGGTCGTTCGCGCCCGCCGGCAAGCAGATCCTGGACATCCTCAACTCGGGCGTGCAGGTGGACGGCGTCTGGACTTCGGGGATCGACTACGTGGTCGTGAACGCGTTCAAGACCGCGGGCAAGCCGTACGTGCCGGTCGTTGGTGCCGACAACAACGGGTTCCTCAAGCAGCTGATCACGCTGAACCCGAAGTTCACGGGCGCCGCGGTCACGAATCCGGCGACGGTCGGCGGCGTTGGTGCCGCCGTGGCCATCCGTGTGCTCGACGGCGGGACGGTCCAGAAGTGGGTCAAGCTCACGCCGCAGGTGTGGGACATGAAGACGTCCGCCAAGACGATCAAGCAGTACTACTCGCCGAAGCGGCCGCCGACGTACAGCTCGCAGCTGTTCATCAGGCCGTGGACGACGTACACGGCCGCGCAGCTCGTGGGCTGCAAGGGCCCCTAGGCAGGACCTCGACCCGGGAGGGGCGCCTACGGGCGTCCCTCCCGCTCCTCTCCCGATGAGCCTGCTCGCCGCCCACGAGCTCTCCAAGCGCTACGGCCCGGTCGTCGCGCTGGCCTCGGGCACGCTCGTCGTCGAGCCGGGAGAGGTGCACGCCCTCCTCGGCGCGAACGGCGCCGGCAAGAGCACGCTCGTGAAGTTGCTGACCGGCGTGGTCCGCCCGGACGGCGGCACGATCGCCGTCAACGGGAAGGAGCTCCGGATCGGCTCGCCGGCGCAGGCTGCGCGCGTCGGGCTCGCTCCCGTCTTCCAGGACCCGGCGCTCGTCCCCGACCTGACGATCGCCCAGAACTTCCGTCTTACGAGCACCTCGGTCTCGGAGGTTCGCCGTCATCTCTCCGACCTCGACCTCGAGATCGACCTGACCGAGCAGGCGGCTGACCTGCCGCTGCCGCTCCTCCGGATGCTCGACCTCGCCCGCGCGCTCGCGCGCGACCCGCAGCTCCTGATCCTCGACGAGATCACCGCGGCGCTCCCGTCCGACCTCGCCGAACGGGTCTTCGCGGTGATGGAGGCCCAGCGCAAGCGCGGTCGCTCCTCGCTCTTCATCACGCACCGCCTGCGCGAGGTGATCGCGAACTGCGACAACGCGACCGTCCTGCGCGACGGGCGCGACGTCGGCACGCTCGTCCCGAAGGAGAGCGGCGAGGAGAAGATCGTCGAGTTCATGCTCGGCGCCGAGGTCGCCCGCGCGGCCCACGCGGCCGGGCGCGCGCCCGCCCGCGAGCCGGTTCGGATCGCCGACGACGTCCCGACCGCACTCGAGGTTCGAGCGCTCGACGTCGACGAGACCCTCAGCGGGGTCAGCTTCGCGCTTCGGCCCGGCGAGATCCTGGGGGTCGCGGCGCTCGAGGCTCAGGGCCAGGACGCGCTCTTCGAGGTGCTCTCCGGCCAGCGGCGCCCGACCCGCGGCGAGGTGCTCGTGAAGGGGAAGCCGCTCCGCGCGCGCCATCCCTACGACGCGATCCGGGCCGGCGTCGTCCTCGTTCCCGCCGACCGGCTCCAGGCGCTCCTCCCCCAGCGCTCGATCGGCGAGAACATCGCCGCGCCGCGCTTCAACAACCCGCGCCGCTGGGGGCCGGTCGGGATCCCCGCCGAGCGCCGCCGGATCGCGGGCGCGATCGACGACCTCTCGATCGACACGCGCGCCCAGCGGCAGGTGCGCCGCCTCTCGGGCGGCAACCAGCAGAAGGTGACGATCGCGCGCTGGCTCGCCAACGGCTTCGAGACACTGCTCTGCTTCGACCCGACCCGGGGGATCGACGTCGGCACGAAGCGGCAGATCTACGCCCTCCTCCGCCGGCTCGCCGGCGAGGGCGCGGCCGTGCTCCTCTTCACGAGCGAGCTCGCCGAGATCCCGCTCGTCTGCGACCGGGCGATCTGCCTCTACGGCGGCTGCGTCACCGCCGAGGTGGACGGCCCCACCGCCGACGAGGCGACGCTCCTGAAGGCGATGCACGGGCTGGAGCGAGAGGCGGCGGGCGCGGCCTGAGCACCGTCGCCGCCGAGCCGCGCACCGCCCGCGGGCCCTCGTTCGCCCGCCATGCCCGTCGGCACGGGTGGACGGCCGGGATCTACGTCCTCCTCGTCGTGCTCTTTGTCTACTGGAGCACGATTCCGGCGAATTGGGGCGAGTTCGACGTCCAGTCGCTCGTGATCGACGCGATGCCCTTCGCGTTCGCGGCGATGGCGCAGGCCGTCGTGATCATCTCTGGCGGGATCGACCTCTCGATCGGCTCGATGATGGGCCTCGTCAACGTCCTCTCGGCCAAGTACTGGCTCGCCGATCCGCTCACGGCCGAGCCGGTCTCGTTTCAGCGAGGGATCGTGATCGCGCTCGTCCTGATTGCGGGCGCGGCGTTGGCCGGAGCGCTCACCGGGCTGATCATCCAGGTCACGCGGATCGCGGACATCATCGTCACGCTCGCGATGCTCTTCGTCTGGGCGGGTGCGGCCCTCGCCGTGCTCGAGATCCCGGGCGGCGGCGTCCCTCCGCAGATCACGAAGCTCGGCGTCGGCTTCACGGGCACGCCCTGGCTGCCCACCGGCGTCGTCGTGATCGCGATCGTCGTGCTCCTCTGGGTGCCGTTCCGCTGGACGAAGCCCGGCCTCTCGATCTACGCGATCGGCTCGAGCCGGACCGCCTCCTTCCTCTCCGGGGTCTCGGTCGCCTGGACGCGCGTCGGCGCCTACGCGCTCGGCAGCGCCCTGGCGGCGATGGGCGGGCTTGCCCTGACGGCGACCTCCGGGATCGGCGACGCCCTCTCCGGCCAGTACTACACCCTGAACAGCGTCGCCGCGGTCGTCCTCGGCGGGGTCGCGCTCGTGGGCGGCGTCGGCGGGCTGATCGGGCCGATCGCCGCGGCCTTCGTGCTCACGCTCGTCAAGACGATCCTCATCCTGAAGGGCGTCGACCAGAACTGGGCCCAGGTGATCCAGGGCACGCTGATCGTGCTCGTCGTCATGATCGGCGGGCTGGCGCTCCGCGGTCGGGGGCGAGCGTGACGAGCGCTCCCGAGACGCTCGAGCCGCGCGGCGCCGACCGCCTCCGCTCGATCCAGCGCCTGATCGCGGACAACCCCGTCGCCGTCCTCGCGTTCGTCTTCGTCGCCCTCTTCATCGCGACCGACCTCGTCAACCGTCTCCAGTCCGGGCAGGCCTTCCTGACCCCGAAGCAGGTCTCGACGACCTTCCTCTACGCCGCGATCCTCGGCCTGATGGCCGCCGGCCAGACGCTCGTGATGCTCACGGGCGGCGTCGACCTCTCCGTCGCGACGACCGCGACGACCGCGGCCTTCATGATCTCCAGCTTCGCGACCCACGGCGCGGCCGTCGCGATCCTCGTCGCGCTCGGCGCGGGGCTCGGAATCGGCCTCGTCAACGGGGTCGGCGTCGCGATCTTCCGCGTGAACCCGCTGATCATGACCCTCGGGATCAGCACCGTGACGCTGGGCGCGCTGACCATCTACAGCCAGCAACGCTTCCTCGCGCCGGCGCCCGACCTCGTCGTCAAGCTCGGCTCGGAGCGGTTCGCGACCTACATCCCCTACGACCTGCTCGTCTGGGCGCCGATCGCGGCGCTGATCATCCTCGGGCTCCGCTACAGCGGCTTCGGGCGCCTGATCTACGCGGTCGGGGACAACCCCGAGGCGTGCCGGCTCGCGGGCATCCGGACCTGGCAGGTGCTCCTCGCGGTCTACGCCCTCTGCGGGATGCTGAGCGCCGCCGCGGGGATCCTGCTCGTCGGCTTCAACGACGCCGCCGACCTCGGGATCGCGGCGCCGTTTCTCCTCCCCTCGGTCGCCGCGGTCGTGATCGGCGGCACCTCGATCTTCGGCGGGATCGGCGGCTACGCGGGCACGATCGTCGGAGCCCTGATCCTCACCGTCCTCGACTCGCTGCTCACGATCGTCAACGCCACGCAGGCGATGCGGCAGATCCTCTACGGGCTGATCATCCTCGCGCTCGCGGCGATCTACGCCCGCGCCGCCGCGACCGACTAGCTAACCGCGAGCTGCCCTTCGATCGAGTCGTCGAGCGTCCGCCCGGTCGCCGCGCCGATCAGCATCTTGACCCCGGCGACGGCGGCGCCGTGCTTCGTGTCCCAGTAGTAGCCCTCGCTCGGCGCGACCTGGATCACGGTGATCCGGGGATCCTCGACGCCCTCGGTGAACCAGACCTTGGCGAGCGGCTCCCAGAGCTCCTCGATCTTCGCCCGGTCGCGGGAGATCGTCGCGCGCCCGCGCAGGTGGAGGAAGCCGGAGTGGGCAGAGCGCTGGAAGGAGAGCTCGACGGACGGATCCTGCTCCAGCTCCCGGTTCTTGTGGCTGTCGTCGGCGCTCAGGAACCAGAGGTTGCCCTCCTCGTCCACCTGCTGCACGCTCATCGGCCGGACCCCGCCCGACTCGCCGAGCGCGACCGAGGTGCGGAAGAAGCACGTCGTCGACCTCGTCCACGAGCTCCTTGATCCGCTCGACGGCCTCCGGCCCGCTCAGGTCGTCGCGGGTGTCTTCCGGCTGCTGTCTGTTGATCGAGTCCATGGTGGCGGTGTTGCCGCCCTTGCTCTCGACTAAACCTGGCCGAACAACTCGATCGTCGCGCGGACGCCCTCAGCGAGCGACGGCGCGCCGACCGGCCCGAGCGCGCGCTCGAGCGCCGTCGCCTCGAGCTCGGCGGGGAACGGAAGCGGGGTCTCGGGCCAGGAGATCCGGCCCTCCACCTCGGGCGCCGCGGCCTCGATCGCCGCGACGACGTCCGTCATCGAGGCGACGACGCCCGGGAAGTTGGCGACGAGCGCCCCGGCAGGGGCGGACGCCGCGCGGTGGAAGGCGCGGCCGACCGCAGGCGCGTAGTCGTACTGGGCCGTCCCGCCGTAAGCGAGCTCGAAGCCCTCGCCGCGCGCCGCCGCCTCCATCGCCAGCGTCGGCCCGGAGGTCATCCCCTGGTCGCGGCCCGCCCCGTAGACGACGTACGGCCGGATGCCGACCGACGCCACGCCGCTCTCCGCCCAGTAGAGCCGCGCCGTCCCCTCGTTCGCCTGCTTCGTGACGCCGTAGAAGGTCGCGGGCGCGCCGCCGCCGCGCTCGGGCGCCGGAGAGGGGTCGTCAGAGCCGTAGACGGCGGCCGAGCTCGCGTACGCGAGGCCCGGGATCCGATCGAGCCGCTGCTTCGCCGCCTCGAAGACGTTGACCGTGCCGAGGACGTTGACCCGGGCGCCGAGCACCGGATCGGCCCGGCAGAACGGGACCTGGAGCGCGGCGAGGTGGACGATGCGCGTAATTCGGTGCTCGTCGAGGATCCTCCCGAAGCCCTCGAGATCCGTGATGTCGCCCGCCACAAGCGTCACCCGCTCCCGTTCCTCGGGCGCGAGGACGAGGTCGAGCCGGTGCGTCCGGTCGCCAACGTCCACGCCCACCGGCTCGTCGCCGGCCTCGAGCGCGGCCTTGAGCGTCCAGGCGCCGAGACAGCCGAGCGCCCCGGTGACGAGCACGCGCTCGCTCAATAGACGGCCCTGCCACCGGAGATGTCGTACGTCGCGCCGGTCGAGAACGAGCACTCCTCGCTCGCGAGCCAGCAGACGAGCGCGGCGACCTCCTCGACCTGGCCGAGCCTGCCCATCGGGATCTTCTCGACCATGTAGCGGATGTGCTCCTCGGACATCTGCGCGAGCAGCTCGGTCTCGATCACCGCGGGCGCGATGCAGTTGACGAGCACGTTCGTGCCCGCGAGATCCTTGCCGATCGCCTTCGTCAGCGCGATCACGGCCGCCTTCGACGCCGAGTAGGCCGCCGCCATCGGGTTGCCCTCCTTGCCCGCGATCGAGGCGACGTTGACGATCCGGCCGTAGTTCCGGCTGAGCATTCCCGGGAGCACGGCCCGGTTGGCGAAGAAGGTGCCGTCGGCGTTGATCGCGAGCACGCGCCGCCACTCATCGTCGGAGACGTCCACCGTGCGCAGCGAGTCGCCGGTGATCCCCGCGGAGCAGACGAGCACGTCGATCGGCCCGAGCTCGCCCTCGGCGCGCGCGACCGCGGCTTCGAGCTCCTCCGAGCGCCGCACGTCGGCGTGGAGCGAGAGCGCCCCCTCCGGCCCGCCCTCGTTCACGTCGACGTTGCCGACGCGTGCGCCTTCCCGCAGCAGGCGCTCGGCGACCGCGAAGCCGATCCCGCTCGAGCCGCCGGTGACGAGGGCGACGCGGCCCGCGAAGCGCCCGCTCTCCAGATTCCCGCTCACCAGTCCCCCACGCTGCCGTCGGCGTAGTAGACGCGCTGCGGCAGCTCCGGCTCGAACGGGATGAGCCCTGACGACGTCGAGGTCGAGCTCGACCCCGAGACCCGGCGCCTCGCTGGCGTACGCCCTCATCCCCTCGCGCTCGATCCGGTGCGACTGCGTCAGCACCTCGTCGCGCCACGGCACGTCGGAGGTCACCGCCTCGCAGATCACGTAGGAGGGGGTCGCGAGCCCGAACTCGATCGACGCCGCGGTCGAGACCGGCCCCTGCGGGTTGTGCGGGGCGAGCGCGACGCGGTAGGTCTCGGCGAGCGCGGCGATCCGGCGCGCCTCCGTCAGCCCGCCGCAGTGCGTGATGTCGGGCTGGAGGACGCTGCACGCGCCCTTCTCGAGCAGCTCGCGGAAGCCGTGGGCGCCGGCGAGCCGCTCGCCGGTCGCGATCGGCGTCGAGACCGAGCGCTGGATCGCGGCGATGTCGTCCACCCGCTCCGGCCAGCACGGCTCCTCGAGCCAGTAGAGGCCGAACTGCTCGAGAGCGTGCGCGAAGAGGTGGCCCATTCGCGGGCTCGGGCGGGCGTGGCAGTCGACCATGACGTCGATCTCCTCGCCGACAGCGTCGCGCATCGCGGCGACGCAGCGCTCGGCGTGACGGATCGGCGCGAGGCCCTCGAGCGGCATCGTCGGCGGCACCGCCATCGCCTTGAAGGCGGTGAACCCGCTCTCGACCATCGCGCTCGCGAGCTCCCCGAACCGTGCAGGCTCGCCGGCCTCGTAGAAGTCCTCCATCCGGCCCCCGCCCAGGTGGCCGTAGAGGCGGACATAGTCGCGCACCGGCCCGCCCCAGAGCCGGTGGCAGGGGACGCCGTGCACCTTGCCGAGGAGGTCCCAGAGCGCGATGTCGATCCCCGAGAGGGCCGTGCCGCGGACGATGTCGTTCCCGTGCCAGAAGTGCTGGCGGAACATCGTCTGCCAGAGATGCTCGATCCGCGTCGGATCCTCGCCGACGACCAGCTCGGCGAGGTCCTCGACCGCGCCGACGACCGCGCGCGTATGCCACTCGAGCGTGGCCTCTCCCCACCCGTGGAGCCCCTCGTCGGTGAGCACGCGGACGAAGACCCAGTTGCGCATCCGCGCATGGCAGACGTGCGTCTCGACGGCCGTGATCCTCACGCGAGGCTCTCCACGAGCGCCACGCTCTCGGCGACGACGCGCTCGACCCCGCCCCGCTCGACGTTCGAGTTCGTGATCCCGTACGCCCAGCGGTAGCGCTCCTGGTCGAGCAGGTCGCCGAGCGGGACGCCGTCGAGCAGGTCGAGATCCTCGTCGCCCGGGAGGTAGCCGGCGTAGTCGTTCGTGTAGCCCAGGACGAACGTGGTTGCGAGCGGGCTGGCGGCGCGGATCCGCTGCCCCTGCTCGTTGAAGAGCTCGAACGGATTGGCCGCGATCGCAGCGTCGCCGATCCGCAAGGCCTGCAGCTCGGCCCGGATCGGCTCGTCCGCCCGCCCGAGCATGTCCGCGTACATCGTCAGCGCACCCCGTTGGTAGCCGAGCGGGAAGTCTTGCGCCGACGTGGCCGTGTGCGCGCTCTCCGGCCAGACCTCGGGAAGCTCCTCCACCGCCTCCTCGGGAAGCGCCGTGCGCTGCGACGCGAGCTCCTCGGCGCTCCACGGGATCCGGCGGCGGCGGAGCTCGACCGTGGTCGAGGCGGCGCCGAGCCGCACGTCGCCGCTCGTCTCGATCCCCGGCAGCACATCGAGCACCGCCTTCGCGACCGCGCGTCCGAATTCGTCCCGCGCCTCGAAGCTGTGCCGGCGCGCCTCGCGGTTCCCGAACCAGAAGTCCCACGCGGCCACGTCGCCGGCGGCGCCTGAGAGGAAGACGCACTCGGCTCCGGGCACCCCCGCCTCGACCGCCTCGCGAAGCGGCCCGGGGAAGTCCGGGTTCCAGAGCGTCGTCTGGCCGCCGATCAGGGTGCCGTGGCAGGCGATGCTCGCGACCACGGCGAGCGGTGAGCCGTCCTCGGCGTCGATCCGCAGGACGGGGACGGCGTCGTCGACCGGCCGCTCGGGCCGGACGCGGTTGACCGTGATCCCCGGCGCGCGGCCGGTCGCCGAGCCCGCTCGGGCCGGCCGTCGGTTCCGCCAGGCCGCATAGACGGCGCCGGCGAGCTGGTCGACGACCGCGTCGAGGTAGCGGCCGAAGGCCGGCGCGTCCGCGAGCCCGGCCACCGTGGAGCCGCGCGAGACGCTCGGCGCGCTGTGGTTGTGCGAGGCGTTCACGAGCACGGCCTCGGGCTGGATCCCGGTCAGCTCCTGCACCCGGGCGCGGACGGCCGCGGTCAGGTCGGCTCCCGCGAAGACGAGGTCGACCGCCACGATCGCGAGGGCCGTGGCGCCGTCGTCGAGCACGAGGGCCTGGCCGATCATCGGCTCGCGCACCCCCGTCGCGAGGCCCGTGCGTCCGGCCCAGCACCCGTGCGGAAGGCCCGCCGGAGGCGTGATGTCGACGCGCGCGATCCCGGCCGCGAGGCTCACTCGAGCTCCGACCGGTCGGCCTCGCGGGCCACGACGACCACGTTGTCGCCCTGCTCGGTCGTCGCGATCGCCCGCACGGCGCACACGACCCCCTCGGTAAGCGCGACGACGGGCTCGGGCTCCGCCTCCGGTCGCTCGAGCGAGTGGATCCGGCCCACGACCTCGCCCTCGCGAACCCGCCGGCCGAGCTCGACGAGCGTCTCGAAGAGCCCCGAGACGGGAGCGAGCAGGTAGTTGTCGGCCTCGGTCGCGAGCAGCAGCGTCTGCGGCGGCAGCCCGAGCGACTCGCGCGTCTCGACCTCCCCTTCGAGCACGCCGACGTGGCGGAGGACGTTCGCGAGCCCGCTGCGCGCGAGCCGGTGGATCGCGGCGGTGACGTGGCCGCCGCCTCCGAGCTCGGTCGAGACGACGAGCTTCCCCTGCCGCTCGGCCTCTCCGACGAGCAGGCCGGTGCCGCCGATGTCGATGTAGACGCAGCACCAGTCCGTGTTCCAGGCGAGCATCGCGTCGACCATCGCCCGCCGCTGGCCCGCGTCCTCGACCCAGTGCATCTCCGACCAGGGGAGGCACATCGCAGTCCGCCCGCCGCTGTGGATGTCGACGACGACGTCCGCGCGCGGGAAGAGCTCCGTCGAGAGGAAGTGCGCGAGCTGCTCGTCGGGCGTCCCGGTCGGCGAGCCCGGAAACGAGCGGTTCAGGTTCGCGCCGGACGGCCAGAGCCGCGTGTAGGCGCGCGAGGCCTCGAGGGACGCGCACGGGATCACGATCACGCGGCCCCGCACCTGCTCCGGGCGGAGCTCGCGCGCCAGGTTGAGCGCCGCGACCTGCCCCTCCGGCTCGTCCCCGTGGACGCCCCCGACGACGAGCGCGGTCGGCCCCTCGCCGCCGGCGACGCACGTGATCGGGATCCACTGCGTCGACCAGCCCGAGGTGTTCGAGGAGCGGGGAATCCGGAGGTGGCCCGTGTGCTTCCCCGGCGCGTCGAGGTCGAGCGTGCAGTGGATCGGGGAGTCGCTCATCCGGTTCCGCCCGACTTTAGGGGATTGTTGACAATTTCGCTATAGTCCACAATCGCTGCCCAGGGAGCGTCTCGGCGGCTGATTCCGACTCTTCGGGGAGCGAGCCAGCGTGAGGATCACCGACGTCGAGGCCGTAGTGCTGAGACAGGCCGTGCTGGACGAGGGGATCGCGGACGGGAGCCAGGACGATCTCGTGATCCTGATCCACACCGACGAGGGGATCACCGGGATCGGCGAGGTCGACTCGGCACCCGAGGCGGTGCAGGCGCTCGTGCAGCAGCGCGGCTCCCATGCGGTCGCGACGAGCCTCCGCGACGCGCTCGTCGGCGAGGACCCGCTCGACGTGGAGCGGCTCTGGGAGCGGATGTATCGCAGCGTCATCTACGTCGGCCGGCGCGGGATCGCGATCCACGCGATCAGCGGGCTCGACATCGCCCTCTGGGACCTGAAGGGCAAGGCGCTCGGCAAGCCCGTGTGCGAGCTGATCGGGACGCCGGTCCGCGACCGGATCCGCGCGTACGCCTCGATGCTGATGCCCGACACGCCCGAGGAGACGGCCGAGCGCGTGAGCGCGCTCACGGAGCGGCACTTCACGGCGATCAAGCTCGGCTGGGGCCCGCTCGGGAAGGATCCGGAGCACGACGTGCGGCTGGCCGCCGCGGCGAAGGAGGCCGCGGGCGACGGCGTCGAGATCCTGATCGACGCCGGGCTCGGCTACGTCGCCGACGCCGATGTCGCGATCCGTGTCGCGCGCGAGCTCGAGGAGCTCGGGATCTACTGGCTCGAGGAGCCGTTCGAGCCCGACGAGTACGAGGCGTACGCGAAGCTCGCCGACGAAGTGGAGATCACGATCGCCGCCGGCGAGCAGGACGCGACCCGCTGGGGCTTCCGCGAGCTGATCGAGCGAGGGCACGTCGACCTCGTCCAGCCCGACGTGACGCGCTGCGGCGGGATCACCGAGACGCTGCGGATCGCCGCGCTCGCGCGCGAGCACGGGGTCGAGACGGTGCCGCACGCGTGGAAGAGTGGGATCATCAAGGCCGCCTCACTGCACGTGAACGCCGTCCTGCCCGACGCCCTCTTCCAGGAGTACTGCGTGGCCGACACCGAGATCAACACCCGACTGACGAAGCAGCTCCTCCCGATCGAGCCGGACGGCTGCGTCGCGATCCCGACCGCGCCCGGGCTCGGGATCGACCTCGACCAAGACGTCTTCGACTCGCTGCGGGTGTCCGCATGACCTCGCTCTCGTCCGATACCGCCCGTCTCGCGGCGCGCGCGGCGGCAGTGATTCCCGGCGGCGTGAACAGCGGCCAGCGCCGTGTCCCCGGGCTCGAGGAGCTCGTCGTCACCGCCACGAGCGGCTCCACGTTCACCGACTCCGAGGGCCGCACCTTCACGGACTACCACGCCGCCTTCGGGCCACCGCTCCTCGGCCACAACGACGCGGACGTCGACGGGGCGGTGGCGAACGCATCGAGCCTGATGGGGGTCGGCGTCACCCGGGTCGAGATCGAGCTCGCCGAGCGGCTCGTCGACGCGGTGCCCTCGCTCGAGCAGGTGCTGCTGACCGCGACCGGGAGCGAGGCGACCTTCCACGCCCTGCGGCTCGCCCGCGCCGTCACCGGCCGCCGCCACGTCGATCAAGTTCCAGGGCTGCTACCACGGCTGGCACGACTCGGTCGCCATGAACGTGATCTCCCCGGCCGAGCGCGTCGGCGGGAAGGATCCGCTCTCGCAGGGGATCCTCCCCGAGGTCCTCGACGCGACGATCGTCTGCCGCTTCAACGACGCCGACGAGGTCGAGCGGGCGCTGACCGACCACGACGTCGCGGCGATCATCCTCGAGCCGATCCCGCACAACATCGGCACCGTCCTCCCGAAGCCGGGCTTCCTCGAGCGCCTGCGCGAGCTCGCGACCGCCCACGGCACCGTGCTCGTCTTCGACGAGGTGATCACGGGGTTCCGACACGGGCTCGGCGGCTACCAGGCGATCGCCGGCGTCACCCCCGACCTGACGACGCTCGGCAAGGCGATGGCGAACGGCTGGCCGGTCTCGGCCCTCGGCGGCAAGGCCGAGCTGATGGAGCTCTTCTCGACGACGCCGGGGCGGCCCGCGTTCTTCGCCGGCACCTTCAACGGGCACCCGGCGACGACGGCGGCCGCGCTCGCGACGATCGAGAAGCTGCAGCGCGAGCCGGTGCACGAGCACGTCTTCGCCCTGGGCGAGCGCGCGCGCACGGGCCTGGCCGCGCTCTACGAGCGGCTCGGCATTCCCGCGGTCGTCAGCGGCTTCGGCTCGGTCTTCGTCACCTACTTCCTCGAGGGCCCGATCGAGAGCTACGACGACCTGCTCCGCAACGACGTCGAGCTCTTCGTCGGCTACCGGCGGGAGCTGATGCAGGAGGGGATCTTCGAGCTCCCGCTCAACCTCAAGCGGAGCCACTTCTCCTACGCGCACACGGACGAGGACGTCGACCGGCTGCTGGCCGGCACCGAGGCGGCCGTAACGCGGTTTCTCGCCGCCCGGTGAGCGCCCCGGACGTCGCGGTCGGCTGCACGATCGACCTCGCCGCGCCCGGCCGCCAGGTCGGCCGGCTCCAGTTCCCGAAGATCACGAACACCGGCGGCTGGGCGTTCAGCTTCGTCCCGATCGCCTGCTTCGCAAACGGCGAGGGGCCGACGGTGCTCGTGAGCGGCGGCAACCACGGCGACGAGTACGAGGGCCAGGTTGCGGCGCTGCGGCTGATCCAGGAGCTCGAGCTCGAGCAGGTGACCGGGCGGATCGTCGTGATTCCGGTGCTCTCGCCCGAGGCCTCGAAGGCGAGCACGCGGATGTGGCCCTCCGGCGCGAACTTCAACCGCTCCTTCCCGGGTAGCCCCGACGGGCCTCCGAACGAGCAGCTCGCCGACTATCTGACGCGCGTCCTCTTCCCGCTCGCCGACACGGTGATCGACATGCACTCGGGCGGCCGCACCGCCTGGTTCCTCCCTTGCTCGCACATGCACGTCGTCGCTGACGCCGACCAGCGGCGAGCGATGCTCGAGGGGATGCTGGCCTGGAACTCCGACTGGCACTTCCTCTACATCGACGTGAACGGCACCGGCCTCCTGCCGGTCGAGGCCGAGGAGCAGGGCAAGGTCGTGATCACGACCGAGCTCGGCGGCGGCGGCCGCGTCCCAGCGCCGGTTCACGAGCTCGCGTGGAGCGGGCTCACGAACGTCCTCCGCCACCAGGGCGTGCTCGCCGGCGAGGTGGCGACGCGCGCCTCGCTCGGGCTCCCGGAGGCGGTCATCCTCGACGGGCGCGACCCGGCGAACTACGTGATCTGCGAGGAGGACGGGATCTTCGAGGGCCTCCTCGAGCCCGGCGTGAGCGTGAGCGCGGGCGACCCGGTCGCGCGGCTCTGGTTCCCCGACACGCCCGACCGCGCCCCGACGACGCTGCGCGCCCCGCTCGACGGCGTCCTCGCCTGCATCCGCGCGATCCCGGCGACGGAGGCAGGCGACGGCGCGTTCACGCTCGGCCGGCCGATCGCCGCCTCCGAGCTGGTCTGACCCGTCACGCGGCTGACGCGTGGGACGTTCCCGGCGCTCGCCGATTTACCGGTAACGCGGTCTGTACCGCTGCGGCGAGCGCTTAGGAGCCATACACTGACCCCGTGTTGAGAGTCCCCCTCATCTGCGCCTTTGGAGCCGCGGCCTGTCGCCATCCTCCTTACCGCGATCGTTGCCGCACCGGCCTCCTCGGCCACGCCGAAGAAGACCTACTACGTGAAGGTGCAGGTATTCGACAAGCAGAACCCGAGGGCTTCGGGCGAGTGCGGCCTCATCCTCGTGGCCGCGTTCCCCCGCGTGAAGTACGCGTCATCCGCCAGCGTCACCGTCCGGACGACAGCCGGTCAGCGCAGCTTCGGAGCTCAAGGCCCGGGGTTCCACGACGTCCTGAGGATCGCGGCCATCTTCGATGCACCGACGGACAAGCACTGGGTCGAGCTCGGCTACGGCTCACAGGCCGGGGGGCAGAACGCCGACTGCTCCGAGCAGGCGAAGCGCGCGCGGGCGGGAATCACGGGCCTCGCGAAGGTCGTGGTCACGATCGAGAAGACGGGCGCGTGCAAGCGGGCCAAGGACGCCAAGAAGACGACGGCCGTGGATCTGGCGCAGGTACCGGAAGGAGCTGGCGGCCGCGCCGCCAGAGTCCAACGCGGCACAGCTCTCGAACGTCGAGTACGGCAGCAAGTTGGACAAGCGCGCAGCATCGGAAGTCAGCCGGGCCTGCTGAGCGCTTTCGGGGAGAGCCGGCGAGACCGCTCACCCTGCACTGCCCCGAGCCGCCACGTATAGAGCAAGGAGCGCACCGAGCGATCTGCTCAGGCTCCGCCATGCCCAAGAGCATCGCCGCTGACCTGGGCCAGCGTTCGGGAATGTCCCTGACGCGACCGGCCCGAAGTCTGTTACGCCGTGGTTGGCTCGGCTGCGTTGCCCTGGACGAGTTCCTTGAAGGCGGCCTCGTCGCGGATCGGGTCGAAGTCGCTGTCCTCGGCAGCAAGCGAACGGAACGGCTCGTTGCCGTCGATCGCGAGCCGGAGGTGCTCGATCGCGTCGTCTGTCCGTCCGGCGAGGCTCTCGCAGCACGCGAGGTTGTAGAGCGGCCCCGGATACTCGGGATGGGCTTCGATCGTCTCGCGTCCCCGATCGGCAGCCTCGGCGTACTGGCCCGACTCGTACAGGTGGTGGAGCGGCATCCAGATCTCGCCACCCTGGGGCTGGTACGCCTTCCCCGGAGTTCCGCCAAACGCGACGAGCGTCGTCCCCGGCTCCTCGGCGAACGCCGTCCGCTTCACGGCGGGGCGAACGAAGACGAATGTGCCCGCGGGTGCGTCCACCCGCTCGCCGTCGAGCTCGAACGTCGCGCGCCCGCGCTGGACGAGGTACAGCTCCTCCTGCAGGTCGTGCTCCTGTGACTCGTCGTGCTCGTTGATCAGCCGATCGCCCGCCTGATCCGCTGTAAACGCATTGACGCCGAAGGACGTGATACCGAAGTGGAACCGGACAGGCCGCATAGGACAGCGGCCGTCATTGAGCTCATCGATCCCGTCGATCTGGGCCACCGCGTAACCGCTCATTCGGCCGTCCTCCATGAGGTTGTGGGAATCAGCAAGCGACCAACCCTAACGAGCGCCCCGGCAAGGATCGATCACCTCGCCGCGCGAGGCCATAGATGCTCGCCTAATCCAGCGTTCGGGAAGGACGCCTGAAGGTCGCGTGCTGCTCGGTCAGCTACGGGTCCAGCCTACGAGGCGTAACTCGGCCGGGAATCCGTCCAGTTGGCCAGTCGGCACCGCCTCTGAGATGACTGCCAAGCGGGGTGGGAGGCCGCGAGCAAGGCTAGAGACTCACCCACGACACGAACCGAGGTGTGGTCGCTTGGGGCCGGGACTTCAGTTCCGCTTCGTGACTTCCGATAGGTGAGCGGTGCGCGACCAGTGGGTCGCGCTCTTCTTCTGCGTCGGTGAGGTGGATAAGGAGCATCAGGGCAGGTATTGGCGGTGGCTGGAGGGACGCGTCGATCGCGCCAGCGAGCATCCGCGCGATGTGGCCGCGCAGCGGATGCGGTCAGCTGCTGTTCGTGGGCTCCCCGATCCGATGCTCTCCTTTGACGCAGACACGACGGCTGCTGCGCGCCGGCGGCCGAAGCTCGCCCTGCTGCTCCTGCCGGCCGCGCTCGTGCTCGGAGTGGCGGCTGCGTCGGCGGCCGTCGCCGGGCCGGCCACGCTCGCCGGTCTGCAGAAGCGGGACTCGGCGCCGAGAGTCACCAGCGTCTCGCTCAGCGGCACGCAGCTGACGGTCCGCTTCAGCGAGCGTGTCCGGGTCGCGCACCGCTCGTTCGGGATCGAGTGCCCGACGGGGCACCCGCAAGGCTTCCGTCTCAGCCGCTCGCCGGCGGTCCGGGCTGATCATTCTCGTCCGCGACGAAGCCGTCCACCGACACCGAGCTGTACATGACCACCTTGCCCACGGGGCTCTCCTCTGCTTTCGGGTGCCCCGAAACTAGCGTGACCCGAGCTGTCGCTCGTATCAGAAATCAACTGGCCGGCAGCGGCCAGCCGTCCAGAGCGTTCGCCTGGGCCGGCGTTCGGGAATGTCACCCGGGCTCTGACATTCGACCATGCGGCGAATTTAGTCCTCGATCTGCGCCGCTTCGTTCCGCTGCAATGAATCGAGTGCGGCTCGCATGGCCTCGAGCTTCTCGGGCGAGTGACCGACCCAGTCGACAAGCTCGCCAACAACGCGGAGGGGCTCGCGGCTTCGGAAGGATCGCGTTGGATTCCCCGGGAACTTCTTGTCGGTCAAGTTCGGGTCGTCCTCAAACTCTCCGCTTGGCTCGACGATGTAGATGCGCCCGGGTCCCTCGCCGCTGGCGAGCTCAGCGCCCCAGACCGCCGCGTCGAGGGTTGCGCTGAAGTAGACGTAGTTCATCACTCGGCCGGCCACGAAGTTCGATTCGCGCCCTGAGACCAGCAGATCGCCCACCGCGAGCTCTGCCTTCGTACCGTGCAGGTACACGCCCGCCTTGTACACCTCGAACGGCACCGGTTCACGCAAGAGCGCTCATGGGACGATGCTACGTCCCCAACTGCGGCGACTGCACTCTGCACTCGTCCTCGTGTTGACAGACGGAGCAGCAGCGGGTCGGCTGCGCCAGTGTTCGGGAATGTCCCCTGAGATTGGAGACCGCCACGCCACTGCGGCGCGGAGCAATTGACTGCTAGCTCTCGTCGTACTGCGCTACGCCCTCAAGCGGCGGTATCCAGCTCTCGCGCCGCTTCACCCAGATCTCGTGCTCGGGCTTCAGCTCGAACGGCGCCTCATCGAGACTTCCGATCCGGATCTCGATGAGCGTGTCGCCGGGTTCGGCTGGGTTGAGGAGCCGAGACCCACAGCGGGGGCAGAAGCCGCGACCGTCATAGCTAGCGATTTCACCGTTCACTTCAAACGCCTCGATCGGCCAGTCCCCATACACGCTGAACGCGCTGCCAGACTCCTTTCGGCAATCCGCGCAGTGGCAACGCCCGACATGCACAGGATCACCGCGAACGCTGTAGCGGACGGCCCCGCAGAGACAACCCCCAGTGCGCACTCCTTCCTCCATGCGCGCAGATGCTACGGAACACCGCCGTGAGCCAGCGTGCTTCCGCCCGGGGCGCGGCTCAGGTCTCGGTCGCGTACTCCGCGACGACCTCGGCCACGACCTCTGCGGCGCGGGCGACCTCCGGATCGCCGATCAGGCGGTGGGTGACGAAGCGGATCCGGCTCGTGTCGCGCTCGAGCGCGAGGACTCCTCGCTCGGCCAGGAGCGACAGCAGCTCGTCGGGCAGGAGCCCGGTTCCCGCCACGTCCACGAGCACGATGTTCGTCTCGACCCGCTCCGGCTCGAGCCGCAGGCCGTCGATCGGCGCGAGCAGCGCTCCGAGCTCGCGCGCGCGCCGGTGGTCGTCCGCGAGCCGCTCCACGAGGCCGAGTGCGAGCAGCCCGGCCGCCGCGGGGATCCCCGCCTTGTGGATCGAGGCGCCGCCGAGCCGGCGCAGGGTGCGGTGGGCGAGCTCGATCACCGGCGCGCGGCCGGCGAGCACCGTGCCCATGGGCGCGCACAGCCCCTTGTTCAGGCTGAGCGCGACAGTGTTGACGGGAGCGGCCAGCTCCGCGAGCGAGACGCCGAGCGCGACCGCGGCGTTCGCGAGCCGCGCCCCGTCGAGGTGGACGTACGCGTCGTGCCGGTGGGCCGCGGCGGCGAGCTCGGCCGTCAGCTCGGGCGTCAGCACGGTGCCGCCCGCCCGCGTGTGCGTGTTCTCGAGCACGAGGAGCGCCGCTCCCGTCTCGACGATCAGCTCCTCCACCTCGGCCGGGTCGAGCCGGCCGTCCGGCGCCCAGAGCGACCGGGGCTCGAGACCCGCGATCTCGGTGATCCCCATCGCCTCGGAGGTCAGGATGTGCGAGGCGGTCTCGAGCACGACCGTGCCCCCGCGCGGGACGATCGTCACGAGCGCGACGAGGTTCGCCATCCCGCAGGTCGGCACCCAGAGCGCGGCCTCCTTGCCGAGGAGCGCCGCGGCCTTCTCCTGCAGCCGGTTGACCGACGGATCCTCGCCGTAGGTGGCCCAGCCGAGCGGGGCGGCGCGCATCGCCTCCCACATCTCGTCCGTCGGGAGCGCGCAGAGATCGGACCTGAGGTCGATCGTCATCGACGGAGCAGGTGGCGGCCCGGCCGGGCGCCGGTGTGCTCGGCGTCCTCGACCACGACGACGCCGTTGACGAGGACGTGCTCGACGCCGTGGGCGTACGCGGTCGGCCGCTCGCGGGTGGAGACGTCGTCGAGCTCCTCGAAGTCGAAGACGACGACGTCGGCGCTGTAGCCGGCCCGGAGCAGCCCGCGGTCCCAGAGGCCGAAGTGGGCGGCCGGCATGCTCGTCATCTTCCGGATCGCCTCCTCGAGCCGAAGCGTTCCGCGCTCCCTGACGTGATGGGTGAGGTAGTGGACGTGACCGGCGAAGCCCAGCGGGTGCTTCATCAGCTCGCTGAGCGGCCCCTCGTCCCGCACGGTGAACGTGTCCACCCCGAGGCAGAAGAGCGGGTGCCCGATCATCTCCGCCAGGTGCTCGTCGGTGAACAGCGTCCCGACCGTGAGGATCGACTCGTAGTCGGGTCCGGCGTCGGCCAGGATGTCGAGGTAGCAGTCCCAGGGGTCCTTGCCGAGCCGCTCCGAGATCTGGCGGAAGCTGAGGCCGCCGAGATCCGGATGGTCGGGGGTCGCCTGGAAGAAGACGCGCTCCCACTCGCCCTTGTGGATGAAGCGCCAGTAGCGGTCGCACTCGTGGCGGAGCCGCTCGCGCAGGGCCAGGGTCTCGCAGCTTCACGGCCGCCGCCTCCGGACCGTCCTCGGCCACCCAGGGCGGCAGGATCCCCGCCATCTGCCCGAGCCCCTCGCGGAACGGCGTCGTGTCGGCGAGCACGTCGAGCCCCGCCTCGCGGCTCGCGGCCATCTTCTCGACCGCGCGCTCCCAGCCCCGCTCGGGGGCGTTCGTGTTGTGGCGGACGTTCAGGTGCGAGATCTCGGCCTTCTCGCTCCCGGCCCGCGCGACCTCGAGGAACTCGTCGATCGCCTCCAGGAGGGTCGAGTCCCGGTTGCGGATGTGGCTCGTGTAGATGCCGCCGTACTCGCCGGCGACGGCGTTCAGCCGCCGGAGCTCGTCGGTCGTCGCCTCGCGGCCGGGGTTGAACTCGAGCCCGGTCGACATCCCGAGCGCCCCGGACTGCATCGCCTCGTGGACGAAGCCCTCCATCGAGCTCAGCTGCTCCGGGGTGGGCGACGAGCCCGAGACCCCGGCGGCGAGCCGGATCGCGTTGTGGCCGACGAACCAGGCGAAGTTCGGCGTGTGCCCCACGTCGGCGAGGAACTCCAGGTGCTCGCCGAAGCTCGACCAGGGAATCGTCGGCTTGTCGAAGCCGAACGAGAGCAGTCGGCTCCTGATCGTGGGCTCCGAGGCCGCGGTCACCGGCGCGTAGCTCCAGCCGCAGTTGCCCACGACCTCCGTCGTCACGCCCTGCCGGATCGTGCTCTCGGCCGTCGGATTGGCGAGGATCGAGAAGTCGCTGTGGCTGTGCGGGTCGACGAAGCCCGGGCAGACGATCTTGCCGGTCGCGTCGATCACGCGGCGCGCGGTTCGCGGCGCCGCCGAGCCGGCCGACCTCGGCGATTCTCCCGCCCTCGATCGCGACGTCGCCGAGGTACGGCGGGCTGCCGGCGCCGTCGGCGACCCAGCCGTTTCGGATCAGGAGGTCGAGCGCCAGGTCGGCTCTACTTCTTGAGCGGCACGTCGCCGACGCTCGGCCCGAGCCGCGGGTCGAGGATGTCGCGGAGCCCGTCGCCGAGGAAGTTGAAGCCGAGCACCGCGAGCGCGATCGCGAGCCCCGGGAAGATCGAGAGCCAGGCGTTGAGGTCGATGTAGAGGCGCGCGCTGTTCAGCATCCCGCCCCACGAGGCCTCGGGAGGTTGGGTGCCGAGCCCGAGGAAGCTGAGCGCGGCCTCGCTGAGGATCGCCGTCCCGAGGTACGTCGTCACGAGCACGAGCAGAGGCGCGGAGATGTTCGGCAGGAGATGGCTGACCATCACGCGCAGCCCGGACGCCCCCAGCGCTCGCGCCGACTCGATGTACGGATAGCCCATCACCTCGAGCACCGCCCCGCGGACGACGCGTGCGAAACGCGGGGGTGATCACGATTCCGATCGCGATCATCGCGTTGCGGCGGTTCGGCCCCAGGAGGCCGGCGATCACGATCGCGAGCACGAGACCGGGGAGCGCGAACATGATGTCGACGAGCCGCATCAGGATCGAGTCGACGGCTCCCTTGTAGAACCCCGCAAGCAGGCCGAGGATCGTGCCCGCGACGAACGCGATCCCGACGGAGATGGCGCCGACCTGCAACGAGACCTGCGCCCCGTGGATGATCCGGGCGAGGGTGTCGCGTCCGAGCTCGTCCGTTCCGAATGGATTCGTCCAGCTGGGCGGGAGCAGGCGCTCGTAGGCCTGGTCGTCCGGGTCGACGTCCCACACGTACGGCCCGAACAGGGCAACGAGCACGATGAAGCCGACGATGCCGGCGCCCACGAGCCCCATCGGGTTCCGCCATTTGCCGAGGAAGGCGAGCCGGCTGCGTCGCGGCGGCGCCCCCCAGGCTCCTGCGTCCACAGTGGTCATCCGGTCGAGATCCTCGGATCGAGGATGCCGTAAACCAAATCCACGATCAGGTTGAAGCCGATGAAGATGACCGCGATCAAGAGCGTCGTCGCCTGGATCATCGGATAGTCGCGGTTGAAGATCGCCTGCAGGAGCTGATTGCCGACGCCGGGCAGGCCGAAGATGATCTCGACGATCGCAGCGCCGCTCATCAGCACGCCGACCTCGAAGCCGACGACCGTGATCACGGGGATGAGGGCGTTGCGCAGCGCGTGCCGATACGTGATCTTCCTGGGCGAGACCCCCTTCGCGCGGGCGGTGCGGACGTAGTCCTGCCCGAGCACCTCCAGCATCGTCGCGCGGACCATCCGCATCACGATCGCGAGCGTGAAGACGGAGATCGCGAGCGCCGGCAGGATGAACTGGCTGAGGTTCGCGATCGGATCGTCGAGCGGTGAGACATAGGTGAGCGGCGGCACCCAGCCGAACACCTTCGAGGTGAAGAGGAGGAGCAGCGTGGCCAGCCAGAAGTTCGGGACGCTGACTCCGACCAGACCGGCCACGCGCGCGCCGTAGTCACGGCTGCTGTCGCGCCGGACGGCCGAGATGACGCCGAGCGGGACCCCGAAGACGACCGCGATCATCAGCCCGAGGAAGACGAGCTCGAGGGTGATCGGCAGGGCGTCGCTCAGCACGGCAGACACCGGCTCCGCGTTGCGCAGCGAGTCGCCGAAGTCCCCGCGAACGGCGCCGCTGATCCAGTTCCAGTACTGCTCGGGGTAGGAGCCCGTCAGGCCCAGCTGCTCGCGTGCCTCCTGCCGGACCTCCTCGCTGGCGGTGATGTCGCCTCCGAGGAGGATGTCGATGATGTCGCCGGGCAGGAGGCGCACCATCAGGAAGATCCCGATCGAGACGCCGATCAGGGTCGGCACGAGCAGCAGCACTCGCTTGATGATGAAGCTCGTCACCGGTCGACCCTTCCTCCCAGCGGTGTGGCTAGCGGTGTGTCAGGGGAGGAGCGGCAGCGGGCCCGCCCCTCCCCGGTCTCTGCCTCGTCAGCCGTCGACCCACGCCGACGAGTGCAGGCCCGTCTGGAAGTCGCTGAACGCGACGTACATCCCACGGACCCGCGTGCGCACGACTTGGAACTTTGTGACGGATACGAGCGGCACCTGGACGAGGTCCTCGAGCAGGAGCCGCTGCGCTTCCTTGTACATCGGGAGCCGCTTGGCCTGGTCGAGTTGGATCTTGCCGTTCCCCACCAGGCGCCAGACCCTGACGTTCCGGTACTTCGGGTACCAGACCCGGTAGATCGGGTTACTGGGATTGAACTCGCTGAGGTAGCCGTCGACGTCGCCGCGCATGCCGCGCATGGTGAGATCCCAGTCGAACGTCCCGCGCCCGTTGTTGGAGCCGAAGGTCCCCGGCTCCTGCGTCTCGATGTTCACGTTGATGTTGATCCGCTGGAGCTGCTGCTTGATCACCGACGCCACCTGCGCCATGTCCAGTGGAACCGAGAATGTCGTCATCGTGACCGAGAAGCCCCGCTCCAGCCCCGCTGCCTTCATCAGCGCCCTCGCTTTGACGAGGTCGAACTTCAGGTACTTCGACTTCAGCTCCGACTGCGACAACGGCCAGGGGCCGTACCCCGGCGGCACGTGGCCGCTGTAGAGGCCGTTCCCCGCGTACACCTTGTTGATGATCTCTTGGCGGTTGATCGCGAAGTTGACCGCCTGCCGGACCCGCTTGTCATGCCACGGCTTGATCTCACCGGGCTTGATCGTCATCTGCAGCTCGCGAAACGCGGCAGTCGGCCCCCTGAGGACGCGCAGGCCACGGTCGCGGCCCAGAACTGCTGCGCTGTCGGCGTTGAACGTGCCTCCGTCGATCGCGTTGGCCCGCAGGGCCGCGACTCGAGCCTGCTCGTCGGGAAGCACCTTCATCGTCAACGCGTCGAGGTACGGCCGTCCCCGCTTCCAGTAGCGCTGGAAGCGCGCGAACTCGACGTGGCTATTCGGCTGGTAGTCGAGGAGTCGGAAGGGTCCCGTGCCGATCGCCTGCCGGCCGGCGTTGACCTGCTGGTAGAGCCCCTCGGGAACGATGGGGGTGTAACGGTTCCAGGCGAGATGGCCAAAGAGCCGGGCGTCCGAGTTGACCAGCTTGATCCGGAGCACGTACTTGCTCCGGACCTCCGTGCCCGAGACGGCCACGTAGTTCGTCAGCTTGACGACGGGGCTGCCCGGAACCGGCGGGTTCTCCATCAGGTCGAAGGAGTACTTGGCGTCGGCGGCGGTGACCTCCTTGCCGTTGTGGAAGCGAACCCCCCGGCGGAGCGTGAAGTCCACCGTCCGCTTGTCGACGACCTTCCACGACTCGGCGAGGGCCGGTCGCAGGTTCAGGTTCTGATCCCACTCGACGAGCGACTCGTAGGCGGGGGCCTTCCCCCAGTGGTTCGAGGTCAGCGTTGCGCCGAACGGCGCGATGTGCACGGGATCCTGCTCGAGCGCCCAGGTGATCCGGCCACCCCGCTTGGGCACGACCGCTCCGGAACGGCGTGGCGCGGCCTTCGCAGCGCCCGCGAGCGAACCGGCCGCAACGGCACCGGCTCCGGCCACACCGGCCTTCTTCAGCAGCTCTCGGCGATCGAGTCCGCCGGCGTCCGGGCTCCCGGACGTTGCATCGTCTGACATCTGTCCGCCCTTCCTATGGCTCGAAGTGGTCAGAGGATCTGACCGACCCTTGGTGCCTCTCCGTGAATGTCGTCGTAAAAGACGGACTCACGGACTTGAAAGTTGGAAAGTTTCTCGACCGCCTCCGGGTCGAGCTCGACCCCGAGCCCGGGCGCATGCGGAACCTCGACGAGGCCGTCGGACATCTCGAGCGGCTCCGTGAGGACGTCGAACTCCTGGAGCGGGTAGTGGGTGTCGTTCGCGAACGGGAAGTTCGACGACGCGGCGACGACGTGCGCGTTGGCCATGGTCGCGACGCCGAGCTCGGCCCAGCTCCCGATCGCGCACCATTTTCCGGCCGCGTCGGCGAGCGCGCCGATCTGATGCGCCCGGCGCAGGCCGCCCGCCTCGGACGGGTAGACGACGAAGACGTCGCAGGCGTCGGCCTTGATCAGCTCGAGCGCGGAGCGGACGTCGGTGCAGGCCTCGTCCGCCGCGATCGGCACCGAGACGCAGCGCCGGACCTGCGCCAGCCCTGCCAGGTCGAAGTCGGGCACCGGCTGCTCGACGTACTGGAGGTCGAACTGCTCGAGCCCTTTGATCCACTTGATCGCCGCCGGGACGCTCCAGATCATGTTCGCGTCGATCCGGATCCTCACGTCCTTCCCCACGCGGTCGCGGATCGCCGCCAGGGTGTCGTGATCCTGCTCGAAGTCGCGGCCGACCTTCAGCTTCAGCTCGGTGTAGCCCGCCTCGACGAACGCCGCGGCTTTCGCCGCATTCGCCTCGGGCTCGTCGATGAAGAGGTAGCCGACGACGGGCACGCGGTCGCGCGAGAAGCCGCCGAGCAGCTCCGCGACCGGGACGCCGAGCGCCTTCCCCTTCAGGTCGAGGAGAGCGATCTCGATCCCCGCGATCGCGTAGCTCGCGATCCGGCTCCAGTTCCGGGAGAACTCCTCCATCCGGTGGACGAGCCACTCGACGCGGAGCGGATCCTGGCCGAGCGCGAACTGGGCGAGCTCCCGGTCGATGATCGTCTGGATCGTCGGCAGCGTCGGCCCGGGCGCCTCCCCGACCCCGACGAGCCCCTCGTCGGTGTGGATCTGGACGAGCAGGCCGGAGGCCGAATGTCGCGTTCCTCCGGGCCAGACGAGCGGATCCCGCATCGGGGTGCGTACCGCAGTGGTCTCGACCTTGGTGATCAGCACCGGAGACCGTTAGACTAGAGCCCGCGCCCGAAGATTGTCAACCATTTCGAGATTGTCTACATGGCCGTCGAACCCGAGATCGTAGAGGTCCCCGCCGTCGAGGTCGCGGCGGGCGCGAAAGGCGGCCCCCGCGGCCAGCAGGTCGTCGAGATCCTGCGCACCGCGATCATCGCCGGGCGCTTCGAGCCGGGCGAGCGGCTGATCGAGTCGACGCTCTCGACGGAGCTCGGGACGAGCCGCGGGCCCGTGCGCGAGGCGCTCCGCCAGCTCGAGAACGAGGGGCTCGTGATGTCGCTCCCCTACCGCGGCGCGGTCGTGCTCGGCGTCTCGGACGAGGAGGTGCAGCACGTCCTGATCCCGATCCGCCTCACCGTCGAGCGCTACAGCTTCGCGAAGGCGCTCGAGACGATGACCGAGGACGACTTCGCGGAGGTCGCGAAGCAGGTGTGGCTGATGGAGCAGGCGGCGAAGGCCGGCGACCTGACGAAGTCGGTCGAGGCCGACCTCCGCTTCCATGACCTCGTGATCACCGCCTCGGGGCAGACGCACACGCTGCAGATCTGGCGCAGCATCTGGCCCAGGATCCGCGCCTACTTCTACCGCTACGGCCGCAGCTCGAGCCTGGAGCAGATGGCCGAGGACCACCGAGTCCTCCTCGCCACGATGCAGACGCGCGATCCGGCGCAAGGTGCTCGGCCTGCTCGAGCAGCACATCGCCGTTCCCGTGCCGCCGCCCGCGGGCCCGAGGCCGAAGCGGAAGCAGGCCGCGAGTCGTGAACGAGCTACTTGCGGGTCGAGCACCTGCGCACGGGCTTCGACACGCGCCAGGGCTTCCTGCGCGCGGTCGACGGCGTCGACTTCGCGATCCCGGAGGGCGGGACGCTCGCGATCGTCGGCGAGTCGGGCAGCGGCAAGTCCGTGACCGCGCTCTCGGTGATGCGCCTGATCGACCGCCCGGGCCGGATCGCCGAGGGCTCGCGGATCCACTTCGGCGGACGCGATCTCGCCGCGCTGAGCGAGGACGAGCTCGGGAAGATCCGCGGCAACGAGATCTCGATGATCTTCCAGGAGCCGATGACGTCCCTGAACCCGGTCTTCACGGTCGGCGACCAGATCGCCGAGGCCGTGCAGCTGCACCAGGGCAAGAACAAGCGCGAGGCCTGGCAGCGCGCGATCGAGATGATGCAGCTCGTCGGGATCCCCTCGCCGGAGCGCCGGGTGAAGGACTACCCGCACCAGATGTCCGGCGGGATGCGCCAGCGCACGATGATCGCGATGGCGCTCTCGTCCGACCCGAAGCTCCTGATCGCGGACGAGCCGACGACCGCCCTCGACGTGACCGTGCAGGCGCAGATCCTCGAGCTGATGAAGGAGCTGCGCGAGCGGCTCGGGATGGCGATCCTGCTGATCACCCACGACCTCGGCGTCGTCGCGGAGATGGTCGACGAGGTCGCGGTGATGTACGCGGGCCGGATCGTCGAGCGCGGCCCGGTCGCGGACATCTTCTCGAGCCCCCAGCACCCGTACACCGAGGCGCTGCTCGACTCGATCCCGCTCCTCGGGATGCGCTACTCGACGCCGCTGAAGGCGATCCGCGGCGTCGTCCCGAGCCCGCTCGAATGGCCCGAGGCGTGCCGCTTCGCGCCCCGCTGCGACTACGTGTTCCAGAAGTGCGTCGAGGTCGACCCGCCGCTTCTACCCGTGCCGCCGCAGGAGTCCGCCTGCTGGCTCTGCGAGCACGGCCGTCGCGAACCGCGTGCGCGGACGGAGCTGACGGCGTGAGCGTCGACCTCTCGACGACGCGCCTCGACCTCGGGACGGGCGGCGAGCCGGCCGACGTGCTCCTGAAGACCCGCGGGCTGAAGAAGCACTTTCCGGTCAAGAAGGGGATCCTCGGGCGCACGGTCGGCCAGCTGCAAGCGGTGGACGGCGTCGACCTCGACGTCTTCCGCGGCGAGACGGTCGGCCTCGTCGGCGAGTCGGGCTGCGGCAAGTCGACGCTCGGGCGCACGTTGCTGCGGCTGCTCGAGCCGACCGCCGGCGAGATCGAGTTCGACGGGGTCGACATCCTGCGCCTCGGCAACTCCGACCTGAAGGCGATGCGTCGGCACATGCAGATCGTCTTCCAGGACTCCGTCGGCTCCCTCGACCCCCGGAAGACCGTCGGCGACCTCGTCGGCGAGGGCCTCCGGATCCACCGGCTCGAGCGCAAGACACGGAATGAGGCGGTGCTCGACGTGCTCGAGCGCGTCGGCCTGAGCGCCGAGTCGGCCGGTCGCTACCCGCACCAGTTCAGCGGCGGCCAGCGACAGCGGATCGGCCTCGCGCGCGCGCTCGTCCTGCGCCCCAAGTTCATCGTCGCCGACGAGCCCGTCTCGGCGCTCGACGTCTCGATCCAGTCGCAGGTGCTGAACCTGCTCGTCGAGCTGAAGCAGGAGTTCAACCTCACGTACCTCTTCGTCGCGCACGATCTCGCGGTCGTCGGCTACATCTCGGACCGGATCGCGGTCATGTATCTCGGGAAGGTCGTCGAGCTCGCGACCTCGGACGACCTCTTCGCCCGGCCGCTCCATCCGTACACCCAGGCGCTCCTCTCGGCGAACCCGGAGCCGATCCCGGGCCGCAAGCACCAGCGAATCGTGCTCAAGGGCGACGTCCCGAGCCCGATCGACCCGCCCTCCGGCTGCCGCTTCCGGACGCGCTGCCCGATCGCGCAGCCGATCTGCGCCGAGGTCGAGCCGCTGCTCGAGGATCACGGCGACTCGCACGGGGCCGCCTGCCACTTCGCCGGGACGAAGATCCCCGAGACGCCGTCCGCCGGCGGGTGAGCGGCCTCCAGGACGTTCGGCTGCTGCACGACCAGCGGGTGCCGATGCGCGACGGGATCTCCCTCTCGGCCGACGTCTATCTCCCGCTCTCCGGCGGGCCGCACCCGACGATCTACCAGTGGACGCCGTACGAGTCGACGCGCGAGCGCTTCGTCGGCTGGGGCGTCTGGTTCGCGCAGCGCGGCTATGCGGCCGTCGTCTCCGACGTGCGCGGCCGCTACGAGTCGGAGGGCGAGTTCGTCGCGTGGGCGCAGGACGGCCCCGATGCGCACGACTCGCTGACCTGGGCCGCCGGCGAGGCGTGGTGCAACGGGCGGATCGGCACCTGGGGCCGGAGCTACGGGGCGCTCGTCCAGTGGCAGCTGCTCCACCTCGGCCATCCGAACCTGGCCTGCGTCGCGCCGCAGGTGATCCACGACGACTACTTCTGGGACGGCTACTTCACCGGCGGCGCCTTCCAGCTCGCGCTCACGCTCGGCGCGGCGACGCTCTGGACGAGCGCGCTCGGCCTGATCACCGGCCCGAGCGCGCGCGACCTGATGCTGAACGACCGCGTCCTCGGCCACCTGCCGCTCGTCGAGCTCGACGAGGTCGCGATCGGGCGCAAGGTCGGCTACTGGCGCGAGTGGTGGGAGCACCAGGAGAACGATGCGTACTGGCAGCAGTTCCGCCACCGGCCCGAGGCGGTGACGGTGCCGATCTTCCAGCAGGGCGGCTGGTTCGACCCCTACTCCGGCTCGCACCTACGCTCCTTCGCGGGGATCGACGCGGGGGTTCCGAACCGCGTCCTGATGGGGCCGTGGTCGCACGAGGAGGAGGTCGAGAGCTTCCGGGCCGACGTCGACCTCTCCGCCGGGGTGACCGTGATCCGCGACCACGAGCTCGCCTTCTACGACCGCTACCTCCGCGACGAGGGGAACGACTGGGAGGAGCGCCCGCCGCTCGAGCTCTTCGTCCTCGGCCGGAACGAATGGCGCGGCGAGAGCGAGTGGCCGCTCGCCGGAACCGAATTCACGCCGTTCTACCTCCGCGCGGGCGGGCGGCTCGACCTCGACGTGCCGCGCTCCGACGAGCCGGCCGACCGCTACACGTACGACCCCGAGGATCCCGTGCCGACGATCGGCGGCGTCAACTCGGTGCTGACGATGACGCAGGGCGCGTCCCAGCCGATCCTCCCCGGCCCCTGGGATCAGCGGGTGCTCGAGGCCCGCGCCGACGTGCTCTCGTACACGAGCGACGAGCTCGAGCGCGACCTGGAGGCGATCGGCCCGGTCGAGCTCGTCCTCTTCGCCGCGTCGAGCGCGAAGGACACCGACTTCGTCGTGCGGGTCTGCGACGTCTATCCCGACGGCCGCTCGATCTTCCTCACCGAGGGGATCATCCGCGCGCGCTACCGGGGCTCCGAGGCCGGCGAGAGCACCGAGCTGCTCGAGCCGGGCGAGGTCGCCGAGTACCGGATCCGCTGCTACCCGCTCGCGAACGTCTTCGAGCGGGGCCACCGGATCCGCGTCGACGTGACGAGCTCGAGCTTCCCGCGCTTCAGCCGCAACCTGAACAACGGCGAGGACGTGGGGACGAGCACGCGGATCGTGGTCGCCCAGCAGACGGTGCTGCACACGGACGTCTATCCCTCGCGCGTCGTCCTGCCTGTCGTCGAGCCACCGGTGCTCTAGGCTCGGCCCGTGCCCGACCGGCCGTCGACGCCGCAGGACGAGCTTCGGCGGCGTGCCCGCGCCGGGCTGCGAAGCGGCGCCGAGCGGGCCGGTGCCCGCGCCCACTTCCGCGCGCTCGGGATCGACCCGGCGCGGCTCGACGGGCCGATCGTCGGGATCGCCTCGACGTGGACGGGGACGATGCCCTGCAACCTGAACCACCTCGAGCTCGCCGCGAGCGTCGGCGACGGGGTGACTGCCGCCGGCGGGGTTCCGCTCCACTTCAACACGATCGCCGTCTCCGACAACCAGTCGCAGGCGACCCCGGGGATGCGCGCATCGCTGATCTCGCGCGAGGTGATCGCGGACTCGATCGAGCTGATGGTGCACGCCCACGACTTCGACGCGCTCGTCTGCGTCGTCGGCTGCGACAAGACCGGCCCCGCCGCGCTGATGGCACTCGCGCGCGTCGACAAGCCCGCGGTCGTCCTCTTCGGCGGCCCGATGCGCGCCGGCCGCTGGCGCGGCCGCGACGTGACGATCCAGGACGTCTGGGAGGCCGTCGGCGCGGAGGAGCGGGGCTTGCTGCCGCGCGCCGATCTCGACGAGCTCGAGCGGCACGCGTGTCCGGGGGCCGGGACGTGCGCCGGGCACTTCACGGCCAACACGATGGCGGTGGCGATCGACTGCCTCGGGATCGCGCGGATCGGGGACGGCCTCGTTCCCGCCGACGAGCGCGAGGCGAAGGACGAGGCGGCGACCCGAGCCGGGAGCCTGGCCGTGCGCCTCGCCGAGGAGGGCACGACCGCGCGGCGGTTCCTCGATCGGCGCGCCCTGCTGAACGCGATGGCGGGAATCGTCGGCAGCGGCGGCTCGACGAACGGGATCCTGCATCTGCTCGCGATCGCGCGCGAGGCCGGCGTCGAGCTCACGCTCGAGGATCTGACCGAGGTCGGCGAGCGGACGCCGGTGCTCGCCGCGCTCGCGCCTTCCGGTCGCTGGATGGCGGCCGACTTCCACCGGGTCGGCGGCACCGCCGCCCTGATTCGCGAGCTCGTGCGCGGCGGGCACCTCGACGGCTCCGCGCCGACCGTCGAAGGCCCGTCGATCGGCGAGGCGACCGCCGCCGCGCCGCCCCCCGACGGCGAGGTGCTGCTCCCGCTCGAAGCGCCGTTCAAGCCGACGGGCGCCCTCTACGCCCTGCGCGGCAACCTGGCTCCCGAGGGGAGCCTCGTGAAGCTCGCCGGCACCGAGCGCCGCGCGCACACCGGCCCGGCGCGCGTGTTCGACGGCGAGGAGGCGTGCACCGACGCGGTGCGCTCGGGCGCCGTGCGGGCCGGTGACGTGCTCGTCGTCCGCTACGAGGGCCCGGCGGGCGGGCCCGGGGATGCGGGAGATGCTGAGCGTGACCGCGTCGGTCGTCGGTGCGGACCTCGGCGAGTCGGTCGCGCTCGTCACCGACGGCCGCTTCTCCGGCGCGACCCGGGGGCTGATGGTCGGCCACGTGGCGCCCGAGGCGGCGCGCGGCGGGCCGCTCGCGGTCGTCCGCGACGGCGACCTGATCGCGATCGACCTCGACGCCAGGACGCTCTCGATCGACCTCGAACCCGCCGAGCTCGCCGAGCGCCTGGCCGACTGGCGGCCGCCCCCGCTCCGCTACTCCGGCGGCGTCTTCGCGCGCTACCGCGCGCTCGTCGGGTCGGCCTCGGAAGGCGCCGTTCTCCTCCCGCCGCCACCGTGAACGCGCTCACGGTGATCCGAGGAGCCACGGTCTATCCGGGCGACGGCCCGCCGCGGCAAGTCGACGTGGGGATCGCCGAGGGCGAGATCGCAGCGATCGGGAGCGAACTCACCGGCGAGGTGGTCGACGCCGACGGCCTCTGGCTCTGCCCCGGCTTCGTCGACGTGCACGCGCACAGCGCGCTCCGCTCGTTCGAGGAGCCGCTGCTGACCGAGGTGCTCGCGCAGGGCGTGACGACGCAGGTGATCTGCCCCGACGGGCTCGGCCCCGCGCCGGTCGCGGCGGGCCGCTGGGCCGAGCGGCGCGACTACCTGCGCGGCGTCGAGGGGCCGGGGCCGGACGAGTGGCCGTGGACGACGCTCGCGGAGTACCTCGACGCCCTCGCCGCGACGCGTCCCGCGATCTCGCTCGTCCCCTCGATCGGCCACGGCGCGGTGCGCGACACGGTGATCGGCGGCGAGCGGCGGCCGCCGACGGCCGGGGAGCTGGAGGCGATGCGGCACGAGGTCCGAGCAGGCTTCGCGGCGGGCGCGACGAGCCTCTCCTTCGGCCTCGTCTACCTCCCGGGCGCGCACGCCGACACCGACGAGCTCGTCGCGCTGGCCGAGGTGGCCGCGGAGGTCGGGGCGCCCATCGTCCCCCACATCCGCAACGAGGGTGCCGGCTTGCTGGCGGCGATCGACGAGATGCTCGAGGTCGCGCGCCGCTCGGGCGCCTCACTCCACGTCTCGCATCTGAAGTCGCTCGCCGACGAGGGGCTGATCGAGCCGCTGCTCGAGCGGCTCGAGGGAGCCGAGGGCGTCACCTTCGACCAGTACCCCTACGGCGCCGGCTGCACCCTGCTCGCGAGCCTGCTGCCCGCGTGGGCGCAAGAGGGCGGCGCGACGGCGACCCTGGCGAGGCTGCGCGACGAGTCGCAGGTGGCGCGGATCGCGAATGACGTCGAGCACGGCCTTCCCGGCTGGGAGAACCTCCTCGGCACACTCGGCCCGGAGCGGATCATGGCCGACGGCGTGAGCCTCGCCGAGCGCGGCGGCGAGCCCGTCGAGACGGTCGCGGAGTTGCTGCTCGAGTCCGAGCTCGACGTGCAGATGATCCTGCACTACGCCTCCGAGGAGGCCGTTCGGAGGATCGCAGCCCACCCGTTGATGCTGCTCGGCTCGGACGGGATCTTCGGGGCCAAGCCGCATCCGCGGGTCGCGGGGAGCGCGGCCCGGTTCCTCGGCCGCTTCTGCCTGCGCGACGGCCTGCTGCCGCCGGACGAGGCGATCGCTCGGCTGACGGCACGGGCCGCCGATCGCTTCGGGCTTGCGGATCGCGGCCGGATCGAGGTGGGTAAGCGCGCCGACCTCGTCCTCCTGGATCCTGCCCGCTACGTGGACACGGCGACCTACGAGAGCCCGCTGAGCCTCGCCGAGGGCGTCGTCGGGGTCTGGATCGCGGGCGAGCGCGCATGGGCCGACGGAGTCGCCGACGGGGGCGCGGGCGGGAGGAGTCGTCCGGTGAGAGACGACGCGATGCCGTCGATCGCGGCCGAGCGCGCGCTCGCGGGCCGCGCCGACCTCCTGCCGCTGAAGGGCACGCTCGCCGCGCCGCTCCCGCCGCACGTGCGCGAGGCGGTGCTGGCCGCGCTCGACGAGCACGAGGTGACGCCGCCGAGTCGCGGCCACCTCGCCCTCCGCGAGGCGATCGCGTCCAGCCTGCCGACTCCGGCCGACCCGGAGCGCGAGCTCCTGGTCACGAACGGCGCCATGCACGCGCTCAACCTCGTCTTCCGCGCGATCCTGGAGGCCGGCGACGAGGTGATCGTCCCGACGCCGTGCTACTTCTTCCGGGGCGTGATCGAGCGGGCCGGCGGCAGGTTCGTCGCGGCGGCGGGCTGGGATCCGGAGGCGATCGAGCGGGAGGTGACCGCGAGCTCGCGGGCCTTCGTCCTCACGAACCCGAACAACCCCGACGGGCGGCTGCCGACGCGGGCGGAGCTCGACGATCTGCTCGCGCTCGCCTCGCGCCACGGCCTGACGGTGGTGGCGGACGAGGCGTACGAGCGCTGCATCCACGAGGGCGAGCTCGCGAGCTTGTGGGGAACGCCGGACGTGATCCTGATCCGTAGCCTCGGCAAGAGCCTCGCGCTGCCGAGTTGGCGGATCGGCTTCGTCGCGGCGGAGCCGACGGGTGGTCGACGCGTGCCTGAGAGAGCTCGAGTGGGACGTGATCCGCGTCGGCCACGTCGTCCAGCGCGCGGCGACCGCGGCGCTCGAAGGCCCAACGGACTGGCTCGAGGAGCTGGCGGCCCGCTACCGCGCGGACCGAGACGCCGCCCACGCCGTCGTCGCCGACCATCCGAGCCTGAGCGCCCCGCTCCCGGCTGCGACACCGTTCCTCTGGCTCGAGCTCGGCGAGGTGTCGTCGGAAGACCTGCTTGCGGCGGGGTTGCCAGTCGTCGACGGCGCCGCCTTCGGCGCGCTGGGCCACGCGCGGCTGCCGTTCGGCGGCGCGGCCGCAGCTGGCGGACGAACTGCGACACCGGCTCTCCAACCTGGGAAGCTCCGCTCCATGAGCGCGCGCCGCATCCTCGTCACCGGCGCCGAAGGCGTGATCGGCACCGCGGTGAGGGAGCACCTCGCCGGGCGGTACGAGCTCGTCTCCCTGACGCTGACGCCGCAGGAGTTCCCGAGCCACGTCGCCGACATCTCCGAGCTCGACGCGATCCGGCCCGCGTTCGAGAACGTCGACGCGGTCGTGCATCTTGCTGCCTCGGCGGGGCTCGAGACGCCCTGGGACGACGTGCTGCGCAACAACATCGTCGGCACCTACAACGTCTTCGAGGCGGCGCACCAGGCGGGAGTGGAGCGCGTCGTGTTCGCGTCCTCCAATCACGCGGTCGGCATGTACGAGCTGGACGGCGCGCCCGAGCTGTACGACCCGGACGACGAGCGGAGCTACGACCACACGGCCGAGATCCGGCCCGATTCGCTGTACGGCGTCTCGAAGGCGTACGGGGAGGCGCTCGGGCGGATGTACATGGAGCGCTACGGCCTGCGCGTCTTCTGCCTCCGGATCGGCGCCGTCCGCGCGAACGACGACCCGACGCAGCCGACCCCGAATCCCCTGCTCGAGCTCGACGCCGAGGGCCGCCGCAACCGCCTGCGCGCCGTCTGGCTGAGCCGGCGAGACTGCGCCGAGCTGATCGCCCGGTGCCTCGACGTCGAGGACGTGTCGTGGGCGGTCGTCTACGGCGTCTCCGGAAACCCGCGCCGCTTCTGGGATCTCGACCACGCCCGCGACCTGCTCGGCTGGGAGCCGCAGGACTCCGCACCGATCTGATTCACCGCGCGGCCTACTGAGATCCAGTCCGCCGCAACGCCTCTCGATCGCGCAGCTCGTTCCGGCGGATCTTCCCCGAGGTCGTCAGCGGCAGCTCGTCCACGAACTCGAGCTCGCGCGGGACCTCGTAGGCGGCGAGGCGCTCGCGGACGAGTGCCTTCAGCTCGGCGGCCAGCTCCTCCGACGGGGCGGACGCGACGACGAACGCCTTGATCGCCTCGCCGCGAACCGCGTCCGGAATCCCGATCACCGCGGCCAGCGAGACGGCCGGATGGCGGACGAGGCAGTCCTCGATCTCGCCCGGCCCGATGCGGTGGCCGGCGCTCGAGATCAGGTCGTCCGTGCGGCCGACGAACTTGAAATAGCCCTCGTCGTCCACCTCGGCCAGGTCTCCGGTGTGGAGCCGGCCGTCGCGCACCTTCTCGGCCGTCGCCGCCTCGTTCCGCCAGTAGCCGAGGAAGACGACAGGATCGCTTCTCCACGCCGACCGTGAGCTCGCCGTCGACGAGCCGGACGTCGTGGCCCGGGTACGCCCGCCCCATCGAGCCCGGCTTCGCCGGCCACGCCTCGCAGTTGCCGATCAGCAGGTTCGCCTCGGTCTGACCGTAGAACTCGTTCAGCCTGGCGCCGAGCCGCTCGGAGCACCACGTCGCCGTCTCCTCGCCGACCATCTCGCCGCCGCTCGCGAGCGTGCGCAGCGAGAGGGCCGGGCCGTCGTGGGCGGCCAGCAACCGCAGCGCCGTCGCGGGCAGGAAGAGGTTGCGCACGCCGAGCCGCGGGATCAGGTCGAGCGTCAGCTCCGGATCGAACTTCCGCATCTGAAACGCGAGCACGGGACGGCCGTGGTAGAGGCCGGGCATGAGCACGTCGAAGAGGCCGCCCATCCAGGCCCAGTCGGCCGGCGACCAGATCAGGTCGCGCGGCTGAGGGAAGAAGTCGTGCGAGAGCTCGAAGCCCGGGAGATGCCCGTGGAGGACGCGATGGGCGAGGAGCGCGCCCTTCGGAGGCCCGGTCGTGCCCGACGTGTAGACGATCAGCGCCGGCGTATCCGGCTCGGTCGCGACCGGCTCGAACCGATCCGAGGCCGCCGCCAGGAGCGCGGGCAGGTCGCGGTCGACGTCGATCGTCTCCACTCCCTCGAGCTCGCGGTCGGCGAGGACGACGGCAGGCTCCGCGTCGTCGAGCCGCATCGCGAGCGCGTCGGGGCCGAAACGGGTCGAGAGCGGCACCGCGATCGCGCCGAGCTTGTAGGTCGCGATGTGGGCGACCGCCGTCTCCGGCCGCTGCGGGAGCGCGATTCCGACGCGGTCGCCCGCGCCGATCCCGCGGGCGCGGAGCGCGTTCGCGAGCCGGTTCGAGTCGTCCGAGAGCTCGCCGAAGGTGACGCGGCGGGTGAGCTCGCGCCCGTCGGTGACGAGGATCGCCGCCGCGTCGCGCGGCTGGCGCTCGCAGACCTCGACCCCGAGGTTGAGCCGCTCGGGCAGCCTCCAGCGGAAGCCCGCTCGGAGCTCGTCGTAGGTCATGCCCAGAGGCGGTCGAGGAGCGCGAGGTAGACCCTGCGTCGCACGGACGAGCTCGGGCACGCCCATCGACTCGACATCCGCGTGCGCGCCCATGCCGGTGGGGCCGTGGTAGACGGTCGGGATCCCGGCCTGGTGGAAGACGGCGCCGTCGGCGACGACCTTCATCCCGCGGAGCGGCTGCTCGTTCCCCGTCACCTCGAGGTAGGCGTCTCGGAGCGCGACAGCGAGCTTCTCCTCCGGGTCGATCCGGTAGCTGTCGCGGACGAGCCGAAGGTCGAGCTCGATCGCGCAACCGGTCTCGGCGGCGATCGGCGCGAGCAGCGCCTCGAGCTCCTCGCGCACCGCCACGAGCGTGTTTCCCGGGGCCCAGCGGCGCGTGCCGACGAGGCGGCACGTCGTCGGGAAGCGGTTGTAGAAGTCGCCGCCGTGGAGCTCGCCGAGGAACACCGTCTCGGCGCCGACCCACTCGTGCTCGGTCTGCGCGAGCCGCTCGTTCAGCGTCTCGATCGCGGCGATCACCCTCCCCGCCGCGAGCAGCGGATGCGGCGTCCCCGGCGGCGTCTGCAGCTCGTGCGTCGGCATCCCGGGGCGCGAGATCTCGATCTCGACCGTCGCCTGGCCCATGTGCGCGGGAACGAACGAGTCGCCCGCGAGCTCGCAGACGACCGCGTAGTCGGAGGTGAACCCGCCCTCTCGGAGGAGCCAGGTCAGGTCCTCCCCGCGCCCGCCGGGCGCCTCGTGGAGGCCGATCGCGACGATCACGAGCTCACCCGGGAACGAGCCGCGGTCACTCACCACGCGCGCAACCTCGGCCGCGCAGGCGAGCGCCCCCTTCATGTCGGCCGAGCCGCGGCCGTAGATGGCGTCGCCGTCGAGGCGCGGCGGCTCGTGGGGGATCGGAACCGTGTCGAGGTGGCCGTTGAGGACGATCGTCGGTCCGGGCCGATCCCCCTTCAGCCGCGCGAACACGATCGGCGTTCGCGGGAAGCGCTCGTCGAGGAGCTCGACCTCCATTCCGTTCGCCTCGAGCCGACGGCCGTAGAGCCGCGCGACCTCGGCCGTGTCGCCGGTCGGGCTCGCCACCCGGACGAGCTCGAGGGTCAGGTCGCGCAGGCGGTCGGCATCGATGTTCATGCCTCGGCCGGGATCACGGGCAGCGTCACGGTGCCGCCGTGCACCGCCTGCTCGGCCTTGACCATGTGGGTGTGGCGGCCGATCGGCTCGCCCGTGTTCGGATTGCGCTCGAGCCGGGGGAAGTTCGAGGAGGAGACATCGATCCGGATCCGGTGACCCGCCGCGAACAGGTTCGAGGTCGGCGGGAGCAGGATCGAGACGGGCACGACCACCCCGGGCTCGAGGAAGACCTCCCGGTCGAAGCCCTCCCGGAAGCGGGTGCGGATGATCGAGTCGTTGAGGATCAGGTCGTAGCCCTCGGGATAGTCCTCGCTCGGCGGGTAGACGTCGACGAGCTTCGCGGTGAAGTCGGTGTCGACCGCGCTCGAGGAGACGAGAAGCTCGACGGCCACGCGGCCCGTGACCTCGAGCGGCGACTCGAGCGGCTCGGTCTCGTAGACGAGCACGTCGGCTCGCTCCGAGAGCCGCACGTAGGGCTCGCGCGCGGTGAAGTAGTCGGCCGACTCCTTCTGGTCGGCGGGGCCTGGGGTCATGATGTTCCGCAGGAGGAGGGCCGGGTTGAGGAGGCGCGCCCACATCGGCTCGATCTCCCCTTCGCCCGACGGGAGCTCGCCGACCGCGCAGAAGAGACCGCCGATCGTCGGCACCGGATCCTCCGGGTCGTAGGTGAAGCGCCGCGGCTCGCCTTCCGCGAGCGGGCGGGTCGGGACGGAGCGACCCGTCGCCGTGGAGATGGAGCGTCGTCGGACGCGCCCGCGCGAGCGGCCACTCGTGCTCCTCGCGCCAGTGGCCGCCGTGGTCGAGCTTCCCGAGCCCGGTCTTCCGGCCGGTGCCGCCGCCCATCACGAAGAGGCGAATCGGTGCCTCGTCTGCGGGGGCACCCTCGCCGTCCTCCCGCAGCCAACGCTCGAAGAACGCGAGCTGCTCCTCGAAGTAGCGCTGCACGCCCCAGACCGAGTCGGGGCCGAAGTCGACGTCGAGCGTCCAGCTCGCGTCGCCGCGCATCCCGACGTGGCTCCAGGGGCCGACGATCAGCCGCTGCGGGGCCTCGTTCTGCGCCGTCATCGCGGCGAAGTACTCGCTCTCGGCGTGCGGGAACGGGTCGTACCAGCCCGTCGACATCGTCGCCGGGATGTCGGCGTGGTCGGCCCAGAAGCGGGTGAAGTCGTTCTCCTTCTTCGCCCAGTACTCGTCGTAGGCGCCGCGCGTGCAGTAGTCCTCGAGCGTCTGCGCGAGCGTCGGGACGTGGCGGAGCGCGAGCTCGTCGCGCTGGAGCGGCGAGCTCCAGAAGAGCCGGCGCAGGTTCCGGAGGTCCTCGAAGACGTCGCGCTGCTTCTCCCAGTCGTCCTGCACGCCCTGCGCGTCGGCGGCGTGGATGTAGAGCGCCCAGAACATGTGCAGCTGCATGGCGCCGCCCTCGCGGGTCTGGTGCTCGAACGTGTTGGTGGGGGCGACGTCGGGCCAGATCGCGGTCAGGTGCGGCGGCCGCTCGAGCGCCGTCCGGATCTGGGTGATCGCCGCGTAGGAGCTGCCGACCATTCCCGTCCGGCCGTTCGACCAGGGCTGCGCGGCGATCCACTCGATCGTGTCGTAGCCGTCCTCGCCCGTGTGCGGGGTGGCGCTGTGGAAGTACTCGTCCGTCCCCTCCGAGCGGTGGCGGTCGCGCAGGTCCTGGAGGACGACGGCGTAGCCGCGCGGGACGAAGAAGTCGGCGATCTCGGTGTAACGGCGCTCGGTCTTGTCGTACGGCGTCACGCAGACGATCGTCGGGTAGCGGCCCGGGACGAGCTCGCCCTCGCGCGCGGGGCGGTAGAGGTCCGTCGCGAGCCGGATCCCGTCCCGCATCTCCACCAGCACGTCCTTCGAGACGACGATGCCGTAGCTCATGCGCGCTCCCTTTCGATCACGAGATTGCCGGTCTCGTCGACGAGCAGGCCGTAGCCGGGGTGGAGGACGGTGGTCGAGTCGAGCTCCTCGACGATCGCGGGGCCGGCGAGCATCGTGCCCGCCAACAGGGCGTAGCGGTCGTAGATCGGACAGTCGACGTAGCCCGACCGACTCGGCGAAGTAGACCGGCCGGCGCTCCTTCGGCTCGGCCTCGCCGCTCGCCTCCAGCGCTCGCGGGGGCGGCTTCGCGATCGTCCCGACGCTCGTCAGCCGCAGGCTCACGACCTCGACTTGCTCCTCGGGAGCGCTGAAGCCGTAGGTGCGGTCGTGCTCGGCGTGGAAGCGCTCGAGCAGCCCGCCGTCCCCGCTCAGGGGCTCGGCCGGGACGGTGAGCTCGTAGCTCTGGCCCACGTACCGGAGGTCGATCTTGCGGACGAAGCCGATCGCCGCGTCCGCGAGCCCCTCCTGCTCCAGCTCGCGCCGGCCGGTGCGCTCGAGCCGGGCGAAGCTCGCCTCGACCTCGTCGGCGTCGAGGTCGTCGAGCCGGCGCATCACCGTCACCGCGGCGTCGAGCTTCAGGTCGGTCGTGAGCAGGCCGGTGGCGGAGAAGATGCCGGGGCTGCGCGGGATCAGCAGCGTCGGCAGCTCGGCGTCCCGGGCGAGCGCGTTCGCGTGCACCGGCCCCGCGCCGCCGAAGCCGAGGAGGACGAAGTCACGCGGGTCGTAGCCGCGCTGGACGGAGATCAGGTGGAGCGCATTGACCATCGCCGCATTCGCGATCTCGACGATCCCGTTCGCCGCCTCGGTCACGTCGAGGCCGAGCGGCGCGGCGCAGCGCTCCTCGATCGCGCGGCGCGCTCCCTCCACGTCGAGGCCGATCTCGCCGCCGAGGAAGTAGCTCGGATTCAGCCGCCCGAGCACGACGTTCGCGTCGGTCACCGTCGGCTCGATCCCGCCGCGCCGGTAGCACACCGGCCCCGGGTCGGCACCGGCGCTCTGCGGGCCGACGCGCAGCAGCCCGCCCGAGTCGACCCAGGCGATCGAGCCTCCACCGGCGCCGATCTCGACGAGGTCGACGACCGGCGTCCGCACGGGGTAGCCCGAGAGCGACATCCCGCCGATTCCCGCGCCCGCGTGACCGCCGACGTTGTAGTTCTTCGTCACCGACGGCTGCCCGCCCTGGATCAGGCCGACCTTGGCGGTGGTGCCGCCCATGTCGAAGGAGAGGATGTCGGGAAGGCCGAGCGTCTCGCCGAGGTACGCGGAGGCGATCACCCCTGCGGCGGGGCCGGACTCGACCATGAAGACCGGCCGGCTGCGCGCCGCCTCGGAGCTGAAGACGCCGCCGCTCGACTGCATCACGAGCAGCTTCGCGCGAATCCCGGCGTCGGCGAGGCGGCGCTCGATCCGCTCCAGGTAGCGCTCGACCACGGGTCGGATCACCGCGTTGATCACGGTCGTCGAGGCGCGCAGGTACTCGCGGAACTCGGGCGCCACCTCGGCGGAGAGCGAGATCGGGATCCCGGGCAGCTCCTCCGCGAGGATCGCGCCGACCCGCTGCTCGTGGGCCGGGTTGACGTAGGCGTGGAGCAGGCAGACCGCCACGGACTCGACCTCCTCGCGCCGGAGGATCGCGGCCGCGGCGCGCACGGAGTCGTCGTCGAGCGCTCGCAGCACCTCGCCGGCCGGGCCGAGCCGCTCGGCGACCGTCACGGCGCGGTCGCGGGGCACGAGCGGCTTCGCCTTCTCGAACTGCGTGTCGTAGAGGGAGGGCCGCACCTGGCGCGCGATCTCGAGCAGGTCGCGGAAGCCCTCGGTGGTGACGAAGCCGCCGCGCGCGATCTTTCCCTCGATGATCGCGTTCGTCGCCACGGTCGTCGCGTGGACGACGAAGCCGACCTGCGCGGCGTCGACCGCGCCCGAGCCGAGCGCGCGCTCGACCGCCTGCATGAACCCCTCCGAGGGATCCGCGGGCGTCGTCAGCACCTTGGCGATCGAGACCTCGCCGGTCGCCTCGTCGATCAGGGTCGCGTCCGTGAAGGTGCCGCCGATGTCGACCGCGACGCGGACGCTCATGCGCGCAGCACCTCGGTCGCCGCGCGCGTCGAGCCGCCGGTCGGAGATCGCGACGCGGTAGACCGTGCGCGCCCGCTCGGCGCTGACCTTTCCTTCGAGCACGTCCCTGAGCACGCGCTCGGGGTCGCGCTCCTCGGGCGGCCCGTAGCCGCCGCCGCCGCAGGTGCGGACGCTGATCACGTCGCCCGGCACGAGGTCGAGCGTGGTCTTCGAGGAGAGCCGCGTCTCGACGCCCTCGCGCAGGTGGACGTACTCGGCGATCCGCCCCGGCCGGCCGCCGAAGGCGCCCCACGGCCCGGCCTTGTCCCGATCGGCGAGGACCGTGAAGGTCGTGTGGAGGTCGAAGAGGTAGTCCTTGCGGAGCCCGAGGCCGCCGCGGAAGCGGCCCGGCCCCTCGGAGTCCTCCACGAGCGAGAGACCGTCGATCCGCACGGGGTAGTTGAGCTCGGTCTCCTCGATCGGCGCGTTCTCGGTGTTCTGGCCGTGCGCCTGGACGGCGTCGGGGCCGTCGCTCGCGTAGCGGCCGCCGTAGCCGCCCGCGAACGTGTCGTAGAAGCACGTGTACTTCCCGGCCGCGACATCGAGCGAGCCAAAGCCGGCCTGGCACATCATCCCCTTCGTCCCCGCGGGGAGCCGCTCCGGGAAGGCGGGCAGCAGCGCACGGACGATCACCTCGACCAGGCGCGCGTGGGTCTCCCAGCCCCCGACGACCGGGGCAGGCCAGGTGCAGTTGACCACCGTCCCCGCCGGCGCGTGCAGGTCGACGAGCCGGTAGAAGCCGTCGTTGACGGGCAGGTCGGGATCGACCAGGCACTTGAGGGCGTACGCGCAGGCCGAGAACGACATCGCGTAGGTCGAGTTGACCGGAGCGCGCCGCTGCGGGTCGGAGCCGGTCAGGTCGAAGCGGACGCCCGCCGCGTCGAGCTCGACCCGCGCCCGCAGGCGGACGGGCTCGTCCGTGTAGCCGTCGTTGTCGACCGAGCCCTCGGCCTCGTAGACCCCGGCCGGGAGCGCCGCGAGCTCGGCCAGCGTGCGCCGCTCGGTGTAGGCGAGCAGCTCCTCCATCGTCGCGAGGATCGTCTCGCGCCCGTGCCGGTCGACGAGCGCGGCCACCCGGCGCACGCCCGTCGCGTTCGCCGCGATCTGGGCCCGGAAGTCGCCGGCGGTCTCGTCCTTCGAGCGGATCTGGGCGAGGATCAGCCGGAAGACGTCCTTGACGATCGCGCCGCCCTCGACGAGCTTCACCGGCGGCACGATCACGCCCTCCTGGAAGACCTCCTTGAAGGCCCCGATCGACGCGGGCGCGCCGCCGCCGACGTCCACGTGGTGGGCGAGGTTCGCGACGTAGCCGATCAGCTCGCGCTCGTAGTAGACCGGCGAGATCAGGCTGACGTCGTTCAGGTGGACGCCGCTCGGGTGCGGGTCGTTCGTGACGAGGACGTCGCCGGGCCCGAGGTTCTCCGCGCCGTAGGCGCGCACCGCGTGGGGAACCTGCTCGACCATCGAGCCGAGGTGCACCGGCTGGGCGAAGCCCTGGGCGACCGAGCGCAGCCGGGCGTCGAAGAAGGCGCACGAGAAGTCCGAGCGCGTCTTGATGTTCGTCGAGTACGCGCTCCGCTTCAGGGCGAGCGCCATCTCGTCGGTCGCCGCGACGAGCGCGTTCCGGATCACCTCGAACGAGATCGGATCTACGGCTGCCACGCGTACACCTCCCGCGCGCGGACGGCGCTGACCTTGCCCTCGCGGACGTCGCGCGCGACGAGCGAGCGGTCGCGCTCCTCGGGCGGGCCGTAGCCGCCGCCGCCGCAGGTCCGGTAGCTGACGGTGTCGCCCGGCTCGACCTCGAACGTCGTCTTCGCGCCCAGCCGGGTCTCGACGCCGTCGCGGATCAGCAGGTACTCGGCGGGCTTCCCGGACCGGCCTCCGAACGCGCCCGCCGGCCCCGCGAGCGTCCGGTCGGCGAGGACCGTGAAGGTCGTCGCCCGGTCGAAGACGAAGTCCTTCCGCAGGCCGAGGCCGCCGCGGAAGCGCCCTGCGCCCTCGGAGTCGTCGACGAGCGCGAGACACCCGATCCGCACCGGGTAGCTCAGCTCCGTCTCCTCGACCGGCGCGTTCTCCGTGTTCTGGCCGTGCGCCTGGACGGCGTCCGGCCCGTCGCTCGCGAACCGGGCGCCGTAGCCGCCGCCGAACGTCTCGAGGAAGCAGGAGTACTCGTTCGTCCGCTCGTCGACGCCGCCGAAGCCCGCATGGCACATCATCGCCTTCGTCCCCGCCGGCAGCCGCTCCGGCAGCGCGGGAAGCAGGGCGCGGAAGATCACGTCCACGAGCCGGGTCTGGGTCTCCCAGCCGCCGACGACGGGGCTCGGCCAGGTGCAGTTCGTCACCGTCCCCTTCGGCGCGTCGACGCTCACCGCCCGGTAGAAGCCGTCGTTCACGGGCAGGTCGGGGTCGATCAGGCACTTGACCGCGTACGCGCAGGCCGAGAACGTCTGGGCGTAGGTGGAGTTGACGGGCGCGCGCCGCTGCGGGTCGGAGCCGCTCAGGTCGAACCGAACGGCACCCTCGCCGATCTCGATTCGCACCCGGAGCCGGACCGGCTCGTCGGAGTAGCCGTCGGTGTCCACGAAGCCTTCGGCGTCGTAGACACCGGACGGCAGATTCGAAATTTCAAATTCCGTGCGCCGTGTCGTGTACTCGAGCAGCTCGGCCATCGCCGCCACCACCGTCGGGCGCCCGCGCCGCTCGACCAGCGCCTGCACGCGCCGGACGCCGGTCGCGTTGGCGGCGATCTGGGCGCGGAAGTCGCCCGCGGTCTCGTGCTTGGAGCGGATCTGGGCGAGGATCAGGTCGAAGACGTCGCCGACGATCCGGCCGCCCGCGACGACCTTGACCGGCGGGATGATCACCCCCTCCTGGAAGACCTCGCGGAAGGCGCCGATCGAGGCCGGGGCGCCGCCGCCGACGTCCACGTGGTGGGCGAGGTTGGCGACGTAGCCGAGCAGCTCGCCGTCCGCGTGAACCGGCGAGATCAGGCTGATGTCGTTCAGGTGCACCCCGCTCGGAAACGGGTCGTTCGTGATGATCGCGTCGCCGGGCTCGAGGTTCTCGGGGCCGTAGTCGAGGATCGCGCGCGGCACCTGCTCGACCATCGAGCCGAGGTGGACCGGCTGGGTGAAGCCCTGCGCCACCGCGCGGAGCTCGGCGTCGAAGAACGCGCACGAGAAGTCGGAGCGCGTCTTGATGTTCGTGGAGTACGCGCTGCGGCGCAGCGTCAGCACCATCTCGTCCGTCGCCGCGACGAGCGCGTTCCGGATCACCTCGAACGTGATCGGGTCCATCAGCGGACGGTCAGCCGCTCGACGGCGTCGAGGTCGAGCTCGAAGCCGAGCCCCGGCGCATCGGGCACGGCGACGCGGCCGCCGGTCAGGTCGAGCGGCGTCGTCACGAGCTGCTCGGCGAGGAGGTGGTGCATCACCTGGTTCCCGGGAGTCAGGTTCGGCAGGCACGCCAGCACCTGCAGCGCCGCGAACGTCGAGATCGCGCTCTCGACGCAGGCGTGGCGGTTGACCGGGATCCCGTACGTCTCGGCGAGGTGGGCGAGCTGGCGCAGCCGCCAGAGCCCGCCCGTCTCGTGGCTCCCGATCACGATCGCGTCCGCGGCCTCCTGCTCGAGGACGAGGCGGAGCTCGTGGTTCGTGAAGACGGCCTGGTCGGCCGCGATCTTGGTCTCGACCGAGCGCCGGACCCAGGCGAGGCCGGCGACGTTCCCCGCGGCGACCGGCTGCTCGACCCAGTCGAGGTCGTAAGGCTCGAGCCTGCGGATCGCGTCGACCGCGCCGGGCACGTCCCACGCCTCGTTCGCGTCCACCCGCAGCAGCGGCTCCGGCCCGATCGCCTCGCGCACGGCCGCCACGATCTCCTCGTCGTCGCGGTCCGCGCGGCCGACCTTGAGGTAGACGACGCGATGGCCCTCCTGCGCGAGCGCCGCCGCGTCCCTGGCGAGCTCCTCGGCCGTGTCGCCCTGCGGGAAGGCCATGAAGTCGACCTCCTCGCGGACGCGCCCGCCGAGGAAGGTGGACGCGGGCACGCCGAGCGCCTTCCCGAGCGCGTCCCAGCACGCGACCTCGATCCCGCTCGCGATCTGCTGCGACCAGTGCGGGGTGAAGCGCCAGCGGCCCTCGCGCCAGAGCTCGCCGAGAATCGCCTCGACGTCGCCGGGCGAGCGGCCGACGAACGCCTCGGCCATCAGGTTCCCGTAGGAGACGACCGCGGCTGGGTCCTCGCAGATCGACTCGCCGTAACCCGTCGCGCCCGCGTCGGTCTCGACCGTGAAGAGGACGAGGTTCGCGCGCTCCTGCACGCCCGGAGCGCCAGTGGAAGGGACGCGCGAGCGGGATTGCGAGCGGCGTCGCCGTGACGGAGGTGATCTTCACGCGCGGTTGCCCGGCCCCCACACGGACCCGAAGGTGCGACCCTCGGCGAAGCGCGCGCCCGAGAGGCTCGAGAGCTCGATCTCCGGCTGCTCGCCCGCGATCACGGCCGCGAGCGACTCGCCGATCGCGGGCCCGAGCTTGAAGCAGTGGCCGCTGCCGCCGAAGGCCGAGTAGTAGCCGCCGAGCTCCTCCTCGCCGACGATCGGGTACCAGTCCTCCGTGATGTCGTAGACGCCGGAGTAGCCCGTCACGTACGCGCCGCCGTAGCCGGCGCTCCCGAGCGTCGCCGCGAGCGAGGGCAGGCGCCGGACGAGCTTCGGCACCATCCGGGCCAGGTGCGCCTCGTCGGTGCCGTCGTCGTAGGTCTCGGGATCGGCCGGCTCGAGCTCCTTCGGCCACCCCTCGCCGACGAGCACCTTGCCCTCCCCGTAGCGGCGGAAGTAGAGCTGCTGCGTCGCGTCGGAGAGGACCGGGAGCTCGCCGAAGCCCGCCGGCGCCTCGAAGACGGCCTCGTGCTCGCGGCTGAACCGGAGCGGATAGTCGATCCCGGCCAGCCGGCCGATCCGGTCGCCCCAGGGGCCCGCGGCGTTGACGACGACTCCGGTCGCGATCGCGCCCTCGGTGGTGACGACGCCCGTCACCCGGCCGGCCGCGGTCTCGATGCCCGTCACCTCGCAGCCCTCGCGCACGTCCAGCCCGTCGCGCTCGGCGGAGCGGACGAGCGCGCGCACGGTCGCGACCGGATCGGCGTAGCCCGACGTCCGCTCGAAGCAGGCGAGGGCGACTCCCTCGACGTCGAGCTCGGGCCAGCGGTGCGCGACCTCCTCGGGCGTCAGGATCTCCGTCTGCACGCCGAAGCGCCGCTGCAAAGGGACGACGTCGCGGATCGCCTGCTCCTGGTCGGCGGGCGCGATCACCATGTAGCCGTGCTGGACGAAGCCGACCGGCCCGCCGAGCTTCTCCTCGGCGTTCGCGAACATCCCGGCGCCGCGGACCGCGAGCCGGATCGCGACCTCGTTCGAGTAGTGCTGGCGGATGTGCGCGGCCGAGTACCGAGTCGAGCCCCCGCAGAGCTCCCGTTTCTCGACGAGGGTCACCCGGCCGTAGCCGAGCTTCGTCAGGAAGTGGGCGACGCTCGCCCCGATGATCCCGCCGCCGATCACGACCGCGTCGGCTCGCTCGCTCAACCGCTTCTCCTCTCCGCGCTGCCGTCGGCGGCGACCACGACTCCGTAGAGCCGCAGCGCCGCCTCATGAGTGACCTTCTCGTTCTTGACGTCGTCGGCCACCGCTGCGGGGTCTCGTTGGAACGGGTCGCCCCAGCCACCGCCGCCCGCGGTCCGGTGCTCGTAGATGTCGCCCTCCTCGATCTCGATCGAGAGCATCGGCGGCAGCGACTCGGAGCTCCCGTCGGGATGGCGCAGCACGTTCGCCGAGAGCGCGCCGGGACCGCCGCCCGCGAGCCCGTAGGGCGGATGCTTGGCCCGGTCGGAGCGGACGATCAGCGACGTCCGCGGCGTCAGGCAGCGCCAGACGCGCTCGATCGCGAGCCCGCCGCGGTGGAGTCCTGCGCCGCCCGAGTCCGGCACGAGGCCGTAGCGCTCGACGACGATCGGATACTCCGACTCGGCGACCTCGACCGGGATGTTCGCGGCGAGGCTCGCCGGATTCGTGAGGCCGTCGTTGCCGTCCGCCTCGGGCGTGCCGCCCCAGGTGCCGACGACGAGCTCGTAGAAGACGAACGGATCCCCGTTCGGCCGTTTGCCGCCGAAGATCGCGAGCGTGTTACCGCCCTCGCCGGCCGCGGGAACGCGATCCGGAAGCAGCTGCGCGAGCGCGCCGCTGACGGCATCGACGACGCGGAACCCTGTCACGCCGCGCATCGAGGACGCACCCGGCATGACGACGTCCGCGACCGTTCCCGGCTTCGTGAGGACGTGGATCGGCCGGAACGCACCGGCCGTGTTCGGCACCTCGGCGGTCAGCGCCGAGCGGACGACCTGGTAGACGCAGGCCTGCACGAACGAGCGCGTGCTGTTCAGCGAGCCCCGCACCATCGGCGCGGCGCCGGTCAGGTCGGCCGTGAGCTCGTCTCCCGCGATCGTCACGCGGGCGGTGATCGGGACGTCGCAGACCTCGATCCCGTCGGAGCCGAGCCGGTCGGTGAAGGTGGCCGTTCCGTCCGGCCAGGTCGCGAGCTCCTGGCGCACGAGCCGCTCGGTGTAGTCGACGAGCGCGTCCATCAGCTCGGCGAGCTCCGCCGCCCCGTGCCGCTCGGCGAGCGCGACGAGCCCGCGCTCCGCGACCGAGCAGGCGGCCACCTGGGCGCCGAGGTCGCCGAAGGTCATCCGCGGGATCCGGACGTTCGCCTCGATGATCTTGAAGACGTCCTCGACGGGCTCGCCCTCGGAGTAGAGCTTGAGCCACGGGAGCCGGAGCCCCTCCTGGAAGATCTCGGTGTTGTCGCACGCGCTCGAGCCGGGCAGCCGCCCGCCGACGTCGCCGTGGTGCGCGGTCGTCGCCGTGAAGCCGATCAGCTCGCCCGCGAGGTGGACGGGCTTGAAGACGAAGATGTCCTGCAGGTGCATCCCGCCGTCGAACGGGTCGTTGAGCACGAAGACGTCCCCGGGCCGGATCCGGGCCTTCCCATCTCGATCGGGGTAGTGCCGAGCAGCGTCTCCATCGCCGCCGGGATCGAGCCGAGGTGGAAGGGGACGCTGACCGCCTGCGCGACGGTTCGCCCCTTGGCGTCGCAGACGACGGCCGAGAAGTCCATCCCGTCGCGGACGACCGTCGAGTGCGCGGTGCGGCAGATCGTCGTCGCCATCTCGTCGGCCAGCGAGGCAAGCGCGTTGCCGACGATCTGGAGCGTGATCGGGTCGACCCTGGTTCTGTCGGCCCTGGTCGTGTCGGCCCGGGCGCTAACCGCCATCGTTGCTCCGCTCCAGCACGAGAGCTCCGGTGGGCGCGTCGCGCCGGGCCGACCACCCGGGCGGAACGACCACCGTCGTGTCGTACTCGTCCACGAGCAGCGGGCCGGGCTCGGGCGCCTCGCCGAGCGACGAGCGGTGGCGCACGGACGCATCCACGTCGCTGCCGCCGACGTGGATCTGCCGGCTCGGGCCGCCCGGCGCGGCGGCGTGCGCGCCGTTCAGGTGGAACGACCGCACCGCAGGCGCCTCGCCGAGCGCCGCGAGGCGGAGGGCCCGGATCTCGACCGGCGAGCCCGTCCGGTCCTTGACGCCGTAGAGCCGCTCGTGCTCGTCCTCGAACCGCGCCCGCAGCGCGGCGAGCAGCCGGCGGTCGACCGGGCCCTCCGGGCACTCGACCTCGACCTCCCAGCTCTGGCCTCCGTAGCGGAGGTCGGCCGTCCGCGCCCACTCGACGGTCTTGCGTCCCTCGACTGCCGCCCCGAGCCGCTCCTCCAGCTCGCCGAAGAGCGCCGAGACGACGGCCGGATCGACGCCGTCGACGTCGAGGTGGCACGTCCGCACCTCGTGGAACTCCGGCCGTGCGAACAGGAGCCCGACGGCGCTGAAGAGGCCGGCCGCCGCCGGGACGACGACGGTTCGGATGCCGAGGTCGTGGGCGAGGCCGGCCGCGTGGATCGGCCCGGCGCCGCCGTAGGCGATCAGCGCGAAGTCGCGCGGGTCGCGCCCCTTCTCGGACGAGACCGCCCGGAGCGCCCGGGTCATGCGCGCGTTCGCGATCCGGTGGATCCCGCTCGCCGCCTCGAGGAGCGTCAGCCCGAGCGGCTCGGCGACGGTCTCCACCGCGCGCGCCGCGGCCTCCGCCGAGATCGCGATCTGGCCGTCCGCGACCGTGACGGCCGGCATGTAGCCGAGCACGACGTTCGCGTCGGTCACGGTCGGCGCGCTCCCGCCGCGTCCGTAGCAGGCCGGGCCGGGCTCCGCGCCGGCGCTGCGCGGCCCCACCTGGAGGCCGCCGCCCGGATCGATCCACGCGATGCTCCCGCCGCCCGCGCCGACCTCGGCGATGTCGATCGTCGGGATCCGCAGCAGCTCGCCGGCGCCGCGGATCAGCCGGCTTCCGGCCGACATCGAGCCGCCCACCTCGTACTCGCGGCCGCGCGAGATCGCTCCGCCCTCGATCAGCGACGCCTTCGCGGTCGTCCCGCCCATGTCGAAGGCGAGCAGGTTGTCGAGCCCGAGCCGCCGCCCAAGCCCGCGCGCCGCGACGACGCCCGCCGCAGGCCCCGACTCGAGCGCGAATACCGGCCGCTCCTTCGCGTCGGCCGCCGTCATCACGCCGCCGGACGACTGCATGATCTGGAGCGGCGCCTCGATCCCGATCCCGTCGAGGCCCGTCCGCAGGCGGTCGATGTACGAGGCCATCAGCGGCCGCACGTAGGCGTTGACGACGGTGGTGGCGGAGCGCTCGTACTCACGCTGCTCGCGGAGGATCTCGCTCGAGAGGGAGACGTTCACCTCCGGGAGCTCCTCGGCCAGGATCGCGCCGAAGCGCAACTCGTGCTCGGGGTAGAGGTACGAGTGGAGGAAGCAGACGGCGACCGACTCGACGCCGCCTTCGCGCAGCCGGGCGGCGAGCGCGCGGCTCTCGGTCTCGTCGAGCTCGCGCACGACGGTCCCGTCCGCGGCCACGCGCTCGTTCAGCTCGAAGCGGGCGTGGCGCTCGACGAGCGGCGGCGGCTTGCGCCAGAAGAGGTCGTACATGTGCGGGATCCGGAGCCGCCGCAGCTCGAGCACGTCGCGGAAGCCGGCGGTCGTGACGAGCGCCGTCCGGCTCCCGCGCCGCTCGAGCACGGCATTCGTCGCCACCGTGGTCCCGTGGACGACCTCGCCGACCGGCTCGGTCGACGAGGCCGCCGACCGCCTCGACCACGGCCCGGTCGTAGCTCGGCGGGGTCGAGAGCAGCTTCCGGATCTCGACCTTCGCCCTCGGCTCCGTGGACGATCACGTCGGTGAAGGTGCCGCCGACGTCGACTCCGATCCGCGTACTCACGCGAGAGAAGATGAAATTTGAAATTTCATGTTGCGGATTCGGCGAGCGTAGACGAGACTGCCCCGGAATGGAAGGGACGACCGCCGACCTCCCGATCGTCCCGCTCGAGAGCCGCGAGTCGATCGAGCAGCGCGTCGCCCGCGAGCTCCGCCTCCTGATCGGCGGCGGCCAGCTGCCGGAGGGGACGCAGCTCGTCGGCCGCGACCTCGCGCTCCGCTTCGGCGTCTCCCAGACCCCGGTCCGCGCCGGCCTGAGCCAGCTCGAGCGGGACGGCTTCGTCGTCTTCGGGCCGACCGGCCGCGCGTTCGTCCGGCGGCTGACGCGCGAGGACTTCGAGGAGATCTACTACGCCCGCTACGGCCTCGAAGGGCTCGCGGCCCGCCTCGGCGCCGCGGCGGTGGGTACGGCGGAGGTCGACCGGATGGGCGAGGTCCTCGCCGAGCTCCGCCGGGCCGCCGACGAGCGGGACGTCGAGGCCTATCTCGACGGGCGCTGGACGTTCTATGGGACGTGCTACCGCGCCGGCGGGCGAGAGCGCCTCGTCGCGGACGTCGAGCGGCTCTACCGGCGCTCGGAGCGCTACAACCGCCTCGTCCTCTCGACGCCGGAGCGCTTTCGCGAGTCGCTCGGCCGCTACGAGGACTTCTACGTCGCCTGCGTCGCGAGCAACGGGATCCTCGCCGAGCGGATCGTGCACGAGAGCCTGCGCTGGGCGGTCGAGAGCGTGGCGGCGACGCTGCCCTCGGAGTCCGACGAATGACCGTCGCAGGCGAGCGCCTCCGCGACACGCTGGCCGGCTTCGTCCGCGTCTCGGACGGCGACTCGGAGCGGGACCTGCACGCGGCCGACCTGACCTTTCACACGCCTCGGCGCCCCGACCTCGTCGTCTACCCGTCCTCGACGGAGGAGGTCTCGCGGGTCCTCGCGCTCGCGAACGAGCGCCGCGTGCCGGTGACGCCCTTCGGCGCCGGCTCGAGCCTCGAGGGTCACGTGATCCCGACCCGCGGCGGGATCAGCCTCGACCTCTCCCGCCTCGACCGGATCGTGGAGCTCGCGCCCGGCGATCTGAGCGCGACCGTGCAGGCCGGGGTGACGCGAAAGGCGCTCGAGCGCGCGGCCGCCGAGCACGGGCTCTTCTTCCCCGTCGATCCGGGCGCGGACGCGACGCTCGGCGGGATGGCCGCGACGAACGCGGCCGGAACGACCACGATCCGCTACGGGAAGATGCGCGCGAACGTGCTCGCGCTCGAGGCCGTCCTCGCCGACGGAACGGTGATCCGAACCGGCACCCGAGCGCCGAAGACCTCCGCGGGCTACGACCTGACGAGCCTGCTCGTCGGCTCCGAGGGCACGCTCGCCGTGATCACGGAGGTCTGCGTCCGCCTCTACGGGATCCCCGAGCACGTCGTCGCGCTGCGCATCTCCTATCCCACGATCGAGGCGGCCTGCCGGACGGCAGCCGCGGTCGTCGCCGCCGGCTCGGCCGTCACGCGCCTCGAGCTGCTGGACGCCCGGACGCTCGCCACGATCAACGCCTACCGCGGCTCGAGCTATCCCGAGGGCCCGTGCCTGCTCGTCGAGGCGGCCGGCACCGAGGCGACCGTCGAGGCCGATCTCGAGCTCGTCCGCGAGCTGGCCGAGGCCGACGGCGCGACCGAGCTCGTGGACGAGCGCGACGCCGAGGGGCGCGCGAGGCTCTGGGCCGCGCGGCACGACGCGGCGTACGCGGCAGCCGCGGCCTCGCCGGGCCGGCGGGAGCGGGCGACGGACACGTGCGTCCCGGTCTCCGAGCTGGCGGGCGCCGTCGCCTTCGCGCGAGCCGAGGTCGAGCGCCTCGGGCTCGACGCGGCGATCCTCGGCCACGCCGGCGACGGCAACGTCCACGTCGGCCTCCAGCTCGACCCCGGCGATCCGGCCGAGCTGGCGCTCGCGGACGAGCTCGTGGAGAGGCTGGTCGTCGACGCGCTGGCCCGCGGCGGCACTTGCACGGGCGAGCACGGAATCGGGCTCGGCAAGCTCGCGGCGCTCGAGCTCGAGCACGGCGACCTCGTGCCGCTGATGCGCGGGATCAAGCGCGTCTTCGACCCGAACGGGATCATGAACCCCGGCAAGGTCTTCGCGGAGGAAGGGAGCAACGATGGCTGATGGCCTGCCGTTCGCTCGGCCGGGCAAGATCGTCTGCGTCGGCCTGAACTACCGCGACCACGCGGAGGAGTCGGGGATGGAGATCCCGGCCTGGCCCCTCCTCTTCGCCAAGTGGCCGAGCTCGCTGATCGGGCCGGGCCGGCCGATCGTGCTCCCGCCGCAGACGACGCAGGTCGACTACGAGGCCGAGCTCGGCGTCGTGATCGGCGAGCGCGCGTGGCGCGTAGGAATCGACGACGCGCTCGACCACGTCGCCGGCTACGTCTGCGCGAACGAGGTCAGCGCGCGAGACATCCAGTTCGCGGACGGGCAGTGGACGCGCGGCAAGTCCTTCGACACCTTCGGGCCGGTGGGGCCGATCACGCCGGCCGCCGAGATCTCCGATCCGCAGGTACTGCGGATCCGCTGCCTCCTGAACGGCGAGCTCGTCCAGGACTCCTCCACTGCGCAGATGATCTTCTCGGTCGCCGAGGTGATCGCGTTCGTGAGCGACGGGATCACGCTCGAGCCGGGCGACCTGATCCTGACCGGCACCCCGGCCGGGGTCGGGCTCGGGCGCACGCCGCCGGTCTATCTGGAGGACGGGGACGAGGTGACGATCGAGATCGACGGGCTCGGCTCCCTGACGAATCCCGTGCAGCGCGGGTGAGCGTCGCTACCCCGTCGCTCGCTCGGGCGCTCCGCTCCCGCTTCGGCGACGAGCTCGTGCTCGAGGGCGTGCCGGCGCAGTACCTCGCCGACGCGACCGAGGCGCGCGGCCTGCGCGGCCGGGCGGACGCGGTCGTCCTCCCCCGCAGCTCCGAGGAGGTCGCCGAGGTCGTCGCGTGGTGCTACGAGCACGATGCTCCGATCACCCCGCGCGGCGGCGGCACCGGCTTCGCGGGCGGTGCCGTCCCGCTCGGCGGGGTCGTCCTCGGGCTCGAGCGGCTGCGCAAGGTTCGCTCGCTCGAGCCGCTGCTCTGGCGGATGGAGGTGGAGGCGGGCGTGACGACCGCCGACGTGCGCCGGCTCGCCCGCGAGAACGGCCTCCTCTTTCCCCCCGATCCGGGCGCTGCCGAGCAGTCGCAGATCGGCGGCAACGTCGCGACGAACGCGGGTGGCCCTCACGCCTTCAAGTACGGCGTCACCGGCGACTGGGTGACCGGCGTCGAGGCCGTCGTCGCCCCCGGCGAGCTCCTCGCGGTCGGGGGAGCGCTGCGCAAGGACGTGGCCGGCTACGACCTCGCGAGCCTGCTCGTCGGCTCCGAGGGGACGCTCGGGATCGTGACCGCCGTGTGGCTGAGTCTCGCGCCCGCGCCCGAGGCGGTCGCGCCGGTCGTCTCGCTGCACGCCGGCACCTCCGAGGGCTGCGACGCGCTCGCCCGCGTGCTCGGCAACGGCCTTCCGGTGGCCGCGCTCGAGTATCTGGACAACGAGACGGTGCGCCGCTCCGCGGCTTCGTTCCCGGTCGGCCTCGGCGAGGGCTTCCTCGTCCTGACCGAGGTCGACGGCTCCGCGGAGGAGGTCGCGCGGCTCCGGGAGGCCGTGCTCGAGACGGTCTCCGAGGACGCGCTCCAGGTCTGGGCGCCGGAGACCAGCGCCGAGATCGCCGCGCTCTGGCGCTGGCGCGACGGGGTCTCCCTCGCCGTCCAGGTCGAGCGCGGCGGCAAGGTGAGCGAGGACATCGTCGTCCCCTTCGACCGGCTGGCCGAGGCGATCGAGGCGACGCTCGCGATCGGCGCTCGCCACGACCTCGCCGCCTGCAGTTGGGGTCACGCCGGCGACGGGAACCTCCACTCGACCTTCATGATCGACCCGAGCGACGAGGCCGAGCGCGCCCGCGCCGAGGCAGCGGCCGACGAGCTCTTCGACCTGGCGGTGCGGCTCGGCGGGAGCATCTCCGGCGAGCACGGCCTCGGGCTCGTCAAGAGCGGGCGGCTCGAGCGGCAGTGGGATCCGGCGGCCCTCGCCCTCCACCGGTCGGTCAAGTCGGCGTTCGACCCCAGGGGGCTGCTGAACCCCGGCAAGAAGCGCTGATCCGGCTCTCCCGCGCACGAGGCGCTCGCCGCCGGGGCCAGCTCTACATCGCCGGAGCCGCGGTCGCCTGGTCGACGGCCGGCGGGCTCCAGCGCGAGCTCTCGGTCGACACGACGACCCAGCTCGTCGGGCGCGCGTTCTTCGCGTTCGTCGCCCTGGCTCTCTTCGTCGCGATCAAGAACCGGGGCCGCACGCTCGACGCGTTCCGCTCGATCGGGATCGCCGGCCTCGGCGTCGCCCTGTGCACCGCGATCGCCTCGGGCTCGTTCATCGTCGCCCTGAACCAGGCCAGCGTCGCGAACGTCCTTTTCCTGCAGGCCGTGGCGCCGATCGCCGCTGCGCTGCTCGCCTGGCTCGTGCTCGGCGAGGCGATCTCGGCCCGAACCGGCGTGGCGATGGTCGTCGCGCTGCTCGGGGTGGGGCTGATGGTCGGCGGGCCGGGGAGCGGTGGTGTGCTCGGGATCGGCGCGTCGCTCGTGATGACGCTCGCCTTTGCCGTCGGCGTCGTGATCACCCGGCATCGGCGCGACATCTCGATGGCGCCGGCGATCTGCCTCTCGCAGCTGCTGCTCGTCGTTGTGGTCGGGCCGTTCTCCGACCCCGGCTCGGTCGGCGAGCGCGACCTCGTGCTCCTCGTGCTGCTCGGCGTCGGCCAGATGGGGCTCGGCCTCCTCCTCTTCACGATGGGCGCGAGGTTGATCGCCGCGGCCGAAGTGGCGCTGATCACGCTGCTCGAGGTCGTCCTCGGCCCGTTCTGGGCCTGGGTCGCGGTCCGAGAGACCCCGGCCCTGATGACCGTCGTCGGCGGCGCGGTGGTCGTGCTCGCGGTGCTCCTCCAGACGCTCGAACGACCGCGGCCGGACGCTGTCAGCGAGCCAGAGTCGAGCGCACGGCAGCCGCGATCTCGGCCGGCCCCGGCAGCGTCGCCGCTTCGAGATCCTTCTGGTACGGAATCGGGTGCGACGCGGCGCCGACGCGGATGACGGGCGCGTCGAGATCCCAGAAGCAGTGCTGTGCTGCATGCGCGGCGATCTCGGAGCCGAAGCCGCAGAACTCGAACGGCCTCGTGCGCGACGACGAGCCGATGGGTCTTCGCGACCGACGCGGCGATCAGGGCGGTGTCGAGCGGCACGAGGGTGCGGGGGTCGACGACCTCGACGCTGACACCTTCCGCCTCGAGCGCGTGCGCCGCTCGGAGCGCGTGCGGAACCAGCGCGCCCAGAGCGACGACGGTGACGTCCGTTCCCTCGCGGGCGACGCGACCCACGCCGAGCTCGATCCCGTAGCGCTCCTCCGGCACCGGCTCGGGCTCCCCGAAGAAGAGGAGCTTCTGCTCGAGGAAGATCACGGGGTTGTCGCCGCGGATCGCGGCCGAGAGAAGGCCCTTCGCGTCGTACGGGGTCGACGGCATCGCGACGAGGAGGCCCGGGATGTGCGCGAAGAGCGCCTCCAGGCTCTGCGAGTGCTGCGCGCCGAGCCGGACGCCGCCTCCGGAGACCATCCGGATCACGAGCGGGATGCTCGGCGTCCCGCCCATCATGAAGCGGAGCTTCGCGGCCTGATTCATGATCTGGTCGAACGCGACGCCTGCGAAGTCGGAGAACTGGAGCTCGACGACGGGCCTCGACCCGGTCAGGGCCGCGCCGATCCCGCAGCCGACGAAGCCGCTCTCGGTGAGCGGCGTGTCGCGGATCCGCTCGCCGCCGTAGCGCTCGTAGAGGCCCTCGGTGGCGCGGAAGAGCCCGCCCACCTTGCCGATGTCCTCGCCGATCACGATCACGCTCGGATCGGCCGCGAGCTCGAGGTCGAGCGCCTCGCGCACGGCGGCGACGAAGCCGAGCTTCCGCTCAGTCCCGGCGGCAGGCTCCGGGTAGCTCCGCTGAGGGCCGAACACCGCAGGCAGCAGGTCGTCGGCGCTCGCGTCCTCGTCGGCGAGCGCGGTCTCGATCGCGAGCTCGACCTCGAGCTCGACCTCGAGCCGGACGGTCTCGACGCGGTCGTCGTCGAGCTCTCCGAGCTCGCGCAACAGCCGCTCGAACCGCGGCAACGGATCCTTCGCCTCCCACGCCTCGACGAGCGCGGGGTCGCGGACGTCGGGGAGGTTCGCACGCATGGAGTGCTGCATCCGCCGAAACGTCTTGAGCTCGAGGAACGTCGGTCCGGCGCCCTCTCGGGCCCGCGCGAGCGCCTGCGCAGCCGCCTCCTCGACGGCGAGCAGGTCGTTCCCGTCGACGACCTCGCCGGGCATCCCGTAGCCGGCCGCACGGTCCGCGAGATCCTCGACGGCACGCTGCGCCCGCCAGTCGGCCGAGAGCGCGAACTGGTTGTTCTCGCAGATGAAGACGACCGGCAGCGCCCACGTCGCCGCGAGGTTCATCGCCTCGTGCGCGGCTCCCTGACCGGCGGCGCCGTCGCCGAAGAAGGCGACCGCCGCCTGCTCGGTACCACGCAGCTTCGCGGTCAGGGCCGCGCCACACGCGTGCGGGAGCCCGGCGCCGACGATCCCGTTGCAGCCGAGGATGTCGAGTGAGAGGTCGGCGATGTGCATGGAGCCGCCGAGCCCCTTGCAGTACCCCGTCCGCTTCCCGAACATCTCGGCCATCATCCGGCGCAGATCGGCCCCGGCCGCGATCAGGTGACCGTGCGAGCGGTGATGGCCGACGAGGTAGTCCGTCTCGCGCATCACTCCGGCCGCCCCGACCGCGATCGCCTCCTGCCCGACGCAGCTGTGCGCCGTCCCGAAGATGACGCCCTCCTTGAAGAGCTCTGCCGCTCGGTCCTCGAAGCGGCGGATCAGCGCCATCAGCCGGTACTGCTCGAGGAGCGGCGGCCGGTCGGCGGGGCGCTCGGCCACTGCAGTCGCCTCGACGCTCACCGCGGCGGCCGCTGGTGGAGCTCGAACACGTAACCGTCCGGGTCGAGCGCGTAGAGGCTCTTGCCGCCGGCGTTCGCACCGGCCGTCATCTCGACCGGCCCGTCCGACCGGAACGAGACCCCGCTCGCGCGCAGCTCCTCGTACAGCGCGTCGATCCCGGTCACGAAGACGCAGAAATGACCCGTCCCGTAGTCGCACGGTCGGGCGCTGCCCGAGTGGCGCTCGCAGCCCCGGTACTCGACCAGCTCGACCTCGACGTCGCTCCCCGGAATCCCGAGCATCGCGATCTCGAGCCCCGTCGCCTCGGGAACGCCGACGATCCGCGTGATCTCCCGCTCCTCGTACAGCCGCCGCCAGAGGAGCTCGAGCCCGAGCAGGCCGCAGTAGAACTCGAGCGAGCGGTCGAGGTCTGAGACGGTGATCCCCGCGTGACGAGGCCCCTCGATCGTCCAGACGCTCATCGGGCTAACGTACTTCGGAGGAGGGCTGGATGCTCGAAGAACCGGGTCGTGCTGGTGACGGGAGCGGCGAGCGGGATCGGCCGTCGAGATCGCGGAGCGCTTCGGCCGCGAGGGTGCCCGCGTGCGTCGGCTTCGACCGCACCGGCGAGGTGGCGATCCACGGAGACGTCCGCTCCCCGGCCGACGTGGAGCGCGCGGTCGACCAGGTGGTGGCGGCCGAGGGACGCATCGACGTCCTCGTCTGCAGCGCCGGCGTTCGCGAGATCGGCGACGTCTACACGATGGCGACGGACGAGTGGGACAACGTGATCGCCGTCAACCTGAGCGGGACCTTCTACTGCTGCCAGGCAGCGGCCCGGCGGATGCGCGAGACGGGCGGCGGCTCGATCGTGAACATCTCCTCCGTCGGCGGGCTGATCGGGCTCGCCCGCCGCCCGGCGTACACCGCCGCCAAGCACGGTGTCGTCGGCCTCACGAAGAGCCTGGCCCGCGACCTCGGCCCCGCTGGGATCCGCGTCAACGCGATCTGCCCCGGCCTGATCCGGACCCCGTTGACCGAGCAGTACTTCGCCGAGGCCGCCTTCGAGGAGGGCCTCCGCACGGTCGTCCCGCAGGGCCGCGTGGGCCTTGCGGAGGACGTCGCCGACGCTGCGCTCTACCTCGCGAGCGACCAGTCCGCCTACGTGAACGGCGTTGCCTTGACCGTCGACGGCGGCTGGCTCGCCGAGAAGAGCTTCGCGGCGGGCGAGGCTGCGGAGTCGACCTTCCTGGCCGAAAGCGAGACCTCGGTCGACGGGCTTGGCTCGACGCGCGGAACGTTGTAGGGTCGCGGCAGGGCACGTCTGCGGCCGCCCTTCCACCGATTCCCAGTCGAAGGAGAGCCGTCGATGTCAGCAGCGCGAAAGCTCGAGCTAATCGGCCCACTTCCCAAGCTCGCCGCGGAGGAGCTGGAGTTCCGCGTCGCGGCCGCGCAGCCGAACCTCTCCGAGGTGGGGCCGCTCTACCGCGCGGCCTACCGGAGCTCGAGGACGCAGGGGCTGCGCGTGGCCACCGCGCTCGCGAAGACGCTGCCGGACGTCGACCACCATCGCCAGCTCTTCCAGGCGGTCGCGCTCCGCTCCGCGAAGGAGCGGCGCACCCTGATCGACGGCTACCGGAAGGCCGAGCAGGATCGCTGGGTCGTCCACGCTGTCGGCGAGCTCCCGGCCGCTCAGGGCCGCGCGGTGATGAAGGACTTCGTGCTCACGGAAGGCGGCAAGACGGACAAGCCGGCGCTCAAGGAGGTGCTCCTCTACCTCGCCGAGCTGGGGTCGAAGATCGAGACGCGGCCGGTCGAGGACGACCCGAACGACTCGGCGGTGGTCGAGGCGATCGGCGACCTGATCGACTCCCTGAAGCAGGCCGTGGACGCAGTCGTGGCCGCGGTTCAGGCTGCAGTGGGGTCGATCGCCGCGGCCCTCACTGCCGCCGTCCAGTTCACCGCGGCCCAGATGGCGAACCTCGCCAAGGCCCTGCTCCCCCCGATCGGCGGAATCCTCAACCTCGTCAAGGGGGCGCTCGAAGCGGCGGTCGCGGACACGCTCGGGTTCGTCAAGAAGATGATCCAGGGGATCATCGACGCCGGCCGCGCGATGTTCCAGGTCCTCACGGAGATCGCGAGCCTCGTCGGGGCGGCGCTCGAGACGGCGCTCCGCGCGATCGACCAGCTCGGTCGGACGCTGGGCGAGCTGCTCTCGTGGATGGCGACGCAGATCTACACGACGGTGCGGGAATTCGCCAGGGCGCTGATCGCGATCGGCAAGACGATCGGGAACCTGATCAACCAGGCGCTCCAGGCCGGCCTCACACTGCTGCGCAAGATGGTGCAGGCGCTCGTCGAGCTCGGCCGCGCGGTGCGCGAGCTGCTCGAGGAGGCTGCGCGCTTCGCCGCCAACGTCGTCCGTGCCGTCGTCGAGGCGCTGCGCCTGCTCGGGAAGGCGGTCGCGGAGCTGATCGACGCGGTCAAGAACGCGGCGGCTGCGCTGCTCGAGGCAGTCGTGAAGGCGCTCGTCGAGCTCGGCAGCGCGATCGTCGAGATCGCGACCTACATCGCGAACGCCGCGGTCGCGCTCGCCCGGCAGATCGCCCAGGCGGCGCTCCGGTTCGGGGCCGCCCTCGCCGACCTCGTCAGCTCGATCGCCGCGTTCGGCTTCAACGCGATCAAGCGGATCATCGAGGCCGCGTTCGACCTGGGCCGGAAGCTGGTCGACATCATCCGCGAGGGGCTCCGGCTGGCGGCCGGCCTCCTCCGCGACATCGTCAAGGCCGCCGTGCAGCTCGGGAAGGCAGTCGCCGAGTTCCTCGGCTCCGTGGTCGCCTTCACCTACCGCACGGCCGCCCGCCTGATCGACGCGATGATCGCGGCAGGCCTCAAGGTCGCGGACATGCTCGCGCAGGCGCTGGCGAAGAGCTACTTCGTCTTCCGGAAGATGGTCAACGGGATCCTCAAGGCGCTCGGCCCGGTCGGCGACATCCTCGACTGGGTGCTGAACCAGGCCGCCGCGGCAGCCGACCGGCTCTACCGGGAGGCGGTGCTCGCGATCCGGTTCGTGAAGAAGAGCATCGACGAGGTGCTCGAGTGGGCGGCCGCGAAGACGGCGGCCGTGTTCGAGTCGATCGTGAAGGCGATCGAGGCGGCCGGGATGGCGCTCCGCGAGGTGATTCGCTGGGCCGCCGCGGCCGGCGACGCCGCGCTGGAGCTGCTCGGCGAGGTGACGCAGCGGCTGAAGAACTCGATCAGCTACCTGCTCACGTGGGTGGCGACGGATGCGATCGACGGGCTCCGGGCCGCGGTCAAGGGGCTGCTCAAGGCGGGCGCGGCAATCGTCGAGGTGATCGGCTGGGCCGTCGGGAGGACGCTGCAGATCGTCAAGGAGGTCGTGGCGGAGCTGCTCGCCGCCGGCGCAACGGTCGCGCAGCTCGTCGCCGACACGATCCGCCACCCGCAGCACGCGCTCGACAACCTCGTCAAGGGTCTCCGCGAGCTCGGCCAGACGGTCGGTGCGATCGTCCAGTCCGCGTTCATCCAGCCCGCCGTCGACGCTCAGAAGAAGGTGATCCAGGCGCTGAAGGACATCGGCGAGGGCCTGCTCACGGTGCTCGGGGGCCTGATCGAGGCCGGCGTGGGCGCGCTCGACGCGGCAATCGCGGTGGTGCTCGAGGTCTTCGGCCTCTTCCGCGACCTCCGCGCCGAGGAGAAGGCCGACGCGAAGCTCGTCTACAAGACGAGCGTCCCGCTCGACGACGTCCAGGTCTTCGAGGGCTCGTTCGTCTCGGGGATGAGCGACTGGTTCCGGGACGAGGCCGCGGCGGTGACGACGATGCGGATCATCCACCTGCCGGACAACTTCGACACGACGACCCGTGGCAACCGGCACACGCTGATCCACGAGCTCGGCCACGTCTGGCAGGGCGAGAACACCGGCCCGTACTACATGGGGCATGCGCTCTTCTCGCAGGCGACGCAGGGAGCGTCGGCCTACAACTACGGCGGCGCGACCGCTCTCGCGGCGAACACCGCGGCCGGCAAGAAGCTGGACGCCTTCAACCCGGAGCAGCAGGCGCAGATCATGGCCGACTACTTCCAGGAGCTGAAGGACGGGAACAGCACGACGGCGTACGACCCCTACATCGCGGAGGTGCAGGCGGCTTGACGTTCGTCCTCGTGGCGCCGCGGGCGGCCCTCGGGCCGCTCCGGCCGCTCGTGCGCGCGCACGAGCGGCTGCGCGAGGTGCGCGTGGTCGAGGCGGCGCCGGCAGGCGAGGCGCCCGAGGCGCTGGCGGAAGCCGCCTCCGGCGCCGACGGGCTCCTGCTCGTCGGCGACCGCCGGCGCGCGCCGCGGACGGCGCTGCCCGGCCCGTTCCTCGTCGATCCGGACGGCCGCTCCGTGCCGGCCGGCTGGTTGCCCGACCTCGGCGCCGAGCTCGACGTCTTCGCGAAGGCGGCGGCGCGCGTCCAGCGCCGGCCGGGCCCACCCGGCCCACTCGCCGTGCTCGGGCAGTGGGAGCCGCGCTACCTCGCAGCTCGCGGGTCGGCTCGAGGCGAACCTCAGCGACGGAGGGGAGCCTCCGTTTCCGGTCTATCGCTGGACGTCCGAGCGGATCACGCGGTCCGACGTCGTCGCGGCGCTTCGGCTCGGGCTCGGAGTCGCCGTCTACCTCGGGCACGGACGACCGTCGGGGTGGGCCGGCTACCACGGCCTACGCGCGAGCCACCTCGTCGAGGCCGCGGGCGAGCCGCTCGGCGCGCTCTTCTCGGTCACGTGCCTGACCGCGAACCGGCACAAGGTCGGGCTCTCGTTCTCGGAGGCAGTCGTCACCGGCGGAGCGACCGCAGCCGCGGTCGGTGCCGTCGATCCCGTGGCGCACGTGGACAACATGCGCTGGATGCTCGGCCTCGCCGATGCGCTTCGAGCGGGTGAGTCCCGCCTCGGGCCGGCCCTCCTCGCGGCCTCCTCCCGCTCGATCTCGCAGACGCCGTACCGGATCATCGGCGACCCGCTCGCGCTCCTCGCCGGCACGGCGCAGGGCGCACGCCGCGCGAGCCGCGTCTTCGCTCCCGCTCCCGAGCTCGCGGCTTGATGGACGACGCGCTCGAGGACGAGCTCCGCGCGATCGTGGCGGAGGTCGCGGAGCTCGACCCGGTCTCGGTCGACGCCGGTGGGACGCTGGCCGACGCCGGCGTCGACTCGCTGATGGCGATGGAGATCTCGGTCGACGTGGAGCGCCGCTACGGGCTCACCTTCACCGTCGAGGAGCTGAAGCAGATCACGACCTTCGGCAGCCTCGTCGCGTTGACTCGTCAGCGGCTCGCCGAGCAGGAGGGTGCATCGAGCGGGCGGTGATCACCGGCCTCGGCGTCGTCTCGCCGGTCGGCGTGGACGTCGAGAGCTTCTGGGCGGCGCTCCTCTCCGGGCAGACGGGCGCGGCGGAGGTCGAGTCCTTCGACGTCTCCCCCTTCCCGACTCAGATCGGCTGCGAGGTCCGCGGCCTCGAGCTCGCGGCCCGGGGCGAGCCGCGGCCGGGGCGCACGGCGCTCCTCGCCGTCGCCGCCGGGCGGCAGGCGCTCGCCCAGGCAGGTCTCGCGGGAGCCGGCGTCGCCCTCTCGATCGGGACGACGATGGGAGAGGGCTGCTGGCTCGAGGCATGGGATCCCGAGGACGTCCGGGCGGGCACCGTCCCGGCCGAGGAGCTCGCCCGCTCGGGCCCCGATCGGGTCGGCCGGGACGTCGCGGCGGAGCTCGGCCTCGACGGCGGCGTGACGGTGCTCGCCGGCGCCTGTGCCGCGGGCAACTACGCGCTCGGTCACGCACTCGACCTCGTGCGCCTCGGCCGGGCGGACGCGGTGCTGGCGGGAGGCACCGACGCGTTCTCGCGGATCGCCTTCACGGGCTTCGCCCGGCTCGGTGCTCTCGCCGCCGAGGCCTGCCGGCCCTTCAGCGCCGGTCGCGACGGGCTGGTGCTCGGCGAGGGGGCGGCGCTACTCCTCGTCGAGTCGGCGACGGCCGCAGCCGGCCGAGGTGCCGAGCCGCTCGCGGAGCTCGCGGGCATCGGCCTCTCCGGAGACGCCTTCCACATCGTCACCCCGGACCCGCAGGGGCGCGGAGCGGCCCGCGCGATCGTGGCCGCGCTCGAGGACGCGGGAGCCGAGCGCGGCGAGGTCGGCTACCTCTCGGCGCACGGCACCGGCACGCCGGCCAACGACCGGGCGGAGGTCGCCGCCGTCCGAGCCGTCTTCGGCCGGAACGGGCCGCCGCTGAGCTCGATCAAGGCCCTCACCGGCCACGGGCTGGGAGCCGCGAGCGCGCTCGAAGCCGTCGCCTGCGTGCAGGCGCTGCGGACGCAGGTCGCACCGCCGACCTGGAACTTCACGAGCCCCGATCCCGACTGCGACTGGGACGTGCTCCCGAATGAGCCGCGCGAGCTCGAGCTGGACGTCGTCCTCAGCAACGCCTTCGCGTTCGGCGGTGCGAACGCGGCGCTCGTCCTGCGCCGGGCCGCCTGACGTGGCCACCGTGCTCGGCGCCGGCTGGCTCGCGCCCGGCGGCGACTTCGACGTCGCCGACCACCTGGAGCTCCGCGGCCTCCGCCCGCTCGCGCGCGCGAGCAGGCTCGCCTGCGTGGCCGCCGCGAAGGCCCTCTCCCACCCGAATCCGCTCCCGGTCGCGCCCGAGCGCTGCGCGGTCGTCCTCGGCACGCGCTTCGCGAGCATCGAGCCGCTCGTCGAGCTGAACCGCGTCGCCCTCGTGGACGGCCCGAGCCTCGTCAACCCGTCGAGCTTCCCGAACGTGGTCGTCAACGCGCACGCGGGCTACCTGGGCATCCTCTTCGGCCTGGCCGGTCCGAACGTGACCCTCTGCGGCGCGACTGCCGGAGCGGACGCGTTCGGGCACGCGCTCGACCTGCTCGAGCTCGGCCGCGCCGACGCGGTGCTCGCCGGCGGAGTCGAGGCTCACGGCGAGACGCTCTCGGAGGGACTGCGGCTGGCAGGCGTCCAGGAATGGCCCGAGGCCGCGGCGTTCCTCCTGCTCGGCCGCGAGGGCGAGGGCCCGGCGTTCACCCGCGAGGACACCGCCTACGACCCGGACGGCCTCGAGTCGGGTGCGGCCGCAGGCGCCCTCGACGTCGTGCGCCGGCTCGCTAGGCGACAGCGGAGCTGCGCCGAAGCGCGATGACCTCCGCGTCGAGCCCGACGCCACGCTCCTGACCCCCACGCTCCTGACCCCGCTCGGCAAGCCGGTCCGAGACCGCGGCCGCGCTGAGCGGGCGCGAGAAGAAATACCCCTGACC
>CAWEPD010000006.1:0-342901 GCA_963810875.1 uncultured Gaiellaceae bacterium | reverse complement strand
GCCCGGCGACCTGACCACGGATCCTCGCGGTCCACGACGAGGTCGACCTCGAGCCGGCGCGGCTCCAGGCTCGGCTCGGCGGGGGGCTCGCGGGACACAACGGTCTTCGCTCCCTGCGCCAGACGCTGGGGTCGGCCGAGTTCCTTCGCCTGCGCGTCGGGGTTGGACGGCCGGGACGCGGCGACCGCCGTCCCGTCGCCGACTACGTGCTCTCGCCGTTCGAGCCGGACGAGGACCCAGCTGCGCTCGTCGCCCGCGCCGCCGACGCGGTCGAGTCACTCGTCCGTGACGGGCTCGAGCAGACGCAGGCCAGCTTCAACTGACGCGAGGCAGCCGGTGAGATGGTCGTCGACGAGGCCGCACGCCTGCATCGCTGCGTAGGCGGTCGTCGGGCCGACGAAGCGGAAGCCCGCCGCCTTGAGCGCCTTCGCCAGCGCCTTCGACTCGGCCGTCAGCGCCGGTACGTCCTCCCAGCTCGCCGGCCGCTCGCGGCGAGGAGGAGGTGCGAACGACCAGACGAGCTCGTGCAGCGGCGTCCCGGCCTCCCGCAGGGCGAGCGTTGCGCGCGCGTTCGCGATCGTGGCCTCGATCTTGGCCCGGTTGCGGACGATCGCCGCATCCGCGAGCAGCCGCTCGACGTCCTCCGGGCCGAAGGCGGCGACCGCCTCCGGATCGAAATCAGCGAACGCACTGCGAAACGCGTCGCGCTTGCGCAGGATCGTGATCCACGCGAGCCCCGACTGGAACGCCTCGAGCGAGATCCGCTCGAAGAGACCGCGCTCGTCTCGGACGGGGAAGCCCCACTCCTCGTCGTGGTAGCGCTCGTAGAGGGGATCGCCGTCCCCGAAGCACCGCACGCTGACTACCCGGCCACCGGCCTACCGGACGGAGACGACGCGGGCCTGCCACGAGCCGCGCGGCGCCTGGACCTCGACCGTGTCGCCGACCTTCGCGCCGACGAGCGCGGCGCCGAGCGGCGAGTCGGGCGAGACCCCGCCGACGCTCGAGATCTCGACCTCCATGACCTCGCCGGCCTCGTCGGCCACCTCGACGACCGAGCCGACCCCGACGATCCCGTCCCGGGTCTGTTCGACGACGACCGCGCTCTCGAGCCGCGCGCGCATGATCGTGATCCGGCGCTCGAGCAGACCCTGCTCGTTCTTGGCGTCGTGGTAGGCGAAGTTCTCCGAGAGGTCGCCGAACCCGCGCGCGGTCGCGATCGCCTCGACCACCGCGACGCGCCTCGGCCCTTCCAGCTCCGCGAGCTCCGCTGCGAGCGCGTCGTGCTGTGCCTGGGTCATCGACTCGGAGGCTCGTTCGGGCATTCGCTCATCTTCGCACGGCGTAGAGTGCAGGTCGCGGAAGAGCCTCTTTCGCCCCTCTCCATGGACCGTGCCACCCGCCGACGTCGCCTCCGGGCGCCCCGATGAAGTCGCTGCCGTACGCCGATCCGGGGCGGCCGGATACGCGCTCGCCCGTGCGGCTCCTGCTCTGGGTCGGCAGCAAGCAGCTCGGGACGCTCAGCCTCGGGATCGCGTTCGGGATCGTCTGGATGCTCGCGCAGGCGCTGCTCCCGTTCGTGCTCGGGCGCGCGATCGACGATGGCCTGGCCACGGGCGACACCCGCCCGCTGCTCGCCTGGGCGGGCGTGCTGCTCCTGCTCGGGACGATCCAGGCCTTTGCGGGCGTGATGCGGCACCGGTGCGCCGTCGCGAGTTGGCTGCAAGCGTCGTTTCGCCTGGTCCAGGTCGTCTCGCATCACGCAGCGAACGCCGGCCCCGCGATCCGGGCGAACCTGACGACGGGCGAGGTCGTCGCGACCGTCTCGAACGATGCGCTGCGCGCGGGAGGTGCCTTCGACATCACCGCCCGTCTCGCGGGAGCTGTCGCGGCATACGTCGTCGTGGCCGCGCTGCTCGTCTCGTCGTCGGTCGTCCTCGGGCTGATCGTCCTGCTCGGAGTCCCGGTGCTCGTGCTCACCCTCTCCTTCGTGATCCGCCCGCTCCAGGCCCGCCAACGCGAGCAGCGAGAGGAGGTCGGACAGCTCACCGCCCTAGGCGCCGACACGGTCGCCGGATTGAGGGTCTCCGCGGGATCGGCGGCGAGGCGGTCTTCTTCGACCGCTACCGGAGGCGCTCGGAGCAGGTGCGGCTCGCCGGGGTTCGCGTCGCCCTGCCCCAGTCGACGCTCGACGCGGCGCAGGTGCTCCTGCCCGGGATCTTCATCGTGATCGTCGTCTGGATCGGCGGGCGCTTCGCGGTCGACGGCCGGATCGGTCCGGGCCAACTCGTCGCGTTCTACGGCTACGCGGCCTTTCTCGTGATCCCCCTGCGCACTGCCGCCGAGGCCGTGGACAAGGTGACGCGCGCGCTCGTCGGCGCCCGGCGGATGCTCGACATCCTCGCGGTCGAGCCCCAGGTCGTCGAGCCCGCCTCGCCGGCGGCCGCTCCGCCTCCGGCGGCCCTGCTCGCGGACGCCCGCTCCGGGCTCGTCGTCGAGCCGGGGCTCCTCACCGGGCTCGTCTCGTCTCTGCCCGAGGAGGCCGTGGAGCTGGCGGACCGGCTCGGGCGCTTCGTCGAGAGCGACGGCGTCACCCTGGGCGGCGTCCCGCTCGCCGACCTGCCGGTCGAGCAGGTCCGGCGCCGGATCGTCGTCAGCGAGACCGATCCGCTGCTCTTCTCCGGCACCCTGCGGCACGAGCTCGACCCGTGGGGCCGGGCCGGCGATCCGTCGATCCTCGAGGCGGTGGCGGTCGCGAACGCCGAGGACGTGCTGGACGCGCTGCCGAACGGGCTCGACGGGAACGTCGAGGAGCGGGGCCGCTCGTTCTCGGGCGGGCAGCGCCAGCGCGTCGTCCTCGCGAGGGCGCTGCTCGCCGAGGCGGAGATCCTCGTCCTCGTCGAGCCCACGAGCGCCGTCGATGCCCATACAGAGGCGCGGATCGCGCGGCGCCTGCGCGAGGCGCGCGCGGGCCGGACGACCGTGGTCGTCAGCGCCAGCCCGCTCGTGCTCGACCAGGCAGACCGGGTCGTCTTCCTCGAGCAGGGCCGCGTCACAGCCGCGGGCACGCACCGCGAGCTCCTGAGCTCCGTGCCTGCCTACCGCGCGACCGTGACCCGCGACGAGGAGGAGGGCGAGGCGGCGTGAGCGAGAAGCTGCCGATCGCGGACGGCCCCGAGGTGTGGCTGCACGCGCGCAGGCTCGTGCGGCGGTACCGGCTGCCGCTCGCGGGCGTCCTCGCGCTGCACGCCCTGGCCGCGACGGCCGGGCTCGCAGGGCCGCGCCTCCTCGGCCAGCTCGTCGAGGAGGTGGAGGAGGGGACGAGCGCGGGCACCGTCGACAGGATCGTCGCGCTGCTCGCCGTCTTCGTCCTGGCCCAGACCCTGCTCACGTGGTTCGCGCGCCGGCAGTCGTTCGTGCTCTCGGAGGGGATCTTCGCGCGGCTCCGCGAGGACTTCATGCGCCGAGTGCTCGCGTTGCCGCTCTCGACCGTCGAGCGCGCCGGCACCGGCGATCTCGTCTCCCGCACCACTGCGGACGTCGACTCGCTCGCGAGGACGGTTCGCTTTGCGATCCCGGAGACCCTGATCGCCGCGGTGACGAGCGTCCTCACGGTCGTGGCGGCGGTCCTGGTCAGCCCGATCGCCTCGATCCCCTGCCTCGTCGGGGTTCCGGCCATCGTCCTCGGCACGCGCTGGTACCTCCGCTACGCGCCGGAGGGCTACCTCTGGGAGCGCGCGGCGTACGCGACGATGGCCGGCACCGTGGGTGAGACCGTCGACGGCGGCCGGACGATCGACGCGCTCGGCCTCGCGGGTGAGCGGATCCGCCGGATCGACGACGACCTGAAGGACGCCTACGCGGCCGAACGCAGGACGCTCTACCTGCGCACGATCTGGTTTCCCACCGTCGAGGTGGCCTACGTCCTGCCCGTGGCCGCGGCGCTCGTCTGGGGCGGCTGGCTCGTCTCCACCGGACGGGCCTCGCTCGGCGAGGTGACGACGGTCGCGCTCTACGTCCAGCTCCTGGCCGATCCCGTCGACCGGCTGATCTCCTGGCTCGACGAGATCCAGGTCGGCGCGACCTCGTTCGCGCGGCTCGTCGGCGTCTCGAAGGTGCCGGACGACCGAACGGCGACCGGCGAGGAGCCGGCCGACGAGCGGCTCCAGGCGCACGACGTCCGCTATGCCTACCGCGAGGGACACGACGTGCTTCACGGCCTCGACCTCGACCTCGAGCCCGGTGAGCGAGTCGCGGTCGTCGGCCCGTCGGGCGCCGGCAAGTCGACGCTCGGGCGGCTGCTCGCGGGGATCCACCCGGCTCGAACCGGCCGGGTCGACGTGGGCGGCGTCCGGCTCGTCGACCTGACGCTGGAGACGCTGCGGCGCGAGGTGGCGCTCGTGACCCAGGAGCAGCACGTCTTCGTCGGCACCCTTGCGGACAACCTCCGGCTCGCCCGGGTCGGGTCCAGCGACGACGAGCTCCGGGCGGCGCTGGCGGCGGTCGACGCACTGGAGTGGGTGGAGGCGCTGCCCGAGGGGCTCGACACGGTCGTCGGCGCCGGCGGCTTCCCGCTGAGCCCTCCGCGGCAGCAGCAGGTCGCGCTCGCCCGGCTCGTCCTCGCCGACCCGCACACGCTCGTGCTCGACGAGGCGACGTCGCTCCTCGATCCCCGCGCGGCGCGCCACCTCGAGCGCTCGCTCGCCTCGGTGCTGGACGGCCGCACCGTCGTCGCGATCGCTCACCGGCTCCAGACCGCGCACGACGCCGACCGCGTCGCGGTCGTCGAGGACGGCAAGCTGGCCGAGCTGGGGACGCACGACGAGCTCGTCGAGCGGGACGGTTCGTACGCGGCCCTGTGGGAGAGCTGGCACGGCGGGCCTCGCTGACGACGGGGGTACGATGAGCCGGCCGGAACGCGCGTTCCGGCCGTTGGCCATGGACCGTCCGCCCCTTCACACCTTTGTCCGCGCCCTCGCGGAGCACGAGCGGCTGCAGGCGCTCGCCGCGGCGCTGCCGACGCGCGCCCGCGTCTCCGAGCCCGTGCTGCCGCTCCTGCTCGCAACGCTCCACGAGGAGCTCGGGCGCGGCCTCGTCTGCCTCCTGCCGGAGGACGCGGACGCCCGCGACGCATCCGAGGCCGCCGGCTGGTTCCTCGGTGCCGAGCGCGTAGCGCTCTTCCCGGGCCGCGGTGTCGGCTGGAGTTCGGGGCTCGAGCCGCCGCCGCATCTCGTCGGCGAGCGGGCCCGCGCGCTCGACGTGCTCGCGCGCGGCGGGCTCGTGTGCGCGTCGGCGATCGCCGTCGCCGAGGGGATGCCGCCGCAGCAGCACCGGCCGGTGCCGGTCCGGCTCGAGGTGGGGGAGGAGCCGGGCGTCGACGGGCTCTCGCGAGACCTCGCGCTCGCCGGCTACGAGCGGGTCGACCGCGCCGAGGAGCGAGGCCAGTTCGCCGTCCGGGGCGGGATCGTCGACGTCTTCCCGACCACGGGCCGCGAGCCGCTGCGCGTCGAGTTCTTCGGCGACGAGATCGAGCAGGTCCGCGTCTTCTCGCCGTTCACCCAGCGCGCGCTCCACCCCGTCACGGACGCGGTCGTCTACCCGGCCGCCGAGCGGCGGGCCGAGCTCGTCGATCCAGGTAGCAGTCTGTTGCTTGGCGAGGAGGGAGAGGCGCCGGTCGCGCCCGCCGACCTCGTCCTCGCGCTCGAGCGCGTGCCGGACTTCGTCTGGCAGCCCGACGAGGTGCGGCGCGTCTGGTCGGAGGAGGGGCTCGACCCGATCGGGCTGAAGGGAACGACGGAGCTCGACCCGTTCCCGCAGTCGCAGCCGTTCGCGTTCGAGGCGCAGCGGCCGGCCCTCGCCGCCCGCGGGCTGGCCGAGGCCGAGCAGGAGCTCGGCGGCTTCGTCCGCGCCGGGAACCGCGTCGTCGTCGCGTTTCCGCACGCCGGCGAGGCGCTGCGCACCCAGAACCTGCTCCGCCGCGCCGACGCGCGGATGCTCGAGCCCGGCGCCGACCTCCCCGAGGAGCCGGAGCTCCTGTTCGCGATCGCGCCGGCGCGGCGCGGCTTCGTCTGGCGCGAGCTCGGGCTCGTCCTCCTGCCCGACACGCAGGTCTTCCGGAAGCGGCCTCCGCGCGCCGACCGGCGGCTCGGCCGCGCGCTCGCCACCTTCGCCGACCTGCGCACCGGCGACTTCATCGTCCACGAGGATCACGGCGTCGGGAAGCTCCTCGGCTTCGAGACGAAGGAGGTCGCAGGGGTCACGCGCGACTACCTCTTCGTCGGCTTCCGCGGCGAGGACCGGCTCTACGTCCCGCACGAGCAGCTCGGCAAGGTCTCGAAGTACATCGGCGCCGACGCGAGCGCGCCCGCCCTCTCCAAGCTCGGCGGCAAGGCCTGGGCCAACCTGAAGGCCCGCGCGCGCGAGTCGGTGCGCGAGCTGGCGACCGAGCTGATCGGCCTCTACGCCCAGCGCCAGCAGGCACCCGGCCACGCCTACGAGCTCGAGCACGAGTGGCTGGAGCGGCTCGAGACCGAGTTCCCCTATCGCGAGACCGAGGATCAGGCGCGGGCGATCGAGGCGGTGAAGGAGGACCTGGAGGCGCCGAGGCCGATGGACCGCCTCGTCTGCGGCGACGTCGGCTTCGGCAAGACGGAGGTCGCGCTCCGGGCCGCGTTCGCGGTCGCCGTGAACGGCAAGCAGACGCTCGTCCTCTGCCCGACGACGATCCTCGCCGAGCAACACTGGAACACCTTCCGGGCGCGGTTCCGCGACTTTCCCGTCCGTGTGGAGATGGTCTCGCGCTTCCGCACCGCGGCCGAGACGAAGCAGGTGCTGCGGGACTTCGCGGCGGGGAAGGTCGACGTCCTGATCGGGACGCACCGCGTCCTCAGCCGCGACGTGATCCCGAAGGAGCTCGGGCTCGTGATCCTCGACGAGGAGCAGCGCTTCGGGGTCGCGCAGAAGGAGCTGATCCGCTCGCTCCGGCTCGAGCTCGACGTGCTCGCGCTCTCCGCGACGCCGATCCCGCGCACCCTGCACATGTCGCTCTCGGGCCTCCGCGACATCTCGATCATCGAGACCCCGCCTGAGGGGCGGCGCCCGATCCGGACGACCGTCGGCGAGTACGACGAGGAGCTGATCCGGACGGCGCTCGAGCGCGAGGTCGAGCGCAGCGGCCAGGCCTTCTACCTCCACAACCGGGTCGAGTCGATCGAGGAGGCGGCGGAGAAGCTGCAGCAGCTCTGCCCGAAGCTGCGCTTCATCGTCGCGCACGGGAAGATGCGGGAGCGCGAGCTCGAGGAGAAGATGCACGCATTCCTGCGGGGCGACGCGGACGTGCTCGTCTCGACGACGATCATCGAGTCGGGGATCGACATCCCGCAGGCGAACACGCTGATCGTGGAGCGAGCGGACATGCTCGGCCTCGCCCAGCTCTACCAGATCCGCGGGCGGGTCGGCCGCTCGGACGTGACCGCCCACGCCTACCTGCTCTATCCCGACGCGCAGGAGCTGACGCCCGAGGCGCGCGCCCGCCTCTCGACGCTCGCCGACCACACCGAGCTCGGCGCCGGCTTCCAGATCGCGATGCGCGACCTCGAGATCCGCGGCGCCGGCGACCTGCTCGGAGCCGAGCAGTCGGGCCACGTCGCCGCGCTCGGCTTCGAGCTCTACGTCGAGCTGCTCGCCGAGGCGGTGGCGGAGCTCCAGGGCCAGCGCCGGATCGCGACGCGGCCGGTGCGGGTGGACGCCCGCGTCGACGCCTACGTGCCGGCCACGTATGTCGCCTCGGAGGCGCTCAAGATCGACATCCACCGCCGGCTCGCGCTTGCCGAGACCGACGACGAGCTCCGCGAGCTCCACGCCGCGCTCGAGGATCGCTACGGCCCCGTGCCCGAGCCGGTCGAGAACCTCTTCGCGATCCAGGAGGCGAAGCTCAAGCTCGCAGGGCTCGGAGCGGACTACCTGATCTTCCGCGGCGGCCGCGCCACGGTCGGCCCGCTCGTGCTCGGCTCCTCCGAGCTGAGGGCTCTCCGCGACGTCTCGGACACCGCCGTCTACACGAGCGCAAAGCGGGAGGTCAGCCGGCGGACCGAGATCCTGACGGGCGCGATCGACCTCGTCGACGCGCTCGTGACGGCGCGCCGGGCTGCCTGAGACCCGGCTGCGGCCCCGAGGCTGCGGATATGTGCCGCGTGTAAGCGGACTGCGAGGGCGCGCGTTAAGCGTCGCCGCAACTGCCGAACCCGCCGTTCTGCTGGCTACACTGGCCCGCGACACCGGCCTTCGGCCTCGACTTCTGCACTGGAGCAACTCTTTCTGATGAAGATCACACGCCTGCTTCTCCTCCCTGCCCTCGCCCTCGCTCTCTTCGCCGCCGGCTGTGGAGGCGACGAGGAGGTTCCGGAGGACGCCGTCGCCGTCGTCGACGGCGAGAAGGTCGCCAAGTCCGAGTTCGACGCCCTGATCAACCAGGCGCGGAAGAGCTATACGACCCAGAAGCGCGACTTCCCGAAGGCGGGGTCGCAGGAGTTCCAGACCCTGAAGAACCAGGCAGTCCAGTTCCTCGTCCAGCGCGTCGAGTTCGAGCAGCAGGCCGAGGATCTGGACATCGAGGTGACCGAGAAGCAGGTCGACGACCGGCTCGACCAGATCAAGAAGCAGTACTTCGGCGGCGACGCCAAGAAGTACGAGAAGCAGCTCAAGGATCAGGGCCTCTCCGACAAGCAGGTGCGCGCGGACATCCGCGCCCAGATCCTCTCCGAGGAGATCTTCGAGAAGGTCACCAAGGACGTGAAGGTCGACGACAAGGCGATCGCGGCCTACTACGCGAAGAACCAGGCGCAGTACAGCCAGCCGGAGAGCCGCGAGGTGCGCCACATCCTCGTCAAGACGCGGGCCCAGGCGAACGACGTCTACGAGCAGCTCCAGGACGGCGCCGACTTCTCGGCGCTCGCGAAGAAGCTCTCGCTGGACACCGGCTCGAAGGCGAACGGCGGCAAGCTGACGATCACGAAGGGCCAGACCGTGGCGCCGTTCGACCAGACCGCCTTCCTGCTCAAGAACAACGTGATCTCGCGCCCCGTCAAGACCGAGTTCGGCTTCCACCTGATCCAGCCGCTCAAGGACTCGACGCCGGCCAAGGTGACGCCGCTCAAGGACGTCAAGCAGACGATCCGCCAGCAGCTCCAGCAGACGAACAAGAACGAAGCGATGACGAAGTGGGTCGACGACCTGAAGAAGGAGTACGAGGATCAGGTCTCGTACGCGATCGGGTTCACGCCCCCGCCGGCCGCGACGACCGGCGCGACGACCACCACCGAAGAGTAGGTGGGCCTCGCCGACGCGCTGCTCGAGCTCGACGAGCTGACGCGCCGGCTCCGCCGGGACTGCCCGTGGGATCGTGAGCAGACCGCGCTCACGATCGTGCCGCACACCGTCGAGGAGGCCTACGAGGTCGCCGACGCGGCAGCAGGCGGTGATCCGGCGAAGCTGCTCGACGAGCTCGGCGATCTCCTCTTCCAGGTCACCTTCCTCGCCTTGCTCCTCGAAGAGCAAGGCGAGGGCGACCTCGAGCAGGTCGCGCGCGCCGTGCACGCGAAGCTCGTCCGGCGCCATCCGCACGTCTTCGGCGGGGCGGAGGCGACAACCGCCGAGCGCGTGCGCGAGCGCTGGGAGGCGTTGAAGACCGAGCAGGAAGGGCGCGAGGGCGTCTTCCACGACGTGCCCGCCTCGCTGCCCGCCCTCGCGCTCGCCCGGAAGGTGCAGCGGCGCGCGGCCGCCGTCGGCTTCGAGTACCCGGATCTGGCCGGCGCGCTCGCCGACCTCGAAGAGGAGCTCGGCGAGCTGAAGGCGGAGCTGCGAGAGAGCGACGAGCCGACACCCGAGACTCCGCCCGACCCGCGGCAGGCGGCCGAGCTCGGCGACCTGCTCTTCGCGGCGGTCAACGTCGCCCGCCGCCTGAACGCCGATCCGGAGCTCGAGCTCCGCGCGGCGACGGCCCGGTTTCGGGCCCGCGTCGAGGAAGCGGAGCGCCGGGCCGCCGACGCAGGGGAGAATTGGCTCGAGCTCCCGCTCGCGGAGCAGGATCGCTACTTCGACCTGGCCAAGGAGAACGAGTGAAGACCACCATCGTCGCGGTGCACGGACGCCAGATCCTCGACTCGCGGGGAAACCCCACCGTCGAGGTCGACGTCGAGCTCGAGTCCGGCGTGCGCGGCCGCGCGGCCGTGCCGTCCGGGGCCTCGACAGGCGTCCACGAGGCGGTCGAGCTGCGCGACGGCGGCGACGCGTACGGCGGCAAGGGCGTGACGCGGGCCGTCGCGAACGTCGACGGCGAGCTGGCGCAGGCCGTAGGCCGGTCTCGACGCGGCCGACCAGCGCGCGGTGGACGAGCGTCTGCTCGAGGCCGACGGCAGCTCCGAACAAGGGCCGGCTCGGCGCGAACGCGATCCTCGGCGTCTCGATGGCGACGGCGAAGGCCGCCGCGGCGGCGGCCGGCGAGCCGCTCTACCGCTGGCTCGGCGGCCCCGAGGCGCACGTGCTGCCCGTGCCGATGCTGAACATCGTCAACGGCGGCGCCCACGCCGACAACGCGATCGACTTCCAGGAGTTCATGGTCGTCCCGGCGGGCGCGGGCTCCTTCGCCGAGGGCCTGCGCATCGGCGCGGAGGTGTTCCACTCGCTGAAGGCGCTGCTCCACGAGCGCGGCCTCTCCACGGCGGTCGGCGACGAGGGCGGCTTCGCGCCGGACTTCGAGAGCGCGGAGGTCGCGATCGAGGCGGTGTTCGAGGCGGCCGGACGCGCCGGGCACCAGGACGCGATCGGGATCGCGCTCGATCCCGCGTCGACCGAGTTCTTCCGCGACGACGCCTACGCGGTCGAGGGCGGCGAGCTCGACACCGGCGCGCTCGTCGACCTGTACGCGTCGCTGGCGGAGCGCTTCCCGCTCTTGTCGGTCGAGGACGGGCTCGCGGAGGACGAATGGGACGGCTGGCGCGCGCTCACCGACCGGCTCGGCGACCGGCTCCAGCTCGTCGGCGACGACCTCTTCGTGACCAACGTCGAGCGCCTCCGGCGGGGGATCGACGCGGGTGTCGCCAACTCGATCCTCGTCAAGGTGAACCAGATCGGGACGCTCACCGAGACGCTGGACACGATCTCGCTCGCCCGCTCGAGCGGCTACACGGCGGTGATCTCGCACCGCTCGGGCGAGACCGAGGACACGACGATCGCCGACCTCGCCGTCGCGACGGGCGCGGGTCAGATCAAGACCGGAGCCCCCTCGCGCTCCGACCGCGTCGCGAAGTACAACCAGCTCCTGCGAATCGAGGAGGAGCTCGGAGCCCGCGCGGTCTACCCGGGCTGGTCGGCGTTCCCGCGCTCCCGGCGCGGATAGCCTTCGGCGATGGCTCTCGAACCGCGCCGCACGAAGATCGTGGCCACGATCGGTCCGGCCAGCTCCTCCCCGGCGGTGCTCGAGCAGCTGGTGGGGACGATCGACGGCGCGCGGCTGAACTTCTCGCACGGAACGCTCGAGGATCATGCGGAGACGGCGCGGCTGATCCGCGCGGCGCAGGAGAAGGTGGGGCGGCCGGTCGCCGTGATCGCCGATCTCCAGGGCCCGAAGCTCCGGATCGGTGACCTCGCCGCCCCGGTCGAGCTCGTCCGCGGCGAGCACGTAACGATCGCCGGAGAGGAGGGCGCGCAGGCGGACGACCTGCCGGTCGCGCCCGACGTGCTCGGCTCGATCCTGCAGCCGGGCAACGACGTCCTGATCGACGACGGCGCGGTGCGGCTACGGGTCGAGAAGGTCGAGCGGGGCCGCGCTCACTGCGAGATCCTCGTCGGCGGAACCGTCACCTCGCACAAGGGCGTCAACCTCCCGGGCGTGCCGCTGCCGATCCCGTCGCTGACCCGGAAGGACATCGACGACCTCCAGTTCGCGCTCGAGCTCGGCGTCGACTACGTCGCGCTCTCCTTCGTCCGGACCGCGTCTGACGTGCAGGCGCTGCGGACGCTGATCGAGGCGGCCGGCTCGACCGCGCACGTGATCGCGAAGATCGAGAAGGCGGAGGCGGTCGCCGTGCTCGACGACATCCTCCGCGAGGCCGACGCCGTGATGGTCGCCCGCGGCGACCTGGGCGTCGAGATCGGCGCCGCCGACGTGCCGTTGCTGCAGAAGCGGATCATCCTGCGGGCGCTCGAGCGGGGGAAGCCGGTGATCACGGCCACGCAGATGCTGGAGTCGATGGTGCACGCGCCGGAGCCGACCCGGGCGGAGGCCTCCGACGTCGCGAACGCGATCCTCGACGGCACGTCGGCCCTGATGCTCTCCGGCGAGACGGCGATCGGCGACTATCCGGTCGAGGCGGTGGCCCTGATGAACCGGATCGCGTACGCGGTGGAGCCGAGCCTCGGCTACCGGCACGAGATCCCGGAGGCCGAAGAGCAGCCGACGATCGGCCAGGCGATGTCGAACGCCGCCTGCGACATCGCCGAGGCCCTGGCCGCGAAGGCGCTGCTCGTGCCGACCTTCACGGGCCGCACCGCGTCGGCCGTCGCGCGGTTGCGCCCGCGGCGTCCGATCATCGGCCTGACCCACCACAAGCACTCGTTCCAGCACATGGCGCTCGAGTGGGGGGTGACGCCGGTGCACATTCCCCAGGCCGCCGACGTGGAGGAGCTGTGGGCGACGTCGATCGAGGCGGCGTGCGGCACGGGGATCGTCGAGCACGGCGACCGCGTCGTGATCACCGCCGGGACTGCGGTCAACATGCCCGGCACTACGAACGTGATCAAGGTCGACATCGCCTGACGTCCCTGGCCGGCGACGCCTCCCGGGCGGCGGAGCCGCCCTCCGGCGACGCCTCCCGCGCCTGAGCGCACGCGGCTCTCCGGGTCTGGCCTTCCGGCCTATCCCCTCCGGCCGCGCACGCTCAGCCACGGGCCAGGAACGTCAGGGGCGCCTGCTGACGTCCCTGGCCGGCGACGCCTCCGCGCGAGCAGGAGAGAGACCGTCCGCGCGGAAGCGAGCGCCGTGGGAAAGCGCGCACAGCCGACGAGCCCGCGCCGGCGGGGGCAGGCCGCGCCGAAGAAGAAGGCGAAGCGCCGGTTCCGCCTCCCCGGCTCCACCGTGCTCCTGCGCTGGTGCGTCGTCGGCGTGCTCGGGCTCGTGGCGTTCCTCTACTACCGACCGCTTGCGAGCTACGTCGAGACCCGCTCGGCGCTGAACGCGCGCGCCGCCGAGGTGCAAGAGCTGCGGGCGGAGCGAGCGCGGCTGCAGGCGCGGCTCGAGCGCTCGGCGACGCTCGGGGCGCTGGCCCGGGAGGCACGCCGGAACGGGTTCGTCCGGCCCGGCGAGCAGCTCTTCGTCGTCCGAGGGATAGCCGAGTGGCGCCGGGCGCAGCGAGCCGCGCGGCGCGACAGGGCTACGCTCGGGCGTGATGGATGACCGCGCGCTCGTCGAGCGCCAGCTCGGCCGCCCACCCCGCGCGTTCCGCCGGGTAGCTCGCCGCTGCCCCTTCGGCGCACCTGCCGTCACGGAGCAAGAGCCGTACGACAGCGGCGGCGAGCCGTTTCCGACCACCTACTACCTCACCTGTCCTCACCTCGTCGCGGCCGTGGCGCGTCTCGAGGCCGCGGGCGGGGTGGAGCGCTGGAGCGCAGCCGTCCGCGACGACGCGGCGCTCGCGCTCGAGCTGGAGCGGGCGACCGCAGAGCAGCGCGCGATCCGGCGAGAGCTGGCAGGCGGCAGGGTCGGCCGCGACGGAGGAGTCTCGCTCGAGCTCGGGATCGGCGGCAGCGCCAACCCGCGCCGGCTCAAGTGCCTCCACGCGCACGCCGCCTACGCCCTCGCCCGGCCTGGCTACGAGCTCGGGGAGCTGATCCTCGCCGAGCTCGCGCCGCTCTGGCCCTCGGGCGCGTGCTGCACGCATCCCGGCTGAGTAGCATCGCGCGCATGTCCGAACTCGAGATCGAGAACGCCCGGCGGGAGTGGGAGGACGGCCGGCGGCGGCTTTTCCTGGTCGACGACACCGGCGAGCGGGAGCGGCTGCTGGCGCAGGTCGAGGTCGTGACGGAGGAGTTGCGCCGACGCGTCGGAGGCCCCTTCACGCTCGCCGAGCTGACCCGGGCCTACGCGGGCGCCGACTCCTGGAGCCGCGAGATCGTCTCGCAGCGCGCACCCGCCCCGGGCTGGCCGAGGACGCTCTCGCTCGTCGAGGCGACCGCATTCCAGCTCTACTCGCGTGGCGCGATCGACTACGTGCCGTGAGCGCCTCCGAGCAGCGCCGGCACGACCGCCGCCGCCGGGAGCGGAGCCGGCTTCTCCGCTGGCTCGTCGCGGGCCTGCTCGGCCTGGTCGTGCTCCTCGTCGGCGTCGCGATCGGCAAGGCGCTGGCGGACGGGCCGGCCCCCGGCGGGACGCAGACGAGCATCCGCACGCTCGAGCCGCAGCCTCTGCCGCCGGCGGCGAAAACCGTGACCGTTACCGTTTCCAATCCATAAGAGGTTCGAGAAACCTTCACCTTTGGGTAGATTCGGGAGCGATGGCAAACGGCGGCGGCCTGAGACGACGTGGCGAGCCCGAGCCGGAGTGGCTGACGCTCGGGCAGGCCGCCACCTACGTTGGGGTGGCCCAGAGCACGATGCGGAAATGGACCGACGAGGGCCGCGTCTCGTCGTTCAAGACTCCCGGCGGGCACCGTCGCTACCGGCGCGCCGAGCTCGATCAGTTCCTCGAGGGCTCCGGGCGGATCGGTCACGCCGGCGTCGCCGGGCCTGTCGTCCTGATCGTCGACGACGACCCGAAGCTGCGCGAGTACGTGCGCGTGAACCTCGAGATCGAGGGCTACGTCGTGCGCGAGGCCGGCAGCGCGGACGAGGGGCTGGACGCGCTCGACGACGAGCCGCCGGACCTGATCCTCCTCGACGTGATGATGCCCAGGGTCGACGGCTGGGAGATGCTCCGCCGGGTCCAGGAGAAGCACGGCGTCGGCACGATCCCGGTGATCATGTTCAGCGGCAAGATCGACGACCGCTCCGCCGAGCACGCCGCCTCGCGCGGCGCGCAGGGCTTCATCGGCAAGCCGTTCGACCCGCGGTCGCTGATCGAGTCGACGAAGCAGCTGCTTCCCGTCTAGTGCGCAAGAGGCCCGGCTGACCCCGGTCCCGCGCGAAGAGCGACAAGAGCATGGTCTCAACCGATCAGTCCCTGCAGGAGTGGGTCGTCGACCATCGCTGGGGCGTGCTCGACCCGCTCTTCGAGGGGATCACCCTGGCCGGCTCGTTCGGCGTGATCTGGCTGGTGCTCGCGGCCGCGCTCGCCGGGTTCTCCTGGCGGCGCCCCACGCTCCTCGCCCGGGTCGCCGCCACGATCCTCGTCGCCGAGGCGGTCTCCGGCGGACTGAAGGAGTGGCTCGGCCGCGAGCGGCCGCCGCTGCGCGACCCGGACCCGGAGCCGCTCGTGTCGCTGCCGGCCACGAGCTCGTTCCCGTCGGGTCACGCGACCGTCGCCTTTGCCTGCGCGACCGTGCTGGCGCTCGCGGTCCCGAGGCTGCGCTGGCCGCTCTTCGCTCTCGCCGCGCTGATCGCGTTCTCGCGGGTCTACGTCGGCGTCCACTATCCGCTCGACGTCCTCGCGGGAGCCGCGCTCGGGGTGCTGCTCGGCTTCGTCGTCCGCTCCGCCGGGATCGCGATTCGCCGGCTCGCGCGACGAGTCGAGGCGGGCTAGAGGCGGGCTAGAGCTCCTCGGCGGCCTCGAGCAGGCCGGCGACGAGGAGCGCCAGCGAGGCGCCCAGGCTGATCAGGAGGCCGAAGCCGCGGCCCGCGAAGAAGAACTCGTCCGGGATCGAGATCAGGCGCACGAGCACAGCGATCGTGGCGAGCGCGCCGAGCGCGATCACGACGAGGCTCTCCGGGACGGCCGCGGGGAGCTGGATCCCGGTCTCTCGCAGGATCGCGAGCGCGATCGCGACGATCCCGAGGGCGAACACGAACTTGCCCAGCGCGCCCGTATCCCAGCCGATCACGCTCACCTCGACCCCCTGATCCGAGCCGGGGCCGGAATACCACCCCGTGAACGCCGAGACCGCGAGCACGAGCCCCGATACCCACGTCAGCTGCTGCCCGAGGCCCCAGAGCTGCGGCCCCCGCGACCGGGGAGCCGGACGTTCGTCGTCGAGCGGATCGGAGGCGAGCTCGTAGCGGGCAGGCTCTTCCACGGAGGGGAGTATGGGCACTTTCGCGAGCAGCCGTCACGAGGAGTGGCCTGACGGCCGTGCGCGAGGCTCCCGGTCGGGAATCGCGGACTACACTTCGCGGCATGGCCGAGCCTGCGACGCGCCAGGGGGCGGAGGACGAGCCGCCCGCGTTCGACCCCGTCGCCGTCGACCGGGCGTACCTCCACGAGCGGGCCCGGCGGAAGGCGCGAATCGAGCGCTCCCGCGAGCGCAGGCGGGCCGGGCTTCGGTTCTGGATCGTGCTCCTCGTGCTCGTCGCCGCGAGCGTCGTGCTCACGGTGACGATCTGGCGCGAGATCGAGCGGCTCTTCGGGCTTTGAGCGCGGTCAAGGCAGCGCGCGCCGAGCTCCCGGAGGCGCTCGCAGCCCTCGCGGAGGCCGGACGCTCGGTGGCGGCGGGCGAGCCGCTGCAGGTCACGCTCGACTCGGTTGCGAGGGCGGTGGCTATCGCCACGAGGTCCGAGGTGGTCGTCGTCTGGCTCCGCGAGCGGAGCGACGAGCTCGTGGCGCGGGCCGTGTGGGCCGCCTCCGCCTCGCGCGGGGCCGAGCTCGAAGGGCTGCGTCTGGCCGATGCCTCAGCAGGAGTCCCCGCGCTGCCCGAGCGCCTCGAGCCCGAGGCGGCCGCCCTCGCGGTGCCCCTGACCGCGTCCGGGCGAGACCTGGGCACGCTCGAGCTCCTCCGGCGCGGCGACGCGTTCGACCCCGCAGAGCAGGGGCTCGCGTCGCTCGGCGCCGATCTCGCCTCGATCGCGACCCGGCTCTGCGGCGAAGCCGGGCGGGAGGGAGCGCTTCCGGCCATGCTCCTCGATCTGGCAGGAGATGCGCTCGCTGCCGCCGCCGACGGGCAGCAGACGGGCGCGCACGTCGCAAGAGTCGCCGCGGTCGCCGCCGGCGCCGACTCGGCGCACCTCTGGCGGCTCTCGCCCGACGGGCTCGAGCGGAGCGGCTCCTACGGCGAGCTGCCCGGCGGGCGGGTGCTCGCTCGAGCGGTCGAGGAGCTCCTGCGCGACCAGCGTCCGAGCGCCGTGGCCGAGCTGCCCGAAGGAGTGCTCGTCACGCTCCAGCTCGGCCAGCCGCCGGTCGGCGCCCTGCAGCTCGTCAACCCTGCCGGCGGCGAGCCCGAGAACCTCGCGTCGCTGGCGAGCTTTGCCGTTCGCGCCGCCCACGCGCTCCGCGCGGCCGGCCGCGCGAGCGAGCTCGCGCTCGAGCTCGAGCGAAGCCGTGCGCTTCTGACGGTCGTGGGCGAGGCGATCGCGAATCTCTCTCTCGCGCACACGCTCGAGACCGCGGTCGAGCACGTCGCCGCCCTCCTCGACACGGATCGGGTCGCGCTCTACCTCGAGGAGGGAGGCGTCCTCACCGCGGCGGCCGCGCGCGGCATCGAGGGCCCGCACGAGCCGGTCGCCCGCGCCGTGCTCGAGCTCGCTCTCGGCCCGCGCGGCGGGCGCGGGATCCTGGAGCTCGACGCGACCGCTGCCCTGGTCGGCCTCGACGGGGTTCGCGAGGAGGCGGCCGAGGCCGAGATCACCTCCGTGCTGGCGCTGCCGCTGGTCGTGCAGGAGGGTCTGATCGGACTGCTGGCCGTCTATCCGCGCCGTCCGCGGCGGCTGACTCCGAACGAGTCGACGCTGCTCGTCGCGCTCGCCGTCCAGCTCGCGGTCGCCGTCCAGAACGCCCGTCTCCACGAGCGCGCCAAGCAGCTCGGGGGCGAGCTCGAGACGGCGCTGGCCGCCGAGCGCGAGGCGGCGAAGCGGCTCCGCGCGCTCTACGAGATCTCGGGCACCTTCGCGCAGAGCCTCTCGCTCCAGACGACGCTCGACGTCCTCGCGCGCTCGATCGTGACGCTGCTCGGCGTCGACGCCGCCGTGATCCGGATGCCGGACGAGCGCGGCGTCGACTACGTCGCCCGTGCCGTCGAGGTGAACGACCAGCGGGTCGACGAGGCCGCGCGGGCGCTGCTCTCGCGCCCGCAGCCGCTCTCGCGGGCCCAGCGGCAGGAGCTCCTGGAGCGGCAGGGGCCGCTGCTGCTCGACGCCCGCTCGGGGGACGCGCTCGAGGGGGCGAACGGCCTGCTGGCGCCGTTCCTCGCGAAGGGCTCGAGCGCGGCGATCGTCCCGATCGAGTCCGCCGGGGAGCTGCTCGCAACGCTGACGATCGTCTCGCTCCACCCCGAGCGGCCCGTCGCCGGCGAGATCGCCGACACCGCGCGCTCGATCACGGGTCAGGCGGCGCTCGCGATCGACAACGCCCGCCTCTACGGGCAGCAGAAGGAGTTCGCCGACACGATGCAGCGCTCGCTGCTCCCGCGGGAGGTGCCCGACCTCGCGGGCCTCGAGATCGGCGACGTCTACGAGTCGGCGGCACGCGTGGAGGTGGGCGGCGACGTCTACGACTACCTCGTGCTTCCGGACGGCCGGCTGGCGGTCGTCCTCGGCGACGTCACCGGCCACGGGGTCGAGGCCACCGCGGACATGGCGATGGCCAAGTTCGTCTTCCGCTCGCTCGCCCGGGTCCACGACGACCCCGGCGAGTTCCTCGCCGCCGCGAACGAGGTGGTCGCCTCCGAGGTCGCACCGGGGAAGTTCATCACCATGGTCGAGCTCGTCCTCGACGCGACGGCCGGCACCGTGACCTGCGCCAGCGCCGGCCATCCCGCGCCGCGACTGGTGCTGCCCGACGGGAGCGTCCAGCCCGTCGACGCACGCGGGCTCGCGCTCGGAATCGACGCGGACCAGGTCTACGAGCCGGTGAGCCTCGCCTTTCCGGTCGGCGCGAGCGTCGTCCTCTACACGGACGGAGTCGTGGAGGCTCGCCGGAGCGGCGAGCAGTTCGGCACCGAGCGCCTCGACGCGCTGCTCTCGGAGCAGCGCGAGCTGCCGGCGAAGACGCTGGCGGCGGCCACCCTCGCCGCGTGTCGCGAATGGACGGAGGGCGAGCTCACCGACGACTTCGCGCTCGTCGTGATCAAGCGGTCCGGATGAAACGGTCGCAGACGACCCTCGCGGCGCTCGTCTTCGGGGCGGGGATCGGCTCGCTCGCGACCGAGATCGCGGCTTCGCGACTGCTCGCTCCGTACTTCGGGTCGTCGACGATCGTCTGGGCGAACCTGATCGGGATCGTCCTGGCGGCGCTCGCCCTCGGCTACTACCTCGGCGGCAGGCTGGCCGACCGGCGGCCGGAGCCACGGCTCCTCGGCCTGATCGTGCTCGCCGCGGCCGCCTGGGTGGCGCTGACCCCGTTCATCGCGCGGCCGTTCCTCGACGCCACCGTGAGCAGCCTCGACGACGCCTCGGCCGGAGCGGTGATCGGCTCCTTCTTCGCGGTCCTGCTCCTGTTCGCGCCCGCCGTCGTGCTGCTCGGGATGGTCTCGCCATTCGCGATTCGGCTCGCGATCACGGACGTCGCCACGGCCGGCGCCGTCGCCGGACGCTTCTACGCGCTCTCGACGGTTGGATCCCTCGTCGGCACGTTCGTGCCGGCGCTGATTGCGATCCCGCTCCTCGGGACGCAGCGGACGCTCCTCTTCACGGCCTTCGTCCTCGCCGGCTCGGCCTCGCTCCTCCTCGGCCGCCGGGCGGCGGTCGCGGCGGTCGCGTTCGCGGTGCTGGTCGCGATCCCGCCCGGCGCCGTCAAGGCGGAGGAGGGCCTCCTGCACGAGGAGGAGTCGCGCCACCAGTTCATCCAGGTGCTCGAGCGCGACGACGGCCGGCGCCTGCTCAGCCTGAACGAGGGCGTGGCAGTTCACTCCGTGTGGCGCGAGGGGACCGTGCTGACGGGCGGCGTCTGGGACGCCCTCCTCACGGTTCCGGTCGTGCTCGACGAGCCGCCGCGGCGCGTCGCGATCCTCGGCAACGCGGGCGGGACGCTCGCCCGTGCGTTCGGCGTCTTCTGGCCGCGCGCGCAGATCGACGGCGTGGAGATCGACGAGGCGGTCACGGACGTCGGCTACCGGTTCTTCGGTCTCGGCGACAACCCGCGGGTGACGACCCACGACGAGGATGCGCGGCCCTTCCTGCGGCGCGTCGACCGGCTCTACGACGTGATCTACGTGGACGCCTACCACCAGCCGTACGTCCCCTTCTACCTCGCGACGCAGGAGTTCTTCCGGCTCGTCCGCGACCGGCTCGCCCCCGGCGGGGTCGTGGCCTTGAACGTGGCCACGGTGCCCGGCGACGACGCGCTCGTCCGGGAGGTGGCGGGTACGCTGGCAAGCGTCCTGCCCCGCGTCCACACCTGGAACGCCCTTCGCTTCAACCGGATCGTGATCGGCTTCTCAGAGCGCGAGCCCGGCGCCGCCGGGAAGAGCACGCCTTCCGGCTCGAGCCTCGCCCCGCTCGTCGAGCTGCTCGAGCGCGACCTCCGCAGACGGCCCGCCGTGCTGCCCTCGGCCGATCCCTGGACTGACGACCACGCCCCGGTGGAGTGGGTGACGGACCGGATGATCGTCAGCTTCGCCGCCCGCGGCGGCGACCTCGACGAGGCCCCGCTCCCGACTGCGCCTTGAGGCCCGGCACGTGAGGCTGTTGCGAGGAGACGGGCCGCTGATCCGGGTGGGCCACCGCGGCGCGGCCGCGCTCGCACCGGAGAACACGCTGGCCGCGTTCGAGGCGGCGCTCGCGGTCGGGGTGGACGCGATCGAGTTCGACGTGCTCGACCTCGTCGACGGCCCCCTCGTGCTCGCCCACTCGAACGACCTCCACGAGGTCAGCCACGGCGCCGCCACCGGCACGGTCCGCGACCTGTCGCTCGCCGAGCTGAGAGCCGTCGCGCCGGCATCTGCCGACCCTCGACGAGGCACTCGCCTTCTTCGCCGACCGCCCGGAGCTCGCCGTGCACGTCGACCTGAAGCTGACACAGCGGCTGGACGAGCTCGCTGCCGCGCTCGGGAGGCACGGGCTGCTGGGGCGGACGGTGGCGAGCGGCGTCCACCGGGAGAGCCTCGCGGCGCTGGCCCGCGCGGCGCCGTCGATCCGCGTCGGTTTCACCTATCCGGAGGATCGCCGCGGGATCTCCCGCCGGCGGATCCTCCACCCGGCGATCCGGCTCGGCACGGTCGCGCTCCGGGCCGCGCTCGCGAGGCGGGTGGCGGCGATGCTCGCCCGCGCCGGGGCGAACGCGTTGATGCTCCACCACGCCGTCGTCTCGCCCGAGGCGGTCGCGGCCGCCCATGCAGCGGGCGCCGCCGTCTGGAGCTGGACGATCGATCGTCCCGAGGAGCTCGCCGCCATGGAGGCCGCCGGGGTCGACGCGGTGATCACGAACGACCCCAGGATCCTCCGGGCCGCGGCTACACTGCCCGCGTGAATCGTGGATTTGCGGCTCTTTCTCTGCTCGGCTGCGCCCTCGTCGGCCTGCTGACCGCGCTCGTTCTCGCCGCCAGCCCCGCCGCGGTCGCGGACACCGGCACGACCACCGGGACGACGACCGGGACGACCTCGACGGTGCCGACGACCACCACGCTGCCGCCGACCACGACCTCGACGACGACCACGGCGCCGACGACCACGACGACCACTACGACGACTCCGACGCCGCCCGCGTCCCAAGCCGCCGCGCCCCAAGCCCCGGCCGACGACGATTCCCGCGGGCGTGAAGATCGCGGGCCTGCTCGTCGGAGGGCTCTCACCCGCCCGGGCGACGGCCGAGGTGCGGGCGTACTTCGCCCGCCCGGTGACGATCCGCATCGCCGGCGCCTCCCGCCTGCTCGCCTCCCCGAAGGCGCTCGGAGCCTCCGCGTTCGTCGGCAACGCAGTCAAGCGCGCCAGGATCGCGCGGCCCGGCGGGAAGGTGCCGCTCCAGGTCGCCGCCCCGCAGCCCTCGATCGAGCGCTACGTGAAGCGCCTCGCGCGCCGGTTCGACCGCGAGCGGGCCGACTCGCGCCTCCTGATGCGGGGCTCCGCCCCCTACGTGACTCCGCACCGGACCGGCCGCGTGCTGCAGCAGGAGCCGCTGCTTCGCGCGCTCTACCGGAGCCTGAAGACCCACAGCAGGGCACCGGTGACCGCGCGGCTCGTCGAGGTCGCTCCCGCGACGACGCGGGACTCGATCGGCGAGGTGATCGTGATCCGGCGCGGGCTGAACAAGCTCTTCCTCTACGACGGGATGGAGCTTCGGCGCACCTTCGGGGTCGCCACCGGGCAGGCGCGCTACCCGACGCCCCTCGGGAGCTTCGAGATCGTCGTCAAGTGGCGCAACCCGTGGTGGTATCCCCCCGCGTCGGACTGGGCGAAGGACGCGAAGCCGATCCCGCCCGGGCCTGGCAACCCGCTCGGCACGCGCTGGATGGGGATCTCGTCGCCCGCGGTCGGGATCCACGGCACGCCCGACGCCGCCTCGATCGGCTACTCCGCCTCGCACGGCTGTATCCGGATGCTGATCTCCGAGGTCGAGTGGCTGTTCGAGCAGGTCGAGACGGGTACGCCCGTCTTCATCGTGCAGTGACGGGGCGCCTCCGCCTCGGCGGACAGGTCGTGGCCGTCGCCGTCGTCGTGGCGCTGCTCGGCCTCCTGATCTGGAAGGTCGCGAAGGGCGACGACAACGCGGTCACCGGCTCGCTTGCGGACGGCAAGACCGTCGCAGCGCCTGGCTTCACACTCGCCAAGCTCGACGGCGAGGGCGATCTCGCCCTCGAGTCCCTGCGTGGGAAGGCCGTCGTGCTCAACTTCTGGGCCTCCTGGTGCGGCCCGTGCAAGGACGAGACCCCGCTCCTGCAGCGGGGCTGGGAGCGCTGGCAGGACAAGGACGTGGTCTTCGTGGGGATCGACGTGAAGGACTTCCGCGGCGACGCGCGCTCGTTCGTCCGCAAGTTCGGGGTCACGTATCCGAACGTCTACGACGGCAAGGGCTCGACCGTCGGCCGCTACGGCGTCACCGGCTTCCCGGAGACCTACTTCATCGACGCGAACGGCCGCGTCGTCTACCGGATCGCGGGGCCCGTCGACGACGCCGGCGAGCTGGACGACGGGATCGAGCGGGCTCTCGCGGCGGCGTGAGGGCCGCCCTCGCCCTCACGGTCGGCTCTCGCCGTCACGGTCGCCCTGGCGCTCGCGGCGCCCGCGTGGACGAGCGAGCAGACGGCCGACCGCGGCCGAGCTGGAGTCGGAGCTCGTCTGCCCGATCTGCGACTCGACGCTCGACACCTCGAATGCGGAGATCGCGCGCCGGATGAAGGCGTTCATCCGGATCCGGATCGCGGCCGGCGACACGAAGAGCGAGATCAAGGCGAAGCTCGTCGAGCAGTTCGGGCGAGGCGTGTTGGCCGTTCCCCCGCGCCAGGGGTTCGACTGGCTCGCGTGGCTGCTGCCGCTCGCCGGGATCGCGGTCGCGGCGCTCGTCGTGGGCTCGCTCGCGTGGGGCTGGAGCCGCTCGCGCTCCACGGCCGAGTCCGGGAGCGAGCCGCCGGGCGAGCCGCCGCCTCTGGGACCGGACGTGGAGCGGCGGCTCGACGACGAGCTCGCGCGGTTCGAATGAGGCCTGGGTTCGAATGAGGACTGGGCAGTGAGCCCTACCGGCGTCGCCGTGGCGTTCGGTGCCGGCCTCGTCTCGTTCCTCGCGCCCTGCGTGCTCCCGCTCGTGCCGGGCTACCTCTCGGCGGTCTCGTCGGTCGAGGCGGACCGGCTGGGCGAGCCGGGCGCGGCCCGGCGAATCGTCCTCTCGAGCCTGCCCTTCGTCGCCGGGCTCGTCGCGTTCTTCGTCCTCCTCGGCGCCGGAGCCGCGGCGATCGGGCTCTCGATCGCCGAGAACCAGTTCCTGCTCGAGCAGATCGCCGGGTTCCTGCTGATCGTCTTCGGGCTCGTCTTCATGGGCCTGCTTGCCGTGGCCGGAGCGGCTGCTCGGCGCCGGTCTCGTCCAGGGCGCGCGCCGGCGGGGGTCGAGCTTCCTCCTCGGCGGGGCGTTCGCCGTCTGCGCCGCACCGTGCATCGGTCCTGTGCTCGGCTCGATCCTCGTGCTCGCCGGCGATTCGGCCACGGTGCTCGAGGGCTCGCTCCTCCTCGCCGTCTACGCGCTCGGGCTCGCCGTCCCGTTTCTGCTCGCGGCGGCGCTGTTCGTCCCGGCGATGGGCCTCTTCCGCCGGATCCGCGACCACTACGCGGCGATCCGGCTCGTCAGCGGCGCGATCCTCGTCGCCCTCGGCGCGCTCCTCTTCTTCGACCGCTTCTGGTGGCTGCGCGTCTACCTGAACCGCTTCTTCGAGCTCCTCGGCCTCGGCTAGACGCGCGGCGGGGGCAGGTCGAGCGACCCGGTCTCGACGATCGCCGCCGCCGCCGCGACCGACGCGAGAACCGACGCCACATCGAAGCCGCGATGCGCCGGCGCGTAGGGCCCGAGCCGTCGCTGCGCCTTCTCGAGCTGGCGCGCGCAGCCGACGCGGTTGCCGCGTCCGGCCTGGTACCAGGCGACCGCGACGTGGACGAGGCCCTGGAGGAAGTCGCGCTCGCCGACCGGCGCCTCGCGCCACTCGTCCTCGAGCTCCTCGTGCGCCGCGAAGTACGCGCCAGCGCGGATCAGGTCGACCCCGGTCTCCAGCCCCATGACAGGAGTATTGGTCTCGACCCCGGAGGGTGCTAGATTCGGCTCGTGGCGACCATCCTGCTCGCGGGGGTCGACCTCTTCTTCAGGGGGAAGCTCGAGGGACTGCTCCCCGATCACCACCTGATCACCACCGACAGCATCGATGCTCCCGACCTCGTGATCGCCGACATCGCGCGGGTCGATCCCGACGAGGTCGTCGATGCGTGGCCCGAGGTGCCGATCCTCGGCTTCACGAATCACACCGACAAGACGGGCCTCCAGCTTGCCCACACCGCGGGCTTCGACCAGGTGATCGTCAAGTCCGCGCTCGTCGAACGCGCGCCCGATCTCGTGGCCGAGCTGACCGCGCCTCCGCCCTAGAAACGCCTCGGTAGACTCGCCGCCGTGACGTACATCATCGCCGAGCCGTGCATCGACATCAAAGATCGCTCGTGCGTCGACGTCTGCCCGGTCGACTGCATCCACGAGTTCGCGCGGATGCTCGTGATCGACCCGGAGGAGTGCATCGACTGCGGCGCCTGCGAGCCGGAATGCCCCGTCGAGGCGATCTTTCCCGAGGACGCGCTGCCGGACAAGTGGGAGCCGTTCGTCAAGATCAACTACGCCTACAGCGAGGGCGCGGCCGTGATCGACGCCGCGGTTCAGCAGTACGCGGACGACAACGACGTCCAGAATCCCCCGCTCGCCTGACGGTTTAGCGCCGGCCGGGCCGGAAAGCTCCTCATCTGTCCACGAGAGAGCAGGAGGAGCGCATGCCGCAGCAAGCGTGGAGCGCGAAGCGTGAGCGCCAGTACGAGCACGTGAAGGACAGCCTCGAGGAGCGCGGGACGTCCGAGAAGAAGGCCAAGGAGATCGCCGCCAGGACCGTGAACAAGGAGCGGGCTCGGGCCGGCGAGGCGCGGGAGTCGTCGCGGCTCTCCCGTGAGGACGTCTCCTCCGGCCGCCGCGGCGGGCTTCGGTCCGGGACGCGCCGCGCGAAGGGCCGCACGCGCGACCAGCTCTACGAGGAGGCGAAGCGGATGGGGATCGACGGCCGCTCGAAGATGAACAAGGACCAGCTGCAGCGCGCGGTCGACCGGAGGAAGTAACCGCCTAGCTATCCTCGCGCGGTGACGCCGCGCAGCCTCGACCATGTCGCTCTCTGGGTCGCCGGTCGCGATGCGATGGCGGAGCGCGCGACCGAGCGGCTCGGGTTGCGCACGATTGAGCGCACCGACGCCTTCACGCTCCTCGGCGCCGACGCTCGCCGCGGCAAGCTGACCCTTTTCGACGCCGCCGGCCCTCGGGAGCAGGGCGCGCTCCGCCGGGTCGGGCTGCGGGTCAACTCCCTGGAGGGGCTCGAGCCGCAGGTCGACCTCGGCGAGGGGCTCGAGATCGTGCTCATCGAGGCGCCGACCGAGTCGGACTTCGATCTCGATCACGTGGCCCTCAACTCGCTCGATCCGGCAGCGGCCGCGCGCGCCTGGGAGACCTTCGGCTTCGCGCCCTCCGGCGATAACCGGGTCGAGGTCGGCGGAGCGTTCCTCGAGCTCCACGAGGGCGACCCAGGCTCCTCCGAGCGGCCGCTCCTGAACCACATCGGCGTGCTCGTCGACTCGGTCGACGAGCAGACGGCCGGGGCGGAGGAGCTGGGCATCGAGATCGACAAGGTCGTCGATGCCGAGAACACGCTCGCCCTCTTCGTCTGGGGCCCGGATCGCGTCAAGCTCGAGTACGTCGAGCACAAGGCGTCGTTCTCGCTGAGCTGAGCTCGCTCCGGATCGCGGGCGCGGGGATGGCCGGGCTCGTCGTCGCGGCTCGGGCCCGCGAGCTCGGGGCGAGCGCCGTCGTCTTCGAGAAGGGGGATCGCGCCGGGGGCTCGATGCTGCTCTCGAGCGGCGTGATCTGGCGCCACCGCACGCTCGAGGCGTTCCGAGCGGAGTGCCCGGGCGGTGAGCCGACGCTTCAGCGGCGCATCGTCGAGGAGCTCGACGCCGGTCTGGACTGGCTCGAGTCGCTCGGTGCGGAGGTCTCCGATCGGGCGACGGGCAATCCCAGGACGGTCGGCCGTCGCTTCGACCCGCGACGGCTGACCGAGGCGCTCGTGCGCGCCGCCGGTGAGATCCGTCTGCGGCAGCCGTTCGAGGAGGCGGACGTGCTCGCGACGGGCGGCTTCGGGGCTCGCATGGCCCGGGAGCGCGGCCTTCTGCTCCGCGCCGCACCCTGGAGCGAGGGCGACGGGCTCGCCTACGGGCTGGCCCGCGGCGCCGACCTCTCCCGCGGGATGGACGAGTTCTACGGGCGCAACCTCCCCGTCGCGGTGCCGGAGGAGCTGTTCGTCCCGGCCGCGCAGCTGTACGGCGCCTTTGCGCTCGTGCTCGACGACGAGGGACGAGAGTTCTTCCCGGGCGAGCCGTCGTGGTCCGAGACCGACCTCGTCCAGGCGACCGCGCGGCTCCCGGTGCCGGCGGCGTGGTACGTCGTCGATGCGCGCGCACTGCGCCGGCGCGTGCGCGAGCGGACGGTTGCCGAGCTCGTCGAGGTCGCGCGGGCCGTGGGCGGGGACGTCCGGCCGGCCGAGGAGCTGCCGTTCGAGCTGCCGCAGTCGCCGAAGCTCCTCGAGCCGCCGTTCCTCGCGATCCGCGTGCGGGCGGCGGTCACGCACACGACCGGCGGGCTCCGGATCGACGAGCACGCGCGCGTCCTCCGCGAGGACGGCTCGCCGGTCGACGGCCTCTACGCGGCCGGCGCCGACGCCGGCGGGATCTTCACCGGCGGCTACGGCAGCGGCCTCGCGGCGGCGCTCGTCTTCGGCCGCCGCGCCGCCGAGTCCGCCGTCGGCACCTGACCGGCGCCGCGGGCGTCGCCGCGGAGAGCGCTAGGTGCCGGTCGCGTAGGCCGGGAGGAGCACGTGGAGGGCGGTGCCGCCGTCGGCGCCCTGCTCGACCGAGAAGCGGCCGTTCAGCGTCGCGACGCGCTCCTCGATCGCGCCGAGCGTCCGGAGGCGCCGCTCGCCCTTGCCGTTGTCGGAGATCACCGCCTCGAGCCCGCCGCCGCGTGTCGCCCGGGCCGTCACCGAGATCCTCGTCGGGGGCCCCCGGAGCAGCGCCTGGTTGAGGGACTCGCGGATGATCTGGTAGAGACCGACCTGCTCCTTCTCGCCGAGCTGCTCCGCCTCCTCGACGTCGACCACGATCTGCACCTCGTGCTCGAGCCCGAGCTGGTTCGCGAGCTCGCGCACGGCCGCCCCGAGCCCCTGGTCGCGGAGCACGACCGGCTCGATGTTGAAGGAGAGATCCCGGAGCGACCGGATCGTCTCGCGGTGCTTCTCGAGCGCGCTGCCGATGATCCCGCGGGCGTCGGGGCCTCGCTCGTCCTCGATCGCGTGCACGGCCGCGTCGAGCATCAGCGCGATCCCGGCGAGGTTCTGGACGGGCCCGTCGTGGAGGAAGAGCGCGAGCCGGCGCCGCTCGTCCTGCTCGGCGGTGATGATCCGATCGGCCAGGCGGCTTCGCTCCGCCTCGCGCTCGACGGCCTCGGCGAGCAGGCGCGCGTTCTCGAGCTTGACCGCCTCGTCGCGGAGCCGCTCGGTGCGGATCAGGTAGAACGCGGCGGCCCCGGCCACCAGCACCACGATCAGGGTGATCCAGACTGCGAGCTCTGGGTCCATAGGACTCAGTCGATGATCGCGTCGCGAAGCGCGATCGCGACAGCATGCGTGCGGGTGTCGGCCTCGAGCTTCGCGAGGATGTGGCGCACGTGGCTCTTCACCGTCTCCTGGCTGATGAAGAGCTTGGCGGCGACGTCGGCGTTCGACATCCCGTCGGCGAGGAGCTGCAGGATCTCGCGCTCGCGCGCGGTCAGCATCTCGTTCTGCTCCTTGCCCGTGAGGAACGACGGCATCAGCGCCGGATCGACGAAGCTCTCGCCACCCGCGACCTTCTCGATCGCCCGCAGGAGCGTCGAGTGCGGAGCCTCCTTGAGGATGTAGCCCTTGGCGCCCGACTCGAGCCCGCGGCTGAGCAGGGAGCGCTCGCTGTAAGCGGTGAAGATGAGCACGGCGGTGCCGGGCACGCTTGCCGAGATCTGCTTCGTCGCCTCGAGCCCGTCCATCCCGGGCATCCGCACGTCCATGATCACGACCTTCGGCCGCCGACGCTCGACGAGCGCCACCGCGGCCGCTCCGTCGGAGGCCTCCCCGATCACGCGGATGTGCGGCGCGCGCGAGAGCGAGAGCCGCAGCCCCTCCCGTACGACCTCGTGGTCGTCGACGATCAGGCAGGTGATCTCGTCGGGCATGGCTGGGGATTCTAGTGCGCGGCCCGGCGGGCGCTCAGACGGCCAGTCGGAGCTGTTCCGGCTGCGGCGGCGGTGCCGGCAGGACGGGGCGCCGGTCTCGAATGCCGTACTCGGCGGCGAGCGACCGCACGCGCTCGCGCACGGGCTGCGTCTCCGCCCCCGGGAGGTAGGCGCGGCCCTCGTAGAGCCGCTCGTAGCGTCCGAGCTCCTCCGGCCAGTCCCGCGAGAGCGCCTGGAGGAAGTGCTCCCGCGTTCCCGGCTTGAGGTAGAGGAGGTTCGCCCAGATGCTCGTCGCCCCGGCCTCGCGCGCGGCCTTGACCACCTCCGCGAGTTGCTCCGGCCGGTCGGAGAGACCCGGCAGGACCGGCGCCATCCCGACGCTCGCCCGCACGCCGCCCTCGACGAGCTCCTTCAGCGCCCGCAAGCGCTGGCGCGGCGGAGCGGTTCCCGGCTCCGTCGTCCGCCAGACCTCGTCGTCGAGCGTCGGGACCGAGAACATGATCGAGACCTCCGCGCGGATGGACGCCTCCTGGAGCACGTCGAGATCACGGACGACCATCGGCCCGCGCGTGATCAGCGAGAAGCGGTTGGCCGCCGCGGCGAGCACCTCGAGGCAGCCGCGGGTGAGCCGGAAGCGGCCTTCGCACGGCTGGTAGGGGTCGGTGGCGGCGCCGATCGCGATCCCCTCGCCGCGCCAGGAGCGTCGTGCGAGCTCCCGCGCGAGCACCTGCGCGACGTTCGTCTTCACCCTGATCGAGCGCCCGTAGCGGTCGTCCGAGGGCCGTTCCGCGCGCAGCTCGAACCCGCGGACGTAACAGAACGTGCAGCGGTGGGCGCAGCCCATGTACGGGTTCAGCGACCACTCGAACGGCATCCCCTTGACCCGGTTCAGCGCGCTCCGGCACGGCTCCTCGCGGTACTCGACCCGCATCGCCGCAGTATAGAACACACGTTCGCCACCGCTAGGCTGCTTCGCGTGGGCTCGGTCGTCCAGATCGCCGGTGCGGTGCTCATCCTCCTCGCCTTCCTGCTCGCGCAGCTGCGTGTGCTCGACGTCGGCTCGTTGCGCTACCTGACCGCGAACCTCGTCGGCGCCTCCGTCCTCGCCGTCGACGCCTACCTCGAGGAGCAGTGGGGCTTTCTCCTGCTCGAGGGCGTCTGGGCGCTCGTCTCGGCCGCCGGCCTCGCGGCGCGCCTGCGCCGAGGTCCGAGTCAGCCTGTTGGATAGGCCGATGGACGAGCTCCCGGGCGGCATCCGCCGCATCACCTGCCCGCTGCCGACGCGCCCGGGGCACGTGCACGCGTACCTCCTGCCCGGAGCGGACGGCTGGACGCTCGTCGACACCGGGATCGGGCTCCCGGACGTCTCGGAGTGGTGGGCGGGCGAGCTCGACGGACACGAGGTGGTGCGGATCCTCGTCACCCATTTCCACCCCGACCACATCGGAGCCGCCGCCGACGTGGCCACGCTCACCGGCGCCCCGGTGCACCAGGGAGAGCTCGACTACGCCCAGACCCGGATGGTCTGGAGCAATCCCGGGTGGCCGCAGCGGATCGCCGACTGGTTCCTGACGCACGGGGTGCCGCGTCCGATCGCCGAGGAGCTGATCCAGTCGGGCGCGAACTACGCGCCGTTCATCCGCTACCAGCCCGATCCCGTGCTCGTCGCGGACGGCGAGCGGCTCGACGGCTGGGAGCTCGTCGACGCGCCCGGGCACGCGGACGGGCAGCTCTGCCTGCTCAAGGACGGCGTGCTCGTCTCGGCGGACCACCTCCTCGGCCGGATCACCCCGACCGTGGGGCTGTGGCCGGAGAGCCGGCCGGATCCGCTCGGCGACTACATCCGCTCGCTCGAGCGGACGATCGAGCTGGCGCCGCGGCTGGCGCTTCCCGGTCACGGGGAGCCGATCGTCGACCCGGTCGGCCGCGCCCACGAGCTGATCGAGCACCACCGCGAGCGGCTCGAGGTCGCCGAGGCGGCGCTGACCGACGCGCCGCGCACCGGCTTCGACCTCTCCTTCGAGCTCTTCGGGGCGAACCTGAAGCCGGTCTCGCGCCGATTCGCGGTCGCCGAGACGCTCTCCCATCTCGAGCGGCTCGTCCGCGAGGACCGGGCCGCCCGCCACGAGGACGACGGGGGCGTTGCCTATACTGCGCGCCAGCTTGGACGACGAGCTTCCGCCTAGTACCGGCGCCCCGGCTCTGATCGGGGTCTCCTCGCTCCGCCCCCCGCCACGTCGAAGTGGAGCGTCGGCATGAGCGACGCGGCGCGGATCGCGGCGATCTTCGCGCTGATCCTCGGCAACGCGATCTTCGTCGCGGCCGAGTACGCGCTCGTGACCGCGCGGAGGACGCGGCTCGAGCCGGAGGCGGAGCGCGGCAGCACGTCGGCGCGACGCGCGCTGACGCTGATGGACAACCCCGTCCGGTTCATCAGCACCGTCCAGATCGGGATCACCGTGTTCGGGATCGCCCTCGGCGCCGTCGGGCAGCCGTTGCTGTCCGGCTACTTCAACCCGGTGATGTCGAACGGCCTCGCGTACGCGCTCGCCTTCCTGATCCTCACCTACCTGAGCGTCACGCTGGGCGAGCTCGTGCCGAAGGCGGTCGCGCTCCAGCGGGCCGAGCCGCTCGCCAAGCTGCTCTCGCTCCCGCTCTCGCTGCTCCAGACGGTGACGACGCCGTTCGTCTACCTGCTCCAGATCTCGGCCAATGCCGTCACCCGCCTCTTCGGCGTCCGGCCCGCCGCGGCCGGCGAGCTCGCGCACACCGAGGAGGACATCCGCCACATCGTCGCCGGGGCCGAGGACGCGGGCGTGATCGCGACGACCGAGGAGGAGATGCTCTACAAGGTCTTCGACTTCGCGGACAAGGAGGTCCACGAGGTGATGGTCCCGCGGCCGCAGGTCGTCGCGATCAAGGCCGACCTGCCCGCGGAAGCCGCCCTCGCGGCGCTGCTCGAGTCGCCGTACACCCGCTATCCGGTCTACCGGGACTCGCTCGACCAGATCATCGGCGTGCTCCACGTCCGCGATCTCTTCACGGCCCTGCACGACCGCGGACATCGAGCTCGTCGAGCTCGAGCACCTGCTCCGGCCGGTCTACATCGTCCCCGAGACGAAGGATCTCGCCGCGCTGCTCGCCGAGTTCCGCAAGCAGAACCAGCACATGGCCGTCGTGATCGACGAGTACGGCGCGATGCAGGGGATCGTCACGCTCGAGGACCTGCTCGAGGAGATCGTCGGCGAGATCGAGGACGAGTTCGACCTTCCGGACGAGTCGGTGGAGCGGATCGACGACACCCACATCCGGATCGACGGCACCTTCCCGATCGACGACTTCAACGAGCAGTTCGGCAGCGAGATCGAGATCGAGGACTTCCACACGATGGCCGGCTTCGTCTTCGGGCGGCTCGGCCGCGCGCCCGAGGTCGGGGACGAGGTCACGACCGACGGGCTCGTCCTCCGCGTCGTCGACATCGAAGGCTCGCGGATCCAGCGGCTCGAGATCGTGTTCGACGAGTCGCACCGGCACGTCGAGCGCGAGCGCCAGTAGGCTCGAACGTGCTCCCGATCGACCGGCCCGGCAAGATCGTCTGCGTCGGCCTGAACTACCACGCGCACGCCGAGGAGCAGGGGAGGGCCCCGTCGGAGCGGCCCGTGCTCTTCGCCAAGTGGGCGACGTCGCTGATCGGCCCCGGCGAGGCGATCGTGCTCCCGTCGATCTCCCACGCGGTCGACCACGAGGCCGAGCTCGGCGTCGTCCTCGGCGCTCGCGTGAAGGCGGTCTCGGTGGAGAACGCGCTCGAGGCGGTGCGCGGCTACCTCTGCGCGAACGACGTCAGCGCCCGTGACCTGCAGCGCGCCGATCGTCAGTTCACGCGCGCGAAGTCGCTCGACACCTTCTGCCCCGTCGGGCCCGAGCTCGTGCCGGCTGCCGAGGTGCCCGATCCGCAGGCGCTCCGGATCCGCTGCCTCGTGAACGGCGAGGTGCGCCAGGACTCGACGACCGCGGACATGGTCTTCTCGGTCGCGGAGCTGATCGCGTTCGCCTCGGAGGCGATCACCCTCGAGCCCGGCGACCTCCTCCTCACGGGAACCCCGGGCGGCGTCGGCGAGTTCCGGGACCCGCCGGTCTACCTCCGGGACGGCGACGAGGTGACAGTGGAGATCGAAGGGATCGGCTCGCTCACGAACCCAGTCCGCGGCTGACCGCTACGAGCCCCAGAACTCGTCGAACGTCGCCGGGTCGTTCGGCAGGGCCAGCACCTCCGACACGAGCCCGTCCCTGATCGTGAAGAGGAGCAGCTGGTCGAGGTCGAGTGTGCGGCCGTCGCGCTCGCCGGAGGCGCGATAGAGCGCGGCGGCCCGGTCGCCGCTCGCGAGGACGTCGATCAGCCGCGAGCTGTAGGTGCCGCCCGTCTGCTTCGGGAGGTTGCCGAGGAAGCCGAAGATCTCGGTCCGGCCCCGGTAGGTGCCGGCCATCGCGCTCGAGCCCGGGACGTGCCAGATCGCGTCCTCCGCGAAGCACTCGCGCAGCGCGAACCCCTGCTTCAGCGCGAAGGCCTCGAAGATCCGCCGGACGAGCGCTTCGTTCGCCTCGCGGCTCAACGGCCCTCTTCCCAGCGGTCGAGCAGCCCGGAGACATGGCTCCGCTGGGCGTCGGTGAACTCCATCCGGGCGAGCAGGCGCCGAGCCTCGACGGGATCGTCGTTCGCGACCGCGGCCTCGAGGCGCTCGCGCCAGGGCGTCGGCTCCCGCAGCTGCCGGCGCAGCCAACGGAGCAGGCTCACACTCGCTTGATCGCTCATCGCCGCTGAGGCTACAACGCGACCGAATCCGGGGAGCAGGCAGAATCCGAGGCGTGAAGGAGATCCTTCCGGAGCTCGAGCGCTGGCGGGGCGAAGGCGAGCGCATCGTCGTCGCGACCGTCGTCGCGACGCGGCGCTCGGCGCCTCGGCCGGTGGGCTCGAGCCTGGCCGTCTCGGAGAGCGGGAAGCTCTGCGGCTCCGTCTCGGGCGGCTGTGTCGAGAGCGACGTCTACGAGCACGCGCGCGAGGTGCTGGCGAGCGGCGAGCCGAAGCTCGTCTCCTATGGGATCACGGACGACGAGGCCTGGGCCGTCGGCCTCCCGTGCGGCGGCGAGATCGACGTCTTCGTCGAGCGGTTGCCGTGACGCTGCTCGAGCGGCTGCTCGAGCTCCGTACGAGCGGCGAGCGGGCGATCCTCTTCACGGCGCTCGACGGCGACCGGGCGGGCGCAAAGCTCCTCGCGCTCGAGAGCGGCGAGACGCTCGGCGACGCGCCTCCCGAGCTGGCCTCGCACACCGGCGAGCTCCTGCGGCGCGGTCGCAACCGGCTGCTCGATCTTCCGGGCGGCCGCGTCTTCTGCGAGGTCTACGGGCCGCCGCCACGACTCGTCGTCTACGGCGCCGTCGACACCGCCGAGTCGCTCTGCCGGGCGGCGAAGCTGCTCGGCTGGACGACGATCGTCGCCGACGCGCGCGGCAAGTTCGCGACCGCCGAGCGGATCCCGAGCGCCGACGAGCTGATCGTCGAGTGGCCCGAGGAGGCGTTCGCCAGGATCGGGCTCGACCACGCGACGGCGGTCGTGGTGCTCACCCACGACGACAAGTTCGACGTCCCGGCGCTGAAGGCCGCGCTCGCGAGCGAGGCGTTCTACATCGGCGCGCTCGGCTCGCGCCGAAACCAGGAGCGCCGCCGCGAGCGGCTGCTCGAAGCCGGGATCGAGGAGGACGCCCTGGCCCGGATCGCCGGCCCGTGCGGGCTCGACATCGGGGCCGACTCGAACGAGGAAACCGCCGTCTCGATCCTCGCGGAGGCGCTGGCGGCGCGGGCCGGTCGCGAGGGCGGGCCGCTGCGCACGGCCAAGCAGCGGATCCACGTCGAGGTCGAGTAGATGCCGCGGACCGCGATCGTCACCGGCGCCGCCCGCGGGCTCGGCGAGGCGATCGCGCGGCGGCTCCACGCGGACGGCGACCGAGTCGTCCTCGCCGACGTGAATCTCGCCGGGGTCGAGGAGCTCGCGGCGGAGCTCGGCTCGGGCGCCGCAGCGGCCGAGCTCGACGTTCGCCGGCTCGAGTCCTGGGAGCGGCTGCTCGCGGAGACCGCGGAGGCCGACGTGCTCGTCAACAACGCTGCGCGCACGGAGTTCGGCTCGTTCTGGGAGCTCGACCTCGACGAGTGGGACGACGTCCTCGCGACCAACCTCCGCGGCACGTACCTCGGCTGCCGTGTCGTCGGCGCCCGGATGCGCGACCGCGGCTCAGGCCGGATCGTCAACCTCGCCTCGGTCGCCGGCCAGCGCGGCTCCTCCGCGACGGGAGTCCACTACGCGACCTCGAAGGCGGCGATCGTCGCGCTGACGCGGCACGCCGCCACGGCGCTCGCCGGCTCCGGGGTGACGGTGAACGCGGTCGCGCCGGCCGCGATCGACGGGCCGATGGTCGCGCTCGTGCCGCCCGAGCAGCTCGAGGCGATGGTGCAGACGATCCCCGTCGGCAGGCTCGGCCGCGGGGACGAGGTGGCGGCCGCGGTCGCCTACCTCGCCTCGGAGGCGGCCGGGTTCGTCACCGGCGCGACGCTCGACGTCAACGGCGGGATGCTGATGCGGTGAAGACACGCGCGGCGCTGATGTTCGAACCGGGACGGCTCGAGGTGCGCGAGGTCGAGCTCGAGGAGCCGCGCGGCGGCGAGGTCGTCGTGCGGATGGCCGCCGTCGGCGTCTGCGGCACCGATCTCCATTCCTACAAGGGAGAGTGGGATCGGCCGACACCGATCGTGCTCGGCCACGAAGGCGCCGGGATCGTGGAAGAGGTCGGCGAGGACGTGACGAGCGTCCGGGCCGGCGACCGCGTCGTCCTCTCGTGGGCGCCGGCGTGTGGCGAGTGCTCGGCGTGCCGGCGGCAACGGCCTGCGGCGTGCGCGCCGCTCTCGACCGCGTTCGGCCGCGGCACCCTCCTCGACGGCCGCACGGGGATCTCGTTCGAGGGGGAGACGGTCTACCGCGGGCACGGCCACCGGTGCCCTCCAGGAGCGGCTCGTCGTGGCCGCCGGTGCGGCGCTCCCGCTCGGAGAGGCGATCCCGCTCGAGCAGGCGGCGCTGCTCGGCTGCGCAGCCCTGACCGGCGTCGGCGCCGTGCTCAACGCGGCGCGCCCGGAGCCCGGCTTCACGGCGCTCGTGCTCGGCGCCGGGGGTGTCGGTCAGTTCGTCGTCCAGGGCGCGCGCATCGCGGGAGCGGCCGAGATCCTCGTCGTCGATCCCGTGGAGGGCCGGCGCGAGCAGGCGCTCCGGCTCGGCGCGACCGCCGCCTGCGCGCCGGAGGACGTGAAGGAGGCCGTGCGGGCGCTCGACCCGGAGGGCGTCGACTACGTCTTCGACGCGGTCGGCGCCCCGGAGACGACGGCGCTCGGGCTGCGCTGGACGCGCGGCGGCGGCACGACCGTCGTGGTCGGGCTTCCGGCCGCAGGCGCGAAGCTGACGCTCGATCCGCTCGACTTCACGAACCGCGAGAAGACGCTCACCGGCACGATCTACGGCTCCGACGACCCGGCCGTCGCCCTCCCGCGGCTCCTCGAGCTCGCTGCCGCCGGCGAGCTCGAGCTCGAGAGCCTCGTCGGCCCGAGCTTCCCGCTCGAGCGCTCCGACGACGCGTTCCAGGCGAGCCTCGCGGGGTCGCCCGGCCGCGTGCTCGTCGCGCCGTAGCCGCGCCGATGGCTTTCCTGAAGATGGGTCTGGCGAGTGCCGAAGATGGGCCGCTACGGACTGGCGCGGCTCGTCACATCCGGCATAGGTTGCCTCTGCGGGGCTCGTTGTGGCGGGCCCCGCATCGTTCATTCAACCAGCGTCAGCTCTCCCCGAACTGGTTGACCCAGAGGGTCACGTCCTTGTCGCGACCGAACCTGTCGACCTTCTGAACCGAGACGCCCTGAGTCCGCCACTCCGGGCGAAACAGGTTCTCGCGATGGCCGTCCGAATTGAGCCATCGATCGAGGGCGACGCGAGGCGAGGCCAGCGGGGCACTCGCGATGTAGAGATTCTCGCCCCACGATGCTCGGTATCCGGCGGCTCGAGCGTCTCCGGCTGGGTCTTGGCCGCAGGCATCGTGGTTGAAGTCCTGGCAGCGCACGATCCGCGCGCTCTTGAGCAGCGACGCTCCGTTCAGGAGTCCACTCGCCATGAGTGGCTGAAGCCCGCGTTCGCTCCTGGCGTGGTTGACGAGGCACACCATCGTGGCCGCCTGGGCGGCGAGGGGCACGTCGGAGCGCTCACCTCCGGGACACGTCCGCTCGTCGGCCAGATACGCCTTCCACGGATCATCCTTGGGGTAGAGCGCGTCACCACCGATCGTGACGGCGGGTAGGCCGGGCGCGATCGAGAGCTTCGTACCGGACGAATGCTCCGTTCGCGCCGCGCCGTAGGTTGCAGCGGGGCCGTCGAGTTGCTGCTTGACGACTCCGGCGACGATCAGGCCGACGACGATGACCGCTACGACGGCGAGCCCGGAGATCCCGTGGCTACGCGAACCGCGACTCTGGCTCTCCTGCCGATACCAGTCGCGATCCTCGAGTCCCACCAAGCGTCATCGTATGGACGCAAGCTCGGAAACCAAGGGTGTCGGTCCAGGATCCCCCAACTGGGGGAGCGAAGCTCCCAACACGAACGCTATCGAGCAGCCTGTTACGCGAATGCGTCGCGAGCGTGTCGAGAGTGTGAAATTCAGGCCGGCAGGCTCTCGCGGAGCAGCCGCACCAGGTTTCCCGAGAGCAGACCGTCGAGCCGCTCGTTCTGCCCAGCCGCGCGCGCCGAGCGCGGCGACGAGCGCCGGATAGTCCTCGTGGCCGGCGAGCCCTTCGATCGACGAGCCCTCTTCCAGGCCGGGCGGCAGCAGCGCGTCCGGGATCGGGGCGTGCGGCACGTAGTCGGCGAGGCGGCCCGTCCAGTCGCCCCCGAGGCAGAGCCGGTCGGAGCCGATCACGCCCGCGGCGTGGTCGAGGTGGTCGATCACGCGCTCGATCGTGCGCTGCTCGGGGCCGATCGCGAGCGGGTGGAGCATCAGCCCGAAGAGGCCGCCACGCTCCCCGAGCGCGCGCAGCTGCTCGTCCGAGAGGTTGCGCGGATGGTCGTGGACGGCGCGACAGCCCGCGTGCGTCACGGTGACCCGGCCCGTGTAGCGCTCGAGGCACTCCCAGAAGAGCCGCTCCGAGGCGTGGGCGAGATCGAGGACGACGCCTCGCCGCGCCAACCGGTCGAGCAGCGTCCGCCCGAGCGCCGACAGCCCGCCGTCCTCGGCCGCGCCATCTGCGAACGGGTTCCGCCGGTTCCAGGTCAGCCCCGCGACCCGGAGCCCGAGCTCCCAGAAGAGGTCGACGCCCCAGGTCTCGTAGCCGAACGGCTCCACCCCTTCCAGCGCGAGCACGAGCCCGATCCGCTCGCCGCGCTCGACCGCGTCGAGGTCGGCTCGGGTCCGGATCACGCAGACCCGCTCCGGGTTCTCGCGCGCGGCGGCGTGGAACGAGGTCGCCTGTCCGAGCGCGTGCCGAAGCGTTCCCTCCGGCTGGTGCTCGAGCGGGACGAAGATCGGGCAGATCTGGAGCCCGACCCCGCCCGCCTCGAAGAGCGGCAGCCACGTCCGCGCGAAGACGTCGGTCTCGCCGAGTCGGTGCTCCCGGTAGGCGAGCTCCATGAGCAGGTCGGTGTGGGCGTCCGCGATCACGCGCGGACTATCCTCTCACCATGGCCGTCATCGAGCCCATGAGCTTCCTCGCGGAGCAGGCCTACGTCGACGGGACGTGGATCGACGCCGACTCGGGCGCGACCTTCCCGGTCGGGAACCCGGCGACGGGCGAGACGATCGCGAACGTGCCGCGCTGCGGCGTCCAGGAGACCCGCCGCGCGATCGCCGCTGCCGAGCGCGCTCTGCCTGAGTGGCGGGCCCGGCCGGCCAAGGAGCGGGCTCTCGTGCTCCGCCGCCTCTCCGACCTGATGCTCGAAAACCAGGAGGACCTCGCCGTCCTGCTCACGACCGAGCAGGGGAAGCCCCTGGCCGAGGCGCGGGGCGAGATCGCCTACGCCGCCTCGTTCTTCGAGTGGTTCGGCGAGGAGGCGAAGCGGGTCTACGGCGACACGATCCCGCCGCACCAGGCCGACAAGCGCATCGTCGTCCTGCGCGAGCCGATCGGCGTCACCGCCGGGATCACGCCCTGGAACTTCCCGGCCGCGATGATCGCGCGCAAGGCGGGGCCTGCGCTCGCGGTGGGCTGCACGATGGTCGTGAAGCCGGCCGAGCAGACGCCGCTCTCGGCGCTCGCGCTCTGCCGGCTCGCCGAGGAGGCGGGCGTCCCGCCGGGCGTGCTCTCGGTCGTCACCGGAGACGCAGAGGATGCGCCGACGATCGGCGGCGAGCTGACGTCGAACCCCGCCGTGCGCAAGCTCTCGTTCACGGGCTCGACCGAGATCGGGAAGCTGCTGATGGAGCAGTGCGCCGGCCAGGTGAAGAAGGTCTCGCTCGAGCTCGGCGGCAACGCGCCCTTCGTCGTCTTCGACGACGCCGACCTCGACGCGGCCGTCGCCGGCGCGATCATGTGCAAGTTCCGGAACTCCGGCCAGACGTGCGTCTCCGCGAACCGGATCCTCGTCCAGGCCGCTGTCCACGATGCCTTCCTCGAGCGCTTCGACGCCGCCGTCGCCGCGCTGCAGGTCGGCAACGGGCTCGAGGACGGGGTCCAGATCGGGCCGCTGATCGACGAGGGCGCGGTCGAGAAGGTCGAGCGCCACGTCGCCGACGCAACCGGCGCCGGCGCCGAAGTCGTCCGCGGCGGCAGGCGGCTCGAGGGGACGTTCTTCGAGCCGACCGTGCTCACCGGCGTCACGAACGGCATGGCGATGAGCTGCGAGGAGACCTTCGGCCCGGTCGCGGGGATCCAGCGCTTCGAGAGCGAGGCGGAGGCGGTCCGGCTGGCGAACGACACGCCGTACGGCCTCGCCGCCTATTTCTACAGCCGCGACCTCGGCCGGGTCTGGCGCGTCTCCGAGGCGCTCGAGTACGGGATCCTCGGCGTCAACACCGGGATCATCTCGACCGAGGTGGCGCCCTTCGGGGGGATCAAGGAGTCGGGAATCGGGCGCGAGGGGTCGAAGTACGGCGTCGACGACTGGCTCGAGCTCAAGTACGTCTGCATCGGTGTCGAGGGTGCAGCCGTGTGACCGTGCTCTCGTTGTACGAGGACTCTGCTCGCGCCGGGCGAGGAGCTCTCGCTCGCGGCGGGCGGCCGGATCGTCTACGTCGCCTCGGGCGAGCTCGGCTCGCTGCACGCGGGCGGGGCCGCGTTCGGCTCCGACGAGGCGCTGCTCGAGGCGGGCTCGGACGGTGCGACCGCGTTCCGCTGGGAGCTGACGGAGTGGTCGGTCGACGACGCGAAGCTGAGCGTGCCGGTCGACCTCGACCCGTGGGCCGACTACGTGATGCGCTGCGAGGGCGGTCTCACCGAGCCTGCGGCAGGCCCGGGGATCGGCTGCGTTCTCCGCGGTGAGCTGACGGTCGACGGGGAGCTCGTCCAGCCCTTCGGCGCCTGGCGGGAGCCGGCGGAGATCTCCGGGCGCGGGACCGTCGTCCGGGTGGTGCTCGTGGACGCGGACGATCCCGTGAGCGAGTCGCTCGCCCAGGGCTCGATCCGGCTCTGATGTCCCGCACCGGCGGTCAGGTGCTGGTCGACCAGCTGGCGCTGCACGGGGTCGGGCTCGCGTTCTGCGTTCCGGGCGAGAGCTACCTGCCCGTGCTCGACGCGCTCCACGACGCGCCGATCAGGCTCGTCACCTGCAGGCACGAGGCGGCCGCGGCGAACATGGCCGAGGCGCACGGCAAGCTCACGGGGGAGCCGGGGATCTGCCTCGTCACGCGCGGGCCCGGCGCCACGCACGCCTCGATCGGCGTGCACACGGCGGATCAGGACTCGACGCCGCTGATCCTCCTGATCGGCCAGGTCGGTCGCGACATGCAGGATCGTGAGGCCTTCCAGGAGCTCGACTACCGGCGCATGTTCAACCCGATGGCGAAGTGGGTCGCGCAGATCGAGACCGCCTCGCGGATCCCGGAGCTCCTCGCCCGCGCCTTCACGGTCGCGACCGCCGGCCGGCCCGGGCCGGTCGTGCTGGCGCTGCCCGAGGACATGCTCGCCGACGAGGTCGAGGTCGCCGACGCGCGCCCGTACGTGCGTGTGCGGACGCATCCGGGCGCGGCCGAGCTCGAGCGGCTGCGCGGGCTGATCGAGCGGGCCGAGCGCCCCTTCGCGATTGCCGGCGGAGGGGGCTGGAGCGCCGGCGCCGCAGGTGACCTCCTCGCGTTCTGCGAGGCGAGCGAGCTGCCCGTCGGGACGTCCTTCCGCTGCCAGGACTACGTCGACAACCGCTCGCGCGTCTACGCGGGCCACGTCGGAGTTGGGATCGATCCGGCGCTCGCCCGGCGCGTCGGCGACGCCGACTTGCTGCTCGTCGTCGGCGCCCGGCTGGGGGAGATGACGACCGGCGGCTACACGCTGGTCGAGCCGCCGCTCCCCCGCCAGACGCTCGTGCACGTCCATGCGGGCGCCGAGGAGCTCGGCCGCGTCTTCCAGACCGCCCTGCCGATCCATGCGAGCTCGCCCGAGTTCGCGACGGCCGTACGCGAGGCTTGTGTTTCTTACGCACAAGCTCCCGCTCCCCCCGCTCGCCGCGCCTGGGTGGAGGCTGCCCGCTCGGACTACCTCGCGACGCTCGAGCCCGTCTCGCCGCCCGGCGCGCTCAACCTGAGCGAGGTCGTGACCCTGCTGCGCAAGCGGCTTCCCGACGACGCGATCCTGACGAACGGCGCCGGCAACTTCGCCGTCTGGGCCCACCGCTTCTTCCCGTTCCGCGGCTACCGGACCCAGCTCGCGCCGACGAGCGGGGCGATGGGCTACGGACTCCCCGCGGCGATCGCCGCGAAGATCGCCGAGCCGCAGCGAACCGTCGTCTGCATCGCCGGGGACGGCGACTTCCTGATGAGCGGGCAGGAGCTCGCCACGGCCGTGCACGAGGACGCCACCGTGATCGTGCTCGTCGTCGACAACGGGATGTACGGGACGATCCGCATGCACCAGGAGCGCGACTATCCCGGCCGGGTCGTCGGCACGTCGCTCACGAATCCCGACTTCGCCGCCTTCGCGCGATCCTTCGGAGCGCACGGCGAGACGGTCGAGCGAACCGACGAGTTCGCGCCCGCACTCGAGCGCGCCCTTTCGGCCGGCAGGCCGGCGCTCCTCCACCTGCGAATCGACCCCGAGGGCATCACCCCGCAGGCCACGCTCACGGCGCTCCGAGAGGGTCGCGCCGAGCCGGAGCGAACGGAGTCTGCGTGAGGATCACGCTCGCCCTCCTCGTTGCGCTCACGCTCGCCGGCTGCGGCTCGGAGTCCGCGTCGGACGAGGCCGCCGCGCCGCCTGCGACCGTCACGGTCACGCAGACCGAGACCGTCACGGAGACGGCCCCGCCGCCGGCGCCCGAGACGACCTGCTCGACCTCGGCGCTCAGGGCGACGCTGCCCGAGCAGGAGCTGCCCGAACCGGTCGCCGAGGTGCGACGAGCGATCTGGAACGCGGCGATCGCGTGCGACTACGACGAGCTCGAACGTCTGGCGCTCGAGCGTGGGGAGGGGTTTACCTTCAGCTACGGCGGCGGCACCTCGGCGGCCGAGCACTGGCGTCGCGTCGAGGAGGCGGGAACCGACGAGCCGCTGCCGATGCGCGCGCTCGCGACCATCCTCGCCATGCCGTTCACCCGCAACGAATCGGGCTCCTACGCCTGGCCGACCGCCTACGAGGAATCGCCGAGTGACGAGGCCTGGCAGGCGCTCGTCGACTCGGGGCTCTACTCCCAGGCGGACGTCGACCAGATGCGCAGCCCCGCCGGCGCGGGCGGCTACCTCGGCTATCGCACCGCGATCACCGCGGACGGCGACTGGCAGTTCTTCGTCGCCGGCGACTAGCCTACGACTGCGGAAGCACGATCGGCACGTTGTTCCTCAGCGGCTTCGAGCTACGGCCCGGGAGCGCGACGGCGCCCTTCAATCCGGCCGGAAACCGCGCCACGATCCGTATCCTGGCGCCGACCCTGCGCACGTCGACGGTGATCGGCCCTCGCGGGGTCGGAACCGCACCTCGGACCCACGCGATCGCTCCCAGGTGCGGCTCGATCACGAAGGATTCGTAACCGGGTCTCGTCGGTCGCACGCCGAGGACGTAGCGCGTCAGCAGAGGTGCGCCGCCGGAAGACCAGCCCGAGGCCATGCTCGAGGACGAGCCCTGGTAGCCGTCGATCGAGCCAAACTGGCCGATCGCCTCCCACATCGTCCCCGGACCACCCTTGAGCGGGTCGACCATGAATCCCCAGGTGCGCCGCAGCTGGTCGTGCGCGGACTCGTCGAGCCCGTGCTCGAAGCGCGCACGGTTCTCGAAGTAGCTGATGAAGGGATAGACCCGTTCGCTCGAGTCGAACCCCCAGGCCCAGTCGTCGAAGCCGTCGTTGTCGGCAATCGAGTTGCCCCACGGCTTTGCGTTGTGCCGGGCCAGATGGTCGAGCGCACGGAGCGAGCCGGGCAGACGGGCGAGAGCCGCGAATGCGTTCCCATCCTGAGGGTGGATGTCCGCGCGAGCAGTCGTATCGAGGAAGGCGCCCGCCGCCTCGTCCCAGAACGAGCGGGAGATCGCCTTCGCGAGCCGGTCGGCCCGATCGGCCCACCGACGCGCCGAAGCGACGGAGCCGCGGAAGGTTGCGAGCTCGACCCCCGCCCGGAGCGCATTCAGCGCGAGCGCGTTGTGGTACGCAACCACGTTTCCCTGCCGGCGGAGGAAGGCGTAGTCGCTGCCTTTCGTGTTGACGAGCACGCCATCTGCACCCGTGTGCTTCGGCACGAAGCGATCGAGTACGCCTTCGAGGACAGGCCACGAGCGTTGGAGGTAACGCCGGTTTGCTCGGTGCAGATAGAGGTCGCGCAGCGCGAGCACCCAGTAGAACGAGTAGTCGAACAACTCGATGCTCCAGTTCGCGGTCGGACTCGACGGGATGAAGCCGTCCTCCTGCTGTCGTGCTGCGAGGAGCGCAAGCGTGTTCTCGACCGGCGTGACGTCGCGCCTGTACGCGAGCATCGTCGCCGCGATCACCGCCTGGTCGCCGAGCCACGGACAGCGATCCCGTTTCGCTCCGTCGGTCACGATCTCGAGACCCTCGGGAACCGGGCAGCCCCGGGGATCGGAGGCAAGAGCCTCGAACGGGCCGGTGCTGAGCTGAACGGTGTAGGCGGAGCCGTACCAGATCCGATTCAGCTCTTCGTTAGAGGAGAGAAACCAGCCGTCGGGAGGAGCATGGACGGCGGCCGGGAGGGCGACCCGGATCTCGGCCAGTTCCGCCGCACCTCGCTCGATCCTGATGCGGACGACGCGAAATGCCCGGAACCCGTCCGAGCAGAAGTCGCCGAATTGGCAGCCGGGAGCGGCTCGCCACGTTTCCCCGGACTCCGGCATCCGGCGATCCACGGGCTCGCGACGGGAGTAGTCGGAGCGCTCGTCGCGGAGGTGTCCGCCCGTCTCCGAGTGGGTGACCGCCACGACCGTTCCCGGGGTGACGCCGCCGAACCGCAGGATGAGATGTCCCGCGACCTCCCGTCCGAAGTCCACGTCGATCGATGCTCCCGCTCGAAGCGTGCGCGGCGTGAAGCCCGGCGGCCTCTCGGTGACAGGGGCGTATCTCGCCCAGCCGGGGAGTGCCTCAGCGGTCGGGGCGACGGCGAGGAGCGCCAGCGCGAGCAGGGCAGCCGTGAGCCCGGGTCCAGGTCGCATCCGCCGACTCAGTCGAGCCGCTCGTACGCGGGCAGCGTCAGGAACTCGACGAACTCGCCGCCCGCGCCCTCGTCGGTCAGCGCGACCTGCTCGAAGAGCGCGCGCGCCTCGGCGTAGTCGCCGTCCAGCTTCGCAACCTCCTCGTCCAGCACGCGCTCGACGTCCGCCCGCTCGACCTTGCCGTGGAGGAGCCACTGCCACACCTGCGAGCGTGAGATCTCCGAGGTCGCCGCGTCCTCCATCAGGTTGAAGATCGCCACCGCGCCGGATCCCCGGAGCCACGCGGCCAGGTACTGGATCCCGACGGAGACGTTGTTGCGCAGTCCTTCCTCGGTGATCTCGCCGGGCGTCGAGGCCACGTCGAGCAAGGCCGCGGCGGATCCCGTCACGTCGTCGCGCTGCCGCTCGACCTGGTTCGGCCGCTCGCCGAGCACGCGGTCGAAGATCTCCATCGCCACAGGGACGAGATCGGGATGCGCGACCCACGTGCCGTCGAAGCCTTGGCCGGCCTCGCGCTCCTTGTCCTCGCGGACCTTCGCGAGCGCGAGCTCGTTGACGGCGGGGTCGCGGCGGGAGGGGATGAACGCCGCCATCCCGCCGATCGCGTGCGCGCCGCGGCGGTGGCACGTCTTGACGAGCAGCTCCGAGTAGGCGCGCATGAACGGCACCGCCATCGTCACCGCGGCGCGGTCGGGGAGCACGAACTCGGGCCGGTGGCCGAGCTTCTTGATCACGCTGAAGATGTAGTCCCAGCGGCCCGCGTTCAGCCCGGCCGAGTGCTCGCGCAGCTCGGAGAGGATCTCGTCCATCTCGAAGGCGGCCAGGATCGTCTCGATCAGGACGGTGGCCTTGATCGTCCCCTGCGGCACCCCGACCTCGTCCTGGGCCCAGACGAAGACGTCGTTCCAGAGCCGCGCCTCGAGGTGGCTCTCGAGCTTCGGCAGGTAGAAGAAGCGGCCGCCCTGGGCGTGGTTGCGGAGGAAGTAGAGGCCGAAGTCGAAGAGGCTCGCCGAGATCGGGGCGCCGTCGACCTCGAAATGCCGCTCCTCGAGGTGCCAGCCGCGCGGGCGGACGAGGAGCGTCGCGATCTCGTCGTCGAGCGCGTACTGCTTCTCCCCGGTATCCAGCGAGATCGTCCGCGCGAGCGCGTCCGTCAGGTTCACCTGGCCCTCGAGGCAGTTCCGCCACGTCGGCGAGTTCGAGTCCTCGAAGTCGGCCATGAACATCCTCGCGCCCGAGTTGAGCGCGTTGATCACCATCTTCCGGTCGACCGGCCCGGTGATCTCGACCCGCCGGTCCTGCAGCTCGGCGGGGACGGGAGCGACGCGCCAGTCACCCTCCCGCACCTCCTTCGTCTCGGGTAGGAAGTCCGGCAGCTCTCCGTTGCGGAGTCGCTCCGCTCGAACGGCGCGAGCCTCGAGCAGCGCCTCGCGGGGCGGGCCGAACCTGCGCTGCAGCCGGGTCAGGAAGTCCACTGCTTCCGGCGTGAGGACGGCTCCGGGATCCATCGCGGGAGCTTAGAGACCGCGGCAAAAAGCTGGGTACCCTTGCCCGGATGAAGCGACTCCTCCTCGTCTCGGCGACCGTGCTCGCCGGGATCGCCGTCTTCGTGGCGAGCGCGGGATCGGCTTCGAAGAGCATTCGGCTCGCCGACGTCACGAAGGCAAGCGGGCTCGACTTTCGTCACGGCGCATTTCGCTTCGGGATCTCCGCCGATCCCGTGCCGATGATGGGCAGCGGCCTCTGCTGGCTCGACTACGACCGCGACGGCTGGCTCGACCTCTTCGTCGTCAACTCCTACGCCGAGAGCGACGCACCACGGTGGCAGCGGCGCGGCGGCTTGCCCCGGAGCGCCCTCTTCAGGAACGTGAAGGGGAAGTTCGTCGACGTCAGCCGGCGGTCGGGCGCGAACCTCGCCCTGCGGGGGATGGGCTGTGTCGCTGCGGATCTCGACCGCGACGGCGACTCCGATCTCTACGTCACCGCGGCCGGCGGGACCGCGCTGCTCTGGAACGAGGGCAACGGCCGGTTCCGCGAGGGGGCGGCCGCGGCCCGCGTCGACGCTCGCGGCTGGCGAAGCTCGGCTGCGGTCGGCGACGTCAACGGGGACGGGCGTCCGGATCTCTTCGTCGGTGGCTACACCGACCTGAACGCTCCGATCGCAGGGTCGAGCTCGGGCTTCCCGAGCAATCACGCGGGCGTGCGCGACCTGCTCTACCTCAACCTGGGCGGCCGCCGCTTCCGCGAGGTCGGTCGTGAGGCGGGCCTCGAAGCCGCCCGGTTCGACCACAGCCTCGGAGCGGTCTTCTCCGACCTCGACCGGGACGGCCGGCTCGACCTCTACGTCGCGAACGACGAGGATCCGAATCGGCTCTACGAGAACGTCGCCTGGCCCGGTGGCGCGAAGGCAGACCCCGCCGGGCTCGGCTTCCGCTTCGAGGAGCGAGCCGGCGGCGCCGGCGCCGCCGATCCGAACGCAGGCATGGGCGTCGCGAACGCCGACGCCGACGGGGACGGGCTGGCCGATCTCTTCGTCAGCAACTCCCGCGGCCAGCAGCACGCCGTCCTGAACGGCCTGCCGCCGGGGCGGAACGGGTCGTCCTTCGCCAACGGGCGGTCGGGGTTCGCCGCCGCGTTCGGCCGCTCCTTCACGGGCTGGGGGGCCTCGTGGGCCGACCTCGACCTCGACGGCGATCCCGACCTCGTCCTCGCGAACGGCTCGGTTCCCGTCACCAACCTGGCCCGGAACGCCCAGCCGATCCAGCTGCTCGAGAATCACGCCGCCGAAGGGGCGCCGCGGGCGTTCACGAACGCCGGCGCAGCCGGGCTCCCGCAGGTGCTCGGCCGCGGCCTCGCCGTCGCCGACTACGACAACGACGGCCGGCTCGACGTGGCGATCAACTCGGTCGGCGGGCGGCTGATCCTGCTCGAGGAACACCGCCGTGGGCGGCAACTGGCTCGAGGTGTCGCTCGCCGGCTTCCAGCCGGGGGCGCGGGTGACGGCGGTGCTGCCCGACGGCCGTCGCCTCGTCCGCGAGGTTCAGGCCGGGAGCAGCTACCTCTCGTCCGAGGATCCCCGCGTCCATCTCGGCCTCGGAGCGGCGACGAAGGTGACGGAGCTGATCGTGCGCTTCCCGAGCGGCCGCGAGACGCGCCTGGGAGGGATCTCCGCCAACCGCGCGATCACCGTGCGCGAGGAGCCGTGGCGGCTCACCGGGTGCGTGCCCGATCTCCGAGGGCGCTCGGTCGCGCGGATCTGGGACGAGGCCGTCCTCGACGCGATTCGGCGCGACGTGCCCGCACCGACCACTCATGCCCGGAACCTCTTCCATCTCTCGGCCGCGATGTGGGACGCGTGGGCCGCCTACGACGGGAGCGCCGACGGGTACTTCGTGCGGGAGAAGCACCGCTCGGCGGACGTCCAGGCCGCGCGGGAGACGGCGATCAGCTACGCCGCGTACCGCCTTCTGCTCTGGCGCTACGCCCAGGGCGCGGGCCTGCAGACGACGTTCGAGGCCCTGACGGCCACGCTGACCTCGCTCTGTCTCAGCCCCGCCTACACGAGCGTCAGGGGAAGCGCTCCCGCCGCCCTCGGGAACCGGATCGCAGCGACCGTGATCAAGGCCGGGTTGCGCGACGGCTCGCTCGAGCGACAGAAGTACGTGGATCCGAGCTACCAGCCCGTGAACGAGCCGCTCGTCGTGGCCCAATCGGGCGCGGTCATGCACGACCCCGTCTTCTGGCAGCCGCTGGCGCTCGACCAGATCATCGCCCAGAACGGCATCGCTGTTCCCGGCCGGGTCCAGTCGTTCATCGGCGCGAACTGGGGGCATGTGCGTGGCTTCGCGCTGCCGAGCTCGCCGAAGGGCATTCCGATCGACCCTGGCAAGCCGCCGTTCGGCACGGCCGACTCCGATTCCTACAAGCAGGAGGCGGTTGAGGTGATTCGGGCGAGCGCCGAGCTCGACGCGAACGACGGGACGACGATCGACATCGGCCCTGGAGCACGTGGCGACAATCCGCTCGGTTCGAATGGCGGCAACGGCTACGAGGTCAACCCGGCCACCGGGAAGCCGTATGCCCCGAACCTCGTCCGGCGCGCCGACTTCGCGCGCCTGGTCACCGAATTCTGGGCGGACGGTCCCAGCTCAGAGACCCCGCCCGGACACTGGAATGTGCTCGCCAACGTCGTCTCCGACTCCCCGCTCCTCGTCGCTCGCGTCGGCGCCGGCGCGGCGGCTCGGTTGAAGTGGGACGTGCGGCTCTACTTCGCGCTCAACGGCGCCGTGCACGACGCGGCGATCGCGGCGTGGGGGATCAAGCGCCAGTACAACGGCGTGCGTCCGATCTCGATGATCCGCTACCTCGCCGGGAAGGGGCAGTCGAGCGACCCGGCCTCGCCCTCGTACGACCGGGAGGGGCTGCCGCTCGTGCCCGGTCTGATCGAGGTCGTGACCGCGGCCTCGAGCGCACCGGGTCAGCGGCACGCGGCGTTCGCCGGAGCGCTTGGTGAGATCGCTGTGCGCTCCTGGCGCGGGAAGGCCGGTGTCGGCTGGAACCTCGGCGTGAACTGGTCGACCTACCAGCGCCCGACGTTCGTCACCCCCGCCTTCCCCGGCTATGTCTCCGGCCACAGCACGTTCAGCCGCGCGGCGGCGGAGATCATGGCGCGCATCACCGGTAGCGCCTACTTCCCCGGCGGTCTCTTCGAGGAGACCTTCGCCCCGGGACACCTGCTGCTCGAGCCGGGGCCGAGCGCACCGGTCACCCTCCAGGCTGCGACCTACTTCGACGCGGCCGACCAGGCCGGCATCTCACGCATCTACGGCGGGATCCACGTGACCGCGGACGACTACGCCGGGCGCCGGGTCGGCTCGACCGTCGGCAAGCGTGCCTGGGAGCACGCCCAGCGCTACTTCGCGGGCTCCGCCCGCCGCTGAGCCGTCGCAGCCGGGGCGCCGCCGAGCCGACGCCGCCGAGGGGCGCCAAGTTGACGGCGGCGGGCGGCGCGTTTAGTTTGGCTCCGGCCCAGTAGGCCGGTCTCTCGTGCCGCCGGTTTCTCGATGCGCCGCACGTTCTCGATAGCCAAAAAGCAATAGATGGAGGGATGCGATCGTGAAAAAGCTCATCGCCGCTCTCGTGATCGCCACCTTGACGGTGAGCGTTGCCGTCACAGGTGCGGTCGCGAAGTCGGGCAAGACGTCGGCGCCCGCCGATATCTGTGTGCTCCTCCCGGATCCGAAGTCGTCGGTTCGCTGGGAGACGCAGGACCGGCCGGGGTTCGTTGCCGCATTCAAGAAGGCGAAGGTCTCGTACGTCATCACCAATGCCAACGGCGATCCGCAGAAGCAGAAGACGCAGGCCGATCAGTGCCTCGCCAACGGCGCGAAGGTCGTAATCCTGATCTCGCTCGACAAGGGCTCCTCGATCGCGATCGAGGCCGCCGCACGGTCACGCGATGCAAAGGTGATCGAATACGACCGCCAGGTGATCGGCGGTAACGCCGAGATCTACATCTCTTGGGATGGCAAGGCGGTCGGCGTGCTCCAGGGCAAGGGCGTCGTCGCGGGCCTGAAGGCGAAGGGCCTGTACACGAAGAAGCCGGTCGTGGCCGAGCTGCACGGTGGCCAGACCGACAACAACTCGTTCCTCTTCAAGAGCGGCTACGAGGCGGTCCTGAATCCGCTCTACAGGAACGGCACCCTCAAGAAGGGCCCGCAGCAGTTCACGCCAGGCTGGGACAACCAGAAGGCGGGGACGATCTTCGAGCAGATGCTCGTGAAGACGGGCAACAACATCCAGGGTGTCGCGGCGGCCAACGACGGCCTCGCGAACGCAGTCATCGTGGCTCTGAAGGCTCGGAAGCTGAAGCCGATCGCGCTGAGCGGCCAGGATGCCACCGCGCAGGGCGTCCAGAACATCATCTCGGGCTGGCAGACGATGACGGTCTGGAAGGACCAGCGGGCCGGCGCGGGCATCACGGCGGCCGCAGCCGTCGCACTGCTGAAGGGCCAGAAGCCCAGGCAGACCGGCACGGTGGCGAACGGCAGCAAGCGGCTGCCGGCGTACATCATCGCGCCCGTGTCGATCAACAAGGCGAACTACAAGATCCTCTTCAACGGTTACCTGAAGCGGTCTGAGGTCTGTCGCGGCACGTACGCGAAGTACTGCAAGTAGGAGCACGTTAGGGTGGGGGCTCGTCCTGAGACGGGCCCCCACCCTCCTTCTGCAGCCATGACGACCGCCTCGGCCCCGACCCCTCTCCTCGCTCTCCGCGGGATCTCGAAGAGCTTCGGGTCGGTCCAGGCCCTCTCCGAGGTCGAGTTCGAGGTCCGGCAGGGCGAGGTGATGGCGCTCGTCGGCGACAACGGGGCCGGCAAGTCGACCCTGATCAAGTGCGTCTCGGGCATCCACACGCCGGACGAGGGCGAGATCGTCGTCGACGGCGAGACGGTGCACATCCACACGCCGAAGGACGCATCCAAGCTCGGGATCGAGGTCGTCTACCAGGATCTCGCGCTCTGCGACAACCTCGACGTCGTCCAGAACATGTATCTCGGCCGCGAGGCGCGGGACTGGTTCCACCGCTTGAAGGAGCCGGTCATGGAGGCGAAGACGGCCGAGACGATGAAGAGCCTCGCGGTGACGACGATCCGCTCGATCCGGCAGCCCGTGGCGACGCTCTCCGGCGGCCAGCGGCAGTCTGTCGCGGTCGCCCGCGCGGTGATGTGGAACTCGCGCCTCGTGATCCTCGACGAGCCGACGGCGGCACTCGGCGTCGCGCAGACCCAGCAGGTGCTCGAGCTCGTCGAGCGGCTGGCCGAGCAGGGGCTCGCCGTCGTGCTGATCTCGCACAACCTGCACGACATCTTCGCGGTAGCGCACCGGATCACGGTGCTCCGGCTCGGTCGCAGCATCGCCGTCTACGAGCGGGCCAAGACGACGCAGCAGGAGGTCGTCGAGGCGATCACGGCCGGAGTCCCGACCAAGGTGTCGGGCATTCCCTCGACCGCACCTATTCCGGAGGACGCATGAGCACCGACGCCACCGCGGTCGCGCCCGGCGGGCCGCCGGAGAGCCTCGTCGCGCGCGCCCGCGACAACATCCGCGGCGGCAATCTCGGCAGCTGGCCGGTGCTGATCGGGCTGGTCGTGATCGCGATCTTCTTCTCGTTCAAGGCCGACAACTTCCTCAGCCCCGGCAACTTCAGCAACATCATCACGCAGATGGCCGGCGTCACCCTGCTCGCCTACGGGGTCGTCTTCGTGCTGCTGATCGGCGAGATCGACCTTTCGATCAGCTACATCAGCGGCATCGCCGGCGTCGTCGTCGCCAAGCTGACCATTCCGGACGGCAACGAGGTGGCGGGGATCATCGCGATCCTCCTCGCCGTGGCGGTCTGCGCCCTGATCGGGGCGTTCCAGGGCTCGTTCGTCGCCTTCATCGGCGTGCCGGCGTTCGTCGTCACGCTCGCCGGCTACCAGATCTGGCAGGGGGTGATCCAGAAGTCGATCGAGGCCGAGGGCGTGATCGTGATCCAGGACGAGACGGTGAACAACATGGCCAACTACTTCTTCTCGAACCGGGCCGGCTGGATCCTGGCCGCGCTCGTGTGCGGGGTCTACGTGGCCAGCATCGTCGGCATCTTCTTCTCGCACCGGCGTCTCGGCGTGCCCGTGCGCGACCCGTGGCTGCTCGTTGCGAAAGCGATCGCCGTCAGCGCCGCGGCCGCCGCCGTCGTCATCGTCAGCAACCGGGACCGCGGCGTCCCGTTCGTCCTGGTCCTGATGATCGTGTCCCTGCTCGTCCTCACCTTCGTGGCCAAGCGGACGACCTTCGGGCGCCATGTCTACGCGGTCGGCGGCAACGCCGAGGCCGCGCGTCGCGCGGGCATCAACGTTGCCCGCGTCCGGGTCATCGTCTTCATGATCTCGGGCGCGATGGCCGGGCTCGGCGGCGTCGTCCTCGCGGCGCGGCTGAACAGCGTCGACCTGAACGCGGGGGGTGGGACGCTCCTGATCGACGCGATCGCGGCGGCGGTGATCGGCGGCACGAGCCTCTTCGGCGGCCGCGGCGAGGTCCGCGACGCCTTCTTCGGCGCGCTCGTGATCGCGACGATCGCGAACGGCCTCAACACCCTCAACCTCACCCAGGGCGTGATCTTCATCACGACCGGCGGCATCCTCCTCTTCGCCGTCACCCTGGACACGATCCTCCGCAGGCGCCAGCGCAAGGCGGGACGCTGACGCTCAGCGGTACGCGACCGTGATCACGCTCCCGCTCTCGCTCGAGCTGACGATCGCGTCGCACACCTCGGCGGCGCGATAGCCGTCCTCGAACGTGGCGCCGTACGGAGCGACGTCCGTCTCGCCCGCGATCGCGCGGAGGAGATGGAGCGCCTCGTGGGTGAAGGTGTCGCCCCAGCCGATGATGTGGCCCGGCGGCCACCAGAGATCCCAGAACGGATGGTCGGTCTCGGAGACCAGCACCGTCTTGAAACCGCGAGCCCGGTCGCCGTCGGCCCTGAAGACCTGAAGCTCGTTCAGCCGCTCCATGTCGAACGCGAGCGAGCCCTTGGAGCCGTTGATCTCCCACTGGAACGCGTTCCGCCGGCCGAGTGCGAGCCTGGTCGCCTCGATCGTCCCCACGGGGCCGTCCTGGAACTCGACCGCGGCCTCGAGCGCGTCGTCGACCCGCCGCCCGGGAAGGAAGGTCCGGACGAGGCCGGAGACGGTCGAGATCTCGCCGACGAGGAACCGGGCGAGATCGACGACGTGGGTGCCGAGGTCGCCGAGCGCGCCAGAGCCCGCCTCGTCAGGCTGGAAGCGCCAGGTGTCCAGGGTCGGATCGTCGCCCCAGTCCTGGAGGTAGCGGCCGCGGAAGTGGCGGATCTCGCCGAGCTCTCCGGCCTCGATCAGCTCCCGGGCGAGCCGGACGGCCGGCACGAAGCGGTAGTTGAAGCCGCACAGGTGCTTGACCCCGGTGGCCTCGACGCGCTGCCAGATCTCGTGGCTCTCGGCGGCGTCGCGGCCGAGCGGCTTCTCGCAGAGCACGTGCTTGCCCGCCTCGGCCGCCGCGATCGTGGGCTCGGCGTGGAGCGAGTTCGGCCCGCCGTTGTCGAAGAGCCCGATCGCCGGGTCGCTCACGAGGTCGCGCCAGTCGGTCGTCCAGCGCTCGTAGCCGTACTGAGCGGCGACCGAGGCAACAGCCTCCTCGTTGCGTCCTGCGACCGCGACCAGCCGGGGTCGCAGCGGGCTCTCGAGCGCCCCGATCGTCCGGAACGCGCGCGAGTGGGCCTTGCCCATGAATGCGTAGCCGAGCATCCCGATCCCGATTTCGTCCATCACCGCTCCTGGCGTAGGGTTGCGCGAGCAGTTTCAACCATTGGAGGCTCTCGTGAGGCTGGAGCAGGCGCGGACGATCGTGGATGCGGTGACGGCAGAGGCAGTGAGCCCTGTCTCGGTGTTCGTCGCGACCGCTGAGGGCGAGCTCGTTGCGGCGGCGACGATGGACGGCGCCGCTCCGGACACGCGGCTGAACGCGCAGCGCAAGGCCTACACCGCGGCGCGGAGCGACGCCGTCTCGACCAGGGCGCTCGCGGAGAAGGTCGGCTCGGACGCGGCCGAGCTGGCGAGCTTCGACCCGTTCTTCACCTTCTTCCTGGGCGGCGTCGCGGCCTTCGAGGGCGAGCTGCGGGTGGGGGCGGTCGGAGTCAGCGGCCTGGCCGGGATCGACGACGACGCGATCGCGCGGCGGGCGCTCGTCGCTGCGGGTCTGAAGGCCCGGTGAGGCCGATGAAGCTGGGGCTCCTCTCCACGGCGAAGATCAACGACGCTCTGCTCCGAGGCGCGCCGCCCGAGGTCGAGATCGCCGCGGTGGCGAGCCGCGACGGCGACCGCGCCAGGGCGTATGCGAGCGACCACGGGATCGAGCGCGCGCACGGGAGCTACGAGGCGCTGCTCGCCGACGAGGGCATCGACGCCGTCTACATCTCCCTGCCGAACGGCCTCCACCACGAGTGGACGCTGAAGGCGATCGAGGCCGGCAAGCACGTCCTCGTCGAGAAGCCCTATTCGCGGCGCGCAGCCGAGGCCGAGGAGGCCTGGGAGGCCGCCGAGCGCGCGGGGCTCGTGGTCATGGAGGCGTTCATGTGGCGCCATCACCCGCAGGCGGCCCGTGCGAGGTCGCTCGTCGAGGAGGGCGCGATCGGGCGGCTCTTCCAGATCCGGACGACCTTCAGCTTCGCGCTGCACGACCTCGGCAACATCCGGATGGCCGCCGACCTCGACGGCGGTGCGCTGATGGACGTCGGCTGCTACTGCATCAGCGGCGCGCGGCTGCTCGCGGGCGAGCCCGAGCGCGTCTTCGGGGAGCAGGTTCTCGGCACGAGCGGAGTCGACGTCGACTTCCACGGGACGCTGCGCTTTCCAGGCGATGTCGTGGCCCAGTTCGACGCGTCGTTCAGAGCGCCGCAGCGACAGCGGCTCGAGGCCGTCGGTGACGGGGGGACGCTCGTGCTCGAGGCGCCGTGGCGCTCGGACTGGGGCGGCCGCGTGCTCGTGAACGACGAGCCCGTCGAGGTGCCGAGCGCCGATCCGTACACGCTCGAGCTCGCGAACCTCGCGGCAGCGATCGCCGGGGAGGCCGACCCGCTGCTCGGACGCGAGGACGCGCTGGCACAGGCCCGCGTGATCGAGGCGCTCTACCGCTCGGCCGAGTCCGGCGAAGCCGTCAGTCTGCGCTGAGTGCCGCGGCGAGCGCGGCGCGGCCGTCTGCGAGCACCGGCTCGCCGTGCGCGACGAGGATCCGCTCGACCGGGAGGTCGAGCAGCGGCCGCAGCTGCTCCCGGACGTCGGCCGGGCTCCAGGGCCCGAGCCACGAATCCGGACAGACGCGAACTCCGCCGCCCTCGGCGCCGAGCAGGATGTCGCCGGCGACGAGCGCCGCGTGGGCCGGGCTCCAGAGCACGATCTCGAACGCCGCGTCCATCGCCACGAGCTCGCCCGGAAGGATCGCACCCGCCGGGAACGGCCGGTCGGCGTTGGCCCCGTAGCGCTCGATCTCGGCTTCGTGCGCCCACACCTCGGCGCCGTAGCGCGCTGCGAGCTCGGGTGCACTGCGCTCGTGCGCCGCGACCGTGAGGACGATCGCAACGGGCTTCCCCGTGCGCTCGACGTCCGCATCGAGATGTGCGAGGAAGCGCTCGCGCTCCTCGCCCTCCGGCACCTGCGGGTCGATCAGGACGATCGCGTCGAGACCCTCGAGGTAGACGCAGCCGACCTCCTGCCCCCAGCCCTCGCCGTCCTCTGCGTCGCTCGGCCGCCACTCCGGGTGGAGCGCGGTCCAGCGCCAGAGACCCGGTGCGAGCTCGTCGACCTTCATCGACGCGAGCGTACCCCGGTGGTTCGGACGGACGGCGGAAGGGGTACGCGGAGACTCCATGAGGATCACCAAGCTCATCGGCCACGTCACGTCGAGTCTCTGGTTCGTGCCCGTGATGTGCGTGCTCGCCGGCGTCGCGATCTCGTTCGGGGCGATCGCACTCGATCGCTCCTTCGACTACGAGGCGATCCCTCAGAGCCTCGTCGGCGGTCCGGATGCCGCAGCCGAGATCCTCTCGATCATCGCCGTCTCGATGGTCAGCCTGACCGCGCTCGTGCTGACGATCACGATGGTCGTCGTCCAGCTCGCCATGGGCCAGTTCTCGCCGAGGATCGTGCAGCGCATCCTCCAGGACAAGCCCAGCCAGCTCGCGATCGGCCTCTTCGTCGCGACCTTCGTGCACGCGATCCTCGCCTCGCGCGAGGTGACGAACCTGGGCGACGGCACCGGGCAGGTTCCTGGGCATCGCGGTCGTGACGGCCTTCGTGCTCGTCCTCGTGAGCATCGCGGTCCTCGTCCTCTACGTGCACCACATCGGGCAGTCGCTCCGCGTCTCCTCGCTGATCGAGCTCGTCGGCAAGGACACGCGCAAGCTGATCGAGCGCAAGTATCCGGTCCAGACGTCCGCCCTGGAGCCGGAGCCCGGCGCTCCCAGGATCGTGTGCGCCAAGAAGTCCGGCGTCATCACCGCGATCGGATTCGACGATCTCGTCGAGGAGGCCGAGCGAGCGGACTGCCTCCTGGAGCTCGTTCCGGCACTCGGAGAGTTCGTGCCGGCGGAGGCGGCGCTCTTCCGGGTGCATGGCGAGTCGGCGGCCCTGGACGAGGAACGCCTGCACAAGTCGTTGATCCTGAATCTGGAGCCGACCCTCGACGAGGACGTCGCCTACGGCGTTCGCCTCCTGGTCGACATCGCCGAGCGCTCGCTCGCGGATTCGCCGTTCCAGGACCCCACCACCGCCGTCCAGGCGCTCGACCGGCTCCACGACATCCTGCGGCAGCTCGTGCGGCGGCCGTTTCCCGGACGGCCGGCATCGCGACGCGGCGGGGACGGTCAGGCTCACCGTCCGGTCGATGAGCTGGAACGCGTACGTCCGCCTGGCCTTCGACGAGATCCGGATGGCCGGGGCGGGATCGCCTCAGGTCTCCCGCCGGCTCAAGGCGGCTCTCGTCGATCTCAGGTCGATCGCTCCGCCGGACCGGATCGAGATCCTCGATCGGCAGCTCGAGCTCCTCGTCGCGGCCACCGAGGCGGCGATGGACGACGAGCGCGACGTCGAGTTGGCGCTTCGAGAGGATCGCGAGGGAATCGGCGCGGCGGCGGGCGCAGACCGTCTCTAGCGCCATCCGTTCGGGCCGCTCGTGCGTACTAGGCTGACGAAGGGATCGACGTCGAACGGACCACGAGGAGGGGAATGAGACGCATTCGTCTGGGGGCAGCCGCCGTGGCGCTCGCCCTCGCCGCAATCGTGCCGGCGCAGGCCGCCACGCCGCCCACGAAGCTGAACGGCACCGTGGGGCCTGGCTTCACGATCGGGGTGAAGAAGGCCGGCAAGACCTTCAAGACCCTGAAGGCCGGCAGGTATTCGCTTGTCGTCGCCGACAAGTCGGGGAGCCACAACTTCCATCTCAGAGGCCCGGGCAAGGTCAACAAGGCGACGAGCGTCGCCAGGCAGGGAACGAGGACGTTCGCCCTGACGCTCGTCAAGGGCACCTACACCTTCGTCTGCGATCCCCACGCCAGCGGGATGAAGGGCTCCTTCACCGTCAACTAGGCGAGAGCTCGACCTGCGCGATCCGGCCGTCTTCGCCGATGGTGAAGGCGGCCAGATCGTCCGACCGGAGCGAGTAGATCAGGTACGGCCTGCCGGTCCAGAGGCCGATGTTCTCGACGTCCGTGCGGGAGGGGCGCGGGGGCGAGGAGACGTGCGAGTGGAAGACGGCGAGCTCGTAGCCGTCGTCCTCGAGGAACCACGTCTCGGGCGGCACCTCGAGCTCGAAGCGGTACGGGGACGGAGCCGCGTTCCTGCCCCGGACGTAGCGCTCGGCGGCACCGCCGCGCAGCACGACGAGCCCGCAGGCCTCGTTGGGCGCCTCCGCCTGCGCATGCGCCGCGAGCTCGGCGCGCACCGCGGCCCCGATCTACCACCAGACGGTTCGCTCCATCGACCGCTCGACGTCGCTCGTCTCCCAGAAGTCGGCCGAGAGGTACTTCCAGCCCGCGTCGGCGAGCACGCAGACGACGACCGCGCCGTCGTCCAGCTCGTGCGCGAGCCGCCGCGCGACGTGCGCGACCGCGCCGGCCGAGACGCCGCCGAAGATCCCCTCGGTCTCGAGCAGCTCGCGCAGCGCCGCGACCGACTCCGCGTTCGAGACGAGCAGCTTCCGGTCGAGCTTCGCGACGTCGAGGATCGGCGGCACGTAGCCGTCCGCCAGCGAGCGAAGCCCCATGACCGGGTCTCCGGGAAGCGGCTCGGCTCCTGCGACGACCACGTCCGGGAAGCGCTCGCGCAGGCGCTCGCCGGTTCCCATCAGCGTCCCGCCGGTTCCCAGGCCGGCGACGAGGACGTCCACGCGGGCGAGCGCCTCGGCGATCTCTGCGCCCGTGCCCTCGTAATGGGCTCTCGGGTTCGCCTCGTTGGCGTACTGGAACGGCATGAAGAACGAAGGCTCGCGCTCCGCGAGCTCGAGCGCCAGGCGGACGGCGCCGTTCGAGCCCTCGGCACCGGGCGAGTCGACGATCTCGGCGCCGTAGAGGCGGAGCAGGCGCCTCCGCTCCTCGGTCGCGTTCTCGGGCATGACGCAGGTGAGCGAGTAGCCCTTCAGTTTCGCGACGAGCGCCAGCGAGATCCCGGTGTTGCCGCTCGTCGGCTCGAGCAGCCGCCGCCCCGGCTCGAGCTCGCCGGCCGCCTCTGCCGCCTCGATCATCGCCTTCGCGACGCGGTCCTTGATCGAGCCGGTTGGGTTCTGCCCCTCGAGCTTCGCGTAGACCGTGACCCCGCCCGGGACGAAGCGCGAGAGCTCGACGAGAGGCGTGTTGCCGACGAGGTCGAGCAGGCTCGGGGCGAGCGACTTAGCTGCCACCGCCGGCCATGGCGGGGAGGAGGATCAGCGACCGGCCGCTCACTTCGGTCTCGAGGCCGTCGAGGGTGCGGACGTCCTCGCCGCCGAGGTAGACGTTCACGAACGGGGCGAGCTCCCCGTCCTCGAAGAGCTGCGACGCGAGCGCGGGGTAGCGTTCGACCAGGTCCTCGAGCACGCCGCGGACGTCGTCTCCGTGGGCTTCGACCTGCCGCTCGCCGTCAACCTCCGCTCGGAGCGTCGGCGGGATCCGAATCGCCGTCACGCGCCGACTCCACGTCCGGCGCCCTGGCAGAACTCCACGTAGTCGACGTACTCGGTGATCGTCGGGTGCTCGCCGCAGACGGGGCAGGCCGGATCGCGCGCCACGGAGACCTCGTCGAAGGTCGTCGCCAGCGCGTCGATCAGGAGCAGCCGGCCCTCGAGCGTCTCGCCGATCCCGAGGAGCACTTTCAGCGCCTCGCTCGCCTGGAGCGAGCCGACGATCCCCGGGAGGACGCCGAGGACGCCGCCCTCGGCGCAGCTCGGCGCCAGCTCGGGCGGCGGCGGCGTGGGGAAGAGGCAGCGGTAGCAGGGGCCTGCGTTCGGCCTGAAGACCGTGACCTGGCCCTCGAAGCGGTAGATCGAGCCGTGGACGACGGGGATGTCGTGCCAGATGGAGGCGTCGTTGACGAGGTAGCGCGTGGGGAAGTTGTCGGCGCCGTCGACGATCACGTCCCAGCCCTCGCCGATGATGCGCTCGACGTTCTCGGAGGTCAGCCGCTCCTCGTAGGGCTTGACGTCCACGTCCGGGTTGAGCGCCTCGATCGTGCGCTGCGCCGAGAGCACCTTCGGCTCCCCGATCCGCTCGGTCGAGTGGACGATCTGGCGCTGGAGATTCGAGTCGTCGACCACGTCCGCGTCGACGATCCCGATCGTGCCGACGCCCGCGGCGGCGAGATAGAGGGAAGCGGGCGAGCCGAGGCCGCCGGCGCCGATCAGGAGCACGCGCGAGGCGAGCAGGCGCTGCTGTCCCGTCTCGCCGACCTCCGGGATCAGCAGGTGCCGCGAGTAGCGCGCCCGCTGCTGCGGCGAGAGCGCCTGCGGCGTCTCGACGTCGAAACCGTTCCGCTTCCAGTCGGTGAACCCGCCGGTGAGCGAGCTGACGCGCTCGTAGCCGAGCTCGGTGAGCGACTTCGCGGCGAATGCCGAGCGCGAGCCGCCCGAGCAGTAGACGACGACCTCCCGGGAGCGATCCGGGAGCAGGCCCTCGATCCGTGACTCGAGCTGGCCGCGCGGGACGTGCAGCGCGCCGGGAACGTAACCCTCCTCCCATTCCTCGCGCTCGCGCACGTCGAGGAAGAGCGGCGGCTCGGACGAGGCGGCGCGCTCGCGCGCGTCGCCGGCGCCGATCTCGTCGATCTCGGCCTTGACTTGGGTCAGGAGCTCGCGATAGGTGGCCATTGCTTCAAGAAGGATAGTAGCCCTCGAAGGGTCAACGACCGTCCGCTGCGCCGTGTTCCCGGGCGGAGGATGATGAGCTCGTGCGTGTGCTGTTCAGCTGTGTGTCGCTCGAGGGCCACTTCCGGCCGCTGCTCGCGCTCGCGCGGGCGCTCGCGGAGGCGGGGCACGACGTGACGTTCGCGACGGGAGCCGATCGAGAGGAGTCCGTGCGCGCGGCGGGGTTCGCGCACCTTCCTGCAGGGCTCTCCGAGCACGAGACGCGAGAGCCGGCGGCCAGGCAGCGTCGGGCAGTCGAGTCGGTGCCGGTCGCGGAGCGCAGGCGTTTCGGATTCAGCAGGATCTTCGGGCTCGAGCACGCACCGTTCAAGCTGCCGGCCCTGCTCGAGCTCGTGCGCTCCGAGCCCTGGGACGGCGTTGTCTACGAGAGCGCCGACCTGGCCGCGCCGATCGCGGCGGCGGCCGCCGGGTTGCCGTCCGTCAACCACTCCTTCGGCGCGATGATCCCGCTCTCCATCCTGGAGTACGCCGGCGAGCTCGTCGAGCCGCTCTGGCGCGGAGCGGGGCTCGAGCCGGAGCCGTACGCCGGCGCCTTCCGCGGCCTCTGCGTCGACATCTCCCCGCCGTGCTTCCGCTGGGAGGAGCCGCAGGGCGAGAGCATCCGGCTCCGAGCCGACGAGCCGGAGCCCGGGGAGCCGCCGGGCTGGCTCGAGGAGCTCGGGTCGCCGCTCGTCTACGCGACACTCGGCACGATCTTCAACGACCCGGGGCTCCTCCGCTCGTTGCTCGCGGGGCTCGACGAGCTGCCCGCCGCCCTGGTGACGATCGGCCGGAACCTCGATCCGGCGTCGATCGAGCCGGTGCCGGAGCACATTCGCCTCGAGCGCTTCGTGCCGCAGGCGTTCGTCCTGCCCCGCTGCGCGGCCGTCGTCTCCCACGGGGGCTCCGGGACGACACTCGGCGCGCTCGCCCATGGGCTTCCGCTGCTGCTCGTGCCGCAGGGCGCCGACCAGTTCGACAACGCCGCCCGCTGCGAGCGGGCCGGCGCGGCGCTCGTGCTGCTGCCGGACGAGCTGACGCCGGAGGCCGTGCGCGCCGCGCTCCGGCGCCTCCTCGGCGAGCCGTCGTTCCGAGCCGGCGCCGAACGGGTGGCGGCCGAGCTCGCGGCGATGCCGACCGCCGGCGAAGCGGCGGTCGCCGTCGAGGCCTTTCTCGGCCGTCGCTAGGCTGAATCGCGTGTCCGCTCGGGCCCGTGTCGTCCTCGTCGTCGCCGCGGTCGCGGTCGTTGCGGCCGCCGTCGTCGTCGGAGCGGCGACGGTCTCGGGCGAGGAGACGGGCCGGACGGCGAGCGCCGGGCCGCCCGCTCGGCCGCGAGCCGGAGCACCGCCGCTCGTGCTCGAGCTCGGGCTGCGGGACGATTCGAGCGCGCGGGCGCTGCGGCGCGCCGACCGCCTCTACGACGCGGGTCGACGGGCGGAGGCGCGGGCGATCTTCGCGCGCGAGGAGTCGCTGGAGGCGAAGCTCGGAGAGGCGCTCGCAGCCTGGCCGGGAACGCTCGACCGGGTCGAGCAGCTCGGGGCGCTCTATCCGCGCAGCGCTCTCGTCCAGCTTCACGTGGGGCTGGCCCGGTTCTGGGCGGGCGAGCGGGGCTCGCTCGACGCCTGGCGCGAGGCGCGCGACGTCGAGCCCGACACGCCCTACGCGATCCGCGCCGGCGATCTCCTCCACACCGAGCTCGCGCCGGGGGTTCCCTTCTTCCAGCCGGCGAAGCCGCTCGGGCCGGAGATCGCCCGCGCGCCGGTGCGGCGGCAGCTCGAGCTGCTCCGCGAGGCGGCGACCTCGAGTGCCGGCTCGCGAGAGGGGCTCGTCGAGCGGCTCTACTACGGCCTCGCCCTCCAGCGGCTCGGCAGGACGGTGTCCGCGCGGCGCGTCTTCTCCGCCGCTGCTGCGGACAACCCGGGCGAGGTCGAGGCGCTGGTCGCGGACGCGGTCGGCCGCTACTCCAAGGAGAGCCCGGTCGAGGCCTTCAGCCGCCTCGGCCCGCTCTCGCGCCGCTTTCCCACGTCCGCCACGGTCCGCTTCCATCTCGGGCTGCTGCTGCTCTGGCAGGGCGACGTGGAGGCGGCCCGGAAGCAGCTCCGGCAGGCGCGCACGCTCGAGCCCGGCTCGCGAATCTCCCGGGAAGCTGGCCGGTACTTGGACGAGCTCGAGGGGGTCGGGACCGGCTGAGCGCAAGATAGGTCGCTCGGCCCATGGCGCCCCGGAGATTCTCGTGGCACGCTTCCGCCGCTTCGCGAAATCGAGGCATTGCGGTCCGCAGAACTCGCAACTACGCTGTGCCCGCAAGTGGCTTGAAGCGCCAGATCGGAGGGGGAGCCGTGAGCGCGTCGGGAGTGACGAAGGGGTCTGCTCCGCAGGTCGGCGACTTGCTGGAGACGGAAGAGGCCAGGCAGCTGCTCGAGAGCGGGCGGGCCGCCGGGAAGCTGCGCGCCGACGACATCAGCGCGGCTCTCGACGACCTCGATCCCGACGCCGGCCAGCTGGACGACCTCTACGCCGCGCTCGAGGAGCTGCAGATCGAGGTCGTCGGCGGCGAGGACGAGGCCGTCGAGACGGTTCGCGTCAGCCAGGCGAGGAGCGGCGAGATCTCCACCGACACGCTGCAGCTCTTCCTCAAGGACATCGGCCGCGTCCCGCTCCTCACGGCCGCCCAGGAGGTCGAGCTCGCGAAGCGGATCGAGCGGGAGGATCACGCGGCGAAGCAGGCGATGGTCGAGGCCAACCTGCGCCTCGTCGTCTCGATCGCGAAGCGCTACAGAAATCAGGGCCTGCCGTTCCTCGACCTGATCCAGGAGGGGACGATCGGCCTCGTCCGGGCCGCCGAGAAGTTCGACTACCGCCGCGGCTTCAAGTTCTCCACGTACGCCACCTGGTGGATCCGCCAGGCGGTCGCCCGGGCGCTCGCCGACAAGGCGCGCACGATCCGGATGCCCGTGCACGTGGTCGAGAAGCTGAACAAGATCGTCCGAACGGAGCGGACTCTGCGCGCGAAGCTCGGGCGCGACCCGAGCTCGGAGGAGATCGGGCTCGAGCTGGAGCTACTCCCGGAGGAGGTCGACCAGATCCGCCGCAGCGCCCAGACGCCGATCTCGCTCGAGAAGCCCGTCGGCGACGAGGAGGAGTCGGAGTTCGGGCACTTCCTCACCGACGAGACGATGCCGCTGCCGGACGAGGTCGCCGAGGAGACGATGCGGAACGAGGCGCTGCGCTCGATCCTGGGCACGCTCTCGCACCGCGAGCGGCGGGTGCTCGAGCTTCGCTACGGCCTCGACGGCGAGCAGCCGCGCACGCTCGACGAGGTCGGCCGCACGTTCAACGTCACGCGCGAGCGGATCCGCCAGATCGAGAACCAGAGCCTGAAAAAGCTTCGCGCGCTCGCCGACGCGGGCAAGCTCCGCGACGTCGCCTGACCCGGGCCGTCCGCGGTAGCCGCCCGGCCGGTCCGTACTCTGTGACCGATGCCACGCGGTCGAGCCTTCCAGTCCGCCGAGCCGGTCGAGCGGCCGGCCGACAGGGCGGTGCGGCGCGCGAACCTCCGGCGGATCGTCCGGCTCTTCCAGCCGTACCGGCTCCGCCTCTCGGGCGTGCTCGCCCTGATCCTCTTCTCGTCGATCCTCGGCGCGATCCCGGCCTTCCTCGTCCAGCGCGTCTTCGACGAGGCCCTCCCGGACGGGAACCTCCGCCAGCTGAACCTGCTCGTCGCGGGAATGGTCGCGATCGCGATCTTCACCGGGCATTCTCGGCGTCGTCCAGACGCTGCTCTCGAACCAGGTCGGGCAGCGCGTCATGCACGACCTCCGCACGTCGGTCTACAAGCACCTCCAGCGGCTCTCGCTCGCCTTCTTCACCCGGACGCGCACCGGCGACGTGCAGTCGCGGCTCGCGAACGACATCGGCGGTGTCCAGGAGGTCGTCACCTCGACCGCCACGTCGATCGTCTCGAACGTGACGACGGTGATCGCGAGCGTGATCGCGATGTTCATCCTCGACGCGCGCCTCACCCTCTTCGCGCTCGCCCTGATCCCGATCTTCGTCTGGATGACCCGGCGCGTCGGGCACCAGCGGCAGAAGGTCGCGAAGGTGCGGCAGGAGTCGATGGCCGACATCTCGAGCCTCGTCCAGGAGTCGCTCTCGGTCTCCGGGATCCTGCTCGGGAAGACGATGGGCCGCTCCGGCGAGCTGGCCGAGCGCTTCGAGAGCGAGTCGGCGCGGCTCGCCGACCTCGAGGTGCGGAGCCGGATGACGGGCCGCTGGATGATGAGCTCGATCCAGATGACCTTCGCGATCATGCCGGCGCTCGTCTACCTCTTCGCCGGCCACTTCGCGGGCGCGATCTCGCTCGGCACCCTCGTCGCCTTCACGACCCTGCAGACGCGGCTCTTCTTCCCGATCGGCTCGCTGCTCGGCGTCTCGCTCGACGTCCAGACCTCGCTCGCGCTCTTCGACCGGGTCTTCGAGTACCTCGACCTCGACGTGGACATCGAGGAGGGGAAGCGCGAGCTGCGCCGACCGGAGGGCCGCGTCGCCTTCGACGGTGTCTGGTTCCGCTACGGCGAGGACTGGACGCTGCAGGACGTCTCGTTCGAGGTCGTGGCCGGGACGAAGACCGCGCTCGTGGGCGAGACCGGCTCCGGGAAGACGACCGCCGGCTACCTCGTGGCGCGGCTCTACGACGCGACCGAAGGGCGGGTCGAGCTCGACGGAGTGGACGTCCGCGAGCTGACCTTCGCCTCGCTCGCCGCCTCCGTCGGCGTCGTCTCGCAGGAGACCTATCTCTTCCACTCCTCCGTCCGCGAGAACCTGCGCTTCGCGCGGCGGGAGGCGACGGACGAGGAGGTGGAGGCGGCGGCGCGCGCGGCGCAGATCCACGAGCTGATCGAGTCGCTGCCCGAGGGCTACGACACCGTCGTCGGCGAGCGCGGCTATCGCTTCTCGGGCGGTGAGAGGCAGCGGCTCGCGATCGCGCGCACGATCCTGCGCAACCCGCCGATCCTCGTGCTCGACGAGGCGACCTCGGCGCTCGACACGCGCACAGAGCGGCTCGTCCAGGAGGCGCTCGAGCGCCTCGCGGAGGGCAGGACGACGATCGCGATCGCGCACCGGCTCTCGACGGTTCGCGATGCCGACCAGATCGTCGTGCTCGACCGCGGTCGCGTCGTCGAGGTCGGCGTGCACGAGGAGCTGCTCGCGGCGGGCGGCCGCTATGCCGAGCTCGTCGCCCGGGACACTGAGGCGACGCCGGTCTAGCGGAGCGCCTCGAGAAGCAGCTCGTGTGGGAGCGCGTACACGGTGTTGCCGGCGCGGCCGGTCATCGTCTCAGCCGCGAGCAGCGCGTTCAGGATCGCCTCCTCGGTGGCGTCGATCACGGCCTCGAAGAGCACGTCCATGTGACCCTGCGAGTACATGGTCACCTCGTAGTGGAGCTGACGCCGCTCGCCCTTCTCGGCGGAGAGGCCGCGGTTGCCGGTGGCGAAGGCGAGCGCGAAGTCGCCGCTCGAATGCTCGCCCATCCCGCCCGTCCGGGCGATCCCGAACGCGGCGCGTGAGGCGAGGCGGTCGCATTGGAGCGGGATCAGAGGCGCGTCGGTCGCGACGAGGACGATGATCGAGCCTGCGCCTTCCCCGCCCGCCGCGGGCAGGGGCACGCGCTCGGGCGCGATCCGCACGCCGACGGGAGACCCGTTCACCCGGAGGCGTGAGCGGCGGCCGTGGTTCGCCTGGACGAGCACGCCGACCGTATAGCCGCCGTCCTCCTCGGAGACGACCCGGGAGGCCGTGCCGATTCCTCCCTTGAACCCGTGGCAGATCATGCCCGTGCCTCCGCCCACGCACCCTTCCGCGACGGCGCCGCCGGCCGCGCCCGCGAACGCAGCGTCCACGTGCTCGCGGCGCACGTGCATCCCGTTGATGTCGTTGAGGAAGCCGTCGTAGGTCTCGCCGACGATCGGGAGGCTCCAGCGGCCGACCTCGTTCGGCCCGGCGGCGACGATCGCGTCGCGCACGACGCCGACGCTGTGCGTGTTCGTGAGCCCGATCGGCGTCGTCAGCATCCCCGACTCGCGCACCCACTCGAGCCCGGTGAGCTCCCCGTTCCCGTTGATCCGGTGGCAGCCCGCGAAGAGGGGATCGCTGCCCAGATCGCCCTCGTGCGGCAGGACGATCGTGACGCCGGTGCGCACCGAGTCGCCCTCGATCAGGGTCGTGTGCCCGACGCGGACGCCGGCGACGTCGGTGATCGCGTTCGCCGGGCCGGGCTCCAGCTCCCCGATTCGGACTCCGAGCTCACGGGCGCGGGCGAGTGCCGGCATCGGGCGAGCCTAGCGAGAAGTTTCGTAGACTCTGCGGTCGCGATGGTGACGACGGAGTCAGCCGGGGATCTCGACACGCACGGAATCGACGCGTCGGGCGAGGTGTATCGCAACCCGACGACCTCGCTCCTCTACACGCACGCGCTGGAGCGCGGTGAGGCCAGGCTCGCCGAGGGCGGGCCGCTCGCCGTCGACACCGGGGCGCACACGGGCCGCTCGCCGAACGACAAGTTCGTCGTCAGGGAGCCCGGCTCCGAGGAGCGGATCTGGTGGGGCGACGTCAACGCCGCGATCGACGAGGAGCGGTTCGAGGGCCTGCGCGCGAAAGTGACGGACTACCTCGGCGGGCGCGACCTCTACGTGGTCGACGCGTTCGCAGGCGCCGACCCGGAGCACAGGATCGCGGTGCGCGTCGTCACCGACCGGCCCTATCACGCGCTCTTCGCGAAGACGATGTTCATCGAGCCGAGCGAGGACGAGCTGCGCGGGTTCGAGCCGCAGGCTGTCGTGCTCCACGCGCCGGCGGTCGAGGCAGACCCCGACGAGGACGGCACCCGCAGCGCCACCTTCGTCGTCCTGCACCCATCACGGCAGGAGGTGCTGATCGGGGGCAGCTTCTACGCGGGAGAGATCAAGAAGTCGATCTTCACGTTGATGAACGACCGCCTCCCGCTCGAGGGCGTGTTTCCGATGCACTGCTCCGCGAACGTGGGGCCGGACGGCGACGTCGCGATCTTCTTCGGCCTCTCCGGCACGGGGAAGACGACGTTGTCGGCCGATCCCGAGCGCTCGCTGATCGGGGACGACGAGCACGGGTGGGGCACCTCGGGCGTCTTCAACATCGAGGGCGGCTGCTACGCGAAGGTGATCCGCCTCTCGGCCGAGGCCGAGCCGGACATCTTCCGGACGACCCACACCTACGGGACGATCCTCGAGAACGTCGTCCTGGACGAGGACGGCATCCTGGACCTCGACGACGCCGCGAAGACGGAGAACACGCGCGCCGCCTACAAGCTCGAGCAGATCCCGAACGCGCTCCCCGAGAAGCGCGCCGGCCATCCGAGATCGGTCGTGATGCTGACGGCCGACGCCTTCGGAATCCTGCCCCCGATCGCGCGACTGACGCGCGACCAGGCCATGTTCTACTTCCTCTCCGGCTTCACGGCGAAGCTCGCGGGGACGGAGATCGGGGTCAAGGAGCCGCAGCCGACCTTCTCCGCCTGCTTCGGCGCGCCGTTTCTCCCGCAGTCGCCGAAGATCTACGCGCGGATGCTCGGGAAGAAGCTCGACGAGCACGGCGCCGCGGTCTGGCTGGTCAACACCGGCTGGACGGGCGGGCCGTACGGCGAGGGCGAGCGGATGCCGATCAAGGCGACGCGCGCACTCCTCTCCGCGGCGCTCTCGGGCGAGCTGGCGGATGTCGAGTACCGCACCGACCCGCTCTTCGGCTTCGAGGTGCCCGTCGCGGTTCCGGACGTCGAGCCGGGGCTCCTGGATCCGCGCTCGACGTGGGCCGATCCGGAGGCGTACGACGCGAAGGCGCGCGAGCTCGGGAAGATGTTCAACGACAACTTCGCGAAGTTCGACGCGGACGACAATCTCGTCGAGGCAGGCCCGCGGGTCTGAGTCGCTCGATCTGAGGTGAGTTGAAGGGCGGCCGCGAGGCCGCCCTTCGTCGTTAGCGGGCCGTTGGCGGGCCGTGACCGGGCCGTTTGGACCCGGCTCGAGCGTGGCGCACAGAAAGGAGGTGCGCCATGCGGAAGCGTCATTGCCCGAACGACGGAGGGGCGCGGCGGCGGCGGCGGGTAGGCCGTTGTTCGCTTCGATTAGACGGAGAGCCCTGACGGGCTCTTCGTCTGTCTGCGCGAGAGCAGGCGCTCGACTTCGGCAAGACCGGCCGAGTCGCCCTTCTCTCGCAGAAGCGTTCGGGCTCGGTCGGCCGCTTCATCGGCCTCCGCCGGTCGCTCTCCCAGGCCGAGAACCTCGGCGCGCGCGACCCAGAGATCGGCCAGAAGAAGCGGCGAGTCGCTCGCGGCGGCTAGCCGCAGCGCCTCGGTGCTGAGGCGGTCGGCCTCCTCCGCCCGACCTTCCTGGGCGCTGAGCTTCGCCGCCGTCGAGCGCCAGAGGAACTGGACGTAGACGTCGTGGGCGATCGCTCCCTCGCGCGTGGCTGCGACCGAGATCGAGGACTCTTCGTACTGCTCGCTCCAGTAGAGGAGCTCGGCAAGGCGGGCGGCCCAGGTGCTTGCGTAGGCGCGGTCAGCCTGTTGCTCGAAGTACCGGGTCTCGTCTCGAGCGATCGCGATCGCGGCGCCCAGATCGCCCGCCCGGCGTTCGACCAGCAGAGCGTTCGTGCTCCAAAGCCCGTGGACGGCGCGGGTGCTCCCGAGATCTTCGTAGGTCTCGCGTGCGTCGTTGCAGAGAGCGCGGGCGTCTTCGAACCTGCCCTGCAAGCAGCGAACGTCCCTAGTGAACTGGTCACGTGCGCCTCGCTCAGCCGGTCTGGTGCCGCCTCACGGAGCTCTCCGCATTCGGCGATCGCCTCCCTGAGGTGCGTTGGCCCGAAGAGCAGGCTGTTCGTGAGCACGGCATTGATCAGCGCCGGCGAAAACGACGCGCGCGAGTAGCTCTTGGAGGCCATGCGCGCCGCCTCCGCAGCGTCCGCGTAGCGGCATGCCCATTGGTGCACCCCGCTCACCGCAATCCAGGCGCGACCGAGCGCTCGATCGTCGCCGGCGACCGTGAGCACGTCGATCGAGCCGAGCGCTGTCTCGAGCAGCTCGGCGGCCGAGATGTCGCGCCGTCGCGGAAGTCGAGATCGGCTCGCTCGACCGCGATCCGCGCGGAAACTCGCTCGCTCCCAGCTGCCCCAGCGTCCTCTGCCGCTCGGACGAGCGCGTCGCTGTGTTCGCCTGCGTTGCGCTCCGCCACTGCGAGCTCGCACAGCAGCTCCGCCCGCCGCTCGCCGACAGGCAGCAGGTCAGTCGCCCGGCGGAGCAGGCCCAAGGCCGCCCGCGTGTCGTTCTGTCGCCAGACTCGCATCGCAGCGTCGCCGAGACGCTCTCCCGCGCGTTCGGCGACCGCGTCCGCGTCCTCGCCGAGCCCGCGCCGGAGCAGCGTCGCTTGCTCGAGGTGGTAGCCGACGAGCGCGTCGTCTCCCGGGCCGTCTCGATCGAGCCAGGCTGCCGATGCGTTCGTGCAGCGCGGCCCGCTCGCGCTTCGTCAGCGTCTCGTAGGCCGCATCGCGGAGCAGGACGTGGTGGAAGCAGTAGCCGTCATCGCCGGGGGCGTGGTCGGGGGCGGCGTGGATCAGGCCGCGCCGGGAGAGCGAGAGGAGTTGCGTGTCCACCGGCGACTCCAGGAGCGCCGCGACCGCCCCGCGCGAGAACTCCCGGCCGGCGACCGCTGCCCGCTGAAGCACCGCGCGCTCGTCGTCCGGCAGCCGCCCCAGCCTGCCGGAGAGCACCGCCTCGAGGGTGGGCGGGAGCCCCTCGCCGCCTTCGACCGCATAGGCCGCGAGCTGCTCGACGTAGAGCGGGTTTCCCTCGGCGAGCTCGACGATCCGCGCGTGGGTCGCGTCGTCCAGCTCGGCGATCCCCTCCGCGACCGCCCGCGCCTCGTCCGCGGCGAGCGGGCCGAGCGGGAACGTCGCGCCGAGCGGGCGCTCGAGCTCCGGACGGGCGAGGCAGAGGACGAGCAGCGGCTCGGCGACGCGCTCCGCGAGATACTCGACGAGGTCGAGGAGTGCCGCCTCGGCCCAGTGGACGTCGTCGAGCACGAGCAGGACCGGCGTACGTGCGGCGAGCGTCTCGAGCAACCGCCGAACGGCCCAGTACGACTCGCCGAGTGACGAGGCGTCGGTTCCTCCGGCGAGGGCGGCCAGCCGCTCGACCACGAGCTCGGCGTCCGGCTCGCGGTGCAGCGCACGCTCGGGCTCCGCGTTCCGGAGCGCGGTGAGGAGCGGCAGGAACGTCGCGCCCTCGCCGTAGGCGAGGCAGCGCGCGACGAGGACGGTCGCTTCTGCTCCCAGCCGCTCGGCGAGCTCGCGCGCGAGTCGCGTCTTTCCGATCCCGGGCTCGCCGAGCACGGTCACGACCCGGCATCGACTCTCGCTCACCGCCTCGTCGAACGCGCCGCGCAGACGGACGAGCTCGTCGATGCGACCGGCGAGCGGCAGATCGTCCCGCTGGGCCCGGCCTTCCGCGATCTCGTCGAACCTTGTCACGAGGAAGTCGTCCCCGTCCGGCGCGGTCCTGACCGCGTGTCGGACGAGCGCGAAGGAGCGCGCGTCGAGGCGGAGCCCGCCGTCGAGGTGTGCGAGCTCGGACGCGCGCGTGACGACCGCCCCGGCCGCGCCCGCTTCTGTGAGAACCGCCTCGCCCGTCGAGACTCCGGCGGGCAACGCGAGCTCGGAGGCGGCGCGGACGGCGCGCAGCGCGTCGTCGTCGCGGCCGGAGAATGTCGCCACGAGCCCCTCGGGGCCGAACCGCTCCAGCGTGCCGCCGTACCGCTGCAAGATCGAGCGGGTCCGCTCCAGCAGCGCCTCCAGCGACTCCAGCAGGAGCTCGGGATCGTCGAGCGCGGACGGGACCGCGGCCAGGACCGAAACCATGCGGCGCTCGCGTGGCGCCGACGGAAGCTCCTGCTCCGGCTCGACGAGGATCGCAAGCGCCGGGTCGTGGCGCAGGATCGCGCGCTCCAGCCGCTGCAGCTCGGGCGAGGGATCGAGCCCGAGCTCGTCCGCGAGCGCGAGCCGCGCGGCGCGGTAGACCTCGAGCGCCTCGGCCTGGCGCCCCGAGCGGTAGAGCGCGAGCATCAGCTGGCCGCGCAGCCGCTCTCGGAGCGGATTGGCGGTGACGAGCGACTCGAGCTCGGGGACGAGGTGGTCGTGACGGCCGAGGCCGAGCTCGCCGGCAAGCCGCTCCTCCTCGGCGTCGAGCCGCAGCCCGTCGAGCCGGACGATCTCGGCGCCGGCAAAGGGCTCGAAGGCGAGGTCGTCGAGCGCAGGCCCGCGCCAGAGTGCGAGCGCGTCGGCGAGCAGCGCGCCGCGCGTGCCGGCGGGAGCGGCGCGCGCCTCCTCGAGGAGCCGCTCGAAGCGCAACGCGTCGACTCGTTCGGCCTCGAGCGCGAGCCGGTACCCGGGCGGCTCGGTCAGGAGCACGTCGGGACCCACCGCCTTGCGCAGGGAGTAGACCGCGTTCTGAAGCGAGCCGAGCGCCGAGCGGGGCGCGTCGGCGCCCCAGAGATCCTCGATCAGGCGATCGGTCGACACGATCTCGCCGGCGCGAAGCGCGAGCACCGCGAGCAGCGCGCGCTGTTGACGCCGCGGCAGGGGCACGACTGTGCCGCCCTGGACGAGCCGGAGCGGCCCGAGCAGCCGAATCTCCATCGGACGGTTGTAGCACCTGGCACGACCGCCGAAAAGAGGCGGGATGAGCGCCGGATGAGAGCCGCGTGGGCGGCGCGCCTCAGAGTGGCCGCGTGGACAAGACCATCGACGTCGAGGCGTTGATCAGGGAGATCCAGCGGTACCTCGCCGTCGTCATCGCCTCGCGGGCTCGCCGGCTCGGGACGAGCAGCCGGGAACGCGACCGAAAGGAGAAGAAATGAGCTCAATCGCACTCAGAGCCGCGGCGCTGGCGGCTTTGGCGCTTGTCGTCGCCGCGGTCGCGGGAGCCGCACCCACGGCGTACTCGGATCCGACCGGCGACAACGGCGCGGCGGCGGACATCGGCGCCGTCACCGCCGACCTCGCCGCAGACGGATACGTGCACGTGGAGACGACAATCGCGAACATGCCCTTTCTAGCACCAGGCTTCGTCGGCCTCGCGCTCGACACCGACCGCAGCGGCTCGACCGGGTCGCTCCGTGGCGCCGACTACCTCGTCGCGGTCGACATGTCCGACCTCAGAGGCTCGCTCTTGAAGTGGGGTGGAAGCGATTACGTCGATGCACCGACCCAGGCGGGCGACGTGCGCTACCTCGTTGGCGGGGGCGGGATCGAGTTCCTCCTTCGGCCCGCCGTGCTCGGCGGTGCGACGTCCTTCAACTTCTTGGTCGTGGCGAGCACCGGCGCGGCCGATAGCGAGCAGTTCGACTTCGCGCCTGACGGTGGCTCCTGGTTCTTCGAGGTTCAGAAGCCCGCGCCCGCTCCAACGCCTGCTCCCGCACTCGCCACCTCGGTGCAGGCGATCTACGCTCCGGCGTTCGCCAAGGCCGGCAAGCCGTTCCGCGTCAGCCGGGCAAGCGTTCGGCTCGACAACGGCACCACGGCTCCCGCCGCGACATTCCGCTGTCGCGCCACGCTGGCCGGCAAGTCGCTGCGAGGAAGCGGCATCGGCGGTTGCACGTTCGCAATCCCGAAGACCGCGAAGGGCAAGCGGCTCGTCGTCACGGTGAGCGCGACCTACGCGGGGCGGACAATCTCGACAGCGCCGCGGTCCTTCGTCGTGCGATAACGCGAGAACCGAGAAAGGGGACAGGATGAACACCACGGATTCACGCCCCCGGAAGACGGGCAGGTCCACGCTTCTGGCTTGTGTCTCGCTCGCGGCGATCCTGGCCGTCGTCCCCGCGCGGGCCGCGTCGGGCGATCTCGACCCGACCTTCGGCGTGGGCGGCAAGGTGACGACGGACTTCGCCTCCGGAAGTGATTTCGCCTCCGGGGTTGCGCTCCAGAGCGACGGCAAGCTCGTGGCCGCGGGGACCACCGAGCCGCCCGGGGGCGTCGGGACCGACTTTGCGGTCGCGCGCTACAACGCCGACGGGAGCCTCGATCCGAGCTTCGGCGGCGACGGCCGGGTGACGACCGACTTCGGCACCCGGCCCGACCAAGCTAGGGCCGTAGCCATTCAACCGGACGGCAAGATCGTCGCTGTCGGGATCAGCCTTCAGCAATTGGGCGAGTTTGCGCTGGCGCGCTACAACGCCGACGGCAGCCTCGATGCGAGCTTCGGGGTCGGCGGCAAGGTCACGACCGCCCTGGCAGAGAGCAGCGGCGCGAGCGCCGTGGCGCTGCAGCCGGACGGCAGGATCGTCGTGGCCGGCACGACCACCGGCGATTTCGGGCTCGCCCGCTATGAGGTCGACGGCAGCCTCGATCCCACGTTCGGCCTCGGCGGCAAGGTGATCACCGATCTCGGATTCGCCGACGACGCGTTCGAGGTTGCCATCCAGACTGACGGCAGGATCGTGGCGGCGGGAGGGAGCGACGGCGACTTCGCGCTCGCTCGCTACAACCGCGACGGCAGCCTCGACGGCGGCTTCGGTAGTGGCGGCAAGGTGAGGACGGACTTCGGCTCGGACGCGGATAGCGCTTTCGGGATGGCGGTTCAGGCCGACGGCAAGATCGTCGCAGCCGGGGTCGGCTCCGACGACACTGCCTTCGCCCGCTACAACGCCGACGGCAGCCTGGACGCGAGCTTCGGGAATGGTGGCACGCTGGCCATGGACCTCGGTGGCTGGGATGCTGCCTCTGCCGTCGCCCAGCAGACGGACGGAAGGATCGTTGCGTCCTCCACCGTGACCGGTTCGGCCGACTTCACGCTCGTGCGCTTGAAGCCCAACGGCAGCCTCGACGAGAGCTTCGGCAGCGATGGCAAGGTGACTACCGACTTCGCCTCGCGGGTGGACTTCGCAGCGGATCTCGCAGTTCAAGGCGACGGCCGGATCGTGGCTGCCGGAAGCTCGTCTCTGGCCGGCTCCTCCGACTTCGCGCTGGCCCGCTATCAGAGCGACGGCGTGCTGGCGGTCTCGATCGACATCAAGCCGGGAAGCAGAGTGAACCGGATCAAGCTCTCCAGTCGCGGGGTGGTCCGGGTCGCCGTCCTCTCGACCGCCGGCTTCGATGCGACCACCGTCGATCCGACCTCGGTCTGCTTCGGCGACGACGACAGTCCGTCCGAGCGGGATTGCACGGCAGCCCACGGCAGAGGCCATGTCAAGGATGTGAACCGAGACCGACGGCCCGATCTCGTGCTCCGCTACGAGGTCGGCCAGACGGGAATCGATGCCGGCGATCGGATCGCCTGCCTCACGGGCAGGACCACTGCCGGCGTGAGCATCGCGGGGTGCGACTCGATCGCGACGCGCTAGCGAACTGGGCGGTCGCTTGGAAGCGGCCGCCCGTCGTGCTCCTTTCAGCTGGATGAGCGCGGGATGAGAGCGCGATGGGCGGCGTCGCGCACGCTCGTCACGTCATGGAGAAGCAGAGTCGGCAGATCGACGCTGAAGCGCTGGTGGAGGAGATCCAGCGCTACCTCGCCGTCGTCGACGCGTTCCGCGCCGAGGGCTGTAGGCCCGGTGAGGCGCGGCGAAAGGAGAAGGAATGATGGTTCGCAAGCACCTGAGCCCCTCGCTTGTGGTCGCCTTGATCGCGCTCTTCGTCTCGCTCGGCGGGACGGCGGTTGCCGCCGGTGTCGTACCGCTCGCGAAGCGGGCGCTCACGGCGGACAAGGCAAAGCAGGCCGCTGTGGCTGACGTGGCGAAGAAGCTCGGCCCTCAGGCCACAACCGCGATGGTGCAGCAGGCGGGGCAGCTGCCCGGCCCGGCCAGCACTGCAGCCGGGCTCGTCTCGACCAAGACCGCGGCGTTCTCGCTCACTGCCGACAGGGGGGCGACGTTCACCGCAACCTGCGGCTCGGGCGAGAAGGCGGTAGGCGGAGGCTTCGGATACGACAGCGACGCATTCGTGGTCGCGCTCGACTCGTTGCCGACCGGCGACGGCAGCGGTTGGCAGATCTACCTCGCCAACCTGTCGGAAACGAACGGCGCTTCCGGGACGGTCTACGCGGTTTGTCTCAAGTAGCTCGCAACCGGCGATCCCAGGCGGCGGCTGCGGCGCTCTGCGCGCTCGCGACCACCATCGCCGCCGCCTGGACCGCCGGTGTCCCCGGAGACGGCTCAGGTCGTCTTCGGGACGCTCTCTACGCCGCACCGTACGGGCTTACCGCCGACGCGGGGCGGGCTCCCACTCGGAAGCGGCGATCGCTAGCCTGGCACGGCGGCCCGCTGGTCGCCGCGTCGGGCGAGCAAGTGACGGTGCACGTCTCCGACGCCTATCCGCCCGAGCTGGTATCGCCGCAGTCATGGGCCGACTTCTTCGCCGGCCTGATGCACGCCGACGAGCTGCGGCTCGCGACGATCATGATCGCGCCGCCCACGGAAGTCACTGAGCTCTGCGGACCGCACGCGCTCGGCTGCTACGGCGGCAACGAGCTCGTGATCAGCGGCGATTCGGTCGACGGAGTCAGCCCGGAGGAGATCGCCCGCCACGAGTACGGCCACCACGTCGCAGCGCACCGCACGAATCCGCCCTGGCGGGCCCTCGACTGGGGCCCGAAGCGCTGGGCAACCGTGGAGGACGTCTGCCGCCGCGCGGCCGCCAAGACGGCCTTTCCAGCTGACGGCGGCGACAACTATCGACTCGACCCCGCCGAGGCTTTCGCCGAGGCGTATCGCGCCGCAAACGAGGCGCGTGCCGGGATTCCCTTCGGCTGGGGCCTCGTCGACGGCAGCTTCTACCCCGACCCGGCGGCGCTCGACGCGGTCGCGCAGGACGTGACCGCTCCGTGGTCGACAGCTGTCAGGCAGACGCTCACGCGTCGCCTGACCGCGAAAGGCCCGCGCCGCCTGCTCGTCCCAGTCGCTCTCCCGCTCGATGGAGAGATCGTCGTCGACCTGCGGCTTCCGGCCGGCCGGCTCGACGGGCTCGAGCTCGTGACGGCCGACGGGCGCGCCGTGCTTGCGTCGGGTCGCTGGTCTGGAGCGACGACCCGACGGCTCTCGCACCTGGGATGCGGGATTCGGAAGGCCGCGATTCGCGTCACACGGAATGGCCTGCCCGGCCGCTTCGACCTCACCCTCTCACGGCCCTGATCCGGATCCTCGCGCTTCCGTGCGCCGGGGCCGGTGTCGATTCGGTAGCGTCAACTCTCGGTGGACGCAAAGCACGACGTACTCGTGATCGGGGCCGGTTGCGCGGGGATGCGCGCTGCGATCGAGGCTCACGACGCCGGTGCGGATGTCGCGATCATCTCGAAGCTCCACCCGACCCGCAGCCACTCGGGCGCCGCCGAGGGCGGGATCAACGCGGCCCTCGGGAACGCGGGCGAGGACAGCCCCGAGTCACACGCGTTCGACACGGTCAAGGGCTCCGACTACCTCGGCGACCAGGACTCGATCGAGATCTTCACCCGCGAGGCGCCGCTCGACATCTACCAGCTCGAGCAGTGGGGGGCGATCTTCTCGCGCGCGGACGACGGCAAGCTCGCGCAGCGCCCGTTCGGCGCCGCCGGCTCGCCGCGCACGGTCTACGCCGCCGACATCACCGGCCACGTCCTGATCCAGGTGCTCTACGAGCAGCTCGTCAAGCGCGACATCACGGTCTACGAGGAGTTCTTCGCCTGGCAGCTCGTGATCCACGAGGACCGCTGCCAGGGCGTGATCGCGTGGGACCTCCTCCACGGCGGCCTGAAGGCGTTCGGCGGCAAGACGGTGCTGCTCGCGACGGGCGGCGTCGGCCGCCTCTACCGCGCGACCACGAACGCGTACGCGTGCACCGGCGACGGGATGTCGATGGCGCTGCGCGCGGGGCTACCGCTGAAGGACATCGAGTTCATGCAGTTCCACCCGACGACGATGTACCCGAGCGGGATCCTGATCACCGAGGGGTGCCGCGGCGAGGGCGGGATCCTGCGGAACTCCGAGGGCGAGCGCTTCATGGAGCGCTACGCGCCGACCGCGAAGGACCTCGCGAGCCGCGACGTGGTCTCGCGCTCGGAGCAGACCGAGATCGACGAGGGCCGCGGGATCAACGGCTCCGTCCTCCTCGACCTGACGCACCTCGGCGCCGAGCGGATCCTCACCCGGCTGCCGGGCTCGCGCGAGCTGGCGATGGTCTACGCGGGCGTCGACCCGATCCAGGAGCCGATCCCGGTTCGCCCCGGCGCCCACTACCACATGGGCGGCGTCGAGACGGACACCGACGGCCTGACCGAGCTGACCGGCCTCTACGCCGCCGGCGAGGTCGCGTGCGTCTCGGTCCACGGCGCGAACCGGCTCGGCGGCAACTCGCTGATGGAGACGATCACGTTCGGCCGGCGCTCGGGCCAGGCGGCCGCCGAGTGGGCGCTCTCGCACACGACCGTGGAGGTGCCGGTCTCGGCGACACGCGACGCGGAACGCGAGCTGAAGGGCCTGCTGGCGCGCACGGAGGGCGAGCGGCCGTGGAAGATCCGCGACGAGCTCGGCCAGACGATGCTCGAGAACTTCGGCGTCTTCCGCCGCGAGGAGCAGATGGCGAAGCAGATCGGGATCATCGACGACCTCCGCGAGCGCTACCCGACCGTCGTCGTCGAGGACAAGGGCGAGGTCTTCAACTCCGACCTGACCCAGGCGCTCGAGCTCGGCTACCTGCTCGACGTCGCCGCGTGCATGCTCCAGGCCGGGATCGCGCGCAGGGAGAGCCGCGGCGCCCACTCCCGCCCGCACGACTACCCCACGCGCGACGACGAGAACTTCATGCGCCACTCGATCACGCGCTGGGTCGACGGCGCTCCCGAGCTCTCGTACAAGGATGTGCGCTTCACCAAATACCTCCCCGAGGAGAGGAAGTACTGATGCAGGTCGGCCTGAAGATCTGGCGCTACGACTCGACGACGGGCAACCGTGCGCTCAAGGAGTACGAGGTCGATGCGCCCGAGGAGGCGACGCTGCTCGACTGCCTCGACATCGTCAAGGACCGGCTCGACGGCTCGCTCGCCTACCGCAAGAGCTGCCGGATGATGATCTGCGGCTCCTGCGGGATGCGGATGGACGGGGGCGCCGTGCTCGCCTGCAAGGTGCGGATGTACGAGATCGCGAACGCGGGCCACGCGCCCGTGATCTCGGCGATGGGGAACCTGCCGATCGTGAAGGACCTCGTCGTCGACATGGATCCCTTCTGGCAGAAGTTCAAGGCGATGAAGCCGTGGCTCCAGCCCGGCTACGACCAGCCGCCGGCCGACGAGGAGCACGTGATCTCGCAGGAGCGGATGAACGTGATCCACAAGGAGTCGCTCTGCATCAACTGCGGCTGCTGCGTTTCGGAGTGCAACTCGATGGAGTCCGACCCGGAGTTCCTCGGTCCGCAGGCGCTCGCGAAGGGGATGCGCTTCGTCGGCGACCCGCGCGACGCCGCGAAGGCGGAGCGGCTCGACCAGTACAGCGCCGAGCACGGGATCTGGGACTGCACGCGCTGCTACTTCTGCAACGAGCGCTGCCCGAAGGGCGTCGATCCGCGCGACGCGATCGCGAAGCTCGGCGCCGAGGCGATGAAGGCCGGGATCGACGAGGACATGGGCGCGAAGCACGCGAAGTGGTTCGTCCATTCGGCGAAGACGACCGGCTGGCTGCGCGAGACCGAGCTCGTGCCCAAGACGCAGGGAATCGTCTCCTCGATCAAGGAGATGAAGTTCGCGATGGGCCTGGCGGTCAAGGGAAAGGTGCCGCCGCCCTTCCCGCCGCACGTCGCCGAGGGCGTCAAGGAGTCGCGCGCGCTCTTCGAGCTGGTTCAGGAGCAGGGTGTCGACGGGGCCATGGGGATCGTCCAGGGCGAGCGGGCGCTCTCCCGGCTCGAGCACGAGGTCGGCCACGCGAGCGGCGGCGGGGGAGACACGGGCGTCGGCAGCCGCGACCAGGCGGACGTCTCGCCCGGCGAGCAGCCGACGAAGAAGCCCGGGGGCGGAGCGTGAACAAGGTCGCCTACTACAAGGGCTGCCTCGCCTCGCTCTCGGCGAAGGAGCTCGACATCTCCACGCAGGCGCTCTCACCCAAGGTCGGGCTCGAGCTCGTCGAGCTGGAGACGGTCACCTGCTGCGGCGCCGGCGACATCCACGAGGCCGAGCCGGACTACTACCTCCACCTGAACGCGCGGATCCTCGCCTACGCCGAGGCGACCGGCTGCGAGACGCTGATGACGGTGTGCAACGTCTGCACGCTCAACCTGCGGCAGGCGAACTTCCAGCTCCAGGGCGACGAGGCACTGCTGGAGCGGGTGAACAAGAACCTGGCGAAGGTCGGCGTCCCCGAGTACCGCGGCAGCGTCGACGTCCGCCACTTCCTCTGGCTGGTCGCCGAGGGCGAGGGGTACGACCTGCTCAAGGCGGCCGCGCACAAGGGCCTGAAGGGCCTAAAGATCGCGCCCTTTTACGGCTGCCAGATCCTGCGCCCCTCCAAGCTCCTCGGGTTCGAGGATCCCGACCGGCCCTCGTCGCTCGAGCGGATCATCGAGGCGTGCGGCGGCGAGGCGGTCGACTATCCGGCCAAGATCAAGTGCTGCGGCTTCCCGATCATCCAGGCCCGGGAGGAGACCGCGCTCGGCGAGCTGATCCAGCCGATCGAGCAGGCCAAGGAGGCCGGCGCCGACGCGATCGTGACCCCGTGCCCGCTCTGCCACCTCTCGCTCGACGCGTGGCAGTCGAAGCTGAAGCAGCAGACCGGCAAGGACTTCCAGATGCCGATCCTGCACCTCTCGCAGCTGATCGGGGTCGCGGCGGGCTTCCAGGAGGCGGAGCTGAAGTTCAGGCGCCACGTCGTCTCGGTGGAGCCGATGCTGGACAAGCTGAGCGTCTGACCGCACGGCGCTCGATGGGCGGGGCGGCGCTCCTCGCAGGAGCTGCGGCCTACGGCTGGTTCGAAGCCGGCTGGCTGCGGACGCGCGTGCTCGAGGTGCCGCTCGCCGGCCTGCCCGCCGAGCTCGACGGGCTCCGGGTCGCGCACCTCTCGGACTTCCACCTCGGCATGCCCTCGCGCGGGTCCGTCGCTGCCGAGCGGGCCGTGAGCTGGGTGATGTCCCGGAAGCCGGATCTCGTCTGCATCACCGGCGATCTGCTCTCGCGCCCCCGCGGGGAGCCGCTGCTCCGCCGGCTGCTCGAGCGGCTCGGGCCTGCCTACGCGGTGCTCGGGAACCACGATCGGGCGGACTCCCACGATCCCTTCTCGCAGCCGGTCGAGCTCCTCGAGCTCGGCGCGACCGACCTCCTCGCCGACGAGTCGCGAGTGGTGGAGCTGCGAGGCCGGCGCGTTCAGATCGTCGGGGTCGACCCCGCGTCGTACTCGCTCGGGCTAGCGCTGCCCGAGCGGCACGTCGACGCGACGGCCGACCTGCGGATCCTGCTCTGCCACTTTCCGGGCGTCGCCCGGGTTCTCGAACCGGGCGCCTACGACCTCGTCCTCGCCGGCCATCTGCACGGCGGTCAGATCGTCCTGCCCTACCCTGGCGGCCGCTTTCGCTTCGCGCATCCGCTCGCCCGGGACGACCGCGGGATCTACCGCTACCCCGGGACGACGCTCCACGTCTCGCCGGGCATCGGCACCACCTTCGTCCCGTTCCGGTTCTGCGCGCGTCCCGAGGCGACCGAGCTCGTGCTGCGGCGGGCCTGAGCGAGCGATCCGGACGGTCTCGACCCGTCGCCTCGCGCGTACACTGACCCCTCGTGGAGGGGCACGCGCTGATCTCGACCGACATCCTCGCGCGCTATGCCGGCGACGCCGCGCGCGAGGTCTCCGGCGTGCGCGACCTCGTCGGGAGCGGCCTGCCCCGGCACGGACTCCACCGGCACGACGGGGCGAAGGTGACGCGGGATGCGGGACGAATCGCCGTCGAGCTCCACCTCGCGCTCGACTGGGGCGCAAGTGCGCCCGCCGTTGGCGCCCAGGTGCAGGCGCGCGTCGCCGACTATCTCGCCCGGATGGCCGACGTCCGCCCCGATCGGGTCGACGTCGTCGTGGACGAGTTCCAGCCGCCCGCCGCGAGGGCGTAGCCGGTGGCGACGCGCGTCGAGGGGCTGACCGGGGCCACGATCGAGCGCGCTCCGGCCGTCTGCCACGACTGCGTCTTCTGGCAATCCCGCGGGGGACGACAGGCGAGCAAGGACCGCTGGATCGAGAAGGCCGAGGACGACTGGGGCGCCTGGGGAGCCCTCTACCACGACGACGACGGCCGGCTGCTCGGGTCGATCCAGTACGGGCCGAGCGAGCTCTTCCCGCGCGCAGCGGAGCTGCCGGCGGGGCCGCCCTCCGGCGACGCCGTGCTCGTCACCTGCGTCTACCTCGTCTCGACGGCGAGCCCCTGGGTGGAGCAGTCGCTCTTCCTGGCGGCGATCGGCGAGGCGCGCGACAAGGGTGCCCGGGCGCTCGAGACGTTCGCGTTCCGCTACCCGGAGGGCGAATCGACCTACGAGCGCTTCCTCGTCCACAAGACCGTCTTCCCGCGCGACTTCCTCGCCGACTTCGGCTTCCAGACGGTGCGCACGGAGGGTCGCGTCGAGCTGGCGCGGCTCGAGCTCGGCGGGCTCGTTGCCGTCGAGGAGGGCAAGCGTTCGAAGGTGCTCGAGCTCGTCAAGGAGGCGTTCGCGCCCGCTCCCGTTCCGCAGCGGCCGTAAGCGAGCCGATGGGCGCCGTCCCAGCCTCCCGCACGCTCGTCGCCGGGATCCCGGTGCACCGGATCGGCTACGGCGCGATGAGGATCACGGGAACCGGGATCTGGGGCGAGCCGCGCGACCGCGAGTCGGCGAGGGCGGTGCTCCGCGAGGCGCTCGAGCTCGGGATCGACTTCGTCGACACCGCGGACTCCTACGGCCCGGCCGTGAGCGAGGAGCTCGTCGCGGAGGCGCTGCATCCGTACCCGGAGGGGCTTCTGATCGGTACGAAGGGCGGCTATCTCCGCGACGGCCCGTTCCAGTGGCGTCGCGACGGCCGCCCCGAGCATCTTCGCGCCGCGTGCGAGGCGAGCCTGAGCCGGTTGCGGCTCGACTCGATCGCGCTCTACTACCTGCACGTTCCCGACCCGGCGGTGCCGTTCGAGGAGTCGGTCGGCGCTCTCTCCGAGTTGCGCGACGAGGGCAAGATCCAGCACGTCGGGATCTCGAACGTCGACGTGAAGCAGTTTGAGCAGGCCCGGCAGATCGTCCCGGTCGCCGCCGTTCAGAACAAGTACAACCTCGTAGACCGCGAGCACGAGGAGCTGCTGCGCGCGTGTGCAGCCGCCGGAATCCCGTTCGTGAGCTGGTTCCCGCTCCTCAAGGGGGCGTTGGCCGGGCGCCGCAGCCGGCCGCTGCAGCGGATCGCGGCCGCCCACGGCGCGACGCCGGCCCAGATCGCGCTCGCCTGGCTCCTGCACCGCTCGCCCGCGCTCGTCGCGATCCCGGGAACCGCCGATCCGGCGCATCTGCGCGAGAACGCCGCTGCGGCGGAAATCGAGCTCTCCGAGCAGGAGCTGGCCTCGCTCGAGCGGTTCCAGCCGCCTCGCCGGGTGGTGCCCGACCCGCTACGGCAGGCCGCGAAGTGGGCGCTCAGGCACGTCCCGCGGCCCGGAAGATGAGGCCGGCTGAGCGGCTAGTCGAGCTTCACCTCGCGACCGGCTCGACGAGCTGGGCCGGGCAGGTGGAGAGCGCGGGTCGTGCGGCGCTTCTGCTCGATGTCTCGGAAGACGCGCTCCACGTCCTCCGGGGACAGCCCGACCGCCTCGGCGACGGACTCCGCAGAGAGGCCGGCGTTGTGCGCGTAGAGGCAGAGGTCCATCTTGTCGTAGGGAAGCGAGAAGTAGAACTCCTCCTGGCTCTGCGGGAGCGAATAGGTATCGGTCGTGGGGAGGCGACGTCGGACGGCCTCGGGAACCTCCAGGTACTCGGCGAGCCCGTAGACCTGCGACTTGTACAGGTGGGCGATCGGCTTCACGTCTGCCGAGCCGTCGCCGTTCTTGACGAAGAAGCCCTGGTCGTACTCGAGCCGGTTCGGCGTCCCGGCGACGGCGAAGTTGAGCCGGTCGGCGTGGTAGTACTCGAGCATCTTCCGCACGCGCTGCTTGAAGTTCGTCGCGGCGACGATCGCGAGGCTCTGGTCGGCAGTGAGGCGATGCCGCTGCTGCTCGCCGTCGGGCGACTCGGTCACCAGGAAGAGCACCCGAAGGAGGTCGTTGCCGACGAGGCCCGGCAGGACGATCTTGAGCTTCCACCCGCTCGTGAACTCGGGGACGAGCGTCCGCACCATCTCGTCGCGGCGCTCGTAGCACCGCGCCGCGTCGAGGATCGGCGTGATGTTCTCGAGCACGTGAGGAACCGCGAGCGCGGTCACGACCGACCGGCTCAGCTCCAGCGTCTCCGGCTCGGAGTCGGCCTCGGGAGCGAGCAGGCCGAGCACCCGCTCGGGGCCGAACGCCCTGGCGCAGAGCGCGCAGGTCACCGCGCTGTCGATCCCGCCGGAGACCCCGACCACGGCGCCGCGCCGGCGCAGCGTCCGGCCGACGCTGCTCCGCAGAGCGGCCACGATCCGGTCGGTCGCCTCGGCCGGATCGAGCTCGAGCACGCTCGCGTCGAGGCGGTTCTCCACGGCGCTCGCGACTACGCCGCGCCGAGCGCGGCGCGCTTGCGCTCGACGAAGCGGACGATGTTGTCGATCGACTCGAGGTTCTCCGGCAGGAGCTCCTCGTCCGCGACGCGGATCCCGTACGTGTCCTCGAGCCAGCCGACGACCTCGAGCACGCCGGTCGAGTCGATGATCCCCGCCTCGATCAGCGACTCGCTCCCCGGCAGGTTGCCGGGATCGTCGCCGAGGAAGAAGTTGGCTGCGAGAAAGCGCCTCACATCGGTCTCCATCGCGCGATTGTGTCAGACGCGCCTGCCCGGTCTGGGCGCTTGCGACGAGTCCACCGCGGCTCTACGGTGAGGAGCATGTGTGGCCTGGCCGGTATCTACGCACGCCGTGAGCGTCCCTCGCGTGAGCTCCTGCTCGAGATGGCGGGGGAGCTCCGCCACCGGGGCCCCGACGGAGCCGGCCTATATCTCGACGGCCGCTTCGGAATGGCGAACACGCGGCTCGCAATCGTCGACCTCGAAGGGGGAGACCAGCCGATCTCCGACGAGCGCGGCCGCTTCTGGGTGATGCAGAACGGCGAGATCTACAACTACGTGGAGCTGCGCGACGAGCTCGAGCAGCTCGGACACGTCTTCTCGACCCACTCGGACACGGAAGTCATCGCCCAGGCCTACGCGCACTGGGGACGCGAGTTCCTCCACCGCTTGAACGGCGACTTCGCGCTCGCGGTCTGGGATCGCGAGCGGCAGGAGCTCTTTCTCGCCCGTGATCGGTTCGGGGTGCGGCCGCTCTTCCTCGCCTCGTACGGCGGCGATCTCTGCTTCGCCTCCGAGGCCAAGGCCCTGCTCCGGCATCCGGCGGCGCGGCGGGAGCTCGACCCGGCCGGGATCGTCGACGTCTTCACCCTCTGGTCGACGCTGCCGGATCGTTCGGCCTTCGCCGGGATCCGTGAGCTTCCACCGGCTCACTGCCTCGTCGTCACCGCCGACGGCGCGCAGCGGGAGACGCGCTGGTGGGATCTCGACTTCTCGGCGGCGCTGGATGACCGGGCCGAGCAGGACGTGGTCGACGAGCTGCACTCGCTCCTCGACGATGCCGTACGCCTCCGGCTCCGGGCCGACGTCCCGGTCGCCACCTACCTGAGCGGCGGGCTCGATTCGTCGCTCCTGGCGGCGCTCGCGGCGCGGCAGTCCCGCCGCGAGCAGCTCTCCGCCTTCGGCGTCGGCTTCGCGAACGCGCACTTCGACGAGAGCGCGCAGCAGGACGAGATCGCCCGCCATCTCGACGTGGGCTTCCACCGGACGAACGTCGACGCGCCTGCGATCGCCGAGGTCTTCCCCCGGGTGATCGAGCTCGCCGAGCAGCCGCTCCTGCGGACGGCGCCGGCGCCGCTCCTTCGGCTCTCCGGCTCGGTTCGGGCGTCCGGGCTGAAGGTCGTGCTGACCGGCGAGGGGGCAGACGAGCTGTTCGGCGGCTACGACCTCTTCCGGGAGGACAAGATCCGGCGGTTCTGGGCACGCGAGCCGGAGTCCACGCTCCGCCCTCGGCTCTTCGGGCGGGTCAACCGCTGGCTCGCGACCGATCCCTCGCACTCGGGCGCCCTGCTCGACAGCTTCTACCGGCGCGGTCTCCTCGACGTGGGCGATCCGCTCTACAGCCACCGGCTCCGGTTCGCGAACACCGCGCGCTTGGTGCGGCTGCTGCATCCGGGCCTCGTCGGCGCCGCCGGCGAGCAGCCGGGCCCGCTCGAGCGGCTGACGAGCCTCCTTCCGTCGCGCTTCGCGAGCTTCAGCCCGCTCTCGAGGGCGCAGTACCTCGAGGTGGCGACCCTGCTCGAGCCCTATCTCCTGCACGCGCAGGGCGACCGAATGCTGATGGGGAGCTCGATCGAAGGTCGCTTCCCGTATCTGGATCACCGGGTCGCCGCTTTCGCGGCTGGGCTGCCCGACCGCCTGCGGCTGCGAGGGCTCGAGGAGAAGTACGTGCTCAGGCGCGCTGCCGCGCGTGAGCTTCCGCGCGCGATCCACGCCCTGCCGAAGCGGCCGTACCGGGCGCCGATCCGCGACGTCTTCGGCGACGCGCAGGCACCCGCCTACGTGCAGGAGCTGCTCGGGCCGCGCCGGCTGCTCGAGGCCGGGCTCCTCGATCCGACGGCAGTCGCCCGCCTGCGTCAGAAGCTCGGCAGCTCGAACGGCCGAGGCGTCAGCGAGACCGACGAGATGGCGCTCGTCGGCGCGCTCTCGCTGATGCTCCTCCACGACCGGTTCGTCGAGCAGCCGCGGCTCGCCCGGCCGGTCGAGCCCACGCGCGTCGTGGTCGGGGCGCACGTGGAAGGCCCCCTGCGCTCGCCCGTCCCGGGCGTGTGATGGGCTGGATCCCGCCTCAGCTCCTCGTCCACGACAGCCTGAGCGCGGCGGCGGAGGCGCTACCTGCGAAAACGGCGATCGCCGACGGGAGCGTGGAGCTCACGTACGGTGAGCTCTACGAGGGCGCCCGTCGGTTCGCGCGCATCCTCCAAGAAAGCGGCCTCGAGCGGGGCGATCGTGTCGCCCTCTACCTCGACAACACGGCGACATGTGCGACCGCGATCTTCGGAACGCTGCTCGCCGGCGGCGTCTTCGTTGTCGTGAATCCGCAGACGAAGGCCGAGAAGCTGGCATTCGTGCTCTCCGACAGCGAGGCCTCGGTGCTCGTGGCGGAAGAGCGTCTCGAGGCCACCGCCGCCTCGGTCCTGAGCCGCGCGCCGTCCGTGAGGCGCGTGCTCGGAGCGAAGCTCCAGGGCGCGCTCGCGGCGGCCGAGCCGGTGGACGTGGAAGCCGCGACGATCCCCAACGACCTGGCGGCGCTCGTCTACACCTCCGGGACGACGGGTGTCCCGAAGGGGGTGATGATGAGCCACCAGGCGCTCGTCTTCAGCGTCGGGAGCATCGCCCAGTACCTTCGGCTCGACGCCGAGGACCGGATCCTGAACATCCTCCCCTTCGCCTTCACCTACGGCTTGAACCAGCTGCTCCTGACGGTCCGGCTCGGCGCGACCCTTGCGCTCGAGCGCTCGTTCGTGTTTCCGCTGAAAACGCTCGAGCGGATCCGGAACGAGTCGGTGACCGTCTTCCCCGCCGTCCCGACGACCTGGGCGACGCTGCTCGGACTCGAGCAGCCCGGGACGTATCCGAGCGTGCGATGCGTGACCAACGCGGCGGCCGGGCTCCCGCCGCACTTCCACGACGGCCTGCGGCGTTTGTTCCCGAACGCGGCGATCTTCCGGATGTACGGGCTGACCGAGTGCAAGCGGGTCTGCTATCTCGAGCCCGAGCTCGTGGACGTGAAGCCGACCTCGGTGGGCAAGGCGATTCCGGGAACCGAGGCGTTCGTGCTCGACGAGCTCGGGCGGAGGGTCGAGCCGGGCGAAGTCGGGATCCTCCACGTGCGGGGCCCGCACCTGATGCTCGGGTACTGGAAGGCGCCCGAGCTGACCGCGCACATGCTGAAGGAGGGGCCGTACCCGGGCGAGCGGATCCTCTGTACCCACGACCACTTCACGGTCGACGAGGACGGCGATCTCTACTTCGTCGACCGGAGCGACGACATCATCAAGACCCGCGGCGAGAAGGTGAGCTCGGTCGAGGTCGAGAACGCGCTGCACGAGCTCGAGGGGGTCAGGACGGTGGCGGTCGTCGGCGTTCCCGACGAGGTCCTCGGCCAGGCGGTTCGCGCCTACGTCGTGCTCGACGAGGGCTCCTCGCTGACCGAGCAGGAGATCATCAGGCTCGCGCGCGCGAAGCTCGAGGCCTGGATGGTGCCGGCCGAGGTGCAGCTCGTCTCCCGCCTGCCGGAGACGGAGTCGGGCAAGATCCGGAAGCAGAGCCTGCTCGCCGATGACTGACCCGAGTTGGGCATGAGGAGGCTGCGGACACTCCTCTGGCTCGTGCAGTCGAACCAGCTCTCCGGGCTCGCGGCTCTCGTCCGTCCCCTGCTGCACTCGGACGAGCGTGGCGTCGGCCTCAGGCGGGGAATCGAGCCGCCGCTCGAGCCGCGCCGGCCGCGGTACCCGCTCACGGTTCGACCGATCGACCCGCAGGAACAGGCGGCTTTCACCGATCCGAGCGGAGTGGAGGGCCAGGGTGTCCTCTTGCGCCTGAAGGCGCGTCAACTCTTCGAGGCCGGGCTCGAGACGTGTTACGTCGCCGTGACCGAGGACAACGTGCCGGTCTACATCCAGTACCTCGTCCTCCCCGACCAGAACGACAAGCTCGCGGAGGTGTTCGGGGGCCAGATCCCGCAGCTGACAGAGGACGAGGCCCTGCTCGAGTTCGCGTTCACCCTCGACCAGTACCGCGCTCTCGGGGTGATGCCGTATGCCTTCGCAGAGCTCGCGGCGGAGGCCAGGCGTCGCGGCGCCGACCGGCTCGTGACCTGGGTGAGCGAGTCCAATCCGAACATGCTGCGCTATCTCGAGAGAATCGGTTTCGTGCCGTTTTCGATCCGGACGGAGCGGTACCGGCTCTTCCGCCGCACGATCCGATTCGAGCCCGTCCGACCGGAGTCGCGCCGGACGCCCGGCGCGTGAAGCCCGGCGCAGCGGTCGGACTAGACTGGCGCGATCGTGCCCTCAGACGCCGGAATCGTTCGCAGGCCTCGCGGGTGACCCACCGAGTACCGACCGTGCAGCCCCGGTCCGACGTTGGCGGCAGGCCGGAGTATCTGGCGACCGATGACGAGCGCTGGCGCGCGTTCGTGGCGAGCCGCCCGGAGGCGACGGTCTTCCATCAGCCCGCCTGGGCGCGCGTGCTCAACCGGAGCTACGGCTTCGAGACCTTCGCCTTTGCGCTCCTCCGTCCCGACGGCAGCATCGCAGCGGGCCTGCCGATCGCCGTGGTCGGGCCCTTTGTCACGAAGCGGTGGGTCTCGCTGCCCTTCAGCGATCGGTGCGTGCCGCTCGGGGAGCACGACGATGTCGAACGCATGCTGGAGGCTCTGCTGCTGCAAGCGCAGGAACGTGGAATCGACGGCGCGGAGATCAGAACCCGTCTGACGAGCGCCGGGGCCGACACGGCCGTCCGTGGCGTTCTCCATACGCTGGCGCTGGCCCCGGATCCCGACCAGCTCCTCCGGACGTTCAGCAAGTCGCAGGTGCAGCGGAACATCGTCCGAGCGAAGCGCGAAGGCGTCGTCGTGAGGCGGGGTGAGCGACGGGAAGACCTCTGCGAGACCTTCGTCTCGCTGCATCTGCGCACGCGGCGCCGCCAGGGCCTGCCGATCCAACCTCGGAGCTTCTTCGAGCGCCTGTGGGAGGAGATGATCGAGCCCGGACACGGGTTCGTGCAGATCGCCCAGGTCGACGACGTGCCGGCCGCCGCGGCGGTCTTTCTCCACGGCGGCACGACGGTGACCTACAAGTACGGCGCCTCGGCGCCGGAGCAGCTCTCGAGGCGCCCCAATCATCTCGTCTTCTGGGAGGCGATTCGCTGGGCCTGCCTCAACGGCTACGAGACGCTCGACTTCGGCCGCAGCGATGCGGACAATCAGGGGCTTCGGGCCTTCAAGAGCGGCTGGGGGACGGTGGAGAAGGAGCTCGCCTACTCGACGCTCGGAGGAAGCTCCTCGCACCCTTCCCCGATCCTGATGGCGGGGCTCGCGTCCGTCATCCGCCACAGCCCGCCGTGGGTGTGTCGCGCGCTCGGGAAGCTGCTCTACCGCTTCGCAGCGTGACGGCCGCCAGACCGGGGCAGCCGGCTCTCAGGCGGCGACGCGCTGCTCGCGAAGGAGGAGCTCCGCGATCTGGATCGCGTTCAGGGCGGCGCCCTTGCGCAGGTTGTCCCCGACGACGAACAGGGCGAGCCCGTGCTCGGTCGTCGGATCGGCGCGGATCCGTCCGACGAGGACGTCGTCCTTGCCCGCGGCGCCGCCCGGCGTGGGGAACTGCTCGAGCCGGATTCCGGGCGCCGCTCCGAGGATCGAGGTCGCCTGCTCGGGCGAGAGCGGCTCCTCGGTCTCGAGCCAGATCGCCTCGGCGTGCCCGACGAGCACCGGCACCCGCACACACGTCGCGCTCACCGGAAGCTCGGGCAGCTCGAGGATCTTTCGCGTCTCCTCGCGCAGCTTCTCCTCCTCGTCGAACTCGACCCCGTCGAAGGCCCAGTCCATGCGCAGGTCGTTGTCCTCCTGGGCCTGAGCCCGCTGGCGCTCCATCGCCGCCCCGCCCGCGCCCGAGACCGACTGGTAGGTCGCGATGCGCACGCGGAGGAGGCCGGCGGCGTCGTGCAGCGGCTTCAGGGCGCACGTGAGCGGGATCGCGCAGCAGTTCGGATTGGCGAGGATCCCGTCGTGCTCGGCGGCGCGGGCGCCGTTCACCTCGGGGACGACGAGCGGGATCCCCGGCTCGAGTCGGTAGGCGGACGACTTGTCGATGCAGATCGCGCCGCCCTCGACGGCGTGCGGGACGAGCTCCCTGCTCGCGGCGGTGCCGACGGAGAAGAGGCAGAGATCGAGGTCGCCTGCCGCCAGCACGTCGTGGGTCGCCTCTTCGACGGTGGTCTCGCCGAGCCGACGGCCGGCCGACCGTGCCGAGGCGAAGGCCCGGACGTCGCGATACCCCCGCTCGCGGAGGAGCTCGAGCGTGATCGTCCCGACCGCGCCCGTGGCGCCGACGACCCCGATGCGAGTGTCAGCGGCCAAGCTCGAACGCCTCGTGGAGGGCCTGGACGGCGCGGTCGACGTCGACGGTCGGCACATGGCAGGCGATCTTGATCGGGGACGTCGAGACGATCGGGGACTCGATCCCAGCGGCCTCGAGGGTCGCGAAGGTCTTCGCAGCGACGCCGGGATGGCTCTTCATCCCGGCCCCGACGAGGCTGACCTTGCCGAGGTCGTCGCGGGAGCGCCAGTCGAGCCCGAGCCCGTCGAGCGTCCGCGTGGCGGCGGCGCGATCCTCGGGCGGGGCGGAGAAGACGATCTCCGTCCCGGTCTGGACGATCGTGTCCACGTTGACGAGCGCCTCGGCGAGAGCGCCGAAGAGCAGGGCCCGGGTCGCGCCCTCGACGTGGTAGACGGTCTCCTCGCGCTGGTGCACGACGCCGGAGATCAGCGCCTTCTCGAGCATCCCACCCTGCTCACGCGACACGGTGTCCTCCTCCTCGATCCACGTCCCGATTCCTTCCTCGAAGGTCGAGCGGACGTGGAGCTTCACATTGTGGCTGCGTGCGACCTCGATCGAGCGGGTCGCCAGCACGCGCGCGCCCGACGACGCCATCTCGAGCATCTCGTCGAAGCTCACGTGGCGCAGCGGCCTCGCGTCGGGGACGAGCCTCGGGTCGGCGGAGAAGACGCCCCGAACGTCGGTGTAGATCTCGCAGTGGTCGGCGCCGAGCGCGGCGGCGAGGGCGACCGCGGTCGTGTCGGAGCCGCCGCGGCCGAGCGTCGTCACCTCGAAGGCGGTCGAGACGCCCTGGAAGCCGGCGACGAGCACGATCTTGCCCTCGTCGAGCGCCTCGTGGATCCGACGGGCGCGCACCTCGACGATCTTGGCCCTTCCGTGCACCGTGTCGGTGACGATCCCGGCCTGCGAGCCGGTGAGCGAGATCGCCTCCTGGCCCAGATCGACGATCGCCATCGCCGCGAGCGCGCAGGAGATCCGCTCGCCGACCGAGACGAGCATGTCGAGCTCGCGCGGATCGGGGGCGGGGGAGACCTCGAGCGCGAGCGCGAGCAGCTCGTCCGTCGTCTTGCCCATCGCGGAGAGGACGGCGACCACGCGAAAGCCGGCCTCGCGGGCCTCCACGAGCCGGCGGGCGACGCTCCTCAGCTTCTCCGGGTCGGCGACCGAGGTGCCGCCGAACTTCATCACGACACAGCGATCTGGGGGCGCTCCGACCTCCGCGGGCGCAGCGTCCGGGTCGACGGCCGGAACGGCCTCGTACTCGGTCGCAGCCATCGGGCGAGTCTAGATCAGGCCGCCGACGCCGCCTGCTCCCCGACAAGCGGATGGACCACAAAAAGTGCTGAACCGGCAAACCCGAAGGCCCACCGGTTCAGCTCGCGCAATCTACGTCGGCGCCATGGTGCCGTCAACCTCTTGGCGACGAGAAGTTCGCAATTTGCGGACTATTCTCTCAGAGCTCGCGCCGTCCGGCCAACGCCCGACCGAGCGTGACCTCGTCCGCGTACTCGAGGTCGCCGCCCACCGGCAGGCCGCTCGCGAGCCGGGTCACGCGCACGTGCTCGCCCCCGTTCGCCTGCCGCAGCCGGTTCGCGACGTACGCGGCGGTCGCCTCGCCCGTCATGTTCGGATTGGTCGCGAGCACGACCTCGTCGATCCCTCCCGCGCCCACGCGGCGGATCAGCTCGTCGATCCGCAGGTGCTCGGGCTCGACGCCGTCGAGCGGCGAGAGCGAGCCACCGAGCACGTGGTAGAGGCCGCGGTACTCGTGGGTGCGCTCGAGCGAGATCACGTCGACCGGTTGCTCGACCACGCAAACGACCGTTCGGTCGCGTCGCTCGTCGCGGCAGATCGTGCACAGCTCCTCCTCGGTCAGGTTGCCGCAGCTGCCGCAGAAGCGAACGCGTTCCTTCACCTCGACGATCGCAGCGGCGAGCGCGAGTGCCTCCTCCTTGTCCTTGGAGAGGACGTGGAAGGCCAGGCGCTGGGCGGTCCGCTGTCCGATTCCGGGCAGGCGCGAGAGCTGTGCGACGAGATTGTCGACCGACGGGCTCAGCATCGGTGCAGCGTAACCGTCCGTTCCGGACATCCCCTGCTCAGGTAAGGATTCTGTTCGGATCGGGCGCCCCAAGGATGACTCGGCCTCGGAGGGTCGTTAATACGAGTGCGACGCCTTCTCCACCTGCCTGCTGGGCACGGCTGTCGGCGACGCTCGACCCCACTTCATTCGGAGGAACATGCACAAGAGTCCCGCCCTGGGCACCCACGCCCTGGACAACGAGCTTGCGAACGACGGCCTCGCCGGCTTCCTGGCCGATGCGGAGGAGCGCGGCAGCGTGCGCGCCGAGGAGCTGGACGCGCTTCAGCTCGAGCACGATCTCGGCGACGAGGCGCTGAGCGAGCTCCGGGCTGCGCTCGCGGCCGCCGACGTCGAGATCGAGGAGCGCCCCGCTACGCGCGCCGACGAGCCCGCCGACCTCGACCTCACCCCGACTGGCGTCGTCACCGACAGCCTCCAGCTCTTCCTGACCGAGGTCGGACGCCACACCCTGCTCACCGCCGCGGACGAGGTCGCGCTCGCCAAGCGCGTCGAGAAGGGCGACCTGATCGCCAAGGAGCGGATGGTGAACGCCAACCTGCGCCTCGTGGTCTCGATCGCGAAGCGCTACCAGGGCCACCAGCTGCCCCTGCTCGACCTGATCCAGGAGGGCGTGATCGGGCTCAACCGGGCCGTCGAGAAGTTCGACTACCGGAAGGGCTTCAAGTTCTCCACCTATGCCACGTGGTGGATCCGCCAGTCCTGCCAGCGCGCGGTCGCGAACCAGGGCGACACGATCCGGATTCCCGTGCACGTCCAGGAGCGGCGGCTGAAGCTGCGGCGCAACCGGCAGGCGCTCGAGGTGAAGCTCGGCCGGCCCCCGACGATCGAGGAGCTCGCGGCGGCCACGGAGCTGAAGACCAGCCACGCGCAGGAGGCGCTCGACGCGGTCGAGGCATCCGTCTCGTTGAACCAGGCGATCGGCGACGGCGACGGCGAGCTCGGCGACCTCTTCGGCGATCGCACCGCCGAGGATCCGCTCGAGGCCGCCGACGCGTCGATGGAGCAGCAGCGCATCCGCGAGGCCGTGGCCGAGCTGCCGGACCGGGAGCGGCACGTCCTCGAGCGTCGCTTCGGCCTCGGCGGCCACGTCGAAGGCACGAGCCTCGAGCAGATCGGCAAGGACCTCGGGCTCACGCGCGAGCGGATCCGTCAGCTCGAGATGACCGCTCTGCGCAGCCTCGGTGAGCGCCTCGCGGATCTCGCCGGCGCCGCGTAGCCCGCGCGTCTAGCCTCAGAAACCCGGGAGGCCCAGCCCGCCGAGGCCTCCCGGAAGCATTCCCGAGACCTTCGACTCCATCAGCGCGTTCGCCGAGCGGAGCGCCTCGTTGACGGCGGCCAGGACGAGGTCGGCGAGCATCTCCGGGTCGTCGGGGTCGATCGCCTTGGGGTCGATCGTGATCCCGACGATCTCGCCGCCTCCCGTCGCCTTGACGGTGACCATGCCGCCCCCGGCCGAGGCCTCCACGACCTCGTTGGCGGCTTCCTCCTGCGCGCGCTGCACCTGTTCCTGCATCTGCGCCGCCTGTTGCATCAGCTTGTTCATGTCCATCTTGCTCACCGATTCTCCTCCACTTCGTGGGCGTCCAACGTGTCCTTGAACATCGAGATAAACGCCTCCTCGGAGACGGCCGACTCGCCCTCGTCCTCCTCGGCCTCGACCGGCTCGCCGAGGGTCATGGCCACGGCCAAGCGGTGTCCAGTGACCTCGTAGAGCGCGTCGCGGATCGCGCCGATCGCCTTCGGCTCGTCGGCCTGGCGGCGGTGGAAGTCCGATGTGGCCGGGAACTCGAGGGTCAGGGTCTCGCCGACGAGCGAGGACGGCCGCGCTTCGCCGAGCAGCGAGGCCACCGGGATCGAGCGCGACTGGACCGCGGGGATGACGGTGCGCTGCCAGGCGTCCTGAAGCTGCTCGAGCTCGAGCGGAGGAGCCTCAGGCGTGGGCTCCGCCGCCGGCGGCTCCGCAGCCTCCGGCTCCGGCTGGGGCGCCACCGGGGTCGCGCGCTCCGCCGACACCGGAGCTGCGGCCTGTGCGGGCGTCCCTGAGAGGCGCTGTTCGAGCTGCTCCAGCCGGAAGGCGATCGACTCGCGCGAGAGATCGCCGCCGGGGCGAGTCACCTTGACGAGCGCCAGCTCGAGCGGCAGCCGCGGATCGCCGCCCTGGCGAGCGTCGTCGACGGCGACCGCGAGCAGGTCGCAGAGCCGGAGCACGGTCGGCGCGGGCAGCTGGTTCGCCTGCTCCCGGAGCCGCTCTCGCGTCTCGTCGGTGATCGGCAGCGAGTCGGGCACGTGGCCCATGTGTTGGACGAGGAGCAGGTGGCGGAGGTGCTCGAGCAGCTCCGTGACGAGCCGTCCGAGATCCTGGCCCTGCTCTGCGAGCTCCTCGACGAAGGAGAGCGCGCCGGCGGTGTCGCCGTCGACGATCGCGTCGCAGAGCCGGAAGAGCGCTTCCTCCTCGACCGCTCCGAGGAGCTGCAGCACCGACTGGACGTCGATCGCGTTGCTCGTCGCGGAGGCGAGCTGGTCGAGCGTCGACTCGGCGTCCCTGAACGAGCCGCGGGCGCCGCGCGCGATCAGCGCGAGGGCGGCGTCGGGCGCCTCGATCCCCTCGGCATCGCAGACGCGGCGCAGGCGGCGCACGAGCTCGGGCAGGCGCGGCCGCGCGAACACGAACGTCTGGCAGCGCGAGCGCACGGTCGGCAGCACCTTCCAGATCTCGGTCGTGCAGAAGACGAAGATCAGGTGGGGCGGCGGCTCCTCGATCAGCTTCAGGAGTGCGTTCCAGGCGGCATCCGTGAGCTGGTGCGCCTCGTCGACGATGTAGACCTTGTAGCGGCCCTCCGCCGGCTGGAGCACGACCCGCTCGCGGATCTCGCGGATGTCGTCGATCCCGCGCTGCGAGGCCGCGTCCATCTCGATCACGTCCAGCGAGGAGCCGTTCGCGATCGCGACGCACGCGTGACAGACGTTGTCGGGCGTCGCCGTCGGCCCCTGCTCGCAATTGACCGCCTTCGCGAGGATTCGCGCCATCGTGGTCTTGCCGGTTCCACGCGGGCCCGCGAAGACGTAGGCCTGCCGGAGCTGGCCGAGCTCGATCGCGTTCCGCAGGGTCCGCACGACCGCCTCCTGGCCGACGACGTCCTCGAAGTCCTGCGGCCGGTACTTCCGATAGAGAGCGGTCACCGGATCGATCTTAGCCCGGTCGCGCGCTCCGCCTTCGAAGGGCTTCCCCGGGGGGCGATCGCGTCGCCGGCTCCGGTCAGGCGAGACCGCGGCACCTGGGAGGGAATCCTTAGCGCTGCTTCCTTCCGGACCTGACGCGGTTCGGATGCTCCCAGTGCGCGGAACCTGACCCTCGACACCACGTGCGCGAGACCTGATCCCGTTGAAACCGTCCTCGGACGGCGTTCGGTCCCGCTGGAGCGGATGTCGGGTTCAGGGAACCGCTAACTCCCCACCTAGCGCGACCGGGCGGGAGCAGGGTAGCCGATCTCGCGTCAGGCTCGGCAATCGACGGCGACCGCGAGCGCTGCGCAGACCTGCCGCATCCGGTCGTCGCTCAGCCGGCCCAGGCGCTCCACGAGCGTCCCGACCGACACGCTTTCGACCGAGTCGAGGTTGACCACGACACGCGCGGAACCGGATCCTCACCCGGGTCGAGGACGACCTCGCTCGGGAGCGAGCGAATCGTGGTCGTACACGGGCCGATCAGAGCGCGTCGCAGGCGTCTGAGCGCCGCGTCCCGCGACAGGACGACGACCGGTCGACGACCGACTTCCGGAAGCTCGCACCACCAGACCTCGCCCCGGGCCGGGAGAGCGCTCACGAAGCGCCGGCGGCCGTCCGGAACGAGGCCAGGTCGCCCCACTCGTCGCTCTTGTCGAGCGGTTGGGCGTCGTACGCCGCGTACTTCGCATCGATCTCGACTGCGCGCTGCCGAGCGACGAGGGCCGCGAGCGCCTCGTCGATGAGCACCGAATCCGCGAGGCCGGAGCGGGAACGGCGAGCGGTCGCGAGCAGCTCGGCGTCGACTGTCGTGCTGATTCTCGTTCGGGCCATGCCACAAACGTACCACGACTGTGGCATAGATTCCTTGACGTCGGGCCGCTATCCTTTCGCGCTCCCGGGCGCATAGCTCAGCGGGAGAGCGCTCGCTTCACACGCGAGAGGTCCCTGGTTCAATCCCAGGTGCGCCCATCCGTTCAGACCTGCGAGATTCGGTCCGCGGGTCAAGCTTGACAGTGGAGTCGTGTGTCGTCAGCGTTGACGTGTCGTCAGCTCGCGTCAGGGGGTAGTCGTGAATCGCGCCGACTTGCTCAGGCCGTATCGGTTCGACCAGTTCGTCAACGAGACTCAGATCCGGCTGCTCAGGCTGGGGATCGAGGGGATCGAGGTCACGCAGGCCGTTCAGTACTACGGATCCGAGGAGCATCTGACCGATTCCGACGATCATGGCGCCGACAACGGGATCCGGCTGGTTGCCCGAAAGCCCGCCTGGGTGAGGGTCTATCTGTGGAGCGTGGTCGGCGCCTCCGGCGTCACGGGGACGCTGGAGATTCAGCGGCGCTCGAACGGCTTCCTGTGGAATACCGTGACGACCCTCAACGCAGATCCGTCGTCGGTGACCTCCGTCCCCGCCGGCGCGAGCTATGCGGCGACGCGGGGAAGCTTGGCGGCCACGCTCAACTTCATCATTCCCGCCGCCGAGATGATCGGGACCCTGCGCCTGATCGCCCGCGTCACGTCGAGCTCCCAGAGCGCCGAGTCGTCGGTGGTCGTCGGCGTCACTCTCCGGCAGACGCTTCGGCTTGCGGGCGTGATGATCTCCTACAACGGCCCGGCGAGCAATGCGCCCAACGCGCCGAACCTGACCATCGGCCCGCCGACGCTGGCAAACCTCCAAGCCATGTCGGGAACCACTCTGACCCTGTTTCCGGTCGAGTCGACGGCCGAGTTCAGGACTGCCGGAACGCTGGTGCAGACCAACCACCTGCAGGACACCTCGTTCCCCACGTCGGGCTGCGGGACCCAGTGGGATGCCCTGCACGCTCGGGTTGCCAACGCGCGCACTGCGGACGGCAATCGGCCCGGCTGGATCTACTACGGTCTCCTCCCGGCCGGAGTGCCGATGGGCCCCGTGGGTGGGTGCGGCGGCGGCGGTGTGGCGGTTGGACCGATCAACCAGCCGGCGACATTGGCCCACGAGGCCGGCCATGCGTGCGGGCTCAAGCACGCACCGGCCGGTGGTGCTCCGAACCCGGACCCGTCGTACCCGGCCTACGAGCCGTACGACCCGGCCGACACGCCGCAGGCGTCGACCGGCGAGTACGGGCTGAACGTGAACAACGGCAACATCGCGTCGCCTCAGACGTTCCGTGACTTCATGTCCTACGCCGGTCCGTCGTGGATCTCGCCGTATCACTACGGTCTTCTGTTGGACAACGAACGCCTCAGTCCGAGGGCGGCCGGGATCGACGAGCCGTGGTGGAGGGACTACGTCTGGGAGGAGCTACGCAAGTGGCCGCCGATCCCCGAGCCGGATCCGCCCTTCGACCTGGACTTGGAGCTGCCCGTGTTTCCTCCGTCACGACTCCAGGACGTCATCTCACTCATCGTCCGGATCGAGCGCGGCAAGGTCGCCGAGGTGATGCACGTGGCCCGGACCCGGGCTCACGCGGCGCTGCACGGAGCGGTGGAGACCACCTTCACCGCTCGCTTGCGGGACGTCGAGAGCACCGTTGTGGCGGAGGGTGCCGTGTTGCGGTTGGAGACCGCCGCCTCCGCGTGCGGGTGTGGCGGCCACAGCAAGGAGCCGACGACCTATCTCGCACAGGCGTTTCTGCCTGACGTTGCGCCCGGCGCCCTGCTCGAGATCGCCGACGGGGACGAGGTCGTGTGGCGCCGAGACGCCCCGGGCGAGCCGCCGCGCCTCGCAGGGCCGGACGTCAAGGTCGACCGCAGGGGGAACACGACGGTGTCGTGGGAGTCCTCGGGCGGGGTGGCGGAGTTCTGGCTGCGGTGGTCGCGCGACGGCGAAGCCTGGCAATCGGTGCTGACGGGGCTGAACGAGCCCAAGGTGAGGATCGCTGCCGATCAGCTTCCACCCGGCGAGGGGCTGCTACAGGTCGTCGCCCATGACGGGTTCTTCTCCACATACGGGGAGCCCGTGGCGATCACGGTTCCCGATCGGCCTTTGGAAGGCGTCATCCTGCATCCGGTCGACGGCCACACCTACGCCACCGGCCAGTCGGTCCGGCTCTGGGGATCGGTGACAGAGGCGCGTGACGAGGTAACCGCAGAGGCGGTGTGGCTGATCGACGGGAAGGAAGTGGCGCGCGGGCTCGATGCGTTCGTGACCCTCGAGGAGGCCGGCAAGCGAACCGTGACCCTGCAGCTGGGCGACCGTGGTCGGCCTGCGAGCGTGACCGTGACAGTCACAGGGGAGCGGACTGGCTAGGTCCGCTGCTCGGGATAACGCGGAAGGCCGTCGTCCGGGATTGGCTCCCGCAGGCCGAAGAGGCGATGAACTGGCGGGTGGGTAGCATCGCTCCGTGAACCGGGACGAGATCGAGCGCGCTCGCGACGAAATCATCGAGCGCCATGGGCCCTGGACGGCCCACAACATGCGGCTCGCGGATGGCGTGTACACGATCTCGTCGGCCCTGAGCGGCGACGAGATCAAGCTGCGCCGGGTCACGCAGATCGTCTCCGACGTCCTGCACGGCGACCTGGCAGGCGCGCGGATCCTCGACCTCGCCTGCCTCGAGGGCATGTACGCGATCGAGCTCGCTCGGCGCGGTGCCGAGGTCGTCGGCATCGAGGGCCGCGCGGCCAGTCTCGAGAAGGCGCGCTTCGCGGCGCGCGTGCTCGAGCTCGCCGTCGACTTCCGGCAGGGGGACGTCCGCGAGCTGCGCGTCGAGGAGCACGGGCAGTTCGACGTCGTCCTCTGTCTCGGGCATCCTCTACCACCTCGACGCGGACGACGTGTTCCCGTTCGTGAGCCGGGTCGCGGAGGTATGCAAGCGCGCGCTCGTGCTGGATACCCATGTCGCGCTGCTGCCGTCGCGGACGGAGACGTACGGGGGTTTCGAGTATCGCGGGCTCCAGCTGGTCGAGCACGATCCCGAGTCGTCTCCCGACGATCGCCTGGCAGCGGCTTGGAGCTCGCTCGACAACATCACGGCGTTCTTGCTCACGCGTCCCTCGGTCGAGCGCCTCGTCGCGCGCGCCGGATTCACGAGCGTGTACGAGTGCCATGTTCCCGCGGAGCCCGAGAAGGATCTGGACCGGGTGACGCTCCTGGCGCTGAAGGGATCCCCGGTGGAGGAGCTCGTCTCGCAGGCGCCGCGCCAGGGCGCCGAGTCCGTTCCCGAGCGACCGTCGCTCGGCAGGCTGTACAGAGAGGGCGGCGTCCTCCTGCTGACCCGACTCCTGTCGCAGCGCACGCAACTCTGGATGCGGCGGCGGCGCTGGAGGGCACGCGGCCGCCGCCTCTGAAGGAGCGCCCGGCGGGTCCGGTCCCAGGGTCACCGCCGCGCGGTCACCGCGGCCCAGTGGTTCGAAGCGACGGTTGTCGTGAAGCCCAGCGCTTCAAGATCCGTCACGCACCGGCCGACGCTGTAGGGCTCGTGAACCTCGACGTTCAGGCACCGGACACGCTCGGCCCAAGCGACATTCATCCTCAGCACATCGCGTTCCGCCCCCTCGATGTCCATCTTCAGGAAGTCGACCCGGTCGAGCCCTGCCTCGTCCAGCAGCGACAGGATCGAGACCGCCCGGGTGGTCTCGATCGTGCCATTGGACGCTCGATCCGCAGCGACGAGCCTCGCCCCGTATTCGACGCCTCGAGTTGTGGAGTACTCGATGGCGTCCTCGTCGTCGATCCAGACCGCCGCGTCGACGACGCGGCAACGCTCGCCCCAGCCGGCGACGTTCTCGCGGCAGAGCGCGACCGAGCCGCTGTCCATCTCGACGCCGAGGATTCTCGCGGCCGGATGTCGCTCGGCGAGATGCGCCATCGTCAGGCCGATGTTCGCGCCGAGGTCGACGACCACGCGTACGTCTCCGAGGTCCGGCGGTGGAAGGTGGTAACGCCCAACGAAGGTCTCCCAGACGACGTAGGCGTCGCTGGTTCCGGGCCTGACGCGCACAGGGCGGCCTCCGAGCGGCCGTAGCCGGAGAGTCGTGGGAGATCCCGCGGCGGCCTTCGGCAACTCGCCTCTCGCGAGGACACGGAACGTGCTCCAGTTGGACGCGATGCTCGCGATCCTCGCCCAGAAGACGATCCTCGTCCAGGCAGAACGGATGGTTCTTGTCACGTTGCTCGCGTTTGCAAAATCAGGCTTGTCGGGACTCCAAATGACGCGGCAGACCGTCGTCCGGGATCGGCTCCCACGCCGCCGCGTAGGCGACGAACTGGTGCCACTGCGGGCGGACTCCCGGGTCGCCGTCGACGGCGCCGAGGCGGACTCCGGCCGGCTCCCCGCTTGCGGGATCGCGGCTGAAGAGAGCCGAGCCGCAGAGGCCGCAGAACGCCTTTTCGAAGCCGCCCTCGGGTGCCCAGGCGCGGACGTGCTCCTCGCCTGCCACGATCCGCAACGAGCCCGGCGCGAGCCGGGCGTTCGCGGAGGCGGCCGTGCCGGTGCGGCGCTGGCAGCGCGTGCAGTGGCAGTAAGAAGCGGAGAGCAGCGGCGCGTCGATCTCGAAGCGCACCGCGCCGCAGCCGCAACCTCCCGTCAGCGGCAGCTCCACCGTCATCAGGCCCCGGCCAGCCGAGCGCGCAGCGCGTCCGAGAGCGGCACGCTCTCGCCCCGGTCGTAGTCGTAGGCCACGAGCACGCTCCTCGCCTCCGCCGCGACGCGACCGCCTGCGCGGATCTCGTGCTCGAGCTCGAAGCTCTTCGTCCCGAGCTTTCCGGCCCGCGTCGCAACCTCGATCTCCTCGCCCGCGCGCAACTCGGCGCGAAAGTCGATCTCGACGCGAGCGAGGATGAACTCGTGGAGGCCGCCCAGGAAGTCCAGCCGCGCCTCCTCGAGGTACGTCGAGTAGACGGCGTTGTTGACGTGGCCCAGCGCGTCGCAGTCGCGGAAGCGGACGCGCTCGCGCCGCACGTGCGGGAAGGCGGCCGCAGAATCGGGCGCCGCGCTCAGCCGAGCTGCCAACTCTCGCCCCGGATGATCGGCACGGCGGTTCCGTCCGCCTCGACTCCGTCGACCTCGACCTCCGGCCCGCCGATCATGAAATCGGTGTGGATGGTGGAGGTGTTGAAGCCGAGCTCGGCCAGCTCGTCCTGGCTCGCGTCGCCGCTGCCCTCGATCCCCTCGAGAATGCCCGAGCCGTAGGCGATGTGGCAGGTGGCGTTCTCGTCGAAGAGGGTGTTCAGGAAGACGAGCCCCGTCCCGCCGACCCGCGAGTCGCCGTCCACGAGCGCGACCTCGCCGAGCATCGAGCCCCCGTCGTCGGAGCGCATCTGCTCGCGGACGACCTCGAGGCCCGAGCTCGCGTTCACCTCGACCGCCCGGCCGCCCTCGAAGCGGATCTCGAGATCGCGGACGATCGTGCCCGAGAGCGCGAGCGGGGTCGTCGACCGGACGACGCCCTCGGTGCGGCGGCGATCCGGGCTCGTGAAGACCTCCTCGGTCGGCATGTTCACGACGTGCTCGCGACCGTCGACCGTGACCTCCTTCGCCGTGCACCAGACCGTGCGCTCGGTCAGGCCGACGGTGAGGTCGGTGCCCGGGCCGCGGAAGCGGATCTTGTCGAACCGGCGCTCGGAGAGCGCCTTCGCTCGCCGTTCGAGCTTCTCGATGTGCAAGCGCCACGCCTCGACCGGATCGGACTCGTCGAGGCGGGTGGCAGTCGCCACCGCGTCCCAGAGGCGCTCGACGTCAGGCTCCCCGAAGACGGAGCGCGCCCAGCCCTCGTTCGGGTAGGCGACGATCGTCCAGTTCATCAGCCGCCTGTTCATCGTCGCGAGATAGCGCTCGGCCACCTCCTTCATCCGCGTCTTGCCGACGCGGCTCCCGTCGAGATCGGCGAAGAGCTCGGGCTCCGGGTCGCCGGCGATCTGGATCAGCGCTCCACGGTGCTCGTCGATGTAGTCGATCTTCTCGAGGGCCCACGGGCTCGACCAGCCGAGCGTGTCCTCGGGCGCATGCTTCATCCGGGCGTGGCGAGCATGCTGGTCGACATACTCGACATCGACGTAACGGGCGCCGTTCTCGTAGGCGATCCGGGCGATCGCGCGGGCGAGCGGGGCGTGCTCGACCAGGGCGTTGACGAAGACGGTCTGGCCCTCGCCGACGTTCAATCCCACCTCGACGGCGAGGCGGGCATAGCGATCGAGCCGTTCGTCCGGTGTCACGGCCGTGAAGCCTACAGCGATCGTCTAACGTCTTTGCAATGAGCCCCGCGACTCGCACGCCGCCGCGAGAACGAGCCCGTCGCGGCACCGGAAGCGGCTCGGACGCGCCCTGGAACGTGGTCGTCCTGAACGACGATCACAACACCTTCGAGGGCGTCGCGTTCGCGCTCTCCTCGGTGCTTCCGGGCATCGGCTACGACCAGGGAATGGCGTTCGCGAACCGCATCCACTCCTCCGGGCGGGCGATCGTCTGGTCGGGGCACCGCGAGCGGGCGGAGCACTACTGGGCGCAGCTCGAGGCGCACGGCCTGACGATGGCGCCGCTCGACCGTCAGTAGCTCGCTGGAACCGGCGGCCCTGGTAGGTTCCGGCCCGGTGTCGTCGTTGCTCGGGATCACGTCGAACGGGAAGATCGCGCTCGGGCTCGTCGCGCTCGCGTTCATCGCCTTCGCGCTCGTCTCCTCGTTCGTCCTGCCGCGCCGCAACCCCGATTTCCCGGGTCGGCGCCTCGGCCTCTACCTCGTCGTCGCGTTCCTGATCTTCGTCGCGATGATCGCCGCGGTCGTCGTCTTCGCGAAGGAGAGCGAGGCGGAGGAGGACACGGCCGAGGTGACCGAGACGCAGCCGCCGACCGAGACCGAGACCGAGACGAAGCCGAGACGACGCCGACCGAGACCGGTGCGAGCGCAGGCGACGCCGCGGCCGGTGAGGCCGTCTTCGCCAAGGCCGGCTGCGACGGCTGCCACACGCTCGAGGCCGCGGGCTCGTCGGGCAACGTCGGCCCGAACCTCGACGAGTCGAAGCCCGATGCCGCCCTCGTCGAGCAGCGCGTCCGCAACGGCGCCGGAGCGATGCCCTCCTTCGAGGACCAGCTCGACGACCAGGAGATCGCCGATGTGACCGCCTACGTCGTCGAGAGCACGGGCGGCTAGTCAAGCGTGCGCGCCGAAGCACCCGCTCGAGCGGATGCTTCAGCTTGCGAAGAGCTACGGAGAGGGCGGGATTTGAACCCGCGACACGCCTTTCGACGCGTACGCGATTTCCAGTCGCGCTCCTTCGGCCGCTCGGACACCTCTCCGGGCGTGCGACAGGGTATCCGAGCGGGTGCCCGCGAACCGGTCAGCGGCGCCTGAAGACCGCCCGGATCGTGTGCGGCCCGTCGAACCGGACGCGGCAGGCGCCCGTCCGGCCTCGGCAGTCGCCCTGCCAGCCGGCGAAGACCCAGCCCTTCGCCGCGGCCGCGCGGAAGGCGACGTTCCGACCGGCCTCGAAGCGGCGGTTGCAGCTCGTGACACAGCTGAAGCCGAGCCCGCTCGTGACGCGGCCGCGGCCCGCGACGAGAACGCGCCCGGAGTAGAAGAGCGGCCCGAAGACGACGCCCGCGTTCTGCGGCCGGTCGAGCGTCAGCGCGCATGTCGTGCTCGTGCCCGTGCACGCGCCCGTCCAGCGGACGACCCGGCGACCGGTGGCCGGAATGGCCTCCAGCACCACCGGCTCGCCTCCGTCCCAGGGGATCGAGCAGACGGTCGGACAGTCGATCCCGGGTGCGTCGCTCCGCACCCGGCTCGCACCGACGCTGCCGCCCAGGGTGACCGTGAGCGGCTGCTGGGGCACGTCGAGCCGGCGGAGGAAGAGCGAGTCGCGAACGTCGATCCAGCCTCCGGAGTGTGCGTAGTAGTCGTCCCGGCCGACGTCGAGCACACCTGCGTCGATCGGGTTGTCGCCGGAGCCGCTCGGGTGCATCAGGTCCGAGCCGTTGTCGCACGTGTGCCCGGAGTCGGCGCAGCGGTGCGGGGCTCCGATCGCCACTCCGCCTAGCCCGTGGACGAGCTCGTGCGCCGCCGTCGTCGCGGTGTACGCGCCCTGGCCGAGCGTGCCGCAGCCGGGGATGCCGAGGTAGATCGCGGCGAAGCTCGGCCCGAGGTTCGGCAGGCTCGCCGTCGCCTGTCCGCACACGCCTCCCCCGCTGGAGGCTCCGTCGAAGTAGACGAGGTACTTCTTCGCCTCCGAGCTGAAGCTCGCGCCGAGGTCGACGACCAGCTTCGAGAAGCGGCCCGTGAAGCTCCGGTAGAAGGCGGTGGGCTGAGGGAGCCGCACGAAGGAGAGGTCGAGCTGGCCGAGGCCCGAGCAGCCGGCGAACGGATACGTGTCGAAGCGCAGCGTCCGCGCGGGATCCTCGCGCCGCCACCAGGCATCCACGCTCGCCAGGTCGGTCGCGATCTCGGAGGCCGCCGCGGCGAATCGCTCCGGCCCGTCGGAGGGCACGGCGTAGATCACGTGGATCTGGCGGCCGGCGGTGTCCGGGAGCCGGTCGACGGCGCTCGTCCCGGTGCCGCACCAGCTCGTCGGCACGACCGCCCGCGCGGGCGCCGCCCCGGAGCCGGCGGCGAGGAGGACGCCCGCAAGCAGGACGAACGCAAACCCGGATCTCCGCACTCTCACGACCGCGAGAAGGCTAGCGTGACCCGAAGCCGGCGCCCATTGCCATCACCGGTGAAGGTCGGCGAGCGCGGGCGGCCTGAGCAGCTCCGGCTCGATGCCGAGCGGTGGCCTGGCGCTCGCCGCGTCGACTCTTTCGGGCGCGCCTTCGATATCTCGCATCCCGGGGAGGAACAGCGCGGCGAAGGTGGAGACACCGCCGATCACCGCAGCTCCGACCAGGGTAGCCCTGACGCCGACAAGCGCAACCACCGGAGCGGTGAGGGCAAAGGAGAGAGGGAGGAGCCCGATTGAGATCAGCCAGTCAAGACTGGACACTCGACCGAGCATCGAAGCCGGCACGTGGCGCTGCTTGATGGTTGCCCAGACGATCACCCCTGCCGTCTCGAGTGCGTTGAACAGGAGACACGCGACCATGAGTTGCCAGGACGCCGTCGCCAGGCCGTAGCCCGCGACGGCGAGTGTTGCCAGCGTCCACGTCGCGTACATGAAGGTGATGTCGCGGCGCGGATGGCCGCGCTGCCCCATAATCAACGCGGCGCCGATCGCGCCGACACCCCCGGCGGCGAAGACGAGCCCGAGGTCGCCGGCCGAGCCGTGCAGCTCGTTCTTGACGAGGTACGGCAGCAGGACCTCGGCAGGCCCCATGAAGGCGAGATAGGCGATCGTCGCAGAGAGGAGCGTCCCCCAGAGCCAGACGCGAGCTCGGACGAACTGGAACCCCTCCTTCACGGCCTGGACGGACGAATCGACGTGTTCAGAGCGCGGATGCGCCGGGGGTCGCGTCAGGAACACCGCGACGGCGGAGACGGCGAACGTCGCAGCGTCGACCGCGAACGCGGCGCCCGTGCCGGCACCGGCGATGAGGGCTCCTCCGAGCGCCGGCCCCACAAGCCTGTAGGCGATGGGCCGGACGAGCTGGTCGAGCGAGTTTGCAGCCGCGAGGTCGCGCGTAGGGACGATGTCCGGGACGATCGCCTCGAAGGCGGGAGCGAAGAACGCTGTGCCGATGCCGTAGAGGGCGACGAGGACCAGGAGCTCCCAGAAGGTGAGGAGGCCGGTCAGGACGAGGATGGCGAGCGCGGCGATGACGAGCGCGCGAGCGACGTCGGCCACCAGCATCACCGAGCGCCGGTTCAACCGGTCGCTGACGACCCCCGCCGGCAGCAGGAACGCGATCATCGGAATGGTCATGCCGATCCCGAGGAGCGAGAGCGCGGCGGGCGCGTTCCAGAGCTCGTAGGCCTGCCAGGCCATCGCCACCAGGAAGATCCCGTCCCCGACGAGGGAGACGGTCATTCCCGCCCAGAGGAGACGAAAGTCCCGGTGGCGGAGCGGTGCGAGGAGGTTGACGCGGGAGAATCCGCCGGGGCGGTCGAGTCCCTCGTGGCTATGCTGCATGCGGCCGCGGCTCGCCGACCGCTCCCTCGCCGCTGTCGAGGTACGCGACGAGCGCCTCGTGGGTCATCGGCCTGGCGAACAGGAAGCCCTGTCCAAGCTCGCAGCCGAGGCCGCGAAGCGCGGCGATCTGCTCGGGCTGCTCGATCCCTTCCGCGACCACGTCGAGCCTCAAGCTGTTCCCGAGGGCGACGATCGCCGCGGCCAGGCTCGACTCGTCGTGATCGGACGAGAGGAAGGAGCGGTCCATCTTGAGGATGTCGACGGGGAAGCGGCTCAGGTAGGAGAGCGACGAGTAACCGGTCCCGAAATCGTCCATCGCCAGCAGCACTCCGAGCGACTTCAGCTCGTGCAGCCGCTTGATCGCCAGCTCGGCGTCGGCCATCATCACGGTTTCGGTGATCTCGAGGACGAGGGCGGACGGCGGCAGTCCGCTCGATTCGAGCGCGTCACGGACGTCGTCGACGAGGGTCTCCGACTGGAGTTGCTTGACGGAGAGGTTGACGCTAATCGTCAACGGCTGGGTCCGCGGGAACCGGTCATGCAGGATCGCGCCCTGGCGGCAGGCTTGCTGGAGGACCCAGCGGCCGATGGGCACGATCAGGCCGGTCTCTTCCGCGAGGGGGATGAAGTTGAGGGGTGGGATCGTCCCGCGCTTCGGATGCATCCAGCGGAGCAGCGCCTCGACGCCGTAGTCGGCGCGGTCATCCAGTCGAACGACAGGCTGGTAGTGCACTTCGAGCTGGTGCAGCTCGAGCGCCCGCTGCAGCTCCGCCTGGAGCTCGAGTCGCTCGACCACTCGCTCGTGCATCGCGGGCTCGAAGACGCGATAGCTGCCCTTGCTGTCGCGCTTGGCCATGTACATCGCGACGTCCGCGTTGCGAAGGAGCTCCTCCGCGTCGGCTGAGCCGAGCCCGCCCCCGGCCAGGCAGATGCCGACGCTCGCGCGGGGATACACCTGCTTGCCGTCGATGTCGTACTTGACCTCGAGGGCGCGCAGGATCCGGCCGGCGACGTCGGCGGCCTCCGCCGAATCCACGACCCCGTCGAGCAGGACGGCGAACTCGTCGCCACCGAAGCGGGCAACTGTGTCCGCCGGGCGCACGGAGCCCTCGAGGCGCCGCGCCACCTCCCTCAGAACCGTGTCGCCGGCGGCGTGACCGAGGCTGTCGTTCACGGTCTTGAAGTCGTCGAGGTCGATGAACATGACGCCGATGGCCCGACCCCCACGGATCGAGCGCATGATCGCCTGCTGGACGCGGTCCGCGAACAAGGCTCGGTTGGCGAGGCTCGTGACGGGGTCGTGGAATGCCTGGTGCGCGAGTTGATCCTCGAACGCCTTGCGCTCACTGACGTCACGCCCGTTCAGAACGATGCCGCGGACGTGCTCGTCCTGCAGCAGGTCGGTGTGCTGGACCTCGAACTGGAGCCAGGTGCCGTCTCGGTGTCTGAGCGAGCATTCGATCACGTGCGTCTCGGAGCCGCCGCCCACGTATGCCTCGCCGACGCCTGAGAGGATCTGGGTCAGCCGGGGCCGGTCGGAGACGCTGAGTAGCTCGGCGAAATCGCTCCCCTGGATCTCGTCGGGGCGATAGCCGAGGACGCGCTCGATCGACGGGCTCTGGTAGGTCACGGTGCCATGGGCGTCGAGGACGGTGATCAGGTCGCTGGAGTGGGCGACCAACGACCGGAAGCGGGCTTCGCTCTGCCGCCGGTGCAGATCCTCGGCCAGCAACGCTCCCTCGACGGCGAGCGAGACCTGCGAGGCAAGCGACTCGAGCGAGTCGACGAGCTCGCGAGGGACGCGCGCGGGGGAGCACAGGACGAGGAACCCTCGAGCCCCGTCTCGGACCGAAAGTGGCAGTACGAGCACGGCGTGGCCCTCGTGAAAGCGGAGCTCGGTCCGCGCGTCCTCGGGCAGGCTGGCCAGCGACACCTGCTGGGTGGCACTGGCGGACTTTCGGAGCCAGGCGTAGACCCGCTTCGAGATCTGCCATTCGCCCTCGTCGCCGGAGGAGGCGGCTACGACCGCGCGTTCTCCGCCGAGCAGGACGAGCCGCACGCTCGCCGGCCTGCCGACGAGAGCGAGGACGGCCGAGACCGCGGCGTCGTTGACCTGGTCGTGACCTCCGGCCGCGACGAGCTCGACCCCTGCCCGTCTGAGCGCGAGCTCGCGCGCCGCCGTCCGCTCCTCCTGGCGTACGAGACCGGCCATGCGGGCGACGACGAGCAGGAACAGGACTGCCGACGCCACGATCAGCACGAGGACGTCTGGATCGTCCAGCGCCAGGTAGAACCGGACGCCGGGCGCGATCAAGCACGCTCCTGCGAGCAGCCCCAGGCGCAGCGGGGTAAGGCGTGCGCGCGCTTCGAGCGCTGGTTCCTCGAGCGTGCGCATGGAGGGGTGAAGTGCGGCGGCTCCCCAGAGAAGGTAGTAGGCGATCCAGCCCGCGTCGTAGCTCAGCTGGTGGTTGTACGCATCCGTGAGCAAGGCGAACGAGTAGGCGGAGTCCACGGCGAGCAGCGAGACGATGCTCCCCACGAGGAGGTAGAACGACGGGGCCCGCTTTCCCTTGTCGACCGCGAGACGGATCACGGCGGCCAGGAGCAGGATGTCCCCGAGTGGATAGGCGGCGGACACTCCCTTCTCGAGCAACGTCAGGCCGGAGAGGTGGATGTTCGGGGCGACCAGGAAGACCCAGGAGAGCAAGGCGAAGCCGACGGTCAGGATGAGCGAGTCGATTACGCCGGCGCGGTCGCCTTGCGGGTTGCGCCGTCTCACGAGCATCAACAGCCCGGCCACGAGGGCCGGATACACCATCAGGTAGATGGCGTCGCCGAGCGAGGGGAACTCCACCTCGACACCGAACAGCTTCGGATAGCTGTAGGTGTAGAGGTCGCCGGCGAAGAACAGGAACTGCCCGAGGATGAGGAGCAACCAGGCGGCGAGCGCCTTCGGGCGGTGCAGGTAGATCCCGATCGCGATCGCGACCGACGACGAGAGCCCGAGCAGGTTGATCAGCGGTCCGCTCGCCTGGAAGGGTGGCACCCACAGGTAGCCGGCGGTAAGGAGTCCTCCGCCAACCAGGTAGATGATCCAGGCGCGGCTGCGCCAGTCGCCGCCGCGGAGCATGATCAGGCCGCGTACTCGCGGCGACCGGCCGGCCGGAGCTCATAGGTCGACGCCAGCTTGCCCAGAACGTCGATGAGCTGCTCGATCTCGGCCTGGGAATTGGCGGCCGTGACCTGAATCCTGAAGCCGACCTCGCTCTTCGGCACGAGCGGGTAGGCGGCGAGCGTGACATAGATGCCGTGATCGAAGAGGAAGCGCCCCGCCGCGTCGATGTCCTCGTGCCGCGCCAGCGGAACCTCGATGATCGGGAAGCCCGAGCGATTCGGCGTGTGCACTCCTAGGCGATCGAGGCACTCGAGCACCTCGCTGGTCTTTCGCCAGAGATCGGCGCGAATCTCGTCGCCGCGCATCTCGTTGACCTCGAGACCGGCGAGCACCGTCGCGAGCGAGGCGATTGGCGAGGGACCGGAGTAGAGGTAAGGCGGCGCGGCGGTCTTGAGCAGGTTCTTGAGCTCGGTCGGGCAAGCGACGAACGCCGCGAGTGAGGAGTACGACTTGGAGAAGCCGCCGACGAGCACGATCCGGTCGTACGTCTCCTCGGCGTAGCGGACGATGCTGTTCCCGCGCAGGCCGTAGGGGCTCGTCTCGCTCGGCCCCCGCTCGCCGATCACCCCGAAACCGTGGGCGTCGTCGATGTAGAGCATGGCGTCGTAGCGCCGGGCGAGCCGGGCGAAGTCCTCCAGATTCGGCGCGTTCCCGGTCATGCTGTTGACCCCGTCCATGCAGATCAGACGGGTGCTGGTCGAGCGGTCCCGGCGAAGGAGCTGCTCGAGATCGTCCGGATCCTCGAACCGGAACCTCTTGACGGTCGCTCCGCGCGCGGTCGCGAACTGGCAGCCGTCGTAGATCGTCTTGTGCGCTCGATTGTCGACGAAGATCGTCCCGTCGCCGGCCAGCACAGGGATCACCGACAGGTGGATGAGGGTGATCGTCGGGAAGACGATCGCGTCCTCGCAGCCCAAGAGCTCGATCAGCCGCTCCTCGATCTGCGGGTAGAGGGCGGGGCTGCCGAGCATGCGCGACCAACTCGGATGCGTTCCCCACTTGTCGAGATACTCGGGAACGGCCTCGATGATCTCGCGGTCGAGGTCGAAGCCGAGGTAGTTGCACGAGGCGAAATCGGCCAACCACTGGTCGCCGATGCGAATCATCCGGCCGTCGATCTCGTCGATCACGGCATCCGTCATCGGGTTCGAACGCTCGAGCTCGACGAGCTCGCTGCAGGCAGCAAGCCAGCGATCGATCCACCGGGAGGACGCAGACGGGGACCGCGGGCTGCTCGGGCGAAAGACGCTCATGCGCCCCACATCGACATTTCTCCCGGAATCTTTAGAAATCGGATGACGCTCGGGTCATTCCCCGCGGTTGAGCGCGCCTATGATCGGCGGCTGATGGCCACGCCAGCAGGCGTTCGGGTCTGGACCGTTCGCTATCGAGCCCACAACGGTCTCGCTCGCGACGCCCATATCGCGGTACCGCGCGACCTCGGGCCGGCGAACAACCCTCCTGTGCCGTTGATCATCTCGCCGCACGGGCGGGGAATCGCTGGGCGTGCGAATCTCGGTTTCTGGGGCGATCTGCCGGCGCGTGGGAGATTCGCGGTGATCAGCCCGGAAGGGCACGGCCGGGTGCTCCCATTGCACTCATGGGGCTGGGAGCGGCAGATCGACGATCTCGCGAACATGCAGTACGTCGCGAAGGCGACCCTCCCCTGGTTGCGGATCCGGCCGCACAGCGTCTATGCGATGGGCGGCAGCATGGGCGGCCAGGAGACGCTCCTGTTGGTGGCTCGTTTCAACACGCTCCTCGCCGGCGCGGCCGTGTTCGATTCGCCGACGGATCTTGCTCGGCGCTACCGCGACTTCGCGCGTCTTTCCAACGGTCGCTCCCTCCAGGCGCTGGCGCGGCAGGAGATCGGGGGCGTGCCGGAGAGTCACCCCGGGGCGTATGCGCGCCGCAGTCCCAGCAACTCTGCGCGCGCGATTGCCTTCTCGCGGGTGCCGCTGCAGATGTTTTGGAGCGTGGCCGACGAGGTCGTGCTCGACCAGGCGCACAACTCCGCCGCGCTCTTCCGAAGAATCAAGGAGCTGAATCCCGCAGCTCCGGTCACGGGCGTCGCGGGAAACTGGACGCACTCCGTCGGCATGCCGGTGAATCTCCCCCAGGCGTTGCGGCGCTTCGGGTTGCTGCCCACGGACGTGTAACTCTCTAGGAAGACCGATGCCATCGTTCCCACAGCGCTACAACGACGACTTTCGTGGCTGGCCGGTGTCGCCCCAGCACCAACAGCATCCGGTCCGCGGCACGTTTCTCGACCCGCGGCCCGACCCGACGTTCGGCGCCATCTACCACACCGGCGTCGACGTCGCAGTCCGCGACGACCGGCCCGAGCAGGGCGCTCCCGCCGGTCGGACGCACCGCGTCTTCGCGATCGAGGGCGGCGTCGTCGACGCGGCGTCCGCGCCCGGCGTCCGCGGCAGCGTCCGCATCGGCCACTTCGGCTACGGGCACGTCGACGCGCGCGTCAACCGTGGCGACCGGGTGCGCGCGGGTCAGTTCATCGGCTGGACGACGAAGGGCTCCTGGCACGTCCACCTGACCGAGTTCCAGTTCACCGCTGACGGCGGACAGGTGCTGCTGAACCCGCTCCGGCCCGCCGGGAAGCTGAAGCCTTTCGCCGACACGGCGCCGCCGGTGATCCACGACGTCCGCTTCTACACGCCCGCCACACCGACCTGGGGCCGGCGGATCACGGGCGTGGCTCAGCTGCCGCCGGCCGGGAGGCGACTCGACAAGTCGCGCCTGACCGGGATCGTGGACGTCAGGGCGCGCGTCAGCGACCCGCAGTCGTTCACCGGCTGGTTCCGCAACGTGCCGCTGCTGGCGGCGCCGCACCACCCGTACCGGCTCGGCCTCCTGCTGATCGAGCGAGCCAGCGAGAGGGTCGTGCTGCGGCGCACGGTCTTCATCGCCGCCCACCAGATCCCGATCGCGACCCAGCAGCACTACGCGCCCGGGACGAAGCAGAACCATCCGGCTCAGCCGGCGCTCAACCGGAAGATCCCCGGGGCGGGCGAGTACTGGTTCCGGCTCTTCCAGAAGCCCTACTGGAACACGACGCGCCTGAAGAACGGGCGCTACCTCCTCGTCGTCCGGGCGTGGGACGCCGTGGGCAATCGCGCCCGCTCGGACGTCGAAATCGCGATCCGAAATCCGCCCGTCTGATGACGAGCGACTGGCGATGAGCTACGGCTGGCCCGTGAAGCCGTTCGACGTGCAGCACCCGGTGCGCGGGTTCTTCTGCGATCCGCGCATCGGCGCCAAGGGCAGCAAGGCGTTCCACTTCGGCATCGACGTGTCCGCACCGGATGGGACCCCGGTCTACGCGGTCGCGGGCGGCACGGTTCACTCCGGAGGCGCCCAAAACGTCAGTGTCGTCACCGGCCGCGGCCGCTCGCACGCGTACTGGCACATCGTTCCGCGCGTCCGTCACGGACAGCGGGTGAGGAAGCACGCGCTGCTCGGCCACGTCGCCAAGAGCTGGGGCCACGTCCACTTCGCCGAGCGGATCGACAGGCACTACTGGAACCCCCTGCGCGAAGGCGCGCTGACGCCCTTCCACGACTTCGGCGCCCCGGTGGTCGACCGGATCGTTGCGGAGCGCGGCGGCAGGGCCCTCGACCCCGGCGCCTTGACCGGGGTCGTCAACCTGATCGCGGTCGCACACGACAACCCGCCGATCTCGGCGCCGCCGCCCTGGCGCGGCCTGCCGGTGACGCCGGCGCTCGTACGCTTCCGAATCGTGCGCGACGCGCGCGCGGTGATTCCGTGGCGGGTCGCGGCCGACTTCCGCGCTGCGTTGCGGACCGAGTTCCGCTTCCACGAGATCTACGCCGCTGGAACCCGCCAGAACCATCCGAACGCGCGCGGTCGTTATCGATTCTGGCTCGCCCGCGGCTGGGACACGCGCCGGCACCGGGACGGCTCCTACCGGCTCGACGTGGAAGTAGCGGACATTCGTGGCAACGCCTCGCGCGGCCACCTCGAGCTCGTGCTCGTGAACCACGAGGTTTAGGTGGTGGCGCGAGCACGCAGGAGCGTGGAGAGAGCACGAGTCCGAGAGAGAGGATCCGTATGCCCGCCGATCCGATCGCTCCGTGGCCGCTCGTCCGCCGCGGCGACAAGATCTTTCCCGTGCGCCCCTTGCAGCAGCTTCTGCGCGCGCGCAATCATTCCGTCGCGGTGGACGGGATCTTCGGCCCTGCCACCGAGTCCGCCGTCAAGGCGTTCCAGCAGAGCCGGGGCCTCGCCGCCGACGGGATCGTCGGCCCGAGCACCTGGCCCAAGCTCGTCGTCCAGGTCAAGAAGGGCAGCACCGGAGACGCCGTGCGCGGGGTCCAGGAGGTGATCAAGTTCCACGACCAGTCGGGCGGTGAGGCGCCTCCGGTTCAGATCGACGGGATCTTCGGCCCACGCACCGACGCCTTCGTGCGCGGCTTCCAGACCGCGGTGGGGACGGCATCCGACGGCATCGTCGGCCCGATCACGTGGCGCGCGCTCGTCAGCGGGATGTTGTCCGGCTGACCAGTACACGCGCCAGCACAGCAAGTGTCGCCGTAGTCCTCGATTCAGGGCCGAAGCGTGAGCGATCGGATCGTGCTTCCGCTCGTTTCCGAGCGGGTCGGACGCGGCGATGAAGATCTGGATGCGCCGCGCCCCCTTCGGCGGTCGCACCCGCAGCGTCAGGGACGCCGTTCCGGTGCGGGTGACGCCGCGCCTGAAGGCGAGGTCGGTGGTGCCGGCCTTGACCGTCACCTGGTACGCCACGGCGTTTCCTTCGACGTTGTCCCTCGCGGAGAAGCCCAGTCGGAGCTGGTAGGCCCCGACCGGTTGGCGCAGCTTCGTCGCGGTCGACCGGGAGACGACGATCTGAGGCGCGTCGGCGTCGAGATCGGCGATGCCGGTGGAGGTGCTGCGAAACGTGATCGTCGCGTAGTCCGTCGGATCGCCGCCGAGATAGACGCTCGTCCAAGCGCCCTTGCCTCGGAGCGAGACGTACCGCCCGGTTCCACCGAGGATCTCCCAGCTTCCGCTTCCTCCGGTGACGTGCTCGAACCTGGGCGTCGACGAGCGCACGAACATGCTGCCGGTACCGTCGCCGCAGGTGTACGAACGCCGCACCGCGCCGGGGCCGTAGAACTCGAGATCCACCACGGTGCCCGAAGCGCAGAAGGGAGCCGAGGCGCTGAACGTGCCGACGTGCATCACGCCCGTGTCGCTCGGGATCGTCGCCGGTACGTGACGACCCTCGAAGACGAGCTTGAACGAGCCCGCAGCCAGACCGGTCGCGGATGTGGCGTTGACCGCGGAGGCCCAGCCGGCCAAGGCGAAGGGAACGGCGAGAAGGATCGCACAGCTTGCGAGCCGTCGAAACCGATCTCTGTCCATGACTGGGCCTTTCGTTCGTTGACCCAGCGAGAGTGACGCAGAGAGGGCACGACCGCGTCTGGGGAAACCCCTCAGTTCAGGTTTCGGCCCCGTCGATCGCTACGACCTCGACCACGTGGTCGTGCTCGAGGCCCGCTTGCCGGCTCAGCTCGACGACGTCGTCTCGATCGCGGGCAGCGACGACGCAGAGATACGTCTCCTCGGCGAGCACCGCGAAGGAGCGGAGCCACCGGAGCGCGACGCCCTGCTCCGCGAGTTGGCCGGCGGCGGCGCGACAGCGGGACGAGATCGCCACGGCGGTCTGCTCGTCCAACTGCGGCACGTAGAGCTCGACCAGGAACGTCCTTTCGAGGCCACGAGCCATCTGGCGAACGTACTGACGCGTCCGGGGCCGCGCGTCTCGGGAAACCCGACATCGTGCTCACCCGTCGTCGAGATCGAGGGTCCCGTCGGCGACTCGGCGCGCCAGCTCGGTGCGCGAGCGGAGACCGAGCTTCCGGTAGATGCGGGTGAGGTGCACCTCGACGGTTCCAACGGTCGTGAACAGCTGCGCCGAGACCTCGCGGTTCGTCCGCCCAGACGCGACGAGGGCGGCCACGCGGCGCTCGGCGCTAGTGAGCTCACGGTCGCTCCGGGGGCGCGGTCTGGCCCGGCTCAGCTCCTTCTCCGCCCGTGCGAGCCAGAGCGGCGCGCCGAGATCGGCGAAGATCTCCTGCGAAGCCTCGAGCTTCTCCGCGGCACGACGGCGCTCGCCCAGGCGGCGGAGCGCCTCGCCTGCCACGAGGAGCGCTCGCCCGTGGTCGAGCGGAAAGCCGGCCGCCTCGAAGCCCAAGGCTGCCTCCTCGGCCGCGGTCAGCGCCGCCTCAGACTCGCCTCGCGCGAGCAGCAGCAGCGCGCGGCAGCGCAAGACCGCCGGCCCCGTCCACCGGCGCTCGCGCCCCTGCGCCTGCCCTCTCGAGCCTCGCTAGTGTCGCCTCCGCCTCGTCGAGCCGACCCACGCCGACGGCTGCCTCGAGCGCGTCAGGCAGGATCGGCGACAGGCTCGGACTCGTGCACCCCGGACTTCGAGACCGCTCGGGTGCCGATCGCAGAGCGTCGAAGGCAGCCGTCGGCTCGTCCAGAGAGAGTGCAAGGAATCCGAGCACCCACCGGCCGAGGAGGGCGAGCGACGGCCAGTGGAACTCCTCTCCGAGGCTCGACGGTCTCGAGCGCGAGCTGCCGTGCCTCTTCGACGCGCCCGCGAGACGCCGCGAAGAGCCCTTGCTGCCAGAGCGACGACGCGCCTCGTGCCAGCGATTGTCCCCGTCGAACGTGAGCTGCCGATGCTCCTCGAGGTGCCGCTCGGCACGATCCCAGTTCCCGCGCGCCACTCGAGAGTCCACGAGCATCGCGAGCACGCGCCTGCGTACGAACCTTCGTCTCCCCAGCCGCGCACCGCACCGAGCTCGGCCTCGAGCAGCTCGCGCGCGCTCGCGAGGTCGCCCGCCCACAGCCGTCGCTGCTGCGAGTGCCGGTCTCGGCGTGTGGCAGACCCTTGCGCCGGCGGGCGTCGCCACCAAGGCGGCTGCCCGTTCCAGGAGCGCGGGCTCGGGGCGTCCGCGGAGGTCGGCCACGCTCGACGCGCGCGTGAGCGCCGTCGCGAGCAGCTGGGGCTCGTCGAGCTCCTCGGCGGCCGCCAGCGTCCTCGCGCACGTCGGTCTCGTACGCGTCGAGATCGTCGCGCTCGAGAGAGACCGTCCCCAAGACAGAGCAGGATCCGCGACGCGGAGCGCGGGGTCGTCGCCCGCGTGCTCCAGCTGCCTCCTCCGCGAACCGGATCGTTCGATCGCCGGTCGGATCTCGACGAGGAACCTGAGCAGGAGGGCCTGCGCGCGTCGGGTTCCCGAGATCGGGCCGGCGAGGAGCTCGTCGAGCACGGCGTCCGAGCGGGAGCCGCCCTGCCGCATCACGGAGGTAGCCGGCGACCGCGAGGCGCGCTCCTCGCGACCGGCGACGGTCGTCCGGCGGAGTCAGCCGAAGCGCGTGTCGCGCAAGCGCTGCCGCGGCGTCGGGGGCGCCGCGCGAGCTTGCCTGAGCGGCCGCCTCGTCGAGCAGCCTCGCCACCTCCGCGTCGGGCTCGAAGGATCGAGAGCGCGAGGTGGCGCGCCGCGCTCCTCGAGATCGTCGCTCGCGGCGACTAGCCTCGCGTGCAGGGCGCGCCTCGCTGCCGGCGGAACGGCGGCGTAGGCGGCGGATGCGAGCAGCGGATGGGTGAAACGGACGACGCCCTCCGTGCCCACCGTGACTGCGCCTGCCGCCGAGGCCGCGTCGAGCAGCTCGCTCGCGTCGTCGATCACCGCTCCGAGCAGCGACGGGGTCGGTCGTTCGACGGCGGCGACGGCAGCGAGCAGCGGCAGGACCAGCACGGGAGGAAGCCCGGCGACGCGCTCGCGGACGAGCTCTTCCAGCGACGACGGCACCGGCAGCGGCGCGCCCGCCGAAGCGGCGACCTGCGCGAACTCGAGCGCGAACATCGGATTGCCGCCGGAGGCCTCGTGCACGCGGGCCAGCAGTCGGCCGGGGAATGCGCAGGCCGAGTCGCGACCGGATCAGATGGTGGAGCGCGCCGACGCTCAGCGGGCCGACGCGAATCGTGGTCAAGCGCTCCTCGAAGGCGTGGCGGAGCCGCAGTGGATCGTCGTCGTCACCGCGCTGCGTGGCCAGGATCCCGACGGGCGCATCACCCAGTCGTCCGGCGGCGAAGGCGAGGATGCGCTGGGACGTGGGATCGAGCCACTGGACGTCGTCGATCGCGAGCAGGACCGGCGTGCGAGCGGCGAGCGCGCGGAGCGCGGCGAGGAACGCACGTGGAAGGGCGACTCGATCCGGCGCCCCGGCTGTTGCCGCCTCCAGCCCGGCTGCGACGGCGAGCGCCCGACGCTGAGGCTCGGCAAGCTCGTCCGCGATCTCGGGCAGGAGACCGTCGAACAGGTCGCCGAATCCGCCGAGCGCGAGCGGCATCTCCGCCTCCACGCATCTCGTCACGAGGACCCTCCAGCCGGCTTGCCGAGCCAGCTCGACCCCCGCGCGCCAGAGCACGGTCTTGCCGATTCCCGCCTCGCCGCGAATCAGCGCACCGCCCGAGCCACCGGGCAGCTCGTCGATGAACCTCGCCAGCTCGGCGAGCTCGGCCTCCCGTCCGACGAGCTCGACGTCGGTGGCAACCGTCACGCTCCGATTGTCGTCCTTTCGAGGGGTTCGTTCCAGGCGAGCGCAGCCGAAGTGTTGGGGTTTCCGAGACGCGCGCCGACGCGGCCGGCGGCAGTGTCGACCCTGACCGAGCAGGCCTCCGCCTCGGAAAGGGAGAGATGACAAGGAAAACAGCAGTCGCCAGCCTGATCGCGCTGGTCGCGGCCGCGATGCTCGCCGTGGGGGCGGTCTCCGCGGCCGGCGGTGACGCCTCACGCAAGCAGGCGTCCGGAAACAGCCTCGTCGGAACCTGGATCGTCACGGTGAACCGGCCGGCCCCGCTGCCGCCGCTGACGTCGCTGCAGGTCTTCACCCGCGGCGGCAGCGTGATCGAGACGGCCAACGAATGGTCGGCGACTCGGACCGAGTCGTTTGGAGCCTGGGAGCGGATCAACCGGCGGCTCTACGCGTCCACAACCATGTTCTTCCGCTTCAACCCGCAGACCGGCGCGTACCTGGGTGTGCAGAGGATCAGCCGCACGATCGAGCTCGCGAAGGACGGGCAGTCGTTCGCGCACGTTGCACGAGTCACGGCTCTCGACCCGAACGGCAACGTTCAGGCGAGCTTCATCGCGCGCGCAACCGGCAAGCGCATGGAGGTCGAACGCATCCCGGATCTGCCCTGAGACAGACGGAGCGAGTGGGAGGGCAGGGGGACTCTCCCACTCGTTGCGTTTCGGCCTACTCCACGGCGCCGCGAAAGCGCTCGACCTCCTCCAGTGTCGGAGGCGTCGCACCCGCACGCGAGCACTGAAGGGCCGCAACCGCCGCTGCGAAGGTCAACACGCCCGCAAGCTCCTCGTCGTCCAGCCGGCCAACGGTTCGAGCGTCGAGCCGACCTGTCTCCCAGAGCCGACGCAGAAGGCCGGCGCCGAACGCATCCCCGGCGCCGACGGTGTCGACGACCTCCACGAGGGGCGCGGCCACACGGGCGCTTGCAGTCGGCGTCCGGGCGAGCGCACCCTTCGGGCCGAGCGTGAGCACGACGAGTCGCGGGCCGCGGGCGAGGATCGTCTCGACGACGGTCTCGTAGGCGACGCCGGGGTAGAGCCAGTCGGCGTCGTCGGCGCTCAGCTTGACCATGTGCACCTGGTCGGCCCAGGACTCGAAGCGCCGCAGGTAGGCGTCGCGGTCGCCGCAGACCGCCGGCCGGATGTTCGGATCGACGACGACCAGGCGCCGCTCCGACTCGCGCGCGATCAGCTGCTCGAACGCCGTGGCAGGCGGGTCGGTGGCGAGAGCGAGCGTGCCGACGTGCAGGGCGGACACCTCGGGCTCGAGCGCGGGGAGATCGGCGGCGGTCACCTCGGCGTACGCGGTGCCCGCAAGGTAGAAGCTGAAGCTGTGATCGCCGACGCCCGCCGGATGGACCACGGCGAGCGGGGTCGGCGCCTCACCGTGCAGGAGGTAGCGGCGGTCGACACCGCTCTCGGCGAGTCTCGCCTCGAGCAGCCGGCCGAAGGGGTCGTCGGAGAGGCGTCCGAGGAACCCGACTGGGACCCCGAGGCGGCCGAGTGAGACGGCCGTGTTGAAGGGACCACCGGCCGGGTACGGCTGGAGTCCACCGTCGTCCCAGATCAGGTCGATCAGCGCTTCGCCTGCGACCACTACCACCGGCGTCGTCACCGGGACGGCGGCCCGATCTCCCCGGACCCGCGGGGGACGAGATGGACGGGGCACACGATGTGCTCCGACGGCGAGCGGTCGCCGTCGAGCCTGCGAAGCAGCAGCCGCGCCGCGGTGCGGCCGAGCTCCGCGGGATCGTCTGCGATCACGGTCACGGGTGGCTCGAGCATCTCCGCGAGCGGGAAGTCACCGAAGCCGATGAGCGCGACCCGACGCTGGAGGCCCTGCGAGCGAAGGGCCTTGTACGCGCCGATCGTGAAGTAGTTCTGCGCCGAGAGCACCGCCGTCGGCGGCTCGCGGCCGGCGAGGAACTCGACGACAGTGTGCTCCGCGTCCTCGACCGTGCGCAGGCCGGTGCGAACGATGGTGGAGTCGAAGCCGATCCCGTGCGCAGCCAGAGCGTCCTGATACCCCTGCACGCGCGCGACGGCCGTCTCGATCGCCATGTCCGCGCCGAGATAGGCGATGCGCCGGTGACCCCGCGCGAGGAGATGGGACGCAGCCTCGAGCATGCCGCCGCGGTCGTCCGTCGTGACGGAGTCCGCGTCGAGAAAACGAGGACGCCGGTCGACGAAGACGATCGCCGTTCCCACGCGCAGCTCGGGAAGCAGATAGCTGTGATCCCGTCCGGCCGGGACGACGATGATGCCGTCGACCCGGCGGGCGCGCAGGGCGCTGATGAACTCCCGCTCGCGAGCGCCGTCCTCGTCGCAGCTCCCGGCGAACACCAGCATCCCTCGCTCCCGGGCACAGTCCTCGACCGCGCGATGGAGCAAGGTCATGAACGGGTTCGCGACGTCCTCGAGGACGAGGCCGATCGTCGCGGTCTTTCGGTTCGAGCGGCGGAGGTTCGAGGCGTGGACGTCGTGTCGATAGTCGAGCTGCTCGATCGCCGCTTTCACGCGCGCCGATGTCGCGGGGCTGACGCCGGACTTCCCGTTCACGACCCGGGAGACGGTCGTCAGGGCAACGCCGGCGAGTGCGGCCACGTCCAGCATCGTCGGACGCTGCGTTGACAACGTTTCCTTGTGCTCGTGAGACGTCAAAGCGCGCGTATCCTAGCCGATTCAGCCGACAGGCTTGACATTGTGGGCAACGTTTCCATAGCCTTCATCCGTCAGTTTGTTTCGAGCGCAACGACGATTGCGCCACACGAGAAGGGAGTCACGGCATGCAGCACTCGGATCGACGCAGATGGCAGCAGCCCTCACGACGCTGGCTGAGTCTGGCTGGAGCGTTCCTCGTGCTCGTCGCAGCCGCGGCGGCAGCGACCGTCGCCTCTGCCGGGAGCTCCGGACCCGCCGCCGCGGAGCAGGAGAAGGTCAAGGTCGGGCTGATCACGAAGGACGTCACGAACCCGTTCTTCGTCAAGATGCGGGCGGGAGCGACTGCCCAGGCGAAGAAGCTCGGTGCCGAGCTCGTCTACGCCGCCGGGAAGAACAGCTCGGACAACGCCGGTCAGATCACGGCGATCGAGAACATGGTCACGGCGGGCGTCAAGGGGATCCTGATCACGGTGGCCGACGCGAAGGCGCAGAACGCGGCGATCGCGAAGGCGAGGAAGGCCGGCGTGCTCGTGATCGCGCTCGACTCTCCGACGAGCCCGACCTCGGCCGTCAACGCGCTCTTCGCGACGAACAACTTCAACGCCGGCGTCCTGATCGGGAGGTACGCCAGGGCCGCGACGAAGGGTCGCGCCGTGACGATCGCGATGCTCGACGAGCACGCCGGCTCCTCCGTCGGAGCGCTTCGGCACAACGGCTTCCTCAGGGGCTTCGGGATCAAGAACGGCAACAAGCAGATCGCCTGCGTCGGCAACGGGGGCGGCAACACCGCCGATTCCCAGACGGCGATGGAGAACTGCATCCAGAAGAACGAGAACATCGACGTCGTCTACACGATCAACGAGCCGAGTGCCGTCGGCGCGTGGACGGCGCTGAAGAACGCCGGCAAGACCCAGAGCGGGACGACGATCGTCTCCGTCGACGGTGGCTGCGCCGGAGTGCGGAACGTGAGGAGCGGCGTCATCGACGCGACCTCGCAGCAGTACCCGCTGTTGATGGCGTCGCTCGGCGTCACCGCAGTCGTCAACTACGCGAAGACCGGCAGGAGGGCGTCCGGGTATCAGGGACACGGGCGTCAACCTGATCGCGAAGAAGGCTGTCGCAGGCGTTCGCTCGAAGAGCGTGGCCTACGGCCTCGCCAACTGTTGGGGGTAGAGAAGCCCTCTTCGGCCGGCGACCGTCGGGGTCGTCGAGCCTGCACCAACCTGACCGGGGCGGCTTCCTCCAGCGCCCCGGTCGCGGAAGCTGCAAGACCTAGGATCACGCTAACCCCTCGGCACCGATCGTGACGACGAGCGACACCACCTCCGCAGACGACGCGAACGGGCAACGCGGCGCGCTCCAGCCGGCGCTACGCGTGCTCAGGGAGCCGACGGTGGGGCCCTTCCTCGCGCTGCTGCTGGCGATGGCCTTCTTCTCGTTCAAGTCCGACCGCTTCCTGGACGCCCAGAACCTCTCGCTCGTGCTCCAGCAGGTGATGGTCGTCGGCGTCCTCGCGATCGGCCAGACGGTCGTGATCCTGACGGCCGGGATCGACCTCTCGGTGGGAACCGTAATGGCGCTCGGACAGATCGTGATGACGAAGGCCGTGATCGAGAACGGTGCCTCGCCCTTCCTCGCGATCGCCCTGGGGCTCCTCGTCTGCGTGGCCTTCGGGGTGCTGAACGGCAGCCTGGTGACGTTCGTCCGGCTGCCGGCGTTCATCGTCACGCTCGGGACGTTGAACATCGCATTTGCCTCTGACGCACATCGTCTCGAACGACCTGACCTTCCCTGGCTTACCGAACGAGCTTCTGTTCTTCGGGCGAACCTTCACGCTCGGGGGCGCGAACTTCACGTACGGCGTCGTCTTCATGCTCATGCTGTACGCGGTCGCCTGGTTCGCGCTCAGCCAGACCGCTTGGGGGCGTCACGTCTACGCGGTCGGCGACAACCCGGAAGCGGCGCGCCGGACCGGGATCAACACCAACCGCGTCCTGCTCAGCGTCTACACGCTCGCCGGGCTGATGTCGGGCCTGGCCGCGCTCCTGCTCGTCGCGCGCACGGAGCTCGGCGATCCGAACGCGGGTCAGACGACCGAGAACCTCGACAGCATCACGGCGGTCGTGCTGGGCGGGACGAGCCTGTTCGGCGGGCGCGGAACCGTGATCGGGACGCTCATCGGTGCCGTGATCGTTGGGGTGTTCCGCAACGGGCTGACGTTGATCGGCGTCGAGGTCATCTACCAGTACCTCGTCACCGGAGTCCTCGTGATCCTGGCCGTCTCGGTCGATCAGCTCACGCACCGGAGAGCCGCTTGAGCACGCCGGCGCCGATCCTCGAGGGCCGCGGGCTCGTCAAGCGATACGGCCACGTTGTCGCGCTGGACGGGGCCGACCTCGAGCTCTACCCGGGCGAGATTCTCGCGATCATCGGCGACAACGGGGCCGGGAAATCCACCCTGATCAAGGCACTCTCGGGTGCGCTGCAACCGGATGAAGGAGAGATCAGCCTCGACGGGAGCGGGCGCACTTTCGCTCCCCCCGCGACGCCCGGCGAGCCGGGATCGAAACCGTCTACCAGGATCTCGCCGTCGCCCCCGCGCTCGACATCGCGACCAACATCTTCCTCGGCCGGGAGATGCGGAGACGAGGCCCGCTGGGCAGCGTTCTCCGCATGCTCAACAAGGGCGCGATGCGACGTGAGGCGGCGCGACACTTCGCCGAGCTGCAGATCGGCATCCGCTCGATGGCGCAACCGGTCGAGAACCTCTCCGGCGGTCAGCGCCAGGGTGTCGCCGTGGCCCGCGCCGCCACCTGGGCGAGGCGGGTCGTGATCATGGACGAGCCGACCGCCGCGCTTGGGGTCAAGGAGACACGACAGGTGCTCGATCTGATCCGCCGCGTCCGCGACCGGGGCATGCCGGTGATCCTGATCAGCCACGACATGCCCCATGTCTTCGAGCTCGCCGACCGCATCCAGATCATGCGGCTCGGCCGGCGCGTCGCCGTCGTTACTCCCCAGACTCACTCGATGCCGGAGGCGGTCGCGATCATGACCGGCGCCACGGCAGAGTCGTCATGACCGTCGTATCCCAGGAGTTCTGCTCGCCCCTGACGCGATCTGCTCTTGACCGCTGCGCGCCCGTTCGAACGCCCTACCCACTTCGACGTAAAGCGGAGGGGGAGGGATTTGAACCCTCGATCCGCCGTTAAGACGGATAACGGTTTTCGAGACCGCCGCATTCGACCGCTCTGCCACCCCTCCGCGCGGCTGACAGACTAGCGTCCGCCCACGGCTGCGGTACCATCCGCGGCCACGGAGAAGTGGCCGAGTGGCTGAAGGCGGCGCCCTGCTAAGGCGTTATGGGGGTGAACTCCTCCATCGAGGGTTCGAATCCCTCCTTCTCCGTCGCGCATCCCTCGCCGGCGCCGGCTCCCGCCCGGCAGAGCCGGGCTCCGCCGTCGCCTGACGCCGCTCGCAGCACCCGGCTCTCCGGGTCCGTACTGCGCGTACTGTCCCCTTCGGCCGGGCACTGCGAGCGACGTCCGAGGAACGCGCGACTCGCGCATCCCTCGCCGGCGCGCCAGAACCACGAGTAAGGGGCGAACGCGCTCGCCCCCCGTCGAGGCAGAGCGCGTTCGCCCGAGGCACGGCTCCTCGCCGCAGAGGTGCCGGGTGCCTCTTCCTCGCCATCCTCGCCGCCCGGCTCTGCTTCACACCATCACCCGATCGGCGTTGACGAGCGTGGTTCACTCGATCCAGGGATTCGGCCGGAGGTCCCGCGACCCGATCGAGTAGCTACGCCGTTTCTGTGGGAGCCGCAGCCCACACGAGCGGCAGGGCTCGAGGCCGCGCGGCGCAAGCCGCGCGGCCTTGCTCATTTCCGGGCCGCTTGCATCAGTCGTGCACGCGAGCGATCAGCTCGCCGCGGCGCAGCACCTTTACCTCGGCTCCGTGCAGGCGAACCTCGAACCCCGCGTCCTTCGGGAAGAGCACCTTGTCGCCGGCCTCGACGCCGCTCGCCTCGGCACCCACCGCGGTCACGATCCCCATCCGGCAGAGCGCTTCCGCCGAGGCGGGGATGATCAGGCCGGTTCGCGTCTCCGCCTCGTCGTCGGTCGGCTGGACGACGACGTAGTCGTCGAGCGGCTCGAGCGAGAGATCGATGCGCTGCGGATCCTGGACCACGACCGAAGCTTAGAGCCGACCGGCCTCGATGATCCGGTCGAGGAACTGGCGGGTCCGGGGCTCCTGCGGCGCCGAGAAGATCTGGGCCGGCAGCCCCTGCTCGAGGATCACGCCCGCGTCGAGGAAGCAGATCGCGGCTCGCGATGTCGCGCGCGAACCCCATCTCGTGGGTCGCGATCAGCATCGTCATCCCGCCGGCGGCGAGCTCGCGGATCACGTTCAGCACCTCCGCGACGAGCTCGGGATCGAGTGCGCTCGTCACCTCGTCGAGCAGCATCACGTCCGGCTGCATCGCGAGCGCGCGCACGATCGCGACGCGCTGCTGCTGCCCCCCGGAGAGCCGGTCGGGATAGTCGTCGCGCTTGTCCGCGAGCCCGAAGCGGCCGAGGAGCTCGTCGGCCTCGGCCTCGGCCCGGCGTCGCGAGAGCCCGCGCGCCTTCTGCGGCCCGAGCGTCACGTTCCGGAGCACGCTCATGTGCGGGAAGAGGTTGTAGGCCTGGAAGACGATCCCGATCCTGCGCCTGATCGCGTTCACGTCGACCCCGGCCGCGGTGATCTCGTCGCCGCCGACGATGATCCGGCCGGCGTCGACCGGCTCGAGCAGGTTCACGCAGCGGAGGAGCGTCGACTTGCCGGAGCCGGAGGCGCCGATCAGGCAGACGACCTCGTGCTCGGCCACGTCGAGGTCGATCCCCTTCAGCACCTCGAGCTTCCCGAACGACTTGCGGACGCCGTCGATCTCGATCACACGAGGCTCCCTGCCTGCCGCCGGCGCCTGTCGCGCGCGACGAGCCAGTCGGTGAAGCGCGCGAGCGGGATCGTGATCGCGACGAAGAGCGTCGCGGCGACGAGGTAGTGGGTGAAGTTGAAGTCGGCCGACACCTCGATCTGCGCCTGCTTGAACGCCTCGACCGCGCCCACGATGCCGACGAGCGCCGTGTCCTTCTGCAGGCCGATGAAGTCGTTCAGGAGCGGCGGGATCACGCGGCGCACCGCCTGCGGCAGGACGACCGAGGCGAGAGCCTGCCCGCGCGTCAGACCGAGCGAGCGCGCCGCCGCCTCCTGGCTCGGGTGCACCGACTCGATCCCGGCGCGGTAGACCTCGGAGACGTAGGCGGTGTAGATGAGCACGAGCGAGACGACGCCCCAGAAGGTCGTCGACGTGGGCACGCCCTCGATCGCGAGCGCCGGCGCGCCGAAGCCGAGCAGCGCGATGACGAGGATCGTCGGCACGCCGCGGAAGAAGTCGGCGTAGGCGATCGCGAGCACGCGCACCGGGAAGAAGACGGGGCCGGGCAGGCTGCGCAGGACGGCGAGCGCGAGTGCGGTGACGAGGATGATCGCCTCGGCGATGCAGAAGATCTTCACGTTCAGGAGGAAGGCCCGCGAGATGGCGGGGAACGAGCTGCGGTAGGCGTCCCAGTCGAAGAAGGCGGCCTTGACCTCGGGCCAGTTCGGGGCGTGCGTGATCCCGTAGACCAGCGCCGCGAAGAGGACGAACGTCGAGACGAGCGCGAGGGTGACGGCGCGACCGGCGCCGCCGCCACCCCCGAGGATCTTCGAGTTCCGGCCCAGCTACTTCAGCACTGGTGCGCCGGTCACCTTGGCGAGCCAGATCTGCTGGATCCGCCTCAGCACGCCCGTGCGCTTCATCTGCGCGAGCGCGGTGTTGACGCAGCCGATCAGCGGATTGCCCTTCCGGAAGACCATCCCGAAGCGCTCCTGCGTTCCCTTCGCCTGGAACTGGCCGATGATCTTCCCGTTCGGCACCTGCACCGCGGTGACGTAGAACGCGGTCGGCAGGTCGACGACGAGGCCGTCGATCTGGCCGTTCTTCAGCGCCGCGACGGCCGCGTCGTTCGTGTCGTAGACCGCCACCGACTGGCTCGGCCTGATGTTGCGGACGATGTACTGGTAGCTCGTCGTCCCGAGCTGCGCACCGAGCTTGAAGCGCTTGAGGCCGGCGATCGAGCGCGCCGAGGAGATCGGCTTCCCCTTGACGCCGACGATCGACTGGTTGACGAAGTAGTAGCCGGCGCTGAAGCCGAGCGCGTTCGCGCGCTGAGGCGTGTACGAGACCTGGTTGATCGCGAAGTCGAACGACTTCGCGCCGGGCGCGATCGTCTTGTTGAAGGGCGAGTAGACCCAGGCGACCTCGCTCTTCGCGAAGCCGAGCCGCTTCGCGACCGCGTAGGCGACAGCGGGCTCGAAGCCCTTGCCCTTCGCCGGATCGTTGATCTTCCACGGCCGGCCCTTCGTCTCGCCGCCGGCGAACCACGGCGGGAAGGCGGGGTTGTCGGTGCCGATCGTGAGCCGTCCGTCCGTGACGAGGTCGAGGTTCGCCTTGGCGCAGCTCGCGGGAGCCGCCGCCGCCACCTCGCCCCTGCCGCCGATCGCCGCCGCTGCGATCGCGAGCGCGACCGCGACGACCGGAATCAGAACCTTGCGCATGCCCGTCTCTCCTCTGCTCTCCCGGTTTGCAAAGCGGCCTCGAACGTACCACGCAGGGGTACGGTCTCCGCAATGGCGTCCCCGTTCATCGAGCTCGAGGTCGGCAGCCATGTCGTCAAGGTGACGAACCCGGACAAGGTGCTCTTTCCGGCCCGGCAGGAGACGAAGCGCGACCTCGTCGAGTACTACCTCTCCGTCGGCGAGGGGATCGTGCGGGCGCTGCGCGAGCGGCCGACACAGCTGCGCCGCTTCCCCGACGGCGTCGAGGGCGAGATGATCTACCAGAAGCGCGTGCCCGAGAAGCGGCCGGACTGGATCGAGGTCGCGCGCGTCACCTTCCCCTCGGGTCGGCACGCGGACGAGCTGTGCGTGACCGAGCTGGCGCAGGTCGCCTGGGCGGCGAACCTGGCCGTCGTGGACTTCCACCCGTGGCCTTCGCGCCGCCCGGATGTCGACCGCCCCGACGAGCTGCGGATCGACATCGACCCGCAGCCGGGGACGGGGTTCGCGGATGCAAAGGTCGTCGCGGCCGTCGTCCGCGAGGTGCTCGCCGAGATCGGCTACACGGGCTGGCCGAAGACCTCCGGCAACCGCGGTGTCCACGTCGCCTGCCGGATCGAGCCGCTCTGGGAGTTCCCGGTCGTGCGGCGCTGCGCGCTCGCGTTCGCGCGCGAGGTCGAACGGCGGCTTCCGGAGCTCGTGACCACGGCCTGGTGGAAGGAGGAGCGGGGCGAGAAGGTCTTCATCGACTACAACCAGAACGCGCGCGACCGCACGATCGCGTCGGCGTACTCCGTGCGCGGGCGAGCCGACGCGACCGTCTCGGCGCCCGTCGGCTGGGACGAGCTTCCCGACGTCGAGACCGAGGACTTCACGCTCGCGACGATGCCGACGCGGTTCGCGGAGCTCGGCGACGTCCAGGCGGCGATCGACGACGCGGTCTGCGACCTGCGCGTCCTGCTCGAGTGGGTCGAGCGGGAGGAGGCGGCGGGAGACGGCGAGGCGCCGTACCCGCCGAACTTCCCGAAGATGCCGGGCGAGCCGAAGCGCGTCCAGCCCTCGCGCGCGAAGAGGCCCTCCTAGTCGAGCAGCGCGACCTCGTCGCCTTCTCGCACCTCGCCCTCGCCGGCAACCCGCGCATAGATCCCGGCGGTGTGCCGGTTCTCGCGCACCAGCGTCCGCATCACGCGATGATCCTGGGGCAGCTCGTCGACGGCCTGCGTGACCACCACGCAGCGCGGGCATCCCGTGACGATCTCGAGGACCGCGGTGCCCGCACGGACGTGCCGCCCGATCCAGCTCTGCTCGGGGTAGCCGTCGCGCTCGTCGGCCGTGACGAAGAGATTCGGCCTGAAGCGGCGCTCGTCCCAGCCGGACTCGGGCGCGGCCTGCGCAAGCGTCTCCAGCGTCGTCGTGGTCAGCAGGTGGATCGGCATCGCGTCGAAGTAGTTGCCCTGCCGAAGCAGGCGGAGCTTCTCGGGTGGGAACTCGCTCAGGTCGGGCATCGGCTCGTCGGGTAGCACCCCCATCAGCTCCCGGACGTACTCCGGCGACTCTCCCTCGAGCGTGAGGCGCGGTGCGGCTTCGGTGCCCGCCGGGCCGAGCGCCCGCAGCGAGACCGCACGTCCCACGAGCGCACTCACTCGGTCGTCCGCTTCGGCGGAATCCGACAGGACGCGGGCTCCGTCGGGCAGTGTGATCTCGACGGTGGGTGACGCCGCACCTGCGACCGGCTCCTGCTGATACCGCACGCGACACCCGCGGAGGGATGCCTGCCGCTTCGCGTTCGTGACGCCTCCGCCGGCCTCGTCGTAGACCGCCCAGCCGCGGTCGCCGGGGATGCCCCGCCACGTGAGGGCGGCGGCGCCGAGGCGCTCGCCGCCCATGCTCTTCACCGGGTACCGCCAGAGCTGCGCAACGGTTCCGACCTTCATCGAGGCTCTAGTCCGACCACCAACCGGGCACCATCTCGGCATCCCGCGGGTCGGTGCCGGCGCCGAAGGCGATGTACTCGGCGCCGTCGGGGCCGGCCTCCACGCCTCGCATCGTGTCCTTGCCGATGCGGATCGCGTCCAACGGCTGCAGCTCGACGATGTCGTCCTCGATCTTGATGCGGGCGCTGCCCTTGAGGAGGACGTAGACCTCCTCCTGGTTGGGATGCTTGTGCCCGAAGGGGACACGAAAGTTCGGGTCGAGCGTGAAGAGGCTGAGCCCGAGGGTCTCGCCTTCGATCGCGCCGCGCGCGAACCGCGCCTCGATTTCCTTCGGCATCTCGAACTTCGGCGCCGAGTCCTCGACCTCTCTGAGGTTGTGCTTCGTGTAGTTGCTCATGGCGGGATGATACGGTCGATGTCAAGCAAACTTGACATCCTGGCTATGTCAAGCTAACTTGACACCGTGCTCAACAGTATTCGCGAGCTGAGGACGGGTCGAGGCCTCTCGCAGGCCGAGCTCGCCAAGGCGATGGCGGTCTCGCGCCAGACGATCAACGCGATCGAGACGGAGCGGTACACGCCCTCGCTGCCGCTTGCGCTCGCGCTCGCCCGCTATTTCAACTCGACGGTCGAGGAGGTCTTCGATGGAGGCAACGACGATGTTCAGGAGTAAGTGGTTTCTACCGGGGATCTCGGTCGCGTTGGGACTCGCCTTCCTGGCGGCTCTCTGGGCGGGCGGCAAGCCGACCGACGGACTCTTCTCGCTCGCGGTGATGACCGGCGTCGCGCTCCTCTTCCTGCTGGGCGGGCGGAGCGAGACGATCCGCGGACTGAGGGGCGACGGCCGCGACGAGCGCTTCGCGCGGCTCGACCTCGTCGCGACGGCGATCGCGGGCAACGTCCTGATCGCGCTCGTGATCGGCGCCTGCATCTGGGAATGGGCGCACGGCCGCGACGGCAGCCCCTACGTCCAGCTCGGCGCGATCACCGGCGTGACGTACGTCCTCGCCGTCGGCTTCCTCCGGTGGCGGGGATGAGCGCCGCGCCGTTCCACGTGCTCGCGGCGGTTGCCGCGGCCGTCGCGCTCGTCGCGGTGGGCGGCGCCGCCACGGCTCCGCCCGGCTACGAGCTGGCACAGCGTCGGGCCGTGGCCGAGGGCCGCGCGGTCGCGACAGCTCGTGCGGGCGGGCGACGCCGAGAGCATCTTCGCCCGCTTCACGCCCGAGCTCGCGAGGGCGGTTCCGCTCGCCCAGGTTCGCCAGGTACTCGCCGAGACGCGTGGCTCGGCGCCGATCGGCGCCCGCACGGCCGAGTCGGCGCTGCCCCTCTCGCCGAGCCGGCTCGGCTACGCGGCCGAGCACCGCTGGGGGAAGCGGACGATCGCGCTCCAGCTCGCGCTCGACGGCCGCGGCTCGATCGCCTCGATCAGCCTCGCGCCGCCGACGTCGCTCCCCCGCGATCCTCACGCCGGCCGCAACCTGCGTGCCCGGCTCTCGCTGCCCTTCGAAGGCCCCTGGTGGGTGTTCTGGGGCGGGCCGACCGAGCTGCAGAACTACCACGTCGTCGCTCCCGACCAGCGGCATGCCTACGACCTCGTCGTCTGGCGCAACGGCGGCACGCACCGCGGCTCGGGCACGCGGAACGCGGACTATTGGGCTTGGGGAAAGCGCGTGCTCGCGCCCGCCGCCGGTGTCGTCGTGGAAGCCGTGGACGGGGTGCGCGACAACCGTCCTCAGGTGCAGGTCGAGAACCGGCGCGATCCCGCCGGGAACCACGTCGTGCTCGACCTCGGGAAGGGGGAGTACGCGTTGCTGGCACACCTGCAGAAGGGGAGCGTCCGCGTTCGCGCCGGCCGGCGGGTGCGGGCGGGGGACGTGCTCGGGCTGACCGGCAACTCCGGCAACTCGTCCGAGCCGCACCTCCACTTCCACGTTCAGGACCGACCCGCGCTGTTCGGGGCCGGCGCGAGGCTTGCCCGTCTCGTTCGTGAACTACCGCGTCGACGACCGCCGGGTGGCGCGGGGAACCCCCGTCCAGGGGCAGTTCGTCCAGGACTGGCTAGCGGCGAAGGGCGGCGAGGAGCTTCCGCGTCGTCGTCCCCCACCCGCCGGAGGCGTCGGTGCCCTCGGCGACCGGCTCCCACAGGTTGCCGTCCGTCGGATCCTGTCGCTCGTCCGTGAAGTGGTCGCGCTCGAGCTGCTTGCCGAACATCGTGTCGACGAGCGCGGGCACGAGCTTCCGCTGCTCGGCGAAGAGCTTGCCGGCAGCGCCGACTATCCGCTCACGCTTCCCGGTCTCCACGGCCTCGACGATCGCAGCGGCGACGCTCCGGACGTCGTACGTCGGGTTCGGTGCCTTGAGGCGGCGTCCGGCGAAGTTGGCGGCGTGCTGGAAGAGCGGCGTATCGATCGCGGCGGGGGAGACGACGCAGACTCGGATCTTCGTATCGCGCAGATCCTGGCGCAGCGCGTCCGAGAAGCCGCGCACGGCCCACTTCGACGAGGCGTAGGCGGTCGCGTAGCGAGCGCCGAGGTACGAGTCGACCGAGGCGACGTTGACGATCGTCCCGAAGCCCCGCTCGCGGAAGTGCGGCAGGACGGCGCGGCAGCCGTTGACGACGCCGAAGACGTTCACGTCGTAGAGCCGCCTGAATGCGTCTGCCGGTGTCTGCTCGAACTCGCCGATCAGGTAGACGCCTGCGTTGTTGACCCACGCGTCGATCCGGCCGAAGCGCTCGAGCGATCGGGCGACGAGCTCGTCGACGGCTGTTGGATCGCTGACGTCGGTGGTGACGGCGAGCCCGTCCCCGCCCGCCGCGATGCACTCCTCCGCCACCATCTCGAGCGCGTCGGTGCGTCGCGCGGCGACGACGACCGACGCACCCTTTTCGGCGAACGCGCGCGCCGCCGCTCGCCCGATCCCGCTGGAGGCGCCAGTGACGACGATCACCGCGTCTCGCATCGACCCGTTCTGCGCCGGCTGCATTGCCACGGGCTACCCGCGCCGGCCTGGCTGAAACGCTCCGAGCGCGTCAGCCGCCGAGGTCGAGCAGGCTCTGGACGGTCGGATCGTCGGCGCGGCGAGCGGGGCGCACCTCGCGCCAGGTGCACTGCTCCGGATCCTTGTCGGAGCGGAAGCGGATCAGCTTCGACCCGTGGCGGAAGCGGTTTCCCTGCACCTTGTCGTAGCGCACCTCGGCCACGAGCTCCGGTCGCAACGCGGTCTGCTCGAGCTCGCCGGTTCCCCAGCGGTTCGGCTCGGAGAAGCGCCGGTCGTTCGCCTCGTCGAGGAGCGGGAGCACGAGCGCGGCGATCTCGTCGTGGTTGCGCGCGCCGATCGCGGCCGAGCCGACGTAGTCGAGCGCGCCGTCGTCGCCGTAGAGCCCGAGCAGCAGGGTCGCGAGCTTCTCGCGGTTCGGCTTCCAGCGCACGCCGACGACGACGCAGTCCGCGGTCTTGTGCTCCTTCACCTTGACGACGGCCTCGCGCGAGCCCGGCAGGTAGGGCGAGTCCAGGCGCTTCGCGATCACTCCGTCGAGACCGGCGGCCTCGAAGCGGTCGAGCCAGGCCATCGCCGCGTCGAGCTCACGCGTCGCAGGGGAGATCCAGAAGCCCTCGCCGCGGCGCAGCAGCTCCTCACGCCGCTCCGCAAGCGGTCGCGGGTGCACCGCCTCGCCGTTCCAGAGGAGCAGGTCGAAGGCGACGAAGATCGCCGGGATCTCGCCGGAGAGCTTGCGGATCCGGCTCTCGGCGGGGTGGAGTCGCGTCTGCATCGAGTCGAAGTCGAGCACGCCGTCGCGCGCGATCACGATCTCCCCGTCGAGCGCGGAGTGGGGAGGGAGCAGCTCGCCGAGCGGCCGCAGCTCCGGGAAGTAGCGGAGGAGCGGCCGACCGTTGCGAGACCAGAGCGCCAGCTCGCCGCCGTCGTTCTCGAGCACGCCGCGGAAGCCGTCCCACTTCGGCTCGTACTGCCAGCCCTCGCCGGCGGGGAGCTCGCGTACGAGCTCGGCTTCCATCGGCGGGAACGGGACGTTGGCGCCAGGCCCAGCTGCAGCTGCAACGGGTTCGTCGCTCATGGCGAGGAGGCTAACGGGCTAGCGGAGCCAGGGAGCGAGCAGCTCCTCGATGTCGCGGCAGCCGCGCGGCGACTCGAGCCGCGCCTGCTCCGTGCGGCCCTCGACGACGACGAGCGTCGGGAGCGCCGCCACCCTGAAGCGCTCGACGAGTGCGGGGTGCTCCTCCTCGTCGACCACGTGCAGCTTGAACGTGCCGTGGTTGCGGCGGCGCTGCAGCACCTGCGCGAGGAATCCCTCGACGCGGCGGCAGTTCCCGGAGCGGGACGACGTGAAGAAGACGAGCTTCGGTTGCGTGACCCCCTCGCGGGCGACCTGTGCTGCGGCAGTCGCCATCCCTCGATGCGTTCCCGCCCGCCGCGGCTAGCTAACGCGGGACCCATCGCCAACTCATCTCTACGATGGCGCGATGCGCCGGGTCGGGATCACGGGTCTGGGGGCCGTCACCCCGATCGGCCTCGACGCGCCGTCGACGTGGCGCGCGGCTGTCGCCGGAGAGAGCGGGATCGACTTCATCCAGGGGTTCGACACGAGCGCCTACCCGGTCCGGATCGCCGGCGAGGTCAAGGGCTTCGACCCGGCGACCGTGGCGCCCGCGAAGGAGGGCCGGCGCATGGACCGCAACGTCCTGCTCGCGCTCGGGGCCGCGCAGGAGGCGTGGCGCGACTCCGGGCTCGAGAACGTCGATCCCGCCCGCACCGGCGTCGTCGTCGGCTCCGCGATCGGCGGCCTCCCGGGGATCGCCGAGCAGCACTCCGTCCTGCGCGACCGCGGTCCGGACAGGGTCTCGCCGTTCTTCATCCCGAGCGTGCTCGTCGACTCGGCGAGCGGGCAGATCGCGATCTCGCTGGGGCTGCGCGGGCCGAACTACGCGCCGGTCTCGGCGTGCGCGACGGGCTCGCATGCCGTTGGCGAGGCGGCCGAGATCGTTCGGCGCGGCGACGCGGACGTCGTCCTCGCCGGCGGCACCGAGTCGTGCATCCACCCGCTGATCCTGGCCGGCTTCTGCGCGATGCGCGGGCTCGTGGCCGAGGACGAGGATCCGACGCTCGCGTCGAGGCCCTTCGACGCGACCCGCGCCGGCTTCGTGATGGCCGAGGGCGCCTGCATCCTCGTGCTCGAGGAGCTCGAGGCGGCGCAGGCGCGCGGCGCCACGGTCTACGCGGAGGTGCTCGGCTACGGGGCGTCGAACGACGCGCACCACATGGCCCAGCCCGACCCCGAGTCGACCGGCGTCGCGGAGATGATGAGCGCCGCGCTTGCCCGCTCGGGCGTCGAGCCGGAGCGGGTCGGGTACATCAACGCCCACGGCACCTCGACCCCGCTCGGCGACGCGGCCGAGACGCGCGCGGTCAGGGCGGTCTTCGGCGCTCACGCCGACCGGCTCGCGATCTCGTCCACGAAGTCCGTGACAGGCCACTGCTTCGGCGCCGCCGGCGCGATCGAGGCGATGATGTGCGCGCTCGCCCTGCACGAGCAGCTCCTGCCGCCGACGATCAACTACCGCAACCCCGATCCGGCGTGCGACCTCGACTACGTGCCGAACGAGGCGCGCGACCTGAGCGGGACGGACAACGGCGCCGCGCTCGAGGTGGCGCTCTCGAACGCGATGGGGCTCGGCGGCCACAACGGCTGCGTCCTACTCGGTCGCGTCGCCTGATCCCCGGAGCCGACTCGACGGTCAGCTCGTCGAGCGAGGTGAGGACGAGATCGGCCAGCGCGAGCGCGTCCGGTGCGGGCGGGTAGTGCCGGTTCGGGAACGCGAGCACGCGCATCCCGGCCGCGTGCGCGGCGCGGAGCCCGTTCGAGGAGTCCTCGACGGCGGCGCAGCGGGCCGGCTCGACGCCGAGCTGTCGCGCGGCCTCGTGGTAGACGTCCGGCGCCGGCTTCCCGCGGGCGACCTCCTCGGAGGAGACCGTCGCTGCGAAGCGCGCGGCGATCCCCGCCTGCTCGAGCACCGCCTCGATCAGCGGTCGGTTCGAGGACGAGGCCACGGCCAGCGGCAGCTCCGCCGCGAGCCGCTCGACGGCGGCGACCGCGCCGTCGATCAGCGGGAGGCTCTCGCGATAGCGGCCGAGCATCCGCCGGACGACCTCGTCGTTGATCTCATCCGGTGACTCCGGGAGCCCGAGCTCGTCGTGCATGTAGCGCGACCACTCGCTCGAGCTCATCCCCATCATGTCCGCCTGCGCGGTCTCGCTCCAGCGCCCGCCGCGCTCGCGGACGAGCTGCTCGCGCACGTCGTCCCACACCTGCTCGGTGTCGACGATCACGCCGTCCAGGTCGAAGACGACTGCCGCGATCATCGGAAGTCGCCGTCGACGCGCACGAGCGCCGGACCGGCGGCGCCGGGCTCGGCACGCTCGACCAGGCCGACGAAGAACGTGTGATCGCCGGCGTCGTGCTCGGCTGCGACCGCGCACTCGAGCCAGCCGACGGCGCCGTCGAGTAGCGGAGCGCGCGTTCCTGCTCTGGCTTCGACGCCGTGCCAGAGGACGAGCGGCGGGACGCCGCGGGCGAAGCGCCGTGCGAGCTCGACCTGGTCGGCGGCGAGCAGCGAGACCCCGAACCCTCCTGCCGCGCGCAGGAGCTCGTGCAGCGCCGCCTGGCGCGCGATCGAGATCCCGACGAGCGGCGGCTCGAGCGCCAGCGAGACGAAGGAGGCGACGGTCAGGCCGAGCCGCTCGCCCTCCAGGTCGACGGTGACGACGACGACGCCGGCCGGCTGGCGACGCAGTACAGCTCGCAGCTCCTCGCCCGTCGCCATCGGACGATCATAGGAAGGCCGAAACGGACCTGGCCTAGGGACAGACCCTGGGACACGTCCGAACGGGACGGCTGAGCGGGCCGGCGGCTAGACCGCCTTGCAGAGCCCGTCGCCGGCGTAGAAGCTCTTCTGCTCCTCGTGCATCTCGAGATCGAACGCCTGGTCGTAGGCGCCGAGCGCTCCGGATTCCCAGTAGATGTCGGGCGTCACCCCGGGGCCGATGATCGTCGCGCGGTAGCGCTTCCCGGCGCCCACGGGGCGGTCGCCGTGGCTGTAGAAGCCGTAGCAGAACTTCCCGCTTCCCTTGTGCGTGAGGAAGCTGTTCTCGCGCTTCCAGCCCTTGCCGTAGACGGAGTCGTAGGTGTCGACGTAGAGGTTGCGCCCGAACGTGTCGAGCGGCTGGCCGGTCGAGGTCGTCTTGAAACCGTGGACGGGCTGGCCGCGATAGGTGAACGAGCCGAAGAGGTGCTCGAACTTGCGGTAGGCCCAGTTGAGCTTGACCATGAGCTGCGGCAGCTCGCCGGTCCAGTGGGAGAGCCGGAGCTCCCAGACCGCCTGCTTGGCCGTCGGCAGGAGGCCGTAGTTCGGGAGGGCCCGCTGCCACGACTGAACGGCCCAGTGGGATCCGTCGGCGGCCGTGCACGCGGTCACGAGCCACTCGAGCTCGGGGCCGGTGTACGGCCGGCAGGCGTTCGTGAAGGTCTTCCAGACTTCGCGCTTGTAGGTCCCGTAGCCGCCGGAGTAATCGAGCCGGAAGGAGAGCTGCGGGCGCGACGTCGTCGGGGCGAGCGCGTTCTCGGCTCCCCAGGCAAGCACGTTCCACCGCTTGCCGCGCGCGTTGTAGCTGAGGAGCGCCTGGCCGTTCCGCGCGACCTGGAGCTTGACGTTCGTCGCGTTCCGGTCGATCAGCTCCGAGGCCGAGGCGCCCGGTGCGAGGACGGCTGCCGCGAGCACGACGAGCAGGCAGAGGAGAGACCGCATACCTGTGGATCGGCAGGGGTCGGCGCCCGCGCGTCACTAGAGCGAGGGATTTTCGGTCGAGCTAGCCGGCGGCGACCGTCTCGCCACGGCCGCGAGTCGTGAAGAGGCCCAGCGCGATCAGGCCGAGCCCGAGCCCGAGGTGGAGCCAGTCGTCCGCGTCGTCGAGCGGCACCCAGTCGCCGGCGCCGACGATCCCCATCGCGAAGAGAACGAGATACAGGGCCCCGCTCCCGAGTAGGTAGGTGCGGGCCCCCGCGGGGGTCGCGGCCATCAGGATCCCGACCCCGAACAGCGCGTGGACGAGGTTGTGGAGCACGCTGACCTGGAAGATGCCGAGGAGCTCCGCGCTGCCCTCGTTCCCGGCGAACTCGAGACCCTCGTAAAGATTCGTCGTCAGGCCGGGGACGAAGCCGGCGATCCCGACGAGCAGGAACGTGAGCCCGACGACGCGGGCCACGGTCTGCACGGTCGCCGGCTGCTGCGTTGGCGCCGTCTTCTGCGTTGCCACGTCCTCCGATCCTCCCTCAACCCGGCAGCTGGGCGCGCACGATCGTCCCCGTACCGGCCGCGCCGGAGACGGAGAGGGTGCCGCCGAGCGCCGCCACGCGGTCGGCGAGGCCGACGAGGCCGGAACCGCACGGATCGGCACCGCCGATCCCGTCGTCGCTGACCTCGACCAGCGTGTGCCGTTCCGTCCGCTCGACGCGAACCGCGACGAACGTGGCCTGAGCATGCTTGCCCGCGTTCGCGAGCGCCTCTGCGACGACGTAGTAGGCGGCAGCCTCGACATCGGGATCGAGGCGTTCGCCCGGGAGTGCCACGATCTCGACCGGCACGGCCGAGCGTTCGGCGAGTGCGCGGACGGCATGGCCCAGGCCGTGGTCTGTGAGGATCCGCGGGTGGAGGCCCCGGACGAGCTCGCGGATCTCCTCGAGCGCGAGCTTCAGCTCGGACTGGGCCGCGTCGAGCAGCTCGGGGATCACCTCCGAGACGGCGCCGAGGCGATTGCGGATCAGGTGCAGATGCAGTGAGACGGTGACGAGTCGCTGCTGCGCCCCGTCGTGGAGGTTGCGCTCGATCCGGCGGCGCTCGGCGTCCCCGGCCGCGACGATCCTCGCGCGGGACTCGCTCAGGTCGCGCATCGCCTCCCGCAGGTCGGTGACGTCGCGTACGACCACCAGCACCTCGCCCGCCAGGACTTCGCCCAACAGAGCCGGGGCGATCCGCAGCTCGAAGTCGCGCAGCTCGCCGAGGTGGGTGTGGAGCCGGTAGTTCACGGTCGCAAGCTCGCCCGAGGAGAGCGCAGCCTCGACGCCGGCCATCAGCTGCGCGGCGATGTCGGGCGGGAGCAGTTCGCGGACGTTCGAGCCGACGACCAGCTCGGGTGGATTCGCGAGCCGCGAGAGATCGCCGCCGAGCTCGAGGTAGGTGCCGTCCGCGCCGAGCCGGAGGATCAGGTCGGGGAGCGCATCGAGCAGCGCGCGATGTCGCACCTCGACAGGTGTTGATGCCCCATCCATCGCGAAAACTGTAGCGCCGTAATCGGCGCCCGCGACCCCCTAATGGGCGCGCAGCGCCTTGCGCGAGACGCTTCTGAAGAGGAGCCACGCGAGGACTGCGCCGGCGACGTAGCCGAGCGCGCTCGCGCCCGCCGCGCCCGAGGCGCCGAAGGGCGGGATCAACACGAGGGACAGGACGGTGGTGGCGCCTGCGGCGACGAGCGAGACGGCGAGGCTGAGGTTCGGCCGGCTGTGGCGCAGCGAGAGGTAGACGACGAGCACCGTCACCGGCGCGTACGCGACCATTCCCGGCAGGAGGATCACGAGCGGCTGCACGGCGCCGTCGAAGTCCTCGCCGAAGAGGAGAGGAACCACAAACGGCGCCCCGATGCCGACGAGCGCGGCCGCGACGGCCGTGAACGCGAGCCCCTTGAGCGCCGAGCGGCTGACGAGCCGGCTCGCCGCGCGCTCGTCGTCGTGCACCGCCGGGCCGGTGATCGCGGTCGCGAGGGCGGCCGGCACGAGCCAGAGCGCCTCGGCGGCCTGGAACGCGATCGAGTAGATGCCGACGGTTGCGACGTCGTCGTACCACTCGAGGATGAAGAGCTCGATCCGGTAGCCGACGAGGCTCACGATCTGCACCACGCCGAGCAAGAGCGCGAGCCTGAGGAGCGTCCGCCCGTGCTCGTCCAGGCGCAGCCGCCGCGCGCGCAGGCGGCGCCCCCCGAGCGGGAGCCAGACATCGCGCGAGACGACGAGCGCGAACGCGGCGGTGAGGACGTGCGCCAGCGTCCAGGCGGTCACGGCTGCGCGCACCTCGCCGCCGAGGGCGACGACGAGCACGAACATCCCCGCGATCGTCAGGATGGGCGACAGCGCCTGGATGTAGTTCCAGCTGCGCACCCGCGCCAGCCCGAGCAGGACGCCCGAGACGGTCTGCCAGAGGACGTTCGGGACGAGGGCGAGCGCGGCGATGAACGCCAGCTCGGTGCCGATCGTGTCGTTCAGCGTGCCGAGGACGACCACGAGGACGGCGCCGAGCGCGCCGAGCCCGGTGCCGAGCGCGAAGGCTCGATGGACGAGACCGCGAACCTCGAGGTCTCGCTCCCGGAGCTGGGTCGTGACCGCGAGCCCGAGCTGGCCGAGCAGGCGCGAGAGGATCGTCACGGTCAGGACGACGAGGACGAACGTGCCGCGACCGGACGGCTCGAGGAAGCGGCTCTGGACGACGACGAGCAGGAGCGCGATCGGCGTCGAGATTCCACGGAAGAGCAGGGTCTCGACCGTGTTCCGCCGGACCTTGTGGCCGCCGGGCACCTCGCTGCGGGTCCCCGCCCCCGCTTCCTCGCCGAGCTCCGGGCCGGGCAGGTCGGGCAAGACCGGCGGGGTGCCGTCGATCGCGGGAGCAGGCCGGGCGGCGCCGCTCGTCGCCCGCTGCTCCCCGGGACTCATGCGCGCATCGTCGCAGTCGGGGCAGCCGGTGGCTCAGGAGGGGTAAGGGCGCGCCCGGCCGGGGGAGTGCGGCTCTCCCACGGCACGAACCGTTGTCCCACGAGGCCCCAGCACGTAAGGCAGGGCTCTCGGGCGGCAGGGTCGCTGGGCGCGCCCGCCCTCAGCGTAACGAGACTCTCAGCGTTCCGGGGCGCAATGCCTGTCGCCGCCCAGGATCTCGTCGAACCGGGCGGTCGCCTCGCGCTGGGCCGCCTCGTCGAACGTGGTCAGCCTCGGGATCGTCGCCTGGACGATCGGGCGTCACGCCGGGCCCGATCGCGGTGACGCGGTGTCGCAGCCCGAGGCCGTTGCCGTTCGGACTGGTGCTCGGATAGCCGCGGGGCGGGGCCTGCGGCACGAACGAGTAGCAGAAGCCGCCGTTCCCCACATGGGCGGCGATCGCGGTGTCGTGCCGCCAACCGGGGCCGTAGTCCGAGTCGAACGTGTCGATCGAGACGTTGCGGGCCCATTCGTCCCGCACCCCCGGTGACGACGTTCTCGTCCCGTAGACCGGCTCCCCCCGGTAGAGGAGGCGGCCGAAGATCCCCTGGTGCGCGCCGCCGTAGGTCCAGCGGCTGTAGACCTGCAGCTCCGGGAGCTCGCCGCTCCAGTGCGAGATGTGGAGCTCGACGGCCCTCTGGCGCTCCGTCCAGGGAGCGAAGCCGCGCATCGGAAGGTTCCGCTGCCAGGCCTGGAGGGCCCAGTAGCTCCCGTCGGGCGCCTTGCACGCGGTGACGAGGAGCGGCAGCGCCGGGCCGTCGTAGCGCCCGCAGGCGTTCCGGAAGCGACGCCAGTGGTTCGCGTCCCGCCGGCTCTTCCAGCCGCCGGAGTAGTCCATCCGGAACCGCGCCTGGGTCGACCGCGGATCGGATCGATGCGCGATTCCGTTGATCGCGCCCCACACGAGCACGTGGCGCCGCAGGCCCGCGACGGTCGTGTACTCGACGAGCGCAGTCCCGTCGCCGCGCACCTTCAGCGTCGGATTCGCGACGTTGGCGTCGCCGAAGATGGCGCCGGTTGCGCCTCCCGCGAAAGCGAGCGCAAGCACGCACGAGACGATCGGGACGATCCTGCGCAAGGCGGCGTCACTGTAGCCGTCCCGGTCGCCGGCCACGCCTGCGTCGCCGGTTGCCGCGCCGAACGCGAGCCCTTCCCGCGGAAGCCGCGGAATCGGTGAGCGAACACGCATAGGGTTGGCGAATCTCCGGCAAGCGGCGCAATCTGGCTGGTCAGGTCTCCGTGGTCGTCATCTGCCACAACAACAGGGCGGAGATCGACCGCTGCCTCGAACGCGTCCTCGACCTCGGCTGCTCCGTCACCCTCGTGGACACCGCGTCGACCGACGGCAGCGCCGCGCACGTCCGAGCCCACTACCCCACCGTCCACCTCGTCGAGCTCACCGAGAACCGCGGCTTCGGGTCCGCGGCGAACGACGGAGTCGAGTCTGCGGGAACGCGCTACGTCCTGCTGCTCAACGCCGACGCCTGGCCGGAGCCCGGGGCGACGGAGTCGCTCGTGGAGGCGGCCGACCGGGCTCCCTCTGTCGGCGCGATCGGGCCTCGGCTGATCTACGTGGACGGCTCGGACCAGCGCTCGGTCTTCGGCTCTCCGCAGAGCCCGGCCGCCCTCGCCGCGCTCGTGGCGTTTCCGCGGCTCGTCGACCGGCTCTACCCGCTCGTCCAGCGCTTTCGACGCAGGAAGGAGCGCGGTGACGCAGGCGGCGCCCGTGCTGCCGTCATCGTCCCGTCCTCGGAGTTCGTCTCCGGCGCGGCGCTCCTGCTCAGGAAGGAAGCCTTCGCCGCGCGTCGGCGGCTTCGACCGCAGGTTCTTCATGTACTGCGAGGAGATCGATCTGTGCCGAGCGCCTTCGTCATACTGGCTGGGCGATCGCGTTCGACCCTGGAGCGACCTTCACCCACGTCGGCGGCGCGTCAACGAGCCAGGAGCCCGAGCGGATGCACGGAGAGCTGATCCAGTCGCACCTCTGCCTCCTGGCGAAGGAGCGCGGGCCGAGAGCGGCCGAGCGAGCGCGAACCATGACTCTCGGAGTGCTCGCGGTGCGCGGTTTCGTCCTTCGCGGGCGGAAGCGTGCCCGCGCCCGCGCCGCGCTGCGACGCCTCCAGGCGCCGGGCGCCCACGGGGCGCTGGAGAGCTTCAGCAGAAGCGCATCGTGAGTCGGCTTGCGACTCGTCGCTCCCGTGAGATTTCGCTTCCTCGTCACGAGCTGGCGCATCACGTTCGCGTCGCTGTCGCGCTCGACGTTCTTCCTCGTCAGTGCCGTCGTCCAGCCCGTCATCTTCGCGACGATCGCCTTCTACATGGCGGCACCTGCCGACGCGGAGCAGTTGGTCGGCGTCGGTCTGGGGGCCGCGCTGATCGGCGCCTGGTCGGCGACCGTGCTCGGCTCCGGGTCGCTGCTGCACTGGGAGCGCTGGCAGCGGACGCTCGAGCTGCTCGTGACGGCGCCCGTTCGGATCGTCTACGTGCTGGTGCCGATGACGCTCGCGACCGCGAGCCTCGGCCTGTACTCGCTGGCGGCCACGCTGGCGTGGGGCGCGATCGCCTTCGACATGCCGCTCGAGGCGGAGAAGCCGCTGCTCTTCGTCGTCGCGGTGCTCGCCACCATCGTCAGCCTGGGCATGCTCGGGGTGCTCCTGGCCGCGACGTTCATCTTCTCGCGGCACGCGACGATCCTGGCGGGCTTTCTCAGCTACCCCGTCTGGCTGCTGACGGGGCTGCTGGTGCCCCTGGCGCTGCTGCCGAGCTGGGTCGAGCCGATCAGCTGGATCCTCGCTCCGACCTGGGGGTTGCGCGCGATGCAGGACGCGGTCGCCGGCGGTGACCCGGTGCCCGAGATCCTCGCGTGCGGCGTGCTCGGAGTCGTCTACCTCCTCCTCGGCTCGCTCTTCGCGGATCTGTTCCTGCGGCTCGCTCGCCCCGGGCGACCCTCTCGCTCGCATGACCGCGGTCCGCGTCTTCTTCTTCGGCGGCGCGTTCGCGTACCGCGCGCTCTTCAACTGGATCCATCCCGCGATGTTCATCCCCGCCCTGATCGGGATCCCGCTCTTCCAGATCGTCTTCTTCGTCTATCTGGGCCGGTCGAACGGCCAGGAGCCCGACTCGTTCTTCATCGTGGGCAACGCCGTCCAGTCCTGTGCGATGGCGGGGGTCTACGGAGCGGTCATGGTGATCGCGAACGACCGGCTCTTCGGGACGCTGCCGTTCGTCGTCGCGAGCCCCGCAAACCGCCTCGCCCTCTTCTTCGGCAGGGCCCTTCCCCTGATCGTGAACGGCCTTCTCATCTCGGTGTTCGGCTTCCTGGCGAGCCGGGTGATCTTCGACTACCGCCCCGTCGCCGCGGCCCTGCCGGAGCTGCTCCTCGTGCTGCTCGTCGTCGTGACGTCCTGCACGGCGTTCGGGCTCGTGCTCGGAACCGCCGGGCTTCGGGCGCGCGAGCCGATCCTCATGGCCGGCGTGACGTACTCGCTCATGTTGCTGCTCTGCGGGGTGAACGTCCCGGTCGACCAGCTTCCCGCGGGGCTCGAGGCGATCGGGCAGGTCCTGCCGCTCACGCATGGAATCGCTGCCGCCCGGGAGTTGGCGACTGGTGCCGACCTCGGCGACGTCTCGGGAACGATCCTGGCCGAGGTCGCGATCGGCGTCGCGTACGCAACGGCTGCGTTCGTGCTCTTCCGCGTCGCCGAGGCGCGGGCTCTGCGCGATGGTACGCTCGAGGCAATCTGAGGCTTCGGTGACCAGCATCCGCGAGATCCCGGGATCCGCGGGATCGGCTCCGAGGTAGACGAGCCGACACCCTTCATGCCGACGCTCCTGATCGACCTCGACCTCGAGGCGCCTCCACGCGAGCCGTGTCGTCGCCGGCTACGAGCACGTGCGAGCTCTCGTGTGGCGCGGTGAGGAACCGGTCGGGCAGATCGCCTTTGCCGCGGCCGGCGACGTCTCGCCCGAGCGGCTGCTCGAGGAGGTCCGCCGGCAGCTCGGCGACGCTCCGGCTCGGCCGCTGCCGATCGTCGAGGCGACGCGCTTGCCGATGGTGACCGTGGCCGTCTGCACCCGCGACCGCCCGGACGAGCTCGAGCGCTGTCTCGACGCACTCTTGGCGCAAGCCGACCCACCCCCGCACGAGATCCTGGTGGTCGACAACGATCCGCCGAACGAGCGCACGCGGCGAGCTCGTCGCTCGGTTCCCCGATGTCCGGTACGTCGTCGAGGAGCGGGCGGGCTTGAGCTTTGCGCCCGGAACTGCGCGCTTCGTGACGCGCGAGGCGAGATCCTGGCGTCTGGGCCGACGACGACTGGTTGCCGGCGCCCCGGTGGCTGCGCTCCGTCGCGACGGTGTTCGCGCTGAACCCGGACGTCGGGGTCTGCGGAGGGCCCGTCGTGCCGGCCGAGCTCGAGACGGAGGCGCAGGAGCTCTTCGAGCTGCGCGGCGGCTTCACTCAGAGATTCGAGCGGCATGTCCTCGGCCCGGGGCCACCCGAGGGCTGAGCACACGGCACTGGCCGATGCTGGCCGGAACCCTCTTCTCGCCTGTCGCCGTTCGCGTCGAGCCGTTGCGTCGGCTGGGCGGCTTCGACGACGCACTCGGACCCGGGAACGCCCGCGGCGGGGGGAGGCGACCAGGACGTCATCTATCGCATGCTGGTCGCCGGGCACCGATTGGCGTTCGAGCCGTCCGTGCTCGTGCGTCACCGCCACCGGCGCGACTCGGGGGCGCTGAAAGGGCAGTTGGACGGCTGGGGCTGCGGGACGGTGGCCCTCTTGACGAAATCGGGCCGAGCGGGGCGTCGCGACCGGTGGAAAGCCCTGGTGGCGACGGCCTGGGTGTTCGTCCATCAGCTCCGCAGGCTGGCCGCGTCGCTGCGTCGGGGCTCGAACCGTCCTTCCCGCCTCGCTCGTGCTCGTCGAGCTCGCCGGTTGCGTTCGAGGGCTGTGGGCCTACCGTCGCTCCGAGCGCTACGTCCGCCTGCAGCGAGCGCAGCGAGGCTAACGTTCCGAGAGGAGCCTGCCGAGCTCCGCGCGAGAACTGTTCCGGCGTCCAGTCGAGGACGGTCAGCCGGGGCAAGGTCGTGCGGCCGAGACCGCCTCGACACCGCCTCCTGCACGGTCGTGCATCCGGCCCGGTACCCGGCGGCGGCCGCCATTCGCACCGTCTCGGCGTTGACGTCGCTGCCGCGGCCGTAGGGGTACGAGAAGAGACCGACGTCGTGGCCGAGCAGCTTTTCGAGCGCGAGCCGCGAGCCTCCGATCTCGGCCTCCCGTTCGGCTGGTTCGAGGGAGGTGAGCGCGGGGTGGCTGACGGTGTGCGACCCGATCGTCACGGACTCCAGGCGATCGAGCCGGAGCAACTCGTCCTCGGTGAGCGGTCTGCCGCCGGTCGGCTGCGGCTCGGCGCTCGGGCTCGTCGCGGCGAGCTCGTCGAGGACGCGACGTCGGCGACGCCTCGGGCAGCCGTCTGAGCAGCCGGTGGAGCCCGACGCAGGCGCGGAGCCGATCGTTCGCGCTCGTCGTGCGAAACCGTCGTCGGCGGCCCTCGACCCGGACGACGACGGCCTCCCGGTCGCCGGGGCGACAGACGAGATCGGTGAGCTCGTCCCACCAGAACCGAGCTCCGCCAGCACCGAGCCGACGGTGACGAAGACCGTGATCGGGATCCCGAGCGAGCCGGCGATCGGAGCTGCGGCTTCGAGATTGTCCACGTAGCCGTCGTCGAACGTGACCACCACGGCGGGCTCGTCGCTCGGAGCCTGGTCGAGCTCGTCCACCAAGCGATCCAGGGACGATCACCCGGTAACGGCCGCGCAGCAGCTCGAGCTGCTGCTCGAACCGCTGCGGCGAGACCGCGAGGCGAAACGGATCCGCGTGCGAGTCGGCGACTCGGTGGTAGAGCAGGATCAGCGCACGCGGTGGATGCCGGCGCGTGACTCGCCGGACTGCAGCGGTGACGCTCAACGCCGGCGATTCCGCTCGAGCGGGGCCTCGTCGGCGCTTCGGAGCGCGAGAGTGAGCGGACGACCGGCGACGAGCAGCGTCGTGACGTGCGTCCCGTCCGATCCCGGCGGCGGGGATGTTCGCCGTGAGCGCGGCTCGGGTCAGGTTCTGCACCTCGACCTCCAGCTCGCCCTCGTTCTCGGCGAGCACCGCGTACCCGGTCGCGACCTCGATCGCGGTCAGGAGCTCGGCGACGCTCTCCCAACCGCCCGCGCCGACCGGCCCGTCGGGACCGGCATCGACTCGACCGCTCCAGGAACTGCCCGGGATCGGTATTCGGCCGTCCTCCGGCCGAGCAGGAGAAACAGGTCGTGCTCGGCCTCGGTCGGATCGAGGCTCGCGTGGATCCGGTGGCCGCCGCCCGTCCAGCGGCGATGTCGCTGCTTCGCGTCGAACGTGCGGGCGTTGACCACGCCCTTCGGCGTGCGGCGCGGCGCATAGGACGGCTCGGGATCCTCGACGACGACCACGAGGAACGGGTCGGTGCCGCAGTGTCTCTCCTTCTCCGCCCGCGGCGGCAGCGTGCCGCCGTAGAACCGGGTCAGGTTCCAGGAGAACTCGGCGGCGGGCCAGCTCACCCGGCGCACGTCGCGCACAACGAATTCGTCCGAGATGTCGCGAAGGATCCGCTCCTCCTGGCCGAGAGCGTTCGACCAGAGGACGAAGACGTGGATCTCGGGCTCGCGGGCCTCGGGCGATGGGCGAAACCGCGCTCGGGCCGAGGCGAGGAGGAAATGCGCCTCCTGGCGAACGCGCAAGTACCCGGGAAACCTCCCGTGTCTCGCGTCCGCGACGAGCCGGCGCCAGAGCGGCTCCTTCGCTAGAGCCACTGGCTCACGTAGTGCTCTCGCCGTGGATCCGACGGGTCGAGCAGGTCGTCCGACTCGTAGGGGCGGAGCTCGGAGCTCGACGGGAGTCGCAGCGCCGACTCCGTGACCCGCGCGCGCCACTGGTGCCAGCCCGACTTGACCTCGTCGGCGTCGTAGGTGCGCTCGACGTACTTCTCGATCGCGTGCGGGATGCTGAGAAACAGGTAATGGCGCATCCGAAACGAGCGGGGGTAGGCGCGAAGGCCCCGGAAGCGGACGCGGTGGCCGCCCGACCACGCGATCTGAGCCGTCTCGCGCCGGCCGCCGAGGAGCGGCAGCGTGAGCCTTCGGGTCGAGCGCACCGGCTTGCGCCACGCCTTGAGCCCGTGCAGCGACGTCGTCTTGTACGGGTAGTACCGGCGCATCGTCTCCTGGAAGCGCGGATGGTCGTGATCCGGCTCCTCCAGGGTCGGGATGAAGGTGAACTCGCTGAAGTTGACCGCGTTGTAGCCCTGTTCGTCGAGCTCGGCGAACGCCTCGGCGAGGGTCGTGCCGGCGCGTGGCGGGAGGCGGATCTCGTCGACGTCGAGATGCATGAACCAGTCCGCGTCGAGCTCCTCGGCCAGCTCCTCCTTCCGCTTGAGGATCGCCCGCCAGCGGTACGTGCCGTCCCGCGGAAAGCTCTCGATCCCGACGATTCCCTTCCCGACGTGCCTCCGGGCGAGCTCGAGCGTTCGATCCGTCGATTCGTTGTCGATCAGGTAGACGTCGATTCCCTGCGCGACGAGGTTCTCGACGCAGGCGTCGATGAACCGCTCCTCGTTGTACGTCGCGAGGAGTGCGATGACGCGCACCTAGGCCACCGCGAGCCGTCGGGCGCCGAGGGAGTCCCGTGCGATCAGGCTGACGATCTGCAGGAAAGGCCCGCGGTCGTCCGGGCGCGCTGCCCGCCGCGGGTCGGTCGCCTGCCGTAACCAGCAGGCGTGGAAGCACAGCTCCGCTTGCCCGGGCGACAGGTCGAGGACTTCGAGGAGGCGCGCCCGCAGCCGCGCGACGGTCCCTGCGTGCTCGCCCACGGGCGAGAAGCAGGCCTCGAACGCTGCGAGGCGGCTGCGGTAGCCGTCGACGGCGGCCACGGCGTCGACCGCGGCGTAGTAGAAGTCCGACAGCGGCAGCCCCGCCGGCTCGGCGCCTTCCCAGTCGACGACGCCGAACCCCGCCTCTGCCTCGAGAAGCACGTTCCACATCGTCAGATCATTGTGGACTGCCACGCGCGGAAGCGGACTGTCCTCGGCCTCCGCACACAGTTGCCCGAGCCGCCTCGCGTAGGCGTCTCCTCCGGCGACGACAGCGGCCAGCTCCGCCGCCGGCTGAACGAGCTCTCGCTCGAGCTGGGATCGGGTGAGAGGCGTGGGGTGGCGCGTCAGCGTGTGCCATTGGACGAGCCACTCCACCACCTGTTCGAGCACGGCTCCCAGCCGACGCGGGCTCGAGTGGAGGGCCAGGGCAGCCGGCTGCCCGTCGTAGCGCCGTCTCGAGCAGCACCGGGCGCGTGCCCACCGAAGCGAGGGCGAGCGGACGCGGCACCTCCGCGCCGGCGGCCGCCGCGTCGGGCCGAAGCTCCGCGAGCGTCCGCGCCTCCTCCTGTGTCCGGTCGGCCCCGTCCTCGTCGAGTCGCAGCTTGGCGATTGCGGAGGGCCGAGAGGCTCCGCGCTCGAAACGATGGAGCACGATCCCCTCGTGCAGTGGATGCCACGACCTGCTGATGACGACCGAGCCGCGCGAATGCTCCTGGCCTTCCAGCTCGTAGAGCCATTCGAACGCCGGTCGCGCGCCCGCCGGCCGGGCGACGAAGCCGACCGACGCCAGCGTCCTCGTCAGCGCCGGCGGGAGCCGGCCGACGAGCTCTCCGATCGGCTTCTCCCAGCGTCTCCTGGAGAGCAGGGTCGAGAGGAGGTAGTCGAGCGCCGCCCGCTCGAGCGGCACGAGGTGGCGTGTTCGTGCCGTGTCGGGGAGGTGCAGGAGGTCGAGCTCGAGCTCGAGCCCGGCGGCGACCAGCAGCCGGCGCGCCGATCTCCGCCAGAGCCGCGGGACCAGCGCGTATGCGACACCGTCGGCCGCCAGGCCGGCGACCGTGGAGAGGACGGCGTGCTCGAGCCAGCCCTTGCTGCGGCACTCGGCGACCGTGGGCGCGAGGATCACCAGCCCGGCCGGCCCGGAGGCCGTTCCCCCGCCGCTGCCGAGGAGCGTCTCGGGGCATGCCGTTCCCAGCGTGAGCACCGGCGCGGCGAACCCGTCCGGGTGGAGCACCTCGAGGATCGAGCCCGGCAGGTTCGAGCCGGAGGTGTCGTGAAGGCGGGCCAGAGTGTGCTCGGTCGGTCGTCTCGATCCGCGCGCCGCGCCGCCGGCGCTTCGGGAGTCTAGATTGCGAGCCGGATGAGCCTTCCCCCGACATCGCTCATCGTGTGCACGAGGAACCGGCCGGGGTTCGTCCGAGCTCTCGTCGAGTCGATCCAGGCGGGCGAGCACGTTCCGAGCGAGATCGTCGTGATCGATCAGAGCGACTCGCCGGATGCCGAGCTGGCGGCGACCGAGCCGGCGCGGGGGTGCGAGCTCGTCTACCGGCTCTCTCGGGCGCGCGGTTTGAGCGCGGCCCGCAACGAAGGGATCGGCGCCGCCCGCCACGAGCTGCTCGTCGTCGCCGACGACGACATGCTCGCCACGCCCACCTGGTTCGCCCAGCTCGTCTCGGCGGTCGTCGAGGGAGGCCCGCGCACGGTCGTGACCGGACAGGTCCGACCCGGCGAGCCGGAGGTACCGGGGGGATTCGCTCCGTCGCTGATGACGGACGAGGAGCCGGCGGTCTACGAGGGGCGGATCGGCAACGACATCCTCTATCCGAACAACATGGCGATGTACCGGGGCGCGGTGGACGAGGTGGGGCTCTTCGACGAGCGCCTCGGTCCGGGGACGAAGCGCTTTCCGGGGGTGGGGAGGACAACGACTTCTGCTACCGGCTGCTCGAGGCGGGCTACCGGATCGTCTACGAGCCGCGGGCCGTGCTCTATCACCGCGCCTGGCGGTCTTCCGACGACTATGTCCGGCTGCGCTGGGAGTACGGCCGCGGCCAGGGCGGCTTCTACGGCAAGCACCTGGGCCTGCGCGACCGCCATGTGCTCTGGCGTCTGACGCGCGACAGCGGCAGCCTGTGCTGGCGGATCCTCCGCGACGCTCGCCGGCCCCGCGTCGCCGCCGGCCACGCGGCGTTCCTCGCCGGCCTGCTGAGCGCGGCCGTCGAGTGGACGATCACCCGGCGGCCGGGCGGCGGTAGCTCTAGCGCTTGACAGCTCGGACGGCGACGGTCACCGGGAATCTCGGATCGCGCGTCTCGAGCTCTTTTCGGGTCAGCTCCTCGTGCGCCATCCCCATCAGGAACGCAACCGCCGTGAGCACGTTGCCGTACGTGCGCACCTCGACGTCGTCCCCGAAGGCGTCCTTGACGAGCGGCGTGATCGAAGCGTCGGTGAACCGCCAGAAGTCGTTTCCGGGCCGCCAGATCCGGCTCACGGACGGGACCGTCGCGAGGAGCACGCCCGCCGGGCCGGAGGACGCGATGCGCCGTGCGCAGCGCCGCGCGGACGTCGTAGACGATGTGCAACGTCTGCGTGAGGATGAAGCAGTCGAAGGCGTCCGAGGGCAGCGACTCGCCGGTCGTGAGATCGTCCACGATCGTCGCCTTCGGGTTGGAGGCGTCGATGTCGAGGACGTCGGCCTGGGTGACGCCGGTTCCGTACAGCTCGGTGTAGCCGCTGTCCATCAGCTCGAGCACCCGGCCGCGGATGTCGGACCGGCGCGACGCGAGGAAGCGCTCGATGTAGTAGCGGTCGACCGGCGTGCCGCGGTCGAAGCCCCAGACGTCGCTCAGCGGACGCGTGCGCCTCAGGGTGCCGAGAAACGCGGGACGCCTGAGCCGGGCGAGGACCTGGAGCGCGAGCGGGGTGCCCCAGTTGCGCCTACGCGAGGTGGTCTCCCGTGCTCATGGGCGCAGTAGATCAGACGACCAGATGCGTGCGCCGAACGTCCTCGAGCCAGGCCGTCTCGTCGGCCGGGACGCGCCGGCCCGCCGCGAGCGCGGCGAGCACCGGGCACCGGCCGCCGCGCCGCAGGCCGAAGGCGACGCGCGCGCCTGCGAGTCGCGGAGCCCGGCCGACCCGCGCGAGCGCGCCGAGCCTCCAGCGCACCATCGCCCGCCGGTTCCGCCGGCCCGCCGCCGCCTCCTCGGCGCACAGGAGGGCGGCGTGCGACGACCGCCCGAAGAGCGCCGCAGCCCGCGAGGCGCCGTCGCGGTCGGAGGCGAGCGACTCGCGGAGACGTGCGTCTGGCGCGCCGTTCCCGAGCAGCAGGAGCAGACCCTCGGCGCCCGGCCGCAGGCGGCGAAACCCGCGCGGATCGAGCTGCGCCAGCGGCGCCAGCTCCTCCGGCTCGAGATACGCCGTGCCGCGCAGGACGAGCCGGGAGTAGACGTCGAGCTCGACGAGCCGGCCGGATTCCGGCTCGCAGGCGACGAGGAAGAGCGTCCCCGGCAGGTGGCGGCAGACGATCACGGGTCCCAGACCGGCCTCCGCGGCCCAGGTGCGGAAGACCTCGAGCCAGGCGCGGCCAGTCGCGTTGCGGCGCGACCGAATCCACGTCGCCCGCCCCGCCGAGCGCCGAGTCGACGTTCTTCCAGATCAGCCAGCCGGGCGAGGCCTCGGTCAAGCGCGGCGAGCAGCGTCGCAACGGGCAGGCTTCGCTCGCCGGCCCTCACGGGCTTGCTCTTGGGCTCGGCGCGCATATCGTTTGGAGCACGGTGAAGGCGATCGACGACTCGATGATCGCCGCTGCGGAGCCACCGGGAGAACCCGATGCACCCGCGCGGGCAGCGGACTGGCGGGCGGGCAACTGGCGGGCGGCGATCCCGGGCAGCCGTGCTCGTCTTCATGCTGTTGCTCGCGTTCGCGGTCCGGCTCGACGGCATCGGCGCTCCACCATTCGACAACGGGGTCTCGCGCCAGTTCCACGCTGCGCTCGTCGCGCGAATGTACTACCTGGACGACTCGGCCCGCCTGACCCCGCAGGAGCGACGCGTCGCGGCGGCCTGGGACGACCAGGTCGAGCTGATCGAGCCTCCCGTGATGGAGCTGCTCGCGGCGGGGAGTTATCGGCTCGCCGGACGCGAGATCCTCTGGGCTCCACGGGCGCTCGCGGCGCTCTTGTGGGTGCTCGGCGCCCTGTTCCTCTACCGGCTCGCGCGGCGGCTGGCCCGCCCCGCGGCGGCGCTCGTCGCCTGCGCCGTCTATCTCTTCGTGCCGTTCGCGGTGCTCGCCTCGCGGAGCTTCCAGCCCGAGTCCCTGCTCGTGGCCGCGATCCTCGCCGCCGTGTGGGCGATCGTGCGCTACGACGAGCACCCGTCGCGGGGGAGACTTGCGGCGGCGACCGCCGTCTCGGCCGCCGCCCTTCTCGTCAAGCCGGGAATCGCGGCGTCGTTCGTCTTCGCGGTCTTTGTCGCGCTGGCAGTCCGGCGGCTGGGCGCCCGCGAGGCGATCCTGAGCCGCAGTCTGGCCGGCTTCTGCCTCTGCGTCGTGCCGATGTTCGCCTGGTACGTCTACGGCACGTTCGTCGAGACGTTCCTCGGCGGGCACTTCGGCTCCAAGGTGGCGCCCGAGCTGCTCGCCGATCGTGCGTTCTGGGAGGCGTGGTGGGGCGAGATCGCCTACGTGCTGACCTACCCGTTCGGGCGGGAGGCGATCGCTGTGCTGGTCCTGCTCGCGAGCGCCGCCGGGCTCCTCCTCGCCCGGCCGGGTCGACCGAGAACGCTCCTCGGCGCGCTCTGGGTGGGCTACGCGCTCCTCGGCTTCGTGTTCACGGCGCACATCTCGTCCCACAACTACTACTCCCTCCCGCTCGTGCCGATCGTGGCTCTCTCGCTGGGAAGCCTCTGCGAGGCGCTGCTGGCGCGGCTCCGGATCGCGGACTGGCAGGCGGCGATCGGCGTCGGCGTGGGAGCCGCGCTCGTGGCCGTCCTCGTCCTCGCCAAGCTGGAGCCCGTGTCCTCGAACCCCGAGTTTCCGGCCAAGGCGGCTCGCTACACGGCGATCGGGGAGGCGGCCGACCACACGGAGCGAGCCCTCTACGTCGACACGCACTACGCAGATCCGGCCTTCTACTACGGCTGGACTGCCGGGCGGCTGCTCGCGAGCGGCTGGGAGAGCGACTTCGAGGGGGAGGCTCGCCGAGGCCTGACCGCCGCGCTCGCCGGTCGGCCCCGACCGTCGTGCCTGATCTTCACCGGCGGCCCGCTGCGCGAGCGGCTCGCGTCCTTCGAGTCCGACGTCGGCGCCCGCTTCGCCGTTCGCCGCCGGACCGCGGAGTTCGCGATCTACGACCTCAGCCGCCCCGCCGGCTCCCGCTCGGACGGCTGTTGAGCGCTCAGCCGACCGTGGGGCCTGTCGCGACGACGAGATTTCCTCCCGGCCTCGCTGTCGCCGCGCTCACCGCGCTCGCGGCTCTTCTCCGCCTCCCCACGCTGGATGCGAAGAGCTTCTGGGTCGACGAGGTCGTCACGGTCTCGCTGGTCGAGCGGGGCTTCGGCTCGATGCTCGCGGCGCTCCCGGACAGCGAGTCGACCCCGCCCGCCTACTACGTCCTGGCCTGGCTGTGGGCGCAGCTCTTCGGAACCGGCGAGGTCGGCCTCCGCTCGCTGCCGGCACTGCTCGGAACCGCGGTCGTGCCGGTCGCCTACCTCGCCGGCCGCGAGTTGGTCTCGCGTCGGGCGGGGATCGCGGCGGCCGCGCTGGTGGCGGCGAACCCCCTGCTCGTCTGGTACTCCCAGGAAGGGCGGGCCTACATGCTGCTCGTCCTGCTCGGGAGCCTCTCGTTCCTCGGCTTCGCTCGTAGCCTGCGGGACCCGCGGCCGCGCCGGCTCGTGCTCTGGGCTCTCGCCTCGGCTCTGGCGCTCGCAACGCACTACTTCGCGCTCTTCCTCGTCGTGCCCGAGGCGATCTGGCTGCTACGCAAACACCGGGATCGGCGGGCCGCGCTCCTTGCCGTGGCGTCGGTGGCCGCCGCCGGGATCGCGCTCCTGCCCGTGGCCTTGCAGCAGCTCGAGAATCCGCGCTGGATCGCGGAGAGCGGGCTCGTGTCGCGGCTGGCGCAGATCCCCGCGATCTTCCTGATCGGGTTCGAGGTTCCCCTGCCGTACGCGTTCGCGGCGGCGGCGGCCGCCGCGACGCTCGCCGCCGTCGGGCTCTGGCTCCTCGTCCGGCGGAGCTCCCCGGCGGAGCGGACGGGCGGGGTTCTCGCGGCCGGGATCGGCGCGGCTGCGGTCGCCGTCCCCGCCGTGCTCTCGCTCCTGGGGCTGGACTACGTCGTCTACAAGAACGTGATCGTGGCCGTCGTGCCGCTGACACTGGCGGTTGGAGCCGGCTTCGTGGCGCAGCGGGCGGGCCGTCTCGGCGCGGCCGCCCTGGCCGCGCTCGTCCTCCTGTCGGCCGCCCTCGCCGTGACTGCTCTCCGGGAGCCGAAGTACCACCGCGAGGACTGGCGGCGGGCTGCCGAGGTTATCGGCCCGACGGCCGGCCCGCGCGCGATCGTGGTCACGCCGCTCGACGGCGCCCTTCCGCTCGAGCTCTACCTGGGCGCGTCGCGTAAGCAACGCTCGGCCCGAGTTCGGGTCAGCGAGATCGACCTGATCGCCGGAGCGAGACGACCGCTGGGCTCGATCGCCGATCCTCGGACGCCGCGCCCCGCCGCGCCGGCGGCTCCCGATCCACGCTTCCGGGTCGTCGAGCGAGTCGAGGCGGAGCGGTTCACGCTGATCCGTTACCGCAGCCCCGAGCCGGTGACGCTCTCCGTCGAGACGCTACTGGCGCGGGCGCTCGACTCGGGGCGAGCCGCCGTGCTGGTCAGCCGGGGCCGCTGAGGTCGTAGAGCAGCAACCTCCCAGCGCCTTCCGTGAAGACCGCCCGCCGTGTGCCGATCCGGTCGAGATGCTCCGGAAGGAGGGAATTCATGAACACCTGTTCCTCGGGCTCCGAATGCGAGGACAGGACCCAGACACGCTCGCGGCCCTTCAGCTCGTCGACCTCGCTCAGGTACGCGGGCCAGTCGCCGGGGGTATGACGGGCGCCGATCCGCAGCCCGGGCGGCCGGGAGAGGAGCACCCCGTGCCACAGGGAGGGCCCGTCGGTCCGGCGGTCGGCCAGCGACAGCGGTTGGGACGACGAGGCCGGCCGGAGGCAGTCGCAGTCGGCGTAGTAGCGGAAGCCGTACTGCGCCGCGTAGTGCACGTAGAGGCTGTCGCCCGGCTGCCAGCGGCGGTCGAGCTCCTGGAGCAGAGGCCTTAGACCCTGGTTGATCCCGGCCGGCGAGCCGACGTCCTCTGCGGCGCTCTTCAGCGGGTAGGACACGAACAGGATCGCCAGCGCCAGCCCGAGTGCGGTGCCCGCCGGGGCACGGACGCGGCCGGCGGCTGCGCCGGTCCCGTGGGCGACGAAGAGGACGGCGGCCGGCACGCCGATCAGCACCGTGCGCTCGAAGACCGGGTAGCGGCCGATCAGGACCGCGCCGACCATGAACGCGAGGGGCAAGCCGAGCATCAGGCCGACGAAGGGCTTCGCGCGGAGGAGCAGGACTGCTCCCACGACCCCGAGTGCGCCGGCGAGCAGACGAACCAGCTCCTGCAGCGGCGTCCCGCCGGTGACGCCCACAGCGCCGTTTGCGATGAACGTCCCGGCGTCGACGAGCAGCCGCAGAGACGACGAGGTCGAGTCTCCCGAGGCCCGCTCGACCGCCGAATCGAGCGAGCCGAGGTCGTCGTAGGAGATCCGGTACACGGCCAGGCCGCTCGCCAGCCAGATCAGCGAGCCGCCCGCGACCGTCGCCAACTCCTTCCAACGGCGACCGAGCAGGAAGCAGAGGCCGTACGCGCAGGCGAAGGCGGCGAGGAAGAACACCGTCGTGTACGCGAACCAGAGGAGGGCCGCGCCGAGCGCTGCGACGACGAGATAGCGCCGTGCCGTCAGGCGCTTGTCAGTGATCGCCACGGCGGAGAGTGCGAGTACGGCCGCGACCTCGGTCGAGTACTGCTTGAACTCCGACGAGTAGAGGATGAGGGAGCCGGAGCAGGCGAAGAGCGCGAGCGCGAGGAGGACACCGAGGCCACTCGTGACCCGGCGGGCGAGCACCGAGAAGAAGCCGAGCGCCGCGAGCCCGGAGAGGAGCGGCACGAGCCGCAGCGCGAGCTCCGACTTCCCGAACGAGAGGACGCTCAGCTTCGCGGCGGCGAGGAATCCGAACGGGGCGCCCTGGCTGAGGGAGAGGGGGTCGGCGAGCCGGGAGATCGGGCGGTCGATCACGCTCAGCGCGAGCAGCGACTCGTCGAGCCAGAGCGAGCGCTCCGAGAAGTACTGGTCGAGCCGGAGGAACACCGCCGCACCCAGGATGAGGGCGCTCAGCAGGAGCGTGCGTCTCGGCGTCAACCGGTGCAAGCGCCCTCGCGACGGGAGCGAGCGGAGGTCTCGTCGCGACGCGGCATCGCGCAAAGGTACTACCGGGGCTCGGCCGCCGTCAGCGGGGAACGAGGTCTGAGCGGCGGGGGTGGGATTCGAACCCACGAGGCGCTTGCACGCCCAGCGGTTTTCAAGACCGCCCCGTTCGACCGCTCCGGCACCCCGCCGAGGTGCTGAGGCTAGCGCGTGATCGTGGCCGGAGCTCCGAACGGCTTCAGCGCGTCCGGCACCTCGCCCTGGAAGTTCTCCAGGATCGCGAGCACGGCTCGATCGGTCACCATCGTCCCGTTCAGGGTGTGGACGGGCTCGATCCCGGTCTCGCCGCGGTAGCGGATCCCGAGCCGCCGCGCCTGGAAGTCGGTCGTGTTCGAGCAGGACGTGACCTCGCGGTAGCGCTCCTGCGAGGGGTACCAGGCCTCCAGGTCGACCTTCTTCGCCGCGGGCGCGCCGAGGTCGCCGGCGGCGACGTTGACCGCGCGGTAGGGAAGCCCGAGCGTGCGCAGGAACGCCTCTTCGAGCTCGATCAGCCGGTCGTGCTCGGCCCACGAGTCCTCGGGCCGCGTGTAGACGAACATCTCCACCTTGTTGAACTGGTGCACGCGAAACATCCCGCGGGTGTCCTTGCCGGCCGCTCCCGCCTCGCGGCGGAAGTTGGTCGAGAAGCCGGCGTAGCGGAGCGGCAGCTCGGCGGGGTCGAGGATCTCGCCGGCGTGGATGCCCGCGAGGGCCACCTCGGAAGTGCCGGTGAGGTAGAGGTCGTCGCCGGCGAGCGCGTAGATGTTCGAGCGCTCGGTGGGGAAGAAGCCGGTGCCGATCATCGCCTCCTCGCGGACGAGCACGGGCGGGATCACGGGCAGGAACCCGTTCCGGGAGAGATGGTCGAGCGCGGCCCGGTAGAGCGCGAGCGCGAGTAGGGCGGTGTCGCCGATCAGGTAGCCGAAGCGGGAGCCGGAGAGGCGGGCGGCGCGCTCCATGTCGAACCGCCCGAGCTCGGTGTGCTCCTTCGCCTCCGCGAGCCGGGGCGGCTCGCCGACTCGGCGCAGCTCCTCCGCGTCCTCGTCGCTCCAGCCGTCGGGCGACGACTCGTGAGGCGGGTTCGGCACCTGCGCAAGGGCCGCGTCGCGCGCTGCCTCGGCCGCCGCCAGCTCCTCCTCGGCCGTCCGGAGCTCCTCCTTGACGCCTTGCAGCTCCGCGAGCTGCTCCGGAGAGGGCTTGCCCTTGAGCTTCGTGCGGCTGCGCAGCTCGTCGATCCGCGGCACGAGCGCGCGCCAGCGCTCGTCCGCCTCGAGCAGGGCGTCGAAGGCCTCGGCCGCACCCTTCCGGGCGAGGGCGGCGCGGTAGCCCTCGGGGTCGTGGCGCGCTGCCTTGAGGTCGATCATGCGCGCAAGTCTAGAAAGGCTTCGAGCGCCTGGGCGACGCCCTCCTCTTCAGCGCCCGGGCAGAGCCAGTCGGCGCGGGCGACGAGGGCCTCGTGGCCGTTCTCGACCGAGACTCCGAAGCCCGCCCAGTCGAGCAGCTCGAGGTCGTTCTCGCCGTCGCCGAATGCGACCGTGTGCTCGGCCGCGAAGCCGAGATGCTCGGCGAGGAACGCGAGCCCGCTCCCCTTCGAGACCGCCGGGCTCGCGAGCTCGAGGAAGTACGGAAGCGACTTCGCGATGAAGAGTCGGTCGGCGAAGCGATCGACGAGCACCGCTCGCAGGCCGTCCAGCGCCGCTGGCTCGTCGACGGAGACGAGCTTCGTCGGAGGGCGCTCGAGCCACGCGAGCAGGTCGCCGACGGCGGTGACCGGAATGTGCTGGAAGTCGGCATAGGAGCGGGCGTTCTCGGTCACCTCGGCGACGTAGAGGTCGTCGTCCACGTAGCAGTTGAGCCGGAAACCCTCGTCCTGGACGACCCCGATCGCCTCACGCGCGAGCTCGAGCGGGATCGGCTCGTGGCGCAGGAACTCCCCGCTCGCCGGCTCGGCGACGACGGCGCCCTGGTAGCAGACGAGCGGCTCCTCGATTCCGGCCGCGCGGGCGTACGGCAGCGCTGAGCGGAACATCCGGCCCGTGACGAGTAGGACGTGGCTGCCGCGCTCGCGGACAGCCCGGATCGCGGCGATCGTGCGCGGCCGGAGGACGCCGTCCTCGGCGATCAGCGTCCGATCGAGGTCGCACGCGAACGCGTCGACTCTGCGGGGAAACTCCGGCGGGAGGATCGGGCCTACTGGGTCGACTCGACGACGTACGCGACCACGTCGGCGATCTGCTTCTCGCTCAGCTGATCCTTGAACGCCGGCATCGCGCCCATCCCGTTCGTGACCCTGTCGGTCGTCAGCTCGGCATCCGGCTGCGACTCGTCGAGATTCGGGCCGATGTTGCCCGACGACCCGGCCGCCTCGAGCGTGTGGCAGCCGCCGCAGCCGGCGGAGGCCCAGACCGCCTCGCCCGCGGCCGCGTCGCCCTCGACCGCCGGCTCCGTCTCGGTCGTCTCGCCCGTTTCGGTGGTCTCGCCGGTTTCCGTCGGCTCGGTCTCGGTCGTCTGCTCCGGGAGCGTGCCCACGATCGTCTCCGGAGTAGGCGTGACCGTCTCGCCGCCGCCGCAGGCCGTGAGTCCGACCGCCAGGGCGAATGCGAGCGCTGCAAGGGCTATGGCGACCGGGCGGCGCATTCGCGCTGAGTCTAACCAGAGCCGCCCGCGGGTTCTGCGGCAACTGCCTGCGGTGCGCGCGCGAACGCGAGCGCCACTGCGGCGCCGACCGCAATCACGTCGGCAGGCGTGTCGTTGACGAGCAGCGAGACCGCGAGCCCCGCAAGCAGGGCGTCGAGCAGGGCCCGGCGCGGACGGCGGGCCGCGAGCCACACCAGGAGCGCGAGCCCCGCCAGGACGACGGCTGTCGCTCCTGCGCTCGCCACCGTGCGCCGAACCGAGAGCTCCAGCCGGTCGCCGAGATCGGCGGCGAGCGCGACAGGACCGTCGCCGACCGCCCGCGTGACGTGGCTCTCGCCTCCGGTCATCGCGTCCAGCGCGAGTACGCCGAGCGCCAGCGCGACGCCTCCCGCCGCGACCGCGGCCAGCACCCGCGGCGTCGGCCGGATCCCGCGCAGCCGAAACGCTAGTACGAGGTAGGCGACGCCGAGGACGACCAGACCGCCGCCGTCGGCACCGAAGCGGTTGCCCCCGACCGCGACAAGCGACAGCGCGGCGACCAGGATTCCCGCGCGCCCGAGCAACGCGGCACCGAGCAGCGCCGGCGCGAGCAGCAGCGTCCCCAGGAGGTTATTGACCCCGTAGAAGCGCCCGGACTGCGACGGGCCGAGCGGCGAGAGGGCGACCGTCTCGGGATCGATCCCGAGCGAGACGAGGTACGCCGCCAGCACTCCGACGCACGCGAGGCCGAGGGGAAAGGCGAGGGCGGCCGCCCCTGCCAGCAGCGCGAGCCACGGATCGAGCCACAGGTTCAAGGCGAGCGCGACCAGGATCGCCCGCAGGGCGAGGCGGGGACGCACGAGGGCGAGCGCGCTTACGACGGCGACGAGCAGGATCGTGAACGGCAGCCGCAGCCGGTCGTTGCGCTCGATCCGCTCGTCGAGGAGCTCGAGCGCCGTCACGGGATCGGCCGAGGGCACTGCTTCCAGCCTCCCGGTGGCGACGTCGGTGACGGAGACGAGGCCGTCTATTCGGGTCGAGTCGGAGGTGAGGAGCCCCGTCGAGCCGAGCACCGCGATCGGGTAGCGACGGTCGTTCGTGCTCGTTCCCGGCGGCGGGAGCGAGACGAGGACGACGGGGTTGCCGTCCGGCCGGCCGAGCTCGATCAGCGGCGGGCCGCCGGGGACGCCGCCGAGGAGGTCGTGCTCGAGCTTGCCGCGGGTCAGGGCTGCGAGCGTGCCCTCGCGGGTGACCTCCGGCCCTGCTCCGGGCACGAGCAGCCCGACGGCGGCACGATCCGCGTACTCGGCCGGATCGAACGGCGGAACCACGCGCACCTCGGCCCTCGCGACCGCCGGCGCGAGCAGGGGCAGGCAGAGGATGAGGGCTCGAAGGGCGATCCGCATGGAAGACTGGCTCGCGGTGAGCTTGGACGATTCGTACCAGCGCGGGCTCGACCGCGCACTTCCCGTCTGGCACCACCGCGAGCGCCACTCGCTGTGGGTGGAGGCAGACCCGGAGCGCGTCCTCGCGGCGGCGCTCGAGGTGCGGGCCGCCGAGACGCCGCTCGTGCGAGCGCTCTTCCGCCTGCGCGGCCTCCGCGCGGACTCCGCCGGAACGCTGCTCGACGCGATGCGAAAGGACGGGTTCGGGAGCTTCTCCGACGGCGTCTACGTTGCGATCGGGAAGCCCTGGACGCCGCGCGGCGGTCTCCGGCCGATCGACGATTTCGCCGCGTTCGACGAGCCGGGCTACGCGAAGATGGCGATCGACTTCCGGGCGCTGCCGGAGGCGGGTGGGACGCGCCTGGAGACCGAGACCCGCGTCTATCTGACCGACGCCGCCTCGCGCCGGCGCTTCGCCGCATACTGGCTCGTCGTCCGCCCGTTCAGCGGGCTCGTGCGGCGAAGCTGGCTCGCGTCCGCCAAGCGCCGCGCCGAGCAGTAGCGCCGAGAGCACCCCGCAGGGTCGTGTCCGTTCGAGGCATCCGAGGGACAGACCCTGGACACGTCTGAGTGGGACATGTCCGAGGGACAGACCCTGGGACATGTGCGGGCGGGACACGTCCGAAACGGACAGTACGGTCCCCGGCCGATGCGCCTGATCGTCGCCCGCTGCGAGGTCGTCTACACCGGCCGGCTGACCGCCGTCCTACCCGAGTCGACGCGCCTGCTCCTGCTCAAGTCCGACGGGTCGGTGCTCGTGCACGCCGACAGCGGCGGCTACAAGCCGTTGAACTGGATGACCCCGCCGACCGTGATCGAGGAGGAGCCGGGGCTGATCGTCGTCCGCAAGCGGGCCGGCAAGACGGAGGACCGGCTCGAGATCAGGATCGCGGAGGTGCTGAGCGACGTCGAGCAGGCGATGGACGAGGTCGGCGGGCTCGCCAAGGACGGCGTGGAGCGCGACCTGCAGGAGGCGCTCGCCGAGCGGCCGGGCTGGCTCGAGGAGGAGCTCCGGCTCGTGCGGCGCGAGTGGTCGACCGACGTCGGGCCGGTCGACCTGATGTGCCGCGACTGCGACGACGGCTGGGTCGCCGTCGAGATCAAGCGGCTCGGGACGATCGAGGCGGTCGAGCAGCTCACGCGCTACCTCGGCTTCATCCGCGTGGATCCCGCGCGCGAGCTCTGCCGTGGGATCCTCGCCGCGCAGCGCTTCAAGCCGCAGGCCGTCACGCTGGCGGAGTCGCGGGGGATCCGCTGCGTCGAGGTCGATCTCGAGCTCCTGCGCGGCGAGCGCGAGCCGGCGCTGACGCTCTTCGGCTAGCTCCCTCGTCCTTTGTGGACACTTTCGCGGAGGCCAGGCGTACACTACGCTCATGGTCGTGAAGGTGGGCGTTCGTGAGCTGCGAGAGAACCTGAGCTCCTACCTTGCCCGCGTCAAGGACGGCGACGAGGTGATCGTCACGGAGCGCGGCGCCATCGTCGCCCGAATCCTCGGGCCCGAGACGGACGAGCAACTCCATGCGCGCCTGGTTCGCGAAGGGACGATCATCCCGGCAAAACGACCGAAGCAGCCGATCGACATCTCGAAGCTGCCGAAGCTCCCGCCCGGCCCGCGCCTCTCCGACATCGTGATCGCGATGAGGCGAGGCGTCGAGTTCTGAAGCTCTACCTCGATGCGTCGGCGCTCGTGGATGTGGCTGCGCAGGAGCAAGGTTTTCGGACCGTCGTTCAGCTGTGGGACGAGGCGGCCGACGTCTTCGCGTCACGTTTGACCTATGTCGAAACCCACGCAGCGCTCGCGGCCAGGGCGCGCGCGTCGATTCGTGGTCGGCGACAGCTCGGCAGAGCTCGGCAGGAGGTCGAGGATCGTTGGCGGGACATCGCAGTGGTTGACTTGGACGATTACGTCACAGAAGTGGCGGCCCTGGCAGCGTCCCGGCATCGGCTCCGCGGTGCTGATGCGATCCACCTCGCTTCGGCGGCTGTGCTCGGCTCGGGCGTCACCATGGTCAGCCGTGACGCCCGGCTCCGGCAGGCGGCGCTCGCTGCCGGCCTCGACGTCGCGCCCTAGGGAATGACCGCGGCCTTCAGGTAGTCCCGCGGCGGATCGGCCAGCAGCGCTGCGACACCCTCGAGCCCGACTCGGTGCGTGATCAGCCGCTCGAACGGACGGGCGCCGCTCGCGAGAAAGGCGAGCGCGGCGCGGACGTGGCGCGGCGCGTGGTGGAAGGCTCCCCGGAGCGTCAGCTCCTCGTAGTGCAGCCGGTACGTGTCGACGCGCAGCTCGCTGCCGCGCTCCCGTCCGCCGAAGAAGACAACGGTGCCTCCGGGACGGACGAGTTCGACTGCCTGCTGCCACGCCTCCTCCGTGCCCGCCGCCTCGATCACGACCTCCGCGCCTTCGCCGTCGCCCGCAACAGCGCCGAAGAGGGGTGCGAGCTCGCGCCGCTCCGGCCGGCCGCCGACGAGCTCCGGCCGACCGCCCGCGTCGGCGACGCAGGCGCACAGCATCAGCCCGATCGGGCCGGCGCCCACGATCGCGACTCGATCCCCCGACCGGATCTCCGCCCGCTCGACGCCACGGAGGCAGCACGCGAGCGGCTCGATCATCGCTGCCAGCTCGGGCGCCAGCCCCGGCGGGACGGGGAGGAGGTTGACGGTCGCGATCCGCTCGGGCACGAGCAGGAACTCGGCGTAGGCGCCGTTCAGCAGCGCGGGCGGCTCTGCGCGGTCGTCGCCCGCCGCCGAGTTCGCCGCGACCACGCGACGGCCGGTTGCGACATCGATCCCGCAGAACTCGTGCCCGAAGGGGCTCGGGAGCGAGCCGAGCAACAGCGGATGCCCGCGCCGGTAGGTCTTCAGGTCGGTGCCGTCGGTGAGCGCGACCTCGATCTGGACGAGCACGTCGCCCGAGCCCGGCTCGGGGCGGGGAACCTCCTCGAGCCGCAGGTCGCCCGGGCCGTGGAAGCGCAAGGCCCTCACGGAGTGAAGACGACCTTCAGCGCGCGGCCGCTGCGATAGAGCTCGAGTCCCTCTGCGAAGCGTGCGAGCGGGAGCACCGTCGGCGCCGGGAGCTCGAGCTCCGGGAGGAGCGCGGCGGCCTCGCGCATCGCAGCCGGCGTGGCCGAGCGCGAGCCGACGAGCGTGAGCTCCCTCCGGTAGACCTCGTCGAGCTCGACCCGGCCCGCGTCGGCGAAGACGAGCACCGTCCCGCCCGGCTCGACCGCGTCGAGCGGGGCGGAGGGCGCGCAGAGCACGAGCGCGTCGACCGGCCCGTCCGGCTCCCGGCCGTTCCGCTCGGGGCGGAGGTCGCGCGCGAAGACGGTGTCGCCGCGCCGGCGCAGGACCTCGGCGAAGAGCCGGCCCACGAAGCCCTGCCCGACGACGAGGACGCGTCCCCGAGGGACGCGCTCGGCTCCGCGGATGACGCAGGCGAGCGGCTCGACGTAGGTGCCGGTCGCATCGTCGACCTCGTCGGGCAGCTCGATTCCGTCGGTCGCGGCGACCTCCTCGGCGAACCCGCCGGGAACGATCGTCGCGGCGGCGAAGGCCTCGCACGTCGATTCGTGGCCGGCCTCGCAGCGGGCGCAGGCGCCGCAGGGTAGGTGGTGGATCAGCGCGAGCCGTACGCCGTCCTCGCGCCGAGCGACGACCTCGTGCCCGAGCACCGTCCCGGCAGCCGCCGCACCGATCTTCTCGACGTCGGAGCCGCAGAGCCCGGTCGCGAGCACGCGCAGCGCCCGTGGGGGAGCGGGAACCTCGGCGAGCCGCGGCTGTCCGAGTCGGTCGAGCACGACTGCGCGCACGGCCGCATCGTACGAATAGCGTTGTCGTCCGATGAGGCGGCGGCTCCCACCCGTGCTCCGCGAGCGCGACTACGCGCTCCTGCTCTGGTCGTCGATCGGCTACGGGTTCGGGCGGGAGATGGTGTTCGTCGCGGTCGGCTGGCAGGTCTACGACATCTCGCGAAACCCGCTCCACCTCGGCCTGGTCGGCCTGGCCGAGTTCCTGCCGCTGCTCTTGCTCGCCCTGCCGGCCGGCGCGATCGCCGACCGGTTCTCGCGCAAGCTCATCTACCTCGGCTCGCTCTTCGTGGACGCGGCGATCACCGGCGGCCTGCTCCTCGTCAGCCTCTCCGGAGCCGACGCTCTCTGGCCGTTCCTCGCGCTCTCGTTCGCGAGCGGCTGCTCGGCGGCGCTCGGCAATCCGGCGATCCGGTCGATGTGGCCGACCCTCGTGCCGCTGCCGCTGCTCACGAGCGCGCTCGCGCTCCGCTCGACCGTGTTCCAGGCGACGGTGATCACGGGGCCTGCGATCGGCGGCCTGCTCTTCGCGATCTCACCGCAGCTCGTCTACGGGACGGCGATCGTGCTCATGCTCGCCGCGGCGGTGGTCACCGCGCCGATCCGGGCGCGTGTCGTGGAGTCGGCGCCCGCGGAGATCGTCGGGACGCGGCTGGGCTCGCTGCTGGCCGGGCTGCGGTTCGTGCGGCGCACGCCGGTGCTCCTCGGGGCGATCTCGCTCGATCTCGTCGCCGTCCTGTTCGGCGGCGCCGTCGCGCTCCTGCCTCTCTTCGCGCGCGACATCCTCGAGGTGGGGCCGGTCGGGCTCGGCGTGCTGCGGAGCGCGCCCGCCCTCGGCGCTCTCCTCGCCGGGATCATGCTGACGCGGCGGCCCCTGGGAGGAAGCGCCGGCCGGAAGCTCCTCATAGTGGTTGCCATCTTCGGCGTGAGCATGGTCGTGTTCGGGCTCTCCCGCTCCTTCCCGCTCTCCTTCGCCGCGCTCGCGGTCAGCGGCTTCGTCGACATGATCAGCATGAACATCCGCTCCGTGATCACGGCGCTCGCGACGCCCGACGCGCTCCGCGGCCGCGTCAACGCCGTCGAGGGCGTGTTCATCAGCGCCTCGAACGAGCTCGGCGCGTTCGAGTCGGGCGCGGCCGCGGCTCTCGTCGGCGCGGTTCCCGCGGTCGTCGTCGGCGGCTGCCTGACGATCGCTGCGGCGCTGCTCTGGCGGCGGCTGTTCCCGGAGATGGCCGGAGTCGACAGGCTGGAGTCCCTGCACCCGGCCGGCGGCACCTGACCTTGCAGCCGCGCTACAATCTGCGGCCGCGGGGCTATAGCTCAGCTGGGAGAGCGCCTGGTTCGCAATCAGGAGGTCGGCGGTTCGAGCCCGCCTAGCTCCACTCTTGGAGACGCTGCACGACCCGCGGATCGTGCAGTCGGGAGTCCGCACCGTTGCCGGAGAATCCCGTCAAAGGCGTCCTGCCGGCACGATCCCGCGGCTGAAGCTCGCCACCTGCTCAGGGCTGAAGGGCGGGCGGGTGACCTGCTCGCTCACGTGGAAGCTGCAGAACAGGTGCACGATGTAGTGCATCCGCTGCTGGAGATCCGACCAGTCGCGCGCGCCGCAGTCGTCGGGCAGAGGCGCAACCGGCTCGAACCGGGCCAGCAGCTCGACCAGCTCCGCGTCGGCGGGCTCGGCGAGGGCCTCCGGATACGCGTCGGTCAGGTGCGTCCCGAGTGTCAGCACCCGCCCCGGCAGGTCGAGCACCATGAACGATTCGGTGATCACCTCGCGCGCAAGCGTGCCCGTGCCTCGCTGCACGCCTGCCGCCAGGACGCCGACGACAGCGGCGGCCGGCCGCCGGACGACCGACCACCAGCGAGCTGACGACGGGAAGAGCGCCTCGAGCGCGCGCCGTCCCAGATCCTTGTGCGTGACGACGGCAGTGTCCAGAGCTGCACGGATCTCCGGCTGCAGGCGCGTCTGCTCGTGGAAGCCGATCTCGAGGTTCGCGAGGACGGCGGTCTCCGCCTGCGCTTTCGGATCGGGCACGAGCCGCCGGCGCTCATAGCGCGCGAACGCCCGGCGCAGGTAGTCCTGCCCGTCGGGAGGGTCGCCCGGTCGGAGTCGGTCGACGAAGCGCTGGAACCGAGGGGACCCGGCTTCGTCCGGCGGGCACTCGTTCAGATAGCGCGCGAACTCGAGCCCGATCTCCTCGAACACCTTCAGGTTTCCCCGGGCGACAGCGGCGCTGGCCCGCTCGAACGCGTCGAACGGCGTGTGCAGCGTGCCCGTCAGACGCCCGAGCCGCGTCTCGGGCTGGAGCAGGCCGTGGCGCAACAGCCGACGCCACAGCGTCGAGATCGGATGCAGGAGCCAGCGGTCGTCCCCGAACTTGCGCCCGAGGTGCTCGAGCAGGTCCTCACCTCGGATCGTCCGCCCCGCCTGTCGAGAGGCCCAGGTCGCGTACGTGCACCAGTTCGCGCCTTCGCCGCTTCGGGCCGCGAACGCGGCGGCGAGGCGCGAGTAGCAGTGGGTGATCTCGAGGTTGCGGATGACGGGGTTGGCGATCGCAGCGATTCGCCGGACGTCCTCCACGCTCGGCACGAGCGTCGATGGGGTCGCATCAGCCGACACGGCAAGAGCGTGAACCGAGATCGGCCGGCGCGCAAGCTGGGTTTGACGCGCCGAGCGCCGGAAAGAGCAAAGCCAGTCCAACGATCGGAGGAATCTGATGGACGAACGTCAGGAGACGGGTCGTGAGGCCGGCGGCCGCAGCACCGGCGCCGCTACCACCGACATCTGGACGTTCCGCACCGAGGAGTCGGGAAGCGGGCAGTCGGGAAGCGGGGACATCGATCTCACGGGGTACTCGGTCGAGGCGACCGACGGCGGGATCGGCAAGATCGACGAGGCCACCTACGAGGTCGGCGGGAGCTACGTGATCGTAGACACCGGCCCCTGGATCTTCGGCAAGAAGGTGATGCTGCCGGCGGGCGTCGTGGGTCGCACCGACCCCGACAGCGAGACGGTCTACGTCAACCGCACGAAGGATCAGATCAAGAACGCGCCCGAGTTCGACGAGAACCGCTACCGCGACGACGACTACCGCGGCGAGCTCGGCGGCTACTACGACCGCGGCGGCCTCTAGGCCCCGCGGTCGTCGAGGATCGGCGAACGGCCCGGCTCCGCCGGGTCGTTCGCGTCTTGATCCCTGACCCAGGCGGCGAGGAGGCCGCGGTAGTGCTCGGCGAAGTGGTCGTGCTCGTGGGCGGGGAACGTCGACTGAACCGTGGCGACGAGTACCTGGTCGAACTCCGGCCCCGCGACGTACTCGAGCAGCGCCTCGTCGAGCCCGGCGAGGTGCTCGGCGCAGAAGGCCTCGTACGCCTCGGTCTGGAAGTACTCGTCGGCGAGCCTGCCGTAGCCGGCGAGCTTCGCCTCGTAGGAGAGATCCTCCCGGTCGGCGAGCTCGAAGTAGTCGCGTGTTCCCTGGTTCAACCGCATCGGCCTGCCGGTGACCGTGCAGAAGACGCTCCAGCGGACGAGCGCCCGGATCGCCCAGGGGAAGTAGTAGTGGAGGCTCGTCAGGGCCACGTCGGGCGAGGCGTTCGCGTAGTCGATCGGATACGCCTTGCCGTCCTTGACGATCGTCTCGCACGAGTTGAACTCCCAGCGGAAGAAGGCGTTCACGAGCCGGCTGATCGTCACGACCTCGGTCCCGAGCTCCGGCGTGAGGAAGTCGTGGTCGACCTGGTAGCGATCGTGGAGCGGCCGGTCGGGATCGAAGTGCATGACCATCGTCTCGGCGCCGATCGAGAGGCTACGCGCGAAGACGTCGAAATCCTCGACCGCGGCCTGGAGGTGCATCAGCCGCTCGCCGGAAGCGTCGTAGACGGCATGCAACTCGTCGTCGTCCCGAATCCGCGTGACGCCCACCCACTGGCCGCCGTCGAACGGCTTCATGTAGAGCGGGTAGCCGACCTTGGCCGCGATCTCGGTCAGCTCGAAGGGCAGGTTGTAGCGCTCCGCGGTGGGCTCGAAGCGCTCGTTCTCGGGCGGGTTCTTGTGCGGGATCAGCCACGTCTCCGGCACCCGCAGGCCGAGCCGCATCATCGCGCAGTAGGCGGAGTGCTTCTCCATCGCCTGGAAGGTGAACGGGTTGTTCAGGAGGTAGACGTCGTCCATCAGCGAGACCTTCTTCAGCCACTCGCGCGGGACCGTGTACCACCAGCCGAGCCGGTCGATCACGAGCCGGTAGCGCGGCTTCGAGCGGAGGTCGAAGGGCTCGTTCATGATCCGCTCCGCGACGAGCTCGTGCGTCTCGCCCCCGTAGGTGATCGGGCCGATCGTGCCGAGCAGATGCTCGAAGGCCGCCGGCCAGTCCTCCTCCGTCCCGAGCAGCAGGCCGATCGTGTGCGTGCGGGAGCTCACAGGAATCGCGGCAGATGATGCGCGATCTGCGCGCGCCACGCGGGCCAGTCGTGCGCGACGTCGTGGCCCCAGACGTCGAGCTCGTGCGGGATCCCCTTCTCGCCGAGCAGGTGAGCGAACCGCCGCGTGCTCTCGAGCGCGCCGGTCGAGTCCTCCCAGGCGCCCTGCCCGCAGAGGAGGAGCAGCTTGACCCGGCTCCGCAGCCAGTCGAGATGGCTCGCCGCCGAGTGAGGCCACGTAGTCGGCCGGGTTGTTGAAGTAGACGGCGTCGCCTCGCTCGGCACCCGCGTGGCCGGGGGCGACGACCGAGACGTCGTAGACGCCGCTCTGACAGAGCGCGAGTGGGAAGAGGTGCGCGTGCTTGAGCGCGAAGTTGGCCGCGTGGTAGGCGCCGAAGCTGACTCCGGTGACGGCGATCGCCTCGGCGCCGCCCGCGTCCTCCCGGACGAACGGCGCCACCTGGTTCAGGATCCAGTCCTCGTAGCGGCCGTGCAGGCGGGCGCGCTCCTCGAGCGGCAGGTCGCCGCGGTACCAGCTCCCCGAGTCGAAGCTGTCGACGGCGTAGATCTTGACGAGGCCGGCCTCGAGCGGCCCCGCGAGCGCCTCGATCATCCCGTTGTCCTCGTACTGCCGGCAGTTGCCCTGCTGGGATGGGAACGCGAGGAGCGGCCGGCCGAAGTGGCCGTAGGCGAGCACGCTCGCGGTGTCGCCGATCGCCGGTGAGAAGAGCTCGACCTCGCGCCTCAGCACGCGGCTCTTTCGAGCAGCCGGCCGAGCTCCGGCTGGAACGAGTCGCGCCAGGCGACCCAGTTGTGTCCGTCGCGGAACTCCTCGAAGCTCGCGTCGTAGCCCTGCTGCCGCAGCGCCTCGAACATCGCCCGGTTGGCGGGGAGGTTGTCCTCGATCGAGCCGCAGAGGAGCGCGACCGGGATCGGCCGCTCGGCTTGCCCGTGGAGGACGCCGCCGACGAAGCGGCCGATCCGGTCGAACCGCGGGAAGCGGGCCTCGTGCCGGTCGCTGCGGCGGAAGAAGCTGCCCGACTGGAGGAAGAGCGCGTCGAAACTCGTCGGGTAGCGGCGGTGCGCGTGCAGGAGCGCGAGCGCCCCGAGGCTGGCGCCCATCCCGATCCGGAGGGGAGCCGGGCCGAAGGAGGGCAGGAGCTCCTCGACGAGCGCGCGTGCGTAGCGGGCCGAGGCGGAGTAGGTCTCGTTCCGGCCGACGGGGCCGAGGAGAACGGCGCGGAGCGGGGGCAGGCCGCCGAGCAGGGTCAGGAGCGCAGCGTGGTCGGCGTACTCGGGCCCGTCGTGGGCGACGAGGAGCGGACTCCTCTCGTCCGCGTCGGGATGGGCCCACAGGAGCGCCGGGAGCTCCGCCCGCAGGATCCGGCTCGGGACGACTGCCGCCTTTGCGGTGCCGACGGGCTTCGCGTCGAGCCAGGCGGGCGGCCGGTAGCCCGGGAGCTCGAGGACGGACTTCTCGCCCCAGGGGCCCGAGGCGCGGAGCGGATTCTCGGGGTCGACGATCCACTCCGAGCGGCCGGCTCGGTCGACCAGCTGGAACTGGTACTCGAGCCGAGCGACGTCCGGACGGGGCGCGACGAGCTCCCAGACCCGGCCGCGCCGCGTCAGCCTCGACGGCAGACCCGGCACCCGGTGTGCGAGCTCTACCCGAGCGAGCCGCGGGCCCCGCTCGCGGTAGGCGAACCGGAGCTCCGGCCGGGCGAGGTAGTCGACGGCGAGGCCCATCGCGGCGAGCATAGGGGAGGGGCAAAGGACGAGGCGGAAGCGGCCCGAACCCGTGTCGGCTCTGTGTCGATTGTGTGCCAAAAGCGTCACAACCACGGCCTTTTCCGCCGGTGATCGTCCCCTCCGGACACTGGTGCAGGCGCTCGCGCAGGGCTATTCAGGCTGCTCTTGCAACCACGAAGGAGGATCGGATGAACCGACCAACCAGACGCCCGCTCTCGCGGCGACCTCTCGCTCCTGCGCTCGTCGTGGCGGCGCTCGCGCTCGGACTCGTGACCGCCGTCGCCGCCGCTCCGCACAAGCGCGGCGCGAACGGCGAGATCTCGGCCTGCCGGCTCAAGGGATCGGGCCTGCTGCGGGTTCCGGCGGGCGCCGGATCCTGCCGGCGGAACGAGCAGGCGATCTCCTGGAACGTCAGCGGGCCTCGCGGGCCTCAGGGACCCGCCGGGCCGAAGGGCGACCCGGGAGTCAAGGGCGAGACCGGTGCGAAGGGCGAGACCGGTGCCCAGGGTGCAGCCGGTGCCCAGGGTGCGGCCGGTCCGCAGGGTCCTGCCGGGGAGCGCGGCCCCGCCGGCGAGGCCGGTGCTCAGGGCGCCGCAGGGCCTGCCGGAGCCGTGGGACCCGCCGGCCCGCGCAGGCCCGGCCGGACCGCAGGCCCGGCCGGAGCGGGTCTCACCTCGCTCGGCCAGCTGAACGGCGTCGCGTGCACCACCGCCTCGGGCGCCGCGGGCAGCATCGCGGTGACGGTCGCAACGGGCGGCGCGATCTCGCTCAGCTGCACTGCGGGCACCACACCGCCTCCCCCGCCGCCGCCTCCGCCTCCGCCGCCTGGAGGAGCGATCGTGATCAACGAGATCGACTACGACCAGGTGGGCGCGGACAGCAACGGCTTCGTCGAGCTGCGCAACAACGGCACCGCCGCCGCCAGCCTGGCGGGGCTCGCGCTCGTGCTCGTCGACGGGGCCGACGGGATCGAGTACGACCGCGAGGTGCTGACGGGCGAGCTCGCCGCGGGCGGCCACCTCGCCGTCGCGATCGAGGCCCAGAACGGCGCTCCGGACGGCGTCGCGCTCGTCAACGTCGCGACGGGTGCGGTGCTCGACGCGCTCTCCTACGAGGGCGCGATCACGGCCGCCCAGATCGGTACGGCGACCGTGAGCCTCGTCGAGGGAACCGTGCTGGCCGCGTCCGTCGCCGACTCGAACACGGCCGCGGGCTCGCTGATCCGGAATCCGGACGGCAAGGACACGAACGACGCCGCCGCGGACTGGGTGTTCACCACCACGGTGACGCGCGGCGCGGCGAACGTCGCGACCGGCTGAGCCGCGCGTCTGGCTGAGTAGCAGAGCGGGGGCGCCGGCGACGGCGTCCCCGCTCGTTCAGCGGTGGCCCTTCAGGCGCATGTTCGCGCGCGCCTCCGCACCCAGCTTCGCCCATTGCTTGCGCGCGTCGGCCTGCGCCCGCTTGTCCAGCCGCCGCTCGAGGTGGGCGAGCTCGCGCTGCAGCTTCTGGTAGCTCGTCCAGCGCGCGTGCTCGAGCGTTCCGTCCTCGAGCGCGGCCTGGATCGCGCAGCCCGGCTCGGTCCGGTGGGCGCAGTCGTTGAACCGGCACTGCGCCGCCAGCGCCTCGATCTCCGAGAACGTCTCGCCCAGCCCGTCGGCCGACTCCCAGAGCTGGAGCTCGCGCATGCCGGGCGTGTCGAGCACGAGCCCGCCGCCGGGCAGCGGCACGAGCTGGCGATGAGTCGTCGTGTGCCTGCCTTCCCCGTCCGACTCCCGGATCTCCTTCACCGCCAGGAGCTCCTGCCCGAGCAGCGTGTTCACGAGCGTGGACTTGCCGACGCCGGAGGAGCCGAGGAGGGCGATCGTCTTCCCCGGCTCGAGGTAGGAGCGGACGACGTCGAGCCCGTCGCCGGTGAGGCTCGAGATCGCGTGTACCGGCACGCCGAAGGCGATGGACTCGACCTCGAGGACCTGCAGGTCGACGGCTTCGGTCAGGTCGGTCTTCGTGAGGACGATCACCGGCTTGGCGCCGCTCTCCCAGGCGAGCGTGAGGTAGCGCTCGAGCCGGCGCAGGTTGAGGTCCTCGTTCAGCGAGCTGAGGAGGAAGACCGTGTCGACGTTCGCCGCGACGACCTGCTCCTCGGTCGCCGACCAGGCGACCTTGCGCGAGAACGAGGTTCGACGCGGCAGGACGGCCTGGATCGTCCCGGCCTGCTCGGCCGGGCGGTGCGCAACCGCCACCCAGTCGCCGACCGCGGGGAGGTCGCCGAACCCGCCGGCCTCGTGCGAGAGCCGGCCCGCGGGCTCGGCGCGGATCTCGCCGCTCTCGAGGAGGACGACGTAGGCGCCGCGATGCTGTTCCGAGACGCGGCCGGGCACGAGGCCGGCGGCCGCATGTGGTTCGAAGTCGAGCGTGTGGCTGTCGGTCCAGCCCAGGTTGGGCAAGGCGAGCAGCTCGTGAGCTGTGGTCAACCGGATCTCCTTGAGCGAAAGGGTAGGGCGGCGCGCGAATCGGCGCCGGACGGGGCGCAGCGCAGCGGGCTCAGGGACCTGCCGGAGGTGGGGCCGACGAGCCTCTAGAGCCGCGGAGCTCTGAGAGCGAAGGTGGCGAGCGCAGTCATGAGTTCGAACCTCCTTCGTCGTCGGGACGGGTCGAAGTATGCCTACGTCCGGTAAGGAAGTCGAGGCGGGGTTGGCAGACGCTCGAAGCCGGGCTAGAGTCCGCGCGGGCGTCCGGCACGAGCCGTGCCCACCCGGGGAGCCGTCACCGTCAGGGGAGGAAATCTCGTGTCTCAGCTTCGACTGCGGCTGCTCGTGGCCGCTTCAACGCTTTTCGCGCTCGTGTGGGCTGGTGCCGCGAGTGCATCGCCGAACGGTGTCGTCATCTCGGAGTTCCGCTTCACCGGGCCCTCGGGGGGCAGTGACGAGTTCGTCGAGTTGCTGAACACCACGAGCGCCCCCGTCCCCATCGGCGGCTGGAGGCTCGAGGGATGCGCAGCTGCCTCCGGGGCTGCCAGTCTTCGCGTGGCCGTCCCCGTGGGTGTCGTTCTCCCCCCGGGAGGCCACTACCTCTTTGTCAACAACACGCCGACCACCGGCTATAGCGGCTCGACCGCCGGTGACGCGACGTACCTCACCGGTCTGTCCGACACAGGCGGTGTACGAATTGCCACGGCCGCCGGCGTGGCCATCGACGGAGTTGGAAGCTCGGACGGAGCAACCGACGTGTGCCGCGAGGGTGCCGGTCTCGTGTTGACCGGCACCGGCGACAGGTCGTTCGAGCGACGGGACACGGGAACGCAGGACACAGACGACAATGTCGCCGACTTCGTCGGCCCGAAGCCGGGCAACCCCCAGAGCCTCGCGGGGGATCCAACTCCCACTCCAGTCGTGCCGTTCGGCGTGTGCAACGACGACCTGGAGACGCGCATCCATGCGATCCAGGGCGCCGGAGCTTCGTCGCCGCTCGCGGGCAGCATTCGGGTGATCGAGGGAGTCGTCGTCGGCGACTTCCAGGGCTCGACCGGTCTCAACGGCTACTTCGTCCAGGAGGAGGACGCCGACGCCGACGCCGATCCGCTCACGCTCCGAGGGAGTCTTCGCCTTCGACCCCGACGCCCCGGCGCTCAACGCCGGCGACGTGGTCCGCGTTCGCGGCACCGTCGTCGAGTTCAACGGGCTGACGGAGCTCACGAGCGTCGACGCGGTCGTCGTGTGCTCGAGCGGCGCTTCGGTCACCCCGAGCCCGGTCAGCCTCCCCGTCGCGAGCATCGCCACCCTCGAGCGGTTCGAGGGCATGCTGACGACGTTCGCGCAGACGCTGACCGCAACGGAGACGTTCACGCTCGGCCGCTTCGGCGAGGTCTCGCTGTCGGCCGGCGGCCGTCTCTACACCCCGACGCAGCTCGTCGCACCGGGAGCGGCCGCGAGCGCGCTCCAGGCGGAGAACGACCGCAGCCGAATCCAGCTCGACGACAACAGCAACGTCCAGAACCCGGCTGTGGTGCCGTACATCGGCGCCGACAACACTCTCCGGATCGGCGACACGGTGACCGGCCTGACCGGCGTCCTCAGCTACGGGTTCGGGACGTACCGCATGCAGCCGACCGCCACCGTCGCTTTTGCGCGGACGAACCCGCGGCCGGCGGGGCCACCGGCCGTCGGCGGCTCGCTCCGGGTGGGCGGCGCGAACGTGCTCAACTACTTCACCACGCTGGACGACGGTGCCCCGCACTGCGGCCCGACGGGCGTCCTCGACTGTCGAGGCGCGAACACCGCCGAGGAGTTCACCCGTCAGCGGACGAAGATCATCGCCGGCCTGACGGCGCTGAACGCCGACATCGTCGGCCTGACCGAGCTCGAGAACAACGCCACCGACGGTCCGATCGCGAACCTCGTCGAAGGGCTGAACGCGGCGACCGCCCCGGGCACGTACGCGTACGTCGCGACCGGGCCGATCGGCACCGACGCGATTCGGGTCGGGATCGTCTACAAGCCGGCCGTCGTGACGCCGGTGGGCGCGTTCGCGATTCTCGACTCGAGCGTCGACCCCCGCTTCGACGACACGAAGAGCCGCCCGGCGCTCGCGCAGACGTTCCGCGAGAACGGGACGAACGACGTCCTGACGATCGCGGTCAACCACCTGAAGTCCAAGGGCTCCGCCTGTCCCGGCGATCCGGACACCGGTGACGGCCAGGGCAACTGCAACCTGACGCGGACCGCCGCCGCGGAGGCGCTGGTCGACTGGCTCGCCGCCGACCCGACCGGGAGCGGCAGCACGGACAACCTGATCGTCGGCGACCTGAACGCCTACGCGAAGGAAGATCCGATCGCCGCAATCGAGGCGGCCGGATACACGAACCTCGTCGCGAAGTTCGTCGGCGAGCGCGCGTACTCGTACGTGTTCGGCGGTCAGTCCGGCACGCTCGACTACGTGCTCGCGAGCCCCTCGCTCACCGCCCGGGTGCGGGGAGCGGACGAGTACCACATCAACGCCGACGAGCCGCTCGTGCTCGACTACAACACAGAGTTCAACCCGCCGTCGATGTACCGCCCGGACGGCTTCCGGACGGTGGACCACGATCCCGTGCTCGCGGGGATCTGCGAGACCACGCCCCCGCAACTCACAGTCACGCTCTCGCGGAGGACGCTCAGCCCGCCGAACCACAAGTACGTGACCGTCGAGGCGACGGTCACGGCGACCGACAAGTCGGTGCCGACGATCACGCTCGTCTCCGCCACGTCGAACGAGCCCGATAACGGCGAGGACGACGGCAACACGACGAACGACGTCGTGATCGTCGACCAGGATACGTTCAGGCTGCGCGCGGAACGCAGCGAAAGCGGGACGGGCAGGATCTACACGATCACCTATCGGGCGACCGACGCATGCGGGAACTCAAGGCTCACGAGCGCAACCGTCACGGTTGCCAGGTGAGCGGCACGGCCGGACGTCGACACTCAGACGCAAACAATGCGGTAGACCAAAGGAGAACGATGAAAAGGACATTGCTGGTGCTCGCGGTGCTCGCCTTCGCGATCGTCATGGCCCCGAGCGCGCTCGCGAAGGGCCCGAAGCCGCCCAAGCCGCCGAAGCCACCCAAGCCGACGACAGCGGTGAAGCTGCTCGCCTTCAACGACTTTCACGGCCATCTCGAGGCCAACACCCCCGGCTCGATCCAGATCGGTTGCTGCAACACGTCGTCGACCGGCGTCAAGACGGCGATCACCGTGCCCGCCGGGGGAGCGGAGTACTTCGCCACGCACCTGAAGGCGCTGGGCTCCGAGGACGAGAACACCTTCGTCGTGGGCGCGGGCGACATGATCGGCGGCACGCCGCTCCTTTCCGGGCTCTTCCACGACGAGCCGACGATCGAGTTCCTGAACTCGATCGGCGTCGACACCGTCGGCGTCGGCAACCACGAGTTCGACGAGGGCAAGGCGGAGCTCCTGCGCATGCAGTACGGCAACCGGACTCACGCCGGTGGCCCGATCGAGGGCTCGCCGTACACGCCCGCCCGGCCGGACGGCTGCCATCCCGTCGACGGTTGCCAGGACGGGACGCCCTTCTACGGCTCCGTCTTCCAGTACCTCGCGGCCAACGTGATCGACGAGAGCACCGGGAACCCGCTGCTCCCGCCGTACGAGATCGTCGAGACCTCGACGGGCGCGAAGCTGGCCTTCATCGGCGAGACGTTCGAGAACACGCCGCTCGTGGTCACGCCCACCGGTGTCGCCGGGCTCGACTTCCTGGACGAGGCCGACGTGGTCAACGCCCTGATCCGGGAGTTGAAGCACGAGAAGGTTCGGGCGATCGTGCTGCTCCTGCACCAGGGCGGCTTCCAGAACCCGCCGCCCCCGGCTGCGGGTGGCTTCACCAACGTCAACAGCTGCGAGAACTTCAGCGGCGCCGACCTGATCGACGTCGTCACCCGGCTCGACGACGAGGTCGACGTGGTGGTCAGCGCCCACACGCACGCGCCGTACATCTGCACGATCGACGGCCGGCTCGTGACGAGTGCGTCGTCGTTCGGCCGGCTGATCACGCAGATCGACCTGACGATCGACCGCAAGGGCGATGTCGTCTCCGCGACCGCGACGAACAACATCGTCACGCAGACGGTCGCGAAGGACGCCGGGACGACGGAGCTCCTCGCTCGGTACAAGGCGCTCTCCGATCCGATCGCGAACCGCGTGATCGGCTCGATCACGGCCGATATCCGCTCGGCCCGCGACACGCCGAGCGGCCAGAACGCGGCCGGCGAGCAGCCCATGGGCGACGTGATCGCCGATGCGCAGCTCGCGGCGACCGAGGCGTCCGATTTCGGCGACTCGGTTGTTGCATTCATGAACCCGGGTGGCGTTCGCGGCGGGCTGATCTACGACCAGATCAGTGGCGGTGAGGCCCCGGGTGAGATCACGTTCGGGGAGATGTTCACGGTGCAGCCGTTCTCGAACACGCTCGTCGTGAAGACCTGCACCGGGGCTCAGATCGAGGCGCTCCTCGAGCAGCAGTTCGTCGTCCAGCCGCCGAACGGCCGGATCCTGCTGCCGTCGAACAGCCTGCGCTACGCGTACAGCGCGTCGGCGCCGATCGGGAGCAAGGTCGACCCCGCGTCGATCACGATCGACGGCGTCGTCGTCGACCCGACCGCGCCCTATCGGGTGACGATGAACTCGTTCCTCGCCGACGGCGGCGACGGGTTCAGCGTCTTCACGCAGTGCACCAACCCGCTCGGCGGCGAGGTCGACCTGGATGCAGCCGTGCGGTACTTCATGGAGAACTCGCCGGTCTCCCCGCCACCGCTCGACCGCATCACGCGCCTGCCGTAGGCAGTTGAGGTGGGGGCGGCCCCGGCCGCCCCCACCGCTTTCTGTAGCGTCGCACGATGTCCGGCCGCCTTCGCGACGGCGTCCTCGCCGCGCTTCCGCTCGCTCCAGGCCCGATTCTCTTCGGCGGCTCGTTCGGGCTGCTCGCCGCCGATGCGGGCATGAGCTGGGCGGCTGCGTTGGTGATGTCCGCGACGACGTTCGCCGGTTCGGCCCAGTTCGCAGCGGCCTCGGTGCTCGAGACGGGCGGCGGGGCGCTTGCGGCGACTGTGGCCGCCGTACTCCTGAACGCACGCTACGTCCCGCTCAGCGTCTCCGTCGCCTCGATCTTCCCGGGCTCGCGCCGCCGCCGGCTCGCCGAGTCGCAGCTGATCGTGGACGAGTCCTGGGCGCTCGCCGGCCGAAGCGGTCGCTTCGACTACGCCGTCCTCGTCGGTGCCGGACTCGTCTTCTACGTGCTCTGGGTCGCCGGCACCGCCGCCGGGACTCTCGTCGGAGATGTGCTCAACCCCGAGACGATCGGGCTCGATGCCGCCTTCCCGGCGCTCTTCCTCGCCTTGCTCGTGCCGTACGTGCGCTCCCGGCGCGCCCTCGTCGCTGCCGTCGTCGCCGGGGCGATCACATTCGTGCTCATCCCGATTGCACCGCCCGGCGTGCCGCTCGTCGTCGCTGCGCTCGCGTGCCTGATCGGGCTGCGGCGGTGAGCGCCGCGTGGATCGTCGTCGGCGCGGTCGGCGCGGCCACCGTCCTCTTCAAGGCGGCGGGGCCGGTCTTCCTCGGCCGGCACGAGCTGCCGCCGCGGGCGCTCGGACTGGTCGAGGTGCTCGCGCCCGCGATGCTCGCTGCCCTGGTGGTGACGCAGCTCGTCGGCGGCGACCGCGAGCTCGTCTTCGACGCGCCGCGTCTCCTTCGGAGTCGCCGTCGCCGGGGTCGCGCTCTGGCTCCGCGCGCCGCTCGTCGTGGTGATGGTCGTCGCCGGGGCCGCGGCCGGGCTCGCTCGCCTGCTGACCTGAGCTTGTGTGTAAGGAACACAAGCTCCCGGGCGCGCTCTAGGATCGCTCGGCATGCGGGCCGAGGAGATCGTCGAGCGGATCTGGCCCGGGCGCGAGGCGCGCGTCGAGGTGCTGGGCGGCGGGATCACGAACCACAACTTCAAGGTCTCGCTCGACGGCGCGACCTACGTCCTGCGGATCGGGGGCCGGGGGACCGACCTCCTCGGAATCGACAGGCGCGCCGAGCACGAGGCCTCGCTGGCGGCCGCCGCCGTCGGTGTCGGCCCCGAGGTGGTCGCCTTCGTCGAGCCGGAGGGGTACCTCGTGACGCGGTTCATCGAGGGGACGATCGTGCCGGCGGAGGAAATGGGCCGTCCGGAGCCGATTCGCCGAGTCGCGCAGTCGCTCCGGGCCGTTCACGCGGGGCCGCCGATCCCCTCCCGTTTCGATGCGTTTCGCGTCGTCGAGGTCTATCGAGCCCGAGCCCAGGCGCACGGGATCGCGACCCCGGCCGGCTACGAGGGCGCGAAGCGGATCGCCGAGCGCGTCGAGCGCGTGCGAGGGCCTGTACCCGAGCGTGCCTGCCACAACGACCTCCTGAACGCGAACTTCATCGACGACGGCGAGCGGATCCGGATCGTCGACTGGGAGTACGCCGGGATGGGCGACGTCTTCTTCGACCTCGCCAACTTCTCGACGAACCACGAGCTCGACGACGCCGCGGTCGAGAGCCTGCTCGCGTGCCTACTTCGGGGAGTTGCGCGCCGAGCACGAGCGGAATCTGCGCCTGATGCGCTTCATGTCGGACTTCCGCGAGGCGATGTGGGGCGTGCTCCAGCAGGCCGTCTCCGAGCTCGACTTCGACTTCGCGGCCTACGCGCAGCGCCACTTCGACAGGCTCGAGCGGATCGCCGACGAGCCGGCCTTCCGGCAGGCCCTGGCAGGTTGACCAGCGAGGCGCCGATGAAGAGCCGGGCGCAGGCCGTGGTGGTCGGCGGCGGGGTCGGCGGCTGCTCGATCCTCTACTGGCTGACCCGGCTCGGCTGGCGCGACGTCGTCCTCGTCGAGCGCGCCGAGCTCACGTCGGGCTCGACCTTCCACTCCGCCGGCCTCGTCGGACAGCTCCGCGGCTCGCTCTCGCTGACCACGATGATGATGAGCTCCGTCGCGCTCTATCGAGAGCTCGGCGACGAGGTGGAGCTCGAGACGGGCTGGCGCGAGGTCGGCTCGCTCCGACTCGCCTCCTCGCCCGAGCGCCTGGAGGAGATCACGCGCCAGTCCGGCTGGGCGAAGACGTTCGGGCTTCCGCTCGAGCTGATCTCGGCGGAGGAGGCTCAGGCGCTCTTCCCGCCGATGTCCACGGAGGGCGTGCTGGGCGCCGCGTACCTGCCATCGGACGGTTACGTCGATCCCTCCCAGCTCACGTTCGCGCTCGCGGAGGGGGCACGGCGGGGAGGAGCCCATGTGTACCCATGCACACGCCTCCTTTCGGTCCAGGTCCGAAACGGGCGCGTCACCGGCGTCGTCACCGACAAGGGCGAGATCGAGACCGAGGTCGTGGTCAACGCCGGCGGCATGTTCGCGCAAGAGCTCGGGGCGCTCGCGGGAGTCGACGTCCCGATCGTCCCGATGGCGCACGAGTACCTGATCACCCGGCCGAGCGGGCTTTCACACGACCTGCCGACCATGCGCGACCCCTCGCTCCTCGTCTACTTCCGGCCGGAGTCGGGGGGCCTGATCATGGGCGGGTACGAGCGCGACCCGCTGCCGTGGTCGCTCGACGGGATCCCGGCCGACTTCAACGGGAAGCTGCTCGAGGAGGACTGGCCGCGTTTCGAGCCGCTCCTCGAGAACGCGATTCGCCGCGTCCCCTCGCTGGAGGAGATGGAGGTCGTGAAGCTGATCAACGGGCCCGAGGCGTTCACCCCGGACGGCGAGTTCATCCTCGGCCCGAGCGACGTGCGCGGCTTCTGGGTCGCGGCGGGGTTCAACGCGCACGGGCTCGCCGGTGCCGGCGGGATGGGGAAGCTGGTCGCCGAGTGGATCGTCGAGGGGACTCCGAGCCTCGACGTCTGGCAGATGGACTCACGCCGCTTCGGCGCCGCCTACCGCTCGCCGGAGTACACGCTCGCACGCACGACCGAGGTCTACTCGACCTACTACGACGTCAAGTACCCCGGGCACGAGCGCGAGGCGGGGCGCCCGCTGCGCGTCTCACCGGCCTACCACCGGCTGCAGGAGCTCGGCGCGGTCTTCGGGGAGAAGTCGGGCTGGGAGCGCGCGAACTGGTTCGAGCCGAATGCCGCCGCGGGCGACGAGAGCCTGCGCCCGCGCGGCTGGGCCGGCCGTCTCTGGTCGCCCGCGATCGGCGCCGAGCACCGCGCGTGCCGCGAGGCCGCGGCGCTCTTCGACGAGAGCTCCTTCGCGAAGATCGAGGTCTCCGGCGCCGGTGCCGCCCCGCTCCTCGAACGGCTCTGCGCCAACCGCGTCGCCCGCGAGGTCGGAGCGATCACGTACACGCAGATGCTGAACCCGCGCGGCGGGGTGGAGTGCGACTTCACGGTCACCCGGCTCGCGGAGGAGCGTTTCCGGATCGTCACCGGAACGGCGTTCGGACGCCACGACCTCGCCTGGATCCGGCAGCACGCGTCGGAGGATGCCAGCGTACGGATCGACGACGTCACCTCGGCCTACGCGTGCCTCGGCCTCTGGGGGCCCGCCGCGAGGGAGATCCTCGCTCCGCTGGCCGGCGAGGCGCTCGACTTCCCGTACCTGCACGCGCGCGAGCTCTCGGTCGGGCGGGTGCCCTGCCTCGCGCTCCGCGTCACCTACGTCGGCGAGCTCGGCTGGGAGCTCTACTGCTCTTCCGAGCTCGGCCTCGCGCTCTGGGACACGATCTGGGCCGCCGGGCTCGAGCACGGGCTCGTCGCGGGCGGCTACCGCGCGATCGACTCGTTGCGGCTCGAGAAGGGCTACCGGGTCTGGGGAGCGGACGTCACGGCGACCGATTCCCCGTACGAGGCCGGGCTCGGCTTCGCCGTCAAGCTCGACAAGGACTTCATCGGGAAGGAGGCGCTTCAGGCCGCGCCCGAGCCGGAGCGGCGCCTCTGCTGCCTGACGCTCGCCGACCCGCGTGCGGTGGCGCTCGGCTCGGAGCCGGTACGCGCGGACGGCAGCCTCGTCGGGCGCGTCACGAGCGGCGGCTACGGCTACACGGTCGAGCGCTCGATCGCCTACGCGTACCTCCCGTCGGCGAGCAGCGCCCCGGGCACCGAGCTCGAGGTGGAGATCTTCGGCGACTGGGTCGCCGCGGAGGTCGTCACGGAACCTCTCTACGACCCGCGCGGCGAGCGCCTGCGAGCCTAGGAGGGCGGTCTCAGCGCCGCGAACGGATCGGTGATCTCGAGCTCGCTCGAGCGGAAGCGGTAGAGCTCCGCGGGCCGGCCGCCGGCGCGACCGGGATCTCGGCGCTCCCCGGTCGGCTCGAGCACGTCGCGCCGCAGCAGCACGCGTTTCAGGTTCGTCGCGGAGACCTCGTACCCGAGCGCGGCGACGTAGAGGTCGCGCAGCTCGGGCAGCGTGAACGTCGGCGGCGCGAGCGCGAAGCCGGCGTTCGTGTACGAGAGCTTGGCCCGGAGGCGCTCGCGGCCCGCGAGCACGATCGCGCCGTGGTCGAAGGCGAGCGGGGGGAGGCCGTCGACTGGATGCCAGGCGGTGTCGGCCGGGAGCTCGGGATCGACCCCGGCTGGGACGAGACCGAGGTACGCCGTCCCGAGCTCCCAGCGGCTCGGGTGCCGGGCGGGCGCGCTCCACGTGCCGAGCTGCTCGGCATGGGCGAGCTCTCGCACGTCGACCTTCGACGCGAGGTGCCTCCGGATCGAGTCGTCGAGCGTGTCGCCGACCGCGAGGCTCCCGCCGGGAAGCGCCCAGGCCCCGGCGAACGGCTCGCGCGCGCGCTGCCAGAGGAGCGTCCGCAAGGCAGCTCCGCGAACCTGGAGCACCACCGCGAGGACGGACTGGAAGGGGGCTGTGGTAAACTCAGCGTCAGGTTTACGCCTCACAGTCTAAAACCTAGCGAAAGGCCTTTCCCGATGCTGCGTCTCCTCGCTCCCGCACTACCGCTCGCGCTCTCCGCACTCGCGCTCGCCGGCTGCGGCGGCGGGGGAGACGACAACGGCGACGGGGTCGGCGTCAACCCCCCGCCCGTCCTCAAGGTGGGGCTCGTCGTCGACAAGGGCCAGCTCGACGACAACGGCTTCAACGAGCTCGCCTTCAAGGGGCTCGAGCGCGCGCAGGCGGAGCTCGCCGTCGAGGGCCGCGTGATCGAGTCGGCGTCGGCCGCGGACTACATCCCGAACATGACCTCGCTCGCCCGCCAGGGCTACGGGCTCGTGATCGGGGTCGGGTTCGCGCAAGGCGATGCGATCGGCAAGGTCGCGCAGAAGTTCCCGGACACGAAGTTCGCGATCATCGACGTCAGTCAGGCGTTCGTGCCCGGGAAGCCTGCGAACGTGCAGGGGCTGCTCTTCCGTGAGGAGGAAGTCGGCTATCTCGTCGGCTACCTGGCGGCGCTGCAGGAGAAGCGGCGCGACGGGGCAGACATCATCAGTGCCGTCGGCGGGATGAAGGAGCCGCCGGTCGACCGCTTCATCGCCGGGTATTTCGCCGGGGCGAAGAAGGCGGCTCCGGCGATCAAGACCGTCGTCGGCTACTCCCAGGACTGGGACGACCAGGCGAAGTGCAAGGAGCTCGCGCTGAACCAGATCGCCGACGGCTCCGGTGTCGTCTTCCAGGTCGCCGGCGGTTGCGGGCTCGGTGCGCTGAACGCGGCCGGCGAGCGGAAGCGGTGGGGAATCGGCGTCGACGCCGATCAGTCCTCGCTCGGCAAGCACATCCTCACGAGCGCGAAGAAGGGCGTCGACTCCGCCGTCTTCCTGACGATCAAGTCGATCCAGGACGGGGTCTGGCAGGGCGGCAGGAACGCGACGTTCGGGCTGAAGGAGAAGGGCGTCGGCCTCGGCAAGGTGAGCCCAGAGGTGCCGCAGGCCGATATCGATGCCGTCGTCGAGATCGGCAAGGAGATCGCGTCCGGCCTGATCGAGATCCCGACGGAGGTCGCGAGGAGCTAGCCGCCCGCGACGGCGGGGAAGGAGACTCGGATGGCGACGCTCAGCGCCCGACAGCAGGAGTTCCTCCGCAACCCGTTCTTCGGCGTCGTCACGACGCTCCGCGAGGACGGCTCGCCGCACAACACCGTCGTCTGGGTCGACGTCGACGACGAGGCGGTCATCTTCAACACCGCGGAGGGCCGCGCCAAGCCCAGGCACCTCCGCCACGACGGCCGCGCGGCGCTGACCGTGATCGACCCGGAGGACGGCCACCGCTGGATCTCGGTCTCCGGCCCGGTCGAGCTCTCCCACGAAGGGGCCGACGAGCAGATCGACAAGCTCTCGGCGAAGTACACCGGCAGGGAGAAGTACGCCTCGCGCGCTCCCGGCGAGCAGCGGGTGAACGCGCGCATCTCCCCCGAGCACGTGGACTCGCACGGACTCGGCTAGAGCGCTAGGCTCGCGCAGGATCCGCGATCGGAGGGCGAGCGTGAGCGTGGCGGTCACGAAGCACAAGAATTACGCCGGCGGCGAGTGGCTCGAGTCCTCCTCGGGCGAGACGATGCCGGTGCTGAACCCCTCGACCGGCGAGACGATCGCCGAGGTGCCGCGGTCGACGGCCGAGGACGTGACGCGCGTCGTCGCGGCGGCGAAGAAGGCGCTTCCCGACTGGCTCGAGAAGACGCCAAAGGACCGGATGGAGCTGCTGCTCGCGCTCGCTGACGTGATCGACGAGAACGCGGAGGAGCTGGCGCTGCTCGAGTCGCAGAACGTCGGCAAGCCGATCTCGATCGCGCGGGACGAGATGCCCTTCTCGGCGGACAACCTCCGCTTCTTCGCGGGTGCCGCGCGGACGCTCGAGGGCAAGGCCGCGGCCGAGTACGTCGAGGGCTACACCTCGATCGTCCGGCGCGAGCCGCTCGGGATCGTGGCCGGGATCACGCCGTGGAACTACCCGCTGATGATGATGGTCTGGAAGCTCGGGCCGGCGCTCGCCGCCGGCAACGTCTCGATCATCAAGCCCGCCGAGCAGACCCCGCTCTCGACGCTTCGCTTCGCCGAGCTCGCGCAGGAGGTCCTGCCGCCCGGGGTCTTCAACGTGATCACCGGCGACGGGATCCCCGTCGGCGACGGGCTCGTGCGCGATCCCGAGATCCGGCTCGTCTCGCTCACCGGCGACATCGAGACGGGCAAGACGATCGCGCGGAACGCCGCCGACACGCTCAAGCGCGTCCACCTCGAGCTCGGCGGCAAGGCGCCGATGGTCGTGCTCGACGACGCCGATCCGGCGCAGGTGGCCGAGGCGGTCAAGATCGGCGGCTTCTGGAACTCCGGCCAGGACTGCACGGCCTCCTCGCGGATCCTCGTCAGCGAGCGGATCTACGACGACGTGATGTCGCAGCTCGTCCCCACGATCGAGGCGATGAAGGTCGGCAACCCGGCCGACGGCGAGGAGATCGAGATGGGCCCCGTGATCTCGGAGGAGCAGCGCGAGCGGGTGCTCGGCTTCCTCGAGCGGCTGCCGGCGACGGCGACCGTCGTCACGGGCGGCGACTCGGTCGGCGACCGCGGCTTCTTCGTCAAGCCGACGATCGTCGCGGACGTCGAGCAGGACGACGAGATCGTCCAGCGCGAGGTCTTCGGGCCCGTCGTCTCGGTCCAGCGCTTCGCCTCGGACGAGGCCGCGCTCGAGCTCGCGAACGGAACCCGCTACGGGCTCGCCGCCTCGGTCTTCAGCCGCGACGTCGGCCGCGCGCTCGCAGCGGCCCGCAAGCTCGAGTTCGGCACCGTCTGGGTGAACGAGCACCTCTTCCCGCTCGCCTCGGAGATGCCGCACGGCGGCTTCAAGGAGTCGGGCTACGGCAAGGACATGTCGCTCTACTCGATGGAGGAGTACACCCGCGTCAAGCACGTCGCGGTGAAGCTCGGATGACGGTCGTCGAGACGCCGCCCAGGCCGGCGGAAGCGGAGGCCCCGTCGCTCAAGCCCGACGCGGTCGGCTTCCTCGACTCGCTCGTGATCGGGCTCGCCTCGACCGCGCCCGCGTACTCGCTCGCGGCCGTGATCGGCTCGCTCGTCGTCGTCGTCGGGTTCCAGGCTCCGGCGGCGCTGCTCGCGTCCTTCGTGCCGATGTTCCTGATCGCCGGCGCGTTCTTCTACATGAACCGTGCCGACCGCGACGCCGGCACGACGTTCTCCTGGGTCACCCGCGCGCTCGGGCCCTGGCTCGGCTGGATCGGCGGCTGGGCCGTCTGCGTGACCGGCATCCTCGTGATCGGCTCCCTGGCCGACGTCGGTGCCCGCTACACCTACCTTCTCGTCGGCTGGGACGCGGCGGCGGGGTCGAAGGCGGCCGTGATGGTGCTCGCGATCGTGTACATCGTCGTGCTCACGTGGGTCTGCATCCTCGGCACGGAGCTCTCCGCCCGCGTCCAGAACGTGATGATCCTGGCCCAGGTCGGAGCTCTGCTCCTCTTCGCCGGGGTCGCGCTCTGGCAGGTCTGGGGCGGCGAGGCCGGCCCGCAGGCGGTCGACCCGTCCTGGTCGTGGCTCTCGCCGTTCGCGATCGACAACCGGGACGCGCTCGTCACGTCGCTCCTGATCGGCGTCTTCATCTACTGGGGCTGGGAGAGCGCGGTCAACCTCTGCGAGGAGACGACGAACAGCCGGCTCGTCCCGGGCCTCTCGGCGCTCGCGAGCACGGTCGTCCTCCTCGTCACGTACGTCGCCGTCGGGGTCGCGGTGGTCGCGGTCGCGGGTGCGGAGCAGCTCGCGGAGTTCGACGACGACGAGGGCGTCTTCGGCGTGCTGGCGCTGGACGTCCTGGGCTCGCCCTGGGACAAGCTCGTGCTCCTCGCGATCGTCACCTCCGCGGTCGCGGCCACGCAGACGACGATCATCCCGGCCTCGCGCACCGCACTCTCGATGGCCCGCTCGGGCGCGTTCCCCTCGGCGCTCGCCCGGATCCACCCGCGCTTCCGGACGCCCGATGTCGCGACCGCGCTCGTCTCCCTGCTCGCGATCGCCTGGTACGTGCCGGCGAACGCGATCTCCGAGAACTTCCTCTTCGACTCGCTCTCCGCGCTCGCGCTGATGATCGCCTTCTACTACGCCCTCTCGGGGATCGCCTGCGTCGTCTACTACCGGCGCGAGCTGACGAAGTCGATCTGGAACTTCGTCGTCATCGGCGTCGGACCGGCCGTGGGGGCGCTGATGCTCGGCTACCTCTTCGTCGAGGCCACGCGCTCGCTCGCCGACACCGGCGAGTCGTACTCGGGGCAGGAGATCCTCGGCCTCGCGCCGCCGCTCGCGATCGGCTACGGCTTCCTCCTGCTCGGCGTCGTCCTGATGGTCGTCTGGCGGCTGGCCGGGAGAGGCAGCCAGGGCTTCTTCGCTCGGCCCGCGTTCGAGACCGTCGATCCCGCGATCGCGTCCGGCGCGGCGGCACCCACGCCCGAGAAGGAGACGACCATGAACCGCCCGCTGACCCGGAAGGAGCTGCTCGAGCGCGCTGCGCTCGGCGGCGCAGCGCTCACCGTTCCCGGCTTCCTCGCCGCCTGCGGCGGCGGGAGCGAGAGCGCGGCCACGACGGCGGCGACGACGGGCGCGGATCCGTCCTTGGCGGACAAGCTGACCATGTCGAACTGGCCGTTCTACATCGACCGGGACGAGCAGAAGAAGAGTCCGACCCTCGAGCAGTTCACCGAGGAGACGGAGGTCGCCGTCGAGTACATCGAGGACATCGAGGACAACGACTCCTGGTTCGAGAAGAACGAGGCGAAGCTCGACGCGGGCGAGCCGATCGGTCGCGACATCACCGTGCTCACGGACTGGATGGCGGCGCGGATGGTTCGGCGCGGCTATGTCGAGAGGCTCGACAAGTCGCTGATCCCGAACGAGGCGAACCTGATCACGGCGCTACGAGGCACGAGCTGGGATCCGGACCGCGCCTACTCGTTGCCGTGGCAGTCGGGCCTGACGGGGATCGGCTTCGACTCGGACAAGGTCGGCACGATCAGCTCCGTCCAGCAGCTCCTCGAGGAGCCGCGGTTGAAGGGCAAGGTGAGCTTCCTCCGCCAGATGACGGACACGATGGGGCTCCTGCTCCACCTCGACGGCGCCGACCCGGCAAACGTCCAGCCGGCGGCGTTCGACAAGTCGCTCGCCCGGCTCCAGAAGGCGGTGGATGCCGGCCAGATCCGCGAGTTCACCGGCAACGAGTACCGGCCGCTCCTCGCCAAGGGCGAGCTCTGGGCGTGCTATGGCCTTCTCGGGCGACATGGTCCAGCTGCAGGCCGACAACCCGAACCTCCGGTTCCTGGTCCCCGTGGAGGGCGGGATGATCTGGACGGACAACATGCTCATCCCCACCGGCGGCGACGTGCCCACGGCCTCGACCTTCATGAACTTCGTCTACCGCCCCGAGGTGGCCGCTCAGATCGCAGCGGACGTGCACTTCATCTGCCCGGTCGACGGGGCCCAGCTCGCGATGCAGGACACCGATCCGGTGCTCGCGACGAACCAGCTCATCTTCCCGAGCGGGCCGACCCTCACCTCGGTCGAGCAGTTCGACCCGGTCGCCGCCGACAATCCCAAGTACAACGAGCAGTTCCAGGCGGTGATCCGCTCATGACCGAGCCCGAGTCCGCAGCCACGCTCGACCTCCAGCAGCTCGCGAGGGAGCACCTCTGGATGCACTTCACCCGGATGGGCGGCTACGAGCAGGCGGAGGTGCCGATCATCGTCCGCGGCGACGGCTGCCACCTGGAGGACTCGAACGGCAACCGCTACCTCGACGCGCTCGCGGGGCTCTTCTCCGTCAACCTCGGCTACGGCTTCGGCGAGGAGATCGGTCAGGCCGCGCTCGAGCAGATGCGCGAGCTGCCCTTCTACACCAACTGGTCGTACGCGCACCCGCGCGCGATCGAGCTCGCCGCCGAGCTGGCCTCGCTGGCGCCGGGCGACCTCAACCGCGTCTTCTTCGTCTCGGGCGGCTCGGAGGCCGTCGAGTCGGCATGGAAGCTCGCGCGCCAGTACTACCTGGCGCGCGGCGGGAAGCAGGTGCCGGCCGACGACACGCGCCAGGACGAGCGAGCGGGATCGCCGCACCCGCGCAAGTACAAGGCGATCGCGCGCCGGGTCGCCTACCACGGGACGACCATGGGTGCGCTCTCGATCAACGGGATCCCGGCGCTCCGGGCGACCTTCGAGCCGCTCGTGCCCGAGGTGCGCCACGTCCGGAACACGAACCGCTACCACCGGCCCCCCGAGGAGACCGAGGAGGAGTTCACCGCGTTCCTGCTCGACGACCTCGAGCAGACGATCCTCTCGATGGGCCCGGAGACGGTCTGCCTCGTGCACATGGAGCCGGTGCAGAACGCGGGCGGCGCCTTCCTCCCGCCGGCCGGCTACTGGCGCGGCGTGCGCGAGCTCTGCGACCGCTACGACATCCTGCTCTCGGCCGACGAGGTGATCACGGGCTTCGGCCGCCTCGGGCACTGGTTCGCCTCGGAGCGCTACGACATCCGGCCGGACCTCGTCTGCTGCGCGAAGGGGCTCTCCTCCTCGTACGCCGCGATCGGGGCGGTGCTCACGACGGACCGGGTGATGGAGCCGTTCCTCGCCGAGAGCTCGATGTTCGCCCACGGGATCACCTTCGGCGGCCACCCGGTGATGGCGGCGATCGCGCTGAAGAACATCGAGATCATGAAGCGCGAGGGGATCATGGAGCGCGTGCTCGGCAACGAGGATGCCTTCCGCACGACCCTCGAGACGCTCCTCGACCTGCCGATCGTCGGCGACGTGCGCGGCGCCGGCTACTTCTACGCGCTCGAGCTCGTCAAGGACAAGGAGACGCGCGGCGGCTTCTCCCAGGAGGAGGCCGAGACGCTCCTGCGCGGCTTCCTCTCCGGCGAGCTCTTCCGCCGCGGCCTGATCTGCCGCGCCGACGACCGCGGTGACCCCGTGATCCAGATCTCGCCGCCGCTCGTCGCCGGGCAGGCCGAGTTCGACGAGCTGACCGGGATCCTCGGCGACGTGCTGGCCGAGGCCGGGCGGAGGATCGGGCTGGGCTAAGCGCGCTCGACTAGTGAGCCGCCGGCACGGCGGCTCCGTCGCGCAGGCGGCTCAACGCCTCGAGGAAGTCCTCGTGCGTGACGGACGGCGACTCGCCGTCGCGCGTCATGGCCGCCAGGGCCGCCTCCTGGCAGAGGGACTTGAGGTCGGCGGGCGACATCCCGTCGGTCTCCCGAGAGAGCTCGTCGAGGCGGACGCCGACCGTGGGCATCCGGGCAGTGTTGAGCTTCAGGATCGCGAGCCGGGCGGCCTCGTCGGGGAGTCCGAGGACGATCGTGCGCGAGAGCCGCCCTCCGCGGAGGAGCGCGGGGTCGAGCTGATCGGGACGGTTCGTGGCGCCGATGACGAAGACGCCGCGCTGCCCCGAGATCCCGTCTATCTCCGCCAGAAGCTGGTTGACCTGCGTGTCGTGAACCTGGAACTCGCCGCGCTTGGCCGCGATCGCGTCGATCTCGTCGATGAAGATGATCGACGGCCGGTTCTCGCGGGCCCGCTCGAAGAGCCGGCGGATGTTGCCCTCGGACTCCCCGACCCACTTGCTGATCACGTCGGCGCCGGAGATGGGGTAGAAGGAGCTGCGAGCCTGCGCCGCCAGGACCTTCGCGACCGTCGTCTTGCCCGTGCCGGGAGGCCCGGCGAGCAGGAGCCCGGTCGGGGGCTCGACGCCGAACCGTCGCGCCGATTCCGGGTCCTCGATCACGCTCTGGAGCTGCTGGAGCTGAGCCTTGATCGCGGGAGGCAGGACGAGCGAGTCCCACGTCCAGTGCTCCACCGTGGGCCGGTCCTGGCCGCCGTAGCGCGGCGATCGCGTCCAAGCAGGTGGTCTGTCTCGAGCTCGAGCTTCTCGCCGGTCTCCGCAGCCTCCCGGAAGACCTCGAGCGCGGCGGTGTCGACGATCTTCGAGATCGCGGCGGGGGTCATCCCCTCCGTGCGGGTCACGAGCTGCTCCAGATCGATGTTCTTTGCAGCCGGTCGCTCGTCCAGCTCGGTCTCGAAGATCGCGCGCCGAGCTGAGGCATCGGGGAGGTCGATCCGGACATGGCGGTCGAACCGTCCCGGCCTGATCACGGCGGGATCGAGGTGCTGGATCGAGTTGGTCGCCGCGAGGACCAGCAGCTGCCGCTCGCCCCGATGCGCCTCGAGCGAGGTGAGGAGCTGGTTCACGGTGCGGCGCGATTCCTGGTCGGGCGTCGTGTCGCGCCGGTGCGCCACGGAATCGAACTCGTCGAAGAAGAGCAGGCACGGCAGGTGCTGGAGCGCGGTCTCGAACGCCTTGTCGATGTTGCGGGCCGACCCCCCGACGAGCGAGGCGACGAGGTCTCCGGTCGAGACGTGGATGAAGCTCAGCCCATACTCGCCCGCGATCGCCTCCGCGAAGTAGGTCTTGCCAACTCCGGGCGGCCCGTGCAGGAGGATCCCGTTCCACTCGATCCCGTAGCGCTCGGCGTCGTCCGGGTGCTCGAGCATCAGGCCGACGGTGTTGCGGATCTCCTCCTTCAGGGTCTCCATCCCGCCCACGTCGGCGAAGGTCGTCAGCTCGTCGGACGACTGCACCTCGAACTCGCCGCTGCCGTCGCTCGGCATTCCGCCCATCCCGACCCATGACCGAGAAAGGACTCCTCGCCGCGGATTTCTTGGAGGTGGCCGCCCGCCGCCGCTGCTTGGCAGCGGCTCGCCGCTCTGACGCGCTCGTCGCTCCTCCGGAGGCAGGCGGAGTCTCGGGCTCGGGGAGCGGCTCGGGCTCCTCGTCGGTGATCTCGACCCACTCGCCGGTCTCCGGGTCGATCGTGTACGAGCGGCTCATGCCCTGTGCTCGCATCAGCTCTTCGAGCACGCCGCCGAAGGGGAACAGCCCGAAGGGCGAGCTGCTCGTCGAATCGACCTCCCCGGACTCGACCGCGCGCTCGTACTCGTACTGCCTCTCCTCTGCCGCACGCTGGGCGCGCCGTCGGGCCAGCCGCCCCACGATCGAGATCAAGGCGAAGAAGACGAACAGGAGAATCAGGAGCTCCACCGACGCCTCATCTCCACGCCGGGAGGGCCGGAAACCGCGGCTCTGCTTACCGCAGCCTCTGTTTGCCCGATGACCGCCTGGTAGGCGGTGACTCCACCAACCTTGGAGGTCTCACATGATCCGCCGAATCGATCGCATCGCCCTGAGCTGCCACCACCATCCGAGCCCGACGTCGCGGGCGCAGCGGCGGTTCAGGAGCTGATGGGAGGACGCTTCGGCGAGATGTCGACGTTCCTGAACTACACGTTTCAGTCCTTCAACTTCCGCAACCGACAGGGCGCGCGGCCGTTCTACGACCTCGTCGCGAACGTCGCCGCCGAGGAGTTCGGGCACGTGAGAGCTCGTCGCGGCGACGATCAACTCCACAACTACTCCTCGAGACAGGCGTCGCGGAACGGGAAGCTGAAGGTCTACGAGATGGTCGAGCATCCGGCCGCGCGAGCGCTGACCGGCTATCTGCTCGTCCGTGGCGGCGTTCATCAGGTGGCCTCGAGCGCCTCACAGGCGCCGACCTGACGAACTCTTCCCCGCGCCTCGGATTCCGACCGAGAAGATCCCGGAGTGCAAGCCGCACATCAAGCGCGGCGACCATCTCCGCCTCTACCGGTTCTCGCCGAGCGACTACCTCGAGCTCGCGGCCGTCTTCAACGGCCCGCATCCCGAGACCGGTGAGGAGCTCGTCGTCGTGGACGAGGTCCCCCGAGGGCGTGCCCGCGCACGACCTGCCCTCGCAGCCGGCGGTCTTCGCCCCGGACTACGCGCCGGAGGAGATCGCGGCGATCGCGGAGAAGCTCCGCATCGACGCGGGTCTCCCCAAGCAGGCCACGGGCGTGGTCGCCGACGGCGGCACGCCGACGGGGAAGCCGCGGAAGAGCGCCAAGAAGCGGTCGACTTCGAAGAAGTAGGTCTTGGAAGGGCGCCGGACGGGGTTCGAAAGGGCCTCGTCCGGCTCTCGCCTCTAGCGCATGAGGTAGATGCAGCCGTTGATCGCGAGCGTGAGGAAGAGGGACAACGCCAGCGAGATCGCGATGCAGCCGGGCGAGCAGCCATAGACCTTCACCCGAGTCCTCTTGTAGCCGTCCGGTGGAAAGGGGCCGCTCAGAAGAGCCGCCCTCTCAGAAAAGCTGCCACAGCGTGGCTCCTCGCTCTCGTAGCTGGACGCTCCTCGTTGCCGAGCGTGCCGCCGGCGAAACGAACGGTGCGGTTAACCGCATGGCGACAACCGTACCGGGTCGGCGAAGGTAGGGTCGGATGATCGGCCAGGGAGGACGAATGGAGAACGGCAAGCACGGGGCGCGGTCGTCGTCGCCGACGACGTCACGCGCCGCTACGGCGAAGGGGACACGGCGGTCGACGCGCTGCGCGGGGTCTCGCTCGAGATCGCCGGCGGTCAGCTGACCGCGGTGATGGGACCGTCGGGCTCCGGCAAATCGACGCTGATGCACATCCTCGCCGGGCTCGACAAGCCGACCTCAGGCTCGGTGACGATCGCCGGGACCGAGATCACGACGCTGAAGGACAGCGACCTGACGAAGCTGCGCCGGTCGCACATCGGCTTCGTCTTCCAGTTCTTCAACCTGCTCCCGATGCTGACCGCGGAGGAGAACATCGTCCTCCCGCTCGGGATCGCGGGCTCGAAGGTCGAGCCGGACTTCTTCAAGGACCTGATCGGGAAGGTCGGTCTCGCCGACCGCCTGACGCACCGGCCCGCCGAGCTCTCCGGCGGCCAGCAGCAGCGGGTCGCGATCGCACGGGCCCTGGTCTCGCGGCCGACGGTGATGTTCGCCGACGAGCCGACCGGCAACCTCGACTCGCACACGAGCTCCGAGATCCTCACGCTCATGCGCGACTCCGTCGACAGCTACGGCCAGACGACGGTCATGGTCACCCACGAGGCGCGTGCGGCCGCGATCGCCGACCGCGTCCTCTTCCTCGCCGACGGGCTGATCGTGCGCGACCTCGGGCGCTCGAGCCAGGCGGAGGTGTTGGCCGCGATGAACGAGCTCACCGCGGCGTGACGAAGTTCGCCCTGAAGGGGCTCCTGGGGCGGAAGCTGCGGACGGCACTGACGGCGATCGCGATCGTGCTCGGCGTCGCGATGGTCAGCGGCACCTACGTCCTCACGGACTCGATCGACCAGGCGTTCGACTCGATCTTCACCGACGTGCGCGAGGGCTCGAACGTCGTGATCAGCGGCAAGTCGGCCTTCGACCTCTCGGACGGAAGCGGCGCGAGCGCGCCCGCGTTCGACGAGTCGCTGCTCGACGAGGTCCGAGCGCTTGCGGGCGTCCAGGCGGCCGAGGGAAGCGTCGACAGCGAGAGCGCCCAGTTCATCGGCGACGACGGCAAGGCGGTCGTCTACGGCGGCGCGCCGAACCTCGGCTTCAGCATCGCGAACGGGGAGTCGCAGTTCAACCCGCTGACGCTCGTCGCTGGCGGCTGGCCCGGCGCGGGCGAGGTCGTGGTCGACGAGTCGACGGCCGAGAAGGAGGACTTCGCCGTCGGCGAGGAGGTCGGCGTCCAGGCCGTGGGGCCGGTCGAGCGCCTGCGGATCTCGGGGATCATCCGCTTCGGCTCGGCCGCCTCCCTCGGAGGCGCCACGCTGGCCGGCTTCGACCTGCCGACCGCGCAGCGGCTCTTCGACAAGCCCGGCAAGCTCGACGAGATCGCGGTCGCGGCGAAGGCGGGAGTCTCCGATCCGGAGCTGCTCGCCGAGATCCAGGAGATTCTCCCGCCCCAGACGCAGGTCGTGAGCGCGGCTGCTCAGGCCGCGGACGACGCGGAGGACACGAACGAGTTCATCACCTTCCTCCAGGGGTTCCTGCTCGCGTTCGCCGGGATCGCCCTCTTCGTCGGCAGCTTCGTGATCGCGAACTCGCTCTCGATCACGATCGCCCAGCGCACCCGCGAGTTCGCCACCGTGCGGACGCTCGGAGGCTCGCGCCGCCAGGTTCTGACCTCGATCGTGATCGAGGCGCTCGTGATCGGCGTCCTCGCCTCGGTCGCCGGCCTCTTCATCGGGCTCCTGCTCGCGAAGGGCCTCTTCAGGCTCTTCGACGCCGTCGGCTTCACGCTCCCGAACAGCGGTCTGGTCTTCGAGACGCGCACGATCGTCGTCTCGCTGCTCGTCGGGATCCTCGTGACGCTGCTGGCCAGCCTGCGCCCGGCGATCCGCGCCACGCGCGTCCCGCCGATCGCGGCGGTGCGAGAAGGCGCGACCCTCCCGGAGTCCCGGTTCGCCCGCTTCCGCACGATCGGCTCGCTCGGGCTGACCGCGCTCGGTTTCGCGGCGCTCGCGTACGGCCTCTTCGGCGACGACCTCGGGACGACGCAGCTGCTGACGTGGATGGGACTCGGCGCGCTGCTGATCTTCCTCGGCGTCGCGCTCTTCGCGGCGCGGCTCGTGCGTCCCCTCGCCTCCGTCCTCGGCTGGCCGGCGACGCGGATGGGCGGCGCGGCAGGCGTGCTCGCGCGGGACAACGCCCGTCGCAACCCGCAGCGGACGGCGTCGACGGCGGCGGCGCTGATGATCGGGCTCGCGCTCGTGACGCTCGTCGCCGTGCTCGCGGCCGGGATCACGAGCACCTTCCGCAGCGCCGTCGACGACATCTTCACCTCCGACTACGCGATCACGGCGCAGAACAACTTCTCGCCGATCCCCACGAGCGCGGCCGAGGCGGCGGCCGAGGCGCCCGGCATCGAGGCGATCGCCAGCGTCCGCACGGGCGAGGCGCGGATCTTCGACTCGAACGAGTTCGTGACCGCGGTCGAGCCCGACGCCGGCGAGGTGCTGACCCTCGAATGGGCCGAGGGCTCGCAGGCCGTGCTCGCCGGGCTCGGCCGGAACGGGGCGTTCGTCGACGACGACTACGCCGCCGACCACGACCTGAGCGTCGGCTCGCCCGTGACGATCCAGGTGCCGTCGGGGAAGAAGCTGGAGCTCGTCGTCGAGGGCATCTTCGAGCCGCCGACGGGAGGCTCCCCGTTCGGCCACGTCACCTTCTCGAGCGCGCGGTTCGACGAGGAGTACGAGTCGCCGCAGAACCTCTACACCTTCGCGCAGATGGACGGGGGCGTGACCGAGGCGAACACGCTCGCGCTCGAGCAGTCGCTGGCCGACTTCCCGAACGCCAAGGCGCAGACGCGCGACGAGTTCGTGGACAACCAGATCTCCGGCCTCTCCTCGATCCTGAACATCCTTTACGTGCTGCTCGCGCTCTCGGTCGTCGTCAGCCTCTTCGGGATCGTGAACACGCTCGTGCTGACCGTGTTCGAGCGGACGCGCGAGCTCGGGATGCTGCGCGCGATCGGGATGACGCGCCGGCAGGTGCGGCGGATGATCCGGCACGAGAGCGTGATCACAGCGTTGATCGGGGGCGTGCTCGGGATCGTGCTCGGGATCGTCCTCGGCGGGCTCCTCGTCGCGCGCGTCGAGTTCATCGAGTTCGCCCTCCCGACCACGCAGCTCGTCGTCTTCGCGATCATGACCGTGGTCGTCGGGATCCTCGCCGCGATCTTCCCCGCGCGTCGGGCGGCGAGGCTCGACCCGCTGAAGGCGCTGCAGTACGAATAGGCTCGCGCCCGTGCGCGGTGATTCCGTGCGGGTGACGCTCTGCGACGTGGGGCCGCGGGACGGGCTGCAGAACGAGTCCGAGACGCTGGCCCCGGCGGTGCGGGCCGACCTCGTGCGCCGGCTCGCCGCGGCGGGGCTGCCGCGGATCGAGGCCGCCAGCTTCGTCAGCGCGGAGCGGGTGCCGCAGATGGCCGGGGCGGAGGAGGTCGTGGCTGCGGCCGGCGCGGTCGAGGCCGAGCTCTCGGGCCTCGTCCTGAACGAGCGCGGCTACGAGCGCCTCGTGACGACGTCGCTCGCCCGCGTCAACGTCACCCTCGCCGCCACCGAGAGCTTCAACCAGCGGAACGGCAATGCCTCGCTCGCGGAGGCCCTCGAGCGCGTCGAGCGGATCCTTGCCGCCGCGACCCTGCCGGTCACGGCGACGCTCAGCTGCTCGTTCGGCTGCCCCTTCGAGGGCGAGGTGGATCCGGGCGCGGTCGCGGCGCTCGCCGAGCAACTCGTCGCGGCGGGCGCCGGCGAGGTCGTCCTGGCCGACACGATCGGCGTCGCGACTCCGGGGCAGGTACGAGGCCTCGTCGAGCGCGTCGAACCGCTGGGGGTCGAGGTGGGCGGGCACTTCCACGACACCCGCCACACCGGGGTCGCCTGCGCCTGGGCGGCGCTCGAGGCGGGCGCGACCGTGCTCGACGCGTCCGTCGGCGGCCTCGGCGGCTGCCCCTTCGCCCCGCGGGCGACCGGGAACGTGGCGACCGAGGACGTCGTCTACCTCCTCGAGCGCGAGGGCGTCGAGACGGGCGTCGACCTCGAGGCGCTGATCGGGGTCGCGCAGTGGCTCGAGGGGCTGCTCGGCCGCGAGCTCCCCGGGCGCGTCTACCGCGCCGGGCCGTTCCCCGCCTGACCGAGCCGGATCACGCCCGCTGCGGCGACGTCCTCGATCTCGTCCTCGTCGTAGCCGGCCTCGCGCAGGATCTCGGCGGTGTGCTCGCCGAGCCGGGGCGGCGGGCTGCCGTGGAGGATGCGCTCGCCGTCGGCCGAGAAGGGCGGCGCCACGATCGTCCGGCCCGCGAGCTCCTGGAGCATCCCGGTCGCGCGCGTCTGCTCGTGCGCGGCGACCTCGCGCGACGTCGAGCACGGGTGAGGCGGGAACGCCGGCGGCGCGGAGGCGCTCGAGCAGCTCGTCCGTCGAGCGTCGGGCGAGCAGCGGACGGAGCAGCGAGACGAGCTCGTCCCGGTGCCCGACGCGAAGCGGATTCGAGCCGAATCGCTCGTCGTTCGCAAGCTCGGGCGCCTCGAGCACCTCGCAGAGCGACGCGAAGAGCCGGTCGTTCCCGGCGACGATCATCAGCTCGCCGTCCGCGGTGGGGAAGACCTCGTAGGGGGCGATCAGCGGGAACGCGGTGCCGTGGCGGCCGGGCGCCTCCGCGCCGGCGAGCACGTCCGAGAGCTGGTAGGGCAGGAGCGAGAGCGCGGTCTCGTAGAGCGAGAGGTCGAGCGAGCGCCCTTCGCCCTCGTGCAGCGCGGCGAGGATCGCGAGCGCGGCCCACACGCCGGTCCCGATGTCGACGAGCGAGACGCCCACGCGAACCGGCGGTCGGTCTGCCTCGCCCGTCACGCTCATGATCCCGGCCGCCGCCTGCATCAGCGGGTCGTAGCCCGGCTCGGCCGAGAGCGGCCCCCGTCGCCCGAAGGCGCCGATCGTGCAGTAGACGAGCTTCGGGTTGCGCGCGCGGAGGTCGTCGGGGCCGATTCCCAGCCGCTCGGCCGTGCCCGGCCGCAGGCTCTGGACCGCGACGTCGGATCGCTCGGCCAGCCGCAGCAGCACCGCGAGTCCGCGCGGGTCCTTGAGGTCGAGGGCCAGCGAGCGCTTCCCGGCGTTCGCCGAGAAGAACATCACGCTCCCGCCCTCGAAGAACCGCGGCCCCCAGTCGCGCGCCTCGTCGCCCCGCCCCGGGTGCTCGACCTTGATCACGTCGGCGCCGAGCGTCGCGAGGATCTCGGTCGCGGTCGGGCCGGCCAGCGAGCTCGTCAGGTCGAGCACGCGGAGCCCGGCGAGCGGTCGGAACGGCATGGCCCGCATCATCGCTGGAAGGATGCGCCGATGTTCGAGACGATCGTCAACACGGTCTCCGACTCCAACTGGAGCTACCTGATCGTCTTCGCGATCGCGATGATCGACGCGTTCTTCCCGCTCGTGCCGAGCGAGGCGACCGCGATCGCGGCCGGAGTCGTGGCGGGTGCAGGCGATTTACGGGTCGAGCTCGTGATCCTCGCGGCGACGCTCGGGGCGATCGCCGGCGACAACATCTGTTACGCGGGCGGCCACTTCCTGGGAGACCGCGTCACCGACCGCTTCTTCAGCGGCGAGAAGTCGAAGGCGCGCCTCGCCTGGGCGGAGCGGATGCTCGCCGAGCGGGGCGGCTACCTGATCGTGATCGCCCGGTTCATCCCCGGCGGCCGAACGGTGACCACATTCACGGCGGGCTTCGTCAAGACGTTTCCCTGGAGGCGATTCATTGTCTTCGACGTGCTCGCCGGAATCATCTGGGGCTCCTACACCGTGCTCCTCGGCTACTTCGGAGGCAAGACGTTCGAGGAGGAACCCTGGAAGGGGCTCCTCCTCGCGTTCGGGATCGCGATCGCCGTTACAGCTGCGATCGAGGTGGCTCGACACCTGCGGGCTCGTCGTGCCGCGGCCCACCCCTGAGGCCGAGATCCCGCATGCCGCGGTGGGCGACGATCGCCGCATAGACGAGCACGATCAGGGCGAACAGGCCGTGGAGGCCGTGCACGTAGGCCTCCGACTTGCTCACCCCGTCCTCGGGCGGCAGCAGGAAGATCTGCACCGTTCCGACGACGAAGAGCCCGAACGTGACCCCGATCCAGCGCCACTGCTTCGGCCACGCGCCGAAGGCCGTCAGGAAGACGAGCAGCTCGAAGCCGTGGATGAGGAGGCCGCCGACGACACCGTGCGCGTCGAGGGCGCCCTCGCCCGCACCCATCGCGTACGAGGCGATCAGGTACGCCTGCAGGAAGATGAGCAGGACGATCAGCGACGACAGGACGAAGTTGATCCACAGGAAGGTTCTTCTCATGGCGACGACCATAAAGGGGGCGGCGGCTAGCGTGCAAGCGTGCGGCTCCACCTCACCGGCGCCACCGGGTACCTCGGCTCCGAGCTCGCTCGCCTGCGGCCTGAGGCCTCGGTCGAACGGGTCGAGATTCGCGACGCGGCGGCCGTGAACGCCCTCCTCGGACGCCTGAGGCCGGAGGTCGTGATCCACACCGCCTACCGGCAAGACGGGCCGGACGCGCGGGCGATCAACGTCGACGGCGCGGCCAACGTCGCGGCCGCGGCGGCGCGGATCGGCGCGCGCCTCGTCCACCTCTCGACGGACGTCGTGTTCGACGGGCGCAAGGGAGCTCCGTACGTCGAGGAGGACGAGCCCTCACCGGTGAGCGAGTACGGGCGGACGAAGGCCGACGCCGAGCGCCGCGTCGCCGACGCAAACCCCGAGGCGCTGCTCGTCCGGACGTCGCTGATCTACGGTGGCACGACGCCGTCGAAGCACGAGCTGGCGGCCGCGCTTCCCGGCACGTGGTACACGAACGAGCTCCGCTCTCCGATCCAGGTCACCGATCTCGCGGAGGCGCTGCTCGAGCTCGCCGGGCTCGACGTCTCCGGGCCGCTGCACGTCGCCGGCGCGGACGGGGTCTCGCGCGCCGAGCTGGCCGAGCTCGTCGTGCGCCGTCCAGTCGAGACGGCGGAGGCGCCGCCCACGCGGCCGCTCGACTGCCGGCTCGACTCGTCGCAGGCGGCAGGCTCTACTCCGGACGCGGCTGCGCGGCGTCCGCGAAGTCCTCGCCTAAAAGGCGAACCGCACGAGCAGAATCAGTCCGATCACGACCGCAGCGAGCAGGAGCAGCGTCAGCGCCAGGATCGTCAGGCCCGAAGCGGCGAGCTTGAACGGCACGTTCGGCGTCGAGCCGCCACTGAACGAGCGCTCGATGTCTCGCTCCACCTGCTCCTTGATCCGTTCCGCAAGCGCGTCGCCCGCACTCTTCGGCGCCGCGGTCTTCAACGGCGGGAACGAGGAGGGACCGCCGTCGACGGCCAGCTCGTAGATCCGCTCGTGCTGGATGTCCTTGAGCTGCGCCTCGCCGTGGTCGTGCACGGTGACGCCGGCCGGCAGGGCGTTGCCGAGCAACGCGCGGGTCGTCTCGGAGAGGAGGATCTGGCCTCCGTGCCCCGCTGCTGAGATTCGCGCCGCGCGCACGACGTCGAGGCCGAGATAGCCCTCGTCGCCGACAGAGGGCTCGCCCGTGTGCAGGCCCATCCGTACACGCACCTCGGCCCCGTCGGGCCAGGGATGGGCGCGCAGGGCGCGCTGGGTGTCGACAGCCCCGCCTGCGGCGTCGCTCGCGCGCGCGAACGAGAAGAAGAATGCGTCCCCCTGCGTGTCGATCTCCGTCCCGCCCGCACCGCCAAGGGTCTCCCGGACGATCCGACGATGCTCGCGCACGACCTCGGCATAGCGGTCGCCGAGTTGCTGCAGGAGGCGGGTCGAGCCCTCGATGTCCGTGAAGACGAACGTGACCGTCCCGCCGGGCAGTGTGCTCATGGGACTATTCAAGCGTGAATCGGCTGGCCGAAGAGACGAGCCCGTACCTGCTCCAGCACGCAGACAACCCGGTCGACTGGTACCCCTGGGGCGAGGAGGCGCTCGCGCGCGCCCGCGACGAGGACCGGCCGATCCTGCTCTCGATCGGCTACGCCGCGTGCCACTGGTGCCACGTGATGGAGCACGAGTCGTTCGAGGACGACGCCACCGCCGCGCTGATGAACGAGCGCTTCGTCAACGTCAAGGTCGACCGCGAGGAGCGGCCCGACCTCGACGCGGTCTACATGGAGGCCGTCGTCGCCCTGAGCGGCCACGGCGGCTGGCCGATGACGGTCTTCCTCACCCCGGCCGGGGAGCCGTTCTACGGCGGCACGTACTACCCGCCCGAGGAGCGCCATGGCCTGCCGAGCTTCCGTCAGGTGCTGACCTCGATCGGCGACGCCTGGCGCGACCGGCGCGACGACGTCGGGCGCTCCGCGGCCCAGCTCGTGGAGGCCGTTCGCCACTCGAGCTCGCTCCGGCCCTCGCCGGAGCCGCTCACCTCCGACGTCCTCGGAGCCGCGGTGCGCGGGCTGCGACAGCAGCTCGAGCCGGTCTACGGCGGCTGGGGCCGGGCGCCGAAGTTCCCGAACGCCCCCGCGCTCGAGTTCCTGCTCCGGCGCGGCGAGCTGGAGCCGGTCGTGAAGACGCTCGACGAGATGGCGCGCGGCGGCATGTACGACCTGCTCGGCGGCGGCTTCCACCGCTACTCGGTCGACGACCGCTGGCTCGTGCCGCACTTCGAGAAGATGCTCTACGACAACGCCCAGCTCGCCGCCACCTACCTCCACGCGTGGCTCGTCACCGGCGACGAGCGCTACCGCGAGGTGTGCCGAGCAACGGTCAGTTACATGCTCAGGGAGCTCGCGCTGCCGGAGGGCGGCTTCGCCTCCGCTCAGGACGCCGACACCGACGGGGTGGAGGGGCTCACGTTCACATGGACGCCGGAGGAGGGCGCACCGGCGGAGCTCCTGGAGCCCTTCGAGGACGGCCGCTTCGTCCTGCGCGGCGAGCTCGACCCCGAGCTCGCGCGGCGGCTCTTCGAGCAGCGCGAGCTGAGGCCGAAGCCGCTCCGGGACGACAAGGCGATCGCCTCCTGGAACGGGCTCGCGCTCGCGGCCCTGGCCGAGGCCGGCCGGCGGCTCGAGCGGCCCGACTGGATCGCGGCGGCCGTGCGGCTCGGCGAGTTCCTGCTCGGGCCGCTCTCGGACGACCCCCTCCCAGATGGCAAGCGCCGGCTCCGGCGCAGCTACCGCGACGGACGGACGAGCGGAACGGGCTTCCTCGACGACTACGCGAACGTCGCGCACGGCCTGCTCGAGCTCCACGTCGCCACCGGGGAGCTGCGCTGGCTGGAGGAGGCGAACCGGCTCGGCCGGCTCGCGGTCGAGCTCTTCGCTGACGAGGAGCACGGCGGCTTCTTCCTCTCGCCCGCCGACGGCGAGCGGCTCGTCGCCCGGACGAAGGAGCTCGACGATCATCCCTCGCCCTCCGGCAACGCGATGCTCGCGCACGTGCTCCTGCGGCTGGCCCGGATCTACGGCGACGACGAGCTGGAGCGGCACGCGGTTGGCGTGCTCAGGCTCGTTCGTCCCGCGCTCGAGCGCGCCCCGGCCGCGTTCGGCTGGTCGCTCTGCGCCCTCGACCTCCGGCTCAGCCCGCCCCGCGAACTCGCGCTCGTCGGCCCGGTCGACTCGGCCGTCGCGCGCGCCGCGCTCGCCCCGTGGCAGCCCAACACGGTCGTCGCCGTCGGTCCTGCCGAGGGCGTGCCGCTGCTCGCCGGCAAGAGCCTCGTCGACGGAAAGGCAGCCGTGTACGTTTGCGAGCGGTTCGCATGCCAGGCGCCGGTCACGGATCCCGCTCTGCTCTGACCTCGCGCCCGTACGCAGGCCCGGCCGACCTCGACGCGCTCCATCGCGTCTCGCGCGCGATCTGGCGCCGCGACAAGCCGCGCGCGCTGCCGCACGTCGGGGACGTCACCTGGGGCCTCTACCAGCACGAGCCCGAGCTCGCCTGGCCGAAGCGGACGCAGATCTTCGAGCGCGCCGGCGAGCCCGTCGCCTTCGGGATCCTCTGGCTGCCGCAGACGCTCCAGAGCGGCGTCCACCCGGAGCACCGGGACGACGCGGTCTACGACGCGCTGCTCGCCTGGTTTGCGGAGGCGGCCGGAGAGGAGCTCGACGGCGGCCTCGACGCCCAGCTGCTCGAGAGCGACGACGCCTACCAGGCCGCACTCGAGCGCCACGGCTACGAACTGCTCGCGGGCGGCGAGTGGATGGAGCACCGCGCGCGCTCGCTCGAGTCGCCGGTCGACGCCGTTCCGCTCCCCGAGGGCTACCGGCTTCGGCACGTCTCCTCCGACGCCGACCTCGAGCCCGACCTCGAGCCCGACCTCGAGCCCGACCTGGAGCGCCGCGTCGAGGTGCACCGGGCGGCGTTCCACCCGTCCAAGGTCACGGTGAACGCGTACCGGCTCCTGCGGACGCTGCCGCCTTACCGAGCCGAGCTCGACCTCGTCGTCGAGGCTCCGGACGGCAGCTTCGCGGCGTTCGCGCTCGTCTGGCTCGACGAGGAGAACGGGGTCGGCGAGCTCGAGCCGGTCGGCACGCATCCGGACCACCAGCGCCTCGGGCTCGGCAACGCGGTCTGCCTCGAGGCCTGCCGGCGGCTGCGCGCACGCGGCGCCGACACCGCCGTCGTCTACTCCCTCCACGGCTACCACGCGGGCCGCCTCTACGAGTCGGCGGGCTTCGAGGTCGTCGACCGTCACCTCGAGTACCGTCTTGCTATACCCGAGTTTGAAACCTAACTTCCGCGTCCGGTTGTTGTCTCAGTCGGTGTAACGGCTTAAGGTCGCGCGAGCCGGCCTTATTTCCTGTTTTTTTCCAGAAGGAGTGTTCATGCGTAGGGTCTCACTGGCTTTGCTGGCACTGGTCGGAGCGCTGCTCCTGGCGATTCCGGCTGCATTCGCGAGGACGGACGGTTCGACGCAGGCAGCACCGGGAATCACCGCCAAGACGATCACGATCGGCGGCACCTTTCCGCTGACCGGCCCGGTTTCGAGCTACGCGGTTATCCCGGCGGGGATGAAGGCGTACTTCTCCTACATCAACGCGAGGAGAGGCCCCGACGGGAAGCGCGGGATCTACGGCCGCCAGATCGTCTGGAAGTACTACGACGACGGCTACAACCCGGCCAACAGCATCCAGCTGACCAGAAAGCTCGTGGAGGAGGACAAGGTCTTCGCGATCGTCGGCTCGCTGGGCACCGAGGTGAACCAGGCGATCCAGCCGTACCTCAACTCTGGGAGGGTGCCGCACGTCCTCGTCTCCACAGGAGCGAGCAACTTCGGCAAGGACTACAAGAAGTACCCGTGGACGATCGGCTGGCAGCCGGACTACGTCGCGGAAGGCCGGCTCTACGGACTCGATATCGCGAGGAACAAGCCGAACGCGAAGATCGCGATCCTCTACCAGAACGACAGTTACGGCAAGGACTACGTCAACGGCTTCAAGTCTGCGCTCGGCAGCGCAAAGTCCAAGCAGCAGATCGTGGGGGAAGAGGCGGTCGAGGTGACGAGCCCGACCCCCTCTTCGCAACTCGTGAAGCTGCGGGCGAGCGGCGCTGACACCTTGATGATCTTCGTCACGACGACGAAGACGTTCCAGACGTATGGGACGATTCGGGCGCTCGGCTGGAAGCCGCCCAACATCTACCTCAACTCGGTCACGGCGACCGACGCTCTCATGGGGGTCGCTGTCGCCTCCTCGAGCGCCGCCACTGTCAACGGCTCGATCAGCACGGCGTACCTGAAGGATCCCGCGTCCCCCGTCTGGGCCAACGATGCGACGGTCAAGCAGTACGCGGCGCTGATGGCGAAGTACAACCCGCGCGGGAGAGTCACCGACGGGCTCAACTTCTACGGCTTCGCCAAGGCACACACATTCGTGCGGGCGATGTACAAGGCCGGGAGGAACCCGACGCGGGCGGGTCTGATGAGGGCGCTCCTCTCGTTCAACGAGACGAGCCCGTACCTTCTCCCGGGGTCACGCATCAAGACCTCGGCGACAGATCACTTCATGATCTCGCACATCCGACCGATGCGCTTCAACGACGGCAACTGGACGCTGTTCGGGAGCCTCGTGGACGGACGCCCGCGCGGCTAGCGCAAGCCTCGTCCGTTCGCTCGATCGACGTCGGGGCCGGCGAAAGCCGGCCCCGATGTGTCTAGCCCCGATGCGTTTAGGGTGAGCGTCGTGGATCTGACCCTCACCCCCGAGCAGGAGCTGATCCGCGAGTCGGCGCACGACCTCTGCCGGGCCGAGCTCGTCCCGCACGCGCAGGCGTGGGATCACGCCGAGGAGCTGCCACGCTCGCTCGTCGGGACGCTTGCCGAGGCCGGATTCCTCGCGGCGGCGCTCCCGGAGGAGGTCGGCGGCGGCGGGCTCGACTCCGTCTCCTACTGCCTCCTCTGCGAGGAGCTCGGGAAGGCCGACTCGTCGGTGCGCGGGATCGTCTCGGTCTCGAACGGGCTCTACGGGAAGACGATCGCGAAGTGGGGAAGCGACGAGCAGCGGGCCGAGCACCTGCCCGGGCTCGCGAGCGGCGAGGCGCTCGGCTGCTATGCGCTGACCGAGCCTGGTTGCGGCTCCGATGCGGCGGCGCTGGCGACCCGCGCCAACCGCGATGGCATCGAGTGGGTGCTTACCGGCTCGAAGGTCTTCATCACGCTCGGCTCGTGGGCGGCGACGGCGATCGTCTTCGCGCGCACGGGCGAGGCCGGGCCGCGCGGGATCACCGCGTTCCTCGTGCCGACGGACTCGGAGGGCTTCGCCGCGCAGCCGATGAAAGGAAAGCTCGGCCTCCGCGCCCAGGACACGGCCGAGCTCTCGCTCGACAGCGTGCGCGTCCCCGACTCGGCCCGGCTCGGCGAAGAGGGCCAGGGCTTCAAGGTCGCGATGTCCGCGCTCGACAACGGCCGGATCTCGCTCGCCGCGGGATGCGTCGGGATCGCGCAGGGCTGCCTCGACGCCTCGGTCTCCTACGCCAAGGAGCGCGAGGCGTTCCGGCGGCCGATCGCCGGCTTCCAGCTCATCCAGCAGCTGCTCGCCGAGATGCACGTCGAGACCGAGGCGGCGCGCCTGCTGACCTGGAAGGCGGCGTCGCTCGCCGACTCGGGTCAGCCGTACACGACCGAGGCCGCCGTCGCGAAGTGGTACGCGAGCGAGGTCGCTGTCCGGGCCGCGAACGCCGCCGTCCAGGTGCTCGGCGGCTACGGCTACGTCGACGAGTATCCGGTCGCCAAGTACCTGCGTGACGCCCGCGTGACCACGCTCTACGAGGGCACGAGCCAGATCCAGACCCTGATCGTCGGCCGCGCCCTCACCGGCGAAGCCGCATTTTCCTAAAGGCCCATTCCCAGAAGGAGAGCCAGATGCCCGAAGCCGTGATCGTCAGCGCCGTCCGCACCCCGATCGGGCGCGCAGGCAAGGGCTCGCTCGTCGACGAGCGGCCCGACGACCTGCTCGCCTTCGCGATCCGCGAGGCGGTCGCAGCAGTGCCGGAGCTCGAGCCGAAGGACGTCGTGGACGTGATCGTCGGCTGCGGCTTCCCCGAGCAGAAGCAGGGTATGAACCTGGCGCGGCGCGCGGCGCTGCTTGCGGAGCTTCCCGACACCGTGCCGGGGACGACCGTCAACCGCTTCTGCGCCTCCTCGCTCCAGACGGCGCGGATGGCGTTCCACGCGATCAAGGCCGGTGAGGGCGACGTCTACGTGGCGGCCGGGGTGGAGTCGATCTCGCAGGTGAACGGCTACCCGAAGGAGGCCGAGGAGCTGCACCCGAAGCTGATGGGGGAGGGCGCGATCGCGGACGTCTACATCCCGATGGGGATGACCGCCGAGAACGTGGCCGAGCAGTTCGACGTCTCCCGCGAGGACATGGATCGCTTCGCCCAGCAGTCGCAGGAGCGGGCGGTCGCGGCGCAGGCGTCGGGCCACTTCGCGCGCGAGCTGACCCCGTACCCGCGCGCGGACGGGACGGTGGTCGACGCCGACGACGGCCCGCGGCCCTCGTCGACCTACGAGAAGCTGCAGGAGCTCGCACCGGTGTTCAGGGAGGACGGGAAGGTGACGGCCGGGAACTCGTGCCCGCTGAACGACGGGGCGGCGGCGCTCGTGCTGATGTCGGAGGAGCGCGCAGCGGAGCTCGGCGTGAAGCCGCTCGCGCGGATCATCGCCAGCTCGGTCACCGGGATCGGCCCCGAGATCATGGGCGTCGGCCCGATCAACGCGATCCGCGAGGTGCTCGAGCGCGCGGGGATGACGATCGACGACGTGGAGGTGATGGAGCTGAACGAGGCCTTCGCGGCGCAGGTGCTCCCGGTCTGCCGCGAGGTCGGCGTCGACCCCTTCTCCGACAAGCTGAACCCGCACGGCGGCGCGATCGCCCTCGGCCACCCCTACGGGATGACCGGCGCGCGGATCATGTGCACGCTCCTGAACGACCTCGAGGCGCTCGATCGGACGATCGGGCTCGAGACGATGTGCGTCGGCGGCGGGCAGGGGATGGCGATGCTCGTCGAGCGGCTGCGCTGAGCGAGAACCTGCCGGACCTCGTCGCGCTCGAGCGGGTCGCGCGCGAGGTCGCGGCGGATTGGCAACTGGAGCTCGGCGAGACCTACGCGTTCGCCCGCTACTCGTACGTCGCGTCCGCGGGGGAGGGCGCCGTGCTGAAGGTGACGCCGCCGGAGGACGACGAGTCGAACGAGGAAGCGGACGCGCTCGAGCTCTGGGCCGGCGAGGGGGCGGTGCGCCTGCTCAGGCGTGATCCCGCGCGCCGTGCGCTCCTGATCGAGCGTGCGGGAGAGGACATCTCCGGGCTGGACGAGGACGAGGCGACGGGGATCGCCGTCGCGACCGGGCTCAAGCTCTGGCGGCCGGCGGCGGAGCCGTTCCGCTGGATCGGCGACTGGGTGCCGCGCTGGCTCGACAGGGCCGGTGGGCTCGAGCTCGCTCCGGTGGCGCGCGAGCTCTACGCGTCGCTCGACGTCGGTCGGAACACGCTCGTGCACGGCGACTTCCATCACCACAACATCCTTCGCTCGGCGCGCGGGCCGGTCGCGATCGACCCGAAGCCGATGCTCGGCGAGCCGGAGTACGACGTGCCGTCCTTTCTCTGGAACCCGCTGTCGCACCGGATGCGCCGCGACGTGACCGAGCGCCGGCTCGCCGCGTTCGCCGCGGCCGGGCTCGACGAAGAGCGGATGCGGAAGTGGACGGTGATTCGCGGCGCCTACCTTCGCCCGGAGGAGGCGGGGGAGCTACTGGCGCTCGTCTAGGTAGCCGCGAAACTGGCCCCAGTAGTGCTCCATCGTCGTCTCGCGCGCGGGGTGGAGGGGGTCGTAGGGGATGTAGTTGACCGTGCGGACGATCCAGCCGTCGTCGCCGAAATCGAGGACGTTGATGCAGGCCGGCGCCTGCTCGAAGGTGCCGAAGTAGGTGCGGTCGCCCGAGAGCGCGTGCGAGATCAGGATCCGGTTGACGCCGCCGTGGAGCACGGCGAGCGCGGTGTTCCACTCGCGGGCGACGAGCCGCTCGAGCGCCGGGTGGACGCGGTCGAGCGCCTCGCCGAGCGACTCGCCGCCGAGGAAGCGGGCCTCTTCGTCCGTCACTCGCAGCGCGCCCGACGAACGCGCGCTCGAGCTCCTCCGGCGGGATCGCATCGAGCCGCCCGCCGCGCCACTCGGCGAGCTCGGGCCAGCGCTCGACCTCGTGTCCGGGGGCGACGAGCTCCGCGGTCTCGGCTGTCCGCGGGAGGTCGCTCGCGACGACGAGGTCGAGCTCGACTCCGTCCAGCGCAGCGCGCGCCGCCTCCGCCTGGGCACGGCCATTCGCGGTCAGCGGCACCTGCTCGGGACTGATCGGGCGTCCCGGTGTCGTCGACGTACGACACCTCGGCGTGCCGCATCAGGTAGAGCCGCCGCCTCATTGCGTCGTACTTGGCGAGACAGCGCGGATTCGAGACGCGCAGCTTCTGCGCCACCTGCTCCTTCAGCAGCGCGACCGCGTTCTCGGGGACGTCGCCGGCGCGGATCCGTCGGGCCAGCTCCCAGTCCTCCTCGCGCGCCGGCGTCGTCGCCGAGAGCTCCCGCTCGGCGATTCCGAGCCCATTGATCGCGACGAGCGTCCGGAACTTCAGCCGGTGATCGTCGAGGATCGGGAGGATCTCCTCCTGCAGGAACTCGCGGACCGCCTCGGCCAGCTCCTGCGGGGTTGGACGATCATGCCGGGCGGTCATGCTGCCTTGTCGATCAGGTCCAGCAGCTCGTACTCCATCTCGGCGGCGAGCCGGCCCAGGACGGCGAGCTCGACGCTGCGCTCCTGGCCGTTGAAGTGGCGGCGCGACTGGGTGAGGCAGCCCGTCGCCCACTTGACGTTGCCGAAGACCTCCCAGACGAGCAGCTCCTCGCGTGTCACCTCGAGCCCGGTCAGCTCGGCGTAGCGGTCGAGGTAGCGGTCGAGCTCGCCCACGCCGCCGAGATGCTTGTCGTCGGCTCCGAAGCGCCAGGCCCGGACGAGCGGCCAGGCCAGATCCTCGACCGGGTCGGCGAGGTGCGCGAACTCCCAGTCGAGCACCGCGACGATCCCGCTCTCGTCGACGGCGATGTTGCCGATCCGCCAGTCGCCGTGGACGACGACCGGCTCGCGGTGCGCCGGGAGCCGCTCCTTCGCCCAGTGCAGGCCGAGCTCGATCGCCGGGTGCGGCTCGCCGACCGAGTCGAGCTCGTCGTAAAAGCGCGCGATCTTGTCCCCGGACTCGAGGAAGGGCAGCCGCGAGGGCGGGATCGCATGGATCTTCGCCAGCTCGTCCGCCAGCTGCACGTCGAGGCCGGGCGGCGGCGCCTTCACGATTCGACGACCGATCGTCTCGCCCTGGATCCGCTCCATCACGAACGCCTCGCGCCCCTCGATCTCGCCGAGATAAGCGATCGGCTCCGGCACCTTGACCCCCGCCTCATGGGCCGCGCGCAGAACCTCGAACTCCTGCTCGAGCGACAGCGTCGCCTGGTGGATGACGCCGCCCGCGGCGCGCCGGATCAGCAGCTCCCGCCCGCTCGCATCGACCGCCCACGCCTCCTTCGAGGCGCCCCCCGCCAGCAGCACCGCGCGCTCGACCGGCTCCCCGAGCGCCGCGGCAAAGGCCTCCCTCACAGCAGAAGCTCCGCCATCACCTGCAGTGCCTCCGTCTGCTTCGTCTGGACGATGAGGGTGGAGATCCCCGCCTCGCGCCAGGCCTCGAGCCGGTCCGCGATCCGCTCTCGCGGCCCGACGAGAGCGATCTCGTCGACGAGCTCGTCGGGAACCGCCAGCGCGGCCTCGCCCTTCTGTCCGTCGAGATAGAGCTCCTGGATCTGGGCGGCTGCGTCCTCGTAGCCGTAGCGCTGTGTGAGCGTGTTGTAGAAGTTCCGGCCGCGGGCGCCCATCCCGCCGACGTAGAGCGCGAGCATCGGCTTCAGCATGTTCCGGCACATCTCGACGTCGTCGTCGACGAGCACGGGGCAGAGCGGCGCCACGTCGAAGCCGTCGGGCGCGCCCTCGAGCGACGGCCCGTGCACCTCGCGGAAGCGCTGCGGCGAGAAGAAGATCGGGAGCCAGCCGTCGGCGATCTCGACGGCCAGGGCGACGTTCTTCGGCCCGATCGCGGCGAGGTAGATCGGGACGTCGCTGCGCAGCGGCTTCAGGATCAGCTTCAGCGGCTTGCCGAGGCCTGTCGAGTCGTCGCCGGAGTACGGGATGTCGTAGTGCGCGCCGTGGTGCTCGACGGTCTCGCGGCGGAGCGCGGCGCGGACGATCTCGACGTATTCGCGCGACCGGCCGAGCGGCTTGCCCCAGGGGACGCCGTGCCAGCCCTCGACGACCTGCGGCCCGGAGGTGCCGAGGCCGAGGAGGACGCGTCCGCCGGAGAGATGGTCGAGCGTCGCGACGGTCATCGCGGTCGCGGCGGGGGAGCGCGCCGGCATCTGCATGATCGCGGTGCCGATCCCGATCCGCTCCGTGGTCGCGGCGATCCAGCTCGCGACGGTGACTGCGTCGGTCCCGTACGCCTCCGACGTCCAGGCGGAGTGGAAGCCGAGCCGGTCGGCCTCCTGCGCGAGCGCCACCGAGCCGTTCGGGTCGTCGTAGCCGAGCTGGATCCCGAGCTTCATCGCCCGCCGATCCTACGCCGGTTGCGTTGCCGAGCTGGTGGGGTCGATCAGGACTAGCAGCGGCCGGCCGGCCATCTTGAAGCGGTACACCGGATCCTCGACGGTCATCTCGGGCGCGAGATCTCCTCGAAGCGGCCCGCGTGCTCCAGATTGCGGTGGCGGTCATAGGCTTCGAGCAGATACCGGTGCCGGGGATTCTTCGTCCTCTCGATCAGCTCCTGCACCGCGACGTTCGTCTTCGTGATGTCGAGCTGGGCGACGTCGATCGTTGCCATCGAGCTCCTCTCTCCTGAGAATTCATCGGTCGAGCTGCGGGATCATCCCCTCCTTGCCCTCGACCCGCGGGCCGGGGACGTTCGGGAAGCGGAACGGCACGCGGGCCGCGGCCCGGCTGGCACACCCACGCCCGGCCGGTCTCGTCGCTGCGGCCGGCGGCCAGGATCGCGCCCGCGATCTGGTCGGGCTCCATCAGCGGGAAGCCGGCGGCGTCGAGGCTCGCCTGTGCGTCCGCAGTCATCGGCGTCCGCACGATTCCGGGGCAGACGAGGTTGATCCGGATCCCGCGCGGCTCGAGCAGCGGCGCCATCGACCTCGCGTAGCCGACGACCGCGTGCTTCGTCAGCACGTAGAGCGGATCGGACTCCATCGGGATCAAGCCGGCGAGCGACGCGGTGACGACGAAGGCGCTGCCTGCGGCCATCCTCGGCGCGAGCGCCTGGACGCCGAAGACGACGCCGTCGACGTTGACCCCGAGGATCCGCCGGTAGTCCTCGAGCGAGCCGTCGCCGGTCGCGAGGACGCCCGCGTTCAGGCAGACGAGGTCGGCAGGCTCGACCGCGTCCCAGGCGCCGCGGTCGGCGACGTCGAACCCGTCCGCGAGGTCGAGCCCGCGAACTGCGGCTCCCTCCGCCTCGAGCAGCGCGACCAGTGCGCGGCCGATGCCGCCCGCGGCGCCGGTGACGACCGCGGTCTCAGGGAACAAGAACGACCTTGCCGGTCGAGCGGCGCGAGGCGATCAGCTCGTGTGCAGCCTGCGCCTCCTCGAGCGGGAACTCGGCGCCGACGACCGGCCGGATCGCGCCGCGCCGCCAGAGCGCGATCAGTTCCCGGGCCTGCTCCTGGACGAGCCGCGGCTCGAAGCCCATCAGCCGCCCGAGGTAGAAGCCCTGGACGCCGACGTTGCGACCGACGAGGCGCGCCGGGTCGACGGGCTCCCAGGCGCCGCCCGCGAAGCCGATCCCGATTGCGACGCCGAGCGGCCGCAGCGCCTTCAGGCACGCTGCGAAGACCGGGCCGCCGACCGGGTCGAGCGCCACGTCGACGTCGTCGAGCTCGGCGATCTGCTCGTAGGAGATCGTCGCCTCGGCACCCAGCTCGCGCGCGAGCGCGTGCTTCTCCTCCGATCCCGCCGCGGCGGTCACGCGCGCGCCGAGATGGTGCGCGAGCTGGATCGCGGCCGTGCCCACACCGCCGGCGGCCGCGGTCACGAGGACGTGCGATCCCGGTCGGATGTGCGCTTGCCGGACGAACGGGATCCACGCCGTCAGGAACGTGGTCAGGAAGGATGCTCCCTCGGCGTAGCTCGCCTCCGGCGGCAGGTCGAACAGCCACTCGTCGTCGACCGCGACTCGTTCCGCATAGCCGCCCGCGCTCCGGGCGAACCCGAGCACGCGCCGGCCGCCGAGCTCGCCGGCGACCTCGCTCCCGAGCACGGTCGGCAACGGCGGCGGCTGCGGATAGTGCCCGAGCCGGACCAGGACGTCGGCGAAGTTGATCCCCGCCGCGCGCACCTCGAGGAGGGACAGTCCCTCGGCCACGTCCGGTTCAGGCATGTCCTCTACGGACAGCGGCCCGCCGACCTCGTGGAGGACGGCGGCCTTCACTTGCCCGTGATCCTCATTTGCCGGTGAATTGGGGCTTGCGCTTCTCGAGGAACGCCATCACGCCCTCGGCGCCGTCCTCGCTCCCGAGCGTGCGCATGAAGGCCTGGGCCTCGGCCCGCATCCCCTGCGCGAGCGGGATGTCGCGCGTCTCGGCTGCGAGCTGCTTGACGACGCCCATCGCGAAGGGCGAGCGCTCCGAGAGCGTGCGGGCCAGCTCGAGCGCGGCATCCAGCAGCTCCGCGCGCGGAACCGCCCGCTCGACGAGCCCCCACTCGTAGGCCTGCGAGCCGGAGATCGGATCGCCGCTCAGGTTGAGCAGGAGCGCGCGGCCGTGCCCGATCAGCCGCGGCAGCCGCTGGGTGCCGCCGCCGCCGGGGATCAGCCCGAGCTTGATCTCCGGCTGCCCGAGCTGCGCGTCCTCGGCCGCGATCCGGATGTCGCAGGCCATCGCCAGCTCGAGCCCGCCGCCCAGGCAGTAGCCGTGGATCGCGGCGACCACCGGCGTGCGGCCGGCGTCCATCCGCGCGGCGAGCTTCTGGATCCCGCGGGCGGAGCCGCTCTCGGCCGCCTCGACGGCCGCGTCGCGCAGCGCGGGGAACTCGGAGATGTCGGCGCCCGCGACGAACGCCTTCTCGCCCTCTCCGCGGAGGACGATCGCGCGCGTCTCGTCGGAGCGGTCGAGCCGGTCGTACGCGGCCTCCAGCTCCTCGAGCAACTGCGCCGACAGGGCGTTGACGGGCGGGTGGTCGAGCGTGACGATCGCAACCGCGCCGTCCTCCTCGACCTTCACGAGCTCGGGCATCTGACTCCTTCTGGTTGGTTAGCGCGGGGCCATCCGCAAGGCCCCGTCGAGGCGGATCACCTCGCCGTTCAGGTACTCGTTCTCGACGATGTGCTTGACGAGCGAGGCGAACTCCTGCGCCCGCCCGAGTCGCTTCGGGAACGGGATCTGCGACTCGAGGCTCGCGCGGATGTCGTCGCGCATCGGGCCGAGCATCGGGGTGTCGGACGGGCCCGGCGCGATCGTGACGACGCGGATCCCCTTCGAGGCGAGGTCGCGGGCGAGCGGGAGCGTCATCCCGGCGACGCCCGCCTTGGATGCCGAGTAGGCGGCCTGGCCGATCTGCCCGTCGAACGCGGCGTTCGAGGCCGTGTTCACGATCACCCCGCGCGTGCCCTCCTCGTCGGGCTCGCCTGCGGCGATCTTCTCGGCCGCCAGCGAGAGCACGTTGAAGGTGCCGATCAGGTTCACCTCGATCACCTTCCGGAAGCGGTCGAGCGGGAAGCCGATCACCCGCGCGCCGCCGCCGATCCCCGCGCAGTTGACGGCGCCGTGGAGCTCCTCGCACGAGTCGACGAGCGAGCGCACCGCGTCGGCGTCCGTGACGTCGGTCTCGGGGAGATCCGCGATCACCACCCGGGCGCCCTCGCGCTCGAGCAGCGCGGCGGTGGCCTCCCCGAGCCCGGAGAGACCGCCCGTGACGAGAAACGTCCGACCTTCGATCCTCACGAAGCCACGGGCGCCGTCGGGAACTGCTCGCGGAGCGCCGTCTTGCGGAACTTGCCGACCGCCGTCTTCGGGATCTCGTCCACGAACACGTAGGCGTCCGGGAGCCAGAACTTGGCGAAGTCGGGGGCGAGGAACTCGCGCAGCTCCTCGGGGCTCGCGCTCTTCCCTTCGCGGCAGACGCAGACGGCGAGCGGCCGCTCGTCCCACTTCTCGTGCGGGATCGCGATCACCGCGGCCTCGGCGATGCACGGGTGCGCCATCAGCGCGTTCTCGAGGTCGACCGACGAGATCCACTCGCCGCCGGACTTGATCACGTCCTTCGAGCGGTCCTTGATCATCACGTAGCCCTTCGGGTGGAACGACGCGATGTCGCCGGTCTTGAACCAGCCGTCGTCGGTCCAGCGGTCGGCCTGCTCGGGCGTGTCGTAGTAGCCGGCGGCGACCCAGGGGCCGCGCACGTGGAGCTCGCCCATCGCCTCGCCGTCCCACGGAACCTCGTTGCCCTCGTCGTCGATCGCGCGCAGCTCGACGAGCGGCAGCGGGAGGCCCTGCATCGCGACGACGTCGAGCTGCGTCTCCTCGTCGGCGGTGCGGAACTCGCCCACGTAGTCCGACGCGGTCGCGAGCGGCGAGGTCTCGGTCATGCCCCAGCCGTGCACCACGGTCTTCCCGTGCCGCTGCCGGAAGCCCGCGATCATCGCGCGCGGGGCCGCGGAGCCGCCGACGAGCATCGAGTGCAGCGTCGAGAGGTCCCAGCGGTCGGGCTCGGCGTCGAGCATCCCGAGGATCCCCATCCAGATCGTCGGCACCCCGGCGGTGATCGTGACGCGCTGCTGCTCGAAGTCCTCGAGCAGGGACTCCGGGTCGAGGAAGGGGCCGGGGAAGACGATCTTCGCGCCGACCATCAGGCACGTGTACGGGTAGCCCCAGGCGTTCGCGTGGAACATCGGCACGACCGGCAGGAACGTCTCCTTCTCGGTCACGTGCAGGCCGAGCGGCGCCGCGAGCGCCTCGCCGAGCGTGTGCAGGACGGTCGAGCGGTGCGAGTAGAGGACGCCCTTCGGCATCCCGGTGGTGCCGCTCGTGTAGCACATCGCCGCGGCCGTGTTCTCGTCGAGCCCCGGGTCCTCGTAGTCGTCGGCGTTCGCCCCGGCGAGGAGCTCCTCGTAGGAGTCCTCGACCACGAAGACGTGCTCGATCTCGGTCTTGTCGGCGAACTGCTCCCAGAGCGGGAGCAGGCTGCGGTCGACGATCACCGCCTTGTCCCCGGCGTGCGTCGCGATGTAGCCGAGGTCGTTCGGGTGCAGGCGCAGGTTGAGCGTGTGCAGGACGAAGCCGGCGCACGGGATCCCGAGGTACGCCTCGAGGTGCTGGTAATGGTTCCAGCAGAGGGTGGCGACGCGGTCACCCGGCTGGAGCCCGAGGCCTTGGAGCGCGACCGCGAGCTGCCGCGCGCGCTTGCCGAAGTCGGCGAACGAGTACGTGTGGAAGCTCCGGTCGGGCATCCGCGTCACGATCTCCTGGTGCGGGAAGTACGTCTCCGCCCGCTTCAGGATCGTCGGCAGCGTCAGCTGGAAGTCCATCATCAGGCCGTTCACGACGACTCCTTTCCGAGGTTCATCCGCAACTCGAGATCCTCGTCGCTCATCACGTGGCCGTCACGCTCGACGTAGCCGCCCTTGCCGCCCACCACGAGGAGCACGAGCTCGTCGTCGCCCGCGTTCGAGATCCGCCGCGGCGTCGTCGACTCGACGTGGAAGAGGCCGCCCGGCCCGAGAATCCGCTCCTCGCCGTCGACCTCGACCTTCGCGGTGCCGCTGTGGACGAAGTAGAGCTCGTCCTGCGTGTCGTGGTAGTGGTGGATCCCCGGATAGCCGGGCGGATAGACGACGCCATTGACCCCGAAGGCGGTGATCCCCATCGGGCTGCGCACCTTGCGGAAGCCGGGGCCGTCCCCGAGCTCGTCGAGCGAGGCGAACGAGTGCGTCATGTGGCCCTCCTCGGCAGGTCGGTGTAGACGCGCTCGCCTTTGAAGCGCCGCGCCTCTCGGTCCCAGGGAAAGAAGATCGCGTTCCGCCAGGTCATCGTCTCGCCGGTGGGCTCGTTGTCCAGCCACTTCGCCTTGTGCGTGCCGGTCACGATCGCCTCCTCGACGACCCCCTGCGGGCCGATCACGATGTTCTGGAGCTCGAAGACGATGTCGGGGAACGCGGTCAGGAGCTCGGTGTAGAAGCGCGCCGCGCCCTCGTGCCCGTGCCAGGAGACGTCGTCGGGGTAGACCGTGTAGACGCAGTCCTCGGAGAGCGTCGCGAGCAGGCCCTCGATCGAGCGCGCGTCCTCGGCCTTCGAGTGGGCCTTCCAGAGCTCCCGGATCTCGTCGACCTCGGCCGGATCGACCTCCTGCCGCAGCAGCTCGAGCACTTCCGCTTTCGGTACGGGCATGCGTTCCCTTCAGTCGAGGAGGGCCGCGGCGACGACGGCGCGCTGGCACGGCCGCGTGGCCGCCGAACGCGTCGAGCCACTGGGCGCGCTTGTAGTAGCGGTGCAGCGGGTGCTCCCAGGTGAAGCCGATCCCGCCGTGCACCTGGATCGAGCGCTCGCAGGCCGCGACGGCGGTCTCCGCGCAGAACGACTTCGCCGCGGCGACCGCGACGGCCGCTCTCTCGTCCTCCTCGGCGACGCTGAACGCGGCCCAGTAGGCGAGCGAGCGCGCAAGCTCGGTCTCGACGTAGGTGTCGGCGAGCGGGTGGGAGACCGCCTGGTAGGTGCCGATCTTCTTCCCGAACTGCTCGCGCTCGGAGACGTACTCGACGCCGAGCTCGAGCGCGCGCTGCGCGATCCCGACCGCCTCGAGCGCGAGCGCCGCGAGCAGGCGCAGGCGCACCGGCTCCCATTCCCCCTCGATGGTCTCGCCGTCGGAGGCCGTGAGCCGTCCGAGCGGCCGAGTCTCGTCCATCGTCGCGAGCATCTCGCCCTCGGCAGCCACCGACCGCATCTCCTCGGTGAGGACACGGTCGACGTGGAGCAGGTCGGGCACGAAGCCGTCGACCTCGACCGACCAGGCCTGCTCGCCGACCTCCGGGAGCGCGGGGAGGACGACGGCCGTCGTCAGGAACGGCCCGGCGTAGAGCGCGCGGCCGGCCTCCTCGAAGAGGATCGCCTCGTCGAGGAACGAGAGCCCGCCGCCGCCGCGCTCCTCGGCCGCCGAGACGCCGAGCCAGCCGAGCTCGCGCAGCTCCGAGAGCGGCGCCTCCGGGTTCGCCTCGAGGAACGCGCGCGCCTCGCGCCGCAGCTCTTCCTGCTCCTGGGTGAAGGCGAAGTCCATGGCGCTAGCGCGACCTCGGCAGCCCGAGCACCCGCTCGGCGATGATGTTGCGCAGGATCTCCGAGGTGCCGGCCTCGATCGTGTTTCCGCGCGAGCGGAGCTGCTGGTGCTGCCAGTAGCCGTTCTCACCAACGACCTGCGCCTCCGGCCCGAGCAGCTCCAGCGCGAGCTTCGTCACGCGCTGGTTCGCCTCCGACCACCGGAGCTTCGCTCCCGAGCCCTCGGGGCCGGGGATTCCCGTCTTGATCAGTGTCGTCAGCGAGCGGTAGGTCGTGTAGCGCACCGCCTGGAGCTCGATCCACTCGCGGGCGATCGCGTCGCGCTGCACCTCGGTCGCGCCGCGCTCCCTGGCGAGCGCGATCAGTTTCCGGATCTGGCTCTCGAGCGCCGCGGTCAGCGCGAACCCCAGCGTGCCGCGCTCGTGCAGCAGCGTCGTCATCGCGACGCCCCAGCCGCCCCCGACCTCGCCGAGCACGTTTTCGACCGGCACCTTCACATCGGAGAAAAAGATCTCGTTGAACTCGGCCTCGCCGGTGATCTGGCGGAGCGGCCGCACCTCGACCCCCGGCGAGTGCATGTCCACGATCAGGTAGGTCAGCCCGGCGTGGCTCTGCGAGTCGGGGTCGCTGCGCGTGACGAGGATGCACCAGTCGGCGATGTGCGCGAACGACGACCAGACCTTCTGGCCGTTGACGACGAAGTGGTCGCCGTCCTGGATCGCGCTCGTGCGCACGGCGGCGAGGTCGGAGCCCGCACCCGGCTCGGAGAAGCCCTGGCACCAGATCTCCTCGGTCGAGAGGATCGCGTCGAGCCGCGCCCGCTTCTGCTCCTCGGTGCCGTGGGCGATGATCGTCGGCCCGGCCATCCCGAGCCCGATCACCCCGAGGTGCGAGGGCGCCTCCGCGCGGGCCATCTCCTCGAGGAAGATCGCCTGGTGGCTGTACGGGGCGCCGGCGCCCCCGTACTCCTTCGGCCACGTCAGCCCCGCGTAGCCCCCGTCGTAGAGCTTGCGGCTCCAGTCGCGCCCGGCCTCCTCGAAGCGGCCGCGGCGCACCTCGTCGGTCAGGTTCTCCTCGATCCAGGCGCGCAGCTCGGCCCGGAACGCTGCCTCCTCTGGCGTGTCCCGCAGGTCCACGCGCTGACTCTAGACGGAACCGCGACTCGGGAACATGCTTGGTTGGGGATGTGCCGCCGGCGACGCCGACGGCACATCGATCTACCTCTTCTTGCCGGGGGTCACCGTGATCCGGTACGTCACTGAGCCCTCGAACCCGAACGCCTGGGAGCCGTAGGTGACAACGATCTCGTGCGTACCCACAGAGAGTGGGTTGAGGAGCACGCCGACGACGTCGGCGCCGAACTCGAGCGAGTCGTCGAGCTCGAGGCCGGTTGTGAACTCCCAGTAGCTGTCCTCCACGAGCGGGAGGTCGAACGCGTCGACTTCGGCCCGGTAGGCGTCGAGCGCCGCGTCGTCGAGGGTCTTGCCGTCGACGGTCAGACCGACGTCGATATCGGCAAAAGCGGCGTCGGCATCGACGAGGCAGTCCGCGACCGGGATCCCGTCGAGCTCCGGTGCGCAGAACCACTGGAACACAGGCACATAGAGCTTGGTGCCGCTCGGGATCGAGCACCGGCGCTCGAAGTCGCCGGGGATGCCGGGGGCCGTCTCCAGGAACCAGACCTTGCCGCTCTGTCCCAGGGAGCAGTCCACGTCGCCCTCGTCCAGGGCGGGATGCGATCCGTCGACGACCGGGATCGCCGCGTCGAAGACGAAGAACCGCTTGGCCCACTCGGAGAGGTCGGCGCCTCCCTTCTTGGCCTGAGGCGGCGGTGCCGCTGCCGCCGTGGTCACCGTGAGCAGTGCGAGGAAGCAGAAGAGCATGCATGCCGCAGTGCGCCTCACTGTCGCTCCTTTCGTCGATTGGTCGTGGCAACCGTCACAGGTCGCTCGAGCGAAGTCAACGCGTGCTCACGCGAGAAACTCGGCGACCAAGCGGTTGAACCTCTCGGGCGACTCGAGGAAGAGGAGGTGGCCGCCGCCGGCGAACGGCTCGAAGCGCGCGCCTGGGATCCGGCGGGCCAACTCGACGCCGTTCTCGTAGGGAACGACTCGGTCGGCGTCGCCGTGGACGACGAGGGTCGGCGCCTCGATGTGCTCGACCGGCGAGACCTGCTCGACGAAGCGCCGGCAGGCGTCGTACTGGGCGCGCCAGCACTCAGGTGGAGTGGGGTGCTCGAGCCGGTCCGCGAGCAGCTGCTCGAACTCGTCCGGATGCTCGTCCGTCCAGCCCGGAGCGAACGAGAGCGGCATCGACGCGCGCGCGAACTCGGGCGGCGTCCGGTCGGCGTGCGCCTCCCAGGCCGCGATCGTCTCGTCCGGGGTCGGCACGTGGTCGGCCCCGCCCGTCGCCGTGCAGACGAGCACGAGCCTCTCGACGAGCTGCGGATGGCGGAGCGCGAGCACCTGCGCGATGTAGCCGCCCATCGAGAAGCCGGCCACGTGCGCGCGACGACCTTCGAGGGCCTCGGCGGCGTCGTCGGCCAGCGCCTCGATCGAGTACGGTCCCGGCGGCTTCGGCGAGCGGCCCGTCCCTCGGTTCTCGACCGCGATGCAGCGGAACCGGCGCGACCACTCGGGGATCTGGCGCTGCCACGACCAGATCGCGTAACCCAGTCCGGTGAGGAGAAGCAGCGGGTGGCCCTCGCCGGATTCCTCGCGGTAGAGCTTCAGGTGACCGCGCTCCGGTCGAGCTCGCGGATCGAGCGGCCGCCGACGAGCGCAAGCGTGATGTCGATCTCGGCGGCAAGCTGGCGGATCACGGCCTCGACGCCTGCGGCACCGCCCACCGCGAGCCCGTAGGCGTACGGTCGTCCGAGCAGGACCGCGTCGGCGCCGAGCGCGACCGCCTTCAACACGTCGGAGCCCGTTCGGATGCCGCTGTCCATGAGAACGGTCGCCTCCCCGCCCACCGCGTCCCGCACCTCCACGAGCGCGTCGAGCGAGGCGACTGCGCCGTCCACCTGCCGGCCGCCGTGGTTCGAGACGACGATCCCGTCGACGCCGTGCTCGAGCGCGATCCGCGCGTCCTCCGCGGTCAGCACGCCCTTGACGAGGATCGGCAACTCGGTGCGCTCCCGCAGCCAGGCGAGGTCGGCCCACGTCAGCCCGAGGTTGGAGAAGATCGAGAGCGCCCGGACGGAGGCCGTGAGGACGTCGTCTTCCGGCGGCGCGTCGAGGGAGGCGCGGAAGCCGGGGTCGCTGAAGAACTGCGCGAGCCCTTCGCCGTGGAGGAAGGGGAGATAGCCGAGCCGGAGGTCGCGCGGCCGCCAGCCGAGCATCAGGGTGTCGAGGGTGACGACGATCGCGCCGTAGCCCGCCGCGCCGGCTCGGTCGACGATGCTGCCGACGAGCTCGCGGTCGTCGAACCAGTAGAGCTGGTACCAGCGCGGGGTGTCGCCGAGCTCCGCGGCGACGTCCTCGAGCGAGCTCGACGCGGCGCTCGAGAGGATCATCGGCACCCCGGTCGCCCGGGCCGCGCGGGCGACGCCGAGCTCGGCCTCCGCGTGCGCGATCGAGAGGACGCCGATCGGCGCGAGCAGGAACGGGACCGGCGAGCGCAGCCCGAGTACCTCCACCGAGAGATCCCGCTCGAGCGTTCCCGGTGAGCATCCGCGGTCGCAGCCGGCGTCTCTCGAAGGCTTCGAGGTTCGCGCGCATCGTCGCCTCGGAGCCCGCTCCGCCGGCGATGTAGCCGAACGGCCCCGGCTCGAGCGCCTCTCGAGCGCGCTCCTCCCAGTCGGCAGCCGTCAGCGGCCACTCGGCGCCGCCCTCGAGGTAGATCGAGTTCTGGACCTGACTCCCGGAGTCGAGCGGCACCGCAAGACTCTACGGCGTGCGAGACTCCACGCCGTGACCGACCTCGCGATCGAGCCGCAGATCAAGGAGCGCCGCGCCCAGGTGCGCGCGTTCATGGAGGAGCACGTCTACCCGAACGAGGCGGCGCTCGAGCGCGAGGACGACGCGGCCGACGAGCTGATCGCCGACCTGCGCGAGCGCGCGAAGGCGGCCGGGATCTGGGCGCCGCACCTGCCCCCGGAGGCGGGCGGCACGGGCTCGGGCTTCATCGAGTACGCGCTCCTGAACGAGGAGATCGGGCGGAGCATGTGGGCGCAGCTCGTCTTCAACTGCCAGGCGCCCGACGCGGGGAACGGCGAGATCCTGCACCTGTTCGGGACGGACGAGCAGAAGGAGCAGTTCCTGAAGCCGCTCGTCGAGGGCACGGCGCGCTCGTTCTTCTCGATGACCGAGCCCGAGGTGTCCGGCGCGGACCCGACCGGGCTCCGCACGACAGCGGTCGCCGACGGCGACGAGTGGCTGATCGACGGGCACAAGTGGTTCTCGTCGTCGGCGGAGGGAGCGACGTTCGGGATCGTGATGGCGGTCACCGACCCGGACGCGCCGCCGCACCGGCGGATGAGCCAGATCCTCGTCCCGGCCGAAACGCCCGGAGTCGAGATCGTCCGGCCGATCCCGGTGATGGGGCACGAGGGCCGCGGCTGGTCGACGCACTGCGAGGTGCGCTACACGGGCGTCCGCGTCCCGCTCGAGAACGTCCTCGGCGAGCCGGGCGACGGCTTCCGGATCGCGCAGAAGCGGCTCGGGCCGGGTCGGATCCACCACGTGATGCGCTGGCTCGGCCAGATGGAGCGCGCCTTCGAGCTGATGTGCGCCTACGCGCTCGAGCGCGAGGTCGGCGGTGGGCCGCTCGCCGAGAAGCAGACCGTCCAGAACTGGATCGCCGACTCGGCGGCCGAGATCCAGGCTTGCCGACTGATGACCCTCGACGCCGCGCGCAAGCTCGACGAGGGCGACGAGGCGCGCGTCGAGGTCTCGCTGATCAAGTTCTTCGCGGCGCGCGTCCTCCACGACGTGATCGACCGCGCGATCCAGGTGCACGGCGGCCGCGGGCTGACCGACCTGAGCCCGCTCGGCCGGATGTACGTCCACGCTCGCGGCGCCCGGATCTACGACGGCCCGGACGAGGTGCACCGGATGGTCGTCGCCCGCCGGATCCTGAAGACGTTCGCCGCCGGCGGCGTCTACGCCTTCGACTGAGCGCCGAACGCGCTAGTCGTCGGCCGGGCGCGGAGCGCGGCCGAGCGCCCGCGGACGCCGAGCGCGAAGCGTGCTCGCGAGACGGGCGCGAGCTGCCCAGGGCCGAACGCAGGCCCCGGTCGGTCGCGCAGCACCGGCGTCGTCGCCTCCACCGTCCAGCCGGCCAGCTCGAGGGCCTTGCGCAGCCCGCGCCGGTTGAAGACGAACCACTCGCTGCCGTCCCGGCGCGCGTCCAGCCGCGCGAGCGGAGCGGGCAGGAGCTCGAGCGGCCGGCTGATCGTGTCGAGCAGGATCACCTGGCCACGACATACCCGCCGTACCGCTTCGAGGGCGCGGAGCGGGTCGCGCAGCATCTGGAGCACGTAGCCCATCACGATCACGTCGAACATCCCATCCTCGTCGGGGTCGAGGTCGTAGACGCTGAGGTCGCGCAGCACGGCGCGTGAGCCCAGCAGCTCGGCTGCGAGCGCGAAGTTGCGCTCCGAGTCCCGGCGCCCGAGCCTGCCGGCCAACCGGTCCGCGGCGAACGAGTCGAGTCGAGCCGCGTCGAGGACGTCGATCGCGACCACCTCGCCGGCGCCCCGCTTCTCCAGCTCGAACGCCCAGAAGCCGTCCATCGTGCCGACGTCGAGGCAGCGCAATCCAGCAAGAGTCGCCGGCCAGGGCAGGCGCTCCGCCGTCGCGCGGAGATCCCAGCCGCCGGGTGTGACGAGCCCCGGTGCCACCTCGATCGTGTGCCACCAGTCGAGCGCTGCCACCCGGTCGCGGGGCTCACCGGCGCCGAGCGTCACCTCGCGAGTGTACGGCCGCTGCGCCCATCCCAACCCGCCTAGCCGAGCTCGGACTCGATCGCGCGCGCCAATTCCTCCGGCTTGAACCCCTCGGGACCGCGGCCGCCCTGGAAGGCGACGCGGCCGTCGCGACCGATCAGGTAGAGCCGGTCCGGCCAGCCGCCGTAGGCCAACGCGACGGTGTCGTCGACGTCGTCGAGGAGGACCGGGATCTGCGTCCGCAGCCTCGTCACGCAGGCCTCAGCTGCGGTGGCACGCTCCTCGAGCGAGGTCGGATCGGCGAGCGCGATCTCCTCCCGGCGGTTGTCGGCGAGCACCCAGCCGTCCTCCGGATGCGCCTCGCGGATGTAGACGACGAAGAAGGCGACCTCGTTCCCGTGCCGTTCGTACAGCTCCTCCAGCTCGCCCAACTGGCGGCGGAAGGGAGGTCAGGTGTAGGAGCCGAAGACGAGCGCGACCGGGCTGGCCCACGAGGTCGGCGAGCCGGACGCGCTCGGCGCTCGGACGGTGCGACGCGGCGTCGAGCAGCGGCAGGTCGAACGCGTACGCAGGATCTCCGACGGAGAGCTCGGGCGTCATCAGGTCGCGGAAGCCGGGCGAGCCCATCACGTCCTCGAGCGAGAGCGGCGAGTCCGCCGGGGTCTCGGGCGCGGTCACGGCTGGTCAGCCGGCGAGACGGCGGCGCTGCATGTCGACGCTCGGCGCGTTGACCTTCCACACCAGCCCGACTCGACGCATGCCTCGGATCACGAGCCCGCCGATGTCCAGCTCCCACGGCTTGAGGCCGTGGAACGCCGACGACGGGAAGGCGTGGTGGTTGTGGTGCCACGACTCGCCGAACGAGATCCAGGAGAGCCACCAGACGTTGCGCGACTCGTCCTTCACCCGGAAGCGCCGGGAGCCGACGAAGTGGCAGACCGAGTTGACCGACCAAGTGATGTGGTGGAGGAGGAAGATCCGGATCAGGCCGCCCCAGAACATGGCCTGGAGTCCCGTGGCGAGCGTGCCGCCCCACACCCAGCCGGCCGCGAAGGGGAGCAGGAGCGAGACGGCGACCCAGAGGCCGAACGTGCGTGAGATGAAGACCATCCCGCGGTCGGCCAGCAGATCCTTCGCGTACTTCGTCCACTCCGCGCGGCCGACGTTGCGGAAGAGCCAGCCGACGTGCGCGTGCCAGAGCCCGGCGAGCTTCCCGCGTACCCCAGGCCCGAAGCCCGCGTGCGGCGAGTGGGGATCGCCCTCGCGGTCGGCGAAGCTGTGGTGCTTGCGATGGTCGGAGACCCAGCGGATCACCGGCCCCTGCACCGCCATCGAGCCGAGCACGGCGAGGCCGTAGCGGATCGCCGCGAACGTCTCGTAGGAGCGGTGCGTGAAGAGCCGGTGGAAGCCGATCGAGATCCCGAGCGTCGTCAGCGCGTAGCCGACGGCGAAGATGACGAGGTCGCGCCAGGTCACGTAGCGCCCCCAGAGGACGAAGATCGAGGCGAGGAAGGCGACAAAGGGCAGCGTGACTCCGAAGAGGTTCGTGATCTTCTGGGCCCGGCTCATCCGCGTCTCGTCGACGACGGCCTCACTCGCTGCGACGCTCACGGGAGGAGAGTAGCCGCCGGCTCGGCGAGGCGCGGTCTCGTTGCCTCGTTCCCGGCGCGGGTCATAAGGTACGCCGACCCATGGCCCTCCTCTCGTTGCGGAACGTCAGCCGTCGCTTCGGCGGCATCCTCGCGCTCGACGGCGTCTCCCTCGACGTCGACGAGGGGCAGATCGTGGGGCTGATCGGGCCGAACGGCGCCGGCAAGACGACCGCGTTCAACGTGATCACCCGCCTCTACACCCCGGACGAGGGCGAGGTCGAGTTCGCGGGCGAGAACCTGCTGAAGGCGCCCGCGCACGGGATCGTCAGGCGCGGGATCGCCCGGACCTTCCAGAACGTGGAGCTCTTCAAGACGATGTCCGCGCTCGAGAACGTGCTCGTCGGCGCCCACACCAGGGGCCGCGACCCGGAGCAGGAGGCGCTCGAGGCGCTCGACTACGTGGGGCTCGCGCCCGTCGCCCGCCGACCGGTCGCCGGGCTGCCGTTCGGGACGCTGAAGCGCGTGGAGCTCGCCCGCGCCCTCGTCGCGAAGCCGAAGCTGCTGCTCCTCGACGAGCCTGCGGGCGGGCTCAACCACGAGGAGGTCTCCGAGCTCGGTCGCTTCATCCGGCAGATCCGCGCCGACCGGAAGCTGACGGTGCTGCTCGTGGAGCACCACATGAACCTCGTGATGGGCATCTCGGACCACGTGCACGTCCTCAACTTCGGCCGTCAGATCGCCGACGGCTCGCCGGCCGAGGTTCGCTCGAACCCGGCCGTGATCGAGGCCTATCTCGGGACCGACGAGACCGCGCCGATCGAGACCGCGACCGGCGACACCCCGATCGAGGAACCGGTCGAAGAGACCACGAAGGACGCCGATGGCGCTCCTTGAGCTGCAGGACGTCGAGGCGCGCTACGGCCAGGTGCGCGCGCTCGACGGAGTCTCGCTCGCGGTGGAGGAAGGGCAGATCGTGGCCGTGCTGGGGGCGAACGGAGCGGGGAAGACGACGACGCTCCGTGCGATCTCGGGCACCGTTCGCCGCACGGGCTCGATCTCGTTCGCCGGCAGGAAGCTGGGCCGGCAGGGGCCGGAGGCGGTGGCGAAGCTCGGCGTCGCCCACGTCCCCGAGGGTCGCGGGACCTTCGGCGAGCTCTCCGTCGAGGAGAACCTCCGGATCGGCGCCTACACGCGCCGCGGCTCGCTCGACGCCGACCTGGCCCGGATGAGCGGCTACTTCCCCTGGATCGGAGAGCGCGGCAGTCAGCACGCCGGCACGCTCTCCGGCGGGGAGCAGCAGATGCTCGCCCTCGCGCGCGCGCTGATGAGCCGGCCGAAGCTGCTCCTCCTCGACGAGCCGTCGCTCGGGCTCGCGCCGCTCGTCACCCGTGAGATCTTCCGGATCGTGCGCGAGCTGAACGAGGAGGAAGGGCTGACCGTGCTCGTCGTCGAGCAGAACGCGGCGATCGCGCTCGAGATCGCGGCGCGGGCGTACGTGCTCGAGGTCGGCAAGGTAGCCGTGTCAGGGACGAGCGACGAGCTCACCCGCGACGAATCCGTCCGCAAGAGCTACCTCGGGTACTAGAGGCGAATGGCGGCCTTCTTCCAGCAGGTGGTCGCCGGGCTCGCGTCGGGCGCGATCTACGCGGCGCTCGCCCTCGCGCTCGTCCTGATCCACCGCGCCACCGGCGTGATCAACTTCGCCCAAGGCGAGATGGCGATGTTCACGACGTACATCGCCTGGACGCTGACCGCGAACCACGGCTGGTCGTACTGGCCGGCGTTCGTGGCGACGCTGCTCTTCGCCTTCGCGCTGGGGCTCGGGATCCAGCGGGTCGTGATCCGGCCGATCGAGCGCGGCCCGATCATCACGACGGTGATCGTGACGATCGGCCTCGTCCTCATCTTCAACGGCGCCGCGGGCTGGATCTGGTCGGCCGAGGTGCGCGCCTTCCCGAGCCCGTTCCCGAACGACACCTGGACGATCGGGGGCGTCGCGATCTCGGTGCAGGAGGTCGGCACGATCGCCGTCGTCCTCGTCCTCGTCGCCGCTCTCGCCGCCTTCTTCCGCCTCACCAAGACCGGGCTGGCCCTACGCGCCTCGGCGCTGAATCCCGAGGCGAGTCGCCTCGTCGGCGTGCGCGTCGGCTGGATGCTCGCGATCGGCTGGGGCCTCGCCGCCGTGCTCGGAGCGGTCGCCGGAATGCTCGCCGCCCCGACGATCTTCCTCGACCCGAACCTGATGCAGGCGATCCTGATCTACTCGTTCGCCGCCGCCGTGCTCGGCGGGATCGACTCGCCGCTCGGCGCCGTGGTCGGAGGGCTCCTGCTCGGCGTCGGGCTCAACCTGATCGGCGCGTACTTCACCTTCATCGGGATCGACCTGCGGCTTCCGCTGGCGCTCCTGATCATCCTCGTCGTCCTCCTGGTCAAGCCGGCCGGGCTGTTCGGCAAGCCCGTGACGAGGCGCGTATGAGGCTGCCGCGCCTGAAGCGAGGGGAGCTCGTGGGGATCGGGGTCTTCCTCGTCGCCGTCGTGGCCGTGCTGCTGCTGCCGAGCCTGATCAGCGACTTCCGGGCGCAGCAGTTCGCCTACGTGGGCATCTACCTGATCGCGCTCCTCGGGCTCAACGTGCTCACCGGGTTCACGGGCCAGATCTCGCTCGGCCACGGCGCCTTCATGGCGATCGGCGGCTACACGACCGCGATCCTGATCTCGAACTCGGATCCGCCGCTCGAGCTCGGCTCGCATGTCTTCTCGAACGACATGAAGGATCTCTGGACGATTCCGCTGGCCGGGCTGATCGCGGGCGTCGTCGGCTTCCTCTTCGGCTTTCCGGCCCTCCGGCTGACGGGCCTCTACCTCGCGCTCGCGACATTTGCGATCGCCGTCGCGACGCCCGCCGTGATCAAGAAGTTCGAGCATTTCACGGGTGGCGGCGGCGGGATCCAGCTCTTCGGGCTGGAGGGCCTGACCGCGACGCCGAAGACCGATCCGGTCACGTTCGAGTCGACCGAGGGGGTGACCATGCTCGGGTACGAGATCGCGACCTTCAACGACTGGCTCTACTTCCTGAGCTGGACGATCGCGATGGTCATGTTCGGGGTGGCCTGGGCGCTCCTGCGCGGGCGAACGGGTCGCGCGTTCCGGGCCGTGCGGGACAGCGAGCTCGCGGCCGCCTCCTCGGGAGTCGACCTGGCGCGCTACAAGACGCTCGCGTTCGGGATCAGCGCCTTCTACGCGGGAGTCGCCGGCTCGCTGCTCGCGATCGCGACGACGTTCGTCAATCCCGACACGTTCCCCGTCGCGCTCTCGATCTTCCTGCTCGTCGGCGTCGTCGTCGGCGGCCTCGGCTCGCTCTGGCCGCTCGTCTTCGGGGCGATCTTCATCCAGTTCCTCCCGCTCTGGGCGCAGCAGCTGAACGGGCCGCTGCCCGACTCGATCGGGCCGTTCACGGTGCCCAACTTCAAGGCGCCGGGCGCGCCGGCGGTGGTCTACGGGGTCGTGCTGATCCTGATCATGCTGGCCTTCCCCGGCGGCGCCGCAGGGCTCGTGCGCAGGCTGAGCGTGTATGCGAGTCGCCGCTACCATCGCGGTCGCTAGGCCTCGACCAAGGAGTTGCTCTCACCGATGCGCCGACCCAAGCTCGTCCTCTGCCTGCTCGCGCTCGCGGGCGCGATCGCCACCGGCGCGACCGCCGCGTCCGGTGCCGATCCCGGGATCACCGCCCAGACGATCCTGCTCGGCGGCACCTCGCCGCTCTCCGGCCCGGCCTCCGCGTACGCCTCGGTCGCCCGCGGCGCCGACGCCTACTTCAAGCACGTGAACGCGCGCGGCGGCGTCAACGGCCGCACGATCACCTACAAGTACGTGGACGACGCGTACAACCCGGCCCAGACCGTCCAGGCGACCCGCCAGCTCGTCGAGCAGGACAAGGTCTTCGCCGTCTTCAACTCGCTCGGGACCGAGCAGAACGTGGCCACGCGCGACTACCTCAACCAGATGAAGGTGCCGCAGCTCTTCGTCGCCTCCGGCGCGACCACCTTCGGCCGTGACCACAGGCGCTACCCGTACACGATCGGCTTCCAACCGAGCTACCGGGCCGAGGGCTGGATCTACGGCACCTTTCTCGCGCGGACGAAGCCCGGCGCGAAGATCGGCGTCCTCTTCCAGAACGACGACTACGGCAAGGACTTGCTGGTGGGGCTGCGGCAGGGGATCGGCCGCTCGAAGGTGAAGGTCGTCGCCGCCGAGGGCTACGAGGTCACGGCGACCGACATCCAGTCGCAGATCGCGAAGCTGAAGGCGTCCGGCGCGAACACGCTCGCGCTCTTCGCGACGCCGAAGTTCGCGATCCAGGGCTACGTGTTCGCGAACCGGCTCGGCTGGAGACCGCTCGTGCTGAACAACGCGGTCTCGAGCGCCTCGAACATCATGACCCTGGCGTCCGAGGGCGGAACGAACAAGGCGGTCCAGAACTCCGTCTCGATCGTCTTCCTCAAGGACCCCACGGACGCGAAGTGGCGGACGGACGCGGCGATGAAGCTCTACCGCACCGTCCTCGCGAAGTACGCGAAGGGGGCGAATCCGAAGGACGTCTACCACGTCTACGGCATGGCCGTCGCGCACGAGACCGTGCGCGTCCTCAAGGCCACCGGCAAGAACCCGACCCGCGCCGCCGTGGTCGCGCAGATGCGCAAGCTGAGGGACGCGTCGAACCCGTTCCTGCTGCCCGGGATCACGATCAGGACGAGCGCCACCGAGCGCTTCCCGATCGAGCAGGCGCTGCTCCAGCGCTGGACGAAGGGCTCGTGGCAGAGCTTCGGCGGCCTCTGGGGCTACCGGGCCGGCTAGACCTGGCCCGATTGAACCGGGCGCAGCGATCGTGCGAGCGACCGCAGCCGTTCGCGCGGGAGCTGGGTCGAGCTGAGGGTCGCTCGCGTTCCCTGGCGCTCGACCTGCGCGTAGCCGGGCTCGAGCCCACGTGGCTCGGCGAGCCCTGCGACCAGCACGCCGCCACCGTCGTCGGCACCGTCGTCGTCCCATTCGAGCCACTCTTCGTGCTCGGGGGCGTCGCCGGCCGTCTGGGTGATGCTCAGCTCCTGGCTCGCGTCGCGTGAGCGGTACTGGAGCGTGACCGACGGCGGCACCGGCGGCCTGTCGCCACCCGTGAAGTAGAGGACGTCCAGCCGCCAGTCCGCAGGAACGTCGGCCGGGGCGAGCACCGAAAACGGGGCCAGCTCGGCCGCTCGCTCCAGGGTGACGTGCTCCAGGTTGGAGGCGAGCGGCTGGAAGCTCTCGCCCTCGGGGAGCTCGAAGCGAAAGGTCTCGGGTGGAAACGCCTCGTCGAAGGCGATCTCGATCACTTCGGTCGAGGTCAGCGGTCGGCCTTCGAACATCCCGGTCGTGCGAAGCAGCACCCCTCGCTCACGGTCGAAGGCGAGCTCATACCCGTCGGCGCCAAATCCGAGCCGATGAAAGAACGCCTCCGAGCGGTCGCGGGTTCTCGCCGTTCCTCGAGCGAGGAGCGCGGGCCTGCCGGCGACCACGACCTCACCCAAGTGCTCGAGACGCAGAGTGCCGAGCAGGTGTCCCGGCACGAGCAGCGTGAGCGCCTCCTCCCCGACACCACTCTGGGTGTCGGGGTCTCCCTCGTTCGTGCTCGCCCCAGACTCCTTCGAGTACAGCCACCATCGGCTCCCGTCGCGAATGCCAAGTGTGGGGAAGGCGTCAGGCCCCTCGCGCTCTTCCCGCGCCCTGTCGCCGTCCACCCAGACTCGGACGATCTGCTCGATCTCCTCCGGTTCCGGCTCTCCGGTCCCGCCATAGAACGTGATCTGGCGTGCGCCTGCCGCGCTCTGCTCTCGCTCGAGCTGCTCGATCGCCTCGCCGATCCGGCCGGGATGCTGCCATTCGCGCAAGGTCAGCCGCGCGGTCTGCCAGCGCTCGCCGGCGCCGTGGATCAGCTCGAGCAGGTCGCCGAGCTCGCTCATGGAGCGAGCGTACCTTCGCCTTGGCACACGCGAACGTCTCCGAGGGACATGTCCTAGGGACAGACCCTGGGACATGTCCCTTGCGGACGGGCCGAGGCCGCGGCGGCGTCTGCGAGGATGGAGACATGTCAGCCGCCGAGCTCCTCGACGCGCCGCTCGACGAGCTCCTCGCGGCGGCGCGCGCTCGTCGGCGCGGCGACGGCCTCATCACCTACTCGCCCAAGGTCTTCGTCCCGCTGACGACGCTCTGCCGCGACGTCTGCGGCTACTGCACCTTCGCGCGCCCGCCGCGTCGCGGCGAGCGCGCGTATCTGAGTGAGGACGAGGTGCTCGCGATCGCGCGCGCGGGCGCCGCCGCGGGCTGCACGGAGGCCCTCTTCACGCTCGGCGACAAGCCGGAGCTCCGCTACAGGGTCGCCCGCGACGAGCTCCGGGAGCTCGGCTGCGCGACGACGATCGAGTACCTCGCGCGCGTCGCGGGGCGCGTGCTCGACGAGACCGGCCTGCTCCCGCATCGTGAACCCCGGCGTCCTGACGCGCGCGGAGCTCGAGCTTCTGCGGCCCGTCTCCGCCTCGATGGGGATCATGCTCGAGACGACCGCCGAGCGGCTCGCCGAGCGCGGCGGCCCACACTGGGCGTCTCCGGACAAGCTGCCCGCCCGCCGGCTCGAGACGATCGAGCTCGCCGGCGAGCTTCGGATCCCCTTCACGAGCGGGATCCTGATCGGGATCGGCGAGACGCGCGAGGAGCGGCTCGAGGCGCTCGAGGCGCTGGCGGCCGCCCACCGCCGGCATGGCCACCTCCAGGAGGTGATCGTGCAGAACTTCCGCGCGAAGCCGGGAACGCGGATGGCGGGCCACCCCGAGCCCTCGCTCGACGACCACCTCTGGACGATCGCGGCGGCGCGGCTCCTCCTCCCGGGCGACGTTGCCGTCCAGGCCCCGCCGAACCTCGCCCACGACGACTTCCCGCGCCTCCTCGATGCGGGGATCGACGACTGGGGCGGTGTCTCGCCCGTGACGATCGACCACGTGAACCCGGAGGCGCCCTGGCCCGAGCGCGAGCAGCTCGCCGAGGCGGCGCGCTCGCGGGGGCTCGAGCTCGCTCCGCGCCTGCCCGTCTATCCCCGCTTCCTCGACGGCGACTGGCTCGCCCCGCCGGTTCTGACGACGGCCCTGCGCAGCTCCGACTCGCTCGGCCTGGCGCGCGAGGACGGCTGGCATCCCGGCGAGCGCGGCGGTGTGCCCTTCACCGTCGCGCGCGACGTGCTCCCGCTCGACACGGCTGACGAGCTGGGGGAGGAGGAGCTCGTGCGCCTCTTTCAGGCCCGCGGCGAGGAGCGCCAGCGCGTCTTCGCCGCGGCCGACCGGCTCCGCCGCGAGGTCTGCGGGGACGAGGTCAGCTACGTCGTCACGCGGAACATCCAGTACACGAACGTCTGCTACTTCCGCTGCGGCTTCTGCGCCTTCTCGAAGGGGAAGCTGGCCGCCAACCTGCGCGGCGCCCCGTACCTCGTGCCGCTCCCCGAGATCGTCCGGCGGGCGCGCGAGGCCTGGGAGCGGGGGGCGACCGAGGTCTGCCTGCAGGGCGGGATCCACCCGGCCTTCACGGGCGACTACTACGCCGAGGTCGTGGACGCGATCCACCAGGCGCTGCCGGGGCTGCACGTCCACGCCTTCTCCGCGCTCGAGATCTGGCAGGGCGCGGCCACGCTCGGCGTGCCGCTCGAGGACTACCTCCGGCGCCTGCAGGGACTCGGGCTCGGCTCGCTTCCCGGCACCGCCGCGGAGATCCTCGACGACGAGGTGCGGGCGCACATCTGCCCGGACAAGGTGTCGACCGAGCAGTGGCTCGCGGTGCACGCCGCCGCGCACCGGGTCGGCCTGCGCTCGAACGTGACCATCATGTTCGGTCACGTCGAGTCGCCGCGGCACTGGGCGCGCCACCTGCTCCGGGCGCGCGAGCAGCAGCGGGCCACGGGCGGGTTCACCGAGCTCGTCCCGCTGCCGTTCGTCCACATGGAGGCGCCGATTTGGCTGAAGGGCCAGGCGCGGTCTGGGCCGACCTTCGGCGAGACGCTGCTCCTGCACGCCGTCGCGCGGCTCGCGCTGCACCCGCTGATCACGAACATCCAGGCGTCGTGGGTGAAGCTCGGCCCGGCCGGGGTCGGCGCCGCTCTCCGGGCCGGCGTCAACGACCTCGGCGGAACGCTGATGAACGAGTCGATCTCCCGCTCGGCCGGCTCGGAGCACGGCCAGGAGATGTCACCCGAGGCGCTGGAGGCGCTGATCCGCGCGGCCGGTCGCACGCCGCGCCAGCGGACGACGCTCTACGGCGAGGTCGACGCCGAGCGTCGCGCGGCCTCGCTCGGCGCTCCGCCGCTCCTCGAGCCGCTCAATCCGCACGTCCGCGAAGCGCGCCTCCAGGCGCCGCCTCGGCTGACCAGGCCAGGGCTAGTGGCGGCAACGGCGATCCGTCGCTAATCTGCTCGTCCGAGTTCCTGGGGGATCTGGAGATGATGATGACGGTCTACGGCCACAACGTGCGGATGCGTGCCCACCTTTTGCGGCTCGGAGCTGCCCTTTTTGCGCTGGCAGCGCTCGCCGTGCTGCCCGCTTCGGGCGCCCAGGCAGCCTTCCCCGGCGACAACGGCCTGATCGCGTTCGAGCGCGACGGCGACATCTACACCGTCGAGGGCGACGGCGGTCAGGCGCCGACGTTGCTCGTCGACGACGGAACCGATCCTGCCTGGTCGCCGGAGGGCGACCAGTTGGCGTTCAGCCGAGGCGGGTCGATCTACGTGCTCACGATCGGCGGTTCGACGACTGCGGCGCTCGACACCGGAACCTCGCCCGCCTGGTCGCCCGACGGGACGCTGCTCGCCTACGAGAAGGGCTCCGACATCTGGGTGATCTCGGCCACCGGCGGCAGCGGCCGCAATCTTTCGAACAGCGGCTCGGCCACCGACGACGATCCGGCCTGGTCGCCGGACGACGACCTGATCGCGTTCACGCGGACGAACGGAAATGCGGACGTCTATCTGATGACCGCGCCCGCGAGCGCGACAGACGGCGGCGGCACGGATCAGGAACAGCTGACCAACACCTCGGCGGACGAATTCGATCCGTCCTGGTCGCCCGACGCCGGCACGATCGCGTTCACGTCCGATGCCCCCGGTTTCAACCAGATCTACGAGATCGACGCCGAAGGCCCGGCGGGCGGCGGAGATCGGCTGACGAACTCCAACGTCGCCGATGCCGAGCCGGCGTACTCGCCCGAGGGTGACGCGGTTGCGTTCGCGCGAGCAGGAGGCGGGATCACCGTGGTCGGCGCGCCGATCACGACCACCCCCGGCGATGCGAACCCCGATTGGGGGCCGGCGGAGGACACGTCGTCGGCGATCACCACGCCGATCAATCTCGTCCCGCCGAAGGTGATCATCTTCGGCACGACGGGAATCCCGGTCGTCGGCGTCACCGTCTCGTCTTCCGTCGGGACGTGGTCCGGCGGCTCGCTGAGCTACACCTACCAGTGGAAGAAGTGCCAGCCGAAGGACGGGCCGTGCTACAGGATCCTGACGCCCGCCGCGAACTTCTCCACGTTCCTGCCGACGGGCGACCTGATCGGGTGGTCGCTGCGCGTCGAGGTGACCGCGAAGAACGGGAGCGGCGAGACGACCGCGCAGTCCGAGTCGACGCCGCTCGTGATCGGCAATCCGCCGGTGAACACCGTTCGGCCGCAGATCTCCGTCTGGTCGACGAATCCCACGGTCGGCCAGCAGCTCACCGTCACCTCGGGCAGCTGGTCGGGCCTCTTCCCGCTCACCTACAGCTACCAGTGGCGCCGGTGCGATCCTCCGGGAACGCTTCCGAGCTGCGTCCCGATTCCCGGCGCGACCGGCACGAGCTACACGACGACCGACGCGGATCTCGGCGTGACGTTGCGCGTCTACGTCACCGCCACCAACCCCGGCGGCTCGACGACGGCGTTCACCGACCACACCTTCCCGACGATCCCGGCGCCTCGCTTCGCGCCCTCGGTGACGTCCGCGCCGACAGTGACGGGAGTCGCCGAGGTCGGTCGCACCCTCGTCGGGACTCGGGGAACATGGAGCGGCTTCGCCCCGATCCGCTACGTCTCCACGTGGCAGCGGTGCGACGCGACGGTCGCGAGCTGCAAGGCCGTCAAGAGCGTCAAGGGGCTGAACTACAAGATCGGCTCGGCCGACATCGGCTACCGGATCCGGCTCTCCGTCGTCGCGGTGAACTCGGTCGGCAGCCTGCGGACGCCCTCCGAGGCCACCGAGTCGATCATCCTCGGCCAGCCGAAGCCGAAGGGCCGGAAGGTCGTCGGCACTGCCAAGAACGACTACGTGCCGGGCGGCGGCGGTGACGACACCCTCAGCGGGCTCGGTGGGCACGACACGCTGCTGGGCGGCAAGGGCGACGACAAGATCACGGCCGGCGCCGGGAACGACTACGTCGATGCCGGCCCGGGAGTCGACAACGTCGATTCGGGCGACGGAAGCGACACCGTGCTCGTCGCCGACGGCGAGACGGACACCGTCCAGTGTGGTGCCGGCAACGACCGCGTGATCGCAGACTCCACCGACCAGCTCAGCGGCTGTGAGGCGATCAGCTTCCCGGGCACGTCGCCGACCCCGCCGCCGACCGACCCGACCGATCCGCCGCCGCCCGTCGACTAGCGGCTAGCCCTACCGCTACCTCTGGGGGCCGAGGGCTCGCCGGAGCCCAACGAGCCAGCGTGGAATGCGGCGGCGGGCGTGCGCAAGCGCGTCGTCCGTCTCTGCGGCTGTGTCTGCGCCGTGCCGGCCCGCGCCGTGGCCCACGAGGACGTGCTCCGGCTCCAGCCCGCGCAGCGACCGCGGCGGGCGGAGGCGCAGGAACGGATGGACGCCGATCGGCTCGGCTCCCGCCCGGTAGAAGGGGATCGTGCCGAGCGCGTCCGCACAGACGAGGATCCGGCGCTCCGGCCACCATAGAGCCACCTCCTGCCAGAGCCGCCACGAGGCAACGGGGAGGAAGGCGAACGGCGTCTCGGGCAGCGAGCGGGGGACGACGTGAAGCGGCACCCCGAGCCTCCAGGCGAGCGCCGCGCAGTCGCGGCCGTGCCGATCCAGGAGCTGGATCACGCCGGCCGGCTCACCGAGCTCGCGGACGCGCTCCTCGATCCCGTCGGCGTCGATCGGATCGATCAGCCAGACGCGGCCGTCGACCGCGAGCGCGTGGGCGGTCCGGCTCAGCCTCTCGTCCTCGACCCAGCCGAATCCCCCGTCCAGCTCGTCGACGACCTTCATCGCGGCAGGCTAGCCGCCAGCCCTGTCAGCTCTCGCGGGCCAGCAGGTCGTCCACCGTCTCGCGGCGCAGGATCTCCCGCGCCTTCCCGTCCAGCACGAGCACGGCCGCCGGCCGTGGGACGCCGTTGTAGGTCGAGGCCATCCCGAGCGTGTACGCGCCGGTCGCGGGCACGGCGAGCACGTCGCCGCGCCGCGGCTCGGGCAGGCGGACGCTCTCGATCAGGACGTCGCCGGACTCGCAGTGCTTGCCCGCCACGGTGAACGGCTCCTCGGCGCGATCCTCGTCGGCGCGGTTCGCGAGCAGCGCCGTGTAGCGGGCGCCGTAGAGCTGCGGGCGCGGGTTGTCGGACATGCCGCCGTCGATCGCGACGTAGCTGCCTGTCGCCGGCGCGCTTGCTCGCTCCGACCGTGTAGAGCGTGCAGGCCGCCGAGCCGACGAGCGAGCGGCCCGGCTCGAGGATGACGCGCGGCTGTGGCAGCCCGCGCGCCTTCCAGGCGCCGGCGACCGCGTCGACGATCGAGCGGACGAGCTCCTCGAGCAGCGGCTCCGACTCGTCCGGGACGTAGCGGATCCCGAAGCCGCCGCCGACGTCCACGATTGCCGGCGTCCAGCCGAGCTCGTCCCGCGCCCGCACGGCGAAGTCCGCGAGCAGCTCGACCGCCTGCAAATGGGCCCGCGCGTCGAGGAGCTGCGAGCCGACGTGGACGTGCAGTCCCTCGACAGCGATCCTCGCCGCCCGCGCGCCGCGGATCGCCACGAGCGCGTCCTCGGTGTCGAGCCCGAACTTGGAGCCGCGATGGCCGGTGCGAATCGCCTCGTGGGTCTCCGCCTCCACCCCCGGAGTGACACGGACGAGAGCTCGCCGGACTCCCGCCGCAGCCGCCCGCTCGGGCTCGTCGAGTGCATCGAGCACGACGAGCGCGTCCACATCAGCCGCAGCGCGCAGCTCCTCGTCCGACTTGTTGTTCCCGTGGAAGAGAATCTGCTCGCCCCTGATGCCGGCCGCCCGCGCGAACGCGAGCTCCCCGAGCGTCGAGACGTCGGCGCCGACGCCCTCCTCCGCGAGCAGGCGTAGCAGCGCCACGTTCGCGAACGCCTTCGTCCCGTAGACGACGAGCGCGTCCGGCGCGGCGGCGCGAAAGACGCGCGCCCGCTCCCGCAACGACCGCTCGCAGTAGACGACGAGCGGCGTCCCGAACAGCTGCACGAGCTTCCTCGCCCCGAGGCCGCCGACTGTCAGCTCGCCGTTCTCGACCCTGGCCGTTCCGGGGAACAGTGCTAGCATGCGAGGCAGTGAAGCAGCTTCTTTCGTAGCGCAGGGAGCGACCGCGGCAGAGCCGCGGCAGCTTCCCCCGGCCTCTCTCGCGAGAGGCTTTTTTGTACCTCGAACCAGGCGGCGGCGATGACCGAGCGATACGACCCGAAGCAGATCGAGGCGAAGTGGCAGCGGGTCTGGGAGGACGAGCGCGCGTGGTCGGTCGAGAACCCGTCCCCTGAGAACGGGGGCGCCTCCGACTCGGCGCCCAAGAGCTACGTGCTCGAACAGCTTCCCTACCCGTCCGGCAACCTGCACATGGGCCACATGCTCGTCTACACGATCGGCGACGTCGCGACCCACTTCCGGCGCCGGAACGGCTATCGCGTGCTGCACCCGTTCGGGTTCGACTCGTTCGGGCTGCCGTCCGAGAACGCCGCGATCCGCGAGGGCCGCCACCCGCGCGAGACCGTGGAGCGCAACATCGAGGCGATCCGGCGGTCGATGCGGAAGATCGGCTGGTGGATCGACTGGTCGCGCGAGCTCTCGACCCACGAGCCCGGCTACTACCGCTGGCAGCAATGGCAGTTCCTCAAGTTCCTCGAGCGTGGCCTCGCCTACCGCAAGCCTGCCCCGGTCAAGTGGTGCCCGAACGACCAGACCGTGCTCGCGAACGAGCAGGTGCTGCCAGACGGGACCTGCGAGCGGTGCGGCGCCGCGGTCGAGTCGCGGCTGATGGAGCAGTGGTTCTTCCGGATCACCGACTACGCGCAGGCCCTGCTCGACGATCTCGAGGCCGTCGACTGGCCGGACTCGATCAAGACGCGACAGCGCAACTGGATCGGCCGCTCGGAGGGCGCCGAGGTCGACTTCCGGATCGACGAGTGGGACGAGGACGTCGCGGTCTTCACGACCCGACCCGACACGCTCTTCGGCGCCACGTTCTTCGTGCTCGCGCCCGAGCACGAGCTCGTCGCGCGGATCGACTCCGCGGAGGTGCGGGAGTACGTTCGGCAGACCGCTGCCAAGAAGACCCAGGAGCGCGCGGCGGCCGTCGAGAAGACCGGCGTCTTCACCGGCCTCCATGCGATCAACCCCGTCAACGACGAGCGGATCCCGATCTACGTCGCCGAGTACGTCCTGACCGACTACGGCACCGGCGCGATCATGGCCGTGCCGGCGCACGATCGCAGGGACTTCGACTTCGCGCGCGCGTTCGAGCTGCCGATTCGTCAGGTGGTGAAGCCCGTCGATCGCGACGTCGACGAGACGGAGCCGTACCTCGAGCACACCGAGGGCGAGGTGCTCGTCAACTCGGGCGAGCTCGACGGGCTCCCTGCTCCCGAGGGCGGCCGGAGCCTGGTCGAGCGGCTCGAGCGCGAAGGACGCGGGCGCTTCGCGGTCAACTTCCGCCTGCGCGACTGGGGCTTCTCGCGCCAGCGCTACTGGGGCTGCCCCATTCCCATCGTGTATTGCGACGACTGTGGGATCGTCCCGGTCCCGGAGGGCGAGCTGCCGGTCGTCCTGCCCGAGATCGAGGACTACAAGCCGCGAGGCCGGCCGCCGCTCGCCCAGGCGGAGGAGTGGGTGAACGTGCCCTGCCCGGCGTGCGGCGGGCCGGGACAGCGCGAGACCGAGACAATGGACACCTTCGTCGACTCGTCGTGGTACTTCCTGCGCTACTGCGACCCGCACAACGACGAGGCGCCGTTCGAGCGCACGATCGTCGACTACTGGAACCCGGTCGACCTGTACATCGGCGGCGTCGACCACGCGACGATGCACATGATCTACGCGCGCTTCTGGGTCAAGGTGCTGAACGACCTCGGCCTCGTCGGCTTCCGCGAGCCATTCGCGAGCTTCTACTCGAACGGCTGGGTCACGATCGGGAAGACGAAGATCTCGAAGCGCTCCGGTGCGTCCGTCGGCCCCGACGAGTTCGTCGATCGCTTCGGCGCCGACGCGGTTCGCCTCTGCATCCTCTTCCTCGGTCCGGCCGACCAGGACATGGAGTGGACCGAAGAGGCGGCCGGTGCGATGGCGCGGTTCGTGAGGCGGCTCTGGAGCGTCGTCAGCGACGTGGCCGAGCAGGCGCCGCATGGTGACCCCGAGGGTGGCTCCCTTGCTCGCAAGGCGCACGAGACGATCGCGAAGGCCACCGACGACATCGGCCGCCGCTTTGCGTTCAACACCGCGATCTCCGCGGTGATGGAGCTCGTGAACGAGCTCTCGCACGACCGGGCGGGGCCCGACTCCCGGTTCGCCGCCGAGACGGCCGTCTCGCTGATCCAGCCTTACGCCCCGCACGTGGCGGAGGAGCTGTGGGCCCGCCTCGGCGGCGAGCGGCTGTGGGAGCAGCCGTGGCCGAAGGCCGACGAGGCGATGCTCGAGCGCGACACGGTCGAGGTCGTCGTGCAGGTGAACGGCAAGGTGCGCGACCGGCTGCAGGTCGCCGCCGCAACGGCCGAGGCGGAGCTCGTCTCGCTCGCGCGGGCCTCCGAGCGGGTGCAGGCGCACCTGAACGGCGGGGAGCCCCGGAAGACGATCGTCGTCCCGGGCAAGCTCGTCAACTTCGTCGTCTAGCTTTCCGGCGGCCGTTCGAGCGACCACCGGCGCGCGTGGGCGTCGGCGGATCGGCACGAAGTCGGCACGAAGCTGTGACACACCCGTGACAGGTCGGCCGCAACCCTGTCGACATGCCCTCCCTCCCCGTCTCGCGAGGACGTGCCCTCGTCCTCGCGGGCGGGCTCTTCCTCCTCCTCGTGGTCGCCGGGAGGACGCTCGCCGACACGGGCGCGTCGTCGGCGAAGCCGGCCGACCCGCTCGTCGCCGCGCCGGCGCCGGTCGCTGCGTCGAGGCTCGTGGTGCACGTCACGGGGGCGGTCTCTGAGCCGGGCCTCTACCGGCTGAAAGAGGGCAGCAGGGTCGCCGACGCCGTCGCCCGTGCGGGCGGAGCGACGGCCTCGGCCGACACGGCCGCCGTGAACCTCGCCGCACCGCTCGCCGACGGGATGCAGGTCCTGATACCGAGTCGGGTCGCCGGTGTGGCGGGGACGGCGGCGGGGACGGCGGCGGGCGCGGAGGCGAAGACCGCGGGCCGCGTGAGCCTGAACAGCGCCGACGTGGCGGAGCTCGACGAGCTGCCGGGAGTCGGCCCCGTCACGGCGCAGAAGATCGTCGACTACCGCACCGCGAACGGCGGCTTCCGCTCGGTGGACGACCTGGATGCGATCCCCGGGATCGGCCCCGTCCGGATCGAGCAGCTGCGCGAATTGGTGGGGCCGTGATCGAGCGCGTCCGGCCGACCGCGCTCGTCGTTTCGGCCTGCCTCGGGCTCGTGCTCTCGAACGCGCTCCGGTTGCCCGACCAGGGGGTGCTGGGCTTAGCGCTCGTCGGGATTGCGATCCTCGCTGCCGCCTTGGTTGCACCGAACGCGCGCCTGCCGGCGGTGGCGCTGGCCTTCGCCCTCGTCGGCTGGTGGTGGGGAAGCGAGCGGCTCGCTGCACTCGACGAGAGCGTCCTGGGCGCCTCCGTCGGCCGCTCGGGCTACGTCGAGGCCGTGGTGACCGGTCCCGCCCGCCGGACGAGATTCGCGCTCCGCGTTCCCGGCGACGTACGCGTCTTTTCGGACGCGCGCATCGACGAGCCCGTGCTGCTCGAGCTACCGGTCGGTCGCTCGCCGCCCCAGGGTGCCATCCTCGCCCTGCGCGCGACCGTGGTCGCGCCACGGCCCGCCGAGGACGGGTTCGACGAGCGTGGCTGGCTCGCCCGCCGCGGGGTGCACGTCATCCTCCGCGGCCGGGACTGGCGGGTAGTCGGCCACCGCGGCGGGATCGGCGGGCTGTCCGACCGGCTCCGTTCCCACGTGGCGCGCTCGATCGCGCCGGGACTCGAGGGCGAGCGCCGGGCCGTGCTCGCGGGAATCGTGCTCGGCGAGGACGAGGGTCTCTCCGAAGAGCTGCAGGACAGCTTCAAGGCTGCGGGCCTCTATCACCTGCTCGCGGTCTCCGGTCAGAACGTGGCGTTCCTCGCCGGGGCGGTCCTGATCCTCGCGTCGCTCCTCGGGATCTCGCGGCTTCCGGCCGAGGCGGCGGCGATCGGCGCGATCGTCCTCTACGTGCTCGCCGTCGGCTGGCAGCCGTCAGTCGTCCGGGCCGGCGTCGCGGGCGTGCTGGCCTCGCTCGCGTGGCTCGTCTCGCGGCCGCGCGACCGCTGGCACTTCATGGCTCTGGGTGCGGCGCTCCTGCTCGCGTGGACGCCGGCCTCGATCTTCGAGCCCGGGTTCCAGCTCTCGTTCGCGGCCGTCGCGGCGATCTTCCTGCTCGTCCCGCGGCTCGGCGCCTTCCTTGAGGGATACCCGTTGCCCCGCTGGCTTCGCGAGGCGCTCGCGATCTCGATCGCCTGCGGCGTCGCGACCGCGCCCATCCTCTGGCTCCAGTTCGGCACCATCCAGGTCTACGGCCTGCTGGCGAACGCGCTCGTGACGCTTGCGATCGGGCCGCTCCTCGGGATCGCGCTGCTCGGGACGTTGCTCGAGCCAGTCGCGCCATCGGTCGCGATCGCCCTTGCGTGGCTGAACGGTTGGTTGGCCGCCTACATCGCGGCGTGCGCGCGGCTCGTCGGCGGCCTGCCGTTGGCGGAGGCGAGCTCCGTGCTCGCCGTCTCGGCGCTCCTGCTCGGCCCGCTCGCCGTTCTCCTCCTGCGGAGGCTGCCGCCCTGGCGCCGGCCGCTGGCAATGACCTGTCTCGCAGCGGCTCTGCCCGCGCTCCTTGCCTGGCAGCTCTGGCCGGCGCGGACGCCTCCCCCGCCCGAGGGCCTGCGGATCACGGTCCTCGACGTCGGTCAAGGAGACGCGATCCTCGTCCAGGTGCCCGAGGGCTCGATCCTCGTCGACCAGGGCACGCCTGAGGCGCGCGTCGACCGGCAGCTCCGCGAGCTCGGCGTCAGGCGGCTCTCCGCGCTCGTCGTGACCGACGGCCAGCGCGACCACACGGGCGGGGCGGAGCAGGTGCTCCGCCGCCTCGCCGTCGAGCGCGTGCTCGAGCCGCGGATCGCCAGCGAGAGCGCGTACACCACGCGCGCGCTCGCAGCCGCCGCCGAACGTCGCATCCCCGTCGTCGAGGCTCGCGCAGGAGCGTCGTGGCGGCTCGGCCGGCTCCGGCTCGAGGTGCTCTGGCCCGACGGGCCCGGTGCCCCGAGCGAGGATCCGAACCGTCGCACCGTCGTGATCCTCGCGAGTTACGGCGAGGTCGACGCGCTCCTCAGCGCGGACGCCGAGACCGACGTGACCGCGAAGCTGCTGAACCGGCAGGTCGAGTTCCTCAAGGTCGCGCACCACGGCTCCGAGGATCCCGGGCTCGAGGCCGAGCTGGGGGAGCTGCGACCGGCGATCGCCGTAATCTCCTGCGGCCGTGGCAACTCCTACGGCCACCCGCGCCGGGAGACGCTCGACGCGCTCGCGACGGTTCCCGGGCTTCTCATCCGCCGCACCGATCGTGACGGGCGGATCGTGGTCGAGTCCGACGGCCGCCGCATGTGGATCGCCTCCGACCGTTAACCTGGAACGCGTGTCGGAGGCCGTCAAGCTCGAGCCCGTCTACCTCCTGACGGGGGCCGACCGGCCGAAGCTCGAGGTCGCCCTCGGGCGCCTGCGGAGGCACTTTGCCGCGGAGTCGATCGAGCTGACGACGGCGCAGGAGCTGCCGGGTGGCGAGGTGGCGGCGCTCTGCAACACGGGCAGCCTCTTCGGCGGCGCTCGCCTCGTCGTCGTCGACCACGTCGACGGCGTGCGCAACAGCGAGGACCGGTTGACGAGGGGCTGGAAGGCCGCGGACGTCAAGGCGGTCGAGCAGTATCTCGCCTCCCCGGCGCCGTCGACGACGCTCGCGTTGGTCGCGGCGGAGCTGAAGAAGGACGCCGCGCTCTACAAGGTCTGCGGGAAGGCCGGCGCCGTGCTCGACTTCCCGGTTGCCAAGACCCGGGTCGCGCCGTGGATCGCGCAGCAGTTTGCCGCGCGGGGAGCTCGGGCGGAGCCCGAGGCGTGCGCCGCCCTCCTCCAGCTCGTCGGCTCCGACCTGGTGCAGCTCTCCAACGAGATCGACAAGCTGGTGACCTGGGCGGGTGGCGAGCCGATCGGGGTGGCCGAGGTCGAGGCGCTCGTCGGCCCTTCTGCCGCAACGCCGAGCTTCATGCTGACGGACGCCTGGGGACAGGGAGACACGGGTCGGACGCTCGAGGCGAGCGAGGTCATCTTCGAGCGGGACAGCAAGTCGCGGCGGGACGTCGCACCACGGCTCGCCTCGTCGCTCGGGAACCACGTCGGCAGGGTCCGCCAGTGCCAGCGGCTCGCGGCCGAGGGCGTGCGCCCGCGCGAGGCGGCCGGTCGGCTGAAGATGCATCCGTACTTCGCGGAGAAGCTCTTCGGACAGGCGGAGCGCTTCTCGGAGGACGAGCTCCGAGACGCGGTCGTCAGGCTGGCCGAGCTCGACCTGGCGCTGAAGGGCAAGAGCCGGCTCGCGCCCGATCTCGAGCTGCAGCGAGCGCTCGTCGACCTCGAGCGCGCTTAGCGACGCCTGGCTTGCCTAGCCGGCGGCGAGGCGGGCTGCGCGGGCCTTCTTGCGCGCGGCCGTGTTCTTGTGCAGCGCCCCGCGGGAGGCGGCCTTGTCGATCGTGCGCACGAGCAGAAGCCGCTCGGCGGCGATCGTCTCGGTGTCGCCGTCGGCGACTGCGGCCTCGAGGCGGCGTGTCAGCGTCTTCACGGTCGAGCGATAGCGGAGGTTCTCGTCTCGCTCGCGCTCGGAGATCCGGACTCGCTTGATCTGTTGCTGGATGTTCGGCATGTCAGAGAAAGGCCCGCACTCGGCGGGCGTCGCAGATCCTAGCAGAGGCTCGCTTCCGGGCAGCGGCACTCGCCTACCTCGTTCCTATACTCGGGCGCGTGGAGGAGCGAGCCAACGTGCGCAGGCTCGCGCGCTCGACCGCGATCTTCTCCGCCGCGACCGGGCTCTCCCGCGTCCTCGGGCTGATCCGCGAGATCGTCGCCGCCAACTACTTCGGGGCGCGCGGCCCGATCAACGCCTTCACCGTCGCCTTCCAGATCCCGAACCTGATCCGCGCGATCGTCGCGGATGCGGCGCTCTCGTCCGCCTTCATCCCCGTCTTCAGCGAGCTGCTGGAGAAGGGGGAGCGGGCTCGAGCCTGGCGGGTCGCGTCCACGGTCTTCTGGCTCTTCCTCCTCGTCGGGGGCGGCCTGACGGCGCTCTTCATCCTCGCCGCGCCGATCCTGATGCCACCGCTCGCCGGCGCCTACGACGACCTGACGGTGACCCTCTCGCAGATCCTCTTCCCGACCGTGGTCCTCCTCGGGCTCTTCGGGATCGTGACGGGGATCCTGAACAGCTACGAGCAGTTCTCGATTCCCGCGCTGACGCCGGTCTTCTGGAACCTCGCGATCATCGCCGGGCTCGTGATCGGGGTGCCGCGCGCGGACTCCGAGAGCGCCGAGCTCTACGTCTATGCCGGCTCGATCGTCGTCGCGACGCTGATCCAGCTCCTCCTTCCGATCCCCTGGCTACGCGGCCTGGACGGCCGGCTCAGGCTGGCGCTCGACGTGCGCGATCCCGCGGTGAAGCGCGTCTTCAAGCTGATGCTCCCGGTCATGCTCGGGCTCGGCCTGATCAACGTGAACGCCGTGATCGGCACCGTTTTCGCCTCGAAGCTGATCGATCCGACGATCTCGCCGAACGCGATCGACAAGGCGTTCCGCATCTACATGCTCCCGCAGGGGATGTTCTCGGTCGCCGTGGCGACGGTGCTCTTCCCGTCGCTCGCGCGCTATGCGACGAGAGGCGACCTGGACGGGTTTCGCGACACCGTCGCGCGCGGCCTCCGGCAGATCAACTTCCTGCTCGTCCCGGCCAGCGTCGTCTGCCTGGTCCTCGCGGAGCCGATCGTCCGCCTCCTCTACGAGCGGGGCGCCTTCGGGCCGAACGAGACCCGCGTCGTCGCCGGGGCGCTGGCCGCGTTCGCGCTCGGCCTCACCTTCAACGGGATGATGCTGATGCTGAACCGCGGCTTCTTCAGCCTCCAGGCGCCGTGGGTGCCGACGGTCGTCGCGCTTGCGACCGTCGATCCTGAACACGGCGCTCTACGTCGCCTTCTACCGGGTCGGGACGTGGGGGATCCCGCTCGCGATCTCGATCGCCAACATCGCCGCCGTGCTGCTCCTCTTCCTGCTCCTGCGCCGGCGGATCGGCCGGCTCGACCTCTCCGCCACGATCCGCTCGTTCGTGCTCGCGGCGACCGCCTCGGCCCTCCTGGGGGCGGTCGCGTTCGGGGTCTGGTGGGGGCTGGACGAGCTGCTCGGGCGCTCGTTCCTCGGCCAGATCGTCGCGCTCGGATCAGCGCTGCTCGCCGGCGGCGCCGCCTACCTGCTCGCCGCCCGGGCGCTCGGGATCCGCGAGATGCAGGCGCTAGACTCGCTCCGAGGCCGCTTCCGCCCGAGCTGACGCCGCCCGAGCCGACGAGCCATGGACCAGGCCCACATCCGCAACTTCTCGATCATCGCCCACATCGACCACGGGAAGTCGACGCTGGCCGATCGGATCCTCCAGCTCACCGACACGGTCGCCGACCGCGACATGAAGGAGCAGCTGCTCGACTCGATGGAGCTCGAGCGCGAGCGCGGGATCACGATCAAGGCGCAGGCGGTGCGCGTGCTCTGGAAGGGGCACCAGCTGAACCTGATCGACACGCCGGGGCACGTGGACTTCACCTACGAGGTCTCTCGCTCGCTCCAGGCCTGCGAGGGCGCGTTGCTCGTCGTCGACGCGGCACAGGGGATCGAGGCCCAGACGCTCGCGAACGCGTATCTCGCGATCGAGAACAACCTCGAGATCATCCCGCTCGTGAACAAGATCGACCTCCCGCAGGCCGACCCGGACGGCGCCGCCGCGGAGGTCGCGGACCTGATCGGGGAGGAGCCCGAGAACGTCGTCCGGATCTCGGCGAAGACCGGGCAGGGGGTGGAGGAGGTGCTCGACGCGATCGTGGAGCGGATCCCCGCGCCCGTGGGCGATCCCGACGCCCCCGCGCGGGCGCTCATCTTCGACTCCTCCTACGACCAGTACCGCGGCGTGATCGCGTTCGTCCGCGTGGTCGACGGGCGCTTCGAGACGCGCGACTCCGTGCGCGCGATGGCGCAGGGCACTCGCTTCGAGGCCGAGGAGCTCGGCTTCCTCTCCCCGCAGCGCAGCCCGGTGAAGGCGCTCGAGGCCGGCGAGGTCGGGTACGTCGTCACCGGGCTGAAGGACGTCTCGAAGCTCGGGGTCGGCGACACGCTCACGGTCGAGAAGCGGGCCGCCGCCGAGCCCCTCCCGGGCTACAAGGAGGTGAAGCCGATGGTCTTCGCCGGCCTCTTCCCGACCGACTCGGACGAGTACCCGGAGCTGCGGGACGCGCTCGAGCGGCTGAAGCTGAACGACGGCGCGCTCTTCTACGAGCCGGAGACCTCGCAGGCGCTCGGCTTCGGGTTCCGCTGCGGCTTCCTCGGGCTCCTGCACATGGAGATCGTGCGGGAGCGGCTCGAGCGGGAGTTCGACCTCGACCTGCTCGTGACGGCGCCGAACGTCGCCTATCGCGTCCAGCCGCGCCTCGGCGCCGAGTGGATCGAGGTGCACAACCCGGCGGAGCTGCCGAACGAGCTCGAGGCGGTCGAGGAGCCCTACATCAAGGCGTCGGTGATCGTCCCGAAGGAGTACGTCGGTGCGGTCATGGAGCTCTGCAACGAGCGTCGTGGCAGCTTCGACCACATGGAGTACCTCTCCGAGGCGCGCGTGCACCTCGTCTACCAGTTGCCGCTCGGCGAGATCGTGCTCGACTTCTACGACCAGCTGAAGTCGCGCACCCGCGGCTACGCGAGCTTCGACTACGACATGGCCGGCTTCCAGCCCGGGACTCTCGTCCGGGTGGACGTGCTCGTCGCGGGCGAGCCCGTCGACGCGCTCTCGCTGATCATCCATCGCGAGTTCGCCTACGAGCGGGGGAAGCTCCTCGTCGAGCGGCTGCGGAAGGAGATCCCGCGCCAGTTCTTCGACGTCGCGATCCAGGCGGCGATCGGCTCCCGCGTGATCGCGCGCGAGACGGTGAAGGCGAAGCGGAAGGACGTGCTCGCCAAGTGCTACGGCGGCGACATCAGCCGCAAGCGCAAGCTGCTCGAGAAGCAGAAGAAGGGCAAGAAGCGGATGAAGCAGGTCGGCGGCGTCGAGGTCCCGCAGGAGGCCTTCCTCGCGGTGCTCAACCTGGACGACAAGCGCTGAGCGGCGCAGCCGTGAGCAGAAGTCACGAAATCGGCACGAAGCCGTCACACCCCCGTGACGGTTCGGCCCGTACCGTTCCAGAAGGGGGCCTCGGCGCCCCCATGGGGGTCCGCTGGTCCGGGCTCGCAGCCGCGCGGCTCCAGCGCCGGCCCGCCCGCCGACGGCCGGCGCCCGCCACCTCTATATCCACCTGCCCTTCTGCGCCCACCGCTGCGGCTATTGCGACTTCGTCACGGCGGTCGGGAAGCGCGCCGAGCATGCGGGCTACGTCGATGCGCTCCTCGCCGAGCTCGCGCTCGAGCGCCACCTGCTCGCGGAGGAAGTCGAGACGATCTTCCTCGGCGGCGGCACGCCGACCTTCACCGAGCCGGCGGCGCTGGCCCGGCTCCTCGGCGCGCTTCCCACGGCGACCGAGGTCACCGTCGAGGCGAACCCGGAGACGGTCACCCCGGCGCTCGCAGCTCTCCTGCGCGCGCGCGGCGTCACCCGCGTCTCGCTCGGCGCGCAGAGCTTCCAGCCGCACCTGCTCGAGGTGCTCGAGCGCCGCGCCACACCGGACGACGTGCGCGCGTCCGCGCCGACGCTCCGGGACGCAGGCTTCGACAACCTCTCCCTCGACCTGATCTACGGGATCCCCGGGCAGACCGCGGACGATCTCGCGCGCGACCTCGACGCCGCGCTCGCCCTCGAGCCCGAGCACCTCTCCTGCTACGAGCTCGAAGCGAAGCCCGGAACGCGCTTCACGCACGCCTACGGCGACGAGCTGCTCCGGCAGGCCGACGCGATGGAGACGTACTTCGAGACCGTCGTGGAGACCCTCGTCGCGGCCGGGTATCGCTGGTACGAGACCGCCAACTTCTGTCGGGTCGACGACGCGCGCGACCTTCGCGCGCACCACAACCTCGGCTACTGGCTCGGCCGGGACTACCTCGGGCTCGGCGTCGGAGCGGTCTCCACGGTCGAGGGCCTGCGCTGGCGGAACGCCCCGAGCGTCGGGCGCTACGTGGGTGCGCTCGGCCGTGGCGAGCGGCCGCGTCGCGAGCTCGAGCCGCTCGACGCGGACGTGCAGGCGCGCGAGCGGCTGCTGCTCGGACTTCGCCTCGACGAGCCCGTCGCCACGGAGGGTCTCGGCGCCGCCCTCGACCCCCAGGCGGTCGAGCGGCTGGAGCGCCTCGGGCTCGCCCGCACCCTCGGCGACGGCGACCTTCTGGAGCTGACGCCGCGCGGCCGCTTCCTCGGCGGGGGCGTCACCGCCGAGCTGCTCGCCTGAGCACCGCTAAAATCTCCTGCAAATGGCCGAGCTCACCGAACGCAGGCGCGAGATCCTCCGTCGCGTCGTCGCCGAGTACATCGCGACCGGAGAGCCCGTCGGCTCGAAGTCGCTGGTCGAGCGCTCCGGCCTTCCCGTGTCGGCATCGACCGTCCGGAACGAGCTCGCGGAGCTCGAGTCGCTCGGCCTCCTGACCCATCCCCACACCTCGGCCGGCCGGATCCCGACCGACTCGGGCTACCGCTTCTACGCCGCCGAGATCCTCGAAACCGTCGAGCCCCGCCCGGCGCGCTTCCCGCTCGACCTGACCGCGATGCGCAGCGAGCTCGAGGCCGCGCTGCAGTCGACGACGGAGATGCTCTCGCAGGTCACGCGCCTCCTGGCGCTCGTCTCGGCGCCGGGCCTCCAGACGGCGACCGTGCGTCACATCGAGGTGCTGGTACTCCAGCCGAGGATCGTGATGGTGGTGACGATCACCTCGACCGGTGGCGTCGCCAAGCGCCTCTTCGAGTTCGAGCAGCCGGTCGACCCTGGGCTCGCCGCCTGGGCGAACGAGTACCTGAACGAGCGGGTGGCGGGGATCCAGCTCGGCACCCATCTGCTCCGGCGGCGGATCGAAGACTCGAGCCTCTCGGCGCGCGAACAGGGCTTCCTCGACGCGCTCCGACCCGCGTTCGTCGATCTGGCCGCGCCGGCCGCGCAGCTCTTCTACGTCGGCGGCGCGGCGTCTCTGCTCGACGACGTCCGCGACGACGAGCTCGAGGCGTGCCGTCGGCTTCTGTCCGTCCTCGAACAACGCGCCGCGGTGCTCGAGCTGATGACCGACTCGTTCGACGCGCGGCGCCCGTTCGTCCGCGTCGGGCTCGACCACCCCGGGCTCGAGGATGTGGCCCTCGTCGGCGCCACCTACGGGCTGCCGACGCGCACGCTCGGCACGGTCAGCCTGCTCGGGCCCGTGCGGATGGACTACGCGAAGGCGGTTCGCACCGTTCGCGCGGCCGCGATCGAGCTCTCGCGGCTCGTCGAGACGGCCTACGAGGAGAACTGAGGCTGCCTCCCGCGCAGCGTCTACCCTGAAAACCGATGGCCACCGCCGAGCGAGACCTGTACGAGCTGCTCGGCGTCGAGCGCGGCGCCAGCGACGCCGAGATCAAGACGGCCTTCCGCAAGCTCGCCCAGAAGCTCCATCCGGACGTCTCCCAGGAGCCCGACGCGCAGGCTCGCTTCCGCGAGGTCGCCGAGGCCTACGAGGTGCTCTCGAACGCCGAGACGCGCCGGCTCTACGACCAGTACGGCCACGCCGGCCTGAAGCGCGGCGGCTACACCCCGCGCGACTTCGACTTCGGCAACCTCGGTGACATCTTCTCGGCGTTCTTCGGCGACGACCTGCTGGGAGGCCGCGGCGGCCGCACGACGGCGACCCGCGGTGGCGACGTCGGACTGGCCGTCGAGATCGAGCTCGCCGAGGCGTTCGCCGGCGTCACGCGCCGCGTCGAGCTCGAGGTGACCGCGACCTGCGAGCGCTGCGACGGCGACGGCGCCGAGCCCGGCACGACGCCGATCACCTGCGGCACCTGCGACGGAGCCGGCCGTGTCCAGCAGGTCTCGCGCAGCGTCTTCGGGGAGTTCGTACGGGCCCACGCCTGTCCGACCTGCGGCGGCAGCGGGCGGGTCTCGCAGACGCCGTGCCGGGAATGCGCGGGAGCCGGCCGGACCAGCCGCGAGAAGTCGCTCGACGTCGAGATCCCGGCCGGGATCCACAGCGGCCAGCAGATCCGGATCCGCGGCGAGGGGAACGCGGGCGCGAACGCCGGCCCCGCGGGCGACCTCTACGTCGAGGTGCAGGTCGCGCCACACGAGCGCTTCGAGCGGGACGGCAACGACATCCTCGCGAGCGTCGACCTGACGATCGTCCAGGCTGCGCTCGGCGCGCGAGTGCCGGTGCCGACGCTCGAGGGGGACGTGGAGCTCGAGTTCGAGCCGGGCACCCAGCCCGGCGAGGTGCGCGTCCTCCGAGGCAAGGGCATGCCCGCGCTCCAGCGCTTCGGCCGGGGCGACCAGCGGGTGCTCGTCAACGTCTCCGTGCCGCGCCGGCTCACCTCCGAGCAGCGGGCGCTCCTCGAGCAGTTCGAGCGGGACTCGACGGAGGAGACGTATAGGCGCGACGAGGGCTTCTTCGAGAAGCTCCGCAGCGCTCTGCGTTGAGCGTCCGGTGTTGAGAACGGCGCTGTGAAGCTCCTCCGGCGCGTCTCCGTCACCGTCCCGCCCGCACGAGCCGAGCAGGCGCGCGCGGTGATGCTCGAGCTCTTTCCGATGGGGTTCGAGGAGGTCGAGCAGGAGGGCAGCCTGGAGCTGGCGGCCTATACGAACGCGGCAGGCGAGGAGCGGATCTGGCAGGCCTTCGGCGGCGCCGCGAGCTCCGACGTCGACGACGGGTGGGAGGAGCGCTGGCGCCAGTTCCACAAGCCGATGCGGATCGGCGAGCTCTGGATCGGCCCGCCCTGGGAGCGCCCCGACCCGGACGCGCTCCCGGTCGTGATCGATCCCGGCCGAGCCTTCGGAACCGGCGGCCACGCGACGACCAGGCTCTGTCTCGAGTTGCTCGCGGCCGAACGGCGCGGGAGCATGCTCGACGTCGGCTGCGGCTCCGGGATCCTCTCGATCGCCGCGATCCGGCTGGGCTTCGCGCCGGTGTGCGCGATCGACTTCGACCCGCAGGCCGTCGAGGCGACCGAGCGGAATGCGCGCGACAACGGCGTCGAGGTCGAGGCCTGGCTCGGCGACCTGCGCGACGACGAGTTGCCCGAGGTCGACCTCGCGGTCGCGAACATCGCGGCCGAGGCGGTGCTCGCGCTCGGGCCGACGCTCCGGGCCGCGCGCGCGATCACCTCCGGGTACCTCGTCTCGGACGAGCCGGAGCTCGCCGGCTACCGGCGGGAGCGGCGCGTCGGCGTGGACGGCTGGGCCGCCGACCTCCATGTTCGTCGGTAACAATCGCGCTCGATGAGCTCCGACTGTCTCTTCTGCAGGCTCGTCCGCGAAGGCGACCACGTGGCGAGCGAAGACGGCTTCGTCGCGATCCGCGACATCAACCCGCAGGCCGACGTCCACCTGCTCGTCCTGCCCGAGCGGCACGTCGACACGTTCCGCGACGTCGGCGCGTTCACGGCCGACGAGTCGAAGCGGATGCTCGAGTTCGTCGCCCGCACGGCGCGCGAGGCCGGCCTCGAGGACTACCGGGTGCTCGTCAACGTCGGCCCGGGCGGCGGGCAGACCGTCTTCCACCTGCATTGGCACGTGCTTGGTGGGAGAATCACCGGGATGCCCGATGCAGGCTGACCCGTGACGCTGATCGCCGAGCTCGAGGCGCAGCTCAAGGACGCGATGCGCGAGCGCGACGACGCGCGCCGCGACGCGCTGCGCCTGATCCTCTCCAGCCTGCGCGGGGCGGAGAAGGAGCTGCAGCGCGAGCTCTCCGAGGACGAGGAGCTCCAGGTGCTGCAGCGGGAGCGGAAGAAGCGGATCGAGGCGGCCGAGGCGTTCCGCAGCGGCGACCGCGAGGAGCAGGCGGAGAAGGAGGAGGCGGAGCTCGACGTCCTCGAGGAGTTCATGCCCGAGCCGCTCTCCGAGGACGAGATCGAGGAGATCGTGGACGACGTGATCGCCGAGGTCGGAGCGACGAGCATGCGCGACATCGGGCGCGTGATGGCCGACGTGATGCCGCAGATCGCGGGCAGGGCCGACGGCTCGACCGTGAGCCAGCTCGTCCGCGAAAAGCTCGCCTAGCTCTAGTCCGGCGCGTCGACGAAGAGGTCGAAGTCTCCGGCCAGAACGCGGTCGATCCGGCCGGTGCGCATCCCCGTCGTGTTGCGGACGAGCGGCGAGGGCTCGTGGCGGTAACGCCGGACGATTCCCGGCTCGGGCCGATCCGGTGGCGGCGCGTTCTTGCCGTCGCCCGCCGGCGCCACGTCGACGAGCACGGTGACGCGGTCGAACGAACGGTCTGCCTCGTGCGGGAGCTCGAGCACGTGCAGGCCGATCTCTTGCTTCAGCAGCGTGTAGGCGCCAAGCCCGGAGACGTCGAGGACGACGACCCCGTCGCCGCCGTTTCTGCGAATCCGCATCCCACGGCCGTCGGCCCAGCCGACGTACATCGTCGCGAGCTCTTGCACGAACCGATCGCAGGCGGTCGCATCCTCGGACTTGCCCGCCCGGACCGTGAGCGTCGCGTCGCTCGCCTCGCGCGCATCGAGACCTGCGAGCGCGGCCGTGAGCACGTGCAGGCGCGTCGCGAGCAGGCGGAGCAGCTCGGTCGAATGGGCCTCGCGCGCGGAGGAGAGGCGCGCACCAAGCCGTTCTGCCGTCGCCGTCGCGGCCCTCAGGCGATCGAGGTACTCGATCAGGCTCAGCACGTTCTGTCGATCCTCGGACTGCCAGAAGGCCGGCTCGCGCGCCTCCGCCAGCGCGTCCTCCTTGGCGTCGTCCCATGAGCGTACGCGCTCGCCGAGCGAGGCGAGCGCGCTCAGGAGGAAGGTCCCCTCGGCCTCCGTTCCGTCCGGCTCGAGCGCGACCCGTGCGACCGTGAGACCGCCCGGGTCGACCGGCTCCTCCGCCGCCGTGGCCGACTCCGGCTCGCCCGCATTCGGGTCGACGAAGGCGACGTCCAGTCCGGTCCCGTCGCGCGCGGTGATGAAGAGGAACTGATCGCCTTCCGGGAACTGCCGCTCGACGATCGCGGTCGCGATCCGTGTCAGCAGGTACCGCTCGACGGCACGCTTGAGCGGGCGTGCGCCGAGCTCGGCGCTGAAGCCCTGCTCGATCAGGAAGTCGATCGCGGCCTCGTCCCACTCGACCGCCCACGGGTGCATCCGGAAGCCGCGGCGTTCGAGCACGTCGTTGAGCTCCTTCTCGAGCAGTCCGCGCATGATCTCGCGGCCGAGTGGGCGGAAGACGACGACGCGGTCGAGGCGGTTCAGGAACTCCGGCCGGAACCACTGCTCGACCGACTTCGTCACCGTCGCGGGGTCGAACTCCCCCGAGCGTCCGGTGAACCCGACGCCGGGACCGCGTGGGATTGCGGAGCCCAGGTTGGAGGTCAGGATGATCACGCAGTGGCGCAGGTCGACCGTGCGCCCGTTGCGGTCGGTCAGGCGCCCGTCGTCGAACACCTGCAGGAAGACGTCCCACACGTTCTGGTGTGCCTTCTCGAACTCGTCGAGCAGGAGCACCGTGAACGGCTGCTTGCGCACCGAGGAGATCAGCGGAGCGGCAGACTCACCCTCGGCGGAGTCGCCGAGCAGGCGCTCCAGGCTCTCCGGGGTCTGGAACTCGCTCATGTCCAGCCGGACGAGCCGGTCCGGAGAGCCGAAGAGGAACTCGCTGAAGGCCTTTGCGATCTCGGTCTTGCCCGTGCCGGTAGGCCCGACAAAGAGGAAGACCCCGAGCGGCCGGGTCGGGTCGGTCAGCCCGGCCTTCACCAGGGCGACTCGGTCGACGAGGCACTCGACCGCCTCCGGCTGGCCGAGCACGCGGCTCTCGAAGAACGCTCGCACGTCGTCCAGGCTGAGGGGCGCGCGCGGATCGAGCACGTGCAGCGGCAGGCCCGTCGCGGCGCTCAGCGTTCCGATCACGCTCTCGGTCGTCACCTCCGTCGCGAGTCCGCGCGTGACGCGGTCGAGAACGAGCTCGAGCAGGCGAAGGAGGTTCCCCGGCGCGGCCGTCCCGGGGAGGTAGTGGTTCGCCAGGTCGAGCGCCTCGGCCAGCGTGTGCTCGTCGACGTCGACGCCGTAGTCGCGCGACCAGCCGCGCGCGACCTCGAGTGCGTCCTCGTCCGTCATCGGCGCCAGGCGGATCACCTCGAAGATCCGCGTCACGCGCGGCCGGCTCTGGGCCAGCAGCTCGTAGGCAGTGGGATCGATCTCGCCGATGACGGCGATGTCGTGGGCCTCGATCGCCGGGAGCATCGCGTCGAGGAGCCCGTGCGGGCTGCGTGAGTGCTGACCTGCGTAGAGCGCCTCCTCGAAGCTCGGGAAGAGCCAGACGATCGAGCGCCGGCTCATCCGCCCGACAATCTCCCGGACGCGTCCCTCGAGCTCGCCGATGTAGATCTGACCGGCATTCACCTCGGACGCGCTCGCCTGGAACGCGATCCACGGCTGGTCCAGGCGGCGTAGCGCCTCGACGACCAGGGTCGTCTTGCCGACGCCCTGCTCGCCGACGAGGAGCACGGAGCGTGGGCTGCGCGGCGAGAGCGCCGCTGCGACCGCGTCGACCGCCGCGACGCGCGAGCCTACGAGCGTGGCCTGGGGGTGGTCGTCGACCTTGACGAGCCGCCCGAGATCGCGGAAGAAGCCGGTGTCGATCGACTGTCCCCGCCACTGATCGAGGGCGGGCGAGAGGGCGGTCCGCGTCGCCAGGGTGGCACCCTCGAGCAGCTCGCTTACGAGCGGCTGCAGGCCGACGTCGAGCTTCGCGAGGTCGGCGGCCTTCAGGCGCTCGCCCTGTGCGACCCGCTCGTCGAGGAACAGCGAGACGGCCTTGGCGAGCGGGCTGCCACTCCAGCTTTCCTCGGCCGCCTCGAGCACGGCCGGCATGGACTTGCTCGGCACTACTGCGAACGCGCGTAGCAGCAGTACGCGCTCGCCCCAGTCCGCGCGCGCGAACCGCTTCTTCGCCCGGTCGGCCCAATCCGCAGGCGGCGTGCGCCCGGCTGCGATCGCCCCGAGCGTACCCGCGCGGAGGAACTTCGAGCCGTCCCGGGCCGCGATGGAGAACGCATCGTGGTTGACGCGGCCGGGGTTGCACAGCAGCACGACGAGGCGTCCGAACAACTCGTCGTCTTCGAGCTCGTCGGCGTCGAGGTAGTCGTGGTTCTCGGCCAACTGCTTCGCCAGGGCCTTGGCCTCGGCCAGGCCGTCCGCTTCGTGCCGTGCCATCCCTCGTCTTGTACTCGAAACGCGTGGCCGTCGCGAGCGTGCGAGCCGTCGACCGCGCCCACCTGCCTACACTGAGCCGGGTGCAGGAAGTTCTCTCCGTCCCGAACGAGGTCGCAGCGGAGCTCGCCGGCGTCGGTGACGGCGTGCTCGATGCTCTGCGCGGGCGGCTTCATTGCACTCTGCGCCTGCGCGGGAACCAGCTCACCATCGAGGGCGGCGACGAGCAGGTCGCGGCGGCGCGCGCAGTCGTGGACGAGCTCGTCGAGCTCGTCGAGGGTGGGCACGAGATCGGGCCTGACACGGTCGGCGCCGTCGTCGCCGCGCTCGACCAGGCCGAGGACATCCGCCACGTCTTCGACGACGTCGTCTGGCGCCACCGTGGCAAGAAGATCGCGCCGAAGACGCTGACGCAGAAGCGCTACGTCGACTCGATCCGCAACTCGACCGTCACGTTCGGGATCGGCCCGGCCGGCACGGGCAAGACCTACCTCGCGATGGCGCTCGCGGTCGCAGCGCTCTCGGAACGCCAGGTCGGCCGGATCATCCTGACCCGTCCGGCTGTCGAGGCCGGCGAGCGCCTCGGCTTCCTCCCGGGGGACATGCTCGCCAAGGTCGATCCGTACCTGCGTCCGCTCTTCGATGCCCTCTACGACATGATGGATCCCGAGAAGCTGACCGCCTTCATGGAGCGCGGCACGATCGAGGTCGCTCCGCTCGCCTTCATGCGCGGCCGCACGCTGAACGACTCCTTCATCATCCTGGACGAGGCGCAGAACACGAGCCCCGAGCAGATGCAGATGTTCCTGACCCGGCTCGGCTTCGGCTCGAAGGTCGTGATCACGGGCGACGTGACCCAGATCGACCTCCCGCGCGAGCAGGCCTCCGGGCTGATCCAGGTGCGCCAGATCCTCGGCTCGATCGACGGGATCGGCTTCGTCGAGTTCGGCCACGAGGACGTCGTCCGGCACAAGCTCGTGCAGCGGATCGTCGAGGCCTACAAGCAGCACGCGGAGGAGACCGGCCTCGAGCGCACGCGATGACGATCGTCCAACCGAAGGTTGGCTCATGAACATCCATGTCGAGCTCGAGAACCGGAGCGGGGCGGAGGTCGACGAGCGCGGGGCTATCGAGCTCGCGCGCCGCGTCCTCGCCGCCGAGGGAGTCGAGGACGGCGAGCTCGGGCTCTCCTTCGTCGGGGCCGACGAGATGAGGGTGTTGAAGGCGAAGCACCTCGGGATCGACGAGGCGACGGACGTCCTCTCGTTTCCGCTCGACGGGCGCGACGAGGTACCCAGAGGCGTGCCGCGCGCGCTCGGGGACGTCGTCCTCTGCCCGCAGGTCGTCGGCGCCGCGTGGCGCGAGCCGCTCGTGCACGGCCTGCTCCATCTCCTCGGCCACGACCACGGCGCCGAGATGGCGGCGCGGGAAGCGGTGCATCGAACGTGAGCACCCCCCGCCGGGCGCCCTCGATCGTCGAGAGCTTCAACTACGCCTTTCAAGGGATCATCCACGTCCTCCGCACCCAGCGGAACATGCGGATCCACTTCGCGATCGCCGCGATCGTCCTGGTCGCCGCCCTCGCCATCGGAGTCGACAAGCTGGAGCTGATCGCGCTCCTGCTCGCGATCGCCTTCGTCCTGATCGCGGAGATGATCAACACCGCGGTCGAGGCGGCCGTCGACGTGGCGACGACCTCCTTCGACCCGATGGCCAAGCTCGCCAAGGACATTGCGGCCGGGTCGGTGCTGATCGCGACGGCCGTCGCCGTAGCGGTCGGCTACCTCGTCTTCTCCGGCCAGGTCGGCGACCGCAGCTCACGGCTCCTCGACCGGCTCTCGAACGCCCCGACCTCGCTCACGCTCGTCGCCCTCGTCCTGACGACGCTTCTCGTGATCGGGACGAAGGCGCTGACCGGGCGGGGCACCCCGCTCCGCGGCGGGCTGCCGTCGGGACACTCCGCGGTCGCCTTCGCCGGCTGGATGGCCGCCACGCTCGTGCTCGACGACAGCCAGCACCGCTTCCTGATCTCGTCCCTGACTTTCATCATGGCGTTGCTCGTTGCGCAGACGCGTGTCGAATCCGGTGTCCATTCCTCGGTCGAGGTGCTCTACGGCGGCGTCCTCGGCGCCCTCGTCACCCTCGTCATCTTCCAGTTGACGCCGTGAGCGAGCTCGTCGTGAAGGCCGAGGCGGTTGCGGCGAGGGCCTACGCCCCCTACTCGAACTACCTCGTCGGCGCGGTCGTCCGCACGAGCGACGGGCGCGAGTTCGAGGGCGTGAACGTGGAGAACGCGGCCTACCCGCTCGGCGTCTGCGCCGAGAAGAGCGCGATCGTCGCCGCGGTCGCCGCCGGCTACCGGCCGGGTGAGCTCGCGGCGATCGGGATCACCGCCTCGCCCTGCGGCGGCTGTCGCCAGTGGCTCGCAGAGTTCCGGATCGGCGAGGTCGAGTTCAGGCGCGCCGACGGCACGATCGCGCGCTACGCCGCCGCCGACCTGCTGCCCGACACGTGGGAGCTGCCGAGCTGATGAGGGCGGGCTGGTGAAGTCGGGCTTCGTCGCCGTCGCCGGCCGTCCGAACGTCGGCAAGTCGACGCTCGTGAACGCGCTCGTGGGCGAGAAGATCGCGATCACCTCGCCGGTCCCGAACACGACGCGGCGGCGGATCTACGGCGTCGCGAACGGGGAGGACCACCAACTCGTGCTCGTCGACCTGCCGGGGTTCCAGAAGCCGATGGACAAGCTGACGACCCGGATGCAGTCCACGGTCGACACGTCGTTCGAGGACATCGACGTCGTCCTCTTCGTTCTCTCCGCGCGGGACCGGATCGGGGGCGGCGACCGCTTCATCGCCCGCCGCGTCTACGGGCTCGGGATCCCGGTGATCGTGGCGCTGAACAAGGTCGACAACCTGAAGCCGAGCCACATCGTCACCGGGATGAAGGCGGCGGCGGCGCTCGGTGACTTCCACGCGCTCCATCCGGTGAGCGCGGTCACGAAGGACGGGGTCGACGAGCTGCGCGCCGATCTGCTCCACCTGCTGCCGGAAGGGCAGCCGTTCTTCGAGCGTGCCTCCGCGACCGACCAGACCGACTCGGAGCGGATCGTCGAGCTGATCCGCGAGAAGGCGCTCCAGCTGACGCGAGACGAGGTGCCGCACTCGATCTCGGTCGAGCTGGACGAGCTCGAGGACAAGCACCTGCGGGCCTTCGTCCTCGTCGAGACGGAGTCGCAGAAGCAGATCCTCGTCGGGAAGAAGGGCGCGGTGATCCGCGAGATCGGCGTCCGGGCGCGGCCGGAGATCGAGCGGCTCCTCGGCAAGAAGATCTACCTCGAGCTCGTGGTCAAGGTGCGTCCCCGCTGGCGGCGCGAGGACGCCCAGCTCGACCGGCTCGGGCTCTGAGCCAGTCGGGCTCGGGCTGTCGGGCTCCGGCTACTCGGTCTCGAGCCCCTCGTAGGCGAGCTCGAGCGTCTCGATCACGACCTCGTTGCCGAGCCCCTCCAGGCGGCCGAAGGCGTAGCGCACCGGCCACGCATCGCGCAGCAACCAGCGCTGGACGGGCTTCCGGGCCTCGTCGAGGAGCACGATCGCGACGTTCCGCCGCTCGAGCATGCCGTCCCGCGTCGCCTTGAACCAGCTCCAGAGATCGGTTCGGCCGGTGAGTCCCCGTTTCAGGACGACGTTCGCGTACTCGACGCGCCCGGGGAGCTTCCGGGCCCCGGAGCTCGGATCGGTGCCGTCGCGATATTCGATCGTCTCGATCGTCGCTTCGGGCAGGTCGACCTCGCTGAACGCGCCGACCTCGACGCCGTCGATCTCGACGACGTAGTTGAAGTTCGCGTACGGGTTGTCACGCTGGGTCGGCACGGGCGGGAACCTCCCTGTCGATGGTGGGGAGATCGCGGTAGATCTCCAGGTCGTGGCTGACGCTGCTCTTGCGCTCCTCGCCGGCTCCGGTCCGCCAGGCGATCGTGGCCGCGAGGAGCGTGGGCTCCTCCCGGGCGAAGTACGAGGCGCCGCGGTCGAGGAAGACCTCGATCGACTTGCGTGGAGCGAGGAACTCGAGCCGCTCGAAGAGCGCGAGCGTGTGCATCTTCCGGGTTCCGCCGAGGCCCGTGAACGCCCGTCTGAAGCGGATCCGGACTTCGTGCGCGGGCCGGTCGCCGATGTTCGCGACGGTCAGGAACAGGAGCCCGCGCTCGAAGACGACGTCGAGGATCACCTCTGACTCGCAGCCGCAGTCGCCGCGTTCGTCGGGCACGTCCTCATCATCTCCGCGCCGCCGCGCCGGCGCAACCCGACCGTCGGGTCGCTAGACGTCGGCCTTGAAGGTGTCGCAGGCGGCGGGATCGCCGTTCGCGAAGCCCTTCTGGAACCACGTCATCCGCTGCTCGGAGGAGCCGTGCGTCCAGCTTTCGGGGTTGACGCCCCGGCCCGACTTGGCCTGGATCCGGTCGTCGCCGACCGCGGCTGCGGCGTTCAGCCCTTCCTCGACGTCGCCCGGCTCGAGCAGGCCCTCACGATCGGCCGAGTGCCCCCAGACGCCGGCGAGGCAGTCGGCCTGGAGCTCGAGCCTGACCGAGAGCTCGTTCGCGCCCTCAGGGTCTTCCTGCTGCTGCCGGCGGACGTCGTCGCTGACGCCGAGGACGTTCTGGACGTGGTGCCCGAACTCGTGGGCGATCACGTACGCCTGGGCGAAGTCGCCGCGGGCGCCGAAGCGGCTCTGGAGCTCGCGGAAGAAGCCGAGGTCGATGTACACGTGCCTGTCCGCCGGGCAGTAGAACGGCCCGACGGCCGAGGACGCGGCACCACAGCCTGTCTGGATCCCGCTCGAGAAGAGGCGCAGGGTGGTCGGCTGGTAGGTCTGGTCGGCCTCCGCGAAGATCCGCTTCCACGTGTCCTGCACGTCCGCGACGACGAACTGGACGAATTGGGCCTCGTCGTCGCTCGCGGGCGGCTGCTCGCCTCCCGCCGTGGGGCCCGCCGGAGCCGTGGGGAGCTCGATCGGGAAGCCGCCGCTACCGCCCCCGCCCCCCGGGAAGCCCCCGGAGAGGAAGAGGACGACGAGGACCATGATCAGGCCGATCCCGCCCCCGCCGGCCTTGCCGATGGGGAATCCGCCGAGCCCGCCGCTGCCGCCACTCCCGCGGAAGTCCTCGACCTGCCCTGCTCCTGTGCCGCGCCGCCACTTCATCGCCGCTCAACATGCCCAGGCCGGCCGGACGCTACTCCTTCGCTCGGCTCGCCCACCGTGGACGTGGCCATCCGAGACCCGTCCAGGGGCTGGCCCCGGACGTGGGCGGAACGGACCGGGCCGTTCGAGCCGACCGTTCGAGCAGATCGGGCGGGCGAGCGCAGCGCCTAGACTGGAGCCATGGCCCAGGCGCCCGCCCTTCCCCGCGGCTTCGAGCTGCCGCTCGAGCCCCGGCTGCCCCGCATCGGCTCGATCGACGCGGTCGCGCTCGAGGAGCGCGCGGCGACGCTGGCCAAGCGCTCGATCAAGAAGGAGTCGAAGCTCCAGGCCTTCGAGCTCGCCGTTCGGATGATGGATCTGACGACGCTCGAGGGCGCCGACACGCCCGGCAAAGTCGCCGCGCTCTGCTCGAAGGCCGTCCGGCCCGATCCGGTCGACAGCTCGATCCCCGCAGTGGCCGCCGTCTGCGTCTACCCGAACCTCGTCCCGACCGCGGTTGCACGGCTGCGAGGGACGAGCGTCCGAGTCGCCTCCGTGGCGACCGCCTTCCCGTCCGGGCAGTCGCCGCTCGACGTCAAGCTCGCCGAGGTCAGGCAGGTGATCGAGTGGGGCGCGGACGAGGTGGACATGGTGATCGATCGCGGCGCCTTCCTCTCCGGCCGCTACGCGAAGGTCTACGACGAGATCGTCAAGGTGAAGGAGGCCTGTGGCGAGACGCACCTCAAGGTGATCCTCGAGACCGGCGAGCTCGGCACCTACGACAACGTCCGCCGCGCCTCGCTGCTCGCGATGGCCGCCGGCGCCGACTTCATCAAGACCTCGACGGGCAAGATCCCGCTCGCCGCGACGCTGCCCGTGACGCTCTGCATGCTCGAGGCGATCCGCGACGTCCACGACGAGACGGGCCGCGTCGTCGGGATGAAGCCCGCAGGCGGGATCCGCACCGCGAAGCAGGCGGTGCAGCACCTCGTCGTCCTCCACGAGACGCTCGGGCTGAGCTGGCTGACCCCCGACCTCTACCGCTTCGGCGCCTCCTCGCTGCTGAACGACGTGCTGCTCCAGATCCGCAAGCAGAAGACGGGCCAGTACCAGTCCCCCGACTACTTCACCTTGGACTGAGATGGCCGTCGAGAAGCACAAGCCGTCGACCCCGGCCCTCACCGAGTGGGAGTACGCCCCGGCGCCGGAGGCCCGCGAGATCGTCTCGCTCGAGAAGCGCTACGGCCTCTTCGTCGGCGGCGAGTTCGTCGCTCCGAAGTCGAAGGAGTGGCAGGCGACGATCTCGCCCGCGACCGAGGAGAAGCTCGCCGAGGTCGCCTACGCCAACGAGGCCGACGTTGGTCGAGCGGTCGTCGCCGCCCGCGGCGCCTTCGAGAACGGCTGGTCGGCGCTCGCGCCCGCCGAGCGCGCGAAGTACCTCTTCCGGATCGCGCGGATCATTCAGGAGCGCTCGCGCGAGCTCGCCGTCCTCGAGAGCCTCGACGGCGGCAAGCCGATCAAGGAATCGCGTGACGTCGACGTCCCGCTCGCCGCGGCGCACTTCTTCTACTACGCGGGCTGGGCGGACAAGCTCGAGTACGCCTTCCCGAACCGCCGCCCGCGGCCGCTCGGCGTCGCCGGCCAGATCATCCCCTGGAACTTCCCGCTTCTGATGCTCGCGTGGAAGATCGCGCCGGCGCTCGCGGCCGGGAACACGGTCGTCCTGAAGCCGGCCGAGACGACGCCGCTGACGGCGCTTCTCTTTGCGGACATCTGCCGCCAGGCCGAGCTGCCGCCGGGGGTTGTCAACATCGTCACCGGCGACGGTCGCGCGGGCGCCGCGCTCGTCGAGCACGACGACGTGGACAAGATCGCCTTCACCGGCTCGACCGAGGTGGGGAAGGCGATCCAGCGCGAGCTCGCCGGCACCGACACGAGGCTGACGCTCGAGCTCGGAGGCAAGGCCGCGAACATCGTCTTCGACGACTGCGCGCTCGACCAGGCCGTCGAGGGGATCGTGAACGGGATCTACTTCAACCAGGGCCACGTCTGCTGCGCCGGCTCGCGCCTCCTCGTCCAGGAGTCGATCTACGAGCAGACGGTGGCGAAGCTGAAGCGGCGGCTCGAGACGCTCCGCCTCGGCGATCCGCTCGACAAGAACACCGACATCGGGGCGATCAACTCGAAGCTCCAGCTCGACCGGATCACTGCAGCTCGTCCAATCGGGCACCGACGAAGGGGCGGAGATCTTCCAGCCGGCGTGCCGCTTGCCGGAGAAGGGCTACTGGTTCGCGCCCACCGTCTTCACGAACGTCGCCCAGAGCTACCGGATCGCCCAGGAGGAGATCTTCGGGCCGGTGCTCAGCGTGCTCACGTTCCGCACCCCGGAAGAGGCGCTCGAGAAGGCGAACAACACCGCCTACGGCCTCTCCGCCGGCGTCTGGACGGAGAAGGGCTCCCGGATCCTCTGGATGGCCGAGCGGCTGCGCGCGGGCGTCGTCTGGGCGAACACGTTCAACCGCTTCGACCCCGCCTCGCCGTTCGGCGGCTACAAGGAGTCGGGCTTCGGCCGCGAGGGCGGACGCCACGGGCTCGAGCCCTATCTGAGGTTCGACGCGTGAAGCGCTACCGCCTGCCGCTGCTCCTGCTCGCAGGCGTCTTCGCGCTCGTCGTCTCCGACCGCCGCTTCGGAAGCGCCTCATGAGCAAGCGGCTGCCGGTCCGCAAGACCTACAAGCTCTTCGTCGGCGGCGCCTTCCCGCGCTCCGAGTCCGGCCGCACGTACGAGGCCGACGGCCAGAACATGGCCCGCGCCTCGCGCAAGGACGCGCGCGACGCCGTCGTCGCCGCCCGGAAGGCGCAGCCCGGCTGGGCCGCCGCGACCGCCTACAACCGCGGCCAGGTCCTCTACCGGATCGCGGAGATGATGGAGGCGCGGACGCTCGAGCTCGCGGCCGTCTGCTCCGGCAAGGCTGAGGTCGCGGCCGCGATCGACCGGATGGTCTGGTACGCCGGCTGGGCCGACAAGCTCGCGCAGGTGCTCGGCTCCTCGAACCCGGTCGCAGGCCCGTACTTCAACTTCACCGTCCCGGAGGCCACGGGTGTCGTCGCGATCCTCGCGCCCGACGAGCCCGCCCTCGGCGGCCTCGTCTCGAGGCTCGCGCCCGCGCTCGTCGGCGGGAACGCCATCGTCGCCGTCGCATCCGAGTCGCACCCCGTCGCGGCGATCGAGCTCGCCGAGGCGATCGCCACCTCGGACGTTCCCGGCGGCGTCGTCAACATCCTCACCGGACATCGCGAGGAGCTGGCGCCGATCCTTGCCGGGCACATGGACGTGAACGCGATCGACGTCACCGGCGCGAACGGCCACTCGGAGGAGCTCGAGCGGCTCGCCGCCGACAACGTCAAGCGTGTCGTCCACGGTTCCGCCGACGAGCAGAGCCCCTGGGCGATCGCGAGCTTCCTCGAGCTGAAGACGATCTGGCATCCGATCGGGCAGTAGTGCTCCGGTAGACTCGCGCCGCGTGACGCCCTCGAGACGTCTGAGCCAAGCGATCTCCGAAGGCGACGGGATCTCGCTGATCGTCCCGGTCGAGCGACCGGAGGCGGCAAGGGCGGCCGAGGCGGACGGGGCCGAGGCGCTGCTGGCGCAGGGCGACGCGATTCCCGCGATTCGTGCGGCGACGTCGCTCCCCGTCGTCTCCTACCTCGACCGCGGCGGGCCCGAGGGGGACGCCTGCATCGTCGGCACCGACGCCGACTGGGATCATCTTCACTCCCTCGACGTCGAGATCGTCGTCCGGGTCGAGCAGGAGGACGAGCTCGAGGAGGCGCTCGAGCAGCACGACCCGGAGATCTTCGTCCTGGCCTCCGGGACGGCGGACGAGCGGTTGGAGCGCGTGCTCGGCCTGCTCTCGGACGTTCCGGCCGGGAAGCTCGCGATCGCCGAGCTGCCGGGCGTGACGCGGGCCGAGATCGAGGAGCTCGAACGGGCGGGCTGCGACGCGGTTCTCCTCGATGCGGCGGCCTCCGACCGCTAGCGCGGGCCGCTGGGAGCGATCGTGGCTTGCGCTCGCGGCGCTGCTCGTGCTCGCCGCCGCGCTCAGGGTCCCGGGCCTTCGCTACGGGCTTCCGTTTCCGCTCCTCAATCCCGACGAGGCGTCGATCGTCCCGCGCGCGTGGGAGCTCGCGCACGGCGGCGGCCTCGATCCGGGCTGGTACGACTACCCGAGCCTGAGCTTCAGCGTGCTGGCGCCCTTCCAGGCGCTCGCGGACGCCCCGTCCTACGGCGCGGCCAGGGCCGTCGCGGCCGCGCTCGGGATCGCGGGCGTCGCGGCCGCCTGGTGGCTCGGCCGGGTGGCCTACGGCCCGCTCGCCGGGTTCGTGGCCGGCGCGGCAGTCGCCGTCGCGACCGTCCACGTCGCCTACTCGCACGTCGCGGTGACGGACGTCCTCCTGACGGGCCTCGTCACCGTCTCGCTCGCGCTCCTCGTCCAGGGGCGGCTCGAGTGGGCCGGCCTCGCCGCGGGGCTCGCGGCCTCGGCCAAGTACCCGGGGGTCTTCCTGGCGGTTCCGCTGCTGGCGGTCGGGTGGGGGCGGTGGCGGCGGCTCGCGGTCGCCGGGGCGGCGGCCGTCCTCGCCTTCGCGCTGACGAGCCCGTTCGTCGTCTGGCACGCGGGAGCCGCGTGGGAGGACATCTCGCGCGTGCAGCGGCTCGCCGAAGCGGGCTGGCTCGGGTTCGAGAACGACCATCCGACGCCGCTTGCGTTCCTCGACCGTCTCTGGGAGAGCCTCGGCCCGGTTCTGCTCGTCGCCCTGGCCGGGCTCGCACTCGCGGGGAGCGCGCTTGTGCGTAAGAAACACAAGCCCGCCCTCCGGCGCGCCGACCTCGCGCTCGCAGTCTTCGCGCTCGCGTACTTCGCCTACCTGCTCACGCTCGACGCCCACTTCGACCGCTACGTGCTGCCGCTCGTGCCCGTCCTCGGCGCGCTCGCCGGCCGGACCAGAGGCCGCTGGCCGTCGCGACGCTCGTCCTGCTCGCCGTTCCGCTCGCGTGGTCGATCGCCGACGTCCGGGAGCTGACGCGAACGGACACGCGCGTCGTCGCGCGCGAGTGGATCGAGCGGAACGTGCCGGCCACGGCCAGCTTCGCGCTCGATCCGTCCTCGGCGCTCCCGGGCGAGCGGATGGTGCTGCGGCTCGAGCTTCCCGGGCCCGGCCGGCCGGCCGATCCGGAGCGGGATCTCGGCCGGCTCCGGGCGCGAGGCGTCGACTACGTGCTCGTCAACGGCGGCGTGGCCGACCGCGTGCGGGCCGCGGGCGGGCGCTATCCGGCCGAGGCCCGCTTCTACGACGCGCTCGAGGCAGGATCCCGGCGCGTGCTCCGCGTCGAGCCGGGGGACGGGCTCGCCGGCCCCTGGGTCGCCGTCTACCGTCTGTAACCTGGGCGCATGAGGGCCGAGCAGCGGAGCGCGACCGCGATCGGGGTCGCGGTCTTCATCGCGGGCGCGGTCCTGCTCGGGCTCGAGATCGCGTCGAGCCGGGTGCTGGCGCCGTTCTTCGGCAGCTCGCTCTACGTCTGGGGCGCGCTGATCGGCGTCGTCCTCGCCGGGCTCTCACTTGGCTACTGGCTGGGCGGGATCGCCGCGGACCGCGAGCCGACGCCGCAGCTCTTCGTAGGGGTGCTCGGCCTCGGCGCCCTGCTCGTCCTCGCGATCCCGTTCGTGGACGGTTGGGTGCTCGACCGCGTCGTCGAGCTCGATCCGGGGCCGCGGCTGAACCCACTGCTCGCGACGATCCTGCTCTTCGGCGTCCCAGCGGTCGTCCTCGGCAGCGTCTCGCCGATCGCGGTCAAGCTGCGGGCACGCTCGCTCGACAACCTCGGCCGCACGGCGGGCCGGCTCTTCGCGATCTCGACGGCGGGGTCGATCGCCGGGACGTTCGCGACCGCCTTCTGGCTGATCCCGGAGCTCGGTACCGACCAGCTGCTCGCCGCGGGGGCAGTCGCCCTGATGGTCGCCGCGGGGCTCGTCGCGCTCGTGGAGCGCCTCACGGCAGCGTTCGTCCTCGCCGCCGCGATCGCCGCCGCGGGCATCTTCGGCCTGTTCTCCCTGGCCCCGGAGAAGGGCGGCACCGTGGCGGCCTCGGAGTTCCGGAACTGGTCGCCGGTCTACCGCCAGCGCGCAGTCGACGACACGGAGAACGGGAACGGAGACTCGGCGGCCGGCCAGGCGGGCTACGACGTGCTCCACGCGAAGGACACGCAGTACCACCGGCTCGCCGTCGTCGAGGACTCGACCAGCCGCTATCTCCGGTTCGACAGCTCCTTCCAGAGCGGCATGTACCGCGGGCAGCCGTTCCGGACGCGCTTCGAGTACACGGACTACCTCCAGCTCGCGCTCGCCTACAACCCCGACGCGAAGCGGATCCTCTTCGTCGGGCTCGGAGGGGGCTCGGCGCCGAAGCGGATGTGGCGCGACTTCCCCGCGCTGCGCCTGGACGTGGTCGAGCTCGACTCGGAGGTCGTCGACGTCGCCTACCGCTTCTTCGAGCTGCCCCGGGACGAGCGCCTCGAGGTGGACGTCGGGGACGGGCGACGGTTTCTCTCGGCCAACGAGGGGCCCTGGGATGCGATCGTGATCGACGCGTTCTACTCCGACTCGATTCCGTTCCACCTCGCCACGCGGGAGTTCCTCGAGCTCGCGCAGGCGAGGCTCGCTCCCGGTGGCGTGATCGCGACGAACGTGATCGGGGCGGTCCGGGGCGAGCAGTCGCGGCTCCTGCGCTCGATGCTGCGCACGTATCGGACGGTCTTCCCGACGGTGGCCGTGCACCCGGTGCTGGAGCCCGGCGACAGCGATCCGACCGAGGTGCGAAATGTGATCTTCGTCGCCGGCGAGGGCGCCGCACCGGCGAAGCAGTTCCTCGCCGAGCGCTGGCGCGGCATCCGCGAGGACGCGCCCGGCGCGCCGAACCTCACGCGCGCGATCCGCAATCGCGTCGACGCACCGATCTCGACCAGCAACGTGCCGGTCCTGACCGACGACTACGCGCCGACCGACGCGCTCCTTCTGCTCTTCGGCTAGCCGGGCGTCGGGTCCGGCGGCCGAAGGCGCCTCGATCTGCGCGAGCAGCAGGCGGACGAGCTCGACGAGGGCGCGGGGCTCGAACGGCTTGGCGACGAAGGCCAGCGCGCCGACGTTGAACGCGTGGCCCTCCACGTCGGCCTCCGGCTCGGCGCTGACGAAGACGAACGGGAGGTTGCGGGTGACGTCGTTGCTTCGCAGCGCGGCGGCGAGCCCGTAGCCGTCGAGGATGGGCATGTTGATGTCGAGCAGGGCGAGATCGGGCCCGTCGGAGATCGCTCTGGCGAGACCTTCTCGGCCGTCGGCGGCCTCGGTCACCTCGTATCCCTCCGCCCCGAGCACGACGGCACAGAGCGCGCGAATCCCCGGATCGTCGTCGACGACGAGAATGCGCGCGGGTCGCTGGGCCGACTCGACCTGGCACTGCGGCCCCTCTGGTCGGACATGCATGCGGCTGCTCCAGCGTCCCTTGCGACCCCGCGACGGCAGGCGGATTGTAGCTCGCACGGACGCCGTGTCCTAGCCGGAGAAGGCCTGGGCGACGTCGTACCACTCGGGCGGAACGGTCTTGAGCGCCGCCGTCGCCTCCTCGAGCGAGACGTCGACGAGCTCGTCCCCGTGCAGGGCGGCCATCCGCCCGAACCGGCCCTCGTGCACGAGATCTGCGGCCTTCAGCCCGTAGCGCGTCGCGAGGACGCGGTCGCGGGGAGTGGGGGTGCCGCCCCGCTGGACGTGCCCGAGCACCGTCACGCGTGTCTCGAAGCCCGTCCGCTCCTCGATCTCCCTGCCGAGCGCGTCGCCGATGCCGCCCAACGCGACGTGGCCGAACTGGTCGGTCGCGCGGGCCTCGCCGGCGACGAGCCGCCGCTCACCGGACTCGTAGGTGAGCTCGTACCCCTCGCTGACGACGACGATCGAGAAGTCCTTGCCTCCGTCGTGGCGCCTCTCGAGCCTCCGGCAGGCCTCCTCCACGGTCACGGGCTGCTCGGGGATCAGGATCACGTCCGCGCCGCCCGCGATCCCGCTGTGCACCGCGATCCAGCCCACGTGCCGGCCCATCACCTCGACGACCATGACGCGGTTGTGCGACTCCGCGGTCGTGTGGAGGCGGTCGATCGCCTCCGTCGCGATCGTGACCGCGGTGTCGAAGCCGAAGGTGTAGTCGGTGCCGGAGAGGTCGTTGTCGATCGTCTTCGGGACGCCCACCACCGGGAACCCGTGCTCGGCGTGGAGCCGGGCGGCGACGCCGAGCGTGTCCTCGCCGCCGATCGCGACCAGCGCGTCCAGGCGCTCGCGCTCGAAGGTCGCGAGCACCTGCGCGACGCCGTGCTCGAGCTTGTACGGGTTCGTCCTCGTCGTCCCGAGGATGGTCCCGCCGCGCGGGAGGATGCCCGAGACGTCGCGTTGCTCGAGCGGCTGCACGACCCCCTCGACGAGCCCGCGCCAGCCCTCGCGCACCGCGAGCGCCTCCCAGCCGCGGTCGAAGGAGCGGCGCGCCACCGCCCGGATCACCGCATTCAGCCCGGGGCAGTCGCCGCCGCCCGTGAGGATCCCGACTCGCTTGGCCATGCGGGGAGTCTAGGAAGCGTGTGCCGAAGGCGGGAATCGAACCCGCACGCCCGTGGACTCGGCAGCGGCGCCGCCCGCCCTAGCGTCTACCCGACGCGCTTCCAGGTCTTGCGGGATAGGCGACAGAGATGGCCCACGCGCAGCGAAACGTCTGACAGCCCTTTGGGATGAGCGGCGTGAGCTTGATCTCCTTGCCGCGGATCTGGTACCGGAAGGAGACCTTCGGAAACTCCTTGAAGATTGTGACCGTTCCGGGCTTGCTCACGCGATAACGCCCGTCATCAACTGGGTCGCCGTTCCAATCGAGCCCGGTGTCTAGAGGCCCGTTCGATGAAGCGCAACTCCGCAGGGCTCCTGGATGCCGAAGGCGGGAATCGAACCCGCACTCCCCGGGGGGAACCGGATTTTGAGTCCGGCGCGTCTGCCAGTTCCGCCACTTCGGCTTGCGCGAGGATGGTAGCCGCGGGCGCTGCCGCCGCTCGCGAATCCACACAAAGTTGAAAGAGCGGCGCGCTGCACGGATACTTCCCAGTTCTTCCGGTGGGGGGCTTCATCGTGGCGTCCAGTAAAACCACCGGTTCTAGGTCATCGGGTGACAGAGGAGGCATGTTGGTGAATTTTCGAAAGCGCGGTCTTTGGGGGGTTCTGGCCCTGCTCGTGACGATGCTCGCGCTCGTCGCGGCGGGCTGTGGCGGTGACGACGAGGAGAGCTCGGACGGCGGCGCCACGACCGAGGAGAGCGGCGGGAGCGGCGGCAGCATCGAGGCGTTGCCCTCGTCCTCCTGCACCGCGATCGAGTACGAGGGCGAAGGCGATCCGGATGTGCTGATTGCGTCCGACCTCCCGCTCCAGGGCTCGTCGCGCACCCAGACGATCCAGATCGTCGAGGCGGTCCGGTTCATGCTCGAGAAGCAGAGTTGGAAGGCGGGTGACCTCAACGTCGCCTTTCAGTCCTGCGACGACGCGACTGCGCAGGCGGGCAAGTGGGACTCGGGCAAGTGCTCGACGAACGCCCAGGCCTACGCGGGGAACGAGAAGGTCGTCGGGATCATCGGCACCTTTAACTCGGGTTGCGCGGCAATCATCATCCCGGTGCTGAACCAGGCTCCGGGCGGCGGCGTCGCGATGGTTTCTCCGGCGAACACGTACGTTTGCCTCACCGAGGGCGGCCCCGGCTGCGACTCGACCGAGCCGGATAAGTACTACCCCGCGGGCAACCGCAACTACACGCGCGTGGTCGCGAACGATGCGTACCAGGGCGCGGCGGTGGCCGAGTTCGCCCAGGAGCAGGGGCTCAAGAACATCTACATCCTGAACGACAAGGAGGCGTACGGCCTCGGCGTCGCGACGAACTTCCGCAACGCGGCCGAGAGCCTCGGAATCAAGATCGCCGGCTTCGCGGCGTGGGATCCGAAGGCGTCGAGCTACGAGGCGATCTTCCGCAAGATCGGCGGCACGGGAGCCGACGCCGTCTTCCTCGGCGGGCTGATCGACGAGAACGGCGCCCAGGTGATCAAGGACAAGGTCGCCACGCTCGGGCCGAACAGCGGCAAGGTGAAGCTGCTCGCGCCGGACGGCTTCACGACGCAGCAGACGATCACCGAAGCAGGTGAGAGCGCCGCGGGGATGTTCATGAGCATCGCCGGCGTACCGATCGACGAGTTCAAGGGCGCCGGCAAGGAGTTCGCCGATGAGCTCACGCCGCGGCTCGACGGGCGGATCGATCCGTACGCGATCTACGGCGGGCAGGCGGCGCAGGTTCTGCTCGATGCAATCGCGGCCTCGGACGGCAGCCGCGGCGACATCATCGCCAAGCTGTTCGAGACCAAGGTCACCGACGGGCTGCTCGGCAGCTTCGAGATCAACGAGAACGGCGACCCGGGCGGAGCAGAGGGCGCCGTGGTGGGCATCACGATCTACAAGGCGACGGACAAGCTCGAGACCGTGAAGACGATCTCTCCGAAGCCGGAGAACGTCGAGGCGGCGCGGGGCACGTAGCGCCGGCCACGTAGCACCGTTCGGGGGAGGGCTCGAGCCCTCCCCCGAACGTTCTCCTTGTGTTCCTGACTGCGACCAGGCGAAGGCATCAGCTCCCAATCCCGTACCGACTCCTCGTTGACCGCCATTCGCGGGCTCGTGCCTACGAGCGTGATCGGCGTGGTGGGAACGGCCTTCGTCGGGCTCGTCCTGATCTGGGTGATCGGAAACTTCGTCCAGGATCCGGGCGAGTTCCTGAACGTGATGCTGATCGGGGTCACGAACGGCTCCGTCTACGGCCTGATCGCGCTCGGCTACACGCTCGTCTACGGCATCCTGCAGTTGATCAACTTCGCGCACGGAGACGTGTTCGCGCTCGGCGGCCTGGTCGCCAGCTCGATGATCATCACCGTCTTCGACCTCTCCGTCTCGGACTCGGCGGGCGTGCTCGTGCTCGGGATCGTCGGCACGCTCGCAGTCGCGATGCTCTTCGCGTCGTCGCTCAACACGGCGATCGAGTACGTGGCCTACCGGCCGCTGCGCAATGCGCCCAGGGTCGCCCCCCTGATCACGGCGGTGGGGATGTCCTTTCTCCTCCAGAACGTCGGCCTCGTCTTCTGGGGGGTCAACTACACCTCCGTGCCCCGCCTCGTCCCGAACTCGGTCGCGTTCTCGATCGGCCCGGTCGACGTCCAGTGGAACAAGCTCGCAGTCATCCTGATCACGCTCCCGGTGCTCCTCGCGCTCACGTACCTCGTCCGGTCGACGCGGCAGGGGAAGGCGATGCGAGCGACCTCGCAGGATCCGGAAGCGGCGGCGATGATGGGCGTCAACGTGAACCGGACGATCTCCTTCACGTTCATGCTGGCGGGAGGCCTGGCGGGCGCGGCGGGTGTGCTCTACCTCCTGAACTTCACGACGATCCGCTACGACCAGGGCTTCCAGCTCGGGTTGATCGCCTTCACGGCTGCCGTGCTCGGGGGAATCGGGAACATGGCGGGAGCCCTCCTGGGTGCGCTCACGATCGGCCTGATCGAGGCGTTCAACGAGGGGCTCACCTGGTACACGCCGGGTAGCGACTGGACCCGCTCGATGGTCTTCGGGCTCCTGATCGCGATCCTCGTCTTCCGGCCCGAAGGCTTGCTCGGCGAGAGGACGCCCGAAGGCCAATGAACCTGCCCAAGCGAAAGACGAGCTCAGGCGAGGGCGGCGGCTGGCTGCCGCCCCAGGTCACGAGCGCCTGGGAGCGGGTGCCGGAGCCGGTGCGCCGCGCGTGGCTTCCGACCGTCCTGATCGTGCTGGCGTTCTTCTACCCCAAGTATGCGGACAGCCTGCCGAGCGCCTTCCCCGGCGTCGGCACGCTCGTGATCATGCTCGTCTTCACGATGATGGCCGTCGGCCTGAACATCGTCGTCGGCTATGCGGGCCTCCTCGACCTCGGCTACGTGGCCTTCTACGCGGTCGGCGCGTACACCGCGGCCTGGTTCGCCTCGCTCCAGTTCGAGCAGGTCACGTTCCACTTCGGCTCGGTCGGGATCAGCCGGGAGGCGGTCGGGATCCACATCTCGATCTGGCTCGTGCTCCTGATCGCCGGGAGCCTGACAGCGCTCGCGGGGATCCTGATCGGCCTGCCGACCCTGCGCCTGCGCGGGGACTACCTCGCGATCGTGACGCTCGGCTTCGGCGAGATCATCCCGCAGTTCGTCAGGAACGGCGACAGCCTCTTCGGCTTCGACCTCACGCACGGCACGTTCGGGATCAGCCCGATCGACTCACCGGGCTTCGGGGAGACGATCGAGGATGCGATCGGCCTGCCCGCGAGCTTCCAGCAGTCCTTCGAGCGGGCGCAGTGGTTCTACTGGGGCGCCCTCGCCCTGCTCCTGTTCACCGTCTTCTGCTCGGTCCGGCTGCGCGACTCGCGCCTCGGGCGGGCGTGGATCGCGATCCGCGAGGACGAGACGGCCGCGGCCGCGATGGGAGTCCCCCTGATGCGGACGAAGACGTGGGCCTACGCGATCGGCGCGTTCTTCGGGGGCGTCGCGGGCTGCTACTACTCCACCTTCAAGAGCGGCGCCTTTCCGAGCGACTTCTACTTCAACATCTCCGTCTTCCTGCTCTGCATGGTGATCCTGGGCGGGATGGGCTCGGTCTGGGGCGTGGTCCTCGGCGGCCTGATCCTCTCCTACCTCGATCAGGAGGGGCTCGCCAAGCTGGGCAACTTCGTCAGCGACGTGACCGGTCGCCCGATCGACGTCCCCAAGTACAACTTCGGCGTCTACGGGCTGATCATCGTGCTGATGATGCTCTTCCGTCCCACCGGGTTGATCCCCGAACGGCGGCGCCAGAAGGAGCTCTCGGAGGGCGTCCACGACGAGTCGCTCTACGACGCGAGCGCGTGATGGCCGACCCCGCGCCCGACCTCCTGCTCGACGCCGAGCACATCCGCAAGGAGTTCGGCGGCCTGCTGGCCTCCAACGACATCGACTTCACGATCCCGCGCAGCTCGATCGTCTCCCTGATCGGCCCGAACGGGGCCGGGAAGACCACGTTCTTCAACATGCTCACCGGCGTCTACAAGCCGACGGCCGGGCACGATCGTCTTCGACGGCGTCGACATCACCGGCAAGCCGCCGCACGCGATCACCAAGCTCGGGATCGGCCGCACCTTCCAGAACATCCGGCTCTTCCCGCAGATGACCGCGGTCGAGAACGTCCTCGTCGGCATGCACTCGCGGATGCACTCGGGCATCTTCGGCGCGGTCCTGCGCGGCCCGAGGACGCGTCGCGAGGAGCGGGAGGCGACCGCCGAGGCCCGCGAGCTGCTCCGCTACTCCGGGCTCAAGAGCGGCCACGGCTCGTACGCCTCGAGCCTGCCGTACGGCGACCAGCGGCGACTCGAGGTCGCGCGCGCGCTCGCCACCGAGCCGAAGCTGATCCTCCTCGACGAGCCGACCGCCGGGATGAACCCGCAGGAGACCGCCGACTTCATCGGCTTCGTCTCGAAGCTCCGCGACGAGCGCGGGCTGACGGTGCTCCTGATCGAGCACGACATGAAGGTCGTGATGGGGGTCTCCGACCGGGTGACGGTGCTCGAGTACGGCGAGAAGATCGCCGAGGGCACGCCGCACGAGGTCCAGACCGACGAGCGCGTCGTCGAGGCGTACCTCGGCAAGGGGGCCGGAGAGCATGGCTGAGCCCACCGACAACGTCGTCCTCGCGCTCGAGGACGTCCACACCTACTACGGCGCGATCCACGCGCTGAAAGGCGTCACGCTCGAGGTCCGGGAGGGCGAGATCGTGACCCTGATCGGCGCGAACGGCGCCGGGAAGTCGACCACCCTGCGCTCGATCATCGGCCTCAACCACCCGCGCGAGGGGGCGATCCGCTTTCAGGGGCGCGAGATCACGAAGGATCCGGCCCACGCGATCGTCAAGTCGGGGATCGCTCAGTCGCCCGAGGGCCGGCGCCTCTTCCCGCGCATGTCGGTGCTCGAGAACCTGGAGATGGGGGCCTTCCAGCGGGAGGATCGCTCGACCTTCAAGGAGGACGTCGACCGGGTCTTCGACCTCTTCCCGCGGCTCGCCGAGCGGCGCAACCAGAAGGCCGGGACGATGTCCGGCGGCGAGCAGCAGATGTGCGCGATCGGCCGCGCGCTGATGGCCAGGCCGAAGCTCCTCCTCCTCGACGAGCCCTCGATGGGGCTCGCCCCGATCTTCGTCGAGAAGATCTTCGAGATCGTCCGCGAGATCAACGCCCAGGGCACGCCGATCCTGCTCGTCGAGCAGAACGCGCTGATGGCGCTCGACGCGGCCGAGCGCGGCTACGTGCTGGAGACCGGGCGGATCGCGCTCGAAGGTCCGGCGAAGGATCTCCGCGACAACGAGCAGGTTCGCAAGACGTACCTGGGCGAAGGCTGACGGAAGCACCGGTCGCGAACGGACGACCGTCGCTCGACCCTCCGGCCGGGCGGCTGCGGGCGTGGGCGCCCGACCTCGCGCTGCTCCTCGCCTTCGTCGCAGTCCTCGAGCTCGCCGTCGTGACCGGCCTTCTCTCCGTCTCGACCTTCGACGTCGACGTGTACCGCCGCTACGGGGAAGCGATCGTCGCCGGCTCGGTGCCGTATCGCGACCTCGCGATCGAGTACCCGCCCGGCTCCCTCGCTCTCTTCGCCCTGCCGGCGCTCGTCACAGACGGCGCTCACTCGTACCGCATCGTCTTCGCCGGCACGATGCTGCTCGCAGTCGCGGCGACGCTGGCGGGAGTGAGACGGCTCGAAAGGCGCATGGCCGACCCTTCCACCATCGTCCCGCTCGTCCTCGCGTTCGGCCTGATCGCGCTTCTCGGCAGCGTCGCGCTCACGCGGTTCGACCTCGTTCCCGCCGCGTTGTCGGTCGCCGCCCTCCTCGCCCTGAGGGTCGACCGCCGCTTCGTCGCAGCGCTCGCCCTCGGCGCGGCGATCGCCGTGAAGCTCTATCCCCTCGTGCTGCTGCCGGTGATCGCGATCCACGTCGCGCGACGTGAAGGGGCACGAGCAGCGGCGCTCGTCTCCGGGCTGGCGCTTTCGATCGCCGCGGTCGCGTACCTCCCGTTTCTCGCCTGGTCGGCCTCGGGCACCGTTACGAGCTTCAAGTCACAGCTCTCCAGGTCGCTGCAGGTCGAGAGCCTCGCGGGATCGCTCTTCGCTGCCGTGCACCGCGTCTTCGCGATCGACCTACCCTCGCAGACGACCTACTACGACTTCCCAGACGGCTCCGCGGACGTCGTCGCGACCGCGAGCGTCGGGGTCGGATGCGCCGTGCTCGTCGCGCTTTGGGTCGCACAGGCGCGCTCGACGGCGACAGACCGGTCGCTCCTGCGCTATTCGGCCGCCGCGATCGCGACGTTCGTCACGTTCGGGAAGGTCCTGTCGCCGCAGTACCTGCTCTGGCTGATTCCGCTCGTCGTCCTCGTCGGTGGACGGCGCGGTCGGCTTGCGGCCGGCCTACTCGCGTGCGCATGCCTTCTCACGGCCGCCGTCTTCCCGCGCCACTTCAACGCCCTCCAGTTCGACCTCGCGGCAACACCGCTTGCCCTGATCGTGCTCAGGGACCTGCTTCTCGTCGCTCTCGTCGCGGTGCTCGGCTGGCCGGGCACGGCTACAGACGCGGAGTCGCTGGAGCGAGCGTCGATCTGGCCTAGGACGTGACGCCGACCTCGAGCGGAAAGTAGGGCGGGCCGAGGAGGATCCCGATCCGGGCCGCGCCGCCGGCGACGCCGTGCGCCATCTCGAGCGCGGGGCCGATCCCGTGGGTGGGGACGAACCCGAGCGCCCGCGCCGCGGTGTGGTCGCGGCACCCGGCGACGACGACCGAGCCGAGCCGGTCGAGCGCCGGCTGACACGACGCCCAGTCGACGAACGGGAGCAGCGGATGGCAGGAGCTGCCCCCGCGGTAGGCGGCGAGCGCCCGCTCGTCGACCGCGGCGGCCCGCTCGGCGACCGCGAGGTCGAGCGGCGCCCGCGAGTCGCGCAGGACGTTGAAGAGCGATCGGTACGGATCCTGCGCACCGTGGGCGAAGTGCCTCGTCAGCCGGTGGAGGACGATCGCCGTCCCGCCCTCGCGCACCGGAAATCCCTCCCGCCAGAGCCGGAGCGCGAGCCCGAGCGCGGCCGCGGCGGCCGTGATCGGGTTGAGGCGCTCGCGCGGCTGGTGCTGGTGCTTCCACGGCATCCCGATCACGATCGCGTCGAGCGGCTCCTCGATCCGGACCGAGCGGCGCGCGATCGAGCGCAGCAGAGCCTCGGCATGGGCGACCGACGGCGGGCCGGCGAACGCGGCGGTGGCGGTGAGCTCGCGGCCGATCCCCTGGAGGACGTGCCTCCGGAGGCTCGAGGGCAGGAGCGAGAAGCGCCGCAGCGGCGAGGCCGCGAGCTGGTCGAGCGAGCTCTCCTCGTACGGGAAGTCGCGGAACCGCCCCGTCATCCGCGGTGGGTTGAGGATCAACGAGACGCCGATCAGCGGCACCCGCTCGGAGAGCGCGCTCTCGAGCGCGCGGCCGACGTGCCAGCCGCGCGAGGCCGCGGTCTCGAGGAGCGAGTACGCGCCGGCGCCTCGGAGAACCTCGCTCGAGGCGGCGCCGACGAGCGCACCCGGACCGCCGTGGAGGACGGTCTCCGCAGCCGTGACGGTGACGACGAGGTCGGTCTCCACGAGCAGCCGGTTGACCCGAAGCGCGGCGCGCCCGAGGTGACCGATCTCGACGAGCTCCGGATCCTCCGCGTCGTGAACCTCGACGCTGCCGTGGAAGGCTCGGGCAGCGGTCGGCGCGAGGAGCGACTCGAGCGCCCGCTGGTCCGCGCGGCGCGAGAGCCCGCCGGCGACGAGGATCGTCTGGCGCCTCGAGGGGAGCCCGAGTCGCTCGAGCTCGGCGATCGCCGCTTCGAGCGCCGCTCGCCGAGGGTCGCCCGGCGCTCCCGGCAGTGGCAGCTCGGGCCGCTCGACGACGAGCGTGGCCCGGCCGCCGGGCTCGACGAGAGCTTCGAGCGGAGGGCCGGAAAGCGGGAAGCGCAGCGCGTCCCGCACTGCGGCGCCGACATCTGCGACGAGCTCGGGCGGCATGCGCGGGCGGAGGACGAGCGCGTCGTCGGGTGCGTTCAGGATCGCGATGCGCGAGCCGGACTGAACCGGAATGCGCCGCGTCACGCCGTCGGCCGGGGTGTTCCGGCCGCCGCTCGAGGCGAGGCGATCTCCACGGCCGGCGACGATACCTGCGGCGCGAGCTGGTGCTCGGCGGACACGAGGTTGGCGCTCGAAGTGCTGCCGTAGACTCGAAGCATGGCGCCGAAGACGCTGACCGGACAGGAGCTGGAGCTCGACGACGGCCCCGCCCGGGAGTCGGAGCTCTTCCTCGTCGACGGCAACAACCTCGCCTACCGCGCCTTCTTCGCGCTCCCCGAGGAGCTCGCGACGAGCGACGGGCACCCGACGAACGCCCTCCTCGGGTTCACGAACATGCTCTTCAAGCTGCTGGCGGATTACCGTCCGCGGGGGGTCGCGGTCGCCTGGGACTCGAGGCCGGTCCACAGGACCGCCGTCGCCGAGGCGGCCGACCTGGTCTACAAGCAGGGGCGCAAGCAGATGCCCGACCTCCTGCGCGAGCAGTTCCCGCACTTCCGGCCGATCGTCGAGGCGTTCGGCTATCGCAACCTCGAGTTCGAGGGCTGGGAGGCCGACGACGTGATCGCCACGCTCGCGACCCGCGCGGACGCGGCCGGGGTGAAGACGTGCGTCGTCTCCACCGACCGCGACGCCTTCCAGCTCTGCTCCGAGAACATCTGCCTGATGATGACCCCGCGCGGGGTCTCGGACGTGAACGTCTACACCCCGCAGCGCGTGGAGCTGCGCTACGGCGTGCGCCCCGACCAGGTGCCGGACTTCATCGGGCTCAAGGGCGACACGAGCGACAACATCCCGGGCGTCCCCGGAATCGGGGACAAGACGGCGGGGCAGCTGATCGCGCAGTACGGGTCGCTCGAGGCCGTGATCGAGCATGCGGACGAGCTCTCGCCGGGGCGGCGGAAGAACATCCTCGAGCACGCCGACCAGGCGCGCGCGTCGAAGGATCTCGCGACGATGCGGCGCGAGCTCGACCTCGACTGGGAGCCGAGCGAGCTCGCGCTCAGCCCGCCCGACCGCTCGCAGCTCCGCGAGATGTTCAGGCGCTTCGAGTTCCGCAACCTGCTCGGCCGCGTCGACGAGCTGGACGAGGCGGTGCCTGCGGCGCCGTCGCTCGCGGTGGAGGGAACGGCGGTCGCCTGGAGGGAGGGAGAGCTGCCGCCGCTCGGCGACTGGCAGGGCTTCGCGGCGGACGGCGATCGGGTGGCGGTCGCAACGGCCGCCGGAGTCGTCGTCGCCCCGAAGCCGAGCAACAGTCTGTTACTCACCGACGCCCGGCTCGTCGTCCACGACGCGAAGTCGCTCAAGGTGCGCGCCCTCGACGACACGATGATCGCCGCCTACCTGATCGAGCCCGGCCGGGCCGAGTACGCGCTCGACGACCTCAGCGCCGAGTACGGGCTCGAGGTGCTGCCCGAGCCGGCCGCCGAGGAGGAGACGGCCGCCCTCGTCCGCCGCGCGGAGGCGCCGCGACGGCTGATCGAGCGGATGCTCGAGCGCGTCCGCGAGCGCGGCTCCGAGCATCTCTACCGCGAGATCGAGCTCCCGCTGACCACCGTGCTCGCTGCGATGGAGCTCGCGGGCGTCAAGATCGACACGTATCGCATGGGCGAGATCACCGCGCGGCTCGTCGACCGGCTGGAGGAGCTCGAGGCGAAGGCGTACGAGCTCGCGGGCGAGGAGTTCATGCTCGGCTCGACCCAGCAGGTGGCGCGCATTCTCTTCGAGAAGCTGGAGCTGACGCCCGGCCGCAAGGGCAAGACCGGCTACTCGACCGACACGCGCGTCCTCCGCTCGATCCGCGCCGACCACGCGATCGTGCCCGTCCTGGAGGAGTGGCGCGAGCTCTCGAAGCTGATCAACACCTACCTCGGGCCGCTGCCCTCGCTGATCTCGGCGGAGGACGGCCGCCTGCACACGACCTTCAACCAAACGGTGGCCTCGACCGGCCGGCTCTCGACGACGGCGCCGAACCTGCAGGCGATCCCGATCCGCACCGAGCTCGGTCGCGAGATCCGCTCCGCGTTCGTCGCCGAGGAGGGCCACCGGCTCCTCTCCGCCGATTACAGCCAGGTCGAGCTGCGGATCCTCGCGCACGTCTCGGGCGAGCCGGTGCTGAAGGAGTCGTTCGCCCGCAACGAGGACATCCACGCGCGCACGGCCGCCGAGGTGCTCGGCAAGGAGCAGGCGACGCTGACGAAGGACGAGCGCAACGTCGCCAAGATGGTCAACTTCGGGATCATCTACGGGATCTCGTCCTTCGGCCTCTCCGAGAACCTCGAGATCCCGCGGGAGGAGGCGCAGGCCTACATCGACACGTACCTGGCGCGGTTCCCGCACGTGCAGGACTTCATCGAGCGGACGATCGAGCAGGCCAAGCGCGACGGCTACGTGACGACGCTCCTCGGCCGCAGGAGGCCGGTGCCGGAGATCCGCGCGATGAACCGGCAGACGCGCTCGCTCGGCGAGCGGCTCGCCGTCAACTCGGTGATGCAGGGCACGGCGGCCGACGTGATCAAGGTGGCGATGATCCGGATCCACGACCGGCTCCGCGCCGAAGGCCGCTCGGCACGGCTCGTCCTCCAGGTCCACGACGAGCTCCTGCTCGAGGTGCCGGAGACGGAGGTGAGCGCCGTCCGCGAGCTCGTGCGCGCCGAGATGTGCGGCGCCTATCCGCTCGACCCGCCGCTGGCGGTCGACGTGGGTGTCGGCGAGGACTGGAACGAAGCCAAGTCCTGAGGCCGCCCGGCTTCGGTTGGGAGCAGGAGGTTCCTGGCTATACTCCGCGTTTCGTGATGGCCAACGACACCGTTGAGATGACCGATCCGCGCCTCGAAGAAGGGGTCTGGACGATCGGCCCCGAGGGCGAGCTCGTCCCGGACTACGAGTCCACCTTCCCCACGATCAACGAGGGCGAGGTAGTACACGGCACTGTCGTGCGCGTGGACAAGGACGAGGTGCTCGTCGACATCGGTTACAAGTCGGAAGGCGTGATCCCGGTCGCCGAGCTCTCGATCCGCCGCTCGGTGAACCCGGCCGACGAGGTCTCCGTGGGCGAGGAGATCGACGCGCTCGTGATGACGAAGGAGGACGCCGAAGGGCGCCTGATCCTCTCCAAGAAGCGCGCTCGGTTCGAGCTCGCGTGGAAGAAGATCGAGGCCGCCGCGGAGTCCGGCGAGGCCGTGCTCGGCAAGGTCATCGAGGTCGTCAAGGGCGGCCTGATCCTCGACCTCGGAGTGCGCGGCTTCCTGCCCGCGTCGCTCGTCGACATCCGCCGCGTCCAGGACCTCGACGAGTTCATGGGCACCGAGCTCCGCTCGAAGGTGATCGAGCTCAACCGCTCGCGCAACAACGTCGTCCTCTCCCGCCGCGCCGTCCTCGAGGACGAGCGCAAGGAGATGCGCCAGGCGATCCTCGACCGGCTCAACCCGGGCGACGTGGTCGACGGCCAGATCTCGAACATCGTCGACTTCGGCGCGTTCGTCGACCTCGACGGGATGGACGGCCTGATCCACATCTCCGAGCTCTCCTGGAGCCACGTGAACCATCCGTCCGAGGTGCTCGAGATCGGCCAAGACGTCAAGGTCAAGGTGCTCGACATCGACCGCGACCGCCAGCGGATCTCGCTCGGTCTCAAGCAGACCCAGTCCGATCCGTGGCAGCAGGTGCTCGAGAACTACAACGAGGAGGACGTCGTCGAGGGCCGCGTCACGAAGGTCGTCACCTTCGGTGCCTTCGTCGAGATCCTGCCGGGCGTCGAGGGCCTCGTCCACATCTCCGAGCTCGCGCAGCACCACGTCGAGAACCCCCGTGAGGTCGTCTCGCAGGGCGACGCGGTGAACGTCCTGATCCTCGAGGTCGACGCCGAGCGGCGCCGCCTCTCGCTCTCGCTGAAGCGGGTCGAGGAGGGCGCGCAGCCGCTGCCCCGCGCCGACGGCGCCGAGTCCGTGCACCTGACGCCGAACCTCGATCTCTCCGAGGACGTCTTCCCCGCCGCCGCCGAAGCTCCGCCGGTCGAAGCCCAGGAGGTCGAACCTCAGGAGGCAGAAGCCCAGGAAGCCGAAGCCGAGCCCGTGCTCGAGCAGGCCGACGAGCCGGCGCCGGAGTCCGACGCTGCGGCGGAGCTCGAGGTCGAGAGCGAGTCGACCGCCGACGGCGAAGCCGCCGCGGGCGACGACGAGCCCGACGAAGCCGTCTAGCACCGCGCGTGCGACCGCTGGCCGTCGCCATCACGGGCGGGATCGGCGCTGGCAAGAGCGAGGCGCTCTATGCCTTCCAGGAGCACGGCGCAGCCACGGTCTCGAGCGACGAGATCGTGCACAACCTGCTCGCGAACGACCCGGACGTGCACGCCGCGATGGTCGGTGAGCTGGGGGAGGGGATCCTCGACGACGAGGGCCGGATCGACCGCGGGCGCGTAGCCGATGTCGTCTTCGGCGACCGCGCCAAGCTCGCGTTCCTCGAGTCGTTGCTCCACCCGCTCGTCGCGGCCGAGTACCTGCGCTGGCGCGAGCAACTCGCCGCGCTGCCGACGCCGCCCGCGGTCTGCGTCACCGAGGTGCCTCTCCTCTACGAGTCCGGCGGCGAGACGCGCTTCGACAAGGTCGTCGTGATCACCGCGCCGGCCAAGCTGCGCGAGCAACGCCGTCGGGTCCGGCGGGACGACCGCGACGCGCGCCTGCTGCCCGACTCGGAGAAGACGAAGCGGGCCGACTACGCCTACGTGAACACGGGCTCGCTCGCGGAGCTCGACGCCTGGGTCGGCGGCGTGATGACCGACCTCACCGGCGCCTCCCCGGCCGAGCGCCCATGAGGCGGCTCGGCGTCGTCGCCGTCCTCCTCCTCGCGGTCGCCGGGTTCGGCGCGTACGTCTTCCAGACCGAGCCGACCTGGTACGAGCGGGTTCGCTACCCGCTCCGCTACGAGGAGCTCGTCGTCGGGCACGCGGAGAACTACCGGCTCGAGCCGGAGCTGCTCGCGGCGATGATCTACCAGGAGAGCAAGTTCGATCCCGACGTGCGCTCGAGCTCGGGCGCGGTCGGGCTGATGCAGCTGCTGCCCGAGACAGGTCAGGGGATCGCCGACCGGACGGGCGGGGACGAATGGCGGCCCGAAGACCTGCTCGATCCCGAGCTCAACATCCGCTACGGCGCGTGGTACCTCCGCCACCTGCTCGACAAGTACGACGACGAGCGGCTCGCGCTTGCCGCGTACAACGCCGGCCAGGCGAACGTCGACAGCTGGCGCGAGCGCGGGGTGGAGATCCAGTTCCCGGAGACCCGGCACTACGTCGAGCGTGTCCAGCAGCTCAAGCGGGTCTACGCGACGGCGTACGCTTCCGAGCTGGGCCTCCGATAGCGTCGCCGACGAGCTGCAAGAGGTCGGCGAGCGGCGGGGTGCGGAAGCCGGCGGCGCGCTGCATCGCGATCCCGTCCACGAAGAGGCCGAGGAAGCCGCCGATCGTCTCGACGTCGACGTCGCCGCGCAGCTCGCCTTCCTTCTGGCGGCGCCGGAGGTCGTCCGCGAGCCGCCGGTCGACCTCGGGAGCCCGCTTCCGCCAGCGCTCGCGGAAGTCGTCGTCGGTGCGGAGGCGGCGTCCGATCTCGAGGTAGACGCCGAGCCAGGCCGGCTCGGTCTCGTCGATCGAGCGGATCGCGTCCTCGTGGCCCCGCTCGAGCCAGAGCTCGCCCATCCGGAGCGCGTCCCGCTCGGCGAGGGCGAGGAAGAGGTCGTCCTTCGAGCTGAAGTAGTTGAAGATCCCACCGCGCGAGAGCCCCGTCGCGACCTCGAGCCGGGCCACGGTGGCGCCCTCGTACCCATACTGCGCGAACGCGCCCTGGGCAGCGTCCAGGATCTCCTCCCGCCGCTTCGCCTTCACCTCGTCGCTCAGCTTCGGCACGGGTGTACTTTACAAAACCGTACGGACGTCTTATTATCGCGCCATGACTGATTCCCGTGACCATGAGTACGCCGAGCTGCTCGTCGGCACCTGCCTCGATGTCCAGCCGGGCTGGCAGGTGCTCGTCCTGGGGTCGCCGCTCGGCCGGCCGCTGCTCGAGGAGGTTCAGCGCGCGATCGCCCGGCGCGGGGCCTACGCCATCCTCGAGGTGACCTTCGGCGGTGGGCTTGCCGCGAGTGACCGGGCCTGGGTGCGCGAGGCGCCGCTCGAGTTGCTCTCGGCTCCGGCGCCGCTCTACGACCGCCTGCTGCGCGAGATCGACGCCCTCGTCTCGGTTTCCGCGCCCGAGAACACGCGCGACGCCTCGGCCACGCCGGTCGAGCGGACACAGGCGGTGCAGGCGGCCTACCGACCCGCACAGCAGCGCATGCTCTCGCACGAGCTTCCGTGGGTCGGGTGCCAGTATCCGACGCCGGCGCTCGCCCAGGACGCGGGGCTCTCGACCCACGAGTTCGCGGAGTTCCTCTACGGCGCGTGCCTGCTCGACTGGGATGCCGAGCGCGAGCGGATGAGCCGGTACGCCGAGCGGTTCGACGCTGCCGAGGAGGTGCGCATCGTCGGGGAGGGCACCGACCTGCGCCTCGGGATCGCGGGCCGGCGGATGCAGGTCGACGCGGGCGGTGCGAACATCCCGGGCGGCGAGTTCTTCTGCTGCCCGCTCGAGGATTCTGCCGAGGGAACGATCTCGTTCACGGAGTTCCCGGGCGTCTACGGCGGCCGGCACGTCAGCGGAATCCGGTTCCGCTTCGAGGCCGGCCGGATCGTCGAGGCATCGGCCGACTCCGAGGAGGAGTACCTGCTGAAGACGCTCGACACGGACGACGGCTCGCGCAGGCTGGGCGAGCTCGGGATCGGCTGCAACCCGGGGATCACTCGCCACATGCGGAACACGCTCTTCGACGAGAAGATCGACGGAACCGTGCACATCGCTGTCGGCACCGGGTTCCCGGACATGGGCGGCACCAACGTCTCGACCGTCCACTGGGACATCGTCAAGGACCTGCGCGGCGGCGGCCGGCTCTACCTCGACGGCGAGCTCGTGCAGGAAGACGGGCGCTGGCTGATCTAGCCGAGCGGTCGCTCCTCCGGCGCCGCCCGCTGGTCGCGCTGCTCGCGGCCGAGGTCGTCTCCACGACCGGGTCGCAGATGACCTGGCTCGCGCTCCCGTGGTTCGTCCTCGTCACGACCGGCTCGGCGACGCGAATGAGCGCGGTCGTCGGCGCCGAGCTGATCGGGCTGGCAGTGCTCGGGATCCCCGGCGGCGCCGTGCTCCGGCGTCTCGGCGCGTGGCGGACGATGATCGCCTCCGACTCGGTGCGGGCGCCGCTGATGCTGGCGATCCCGCTCCTCCACTGGGCCGGGGTCGATGCCTTCGCGCCGATCCTGGTGCTGGCATTCTTGCTCGGCGCGCTCGCCGGGCCGTACTTCGCGGCGCAGAAGGTGATCCTGCCGGAGCTCCTGGGCGAGGACGAGGCGCTCGTCGGCCGGGCGAACGCGCTCTTCCAGGGGGCGACCCGGATCACGATGCTGCTCGGCCCGGTGGCGGGCGGGATCCTGATCGCGACCGTCTCGGCTCCGTGGGCGCTCGTCGTCGATGCGGCGACGTACGTCGTCTCCGCGGTGCTCGTGCTGACGCTCGTGCCGAGACCCGCGCCCCTGCCGCCCACGGAGGAGGACGTCGGCGCGCGGCGCGGGCTGCGCTTCCTCGCCCGGGAGCGGCTGCTGCGGCTCTGGATCCCGTTATTCGCGCTGGGCGACACCGCCTGGACGGCGTTCTTCGTCAGCGTGCCCGTGCTCGTCGTCGTCCGCTTCGACGCCGATCCGCGGATCGCGGGCTGGCTGCTCGCGGCGTTCGGGGTCGGCGCCGTCCTCGGCAACGTGGCCGGATACCGCTTTCTGCTCCAGCGCGTCTCCGGGCTGACGCTGGTCGGCACCTTCGCCCTCGGCCAGGCGCTGCCACTCTGGCTGCTGACGATCCATCCCTCCGCCTGGGGCGCCGCGCTCGCGCTCGGCCTCTCCGGGGTCGCGAACGGGATCGTCAACCCGCCGATCCACTCGCTGCTGACGCTGCGCGTGCCGCCGCACCTGCGACCGAGCGTGATGACCGTGAACGTGATGATCTTCGGCCTTTCCCAGCCGATCGGCGTCTTCGCCGTCGGGCCCGTGCTGGACGCGTTCGGCCCGCAGCCGGTGCTCGTCGCCTTCGCCCTCGTGCAAACGGTGTCGATGGCGCTGGTGGCGGCCGTGAGCTTCGCCGTCCGGCGCTCCGAGGCTCAGGCGGTCGAGAACCGGTGGCAGAGCTCGCCGACGCCGACGATCTCGGAGTAGTCGCCCCCGGTCAGCTCGGGGGTGACGGCCCGCCAGAACGCCAGGGCGGGGGCGTTTCGCTCGAGCACGGCCAGGTTCCAGGAGCCCTTGAACGCCCGCAGGGCCTCGAGCGCGGCCGCCCGACCGACGCCGCGTCGGCGGTACGGCTGGGCGACGAAGAACTCGGCGAGGTGGAAGTCGACGTCCTTGGGCATGAACGGGAACGGCTGCTCGGCGACCAGGGCGAAGCCGGCGGGCTTCCCCTCCACGCGGATCAGGAGCGAGTGCGCGCTCGGCCGGCCGAGCCAGTCCTCGAGGTAAGACGGCTGCCACTCGGCCTCCTCGCCGAGCGTGTAGTGCTCGGTGAAGGCCGAGAGGTCGTGCAGGTAGAGCGGGTAGAGCCGGCGCAGAGCCGCAAGCTCGCGGTCGCCCGCGACCGGCGAGACCTCTACGAGGCGTCGCATCTGCGGGGATCCTAGTCCGCGGCGTGATGGGACTTGCGAGGTTCGTCGGCACCGAGTGGATCCCTGATTCCGGCTAGGTCGCAATCCGCACCGGAAAGCGCTGCGTGCTCGAGTTTCCCTGCGTGTCGGCGACCCTGACCTCGATCTCGTAGGCGCCGCGGGGGATCGTCCGCGTCTCCCAGCCGCGGACGAGGACGATCCGGTAGCGCCCGTTGCTCCATGGCTTGTTCTGCCGTGTCCACTTCGCGTAGACGCGGCCGTAGTCGCCGATACTCGGGATGCGCATGCGGAAATCCGTTGCCGTCTGCCACGGCACTGCGCTCCTGCCCGTCCGGTCGACGATCCGCCAGCGCACGAGCGCCGGTGTGACAGGCCGATTCGCCCACGGCTTCGGAACGGCGAGTGGCGTCACGTCGAAAGCCTCGGCCACGAGGTCGACGCGGCCGCGGAGAGCCGCTCGGGAGACGCCGTGGTCGTGCCGTTCGACGCGGAGGGACTTGACGACCGGCGGCGTCGAGTCTGCGTAAGGGCCGAGCGCGCCGGGCCGCAGCGGATTGACGTAGACCCCGTCGCGGACGTCGGAGAAGTGGACATGCCCCCAGCCCTTGGCGACGTATCCGAGCAGGGTCCTGCCGGCAACGGCGTGCGCGCCGTGGGAGATCGCGGGGACGATGTGCCAGTACTCGAACTCGGTGTGCCCGTCGGGTGCGACGATCGTGACGACCTCGGGGCGGAACGACTCCCGGACGACTGTGCCCGTGAGGCTGGCATAGACGGCTGTGCCGTCGGCGGCCGAGATGTCGATCCCGAAATGAAAGCTGCTCTGCATCCCTCGAGGTGTCATCCCGATCCGGGGATCGCCGAAGTAGCCGCGAACCGGGTGCTGCCGGTTAAACGGGCGAACCGGCCAGCTGTAGGAGAGGCGGTTCGGAATGGGCGAGGCAGTCGTGCGGAGAACGCCCACGTTCGAGGTCGACGGAGCCGTCGCGGCCCGGCCGGCCTCCTGGGTCGCCGCCGAGAGCAGGAAGACGACGGCGACGGTTGCTGCGGTTGAGATCGAGCGTGTGGTGAACATGCGGCCACGCTCGACGCGGTGCCAAATGGCCTACTCACGCGCAGCTAACGCAGCGCTAATCCCGCCGGAGCGGGGCTATCGCGGGCCTGCGAACCCTGTTACAACCCGAGAGAAGTGCTCGAGTTCCGGATCCTCGGCCCCCTCGAGGTTCTCCGCGGGGACAAGCCCGTTCCGCTCGGCGGACGGAATCAGCGAGCGCTGCTCACGATCCTGCTCCTGCACGCCAACGAGGCAATCTCGACGGAGCGTCTCGTCAACGAGCTCTGGGGAGAGCGTCCGCCCCGGACGGCGACGACCTCGCTCCAGAACACGGTCTCGCACCTTCGCAAGCTGCTCGGGTCGGAGTTCCTGCAGACGCGGCCGACGGGATACGCGCTCGAGCTGGACGAGGCGCAGCTCGACCTCGGCCGTTTCGAGCGGCTCGTGCGGGAGGCGCGTGCGCTCGAGGGCCGCGATCGGGCTCAGCAGCTCCGTGTTGCGCTCGCGCTCTGGCGGAGCGCGCCGCTGGCCGACATGGAGCTGGAGACCGTTCGCCCAGGAGGAGATTCGCCGGCTCGAGGACCTGCGCCTCGGCGTGCTCGAGGAGCGGATCGCGGTCGATCTGGAGGTGGAGATCGACTCCGGAGCTGGTCGGCGAGCTCGAGGCTCTCGTTCGCGCCGCATCCGCTGCGCGAGCGGTTCCGGTCGCAGCTCATGCTCGCCCTCTATCGCTCGGGTCGCCAGGCCGAGGCGCTCTCCGCCTACCACGATGCCCGCCGGACGCTCCTCGACGAGCTCGGGCTCGAGCCGGGGCCCGAGCTCCAGGCGCTGTACGGGTCGATCCTGCGCCAGGAGCGCTCGCTCGTCCGGGTTGCGCCGCCGGCGCTCGAGGATCACTACGACGAGGTGCTGCGCGCGTTCTCGGCCGGCCGGCTCGTCCCGGTTCTTGGCCCCGCCGCCGGCGGCATGACGGGTCACGAGCTCGCGCGTCTGCTGGCGGAGCGGTTCGGTCTCGACGGAGAAGGTCGGGGACTCGCGTACATCTCCCAGGCCGTCGCGGCTCGCAACGGGATCGGGCCGCTCCACGACGAGCTGCACCTCGCGCTCGATCACGACGTCGAGCCGTCACCGCTGCACGCGTGGCTCGCGGCGCTGCCGCCGCTCCTGCGCGATCGCGGGCTGCCGCAGCAGCTGATCGTCTCGACCGGCTTCGATTGCGGTGTCGAGCGGGCGTTCGAGGCTGCGGGCGAGGAGCTCGACGTCGTCGTCTACGTCGCAACCGGCCGCGACCGCGGCAAGTTCCTGCACGTCGCACCCGACGGGACGGCGAGCGTGGTGCACGAGCCGAATGCGTACACCGGCCTCGCTCTCGACGAGCGAAGCGCCCTGCTCAAGATCCACGGCCATGTCGACCGGAGCGTCACGCGCGAACGAGAGAGCTTCGCCGTCAGCGAGGACGATCACATCGACTATCTCGACCGGCGGCGATGCGGCCGGATCCGTCCCGGTTCAGCTCGCGGCTCGCCTCCGCCGCAGTCACCTGCTCTTCCTCGGCTACGCGGTCGACGACTGGAGCCTTCGGGTCTTTCTCCGCCGGGTGTGGGGAGGTGACCGGCTCGTCTATCGCTCATGGGCGGTGCAACCCGCCGTCGAGCACGTCGCGACCGAGCTCTGGCGGGAGCGCGGCGCAGAGGTGTACGACGTCTCCCTCGACGGGTACGCCCGCGAGCTCACGCGACTGACCGCGTTGCTCCAGGAAGGCGCCGCGTGAACCTGCCGCCGTCTCCGTTCAAGGGGCTCTCGTACTTCGGCGACTCCGAGACGGATTCGCTCTTCTTCTTCGGCCGCGAGCGCGAGTCGGAGCTCGTCGCGGCGAACCTGATGGCGTCCCGGCTGACGGTGCTCTACGGGCCGAGCGGCGTCGGGAAGAGCTCGCTCCTGCGCGCCGGCGTCGCCCGCCGGCTGCGCAGCCTCGTGACGGCGGTCGGCGGCGAGGCGGGAGGGGCCGAGGTCGCGATCGTCGACAGTTGGCGCGACGATCCTCTCCTCGCCGTCGCGGCAGCGGCGTGCGCGCCCACCGACATCCCGCTCGCCGATGCGCTCGTCGAACGTGCGATCACCTCCGGCGCCGAGCTCTACGTGATCCTCGACCAGATGGAGGAGTACGTCCTCTACCACGGCCGCGACGGAGGCCCGCTCGCGGGTGCGCTCGAGGACGTGCTCACGCGGGCCGACGTGCCCGTGCACGTCCTGCTCGGAGTTCGCGACGACTCGCTCGCCGACCTCGATGCGCTCAAGCGCCGGCTTCCTGGCCTGTTCGGGAACGTCCTCCGGCTCGACCATCTCACCCGCGCGGCTGCCCGGTCGGCGATCGAAGGCCCGCTACGGGTGTACGCGGAGCTCGGCGGACCGGAGGTGACGGCCGACGACGACCTCGTCGAGGCGGTGCTCGACGAGGTCGCGGCGGGGCGAATCGAGCGCCATCTGAGCGGCCGCGGGCTCGTGGACGAGGAGTCGGCGGCGCGGCGCGCCGGGTCGAGGCGCCGTACCTCCAGCTCGTCCTGGAGCGGCTCTGGGAGGTCGAGCTCGCGCGAGGCTCCGACGTCCTGCGCGCTTCGACGCTTGCAGAGCTCGGCGGGGCCGAGCGGATCGTCGAGGAGCATCTCGAGCGCGCGCTGGAAGGTCTGGACGAAGGCGAGCGAGATCTCGTCGCGCGCCTCTTCAACCACCTCGTCACCCCCTCGGGAACGAAGATCGCGCACGCCGTCGACGACCTCGCGCGCTACGCCGCTGAGTCGATCGCGAGCCGCTCGAGCGCGTGCTCGGAACACTCGAAGCGGCGCGCATCCTTCGCCGAGTGCCAGGGAGAGTCGGGCGGGCCGCCGCGGTACGAGATCTTCCACGACGTCCTCGCGCCGGCCGATCCTCGCCTGGCGCGACGCGGCACGAGACGAGCGGCGCTCGAGCGGAACGGGCGGCGGCACAGCGGCGCCATCGGCGCGCTCGCCGTCGTGGCCGCTGTCGCGCTCGTCGCGCTCGCCGGTACGGCGGCGCTGGCCGTTTGGGCGCTGTCGCAGCGGGCGGAAGCGCGAGAGCAGGCGCTTGCCGCGGACGCCGGCGCGCTGGCCGCGAAGGCGCGGGAGCTCGAGGCGAACGCGATCGTGCAGCTGGGTCGCGGTATCCCGAGCTCGCCTTGCTGCTGGCCACACACGCTGCCCGGTTGGCTCCGGCGGCCGCGACCGAGGGCGTGCTCAGGCGTGCCCTGCGCGAGTCGCGCGTTCGGACGGTGGCGCGGCTCGGATCTCCGGTGAGCGATCTTGCCGTCCTCCCCGGGGGAGCCTTGCCGCGGTCATCGAGCGAGGCGGCGTGCGTCTCGTCGCCGGCGGCAAGGCGGGCCGGGTCGTGGTCGACGCCGCAGCGCGACGCCCAGACCGTGGCTCTCTGGGCCGCTGGCCCTCACGTTGGTTGGCACGACGTTGACGGTGCGGCGATTGCCGGGGGGAGACCGGTGGCGACGGTGCCCGTTCCACGCGGACACTCGTTTCGCAGCGTCCGAGCCTCAGGCGCGCAGGTTCGTCGTCGCCGGTAGCCGGGGCGCGAGCGTCGTCGGGCGCCGAGGGCCAGTTGCTCGCGTCTCTGCCGCATCCTGCACTCGTGCAGCGCGCCGAGTTCAGCCCGAACGGACGGCTCATCGCAACCGCGGGGGCGGACGGCGACGCAATCGTGTGGAGCGAGACCGGAAGACTGCGGCGCACGCTGCGGGGCGGCAGACGACAGTCGAGTCTTCGACGTGGGGTTCAGCCCCCTCTCGCGACTCGTCGCGACGGCGAGCAGTGACGGCACCGCTCGGATCTGGAACGTGCGCACCGGCGAGCGCAAGGCGATCATGCCCCTGCACGCGAACCACGTCCGCCGCGCTCGCTTCGGTCCCAACGAGGACTCCGTGTTGACGGCGAGCCGCGACGGGACCGCCCGGACGTGGAAGGTCGAGACGGGAGGCCCACGCGCTGTCTTCGCCGGCCACACCGACACCGTGACCGCCGCAGTGTTCATCCCAGGAGACCGGATTGCGACGGCGAGCGAGGACGGCACGGTTCGGACCTGGGTCGTGCAGCTCCAGCCTCCACTGCGGCCCGCTCCGTCCACGCCGGTCTCCACGCAGCGGCCGCGACCGGCGGGCGACCGTGGCTGAATCCGTGGTGACTCTCCGCATCCACGGGCGGGAGGTGACTCTCGTCGGGCATAGGGACGACGTGCTCTCGGTCGAGGTCTCAGGCGACGGTTCGCGTGTCGTCACCGCGAGCGAAGACGGGGACGCGCGGATCTGGGACGCGCGGACCGGGAACACGCTACTCGTGCTGAGGGGGCACTTCGGCACGGTCTTCGACGCCTCGTTCAGCCCTGGCGGGAGGTGGGTCGTGACCGGTGGCCCGGCGACGGCCGGCCTCTGGGATGCGAGGACCGGGGAGCGGATCTTCTTCCTCCAGGGCGACGGGAGTCCGATCCGCGCTGCCGCATTCTCCTCGCCCACGCGGATCGTCACCAGCAGCGACGACGGTGTGAGGGCATATCAGTGCGACTCGTGCGGCGAGCTCGAGGCACTGGTCGGGCTCGCCGAGCGACGACTTTCGCGCACGAGCCGGGCGCTCTCCGCCGAGCGAGCGGCTCGAGTACCTAGGGCAGCCCTAGCCCGAGTCGCCCGTCCGCTGCTCCAGCTCGTTCGCCTTGCTCGTCAGCGCGGCGAAGCCCGCCTGGAGGAAGTCGTTGGCGGCCGCAGCCGCGAGCGACCACGTCACCAGCCGCCCCGTGCGCGGCGCCATCGTCTGGAGCGAGACGACCCCGGCGGCGGCCCACATCCCGATGCAGCGGGAGCAGGTCAGGAGCTCGCCGATCGCCTGCCTCGGCCCGCCGTCCTCGACCGGCCTCTCGTCGCCCTCGTGCGCCTTGTCCTTGACGAAGGGATCGCGCAGGAAGCTCGTCACCTCGTCGTCGACGATCGTCCGCGAGGCCTTGAAGGTCGCCGCCGCGAGCACCGCGAGATCGAGCGCGTCGAGCTCCTCCGGCTTCCGGCCGAGCAGGCCCGCGAGGGCAGCGACTCCGGTCATCCCCGCGCCGAAGATCCCGACGAGCGAGGCATAGGACTTGTAGGGAGGAGCCTGGGTCGCGGTCGCCACGGAGGCGCTCTACCCCGCCCGGTGGAACTCAACCGCTTCGCCGCCGGCGAACGCACGTTCCCTCGCTACGATGCAGCGGTGGCGGAGCTCAAGACTTCGGCGGCGTACCTACCCACCGGCGACCAGCCCACGGCGATCGCAGAGCTTTCGCGCTCGATCCAGGACGGGAGCCGCTACCAGACCCTGCTCGGCGCCACCGGCACCGGCAAGACGGCGACGATGGCCTGGATCATCGAGGAGCTCCAGCGGCCGGCGCTCGTGATCGCGCACAACAAGACGCTGGCGGCGCAGCTCTGCAACGAGTTCCGCGAGTTCTTCCCGGCGAACGCGGTCGAGTACTTCGTCTCCTACTACGACTACTACCAGCCCGAGGCGTACGTCCCGCAGGCCGACCTCTACATCGAGAAGGACAGCTCGCGCAACGACGACATCGACCGGCTCCGCCATGCGGCCACCTCGAACCTGCTCACCCGGCGCGACACGGTGATCGTCGCCTCCGTCTCCTGCATCTACGGGCTCGGCTCGCCCGAGGAGTACGAGAAGCGCGTCGTCTTCCTCACGGTGGGCGAGGAGACCGACCGGGACGTGATGCTGCGGAAGCTGATCGACATCCAGTACGTCCGCAACGACACGCTGCTCGGCCGCGGCCGCTTCCGGGTCAAGGGCGACGTCTTCGAGATCCAGCCCGCCTACTCCGAGACCGCGTACCGCGTCTCGATGTTCGGCGACGAGGTCGAGGCGATCAGCCACTTCGACCCGCTCACCGGCGAGGTCTACGGGAAGCTCGACACGATCACGGTCTTCCCGGCGACGCAGTACGTGACCTCGAAGCCGACGATCGAGCGCGCCCAGGACGAGATCAAGCACGAGCTCGAGCAGCAGGTGTCCCTCTTCGAGACCCAGGGCCGGCTGCTCGAGGCGCACCGGATCCGCCAGCGGACCGAGTACGACCTCGAGATGATGCGCGAGCTCGGCTTCTGCAACGGGATCGAGAACTACTCCCGGATCCTGGACGGTCGGCCGGCGGGCTCCGCGCCGCACACGCTGCTCGACTACTTCCCCTCCGACTACGTCGTCTTCGTGGACGAGTCGCACCAGACGATCCCCCAGATCGGCGGCATGTACGAGGGCGACCGCTCGCGCAAGCAGACGCTCGTCGACCACGGCTTCCGGCTCCCGTCCGCGCTCGACAACCGGCCGCTCCGCTTCGACGAGTTCCTCGCCAAGGTGCCGCAGCTCGTCTTCGTCTCGGCCACCCCGGGCGCCTACGAGCTCCGCCACTCGGGCGTCGTCGCCGAGCAGCTGATCCGACCCACCGGGATCGTCGACCCCGAGGTCGAGCTCCGGGCGACGAAGAACCAGATCGACGACCTCCTGAACGAGATCCGCAAGCGCGCGGACGTGGGAGAGCGCGTGCTCGTGACCACGCTGACGAAGAAGATGTCCGAGGACCTGACCGACTACCTGCTGGAGGCGGGCGTCAAGACCCGCTACCTCCACTCGGAGGTGGACACGCTCGAGCGGATCCAGATCATCCGGGAGCTCCGGCTCGGCGACTACGACGTGCTGGTCGGCGTCAACCTCCTCCGCGAGGGCCTCGACCTGCCGGAGGTCTCGCTCGTCGCCGTGCTCGACGCCGACAAGGAGGGCTTCCTCCGCGGCAAGACCGCGCTGATCCAGACGATCGGCCGGGCCGCGCGCAACGTGAACGGCCGCGTGCTCCTCTACGCGGACAAGCTGACCGAGGCGATCAAGGGCGCGCTCGACGAGACCGAGCGGCGCCGGGCGAAGCAGCTCGCGTACAACGAGGAGCACGGGATCACGCCCGAGAACATCGTCAAGGGCGTCTCCGACATCGCCGAGTTCCTCTCGCTGGGCTCGCCGACGGTGCCGCGCGGCCGGCGCGCGGGTGGCTCGAAGGTGGAGGGCCTGAATCGCGAGGAGCTGGAGAAGCTCGTGATCACCCTGGAGGAGGAGATGTTCGCCGCCGCGGAGGAGCTGCGCTTCGAGTACGCGGCGAAGCTACGTGACGAGATCAAGGACCTGAACCGCGAGCTGACGGCGCTCGCCAGCACGAGCGCCGCATAGACCGAAGGAGGCTTTCCATGTGCCGCAACATCCGAACGCTCCACAACTTCGAGCCGCCGGCGACCGCCGAGGAGATCGACGCCGCCGCGCTCCAGTACGTTCGCAAGCTGAGCGGGACGACGAAGCCGTCGAAGGCGAACGAGGCCGCGTTCGCGCGCGCCGTCGACGAGGTCGCAGCGGCGTCGACGCGCCTGCTCGCGTCGCTCGTCACCGCGGCGCCGCCACGCGATCGCGAGCTCGAGGCCGCCCGCGCCAGGGAGCGCTCGCAGCAGCGCTTCGGCATCGCGCGCGCCGGGTAGTCTCGGCTCCGTGCTCGGCGGGGTCATCGGCATTCTCATCTCCGGGCTGATCGTGGGCGGGCTGGCCCGCTTCGCGCTGCCGGGGAAGGACGCGCTCTCGATCTGGAAGACGATCCTGCTCGGGATCCTCGGCTCGATCCTCGGTGGGTTCGCCGCCGCCCTGACTGGCGTGATCGATCCGACTCCGCCCGAGGGCGAGGAGCTCACGGGAGGCGAGCTCTTCACCGGGTTTCTGTTCGCGCTCGCCGGCGCCGTGCTCCTGCTGATCCTCTACCGCCGCTTCGTCGAGAAGCGGTCGATCACGGGCCCCGAGACGCGCTAGGCGCCGGCTGAGCGACGCAGCGAGCCGAACAGCGAGAACCGGGCTCCGCCACCGCTCACCTGCAGCGTCCAGTGGGTGAAGTCGCGCGCCGAGAGACAGGCGTTCCCGCGTCCCTGGAGGATCAGCCGGTACCTCGCCGTCCTGATCCGGGGCAGGAAGTCACCGGTCCCGGCGACCGCGCCTGCCAGCCGGAGCTCCTTGTAGAGAAGCGGCCCGCCGCCGCTCGCGGTTCCGCCGTTACGCAGATCGGCCGCGAACGCGTGTGCCGAGGCGGGGAGGGCGAAGGAGAGCGTCCCGCGGCGTCCGGCGGCCGAGCTCAACCGCAACGTCCAACGGCGTCCGCTCTTCGCCAGGACCAGGTTGTAGCGCGGCGCCGGGGAGGTGACCCCCTTGACACCCTCGAGGCCCGCGGCGGTGACGTAGGTGGTGGCCGAGGGGGAGAAGCGGACTCGATCGAGCTCGGCCCGCTCGTGAGCGCCGAGGCGGGTCGTCGCGCTCGACCAGTAGCCGGTCTCGGCGCAGCACGCGCAGGCGTAGGCCGACGCCGGGAGCAGGAGCACGGCCCCGAGTGCGAGCAGGACGGCGAGCCGGATGCGCATGCGCGCGAGGCTAGGCCGCCGCGAGCGCGCCGAGCTTCTCCTTCAGGTAGCGGATGTAGGGCTTCGCGTCGATCGGCCCGCCGACGACCCGCTCGAGCGTCTCCTGCGGGGTGAACTTCCGGCCCAGGGAGTAGAGGTTCGTGCGCAGCCAGGCGTGCAGCTCGCCGAACTCGCCGGCCTCGAACTGCGCCGGAAGATCGGGAAGCTCCGCGAGCGCCACGTCCCAGATCTGCACCGAGACGATGTTGCCGAGGGTGTAGGTCGGGAAGTACCCGAAGCCGCCGCCCGACCAGTGCACGTCCTGGAGGACGCCCACGGTGTCGCTCGGGATCGGGATCCCCAGGTACTCCTCGAAGCGGGCGTTCCAGGCCTCCGGCAGATCTTTGGGCGCGATCGTGCCCGCGATCAGCTCCTGCTCGAGCTCGAAGCGGAGGATGATGTGGAGGTTGTAGGTCGCCTCGTCGGCGTCGACGCGGATGAAGCTCGGCTTGACCCGGTTGATCGCGCGGTAGAACGCCTCCTGCTCGACATCCCCCAGCGTGTCCGGGAACGCCGCCTGCACCTGCGGGTAGTAGTAGTTCCAGAAGGGACGGCTGCGGCCGACGATGTTCTCCCAGAGCCGGCTCTGCGACTCGTGGAGCGCCGACGAGACGCCGTGGCAGAGCGGCGTGCGCTCGAGCGTCTGCGAGACGCCGTGCTCGTAGAGCCCGTGACCGCACTCGTGCATGGCGGTGAAGATCGAGGTCAGGTCCGTCTCGGCGTAGCGCGTGGTCAACCGGATGTCCCGGGTGCCTGAGCTCGCGGCGAACGGATGCACCGTCAGGTCGAGCCGGAAGAACTGCGGGTCGAACCCGAAGCGCTCGATCACGTTGAGCGAGAGCTCGTGCTGGGCGTCGATCCCGAACGGGCCGTTCATGAAGCCGTCCTCGTCGGCCGACGACGCGACCTCGGCGATCAAGGGCACGAGCGAGGCCTTCAGCTCGTCGAGGACGGCTCGAACCTCGGCGGTCGTCATCCCGGGCTCGTAGTCGTCGAGGAGGACGTCGTACGGCTCGGCGTAGCCCTCGAAGCACGCGATATAGCGCTCCTTCAGCTCGAGCGCGCGCTCGAGGTGGGGGAGGAAGGTCGAGAAGTCGTTCTCCTCCCGCGCCTTCGCCCAGACGTCGTGCGCCTCGGCGCCGGCGCCCACCATCTCGGCCGCGAGGTCGGCCGGCACCCGGCGCGCCTTCTCCCAGTCGCGCCGCGTCGTCCGGATCAGCGAGGCGTCGTCGGAGTCGTAGTCGAGGGTCTCCTCGAAGGGGGCGAGCGCGTCGAGCAGCCTGCCGACCTCGGGCGAGACGAAGCGCTCGTGCGCGACCCGGTCGAGGGTGGTCAGCTGCGAGCCCCTGACAGGCCCGCCGCCGGGCGGCATCATCACGGTCTGGTCCCAGAAGAGCACCTCCTGGGCGGTGCGGAGATCGTTGATCTCCACCAGTCGCTGCTTCAGCTCGGCGAAGTCCTTCGGATAGGCAGAGGGCTCGGGCATCGTTACTCCTGGTCGCGGGCGCTTTCCGCCGACTCTAGTGGAGCGAACTGTTTACGGCTGCTGTCCTGCGGGGACGGTGGTCGGCAAGGGGCGAGCCGGCACCGCCCTGCTCTCAAACTGGAGGTTCCATGGGCATCATCGCGTTCATCATCCTCGGAGCCCTTGCGGGTGGGATCGCCAAGGCGCTCATTCCCGGGGACGACCCGGGCGGCTTCATCATCACCACGATCATCGGGGTCGTCGGCGCGCTGCTCGGCGGCTTCCTCGCCGCAGCGATCTTCGGCGGCGATCCACTCGACGAGTTCTTCGACATCAGCACGTGGCTGACGGCGATCGTCGGCTCGATCGTCCTCCTCCTGATCTACCGGGCCGTCGCGGGTCGAAGCAACTCCCGACTCGCCTAGCGACCGAGAAGCACCACGGCGAGCCGGGCTTCCCCGATGGGAGGCCCGGCTCGTTCGTTATTCGGCGTCGAAGGCGAGCGGCTCGTGGCCACGCGGAAAGGTTCGAACCGCGATGAGCCCCCAGCCGTCCTCGCGCCAGATGTAGGTGAGGATGCGCAGCGCGGCGGCTCCCACCTCGTAGACGTGCAGGCCACGCGCCTCGCCGCGGCGATTGGGGCGCGGCTGACCGAAACCCGGCGCGATCGACGCCACGACAGCACGCTCGCCGCCGGCTGTCGAGAGCTCGAACTCCCGCCGCTCCGCGATCGTGCTCTGGTGGATGTGGCCCGCGAGGATCAGCTCCGCGCCCGCCTCGACGAAGCTCCCGAGCACGAGATTCCGTTTCGCGACGGGCTTCTTGCTGGAGCGCCAGGGCGCGCCCAGGAGATGGTGATGGAGGACGACGATGCGCAGCGCGCCGGCCGGCGCCTTTCCGAACGCCTCGGCGGCGCGCGTGACCTGCGCGGGGCGCACCTTGCCCGACTGGTGCCGCCAGGGCCGCACGGAGTTCAGGCCGGCGACCACGACTGTCTCGGAGGAGTACACCGGCTGGGTTGTCTCCCAGTGGCGCTCGAACTCTGCCCAGGGGCTCGTGAAGCGCTTCGGGAAGCTGTACGGGATGTCGTGGTTCCCGGGCACGGCCAGAAGCGGCAATCCCAGGCCGCGCAGGAACTCGGCGGCACGGTCGTGCTGGGAGCGGAGCCCGCGATGGGTCAGGTCGCCCGATGCGATCACGAGCTCGGGGCGCACGTCCTCGATCAGCCGGGCGAGCGCGGCGATCGGCTCGGGCTGGTCGTTCCGGCCGAAGTGGAGATCAGAGATGTGCAGGACGCGGGCGAGCAGGGGCCGAGCCTATCGCCGTTGCGCACGCGCTCGAACGGGGCATGAGAACCACGGCTCCCGGCTATAGACTCGATGCATGGCGGATCGAGAGTCCGAGAGCGCATCCGACGAGTCACCCGAGATCTTCGACGATCTCTACCTGGGACTGCGCGCGGGCGGCGCCCTGCGCAAGCAGCGCCGCGGCGAGCCGCTCACCCGGGACGAGCAGGAGGCCCTCGGGCGCTGGCAGCGGCTCTCGGTGGGCCGCAAGATCCTGGCGATCGGCGCGTTCGCCCTCGGCACCTTCGGGCTCGGCTTCACCCTCGGCGGCCTCGTCTTCGGGAGATGGCGAAAGGCCTAGACCGTCTCAGAGTCGGCGGGTGAGAAGATCACCGTCGGCACGTCCTCCTCGGCAGGATCCTTCCCTCGCACGACGACGTCGAGGAGCGTCGCCAGCACGGCGGCGAGCGGGATCGCGAGCAGGACTGCGAACTCGCCGAAGAGCAGCGCCACGCTCGTGATCGAGAAGAGGACGAGGAGCGGCGAGAGGCCGACGGCCTCGCCGAGCACGCGCGGAATCACGATGTAGTCCTCGAGCAGCCTGACGACGAGCACGGTGACCCCCGCGGCAAGCCCGAGCTGCCAGGACACCGTCAGGCCGGCGCCGACCGCCACCACCCCCGCGACGAGCGGGCCGATCACGGGAATGATCTCGACGATCCCGGCGAAGACGCCGATCAGGAGCCAGTACGGAAGCCCGATCGCCCAGAAGATCAGCGAGAGGACGGTGCCGACCAGCACGATCAGGATCGCCTGCCCGCGGACGTAGGCTCCGAGCTTGAGGTCGATCAGGTCCCAGGTGTCGCGCACCTTCTTCCGCCGCGGCCGGGGAATCAGCGAAGTGACGAGGTCCATCGCCTTCTCCCGCTCGAAGATCCAGTACGCGGCGCTCGCGAAGACGAAGAAGAGCCCGATCAGGATCTCGAAGCCGAGGAACCCGAGCTCGAGCGCGGGATCGACCAGCTCGTTCGCCGAGGGCAGCTCCTCCAGCCGCTGCTGGATCCCCTCCAGGATCTCGCGGCGCACCCCGGTGGACCGGTTCGCCTCCGTCTCGAGCTCCTCGGGCGAGCTCGGAAGCTCGCCGACCGCGTTCGAGATCTGCTCGGTCGCGCGGGGGACGACAGCCCAGAGAAGTGCGGTGAGCAGCGCGAAGAAGGCGACGTAGTGGATCCCGATCCCCACTCCCCGGGGCACCCTCCGCCGGCGCAGCGCCTCGATCCCGGGCCGCATCGCGGCCGCGATGATGAAGGCGAAGAAGAGCAGCGCGACGATGAGGCGGATCTTCCAGAGGGCGAGCGCGATCACCACGACCCCGCCCGCGACGAGAGTCGCGAGCGCGGCGCGCTTCGCGGTTTCCACCATCGCCGAGAGTTTCCCCGAGGTCGCTCGCCGGTAACTAGACGAACACGTGTTCGCTCGCTAGGATAGCCGTCAGATGGCTGCCGACGAGCTTGTCGTCCACGGGGCCCGCGAGCACAACCTGAAGGACATCGACGTCAGGCTGCCGCGGAACGCCCTCATCTGCATCACCGGGCTCTCGGGATCCGGGAAGTCCAGCCTGGCGTTCGACACCATCTACGCCGAGGGCCAGCGCCGCTACGTCGAGAGCCTCTCGGCCTACGCGCGCCAGTTCCTCCAGATGATGGAGAAGCCGGACGTCGACTCGATCGAGGGCCTCTCGCCGGCGATCTCGATCGATCAGAAGACGACCTCCCGGAACCCCCGCTCCACCGTCGGCACGGTCACGGAGATCTACGACTACCTGCGCCTCCTCTACGCGAGAGTGGGCCGGCCGCACTGCCCGGTCTGTGGCCGCCAGATCGCCGGTCAGAGCCTCGACCAGATCGTCGAGCAGATCCTGGCCCTGCCCGAGGGAACCCGGTTCACGGTGAACGCGCCGATCGTGCGCGACCGCAAGGGCGAGTTCCGCGACGTGCTCGAGGAGCTGCGCGCGGACGGCTTCACGCGCGTCAAGGTGGACGGCGAGACGCGGTTGCTCGAGGAGGAGATCGTCCTCGACAAGAAGTTCAAGCACGCGATCGAGGTCGTGGTCGACCGGCTCGTGCTCAAGCCCGACCTCCGCCAGCGGCTGACGCAATCGGTCGAGACAGCGGCTGCGCTCGCGGACGGGCTCGTCGCCGTCGACGTCGTCGAGGGCGAGAGCATGCTGTTCAGCGAGAAGTTCGCCTGTCCCGAGCACGGCGTCTCGCTGCCGGAGCTGCAGCCGCGGATCTTCTCCTTCAACTCCCCGCACGGCGCCTGCCCGCGCTGCACCGGGCTCGGCTCGCAGCTCGAGATCGACCCGGACCTGATCGTCCCCGACGCGACGGTCTCGATCGGCGACGGCGCGCTCGTCCCCTGGTCGGTCGGGAACGGCGGCTTCTACGAGTCGGTCGTCCAGGCGATCGCCGACCGGTACGAGATCGACCTCGACACGCCCTGGGGCGAGCTGACGCGCCAGCAGCAGGAGCTCTTCCTCCACGGCACCCACGGCGACAAGCTCTTCGTCCAGTACCGAAACCGGATGGGGCGGCGCCGCTCGTACACGATGGCCTTCGAGGGGATCGTCGAGTCGCTCCAGCGGCGCTACCGCGAGACCGACTCCTCGCATCAGCGCGAGCGGATCGAGGAGTACATGAGCTTCCGGCCCTGCGCGACCTGCCACGGCGCCCGGCTGAAGCCCGAGGTGCTCGCCGTCACCGTCGGCGGCCGGTCGATCCACGACTTCACGAAGATGTCCGTGACGCGCTCGCTCGCGTTCCTCGACGAGCTCGGGCTCACGCCGACGGAGGAGCTGATCGGTCATCGGATCGTCAAGGAGATCCGGGAGCGGCTCACCTTCCTCGACAACGTCGGCGTCGGCTACCTGCAGCTCGATCGCGCCGCCAAGACCCTCTCCGGCGGCGAGGCCCAGCGCCTCCGGCTCGCGACCCAGATCGGCTCGCAGCTCGTCGGCGTCCTCTACATCCTCGACGAGCCCTCGATCGGCCTCCACCAGCGCGACAACGACAAGCTGATCGGGACGCTGCAGCGGCTGAAGGCGCTCGGCAACACCGTGCTGGTCGTCGAGCACGACGAGCAGATGATGCGCACCGCCGACTGGCTCGTCGACATGGGGCCGGGGGCGGGCGAGCACGGCGGCTACGTCGTCGCGGACGGAAAGGCCGAGGACGTGATGGCGATCGAGGCATCGGTGACCGGCCAGTTCCTCTCGGGCGCGCGCCGGATCGCCGTGCCGCCGCGCCGGGAGGAGGACAGGGGCCACTTCACCGTGCGCGGTGCGGCGATGCACAACCTGAAGGGGATCGACGTCGAGTTCCCGGTCGGCAAGTTCGTCTGCGTGACCGGCGTCTCGGGCTCCGGCAAGTCGACGCTCGTGAACGAGATCGTCTTCAAGGCGACCGCGAACCGCGTCAACCGGATGCGCGTCCGCCCGGGCACCCACGACGACGTCGAGGGGATCGAGGTCTTCGACAAGGTGATCGACATCGACCAGAAGCCGATCGGCCGGACCCCGCGCTCGAACCCGGCGACCTACATCGACCTCTTCACGCACATCCGCGAGCTCTACTCGCTCACGCCCGGAGGCGAAGGTGCGCGGCTACAAGCCGGGGCGCTTCTCGTTCAACGTCCGCGGCGGCCGCTGCGAGACCTGCAAGGGCGACGGCACGATCAAGATCGAGATGCACTTCCTGCCCGACGTCTACGTGCAGTGCGAGACCTGCCACGGCCACCGGTACAACCGGGAGACGCTCGAGGTGCGGTTCAAGGGCAAGTCGATCGCGGACGTGCTCGAGATGTCGGTCGAGGAGGCGCTCGGCTTCTTCACGAAGATCCCGAAGCTGCGGCGACGGCTGCAGACGCTCCACGACGTCGGGCTCGACTACGTCAAGCTCGGCCAGCCGGCGACGACCCTCTCGGGCGGCGAGGCGCAGCGCGTGAAGCTGGCCGCCGAGCTCTGCAAGGTCGCGACCGGCTCGACGCTCTACATCCTGGACGAGCCGACCACCGGGCCTCCACTTCGCCGACATCGAGAAGCTGCTCGAGGTGCTGCAGCGACTCGTGGACGCGGGCAACACCGTGCTCGTGATCGAGCACAACCTCGACGTGATCAAGCAGGCCGACTGGGTCGTCGACCTCGGGCCCGAGGGCGGCGAGGCGGGCGGCGAGCTGATCGCGGCCGGCACGCCCGAGGACGTGGCCGAGGTCGAGGGCTCCTTCACGGGCCTCTACCTGCGCGAGGTGCTCGCCCGGCGCGGTCAGGCCGTCGCGGCTTGAGCGCGGCGGAGGTGGGTGCGCGGCGAGCCCGGTTCCGGGAGCTCCACGCGCGCGACGGGATCTTCACGATGCCGAACCCGTGGGACGCGGGGTCGGCGCGGCTGCTCGCGTCGCTCGGGTTCGAGGCGCTCGCGACGACGAGCGCCGGCTTCGCGTGGTCGCTCGGCCGGCTCGACCAGAACGTGACGCGCGAGGAGCTCGTGGCGCATGTCGCCGAGCTGACGGCGGCGACCGATCTGCCGCTCAACGTAGACAGCGAGAACTGCTTCCCGGACGAGCCCGGCGGGGTCGCCGAGACGGTGACGCAGCTCGCCGCCGCCGGCGCAGCCGGCTGCTCGATCGAGGACTACGACCCCGTGAACGAACGGATCGAGAAGCTCGAGGTCGCAGTCGAGCGGGTCGGCATCGCCGCCCGCGCCGCGCACGACCTCTCGGAGCCGCTCGTCCTGACCGCGCGGGCCGAGAACCACCTCCGCGGCGTCCAGGACCTCGACGACACGATCCGGCGACTCGTCGCCTATCGCGACGCCGGTGCCGACGCCGTCTACGCCCCCGGGCTCACCGATCTGGAGCAGATCGCGAGGCTCGTGCGCGAGGTCGAGATCCCGGTCAACGTGCTCGTGCTTCCCGGCGGACCGACCGTCACCGAGCTGGCGTCCGTCGGCGTCCGCCGGATCTCGACCGGCAGCCTGCTCGCGGCCGCCGCCTACGCCACCCTGGTCGAGGAGGCCGGCCGCCTGCGCGCGGACGGCGCCGCTCCGGCTGCGACCGCACTGATTTCGCGAGTGGCGCTCGGCGACGCATTCGGCGGTTGAAGCCTCCCGCCACGGGTGGTTGAATCGGCTGACGCCGTCCTGCGGCCGGCAAAAAGGAGGTCGCCGTGCCAATCGACCAGATCGCGGGTCGCGAACGGGAACGCGCACAGCTCGAGGGAGCTGTCCAGCGCGCGGTCGCAGGGCGGGCGGAGCTCGTCTTCCTCGAGGGCCCGACCGGCTCGGGCAAGTCGACGCTGCTGACCGAGCTGTGCGGGCGGATCGAGGCCGACGAGCTCGGCGAAACCGAGGTGGTGCGCCTGATTTGCACGCCCTCGACCCCGTACGGCCCGTTCCTCGAGCTGCTCTCCGATCTCGCCAGGCGCGACCGCAAGCGAATCGTCGCCAAGCGGGCTCTCGACATCCTCAAGTCGACTGCGCCGCTCGTGCTCCAGGTGATCCCGACGGTCGGCGGCGTCGCGGCGACCGTGTTCACGGAGTGGCTGAAGAGCGCCGAGGCCGGCGCCTCGGTGGACGCGGTTCCGAAGCAGATCTCGGACGCGCTTCGCAGGCTCACCGACGAGGAGTCCCCGCTCGTCGTCGCCTTCGACGAGGCCCATCTCCTCGACGAGGGCTCGAGCGCCGTCCTCGGCCGGATCGTCTCCGAGGGGAAGCTCGGCCGCCTCCTCTTCGTGATCTCGTTCGACGCTCAGCGCCTTCCGGCGGGCCATCCGCTCCCGCGGCTGCAAGTCGACGCGGGACTCGCCGGGCTCAGCCGGACGATTCGCATGTTGCCGCTCGAGGAGGCCGATGTCGCGGCGATGCTCCGGGCGGCCTGGGGCAACGAGCCGCATCCGCTGCTGGCCGCCTGGCTCGTCGAGCGCTGCAGCGGCAACGCCGCGTTCGTCGCCGCCTTCATCAGGGCGCTCGAGGACTCGGGCGTCGTGCGGAGGCCGGCGAGGCCGGCGCCGAGCTCGCCGGGACGCTCGAGCGCGGTCCGGATGGATGGGAGATCGGCGGCGCCCTCGTGGACGCCGTCGTGCCGGCGAGCCTGCAACAGCTCGCGGAGCTCCAGGCGGGACTGCTCGACCCGGAGGAGCAGGCTGTTCTCAAGGAGGCCTCGATCCAGGGAGAGCAGTTCGCTGCGAGCGTGCTGGTCGAGCTGCTCCAAGCGGACGAGGGCACGGTTCGCGAACGGCTCGCGCCGCTGCTCGCGCGCCGCGTCGTCGTGATCGACGACGACGTCTGGTGGAACGAGCACTCCGCCGTCTGGCGGTTCGACCCTCGCCTCCTCCAGAGCTGCGTTCTACGGGATGGCGACGGAGAGCCCCTTCGATCGCCGCCGCCTGCACCACGAGGTCGCCGAGGCGTTGGAGAAGGTGGTGGCGGGCGATCCGCGGCCTCCGGGGCGAATCCTGCTCGAGCTCGCGCGCCACCGCCGCGAAGCCGGCGAGCCCGCTGCGGCAGCCGCCTGGCTCGTGCGGGCAGCGCAGGCGGCCTTCGCGACGGGGTCGCCGCGCGCCGCGCATGAGCTGTGCGAGAGCGCGCTCGAGCTCCTCGACCAGGGCGACGACGACGCGCGTCCGGGCGGACGCGACCGGGCTGCTGCTCGTCTCTGCCGTGGCGGCCTGGAATCGGGAGCGCGCGGCCTCGTCGTCGCTGCTCTTGTCCCGATCCGAAACGGGAGAAGCGGCCGCGCGCAGACTCGGCGCGCCGGGGCCGCTCGCGAGAGTCCTCTACGGCAAGGGCCTGCTGACCTACACGCTCGACGGCTATGCGCCGGCGATCGCGCTCCTCCGCGAAGCCGACGCCCTCGCCGCGCAGGACAGGGATGTCGTCGGGCGAGTGCTGCTGCTGACGCGGCTCGGCCACCTGCTGGACAGCGGCGAGGGCCTCGGTGCCGGGCTCGAGATCCTCGAGCAGGCGCGAGCGCTGCTCGACGATCCGGAGGTGGCCGGGCACCTCGACTCCGCGGGCGTCACAGGCCGCCGCGATCCTCGAGCGCGACATCGGGGTCGCGCGCTACGACCTCGGCGACTACGCCGACGCCTCGACTCATCTGGCGGCGGCCGTCGCGGCGCTGCGCGGCGGGGCACCTGAGGAGCTCGCGTGGGCTCTCTGCTTCGAGGCCCAGCTCCACGCCGCACTCGGACGTCTCGACGACGCACGCCGCAACCTCGAGGACGCACTTTCACTCCTGCCGGATCCAGACCCGCAATCGACGCGTGCGTTCCTGCGAGCGTTTCGCGGGAAGCTCGAGCTCGAGCAAGACCGGCTGGCCGATGCCACAGCCGATCTCACCGCGCGCTGGCGGAGGGACTCGAGGCGCCGTATGCGAGCGTGACCCCGCTCCTACGGATCCTGCTCGCCGACGCCCTGGTCGCGAGCGAGCGTTTCGACGAAGCCGACGCCGAGCTCGAGCAGGCCGTTGCCGGAGCGGTCGGGCGCGGAGCGGGTCGTCGTCGGCGCGCAGACCGCGCAAATCCGGCTCGAGCTCGCGCGCGGCCGTCACGAGCGGCGGCGGAGAGCGCCGAGGCGGCGCTGGCCGGTCTCGAACGTCGAGGCGGCGCGGTCCCGTTCTTCCGCACCGACGAGGTGCTGCGCTGGTGCGCCGAGGGCCTCCTCGCGGCAGGTCGCGACGCGGCTCCCGTGCTCGCCCGAGCGGTCGAGGCGATGGAGCGCCGGAAGCGAGGCCTGCCCGCCGAGCTCGCCGAGGCGTATCGAGAGACGACGCTGGTGAAGCGGATCCTGGAGCTCGCGGCCCCAACCACCTAGGGTGGGCTCGAAGGACCGCCTGCGTTTGCGTGACCCGACCGACGTGCTTCTCGGCATCGTCGTGGAGATCGGTCTCGACGACGATCGTCGAGCGGCCGAGGTGCAGGAGCCGCGAGCGCGCATGGACGTGGCCCTCGCGGACAGCTCGGAAGAAGTTCGTCTTCGACTCGATCGTGGCGGTCCCGCCGGCGTCCTCGGGCAGGTTGAGGAAGGCGAGATAGGCTCCGGCCGCGTCGGCCAGCGACATCAGGGCGCCGCCGTGGAGGATCCCGCCGGCCGTGCAGAGCTGCTCCCGCCACGCCAGCCGGGCCCGCACCTCCTCGGTGTCGGCCGAGACGATCTCGAGCCCGAGCGTCGTCCCGAACGGCATCGCGGTGTTCAGCTGGGCGGTCTGCTCGGCGTCATGCTCCACGGCGGCGGCCACGATACCGGGGTCGGAGCGCGCGTCGCTAGGCTCACGCGATGAGCCCCGACCGGCAGTGGTGGCTCCGCGTGCCGGCCGTCTTCCTCAGCCCCCGCTCGGTCTTCGTCGCGGTCAGGAACGAGGAGCAGGACGACCTCGACGCGCGGCAGGAGCCGATCCTCGCCCTCGTCTACCTCGCCGGGATCGCCGCGGTGCTCGCGACGTCGACGGCCGGGACCCTGCTCGACGACACCGAGTACGACTCGCTGCTCATCGCCGTCTGGGCGGTGATCGCGGGCGGGTTCTACGGGCTCGCCGGCTACTTCGTGATCGGTGGCGCCGTGTACCTGGGCGCCCGCGGGCTCGGGAGCCTCGGCACGTATCGCCGCGCGCGGCACATCGTCGGGTTCGCCGCCGCGCCGCTCGCGCTCTCCCTCTTCCTCGTCTGGCCGCTCGAGCTGGCGGTGTTCGGCGACGACGTCTTCAGGACGGGGGGCTCCGACGACGGGACCGCCGATCTCGTCTTCGACGCGCTCGAGCTCGGCTTCGCGCTCTGGTCGGCCGTGCTGCTCCTCGTCGGGATCCGCGCGGTCCACGGCTGGAGCTGGTGGCGCACCCTCGGCGTGCTGGCGCTCGTCGCCCTCTTCCTAGCGGCGTTCGCCTACCTTCCCTCTGTCTTCTAGCGCTGCCTCGAAGAGCTCCAGCTCCTCCTCGGGCATCGAGTAGGTGTGCTGCTCCTCGGGGAAGCGGCGCTCGCGGACATCCGAGACGTAGGCGGAGACGGCCTTCGTGATCTCGGTCGAGAGATCGGCATACTGCTTGACGAACCGGGGCGAGCGGCCTTCATAGAGCCCGAGCAGGTCGTGCCAGACGAGCACCTGCCCGTCGCACTCGACCCCGGCCCCGATCCCGATCGTCGGGATCGAGAGCAGCTCCGTGATCCGGGCGGCGACGGGCGCCGGGACGGCCTCGAGCACGAGCGCGAAGACGCCTGCGGCCTCCAGCGCGAGGGCGTCGTCGACGAGGCGCCGCGCCTTCTCCGCCGTCCGGCCCTGCGCCTTGAAGCCGCCGAGGATCGTCGCCGACTGCGGGGTCAGGCCGATGTGGCCCATGGTCGGAATCCCGGCGCCGACGAGCGCCCGCACACGCGAGAGCGTCGGGCCCGGCTCCCTCGACCTTGACGGCGTCCGCACCGGCCTCCTTGAGAAAGCGGATCGCGTTCCCGAGCGCGGCCTCGTCCGAGACCTGGAAGGAGCCGAACGGCATGTCCGCGACGACGAGCGGCCGTCGCGCGCCCCGGTTGACCGCGCGTGTGAGCACGATCAGCTCGTCCATCGTGGCCGGCACGGTCGAGTCGTGGCCGAGCACGGTCATCGCCGCGGAGTCGCCGACGAGGATGATGTCCGCGCCGGCCGCGTCCGCGAGCCGCCCGGACGGGGCGTCGTAGGCGGTGATCATCGCGATCGGCTGGCGGCGGGCCTTCAGCTCGGCGAGCTCGGTCAGCGCGACCTTGCCGGGAGCGGGCGTGCCCGGCGCAGGCTTGCGGGGGCGAGTGGTCATGGCTTCTCCTTTTCGTTCTCGGGGTCGAGGACGACGTTGTCGATCAGGCGGACGGAGCCGACGCGTATCGCGGCGGCGAGGACGGGCGGGTCGAAGTCGACGCGCTCGACGTAGTCGACGTCGAGCCCGCCGAGAGCGGCGCGGGCCGCCTCGGCGTCAAGCGTCGCGAGCGCCCGCGGCAGGGCGAGAGCGAGCTCGCGCTCGGCGGGCGAGAGCAGGGCGTTGCGCGACGAGAGCGCAAGCCCGTCGGGGTCGCGCACCGTCGGAACCGAGATCACGGCCACGTCGAGATCGAGGTCGCGCACCAGCCGCCGCAGCACCGCGAGTTGCTGCGCGTCCTTCTGGCCGAAGTACGCACGGTGCGGCCGGACGATGTTGAAGAGCTTGAGGCAGACCGTCGCGACGCCGCGGAAGTGGCCCGGCCGATGCTCGCCCTCGAGCCCGCGCGAGAGCTCCTCGACCTCGACCCACGTCTGGAAGCCTGGCGGGTACATCTCGTCGACGGCCGGCACGAAGAGGACGTCGGCACCCGCGGCTTCGGCAGAGCGGAGGTCGCGCTCCTCGTCGCGGGGATAGGCGGCGAGATCGTCCGGGTCGCCGAACTGCGCCGGGTTGACGAAGACGCTGACGACGACGGTGTCGCAGTCGCGGCCGGCCGCGGCGATGAGGGCCTCGTGCCCGGCGTGCAGGGCGCCCATCGTCGGCACGAGGCCGACTTCGCCGTCCAGCGGGCCGAGATCGGCGATCCGGCGCGCGACCCTCACAGAAGCTCCTTCGTCGTCGCCGCGAGCGTCGAGTACATCGCCTCGAGCTCCGGCCGCTCGCGGCGGATCGCCGCGACATGCGTCTCCACCGTCGCCCAGTCGCCGCGCGCGATCGGCCCGGTCAGCTCGAAGCCGTTCTCGATCGTCCGCCGCATCAGCGGGTCGAGCGCCTCCGGCGGCGCTCCGGCCGCCTCGAGCAGCTCCCCGGCCGCGCGCCGCAGCGTCACGAGGTAGTTCGAGGCGATCGCCGCGCCCGCGTGATAGGCGTCGCGCTTCCCGTCGTCCAGCTCGAACGGCTCGAGGCCGAGAGTCCGAGCGAGCCAGAGGCCGACCTCGCGGGCTTCCGCGCTCTCGGCCGTGATCGCCGCGAAGGCGCCGTCGAGCTGCTCCGCTCCGCGAGCTCGGGTGAAGGTCTGGAGCGGGTGCAGGCCGAACCGCCGCGTATGGGGAGCGAGTGCCGCGAGCGGCGTCGCTCCGCTCACGTGCGCGACCCAGGGACCGGGGGAGAGCGCGGCTGCGACCTCCGCGATCGAGCGGTCGGGGACGCAGAGCAGCACGAGCTCCGGACCGCGCTCGGTCAGGAGGAGGCCGCGCTCGGCGAGCCTCGCGGCCAGAGCCGAGCCGACGCGCCCCGCGCCGACGACGTGAACGCTCGTGATCATCTCGATGTGGCTCCAGTTCCGCGATCCGGATACCGGGCGTCGCTAGTCTAGCCCGGTGCGGATTGCGGTCGGCGACACGCGGCTCTATTTCGACGTGGACGGGGCCAAGCTCGTCCCGGCCGGACCCTGGATGCGTGAGCGGCCGACGGTGATCCTGCTGCACCCAGGCCCCGGCTTCGACCATGGCCTCTTCAAGGTGCAGCTCGGCCCGGCGCTCCTCCCGCACGCGCAGGTCGTGTACCTCGACCAGCGCGGGGGCGGGCGCAGCGACAAGGCCGATCCGAGCGAGCTCAGGCTCGACCGGTGGGCCGACGACGTGAAGGAGCTCGCCGACGCCCTCGGGATCGAGCGGCCGGTCGTGCTCGGGCTCGGCTTCGGCTCGCTCGTTGCGATCCGCTATGCCTCCCGCTACCCGACCCACCCCGGCGCGCTTGTGCTCGCGGCGCCGGTGGCGCGGATGGTGCCGGAGCGGTCGATCGCGATCTACGAGCGGCTCGGCGGTTCCGCTGCCCGCGAGGTCGCCGAGCGGTTCTACCGGTCGATGGACGAGCACGCCTTTGCCGACTTCCTGCGCGTCTGCTTCCCGCTCCTCACGAGCTACGAGCTGTCGAGCGACGTGATCGTCCGCGCCGACTGGAGCCCCGAGGTGCTGATCGGATGGATGCGCGGCGAGGCCGTGGAGCTCGACCTCCGCGAGGAGCTGGGTGCGATCCGCGTTCCCACGCTCGTGCTCGCCGGCGAGGACGACGCGTGGGCGCCGCTCGCCTCCGTGCAGGAGGTCGTGGAGCATCTCCCCGAAGGCGCGAGGTTCCGGAGCTATCCCAAGGCGCGCCACTCGGTCTTCCGGGACGCCGACGCGGCGGTCGAGGAGCTGACGAGCTTCCTCGACGGCCTCGAGCTCGGCTAGGGAGAGTCGAGGCGGCGGAGCAGGTTCGCCCGCACGTCCGGCCACTCCTCGGCGATCACGCTGTACCAGGCCGAGTCCCGGCTCTCGCCGTCCCTGACGAGCATGTGCCGGCGGTGCACGCCCTCGAACTGGGCCGGCAGCGCCTCCATCGCCCGCCGCGAGCGCTCGTTCAGGGCGTCGGTCTTCAGCTCGACCCGCCGGCAGCCGAGGCGCTCGAACGCGTCGCCGAGCATGAGCAGCTTGGCCTCGACGTTCGCGCCGGTGCCCCAGAGCTCCGGGTCGAGCCACGTCCACCCGATCTCGAGGCTGCGGTGCTCGGGCCGGAGCGCCAGGAAACGGCTGCTGCCGACCACCCTGCCGTCGCTCCGCCGCACCGTCGCGAAGGGGAGCTCCGAGCCGGCGGCGGCGTTCGCGAGCGCCTCCGCGACGTAGGCCTGCAGCTCCGCCCGCGTCTGCGGCTGGACGATGCTCAGCCAGCGCCAGATCCGCGGATCGCGCGAGGCCTCCCAGAGGCCGGGCTCGTGCTCCGGGGCGAGCGGCTCGAGCCGGACGAGCTCTCCCTCGAGCACGATGCTGTGCCAGGTCTCCACATCACGAAGGCTAGACTGCGAGCGTGCCGATCTACGAATACGCGTGCATGGAGTGCGAGTCGCACTTCGAGGAGCTCGTGCGGAACTCCGAGCAGGCGGTCGTCTGCCCCGAGTGCGGCGCCGGCAAGGTGCTGAAGCAGATGTCGAGCTTCGCGGTCGTCGGTTCCTCCTCGCAGCCCAGCTTCGGCGGCGGCGGTGGTGGCGGCGGCGGTTGCTGCGGCGGCTCCTGCGGCTCCTGCTAGCCACGTGAAGTGCGTCCGGCCGCGGGCGTAGACTCGCGCCGATGAGCGATCTCCTCGCTGACTACCGCGACGAGACCCTGGGCTGCACCCGGTGCCCGCTCGCCGCCACGAGGACGCAGGTCGTCTTCGGCTCCGGCGACCCGCACGCGGACCTGATGTTCGTGGGCGAGGCGCCCGGTTTCCACGAGGACCAGAGCGGGATCCCGTTCGTGGGGCAGGCGGGAAAGCTCCTCGACAAGCTGCTCGGCGGGATTGGCCTCGCGCGCACCGACGTCTTCGTCGTCAACGTCCTCAAGTGCCGGCCTCCCGGCAATCGCGATCCGCACCCCGAAGAGATCGAGGCCTGCGAGTCGCACCTGTTCCGGCAGATCGAGCTGATCCGGCCGCGGCTCGTCGCCACGCTCGGGAACTTCGCGACCAAGCTGCTCTCGGGCAAGCCGGCCGGGATCACGCGGGTACACGGCGTCGAGCAGCACGTCGTGCTCGGCGGGAACGCGGTCACGCTCTATCCGCTCTTCCATCCGGCAGCCGCGCTCTACACGCCGTCGATGCAGGTCGTGCTCGAGCAGGACTTCGCCCGGATTCCCGCGCTTCTGGGCATGGAGGAGGAGCGGCCCGTCGAGCCGGAGCCGGCGCTCCAGCCGCCGCCCCAGTCGCCGATCGGGCCCGCCGTGCAGCTCGGCCTGTTCTGAGCCGGTGCTGACGCTCGTCTCCTCGTCCCCCGAGGAGACCGAGGCCATCGCGGGCAGGCTCGCCCGAGAGCTTCGCTCGGCGACGTCGTCACGGTCTCGGGCGAGCTCGGCGCGGGGAAGACGACGTTCGTCCGCGGCGCCTGCCGGGCGCTCGGGGTGACGGCGCCCGTGACGAGCCCGACCTACACCGTCGGCCACCGGTACGAGGGCGATCCGGTCGTCTCGCACCTCGACCTCTACCGCTTCACCGGCGTCTCGCCCGCCGAGTGGGGCGATCTGGAGCCCTACTTCGAAGACGCGATCGTGTTCGTCGAGTGGCCCGAGGCGGCGGGCGCGGGCCTGCCGCCGGTTCGCGTGCGCGTCCGGCTCGAGCACCTCGACCCCCGTCGCGCCGATGCGGGGCGGCGCTCGCTCCGGCTCGACGGAGCCGACGCCGCATTGGTAGAACGGATCGAACGTGCTGATCCTGGGCTTCGACACGGCGACCGATCGGGCGACGAGCGCCCTCGTCGCTGACGGAGAGGTGCTGGGAGAGCGCGTCTCGCGCGCCCAGACGCTCCTCGAGGACATCGACGCGCTACTCCGTCGCGCGGGCGCCCAGGCGACCGAGCTCGAGGCTCTCGCGGTGGGCATCGGTCCCGGCAGCTTCACCGGCACGCGGATCGGCCTGGCCGCGGCGCGCGGGCTCGCGCTGGCGCTCGGGATCCCCGCCGCCGGCGTCTCGACGCTCGACGCGCTGGCGGCGGGCGCCCCGGGAGCGCTGCCGGTGATCGACGCCAAGCGGCGCGAGATCTTCGTCGCCGGTCCTCGCGTGCTCGCCCCGGCCGAGCTCCTCGTCGAGCCCGGCAGCGTGCTCGTGGGCGACGGAGCGCTCCGCTACCGGGGGCTCCTGGAGGCCGCCGGCGCCGAGATCCCGCCGGACGACGACGAGCGGCACCTTCCGCGCGCCCGCTTCCATGCGGCCCTCGCGGCCGGCTTCGGCCCGGCCGAGCTCGTCGAGCCGCTCTACGTCCGCCAGCCCGACGTGGAGGCGGCGAGCGCATGAAGGTGGACCTGCGGAAGCTCGAGCTCCGAGACCTCGCCGCGATCGAGACGATCGAGCGCGCGGCATATCCGACGCCGTGGTCGCGCTCGATGTTCGCGGGCGAGCTCGCGAAGCCGACCTCGCTCTCGCTCGGCGCTTTCGACCCGGAGACGAAGGAGCTCCTTGGCTACCTGATCATCTCGCGCTACGTCGATGCCTGGCACGTGATGAACGTCGCCGTCGCCGAGGATCACCGCCGTCGCGGGATCGCGCGCACGCTGCTCGACCGCCTCTTCGAGGTGACCTCGGGCGACGAGCGGCGCGGCTACACGCTCGAGGTGCGCGTCTCGAACACGGGTGCGATCAAGCTCTACGAGGGCCTGGGCTTCCACGCGCGCGGCGTGCGGCGCGGGTACTACACGGACAACCGGGAGGACGCGGTGATCATGTGGCGCGACCCGGTGCAGGGCCGGGCAGAGGCCGGGTGATCCTCGGGCTCGAGACGTCCTGCGACGAGACGGCCGCCGCCCTCGTCACCGTCGACGGCGAGATCCGCGCGAGCGTCGTCGCCTCGCAGGCCGAGCTCCACGCCCGCTACGGCGGGATCGTCCCCGAGGTGGCCTCGCGGCGCCAGCTCGAGCTCGTGACGCCGGTGCTTCGAGAGGCCCTCGGCCAGGCCGGAGCGACGCTCGACGACGTCGACCGCGTCGCGGTGACGCAGGGCCCGGGGCTCGTCGGCGCGCTGCTCGTCGGCCTCTCGGCGGCGAAGGCGCTCGCGTGGGCGAAGCGGCTGCCGCTCGTCCCGGTCGACCATCTCCACGGGCATGTCGCGTCGCTCTACCTCGAGCCCGACCCGGTGGAGCCGCCGTTTCTCTGCCTGCTCGCGAGCGGTGGGCACACGCTGCTGCTCGACGTCCGCGAGCGCGGCGGCTTCGAGGTGCTCGGAACGACACTCGACGACGCCGCCGGCGAGGCGTTCGACAAGGGCGCTCGGCTGCTCGGCCTCGGCTATCCCGGCGGCGCCGAGCTCGACCGGCTCGCGCAGCGCGGCGACCCGACGGCCTTCGCGTTCCCCGTCGCCCGGCTCGACGGCCTCGACTTCTCCTTCTCGGGCGTGAAGACCGCGCTGCTCTACGCGGCTCGCGACCTCGGCGACCGGCTCGAGGAGCGACCGCGCCGACCTCGCGGCCTCGTACCAGCGGTCGATCGTCCGGGCGCTGGCGGAGCGCACGCTCGCGGCGGCCGAGGCGACCGGGCACGAGACGATCGCCGTCGTCGGCGGCGTCGCGGCCAACTCCGAGCTCCGCGAGGCGCTGAGGGGCGCCCGCTTCGCGCCGCTCGCGCTCTGCACCGACAACGCCGCGATGATCGCCTCGGCGGGCCGATACAGCAGATCGCTTCCCTATCCTCGGTACCTTGGCCTCGATGCGTACGCCTCGCGCGCCTAGACGCCTGTCTCCGTACCGGCTCCTCCTCGGGGTGGGCGCCTGCCTGGCGGTGCTGGCGCTGCTCAGCGCCGGGGGCGGCGAGGGAGCTCAGGTGCCGCTTCCCGCGGAAACCGGCGCGGCCGGCTGGCGGGGCTTCGTGGACGGCGATCGCCGGGGCGTCGCGGTCGGCCAGCGGATGATCGTCGTCCTCCGGAACGCCTCCCTCGCAGACGAGGTCGAGGCGGCCGGCGGCCGCGGCAGCGAGGCCGAGATGCGCCGCTGGACGGCCGCGGCGCTCGCCGGACAGAAGCAGATCGCGGCCCGGCTCTCGCGCGAGGGCGTCCGGATCGTCCCCGACTTCGTCTACACCCGTACCTTCAGCGGCTTCTCCGCCGCGCTCGACGCCCGCGCGCTGGCGCTCCTCGAGCGCGACCCGGACGTGGCGGGCGTCTATCCCGTGCGCATCGCCTACCCGGCCGCCGCCCGCGTCGAATCGGGCCGCCAGGCGGGCGAGGTCTCGGCCGCGAGGGCCTCGGCCCTGCTGCGCCTGCCGGGCCTGGACGGCTCCGGCCTCAAGATCGCGCTCCTCGACACCGGCATCGACGGCTCCCATCCGGCCCTCCGGAACCGGCTGCTCGAGGGGATCGACATCCTCGATCCGAACGCCCAGGCGGTCGCGCGGTTCCACCCCGAGGATGCCGCGCTCGTCGAGCGCCACGCCACCCAGACCGCCGGGCTGCTCGTCGGCCGCGGTGAGCTGAGAGGCGTCGCGCCGGGGGCGATGCTGCTCCCGATCAGGATCGCCGGCTGGCAGCCGAGCGCCGAAGGCGGGTACGCCGTCTACGGCCGCACCGACCAGCTGCTCGCCGGCCTCGAGCGTGCCGTCGACCCCGACGCGGACGGAAGCGCCGTCGACGCCGCGCGCGTCGCGGTCGTGGGCGTCGCCGAGCCGTTCGCCGCGTTCTCTGCGGGCCCGGTCGCGCGAGCCGTTGCCGGCGCGGCCGTGCTCGACACGCTCGTGGTCGCCCCGGTGGGGAACGACGGGCCCGCCGGACCCGGCTACGGCAGCGTCGGGGGTCCCGGTGGAGCCCCCGCGGCACTCACCGTGGGCGCCGCCGACGAGCGGCCCCGTACGCCGACGGCCCGGGTCGTCATTCGCGCCGGCCTGCGGGTGCTCCTGGACCGCGAGCTACCGCTCGGAGGGGTCGTCGCTCCCGACCGGACGCTCTCCCTCGCCGTCGTCCGGCCGGCCGGCGAGCCGCGCGGCGGCTCCGACGTCGACCCGCTCTCGCGCTTCTTCGATCGCGACGGTTACAGCGTCGTGGCCGGCAAGGCTGCCCTGCTCGCGCGGACGACGGAGCCGGTCGACGTCGGCAGGCGGGCCTCGGTCGCCGGCGCGGTGGCGCTGCTCGTCGAGGGGCCTGTGCCGGCAGGGGCGCTCGGGCTCGACGAGCGGCTCGCGCTGCCCGTGGTCGGGCTGCCAGGTCCCGTCGCGCGGGCCGCCCGTGAGGCGATCGCCGCCGGGATCGACGTGTCCGCCTCGCTCGGCGCGGTGCACTCGCGGTCGAACGCACGCTCCGGCCGTGTGGCCCCGTTCTCCTCCCACGGCCTCGCCTTCGGCGGCGGGATCAAGCCCGAGCTCGTTGCCCCAGGCGTCGCGCTCGTCACCGCCGACGCGGGCCGGAACGACGACCGGACGCCGCGCTACGCGACGATCAGCGGGTCGAGCGCCGCAGCCGCTCTCGCGGGTGGAGCCGCGGCCCTCGTGGCGCAGTCCCGGCCGGAGCTCGACGCCGCCGCGCTGAAGGGCGTGCTCGTCGGGACCGCGGTGCCCCTTCCTGCGACCGCGGTCGGGGCGCAGGGGGCCGGTTTCCTCGACCCCGGCGCCGCCTCCGCCGCGGAGGTTGTGGCGCGCCCCGCCGCGATCGGGTTCGGCGCCGCGGACAAGACGGGCTGGCGCTCGCGGCGCACGATCACCGTCCGGAACGTCTCCACTCGACGGCTGCCGGTCACGGTCGCCGCCGAGGTCGAGGGGATCGCCGGTGTCTCGGTGCGGGCGAAGCCGGATCGCCTGCGGCTCGCGCCTGGCGAGTCGGCGCAGGTCGTGCTCCTCGCGCGGGTGGCGTTCCTGCCCCGCAACGTGGGTGCCGTCACCGGCGCGATCCGCCTCGCCGTGGCCGGTGGCGGTCGCGTCGAGGTTCCGTGGGCGGTCGCGCTGCCGGCGCAGAGCGCGCCCCTGCTCGGACAGATCCACCTCTCGACGGCGAGCTTCCGAGCCTCCGACCGGGCGCCGGCCGTGCTCAGCGTCCGAGCCGGAAGCGTCACCGACCGCGCCGGCCGGACGCAGTTGCGGCCGCTCGCTCGGCTCGACGTCGAGTTGTGGCGCGGGCAGACGAAGCTCGGCCTCCTCGCCCGCCTCCGGGACGTGCTCCCGGGGAGCTACGCGTTCGGCCTCACGGGGCGCGGGCCCGGCGGTGGCGGCCTGGCGGCCGGCGTCTACCGGCTTCGCATTCTCGCCGTTCCGCCCGACGGGACCTACGAGCGGCGCTTCGTGCGGTTCCGGATTCGCTGACGTAGACTCACGCGCGGCATCCACCTCTTCGGGAGGCCCGTCGATGAGCACCGCGGAAGCGCCTTCGCACCTGCACGAGAACCCCTACGAGCTCGCGCGGCAGCAGCTGCGCCGCGTCGGCCAGACGTTCGGGATCGACCCCAACCTGATCGGCGTCCTCGAGCTCTGCAAGAAGTCGGTGGAGGTCTCGATCCCGACCCGGATGGACGACGGGAGCGTCAACGTCTACACGGGCTACCGGGTCACCCACAACATCGCGCGCGGCCCTTCGAAGGGCGGGATCCGCTACCACCCCGCGGTCACGCTCGACGAGGTCAAGGCGCTCTCGATCTGGATGACCTGGAAGTGCGCGCTGATGGGCCTGCCGTTCGGCGGCGCCAAGGGCGGCGTCGTCGTCGACCCGAAGCTGCTCTCGCGGCGCGAGCTCGAGCGGATGACCCGCCGCTTCACGAGCGAGATCATCAACGAGATCGGGCCCGAGAAGGACATCCCGGCGCCCGACGTCGGCACGGACGCGAGCGTGATGGCCTGGATCTTCGACACGTTCTCGATGAACAAGGGCCATTCCGTACTGGGGGTCGTGACCGGCAAGCCGCTCGCGATCGGCGGCTCGCTCGGCCGGATGGAGGCGACGGCGCGGGGCGCGCTCTACTGCATGGAGGTGGTCCTGCGGGAGGAGTCGCGGCGACTCGAGGGACTGCGCGTCGCCGTCCAGGGCTCCGGCACCGTCGGCGGCCAGCTCGCGCGGATGCTCGTCGAGGAAGGCGCGATCGTGATCGCGATCTCGGACTCCCAGGGTGGGATCCACAACGCGGCGGGGCTCGACATTCCCTCGGCGCTCGCCTACAAGGCCGAGACGGGCAGCTTCGACGGCTTCCGTGGCGGCGAAGGGATCACGAACGACGAGCTGATCCTGCTCGAGTGCGACGTGCTCGCGCCGTGTGCGCTCGAGCAGGTGATCACGGCCGAGAACGCGCCGCACGTGCAGGCGCGGATCGTCTGCGAGGGCGCCAACGGCCCAGTCACGCCCGCGGCGGACGAGATCCTCGAGGACCGCGGGATCGTCGTCCTCCCCGACGTGCTCGCGAACGCGGGCGGCGTCGTCGTCTCCTACTTCGAGTGGGTCCAGGGGCTGCAGGAGTACTTCTGGAAGGAGGACGAGGTGAACGCGCGGCTGAACGACATCGTCACGCGCGCGTTCCACGAGACCTGGGAGACCCGGCGCCAACACGACACGAGCATGCGGATGGCCGCCTACGGGATCGCGGTGCGCCGCGTCTCCGAGGCGACGATCACGCGGGGCCTCTACCCCTAGGGGCTCGATCCCCGGCTCGGCTACCAGGGTCGTCCTCTACCACGCGGAGCAGTGCTCGCTCTGCGAGCGGGCGCTCGAGGTCGTGGTCGAGGTGTGCGGAGCCGAGTTCGAGTCGGTGGACATCGGGGGCGACCCTGAGCTCGAGGCGCGCTACCGGGACTCGATCCCCGTGGTCGAGGTCGACGGTGAGCGTGCCTTCACCTACTTCGTGCAGCCCGAGGCGCTGCGGGAACGGCTGCGCGAGCCGCGGGGCTGACGGTTCCCGGCCGGCCGCGCGGGGGTCGCTGGCATCATGTGACTTCCTGTTACAAAGCTGAGGAGCACGGAGTTGGCGGAACGACTGACGGTTGGTGTGGCTGCGCGCCTGAGCCGGTACCTGCAGGTGCTGACGCAGGCGAAGAAGATGGGCAAGGACCGGATCTCCTCGCAGGAGATCTCCGACTACACCAACATCAACGCCACCCAGATCCGCCGCGACCTCTCCGGCTTCGGCAAGTTCGGCAAGCGCGGGGTCGGCTACAACATCGACTCGCTGCTCGGCGAGATCCGCAAGATCCTGCGCACCCAGGGCCAGCACAACATCGCGCTGATCGGCGCGGGCCGCCTCGGCCAGGCGATCGCGAGCTCGCCGATCTTCGCCGAGCACGGGATCAACATCGCCGCCGTGTTCGACACCGATCCCGACAAGGTCGGCCGCTCGATCGGCAGCCTCGCGGTGACGCCGTACGCCGAGCTGCGCGACACCGTGCGCGAGCGCAACATCATCGTCGGCGTGATCGCAGTTCCCGCCGAGGGCGCGCAGCAGGCCGCCGACGACCTGGTCGCCGCGGGGGTGAAGATCGTCTTCAACTACTCCGAGGCGCTGCTCGACGTGCCGGCCGACGTCGCCGTCCATGCCTCGAACCCGGCGGTCGAGCTCCTCTACGCGCTCTACTTCCATCTCACGTAGCCCGGCTCCGCCGTGCGAATTCTCCTCTGGCACGGCTACCTGCTCGGCGGCACCGGCTCGAACGTCTACACGCGCGCGCTCGCGCGAGAGTGGTCGAGCGCGGGGCACGACGTCACGGTCTTCAGCCAGGAGCCGCATCCCGAGCTCTACGACCTCGGCGGCGCGAAGGTGGTCCGGCCGGACGTGGGCGGGCTCCTGCCCGTCTTCGTGCTCGACCGCTACGAGGGCTACGAGGTGAAGCTCGTCCAGGACTGCTCGCGCGGCGGAGCTCGAGCGCTGGGTGGAGGCGAACGCCGCGGCGCTGCGCGAGCACCTGCCCGCCGACGCGGTCTTCTGCAACCACGTGCTCCTCGGCGGTCCCGTCGGGGCGGCGACAGGAGCGCCGTTCGCGGTCAAGGCGCACGGCTCCGAGCTCGAGTACGCGCTGCGCGGACGGCCGGAGCTCGCGGCCTGGGGGAGAGCGGCGCTCGAGCGAGCGGAGGCCGTCTTCGTCGGCTCGGCCCACATCCGCGAGGTGCTCGAAGAGGTCGTCGGACACGTCGACGACGTCCACGAGGTTCCTCCCGGGGTCGACGTCGACGACTGGCGGCCGCGACCTCGCGCGGAGGCGCTCGCCGGTCTTCTCGCCGAGGCCGAGCGCGACCCGCCGAATCCGGGAAGCACGAGCGAGCGCCTGCCGGACGAGGGCAACGCCGAGCGACTCGGCGAGTTCCTCGCGGGCGACGAGCCGACCGTCGTCTACTTCGGCAAGCTCCTCTACAACAAGGGCGTCCACGTCCTGCTCGAGGCGCTGCGCGAGGTGGAGGCGCGAGCGGTGATCGTCGGCTTCGGGGACTACCGCGCGGAGCTCGAGCGGCTTGCAGGAGCCCGGACGGGAGTCCGCGCGCTCTTCACCGGGCCGCTCGAGCACCGCCACCTCGTCCACCTCCTGCCGCTCGCGGACGCGACCGTCGTGCCCTCGATCTTCCCGGAGGCATTCGGGATGGTCGCCGCCGAGGCCGCCGCCGCCGGCTCGCCGCCGCTCGTCGCGCGCCACTCGGGGCTGGCCGAGATCGCCGACGGGCTCGAGGAGGAGTACCCGCCGCACCTCCGCCGGCTCGCGAGCTTCACGACGGGCGACGCCGCGGAGCTGGCCGTCAAGCTCCGCGAGCTCCTCGCGCTCTCCGAGAGCGACCGCGCGGCTCTCTCGAGCGCAGCCCGCCGCGCCGTCCTCGCCCGCTGGAGCTGGGCCGGGGTCGCACATCGCCTGCTGGAGCCGTTCCACTACCCTCCCGCGCATGGGTGACGAGCAGCGGATCTCCTCCGACGAGCTCCTGCGCGAGGCACGCGAGGCGTTCGACGGAGGCACCGACTTCACCGTCGCGGTGGAGGAGGAGTTCGCGCTCCTCGACCCCGCGAGCCTCGACCTCGTCAACCGCTTCGAGGAGGTCAAGGCGGCGGCCCAGGGCACCTCGCTCGAGCCGAATCTGGTGGGCGAGCTGATCGCCTCCGAGGTCGAGGTGAAGACCGGCCGCTGCGAGACCTTCGCCGAGATCCCGGCCGCGCTCGTCGAGCGGCGCGCCCAGCTGCAGGCGCTCGTCGAGCCGCTGGAGCTGACACTCGGCGCGACCGGCACCCACCCGTGGGCGCCGTGGCAGGAGCAGCGGATCATCGACACGCCGCACTACCGCCGGAACGACGAGATCCTCCGGTACGTCGTCTGGCGCAACAACAGCTTCGGGCTCCACGTCCACGTCGGGATCCGCGGAGCCGATCGGGCGATCCGCGTCGTCGACGGGCTGCGCACCTTCCTGCCGGAGTTGCTCGCCCTCTCGGCGAGCTCGCCCTTCCACGAGCGCGTGCACACGGGGCTCCACTCGGCGCGCACCCAGATCTTCACCCGGTTCTTCCCGCGCTGCGGCGTCCCCGACGCGTTCGGCTCCTGGCAGGAGCACGAGGACTACGTTCGCTTCCTCTACGCGACCGACTCGATCGACGAGCCGACGCAGCTCTGGTGGAGCGTCCGCCCGCACCTCGCCTTCCCCACGGTCGAGATCAGGATCTGCGACGCCCAGCCCGACGCGGGCGAGGCGATCGCGCTCGCCGCCTTCGCGACCTCGCTCACGGCGCGGATCGCCCGAGCAATCGACGAGGGGGAGCCACTCCCGCCGCAGCCGCACCGCCTGATCGAGGAGAACCTCTGGCGCGCGATCCGCTACGGGCTCTCGGGGAATCTGATCGACCTCGAGCGCGGCGACGTCGTGCCCGCCCGGGAGCGGCTCGAGCGGCTGCTCGACTGGGTCGCACCGGTCGCGGAGGAGATCGGCGCCGCCCCGTATCTCGCCGTGCCCGAGCGCAACGCGGCCGAGCGGCAGATCGCCCGCTTCGAGGAGGGCGCGACGCTGGAGCAGATCTACGCCGAGCAGGTGGGGATCCCGGTTCCGGGCTAGCTGCCCGGCTAGCTGCCGGCTAGCTGCAGGGCGGAGCTTGTGATACATAATCCCCCGCGCCGAGACAGCTCGGCGCTCACTTTGTGACGGGGTAAGTAGACGGAGGCTGGATGGACTTCTTCAATGACCACGCGGTGCTCTTCGCGCTGATCTGCGCGGGCGTCGCGGTCGGATTCGGGATCTACTTCACGGTCTGGCTCCTGCGCCAGCCGGCAGGCTCGGAGCGGATGCAGGAGATCTCGCGCGCCGTGCAGGAGGGCGCAGCGGCCTATCTGCGGCGCCAGTACATCACGATCGCAGGCGTTGCCCTCGTCCCGTTCCTGCTGCTCGGGTTCTACGACGAGCTCGGCTGGGGCACCGCGATCGGCTTCGCGATCGGCGCGATCCTCTCGTCGGCCGCCGGCTTCATCGGGATGAACGTCGCCGTCCGCGCGAACACGCGCACGGCCGAGGCCGCCAAGTCGGGGCTGCGGCCGGCGTTCAACGTCGCGTTCCGCGCCGGCTCGGTGGCCGGTCTCCTCGTCGTCGGCCTCGGCCTGCTCGGCGTCGCCGGCTACTACGGCATCCTCACGGGGATCCTCGACAACAGCCAGGAGTCGGCGATCGACGACCTGATCGGGCTCGCCTTCGGCGGCTCGCTGATCTCGGTCTTCGCGCGCCTCGGCGGCGGGATCTTCACCAAGGCGGCCGACGTCGGCGCCGACCTCGTCGGCAAGATCGAGGCGGGAATCCCGGAGGACGATCCGCGCAATCCGGCCGTGATCGCGGACAACGTGGGCGACAACGTCGGCGACTGCGCCGGCATGGCGGCCGACCTCTTCGAGACGTACGCCGTCACCGCCGTCGCGGTGATGCTGCTCGGGACGGCCTTCCCGGCGGGGAACCTGCCGCTCTACCCGCTCGCGCTCGGCGGGATCTCGATCCTCGCCTCGGTGATCGGGGTCTACTTCGCCCGGATCGGCGAGGGCGGCTCGATCATCAACGCGCTCTACAAGAGCGTCCTCGTCGCGACGATCCTCTCCGCGCTCGGATTCATCCCCGTCACGCTCGCGTTCGACGACGGCACCTTCAGCTTCGGCGAGCTCTACAGCTCCGCGCTCGTCGGGCTCGTGATCACGTTCCTGCTCGTCGCGATCACCGAGTTCTACACGGGCAGCCGCTGGAACCCGGTCAAGTCGATCTCGAAGGCCTCGCAGACCGGCCACGCGACGAACATCATCGAGGGACTCGCCGTCGGGATGCGTGCCACGGCGGCGCCCGTGCTCGTGATCGCCGCCGGGATCGTCATCGCCTACGAGATCGCCGGCCTCTACGGGATCGCGGTCGCCGTGATGGCGCAGCTCTCGATGACGGGCCTGATCGTCGCGCTCGACGCCTTCGGCCCGGTCACGGACAACGCCGGCGGGATCGCCGAGATGGCGCACCTGGACGAGTCGGTCCGGGCGATCACCGATCCGCTCGACGCGGTCGGCAACACGACGAAGGCCGTGACCAAGGGCTACGCGATCGGCTCGGCCGGTCTCGCCGCGCTGATCCTCTTCGACGAGTACACGCGCGGGCTCGTCGACGAGGGGCTCGACATCACCTTCAACCTCTCCGACCCGTACGTGATCGCCGGGCTCTTCATCGGCGGGATGATGCCGTTCCTCTTCGCCGCGCTCGCGATGACCGCCGTCGGCCGCGTCGGCGGCGAGGTCGTCGTCGAGGTGCGCCGCCAGTTCGCGGAGATGCCCGGGATCATGGAGGGCACCCAGCGACCGGACTACAGCCGCGCCGTCGACATCGTCGCCAAGTCGGCGATCAAGAAGATGCTCCTCCCGGCGCTGATCCCGGTCGCGATCCCGATCGCCGTCGGGATCATCAGTCCCGAGGCGCTCGGCGGGCTGCTGATCGGGACGATCGTGACCGGCCTCTTCCTGGCGATCTCGATGACCTCGGGCGGCGGCGCCTGGGACAACGCGAAGAAGCTGATCGAGGACGGCGCCTACGGCGGCAAGGGCTCCGACGCGCACGCCGCGTCGGTCACGGGCGACACGGTCGGCGATCCGTACAAGGACACCGCCGGGCCGGCGATCAACCCGATGATCAAGATCGCGAACATCGTCGCGATCCTGATCATCCCGCTCCTGATCTCGATCCACGGCGCCTAGTCGGAGGGTTTGGCGAAATACCGGCTGTGCCCGTCTCGGCACGCTGGGCCACTGTGGCGGCGCCTCGGTCGCGTCCATACCTACAGGTATGAACGCTCCCTGCGTCCTTGCCACAGCGCACCCATCGCACCGACCCGGACGAGCAGCATTCCGCCAAACCCTCTAGAGGACGAGCGACACGAGGGGCGCCGGAGACGGCGCCCCTCCGATTCTCACCCCGAGCCGGCGCCTCTAGACTGCGCCGGTGCCCAGCCGACGAAGCCGGCAGGTCGAGCTCGAGCGCGTCCTCGGCACGCCCGCGCTCTTCGCCACCGCGTATGGGAACGTCGGCTCCTCGATCTACTACGCGCTCGGCCTGACTGCGGTCTATGCGCTCGGCCTGACGCCCGTCGTCTTCATCGTGGCGGGCGTGATCTTCGCCTGCACGGCTGCCACCTACAGCGAAGGCACGGTTCGCTACCCGGAGGCTGGCGGTTCGGCCAGCTTCGCGCGGCACGCGTTCGACGAGCTCGTCTCGTTCACGGCCGCCTGGGCGCAGATGCTCGTCTACGTCGTCACCGTGGCCGTCTCGGCCTTTTTCGTCCCCCACTATCTCTCGATCTTCTGGGAGCCGCTACGCACGAACCCCTGGGACATCGTCGGCGGCGCAATCGTGATTCTCGTGCTCGTGGCGCTCAACGTCGTCGGCGTCTCGGAGGCCGCGAAGCTGTCCGTGACCCTCGCGATCCTGGACCTCGCGACGCAGGTGTTACTCGTCCTCATCGGGATCGCGCTCGTGTTCAGCCCCGAGACGCTCGTCGACAACGTCCACTGGGGGACGGCGCCGACCTGGTCGAATCTCGCCCTGGCAGTGCCGGTTGCGATGCTCGCCTACACCGGCGTCGAGACCGTGTCGAACCTCGCCGAGGAGGTCCGCGATCCGGTTCGAAGTGTTCCGAACGCCTACAAGCTCGTCGCGCTCGCCGTCTTCGGGATCTTCTTCACGCTCCCGTTCGTCGCGCTCTCTGCCCTGCCGGTCGAGCGGATCGACGGTGAGCTGACCACGCGGCTGGCACTGCCGCCCGAGGAGGGAGGCTTCGCCAACGATCCCGTGCTCGGGTTGGTGCAGAACCTAGGCCTTGAGGGGCTGATGCTCGACGTGGCCGAGATCTACGTCGGCGTCCTCGCTGCAACGATCCTCTTCATCGCGACCAACGCCGGTGTGATCGGAGCCTCGCGGATCACCTACTCGATGGCGACCTACCGGCAGCTTCCCGAGCTCTTCCGCCGCCTCCATCCGCGCTTCAAGACCCCGTGGCTTTCCCTCGTCGTATTTGCTGGGATCGCACCGATTGCGATCCTGCTCCCCGGTGACGTCAACTTCGTCGGGACGCTCTACTCGTTCGGGGCGACCTCTCGTTCACGGTTGCGCACGTCTCGATCATCCGGTTGCGGATGCTTCCCGCGGACGAGGACGAGCGGATCGGCCGCGCGCGACCCAATGTGACTGTTCGCGGCGTGCAATGGCCGATCTTCGCGATGGTGGGTGGGCTCGCGACAGCCATCTCGTTCGTCGTCATCCTCGTCCAGAACGAAGCGACGCGCTGGGTCGGGCTCGGCTGGATCGTGCTCGGCCTGATCGGCTACGTGATCTACCGCCGCCTCGTCCTCCATGAGCCGCTACGAGTCACGGTGCGAGCGCCGGTTGCGTTCGGACCGGCGCTCGCGCTCGAGTATCGCCGGCTGCTCGTCCCGATCCTGCCGGGCCAGGCCTCCGACGACGCGTTCGACGTCGCCGCGAGCCTCTCCGCCGAGCGCCGCGCGCAGATCGTCGCGCTGACCGTGCTCGAGATTCCGCTCGAGGTCGCGCTCGGGATCGACCTGCCCGAGGAGGAGGAGCAGGCGAACCGCGAGCTCGACGAGGCTCGGGCGATCGGCGAGTCGTACGGGATCTCGGTGATCCCGCGGTTGATCCGCGGTCGCAGCGCCGGCGAGGAGATCGTCGCTGAGGCAGAGCGGCGCAGCACCGAGATCATCGTGATCGGCGCTCCGGCGAAGGAGATCGGCCGCCGCAAGCGCGCCGTCTTCGGCGCCACCGTCGACTACGTGCTGAAGCATGCGACGTGCCGCGTCATGGTGACGGCGTCGAGGCAGGCGGGTTGAAGTTCTACGCGACAGCGGTGCTCGTGCTCGCGCTCATCTTTGTCGGGATCGGGATCGCGCTCCTCGCCGTCACCGCAGCGAACGGCGGCGGCGTCCTCGGCTTCGTCCTCGGCGGGCTCTTCGTGGCGCTCGGAGTCGGTCGGATCACGCTGCTCCGCCGAGGGGGGCGGTAATGGCGAGGAAGATTCGCGGCTTCGAGCGTGTCCTCGACTCGCCGGCGCTCTTCTCCGTCGCCTACGGTGAGATCGCCTCCTCGCTCTACTTCGCGCTCGGGATCGTCGCCGCCTACGCACTCGGCCTCACGCCCTACGTCCTGCTCGGGGCCGGCGCGTTCTTCCTCCTCGTCGCCCTCTCCTACGCGGAGGGCACGGCGGCGATCCCGGAGACGGGCGGCGCCGCGACGTTCGTCCGGCGGGCGTTCAACGACCTGCTCGGCTTCCTGACCGGGTGGGCGCTGTTCCTCGACTACCTGATCGTGATCGCGCTCTCGACGCTCTTCCTGCCGCACTACCTCGGGGCGGCGCTCGACTGGCCGGGCCTGCGCCGATTCTCCGTGGGACGTCGTCATCGCCGTCGGCCGTCATCGCCACGATCGCCGGGATCCGCCTGGCACGGCGTTCGCGGCTCTACACGGCCGGGAATCGTCGTCGCCGGGGCTCGACCTCGCGACCCAGCTCCTGCTCGTCGTGCTCGGGCTTGCGCTGCTCTACTCGCCCGGCGCGCTGACGTCGGGCATTTCGCTCGGAACCGCGCCGAGCTGGGACGACCTCGCCTTCGCTCTGCCGCTCGCGCTACTCGCCTACACCGGACTCGAGACGGTCGCGAACCTGGCCGAGGAGACGCGCCGACCCGGGCGGACGCTGCCGCGCAGCCTCTTCTCGGCGATCGGGCTCGTCGTCGCGATCACCGCGTTGATCGCGGTCGTCGGGCTTTCCGCCTTCCCGGTCGAAAACGGGCGAACAGCGCTCGGCGACGAGTGGCTGCGGGCTCCGATCGCCGGCATCGTCGACGCCCTCGGCGACCCGCTGCCCGGATGGGCTCGCCGGTCGGGCTCCGGCGTCTACGTCGGGCTCACCGGGCGCCCTCGTCCTGCTCGCTGCGGCGACGACCTCGATCTCGGGCTTCACGCGGCTCGCGCACAGCCTCGGCGGTCACGGTCAGCTTCCGCACGCGTTCGGGCGCCTGAACCGCCGGACGCTCGTCTCACCGCAGGCGATCGTCGCCGCTGCGGCGATCTCGATCGCACTCGTCGTCGGCACCGGCCTCGCCGGCGACGATGTCGTCTTCCTCGCGAGCCTCTACTCGTTCGGCGTCCTGTTCGCGTTCACCGCCGCACAGGTCGGCCGTGATCCGGCTCCGGTTCAGCGAGCCCGACCTGCCTCGTCCGTTCCGGGCGCCCTTCAACGTCACGATCCGGGGCCGCGACGTGCCGGTGCCGGCGCTTCTCGGCAACGGCGATCGCGACCGTGCTCTGGGTCGTCTCGCTCGTCACGCATCCCGGCGCTCGCTATGCGGGGACGATCTGGATCGTTCTCGGTCTGGCCGTGTTCCTCGGCGTCCGTCGTGGCGCGGCGGCTGATCCAGCAACGTCGAGCTCGACTACGCGCTCCCGCCCGGCGTCGACTTCCGACGCATTCTCGTCCCGGTGAAGCTCGGAGCCGTGGGCGAGGAGATGGCCGCGACGGCGATCGCGCTCGCGAAGGAGCGGGAGGCGGCGGTGGACGCCGTCTACGTGATCCGCGTGCCGCTCGAGCTCGAGCTCGACTCGCCGCTCCCCGACGAGGAGGAGCGCGCAGCGGCATCGCTCCTCGAGGCGCAGCTGCTCGGGGAGGAGAACGGCGTCGCGGTCGAGCCCGTCACGACCCGGGCCCGCTCGATCGGCCAGGCGATCGTCGCCGAGGCCGCCGCACGCGGCTCCGACCTGATCGTGCTCGGCTCGGCGGCCCGCTGGCGGCGGCAGTCGGCCTTCTTCTCGCCGACGGTGGACTACGTGCTCCGGAACGCCCCCTGCGAGGTGCTCGTCGTCGCCTTCCCGCAGGGCGTCCTCGACCCGGGCGTTGTCGGCGGCGCGCCGGCGAGTACCCTGACGCCATGAAGCTGGTCGTGATCGGTTGCGGGCGCGTCGGCTCGGCCGTCGCCCGGGAGTTCCGGGACGAGGGCTGGGAGGTGACGGCCGTCGACGAGAAGGAAGAGGCCCTTGCCCGGCTCGGGGCGAACTGGTCGGGCGGCTTCGTCGTCGGCCACGGGATGGACTCCGAGATCCTGCGCCGCGCTGGAGCCGACGAGGCCGACGCGGTCGTCGTCGCGACGAACGGCGACAACACGAATCTCGTGATCGCGCAGGTCGTGAGGAAGCGCTACGGCGTCGAGCACGTCGTCGTCCGCATCCTCGATCCCGCTCGCGCCGAGTTCTACGCGAAGCGCGGGATGCAGACCGTCAGCCCGACCCAGACCGCGATCTCCGAGCTCGCCGCGCGCGTGCGCGTGGCCGAGCGGGCGCTCGCCTGATGTACGCGATCGTGGCCGGAGGCGGCAAGGTCGGCGCCAATGTCGCCCGCTCGCTCCTGCGGATGGGCCACGAGGTGACCCTGATCGAGCAGCGGCCCCAGCGGTTCGAGCGGCTCCAGGAGGAGTTCGAGCATCAGGTCCTGCTCGGCGACGCGACCGAGCTGCACATCCTCGAGCTCGCCGGGGTCGGGCGGCCGCCGCAGCTCGTCCTGGCGGCCACGGGCGACGACGAGGACAACCTGATCATCTGCCAGCTCGCCCGCGAGGGCTACCGGGTGCCGAAGGTGGTCGCGCGCGTCAACGACCCGCGCAACCAGGAGCACTTCGACCTCCTCGGGATCTCGCAGACCGTCTGCGCCACGTCGAACATCCTCGGCCTCGTCGAGCACGAGGTTCCCGAGCACGGGATCGTCCACCTCCTGGAGCTCCGGAAGGAGAACCTCGAGATCGTCGAGCTCCAGATCGACCGCGACTCCCCTGCCGCCGGCAAGCGGCTCGCCGGGCTGACCCTGCCCGCGGGCTCGCGCCTGATCTCGGTGATGCGGAACGGCCGCTCGGAGCTGGCGGAGGACTCGACCGTGCTGCGGCCGGGCGACCAGGTGCTCGCCGTGCTCGAGCCCGGCAAGGAGGACGAGCTCAAGCGCGTCCTTCTCAAGCGCTAGCCCGACTAAACCGTCCGCCAGTAGTGGCGTGAAGCGAGCACGACAATCGGGATCACCTCGAGCCGGCCGAGCCACATCAGCCCGACCATCACGAAGGTCGAGAAGTCGCTGAAGGGCTCGAACGAGCCGTAGGGGCCGGCGATCCCAAAGCCGGGGCCGACGTTTCCGAGCGTGGTCGCGCAGGCGGCGACCGCGTCGAAGACGCTCAGTTCGAGCCCGGTGCGAGCGGCGTCCATCGCGAGGAGCGCCGTTCCGACGATGAAGATCCCGATGTAGAGGAGGATGAAGCTCGAGACCGCGCGCAGCGTCCGCTCGTCGACGACGCGCCGGTTCAGCCGCACCGGGAGGACGACCTCCGGGTGCACCGTCTGGTCGAGCTCGCGGCGCAGGATCTTCCCGAGCAGCAGGTGGCGGACGACCTTGACCGAGCCGGACGTCGAGCCCGCCGAGCCACCGACGAACATCAGCCCAACGAGGGTCATCGAGGCGAGAACCGGCCAGATGGCGAAGTCCGTGGTCACGAAGCCGGTCGTCGTCATGATCGAGACCGTCTGGAAGACCGCCTGGCGCACGCCCTCTTCGCCGGTCGCGACCCCGTCGGCGAGGAGCTGGACACCGATCAGGAGCGAGCCGAGCGCGAGGAGTCCCAGGTAGAGCCGGAACTCCTCGTCGCGCGCGAAGACCTGCGGGCGCCGTCGGGCGACGGCCTGGTACATGAGCGCGAAGTTGGCCCCCGCGAGCACCATGAAGAGCGCGATCGTCCACTGCGACGCGGCCGAGAACTCGGCGAGGGAGGTCAGCCGGGTCCCGAAGCCGCCGGTGGGGATCGTCGCGAAGGCGTGCGCAACCGCCTCGAACAGGGTCATCTCGTCGTCCACCCCCGTCAGCCCGAACGCTGTGAGGATCGCGACGAGGACGACCGTGAGCCCGAGATAGAGCCACCAGACGCGGCGCGCGGTGTCGGCGATCCGCGTGCTCAGGCTGTCGATCTCCGGCCCCGGCATCTCGGCTTCGAGCAGCTGCCGGCCGCCGACGCGCAGCCGCGGCAGCACGGCGAGCGCCAGGACGACGATCCCGATCCCGCCGAGCCAGGAGGTGAACTGGCGCCAGAGCAGGAGCGACTGCGACAGCTCCTCGACGTTGGTGAGCACGCTCGCACCCGTCGTCGTGAAGCCCGACATCGACTCGAAGTAGGCGTCGAGCGGGCGATCGAGCTGCGGGTCGCCGGAGAGGAGGAAGGGAAGGGCGCCGAACGCCGCGGCGACGAGCCAGGTCAGGGAGATGACGAGGAACCCCTCTCTCGTCCCGAGCCTCGCCTCCCCGCGGGTCGACCGCTCGAGCGCCACGCCTGCCGCGCCGCCGATCGCGCCTGCGCCCAGGAACGGCCACGGCGGCTCGCCGTAGCCGAGCGCGACGGCGGCCGGGAGGAGGGTCGACAGGCTGAGGTACTTCGTCAGCGTCCCGACGAGGTTGAGGGCGCTCCGGACGTCGACCGCAAGGATCCGCGGCCTCGAGGCACGCCGCAGGCGCCGCGCCGCCGTCGTCAAAGGGCGCGCTCGACGTCGGCGACGCGCCTCGACTCGGTGAAGATGATCGCGCGGTCGCCGGAGCGGAGAACGTCGTCGCGGCGGGGGAAGATCGCCTGGCCGTTCCGGACGATCGCCCCGATCAGGGCGCCGCGGATCGGCATCTCCCCGAAGGCCTTGCCGACGTACTCGCTGCCCGGGCGGGTCGTGATGTCGAGCACCTCGAAGCGGTCGCCGTCGAGCATCGTCACCTGCTGGGTCCGGGGGTCGTGGGCGAAGCGGACGATCTCCTCCGCCGTCACCTGGCGCGGGTTCACGGTCACGTCGATGCCCGCCTGCTCGAAGACCGGGATCGCGTCGGGCTCGTGCACGATCGCGACCGTGAACCGCACGCCGTGGAGCTTCGCGAGCGTCGCGGCGTAGTGGTTCTTCATGTCCTCCCGCATCGCGAAGATCGCTACCTGCGCGGCGCCGATCCGCTCGCGCTCGAGGAAGTCCGGGTCGATTCCGGTGGCGTGGTAGACGCGCGCGCCTTGGAGGTCGTCCGCGACGGCGCGGGCACGCTCGCGATCGGCTTCGATCAGCCGCACGCCGATCCCCTGCTCGAGCAGCTGCCGCGCGATCGCGGTTCCCGCCCGGCCGGCGCCGAACAGACCCGCCGATCATCCGCGGCGTACGGAGATCCTGGAACTGTTCCGCGCGCAGGGGGCGGCGCTCGATCGCCAACCAGGGGCACGCGGGACTGTGGCATCAGCTGCTCGACCGGCGTGAGTCGTACGAGGAAACCTCCGCCAGCGCGATGTTCGTGTTCGGTATCGCGCGCGGCATCAACCGTGGCTGGCTCGATCCGCTGTCCTTTGGGCCACCGGCGACGCTGGGCTGGAATGCCGTGGCAAAGAAGGTGAATGCGAAGGGACAGGTGGAAGGCACCTGCGTGGGCACGGGCATGGGCTGGGATCCCATGTTCTACATGTATCGCCCCGTGCACCTGCTGGCCGCGCACGGCTACGGACCGGTGTTCCTCGCCGGCGCCGAGACCATCGAGATGCGTCGCAAGTTTCCGGACATCGCCATCCACGATGGCGGCGTGCAGTTCGGCAAGTCGCTGGAGAACTGAACGCCGGACCTGTCAGGTGCCGACGGTCTCGTCGGCCTGGGCCAGCAGCTCGGCGGGGAAGGTCATGCCGATACCACGCGCCGCCGCGACGTTCAGCATCAGCGAATACTTGGGTGGATAGACCACGGGGATGTCCCCGGGGCGCGTGCCGGCGAGGATGCGCGCCGTCATGCGCGCCGCGATGCGCAGTTGCTCGGATTGATCGGGCGCCCAGGCCATGAGGCCGCCCGCGCCGATGAACAGCCGCGCCTGGTAGATAGCCGGCATGCGATGCGACGCGGCGTACTCGGTGATCAACTGGCGATTGGCGAGCGACAGGCCGCCCTGGAAGTTCTGCAGGCCGTCCATGCCATCCGCGCGCATCGCGGCGAGTGCCGGCTGCGCATCTCGGCTCGAGGCTGGTGGCGCGATAGGGCCTGGCTTCGATGCCGAGATCGGCGGCGGCGGGCAGTGCATCCGCAAGTTGCAGCTCATGCGCGACCTTGCCGGGCGCGGTGGAAAGCAAGGCGAGGCGTTTGATGCCTGGAGCCGCGGCCTTGAGCAGCGTCATGCGCCGCCGCGTGACGCCGGGCGGCAGCTCATCGATCCCGGTGTAGATGCCGCCGGGGCGCTCCAGGGACTTCGCGAATCCGTTCGCCACCATGCCAGGGCAGGTACCGATCACCATGGGCATGCGCGGATTGGCTTCGCGCACCACCAGCGCCGCGGGAAGTGCCGTGGGAACCACGAGCACGAGGTCACTGTTCGCAAGTTCCTTGCCCATGATCGAAAGGTCGTTGGAGTTGGCGCGCGCCAGGCGCCGCTCGATGACCAGGTCGCGTCCTTCGATGAGACCTTGCTTGCGCAGCTCGTCGGTAAATGCCTCGTTGAGTTCAGGATAGCCGACACCCGAGAGATAGCCGATGCGTGGCAGGCGTGCATCAGCAGCGTGCGCAGCGCGAAGTCCGAGAGCCGCAGCTGCGGACAGGATCATTGCGCGACGTGTATGACGGGAGTCAGTCATGACCAACCCGGTGAACGAAGGGCGCCACGATACCCCGTCTCCGGCGCCGATGTATGCCGGTCAGTCTTCGTTGCTTGTCCGACCGTCCGCCGGGGCCTGCGTCAGAAGAACGCGCTGATGTAGAGCTGGAAGATGTTGGCCTCCAGCTCGTAGAGCGGCTCGGTGCCGGGAGCGAAAGGATCCGCGGGCGGTACACCGAAGCTTCCGAGGCTGAAGCGGGCGTCGCGGAAGTCGTCGTAACTGACCATCATGTGGTCGTAGCGGAAGTTGATCTGTCCCTTGGTGAGCCAGGGGAAGCGCTCGATCTTGAATTCGTACGTGGCGCCGACGCCGGCGGTGATGGCGTTGTAGGTCGCGAGTTCCTTGTCGCGCGCCATGAAGTTGGCGAAGTCGGCGCGCGGGAAGATGTCCTGGTAGAAATCCGCGGCGTCCTGCGTGTAGTAGCGCACGCGCCCTTCGAAGGTCCAGTTGCCGCCGGCCCAGGCGCCATCGAGCGGGTGCACGTAACCGAGTTCACCGGTGTGACCCACGATGCCCCAGGTATCGGTGTAGAAGCGGTACATCACATCGACGGCCGCGCGATAGGGCAGGAAATACTTGGCACGGACCGAGGCGGCGTTGCTGGAACGCGTGTTCGGATAGACCTCGGGCTGCTGGCCCTGCTGGTCGGTGCCGATGAAGAATCGTACCGAGCGATACGGGCTGTTGAGCCAGCCTTCGTCGGTGATCACCTCGTACTGGCCCGTGAGGATCATGTTCTTGGTGATGATCTGCGAGAGGCCGACGCTGTAACTCTTGGACTCCATCTCTTCCTGGAACGCCGGATCGATGCCGATGTTGCCGTCCGGGTCCTTGACGTTGCGGAACACGTCGTTCTTGCCGTTCTTGTAGGTGAAGGAAATCGTGGTCAGGTCGCCGAACATGTCGTGGCTCACGCCCGCGAACATGGTCTTCGCCTGGTAGTCACTCTCGTCGCTGTTGACGTAGCCGATGCTGTACGTGGACTTGCCGTGCAGGAAGTCCAGCGAGAGGCTGCCCTGGGTACGCTCGTCCGTGTAGGGGCTCGCCGAGGTTTCGACGTCGACCGACGCCGAGGACACCATGTCGATGTAGTAGTTGGCGGCCACGGACACATGTTCGCCGAATGCTCTTGCGCACCAGCATCGAGGGGCCGTCGATGATGACGCCGCCGCCGTCGTAGCGGAAATACAGCACGTCCGCGCGGTCTTCGGGCAACACGCCGCCCAATGCTTTCGATGGAAAAAGGGCGACGCCCGCGAGAGCGAGGCAGGTTATGACGCATGCCGCAAGACGCGTGTTGAGCTTGTTAGCCATAAACGACGGCCGTGTCAGTTACAGCCGCAGCCGCCGCCACCGGCACCGGTGGCGCCGCGCGATCCTTCGCGCGATTCGAACACGTGATCGAGGAAGTCCTGCGAGATGGGTGCGCGCGTGAACACCATGATGGGATCCGCGAGATTCTCGCGATCGTATGGCTTCACCCACGGCTCGATCGAACTGCAGCCCGTGGCGCCAAGCGCCAGGGCGAGAACCAGCAAGCCGCGGATATTCATGACAGTCATCCTTCCTCTTTCCTGGCTACTCTTTCAACATCGACCGGATCTGCGTGAGATAGAAGTTCTCATCGCCGGGCTTGTAGCCCTTGTGCATGACGCGCACGTTGCCCTTGCGATCGACGAACACCGTGCTCGGCATCCCAGCGACCTTGTAGAGCTTGCTGACCTTGCTGTCCACGTCGAAAGCGACCGGGAAACTGACCGGCTTGGAGAGCTTGCCCAACCAGGCTTCGGCAGCCTTGGAATCCGGCTCGACATTCACGGCGAGCATGGTAAAGCCCATGGGCTTGTACTTCTTGTAGATGTCCTCGAGCAGCGGCATTTCCTGCCGGCAGGGACCACACCAGGTAGCCCAGAAATTGATCATCACCACCTGGCCCCTGAACTGGGCGAGATCGATGGTCTTGCCACCGCGGGACGAGAGCTTGAAAGCGGGCGCGGGACCCGAGGACGACGTGGCGAACGCCGGCAACACGAACGCGGCGAGCAGCGCGAGACATTTTGCAACTTTTCCGATTTCCTTGGCTTTCACCGTACCTGCCGTCATGACTCACTCCGTCAGAAAAAGACGGTCGCACTCAGCAGCATCTCTATGTTGTTGGTGACCTTGGTCTCGCCTAACAAGTCGGTGTCGAACACGCGGTCCTGCACTGCGAGATGGATGGCCAGCCAGTCCGTGGGCAATACGCGGAAACCCGCGCCGAAGTTGAGGGTCAGCCGGTTGTCGCCGGCGAACTCCACACTTCCTATGCCTGCCAGGACATAGAAACTACTGTTCATGGCGGTGTCGCGACCGAGAAAGACCTCGCCAGGCAAGAAGTTGTAGCCCAGCGAGAGGCTGTAGTACGTGAAACGCCTCTCATCTCCGGTCAGCAGCTCGATATCGCCTGCCAGGTTCTCGAAACTGGTCCGCCCGGCCGTGGATTGCCCCAGGTCCCCGCGGAAGAAGAAATCTTCTGTCACATGGTAGGTGATCATTCCGGCGTAGGTGGAATTGGTGCCGAAGTCCTCGATCGAGAGGAATCCGAACCCGGCGCCCAGTTCCCAGTTCTCGTTGTCGATCCTGGGTGTCTTGATTTTGCGACGGGCGACGTTGGGCTCGATGACGCGCGGCGGCGTGCTGTCGGCGTCCTCGGCAGCCTCGTCTGCGGCAGCCTGCTCCTCGGTCTGCTGCTGTTCGACCTGCTTGTCCCGCGTCGATGCGCAGCCGGCGAGCATGGCCGCTGCGAACACTGCGACTAGAAGAAGCAGGCGATTAGAACTTTCCATTCTTCCAACTCCTGATTGTCATCGCGGCTCGTGAATACTGTGTGCCAGCGATAGTCGGCGCGAACGAAGAAGCGCCGGGTGAGATAAAAACGCAGCCCCGCGCCCACGTACGCCGTCTGGTCGGTACGGTCTTCGGGGAGCACGATGGTCGCGCGGGGTTCGATCCACACGGCGCCCGTGCCGAGCTCCAGGAATGGCGACAGCCGCCATTCGGGGACGATCACGTGTGTGAGGCCGAGCTCGGCCTTCCAGCCAGTCGATGCGTTGCCCAGGAATTGCCCGCCGGTGAGCTCGACCTTCATGTGGTCGGTCAGCGAGTACGCGCCGTAGACACTGATGAGATTGGCGCCGCCATAGTCGCCGCCACCGAAGCCGATTTCCCAATCGTGCGTGGTGAAGCCCGCCATGTCGCCGAGATGGAACACGAAGGGCGAGCCGTCGGCGAGTCGCGTGCGGCGCAGGTCGCGCGCGCGGGCCCAGCCCTCGACGCCGTGTTCGTCGCGCACCTTGAACCAGTCGGTGCGGCGATAGAGCACATCGATCGAGTCTTCGCGCTCCACGACGTGGAACACCGGGTAGCCCCGACCGGGCCCGGTGGACAGTTCCAGGTATGGCTCCGTGACGAAAACCTGCAGCAGCTTTTCCTGGGCCGCCGCTTCCTTGGCGGCCTTTTCTGCCTCGGTTTCCTTTGCTAGGGCGGTGGCAGAGAGGGAACACGCGAAGACGAGCGAAAGCGCAAGGCTAATTCTGCGGAGTCGGCGGGAATGGGTCGTTGTAATACTGGGCTCCAATATCCAGCCACTCCGAAAGCAAGCGCAATTCAGCGGTCGAGAGCATACCTGCATGCGTCGGATTGTTCATCACGCTGGTGAAGAACCGCGAGCCGCGCGAATTGCCCACCGCCATCGATGGCGGGTCCGTCACCGGAATCTGTGTGGGATTGCCGGCGTCATCCGGCGGCCCCGGAACCGTCACCACCACGATCGCGCCGTTCACCAGCGCGAGACGCGGACGCGCAAACAGCAGGTGTCGATACGCCTTCAGTTGCAGGGCGTCTTCGTCCGACACATCGTCGGTCAGTTCGAGCGATGCGGCGGGCAATTGCACCGCGCCCGCGGCATCGACGCGACTGTGACACTGCGTGCAAGTGTCCGGGAAGATGAGGTTGCCCGTACCGTCATCAACCCCGCCGGCCGGGCGCGGCACCGACCACAACGGATGAATGTGTCCGGGGCGCGTGCCGATGGTGGCGTAGTGGATGGTGATGCGGCAGGTCGCCGACCACACCGGGTAGCAATACGGATTCGTCGGCCGCGCCGTGACCAGCTGGTTGTGGCTGAACGCGAACGACTCGGCCGGTGTCGCGGCGACCTTCCAGATCTCGTTGTAGACCACGTCGGCGCTCGGCGTGATCGACAGCGCGCCGCAGTGTTCGATCATGGTGTTCGGATCGATGCACGAGGAGCCGGCGCGCGTACGTGCCGACGCCATGGTGTCGCCCACCTCGGGCGAAATCGTGTTCACCGTGCCGGGGAATGCAGCGCCGGTGGCCGCGGCACCCGCGTATACGGAGTTGAACGAGCCCCTGCGACCATGCGACTGCGGCGTCGTGGCGTTGCGCACGTGACAGCCGTTGCACTCGAGTACTTCGCCCGGACGCACCGACAACCACGAGCCATGCCGACCGATGCGGCGGCCGTTTGCATCGAGCAGGCTGAGCTGGAACGCGACGTTGCCCGGGACCTTCATGCGCACCGAACCGTCCGGCTCGACCGGCGCGTACGCGACGATCTCGCGCATCTGGCCGGAGGGACCGAATGCCGAATTGTCAGGATCGGCGATGTCATCGTCGTCGGGCTGCGATACCAGCTTCTCGATGCGCATGAAACGCACCAGGCGCTGCGCATAGGCCGCGTTCGTCGGATTCGAGACATTGCCGATGGAGCTCAGGGCGCCGGAAGCAACGCGCGCCTGATCGACACCCAGGATGTCGTAGACGCTGCGGATCGCGAGCACGCCCGCGCCTTCGGCCACCAGGTCGGCATTCAGATCGGGCGGCTTGCGGTCGACGATGACCGCGGGCAACGGCGTGCGCGGCTGAGCGGCGATGGCTTCAGTGATCATGATGCCTTCGACCGGCGCCAGGATCGGCAGGATGGTGTTCTGCGACGGGTTGAACATCCAGATGCTGTAGATCGGCGGCGCGGCCAGCACATTCGGATCGGCGAGACGCTGCGCGTCGCAGGGAACGATACGTGTCGGATCGGGCCCGCCCACGTCGAACAGGCGACACTGCGACCAGCTCACGAGAATGCGATTCGTGCCGTCCCACAGCGGGAAGCCCGACTCGAAACGGCCGCCGGGGGAGGGGCCGGGAATGGTGCGTACGTCGTTCAGCGTTGCGGGCGTCTGCGCGGGGCCCGGCAGGCCGGCGCTGGCCGCGAGCGGCTGGCGATTCTCGACGTAGGTGTTGGCGTCGATGATGGTGAGGTTGCCGCCGAAGTCGACATCGGTGCGCTCGCGCACCAGCACCATGAGTCGCCCGTCGCTCATCTCGCGCGCGCGCATGAACTCGATGTCGGAGTCGTTGGTGGTGCCGTTGGTACCGGTGGCGTGCGACAACGCACCGTAGTGCAACTGGGTGTCGGTGCCGTCGGGGTTCGTGGTGTACAGGTGCAGGCCGTCGTTGACGCCACCGGTATCCCAGCGCGTGAACATGACGCGGCCGTTCTGCAGCACCGAGCCGTACAGGTCGCTCGACGGGTTGAAGCTGACCTGGTGAATGTCGGTGCCGTCCGCGTTCATGACGTGCAGCACGAACGCCGATTCATTGCGCGTCTCGTTGGCGGCTTCGAATTGCGACTTGCCCTCGTCGAGCAGGATGGCCTTGGACTGGCGCTGGCGGGTCGACGAGAACAGGATGCGGCCGTCGGGTAGATAGCCGGGCGCGACGTCCTGGCCTTCCTCGGCGATGATGTCCGAGGTGATCACGCGGTGCAGCGTGTCGGTCTCGATGTTGTATTCCCAGATGTTCCAGGTCGGCGGCTCGTCCTCGTCAAAATCGTCCAGCGGGCCGCGCATCGCGAAGGCCACGTGCAGGCCGTCGGGAGCGGCCGCGAGGTCCTTGATGTCGTAGCGGTGGTCGGCCTCACCCAGCGGGGGCACGCGCAGCCGGGCGGTGAGCTCGATTTCCGGGGCGCCCGGGGAGGCGCGGTCGCGCTTCCACAGCGTGGCGCTGTATTCGTCGTCCTCGATGAACGGCCGGACACGGGTGACGTCGTCCTGGTCCTCGGGAATCTGGTGGCGGATATAGAAGATCGGGAAATCAACCGTCGCGGGGTCCGGATCCTGGCCGCTGCCGCCGCCGGGGCCCTCGGTGCAGGCGGTGAGCAACGCAGCGAGACCGAGCAACAGTCCGCGGCCCCAGGCGCCTGCCGTGATGCGGTTCGCGTTTTCGATTGATCGATTCACTGGATCCTCCACTGCCACCGCCGGTGCAATTGCCGCACAGGCATGTGACGTAATGCAATCTTCCCGCTTGTGGCCTCGGCGATCTGCCGATGCCGTCACAGCGGGCAGCCCGCCAAACGCGGTTTTCTTGCCGACTGTTGTAGTTAGAGACCAGGGGCGGTGTGCGCCGTGACGCGGTTCGCAGTCCTTGGGTCGAAGGTTACTGGGAGTACGTAATAAATGGCGTTGTCGCTGCTTGGAGACGTAGATGAGTGGAGACAAAAGCAAGTGTAGCGCCGAGTGACGTGATACTGCACCCGTCAAATGGGATGTGGATGAGGCAAATGGAAACACAGGTCTCGAAACTGAAACAGGTCGGGTCGGCGTGCTTGCTAGCCTTGGTGGCTGGCACCGTGTCGGCGAATGATCGCGACAAGGCCAAGCGATCGACGACCGTATTGCCGGTGTGCCGCCCAGTGAGGTACGCTACTCGCCGAAATGGAGGCGCTGGTCGCCGGCGGCAACGCGTGCGCCGCGGCCGACATCGCCACCGAGGCTCCCACCTTCTACAACGTCAC